>NZ_JAKUHT010000019.1 GCF_022436705.1 Nocardioides sp. CFH 31398 | reverse complement strand
CGAGCCCGACCCCGTCGTCCCGCCGAGCCCGGAGCCCGAGCCCGCCCCCGCCGCCCGGGAGACCGCGCCGACGCCTCCGCCGGCCGCCCCACGCGCCGCCCCACGCGCCGAGCCGCCCCCCGCGCCGGCCCCCTCCAGCGGCGGGATGACGCTGGTGGAGGTCCGCCGGTTGTGGCCCGACGTGGTCGATGCGGCCAAGGACCGTCGCCGTGTCACCTGGATGCACCTGTCGCAGAACAGCCAGGTCGTCGGGGTCGACGGCAACGTCGTCACCCTCGGCTTCACCAACGCCGGCGCCCGCGACTCGTTCGTCGGCGGCGGGTCGCCCGACCTGGTCGCCGAGATCGCGTCCGAGGTGCTCGGTGCGCGGTGGCGCATCGAGGCGATCATGGACCCGGGTGTCCGACCCGGCTCGCCGCCGCCCCCGCCCGCGGCGGCGCCGGTCGGTCGGGAGCCCCTCGAGGTGCCGCCCGCGGACACCGGCCCCGAGGCGGAACCCGTGCCGCCGCCGCCCGAGCCGGTGGACGACGACCCGGGCCCGCCCGGTCGTGACCCGGGGCCCGCCCAGGACCGGGTCGCCGAGGCTCGGGCCTCGGCCCGCGAGGCCATCACCGCCACCCGGCCCGCCGGGCCGCCGCCGTCCGCCGGCGGCCCCGACGTCGACGCCGACGGCGGCGCCGACCGCGACGACCCCGACGTGGACGACGAGCTGGCGGGCACCGAGCTGCTGCAGCGCGAGCTGGGCGCCCGGGTGATCGACGAGATCCCCCGCACGTGACCCCGCCCCGCACCCCAGACCCTCGACACACCGACCGGACCCGAACCGACCAGAGGCGGTACCCATGACCCAGAATCCCTTCGACGCCCTCGGTGGCGGCGGCGGCTTCGACATGAACGCGCTGCTCGCCCAGGCACAGCAGATGCAGCAGCAGCTCGAGCAGGCCCAGGCCGACCTGGCCGAGGCCACGGTCGAGGGCAGCGTCGGCGGCGGCGACGTCACCGTGACGGTCACCGGCACCGGCGAGCTGGCCGGCGTCACCGTGAAGCCGGGCCGGTTCGACGGCTCGAGCGAGGACGACCTCGGCGACCTCGGCGACCTCGTCGTGGCGGCGTACCGCGACGCCAAGTCGCGCGCCGACGCGCTGGCGGCCGAGAAGCTCGGCCCGCTCGCGGGCGGCCTGGGCGGGGGGATGCCCGAGGGCCTCGGCGGCCCGGGCGGCCTGCCCGGCGGCGGCAACCCCACCGGATTCTGAGGGGCCGGGACCACACACCGTGTACGAGGGCGTCGTCCAGGACCTCATCGACGAGCTCGGGCGCCTGCCCGGGGTCGGTCCCAAGAGCGCCCAGCGGATCGCGTTCCACCTGCTGCAGGCCGACCCCGTCGACGTCCGCCGGCTCGCCGACGTGCTGGTCGAGGTCAAGGCGCGGGTGAAGTTCTGCTCCGTCTGCTTCAACGTCTCCGAGGACGAGCAGTGCCGCATCTGCCGTGACCCGCGCCGCGATCCCTCGGTGATCTGCGTGGTCGAGGAGTACAAGGACGTCGTGGCGATCGAGCGGACCCGGGAGTACCGCGGTCGCTACCACGTGCTCGGCGGGGCCATCTCGCCGATCGAGGGCATCGGCCCGGAGCAGCTGCACATCACCGAGCTCATGTCACGCCTGGCCGACGGGGCGATCACCGAGGTCATCCTGGCCACCGACCCCAACCTCGAGGGGGAGGCGACGGCGACGTTCCTCACACGTGCGCTGCGTCCCATGGGCTTGCGTGTGACTCGTCTCGCGAGTGGACTGCCCGTAGGTGGTGACCTGGAGTACGCGGACGAAGTCACCCTCGGACGGGCGTTCGCAGGACGGAGGAGTGCCGATGCGTGAGCCGACCGAGAACCAGACCGTGACCGAGACGGTGGTGGGGGTGCCCCCCGAGACCGCTCCCGACAGCATCTCGCCCGACCGCGCCCACGAGGTGGCCGCGCGGATCGAGCAGTTCCTCGACGCCCTGATGACCATCGCCCGCGAGGGCGACCCCGGTCGGGGCGTCTCCCTGCTCCTGGTGGAGGTGTCCGAGGTGCTGCTGGCCGGCGCCGGTCTCGCCGTGCGGGAGGACTTCACGCCCGCCAGCGAGTTCGAGCCGGACGACGGCCCCGACCCCGACCTCGACACCATGCGCGAGCAGCTGGCGACGATGCTCGGCGGCGCCGACGTGTACGGCGAGGTGTTCGACCCCTACCTGCCGGAGGACCTCGTGCCCTCCCGGCTGTCGGACGACCTCACCAGCGTCGCCACGGCGCTGGCGCACGGCCTGCGGCACTACCGCGGCGGCCGGGTGCGCGAGGCGCTGTGGTGGTGGCAGTACAGCTACGTCGCGAGCTGGGGCGCGGAGGCCTCCGCCGCCCTGCGGGCGCTGCAGTCGATCATCACCCACGACCGTCTCGACGCCGACACCGAGAGCCTCGAGATCGAGGCGGAGCAGCTCGCGGCCGCCGATGAGATGCTCACGGAGAGCAGTCCCCCCGCGCCGTAGACTGTCCTGCGGCCTGTCACCGACCCGAGCAGGAGGGGCCGCCGAAGTGGGAATCGTCGTGCAGAAGTACGGAGGGTCCTCCGTCTCCGACGCGTCGGCCATCAAGCGGGTCGCCCGGCGCATCGTCGAGGCCAAGAAGGCCGGCAAGGACGTCGTCGTCGCGGTCTCCGCGATGGGCGACAGCACCGACGAGCTGCTCGACCTCGCGAGCCAGGTCAGCCCGCTGCCGCCGGCGCGCGAGCTCGACATGCTGCTCACCTCCGGTGAGCGCATCTCGATGGCGCTGGTGGCCATGGCCATCTCCGACCTCGGCTTCAGCGCCCGGTCGTTCACGGGCTCCCAGGCCGGCGTGATCACCGACTCGGTGCACGGCAAGGCGAAGATCATCGACGTCACGCCCGGCCGCATCTCCACCGCGCTGGACGAGGGCCACATCGTCATCGTGGCCGGCTTCCAGGGTGTCTCCGCGGACACCAAGGAAATCACCACCCTCGGCCGCGGCGGCACCGACACCACGGCCGTGGCCCTCGCGGCCGCGCTGGACGCCGAGGTCTGCGAGATCTACACCGACGTCGACGGCGTCTTCACCGCCGACCCGCGGATCGTCCCCGCCGCCCGCAAGCTCGACCGGGTCACCTACGAGGAGATGCTGGAGCTCGCCGCCTGCGGCGCGAAGATCCTGCACCTGCGCTGCGTCGAGTACGCCCGCAACCACGGCATCCCGATCCACGTGCGGTCGTCGTTCAGCCAGCTCGAGGGCACGACGGTCAGCGGCAGCATCGACGACATCCCGATCATCCCCCCGACCGGCCCCGACGAGGAGGCACCGATGGAGCAGGCGATCATCGCCGGCGTCGCCCACGACCGCAGCGAGGCGAAGGTCACCGTCGTCGGCGTGCCGGACAAGGTGGGCGAGGCCGCCCGGCTGTTCGAGGCGCTCGCGAACGCGCAGATCAACCTGGACATGATCGTCCAGAACGTCTCCGCCGCCGCGACGAACCTCACCGACATCTCCTTCACGCTGCCCCGCAGCGACGGGCAGACCGCGATGGCGGCGCTCGCCGCGTTGCAGAGCGTCGTCGGGTTCGACTCGCTGCTGTACGACGACAAGATCGGCAAGGTCTCCCTGATCGGCGCCGGGATGCGCTCGCACCCGGGCGTCACCGCCAAGTTCTTCACCGCCCTCGCCGAGGCCGGGGTGAACATCGGCATGATCTCCACCTCGGAGATCCGCATCAGCGTCGTGGTCGACGAGGACGACGTGGACGCCGCGGTCGCCGCGACCCACACGGCGTTCGACCTGGACGCCAGCGAGGTCGAGGCGGTCGTGTACGGCGGGAGTGGTCGCTGATGGGTGCGAACCTGACCCAGGACGGTCTCCGCGTCGGCGTCGTCGGCGCCACCGGGCAGGTCGGCGTCGTCATGCGCCGCCTGCTCGCGGAGCGCTCCTTCCCGATCGCCGAGCTGCGCTTCTTCGCCTCCGCGCGCTCCGCCGGCAGCACCCTGCCGTTCGGCGACACCGAGATCACCGTCGAGGACGCCTCGACCGCGGACCCGACCGGGCTCGACGTGGCCCTGTTCTCCGCCGGCGCCTCCACCTCCCGCGCGCTCGCTGAGGCGTGGGGCGCGAAGGGCGTCGTGGTCGTCGACAACTCCTCGGCGTTCCGCATGGACCCCGACGTCCCGCTCGTGGTCTCCGAGGTCAACCCGGGCGCCGCCGAGCGTCGTCCGAAGGGGATCATCGCGAACCCGAACTGCACCACGATGGCCGCGATGCCGGTCCTCAAGCCGCTGCACGACGCGGCCGGCCTGCAGCGGCTGATCGTGGCGACCTACCAGGCAGTCTCCGGCTCCGGCGTCGCCGGTGTCGCCGAGCTCGCCGGCCAGGTCGCCGCCGCGGGGGAGAAGGCCACCGAGCTCACCCACGACGGCTCCGCGGTCGCCCTGCCGGAGCCGACGGTCTACACCCACCCCATCGCCTACAACGTGCTGCCCGAGGCGGGCTCGTTCGTCGACGACGGCCTGGGGGAGACCGTGGAGGAGCAGAAGCTCCGGTTCGAGACCCGCAAGATCCTCGACGTCCCGGGCCTGCCGGTCTCCGGGATCTGCGTGCGGGTGCCCGTCTTCAGCGGCCACAGCCTCGCGATCAACGCGGAGTTCGCCCAGCCGATGCCCGTCGCGACCGCCCGTGAGCTGCTCGCGTCGGCGCCCGGCGTCGAGCTGTCCGACGTCCCGACGCCGCTCCAGGCGGCCGGCCGCGACCCGTCGTACGTCGGTCGGCTGCGGCAGGACGAGGGCGTGCCGGACGACCGCGGTCTCGCGCTGTTCGTCAGCGGCGACAACCTCCGCAAGGGCGCGGCGCTGAACACGATCCAGATCGCGGAGCTGCTGCTCCCCGCTGACCGCTAGCGCGGCATCGGGGCCTCGGCCGGCTCCTCGTCGTCCACGGGCGTCGACTCGGTGCCGAAGGTCGTCGTGATGGCGTGCGACCCCACGAAGCACGCGGCGGCGACCACGGGGACGACGAGCAGCATCCACCACGACGTCAGCACGTCGACGAGCAGCAGCATCAGCACCACGCACATCACGGCCACGGCGAGCAGGCTGGTGCTCGCCGGGTCGGGCTGGCCCCACGAGCGCAGCAGCGCGGCGCCGAGCAGGAACCCCGCAAGCACGATCGCCAGGATCACCAGGTAGCCGACGCCGCCGCAGGACGACGTCCCGCGGACGAGCTGGCACCCGTTGAGGGCGGCGATCGTGAGGACCACGGTCAGCAGGCCGACGGCGAGGCCGCTGAGGGCGGCCGCGACGCGCGGCGCCACGGGCGGCAGCGGCGGCAGCCGCAGGGAGGCCATCGACGCGAGGTCCACCTGGCGTCGCCGCGGGCGACCCTTCTCCTGCCCCGCCTCGTCGGCGCCGCCCTCGGTGCTGGTGGGCGGCAGGGTCGGGACGGTGGCGACGCCGCCGTCGGGGTCGTCGGGCTCGTGGGTGCCGTCGATGTCGTGCTCGTCGACCACCACGACCGGCGGGGTCGCCTCGACGGGGAGGAACACCTCGGTCTCGTCGTCGGCACCGCCCGCGGCGGGGGCAGGGACGGGCTCGGGATCCTGCGCCGGTCGACGACGCCACCGGCCCAGCGCCGGCAGGCGCCGCGTCGTGGCGGCCGGGGCGGCAGCGGGCTCGGGTGCGGTCTCCGGCTCCGGCTCCGGGGCGACCGCGACCGGCTCGGGTTCGGGGACCGGCTCGGGCTCGGGGACGGGCTCGGGGACGGGCTCGGGCTCGGGGACGGGCTCGGGCTCGGGGACGGGCTCGGGCTCGGGGACCGGCTCGGGCTCGGGGACCGGCTCGGGCTCGGGGACCGGCTCGGGCTCGGGGACGGGCGCGGGCTCCGGGACCGGCTCGGGCTCGACGACCGGGGGCGCAGCGGCCTCGGACTCCTCGGTGGGGCGCTCCTTGCGGCGTCGCCCGAAGCGGCGCAGCGTCGGGAGCTCGAGGGAGGGCTCGGTCCGCTCCTCGTCGTTCTCGGCCATGCGCCGATTCTCGCACCACGTCGGACGCGGCACCGACGGACGCGTCAGCCGACGCGGGAGTGAGGACACCCCGGCCACCGCCGGCGTCCGTTCCACAACGATCCGACCACGACGCGGGCCTCGGGCGGGGCGGGGAGGCAGGATCGGGCCCATGGAGGCACCGGACGTCGTCGTCAACGGCCGCGCGGTCCCGTTCGTGGGGGCCACGCCCCACACCACCGCGCTCGACTGGCTGCGGGGGCTCGGCCTGACCGGGGCCAAGGAGGGGTGTGCGGAGGGGGAGTGCGGCGCCTGCTCGGTCATGGTCGCCCGCCCCGGCGTCGAGGCCCCCACCGAGTGGACGGCGCTCAACGCGTGCCTCATGCCCGCCGCCCAGCTGGCCGGGCAGGAGGTCGTCACCGCCGAGGGACTCGCCGACGGCGACACGCTGCACCCCGTCCAGGCCGAGATGGCCGCCCGCGGCGGGTCGCAGTGCGGCTACTGCACCCCCGGGTTCGTCTGCTCCATGGCGGCGGAGTTCTACCGGCCGGGCCGGCGAGAGGCCCCCCGGTCCGCCGAGGCGGAGGAGGGCCACGAGTGCGGCCCCAACGGCTTCGACCTGCACGCCCTGAGCGGCAACCTGTGCCGCTGCACCGGCTACCGGCCGATCCGGGCGGCGGCGTACGCCGTGGGGCAGGCCGAGGACGACGACCCGCTCACCGCCCGCACGCGGCAGCAGCCGCCGGCCACCACGTACGCCGAGCTGGCGGCGGACGGGGCGCGGTTCGTCCGGCCCGCGGACCTCCCCGCCCTGCTCGACCTGCTCGCCGCGGAGCCGGACGCCGTCCTCGTCGCCGGCAGCACCGACCACGGGGTCGAGGTCAACCTGCGCGGCCGGCGCCCGCCGCTCACGGTCGCGGTCGACCGGCTCGACGAGCTCCGCGGCTTCGCGGTCGCCGACGACCACGTCGAGCTCGGCGCCGCGCTCAGCCTCACCGAGATCGAGCGCCGCCTGGCCGGTCGGCTGCCGCTGGTGGGGCAGATGACGGAGCAGTTCGCGAGCCGGCTGATCCGCAACGGCGCCACGCTGGGGGGCAACCTCGGCACCGGCTCGCCCATCGGCGACGCCGCACCGTCTCTCCTCGCGCTCGAGGCGGAGGTGGTCCTCGCCTCCGTCGAGGGTGATCGCACCGTCGCCCTGGCGGACTACTTCACCGGCTACCGCGCCAGCGTCCGCCGCCCCGGCGAGGTGATCCGGGCGGTGCGGGTCCCGCTGCCCGCCCGCGGCCTGACGGCGTTCCACAAGATCGCCAAGCGCCGCTTCGACGACATCTCCAGCGTCGCGGTCGGCTTCGCCCTCGACGTGGACGACGGCGTCGTGACCGCTGCCCGCATCGGGCTGGGCGGCGTCGCCGCGACACCGATCCGCGCCCGCGCCACCGAGGCCGTCCTCGAGGGCCGCCCCTGGGACGCCGCCACCGTCGCCGAGGCCGCCGACGTCCTCGGCCGCGAGGGCACCCCGCTCGACGACCACCGCGCGAGCGCGGCGTACCGCGCCGCCATGCTCCGCACCTCGCTGCTGAAGCTGCACGCCGAGAACCCGGCGCCCGAGCTGGAGGCCAGCGCATGAGCCGGGCGCCCGAGCACCTGGCCCGCGACCTGGCCCGGCGTCCTGCCCGCGGCGTCGTGGTGGGGGAGCACCTGCCGCACGAGAGCGCCGCCGGCCACGTGACCGGCGCCGCGCTCTACACCGACGACCTGGTCGGCCGGACCCCCGGCTGCCTGCACGCGCACCCCGTCCAGGTCCCCGTCGCGCACGCCCGCGTCACGGGGCTCCGCGTCGCCCCGGCGTACGACGTCCCGGGCGTCGTGCGGGTGCTGACGGCCGCCGACGTCCCCGGCGTGAACGACGCGGGGATCAAGCACGACGAGCCGCTCTTCACCGACGAGGTCATGTTCCACGGCCACGCCGTCGCCTGGGTGCTCGGCGAGACGCTCGAGGCCGCCCGCCGCGGCGCCCTGGCCGTCGAGGTGGACCTCACCGAGCTGCCGGCGCTGGTCAGCGTCCACGACGCGATCGCGGCCGGCAGCTTCCAGGGCGGGCAGCCGACGCTGGCTCGCGGGGACGTCGAGCGGGCGCTGGAGGACGCCGCCCACGTGTTCTCCGGCGAGACCGAGATGGCCGGCCAGGAGCACTTCTACCTCGAGACCCACTGCTCGCTGGCCCTGGTCGACGAGGCGGGACAGGTCTTCGTCCAGTCGTCGACGCAGCACCCGACGGAGACGCAGGAGATCGTCGCCCACGTCCTCGGCATCGCCAGCCACGAGGTCACCGTGCAGTGCCTGCGGATGGGCGGCGGGTTCGGTGGCAAGGAGATGCAGCCGCACGGGTACGCCGCCGTGGCCGCGCTCGGCGCCCGCCTCACGGGCCGCCCGGTGCGGGTGCGGCTGACCCGCAGCCAGGACATGACGATGACCGGCAAGCGCCACGGCTTCCACGCCGCCTGGCGCGCCGGGTTCGACGCCGACGCCCGGCTGGTCGCCCTCGACGCCACGCTGACCTCGGACGGCGGGTGGAGCCTCGACCTGTCCGAGCCGGTGCTGGCCCGGGCGCTGTGCCACGTCGACAACGCCTACTGGATCCCGCACGTGCGCGTGAACGGCCGCGTCGCGCAGACCCACAAGACCTCGCAGACCGCCTTCCGCGGGTTCGGCGGGCCGCAGGGGATGTTCGTGGTCGAGGACGTCCTCGGCCGCTGCGCGCCGCGTCTCGGCGTGCCCGCGCACGTGCTGCGGGAGCGGAACTTCTACGCCGACGGCCAGGACACGCCGTACGGGCAGCCGGTGAAGCAGCCCGAGCGCCTCCACCGGGCCTGGGCGACGCTGAGCAGCGAGGCCGACCTCGAGGCACGCCGCGCCGAGGTCGCCGCCTTCAACGCCGCGCACCCGCACACCAAGCGCGGGCTGGCGACGACCCCGGTCAAGTTCGGCATCTCGTTCAACCTCACCGCCTTCAACCAGGCCGGCGCGCTGGTGCACGTCTACAAGGACGGCTCGGTGCTGGTGAACCACGGCGGCACCGAGATGGGCCAGGGCCTGCACACCAAGATGCTGCAGGTCGCCGCCACCGCGCTGGGGGTGCCGCTGTCGCGGGTGCGTCTCGCGCCGACGCGGACCGACAAGGTGCCCAACACCTCCGCGACCGCCGCCAGCTCCGGCGCCGACCTCAACGGGGCGGCGATCCGCGACGCCTGCGAGCAGATCACCGCGCGGCTGCTCGAGGTCGACCCGGACTCCTCGATGTCGTGGGAGGACCGGGTCCGGACGGCGTACATGTCGCGCGTCCAGCTCTTCGCCGCCGGCTTCTACAAGACCGAGGGGCTGCACTGGGACTCCGCCGCGATGCGCGGCGAGCCGTTCAAGTACTTCGCGTACGGCGTCGCCGCCGCCGAGGTGGAGGTCGACGGGTTCACCGGCGGCTACCGCACCCGGCGGGTGGACGTCGTCCACGACGTCGGCGCGAGCCTCTCGCCGCTCGTGGACGTCGGGCAGATCGAGGGCGGCTACGTGCAGGGGGCGGGCTGGCTGACGCTGGAGGACCTGCGCTGGGACGAGAGCGACGGCCCCGGCCGCGGGCGCCTGCTGACCCAGGCGGCCAGCACCTACAAGCTGCCGAGCCTCTCGGAGATGCCCGAGGACTTCCGCGTCACCCTGCTGCCCGACGCCTCCGAGGACGGCGCGGTGTACGGCGGCAAGGCCGTCGGCGAGCCGCCGCTCATGCTCGCCTTCGCCACGCGCGAGGCGCTGCGGGAGGCCGTCGCCGCGTTCGGGCCGGACGGCGAGGGGCCGCGGCCCGGCGTCCACCTGGCCTCGCCGGCGACCCCCGAGGCGGTGTGGTGGGCGATCGAGCGCGCCCGCGCCGGTGGGGACGACCGGCTGGTCCTCGGCGACCCCGCGGAGCCCGACGACACGGGCATCGTGCCGCCGCAGCCGGACGGGCCGGCGTACCGCCCGTCCTCCGAGCGGCTGGCGCAGGACCAGGACCCGTCGTGAGGGGGGAGCCATGAGATGGGAGCAGGCCGTCCGGCGGCTGCGCGCCGAGCGGCGCCCCGGCGTCCTCGTGACGGTGGCCGCCGCCCGGGGCCACGCCCCGCGGGCGGCCGGCGCGAAGCTGGTCGTCACCGCGGACGCCGCGTGGGGCACCGTCGGCGGCGGCAACCTGGAGGCCGTCGCGACGGAGCGGGCCCGCGCGCTGCTGGCCGCCGGGGCGAGCGACGCTGCGCTGGAGACGGTGGCGCTGTCGGACCGGGCGCCGTACCGCCACGGCGTGCAGTGCTGCGGCGGCGAGGTGACGCTGCTGCACGAGCCGCTGCCGGTCGTCCCGGCCGTCGCGGTGTTCGGGGTGGGTCACGTCGGGCTGGAGCTCGCGCGGGTGCTGGCCCGGCACGACCTCGACCTGCACCTCGTCGACTCCCGCGCCGAGCAGCTGACCGACGAGCGCCTCGCGGTGCTCGACGACGCGGTGGCCGACGTCCACGTGCACCGCGTCCCCGTGCTGCCCGAGCTGGTCGTCGCGGAGCTGCCCGCCGGCACCCACGTGCTCGTCATGACGCACGACCACGCCGAGGACGTCGCGCTCTGCGACGCCGCGCTGCGGGCCGAGCACCTCGGCTCCGTCGGGCTCATCGGCTCGGCCGGCAAGTGGGCCCGCTTCACCGCGCGGCTCGCCGAGGAGGGCCACGACCCGGCGCGGGTCGCCGCGATCCGCACCCCCATCGGGCTGCCCGACCTCGTCGGCAAGGAGCCCGCCGTCATCGCCGTCAGCGTCGCCGCCGACCTGCTGCAGCGCTTCGCCGCCGAGCGCGTGACCGGGGGCGTGACCGGACGGGTGGAGGCCTGATGCTCGTCCGTGCCCGGGTGCTCGACACCCCCGACGACCCCTTCGCCGGCGGCACGCTGCGCAGCGACGACGACGCCGGCCTGCTCGTCGTCGACGGCGTCGTGGCCGCGCGGGGACCCTTCGCGGAGGTGCTCGCCGCGGCGCCGGGCCACGAGGTCGTCGACCTGCGCGACGGGCTGCTGCTGCCCGGGTTCGTGGACACCCACGTGCACCTCCCGCAGGTCCGCGTCATCGCCGGGCTCGGGATGCCGCTGCTGGAGTGGCTCGAGCGGTGCGCCCTGCCCGAGGAGGCCCGCCTGGCCGACCCGGCGTACGCCGCCTCGGTGGCGACCGACTTCGTGTCGGGGCTGGTGCAGGCCGGGACGACGTCCGCGCTCGTGTTCGGCGCCCACTTCGCCCCCGCGGTCGACCTGCTCTTCGCCGAGGCCGCCGTCGCCGGCCTGCGCGTCACCGCCGGCCTCGTGGTGAGCGACCGGCTGCTGCGCGACGACCTGTGGACCACCCCGCAGCGCGCCTACGACGAGGGCCTCGCGCTGGCGCAGCGGTGGCACGGCGTCGACCGGGCCCGGTACGCCGTCACCCCCCGCTTCTCGCTGTCGTGCGGCGAGCCGCTGCTCGACGCCTGCGCCGCCCTGGCGCGGGAGGTCGACGGCGCGTTCGTCACCAGCCACATCAACGAGAACGTCGCCGAGGTGCTGGCGGTCGGCGAGGCCTGCTCGGCGTCGTACGTCGACAGCTACGACCGGCACGGCCTGCTCGACGGGCCGGCCGTCCTCGCCCACGACGTCCACCCGACCGGCGCCGAGCTCGTGACGCTCGCCGAGCGGGGCACGGCGGTGGCGCACTGCCCGACGTCCAACGGCGCCCTGGGCAGCGGGCTGTTCCCGCTGGCGCGCCACCTCACCGCCGGGGTCCCGGTCGCGCTCGGCTCCGACGTCGGCGCCGGCACGGGCTTCTCGCTGCTCAAGGAGGGCCTGCAGGCCTACTTCGTCCAGCAGCTCCTCGGCGACGCCGGCCACCCGCTCACCCCCGCGCACCTGCTGCACCTCGCGACCACCGCCGGCGCCGCCGCCCTCGGGCTGCCGGACGTCGGCCACCTCGGCGTCGGGATGCGCTTCGACGCCCAGCACTACCGGCCGGCCCCCGGCTCCACCCTGGACGTCGGGCTGCGCCACGCGGCGAGCCCGGACGACGCCCTGGCCAAGCTGTTCGCCCTCGGGACGCCGTCCGACGTGCGCACGGTGTGGGTCGACGGGGAGGTGGCGCACGCCGCCCTGGCGGTCGACGCCTAGGTCGCCGTCTCGCCCATGCCGGCCGCGGGCCGGTCCTCGCGGGAGGTCGCGGGGGGCGGGATGCGCAGGGGACCCGTCGGGCGTCGGGCCGCCGCCAGCAGGATGCGGGCGTTGTGCACCAGGCCCGCGGCGGCGGACCGGCTGGCGACGGGCTCCCGCAGGAGGTCGAGGACGCGGTCCACCAGGCCGGGGTCGAGGTCGCGGGCGGTGAGCACGCGTCCGAGCCAGTCGTTGGCCTCGAGCAGGATGGTCTCGTCGTCGGTGGCGAGGGTCGCCGACAGGCAGCCGACGAGGTGGTCCACCCAGCCCTCCAGGTCGCCGGGGTCGACGTCGGGGGCCTGGCCGGCACGGCGCAGCCCGACGGTCACGTAGGCGACCATCTGCTCGCGGTACTGCTCGAGCCACGCCACGTCGTCGGAGGCCGAGGCGGCGACGGAGCCGCTGAGACGGTCGGACTGCGGATCCTGCGCGATCGCGGTCACCCAGGCGACGGCCTCCTCCGGTCCGGCGCACCAGGCGCTGGCGCCGATCGCCCGGGCGCGCCTCTCGTCGTCCCCGAAGGCCTGGCCGCCGACCACGACCCGCAGGCCCTGGTCGCGCAGCCGCTTGACCAGGGCGCTGGCGCGGCCGAGTGAGGAGGTCAGCGAGGCGCTCAGCAGGACGGCGTCCGAGCGCTGGTTCACCGCACGCTCCAGCAGGGCGTCGGCGTCCGGCGTCCCGCCGACGTGGTCGACGCGCAGGCCGTGGGCCATGAGGATCTCGGAGACGACCAGGGAGGCGAAGGCGTGCTGCTCACCCTCGACGCAGGCCACCAGCACGAGGGGTCCGTCGCGGCGGGGCTGGGCGTTGAAGGAGCCGAGCCACAGCAGCAGGCCCTCGTTGACGGAGGTCGCCGTGTGCTCCTGCGCCACGCTCCACTCGCCGGTGGCCCACAGCTCGCCGACGCGGTGCTGGGCGACGAGGAGGTGGTCGCGCAGGATCTCGGCGGTCGACGCCCCCTCCGCGCGGAGTCGTTTGACCGCGGCGAGAGCCTGTCGGCGGTCGCCGGCGGCCACGGCCTGCCAGTAGTGCGGATCCATCGTGGAGGACGGTCCCCCGCTGGGGTCTTCGGTACACATGCGTCCTCCACCGTAGGCGGACCTGGGTGAGGTGCCCACCCGATCGCGTCGGCCACCACCTGAGAATGGTTATCATCCAAGGCGTGGACGAGGGACGCGAGGCCGCGACCGCGGCGATGTGGGACGGCGCCGACTACGAACGGCTGGCGTCGCGGTTCGCCCCGGCGGGCCATGCGGTGGCCGCCGCGGTCGAGGCCGCGGGAGCCCCGCCCGGGACGGTGCTCGACCTGGCGGCCGGCACGGGGACGGTCGCTCAGGCCATGGCCCGGCAGGGCCGCCGGGTGGAGGCCACGGACATCGCGCCGGGCCTGGTGGCGACCGGCCGGGCGCAGACCGACGCGCAGGCCCTCGACGTCCGTTGGCGGGTGGCCGCCATGGACGACCTCGACGAGCGCGGGGCCTACGCCGCGGTGACGTCGTCCTTCGGCATCATCTTCAGTCCCGAACCGGCGGCCACGCTGCGCCGGGTCCACGACGCGCTGGTCCCCGGGGGCGTCGTCGCGCTGTCCGCGTGGGCCCCGGACGGGTACGTCGCCCGCATGAGCGCTGCGATGGGGGCGCGGCTGTCCGAGCCCGGCCGGACGGCGGCGACGGCCTGGGTGCCGTGGGGCGACCCCGCCGTGCTCACCGATCGGCTGGGATCCGCAGGGTTCGTCGACGTCCGCGTCGTGAGGCGACGGCTGCCGTGGCGCTTTGCGAGCGTCGACGAGGCCGTCGACCTGCTCTTCGAGGCCTCGCCGGGGCACGTGGCCGCCGCCCGATTCTCCGGTGACGGTGCGGGGCTGCGAGGCGTGGTCCGTGCGCACCTGCTGGACTTCGCAGGCCTGAGCGACTCCGGCTCGGCCGTCGACACGGAGGCGGCCTACGTGCTGGCGTCCGCGCGGCGGCCGGTTGGCTGAGGCCTCAGCAGAACCCCGGGACCGCCAGCCAGGCGTTCCCGGGCCCGGGTGCGCCGTCGCGGACGACGGACGCCTCGATGAGCCCGTACGGCCGGTCGGCGGCGATGAACACCTCGCCGGGGTTCTCGAGGCCGAAGGGCGCGAGGTCGACGAGGAAGTGGTGCTTGTTCGGCGCGGAGAAGCGCACCTCGACGACCTCGTCGCGGGCCGCGAGGACAGCCTCGCCCATCGCGTACAACGTCTGCTGCAGCGCCTCGCTATGGGTCGTCGCGAACGCCTCGAGCATCACCCGGCGCGCCTCGGCGTTCGACGCGTCCCAGTCGACGCCCGCCACGACGGCGGCCGGGTCGTGACGCCAGCGGGTGACCAGCGAGGTGGCGAGGATGCGGTCGTCGGTCTCCGGCAGGGTCGTGTAGCGGTCCTTCAGGAACCCCCGGAACGCGGACCCGGTGGTCTTCATGACGACCAGGTCGGAGATGCCCGACAGCACCTGCGCGACGCGGTCCTGGCCGCGGCCGTCGACGGTGACGACCGTCGTGCGGACGTCGGAGCCGGCGCGGGCGAAGGCGTGGTCGTGCCCCGCGCCGTCCACCTCGAGGCGGGCCCAGGTGTGCTCGAGGACCTCGATCCGGGCCCCCGTCGCGGCGGGCGTGGCCTCGAGGAAGTGGTCGGCGAGGGTGAGGGCGTAGTCCTCGATCGCGCCGACGCCCTTCTCCTTCGCGAACGCGAACGCGGTGTTCTTCTGGGTGTCCGTCGGCAGCACGTCGGCCTGGTCGCCGGTGGTGTGCGCGGCGGTGAAGTCGCCGCGCAACGACGTCGACACGGTCAGGTCGCGGACCTCGTGGCGGGGGGTGTCCCGGAGCACCCGGACGACACGGTTCTCCGCCTTGCCGTACTGGTTGGCGCCGAGGTGGACGCCACTGCCGGTGCCGCCGGTGCCGCCGGTGCTGCCGGTGCTGCTCATGCCTGCTCCTGGGGGTCGAGGGTCCGGCGCAGCCGCAGCAGGGCGATGCGGCGCAGCTCGTCGGCGACCACGGCCGCCTCGGTCGCGTCGTCGTTCGCCAGCCGGGTCCGCGCGGCGGTGAGCACCTGCTCCGCGCTCAGCCCGCTGGCGCAGACGAGGAAGATCCGGTCGAACCGCTCCTCGTAGGCCCGGTTCGCCTCCAGCAGCGCCTGCTGGACGTCGGCCTCGGTCGACACCGACGACTGCTCCCGCCGCGAGAACGCCGCCTCGGTGCTGTCGCCCGTCGCCCGCTCCCCGATGCGCGGGTGCGCCGCCAGCGCCCGGTCGACCTCCTCGGGGGTGAACGTCCGGGCGGCGGCGTCCGCCACGGCCAGCGCGGCGTCCACGTCGCCGTACGGCCTGCCCTCGCGGACCGCGTCCGCCCACCGCGGCACGTCGCAGCAGGCGAGCAGCATCGCGGTCGCCTCCTCGTCGGGGGCCGCGTCGAACCGCGCGAGCGTCATCGCAGCACCGTAATCCACAGGCAGACGGGCGAGACCGGCGGCGGACGTCGGGTCTGTCACAGGCTTCTCGCATGGGGTCGACGCCGCTGCCGAGCGCCGTCCTGGAGCTGCTCGAGCGCCAGGACGGCGTGATCGCGCGCAGACAGGCCCTCGGCGCCGGCCTCGCGCCGCACGACCTGAAGCGTCTGGTCCGCCGGCGGGAGTGGGCACGGATCGACGAGGGGGTCTTCGTGAACCACACCGGGAGGACGACCTGGCACCAGCGCGCCTGGGCTGGGGTGCTCCGCTACTGGCCCGCCGTCCTCCACGGCGGATCCGCCCTCCGGGCCGTCGACGGCGACCCGAGACACGGTGACGTCGTCCATCTCGCGATCGACAGGGAACGGACGAGGCCCGCGAGTCGGCCCGGCATGCGCTTCCACCACGTGGTGCGTCTCGGCGAGACCGCCCAGTGGCAGCTCAGCCCGCCGCGCCAGCGGCTGGAGGACGCGGTCATCGACGTCGCCGCAGCCGCCGCGGACGACCTGTCCGCCGTCCACGTCCTGGCGTCCGCCGTCGGGTCCCGACGCACCACCGCGGACCGGCTGCTCCGCGCGCTCCGCGGTCGCACGCGGGTGCGTCGGCGCGAGTGGCTGGACGGCGTGCTCGCCGACGTCCGGGCGGGCACCTGCTCGGTCCTCGAGCACGGGTACCTCACACGTGTCGAGCGCCCGCACGGCCTCCCCTCGGCCACCCGCCAGGCCCGTGGCCTCTCCCGGACGGGAGTCGTCTACCGCGACGCCGAGTACGAGGGGGGTGCCGTGGTGGAGCTGGACGGCCGCTTGCACCACGAGGGCTCGCGTCAGCGGGAGTCAGACCTCGCGCGCGACCTCGAGGTGGCCGCCAGGGGTGGGGCGACGGTGCGCTTGGGCTACCGGCAGGTCATGGTCGAGCACTGCTGGACGGCGGACGCCGTCCACCGGTTCCTCGTCTGCCGGGGCGTGCCCAGCCGGGCCGTCCCCTGCGGCCCGGGATGCCCCGTCGCACGACAACGCCCCGGATCTGGTCCACCAGGTGGACCAGATCCGGGGCGTTGAGGCTCAGCGGCCCTCGCGCAGGACCCGCTGCAGGACCGGCGGGACGTCCGTGATGATCGCGTCGACGTCCCACGAGACCAGCCGGCGCATGTCCGCCTCCATGTTCACCGTGTAGACGCCGGTGCGCAGACCGGCAGCGTGGATGGCGTCGACGTCCGCCTCGGTGATGACGCGGAAGGAGGGGTTGATCCACTCGGCCCAGGGCCTCGCGGCGGCGATGTCGGCCGCGGTGGGGGTGCGGCCGTAGAGCAGGCCCTTGGCGACCTCGGGGTCGACCTCTTCGAAGGCGCGCATCCAGGCGATGTCGAACGACTGCACGACGAGGCGGTCGCGCCGGTCGGCGGTGCGCAGGTGGGGGTCGGTGTCCAGCGCCCGGTCGAGGTCGGTCTCGATGCCCGGGTACGACGTGGGGTTCTTGACCTCGAGCAGCATCCGGGAGCGCTGGCCCACGACGCGGCTCCACTCGGCGAGGGTGGGGACCCTCTCCCCGGCGTACCGCGGCGAGAACCACGACCCGGCGTCGAGGCGCTTGATCTCGGCCAGCGTGAAGTCCCCGACGTTCCAGGGCGCGCGGTCCGGGAACACCTCCTCGGCGTCGGTGGTGCGCACGAGCGTGGCGTCGTGCATGAGGATCAGGACGCCGTCGGCGGTGCGCTGGATGTCGTTCTCGATCTCGTCGGCCTTCTCCCGCAGCGCCTGGCGGGCGGCGGCCAGCGTGTTCTCCGGCGCGGCGGCCGAGGACCCGCGGTGGGCGATGACCACGACACCGTCCTCCTTCGGGCCGCCGGGGCCGCCGGGGCCGCCGGGGCCGCCGGGCGCGGCCTGGGCCGGCGCCAGGGTGAGGACGGTGGCGGCGCTCGTCAGCGCGGCGGCGAGGGACACGGTCAGGGCGCGGGTGCGCAGGCGCATGCAGGGTCTTCTTTCCCGAGAGCGGCCGCCGGCTCTCGGCGGCCCGCAGCACCGTGGCGCACGCGGCCCAACGGGAGGTGTCGGGGTCGTGACGGGCCGCGGAAATCGCCGATGAGTCACGGACGACACCCAGGTCAGTCCTGGCGACCACCCACGAGAAGGAGGCCCCGATGGGACCGATCACCCCCACGCTGTGGATCAACGGCGAGGACATGGACGCCGCGGCGCAGTACTACCTCGACGCGTTCGGCGGCGAGGTCGTGCACTCGTTGGACTACCCGCCGGAGGCGGGGGAGCACGCCGGGACGCGCATGGTCGTCGTCCTGTCCCTCGCCGGGCAGCAGTTCAGCCTGCTGAACGGCGCGGACACGCACTTCACGCCCAACGAGTCGGTGTCGTTCGAGCTCAGCCTCGACGACCAGGCCGAGGTCGACCGGCTGTGGGAGCACTTCGCGAAGGAGGGGCGACCGGGACCGTGCGGGTGGATCGCCGACCGCTACGGGTTCTCCTGGCAGGTCGTGCCGCGGGTGCTGCACGAGATGCTCAGCGACCCCGACCCGGAGAAGGTGTCGCGGGTGACCGCCTGCTTCATCGCCGTCGACGGCCGGGCCTTCGACATCGCCGAGCTGCAGGCGGCGTACGACGGCCGCTGACGCCACCCACGCGGGGCGGCGGCAGCGGCCGTCGAGGTGACCGGAGTGAGCCGGCCGGACCCGGTCAGGGCGTCGGGACGTCCCCGCCGCCGAGCTCGGCGAACTGGTCGGCGCACGCCTCGGTGTTGTAGTCGGCGAGCGCCTGGGCACCCTCGTCGTCGGAGTCGCCGCCCGTGAGGTCGTCGAGCTCGTCGGAGTCACCGCTGTCGTAGGCCTCGGTGAAGTCGTCCTCGCTCACGTCCTTGGCCTCGTCGATCTGCTCCTCCCAGGCGGTGCGGGCGTCGTCCGGCATGTCCTCGGGGGTGCCGGTCTCCTCCTGCTCGTCGATGGAGCTCTGGACCTCGTCGTAGGCCTCGTCGGCGGGGGGCTGCTCGCCGCTGCCGGCGGCCTCGAGGAAGTACTCGAGCAGGCCCACCTGGGCGCCGCAGTAGTCCTCGACGCTGGCGTCGGTGGGCGCCCCACCGACGCCGCCGCAACCGGAGAGGGTGGAGACCAGCAGGACGGGGGCCGCGACGGCGGCGAGACGACGGGTGAGCGACATGGGTGACCTCTCGTGGGCCCGCGGACGCGGGTCGTGGGTGGACGTCTCGAACCTTCCCACCTCACAGGGGTCTCACACCTCGCAACGCCCGAGAAGTCCCGGGGCGAGGGCGCGCCCCTGACGCCCGGTGCGCACCGGGTGTGAGCCGGGTGGCCGTGGGGCAGGGTGGTCGCGACGGGAACGGCGCGGGAGGACGCGATGGCACAGCCACGGGTGGGCGAGATGGTCGGGCGCTACCGCCTCGACGGCGTCCTCGGGTCGGGCGGCATGGGCACGGTCATGACCGCCACCGACACCTCGCTGCGGCGCGAGGTGGCGATCAAGGTGATGTCGCCGGCGCTGGCCGCGGACCCGGCGTTCCGGGCGCGCTTCGACCGCGAGGCGACCGCGCTGGCGCGTCTGGAGTCGCCCCACGTCATCGACGTCTTCGACCACGGGGAGCACCCGCCGGGGCCCGGCGGGGCGCCGTACCTCGTGACGCGGCTGGTCCGCGGGGGCGACCTCGACTCGCTGCTGCGGGCCCGGGGCCCGCTGCCGCTGCGGATGGCCGCGGACGTCTGCGCCCAGGTGGCCGAGGCGCTGCGCGACGCCCACGCCGCGGGCGTCGTCCACCGCGACGTGAAGCCCGCGAACGTGCTGCTGCGCGACCCCGACGAGCGGAGGCTGTTCGCCGTCCTCTGCGACTTCGGCATCGCCACCGTCACCGCGTCGACGCAGGGCTCGGCCCACCCGGCCGCGCCGCTCACCCGCACCGGCGGGGTGTCAGGCACCTGGGGCTACATGGCGCCGGAGCGGATCGACGGCGGCCCGGGCACCCCGGCGTCCGACCTCTACGCCCTCGGGTGCCTGCTGTGGGCGAGCCTCACCGGGCGCCCGCCGTACACCGGCGGCGAGTACGCCGTCGCCGACGCCCACCACCGGGCGCCGGTGCCGCAGCTCGGGGGCGACGACCCCCTCGCGCGGGCCGTCGACCGGCTCCTGCTCGCCCTGATGGCGAAGCACCCGCAGCAGCGGCCCGCCTCGGCCGAGGCCGTGCGTGCCGCGCTGGCGGACGTCGCCGAGGGGCGGGTCCCCGGCGGTGGCCCGGTGACGTCCACCGGCGGCGCCGTCGGCACCGGCGGCACCGGCGGTCGCCGCCGCGGCCGGGTCCTGCTCGCGACGGCCGCGGCCGTCGTCCTCGTCGGAGGTCTGGCCACCGGGGTGGCGCTCTGGCCGCGGGACGACGACCCGTCGGGCGGCCGGGCCGGCGAGGCCGGCGAGACGCGCGGGGTCGACGGCTCCGGCGGGACGGCGGGCGGCGAGGCGGCCCCCGACCCCGGCGCCGACCTGAACGACGACGGTCTGGGCGACCTGCTGCTGCAGATCGGGCGCTCCTCCGACGCGCAGCGGTTCACGTTCGTCTCCGACGGCTCGGCCTTCCTCGGCCCCGAGGTGACGGCCGGGACCCGCGGGGTGCCGCTGCGCGGCGACGTGGACGGCGACGGGCTGCCCGACCTCGTCGTGGTCTCCCGGGGCGACGACGTGTCGCAGCGGATCTCCGTCGAGCTCGGCACGGGTGAGACCGTCGACTCCACCGCCCCGCCCATCGCCCTCCAGCAGCTCTACACCGTCGTGCGGGACGTCGACGGCGACGGCCTCGACGACCTGTCGTTCTGGGGCACCGACACCAGCGGCCGCCTGGTCTTCCAGACCGGCCCCAGCCTCGGCGACGGCGAGTTCGGTCCCCGAGAGCCGGTCGGGCTGCCCGACCTCACCGGCGGCTACCTGCAGCCCGGCGACTTCGACGGCGACGGCCGTGTCGACCTGGCCTTCGTGCAGCAGGACGCCGGCCGGACGGGCACGGTGCAGGTGCTGCTGCGCACCGACGACGGCTTCGAGGCCGTCGGCGACCCGCGTCCCTCCCTGGGCCCCCGCGACCTGGTGCTCACCCGGACCGGGGACGTCGACGGCGACGACGCCGACGAGCTCGTGCAGGTGGCGACGACCCAGGGCCGTCGTGACGTGAGGGTGTGGCAGGTCGAGGACGGCGAGGTGAGCGACGGCGCGTGGTTCTCCGGCGACGTCCCGCCCGAGGCCGAGATCCAGCTGACCCCGGCGCTCAGCGACGTCGACGGCGACGGGGACGACGACCTCGTCCTGTGGCGCCTGACCGGCGAGCCGGGCACCGTCGCCCTCGACGTGGCCCTCTCCACCGGCTCGTCGTACGACGCCGCGGAGCAGTGGGCGACCTGGGACTGCCGCCCGGTCTGCAACAACCCGCTGACGGTGGTGTCGCCGACGGTGTGAGCGCCTGGTCGGGCGGGCTCAGGCGGTGACGAGCTCGAGCACCTGGTCGACGTCGAGCGCGTGACCGACGTGGCGCCGCTCGTCGTACGCCGTCTCGCCGAGCCGCTCCGCGATGACGGCGGCGGCGGCGTCGCGGGCCTCGTCGTCGGGCAGGTAGTAGCTGCCGAAGCCCGGTCCGCCACCGAGGGGGCGCGCGGCCTCGGCCGCGCCGAGCAGCTCGGCGAGGCGGGGCAGGTCGGCGGCGTCGTCCTGCGAGCGGAGCTCGAGGACGACCAGCGCGTCGAGGAAGTAGGCCAGGTTCGAGAAGTAGCCCACCTCGTAGGCGTAGCGGATGCCCGAGACCAGGCGCGACCGGGCGGACGCCGCGTCGGTGGTGGCCTCGATCCGGGCGAGGTTCCACAGCGCGACGAAGGTGGCGAGACGGTCCCCGCGCTCCTGGGCGAGCCGCAGGCCGAAGTCGAAGTGACCGCGGGACTCCTCCACCCGGCCCGTGGCCATGAGCGCGGTGCCGAGCCAGACGCGGTTGAGGGCGATGATCCAGGGGGCGTACGCCGCGTCGGGGCCGCCCTCGTCGGCCAACGCCTCCGCGGCGGCGAGGGCCTGGGAGTGGTGGGACTCGGCGGTGTCCATGTCGGCCGAGGCCAGAGCGACGATGCCGAGGCCGGCGTGGCTGTTGCCCTGCGACAGCAGGTCGCCCTCGGCGTCGGCCAGGTCGAGCGCGACCTCCCACTGCTCCCGCGCCGCCACCTTGTCGCCCATCGACCAGCACGCGGTGGCGTGGGCGACGTGCGCCCGGCAGCGGACCACGGGGTCGAGCCCCGGCAGCGTCACCGCGACCGCGCAGATCCGACGACCGACGACGGACAGGCCGCGCAGGAACCAGTAGGCCCACAGCGCCCAGGTGAGGCGGGCGGCGGTGTCGTGGTCACCGGAGGCGACGCCGTGGTCGAAGGCGGCGAGCACGTTGGCCTGCTCCCCGTCCATCACGGTCAGCCAGTGCACCTGGTCGCGCGCGAGGTAGCCGGGGTTGGCCCTCTCGGCGAGGCCGAGGCACGCGGCGGCGTGGGCCCGGGCCACCTCGGCGAGCTCCTCGGGGGAGGCGAGCCGCCGGGCGTGCTGGCGGGTCGGCTCCAGCATCGCGTAGCGCGGCTGGCCCTCGGGTGACCAGGTCACGGTCACCAACGAGTGCTCGACGAGCACCTCGAGGTCGACGACGGCGTCCGGGCCGGCGACGTCGGCCAGCAGCTCGAGGGTCCAGCCGCCCGAGAACACGGCCAGCAGGCGGAAGAGCCGCTGCGCGGGGTCGTCGAGAAGTCGGTAGCTCCAGTCGAGGGTCGCCTGCATGGTGCGTTGGCGCTCCGGCAGGTCCCGGGGTCCGGCGTCGAGCGACTCGTCCAGCCGCTCCAGCAGGGCCTCGGGTCCGAGGAGTCGGACGCGCGCGGCGGCCAGCTCGAGGGCCAGCGGGATGCCGCTGAGCCGGCGGCAGATCTCGGCGACCGTGGCGGCGTTCCGCTCGTCGAGGGTGAACCCCCGGGCGACGGCCCGGGCGCGCTCGACGAACAGGGACACCGCGGGGGACCGGCTGACGCGCTCCGCGGGGCCGCCCGCGGCGGCGGCCGGCTCCGGGACGCCGAGGGGCTCCACGAGGCGCTCCTCCTCACCGGTGACGCGCAACGGGGCGCGGCTCGTGGCGAGCACGCTGAGCCCGGGGGCGGCGGCGACCAGCCAGGCCACGTCGGCCGCGGCCTCGAGGAGGTGCTCGACGTTGTCGAGCACCAGCAGCACCCGGCGTCCCCGCAGGCGGTGGGCGAGGTCCGTGCGGGCCTCACCGGTCGGGGGCGGTGCGGCCTCGTCGGGGGCGAGCTCCGCGAGCATCCGGTCGAGCGCGTAGGTGATGGCCGGGACGACGAGCTGGGGGTCCTGGATCGGTGCGAGCGGGAGCATGAGGACGCCGTCGGCGAAGTGCGCGCGGACCCGCGCGGTCACCGCCACCGCGAGCCGCGTCTTGCCGACACCGCCGGGCCCGGTGAGCGTCACGAGGCGGGACCCGTCGAGCAGGGACGTCGCGAGGTCCTGCACGAGCGCGTCGCGTCCGACCAGCGTGGTCGGGGGTGCGACGAGGCCCGTCCGCACCGCCGGCAGGCCGCTGGGTGGGGCGGGATCCGGTGGGGGGACCGCGCCGGTCGGCGCCGGTGCGGCCAGTGCAGCCGGTGCGGGCGGTGCGGGCGGTGCGGGCGGTGCGGGCGGTGCGGGCGGTGCGGGGGCCTGCCCGTCCGAGGGCTCGGTCGGGGTGGGCGGGTCGAGCTCCGGGTCCTGGCGCAGCACCTGCTCGTGCAGGCGTCGCAGCGCCGGCCCGGGGTCGACGCCGAGCTCCTCGGCGAGGTGCTGCCTGCCCTGCTCGTAGACCTCGAGGGCCGCGGCCTGCCGCCCGGCGCGGTAGAGGGCGAGCACCAGCGCCGCCCGCATGCCCTCGCGCAGGGGTTCGGCGGCCACGAGCGCCGACATCTGCTCGACCACCTGGTGGTGCCGGCCCAGGCGCAGGTCGAGAGCGGCGCCCAGCTCGTGGGCCTCGAGCAGCTGCTCGGCCAGCCGCGCCGCCTCCACCCGCGCGAAGCGCTGGGGGACGTCGGCGTACGCCTCGCCGTGCCACAGGTCCACCGCGGCGGTGACGTGCTCGCGGGCGACGGCGGGGTCGGGCTCGCGGCGGGCCTCGCGCAGCAGGCGGGTGAAGCGGACGGCGTCCACGGCGTCCGGCGGCACGTCGAGCCGGTAGCCCGGCGCCTGGGTGACCAGCGACTCCCGGCCCAGGCGGTGACGCAGCCGCGAGACATAGCTGTGGAGGGTGGTGGCGGTGCCCTCCTGCCACTCGTCGTCCCAGATCCGCCCGCGGAGGGTGTCGGAGGCGACCACCCGGGGTGCGTCGACGACGAGCGCCGCGAGCAGCGTGCGGAGGGCGGGCATGAGGTCGCCGCGGGTGCTGCCGGTGCCACCGACCTCGGCGGTCACGGGCCCGAGGACGGAGATCTGCAGGCCGGTCGGCATCGGGGGATTCTAGGTAGCGTGCCGGGCCCGGTAAATCGGAAAAACCCCCGGGCCTGCGGGGCAGACCCAGGGGTTTCCGTGCACGTGCTGGTCGGGCTGACAGGATTTGAACCTGCGGCCTCCTCGTCCCGAACGAGGCGCGCTACCAAGCTGCGCCACAGCCCGATGCCCGCCGCACCTGCGCGGGCGTCCGCGAGCATACCCGAGGCCCGGGGCGCGCCCGGCATCGGCCTCACCTCTGTCGCGGGACCAGGGTCAGCAGGCTCGCCTCGGGGCGGCAGGCGGTCCGGAAGCGCAGCCACGGGTTCGTGCCCAGGCCCGCGCTGACGTGCAGGACCGAGGAGCCCGGGTCGCCCGGCGCGGAGTCGGCGGGGTGGCGGTGCAGACCCTTCGCGCGGGCGGTCTCCAGGTCGCAGTTGGTGGTCAGCGCCCCGACGTACGGCAGGCAGACCTGGCCCCCGTGCGTGTGCCCGGCCAGGACGAGGTCGTGATCGTCGGCGGCGAAGGCGTCGAGGACGCGCAGGTACGGCGCGTGCGCCACCGCGATCCGCACGTCGCCGTCGTGGGCCGCGCCGCCGCGGACGGCGGCCAGGTCGTCGTACGACAGGTGGGGGTCGTCGACACCGACGAACCGCAGCTCCGTCCCGCGCACGCGGACGGCGCCACCGGTGTTGGTGAGGTCGAGCCAGCCGGCAGCGCTCATGGCTGCCTTCATCTCCCGCCAGGGCAGCTGCTCGGTGCGGGTGTTGCGCTTCCCGTCGTCGGGCAGCAGGTAGCGCAGCGGGTTGCGGAAGCCGGGCGCGAAGTAGTCGTTCGAGCCGAGGACGAAGACCCCCGGGACGTCGAGGAGCGGCCCGAGCGCGTCGAGCAGCGGGGGCAGCGCCCGCAGGCTGGCGAGGTTGTCGCCGGTGTCGACGACCAGGTCGGGCTCGAGGTCGGCGAGGCGGCGCACCCACTCCCGCTTCGCCCGCTGGTCGGGGGTCAGGTGCAGGTCGGAGAGGTGGAGCACCCGCAGCGGCGCGTGGCCGGCGGGCAGCGCCGGGACCTCGAAGCGGCGCAGCGTGTAGGCCCGCGCCTCGGCGGCGGCGTACGCCGCGACACCCGTCCCGACGGCTCCCAGGGCCAGGGCGGTGCGGGCGGGAAACCGCGTGGGAGGCATCGGGCCAGGCTGTCACAATGGCGCTCATGAGCGCGCTGAAGGACCGACTCCGCACCGACCTCACGACGGCCATGAAGGCCCGCGAGGAGCTGCGCGCCTCCACGCTGCGGATGGCGCTCACCGCCATCACCAACGCCGAGGTCGCGGGCAAGGCGGCGAAGGAGCTGACCGACGACGAGGTGGTCGGCGTCCTGAGCAGCGAGGCCAAGCGGCGCCGCGAGGCCGCGACGGCGTACGACGAGGGCGACCGCCCCGAGCGCGCCGAGCGCGAGCGCGCGGAGGCGGAGGTCCTGGCGGACTACCTGCCCACCCCGCTCACCGACGCCGAGATCACCGCGCTCGTCGAGAAGGCGATCGCCGACACCGGCGCCGCCGAGCAGGGGATGAAGGCGATGGGCCGCGTCATGGGCGTCGTTACCCCGCAGACCAAGGGCCGCGCCGACGGCGGCGCCGTCGCCGCGGAGGTCAAGCGCCAGCTGGCCTGAGCGACGGCACGGTCGCTGGTCGAGGTGCGACGAGCGCCAGCGAGGAGCCTCGAGACCCCGCGGGTCGACGATCGGTCCGTCACCGGGTTTCGAGGCTCGCTCCGCTCGCACCTCGACCGGCGGTGACGGCTCGCGCTCGCCCCTCGGCCGGCGCCGGTCTGCCGAACAGCCCCGTCAGCTCGCGGGCGGGACGAAGTCCTCGTCGTCGAGGATCGGGTCGACCTGGCGCATGGCGTCGGCCCACATCGGTCCCGCGAAGCCGGAACCGGAGACCGGGCGGTAGGCGCCGCCGACGGGGACGCCGGCCAGCGGGATGGGCTCACCGAACTCGTTCGCGCCGGCGATCATCGCGGCGGTGGCGAGGTTCGGGGTGTAGCCGTTGAACCACACGGCCTTGCCGTCCTGCGTCGTGCCGGTCTTGCCGGCCGACGGCTGGGTCAGCTGCAGACCGGAGCCGAAGCCACCCTCCATGACGCCGCGGAGGATGTCGTTGATCCGGTCGGCGGTGTTCTCCGACAGCACCTGCTCGCACTGGTCGTCGTACGTCTTCAGCACGTTCCCGGCGGCGTCCGCGATGTCGATGATCGGGCGGGCGGCGCAGTGGACGCCGCGCCCGGCGAACGTGGAGTACGCCTCGGCCATCTCGAGCGGGCTGACGTCGGAGACGCCCAGCGTGAACGACGGGACCATCTCGGTCTCGGGGTTGTCGAGCTCGACACCCATCTCCTGCGCGAGCGTGTACGGCTCGCAGATCCCGGTGCGCTGCTCGAGCTGCGCGAAGTAGGTGTTCACCGAGTTCTGCGTGCCCGAGTACATGTTCATCGTGCCGCTGGTTGTCGAGTTCGACGGGCTCCACACCTCGGAGCTGCCGTAGTACTCGCCGTCGCACACCTCGAACGACCCGGCGTCCAGGGAGACCGTCTCGGGCGACGAGATCGACTCGTACGGCGACATGCCCTGCTCGAGGGCCGCGGCGACGACGAACAGCTTGAACGTCGACCCGGGCTGGAAGCCGTTGGAGTCGCCGTACCGCTGGGGCACGACGTAGTTGAGGTAGGTCTCGCCGGCCGCCTGGTCGGCGCCCATCGGACGCGACTGCGAGATGGCGCGGACCGCGCCCGTGCCCGGCTGGATCATCGCGATGCCGCCGATGGCCTGGTCGGTCGGGAAGACGGTCCCGGCGACCGCGGAGTCCGCCGCCGCCTGCATGCGGGTGTCGATCGTGGTCTTGATGGTCAGGCCGCCGGTGAGGATGGTCCTGCGGCGCTCGGCGGGGTTCTTGCCGAGATCCTCGTCGTCGGCGAGGTACTTCAGGACGTAGTCGCAGAAGAACGCGGCCTCCGAGCTGACGCAGCCGTTCTGGAGCTTGTTGACGTTCAGCCCGAGGTTGCGCTTCTTCTCCTTGCGCGCCTGCTTCTGGCTGATGACGTCGAGGTCCGCCATGCGCTGCAGCACGACGTTGCGGCGCTGCAGGGCGCGGTCGGGGGAGTTGGTCGGGTCGTAGTTCGACGGGTTCTGCACCAGGCCGGCGAGCATGGCCGACTCGCGCACGTTGAGGTCGGCGGCGTCCTTGTCGAAGTAGGTCTCCGCGGCGGCCTGGATGCCGTAGGCGCCGTCGCCGAAGTAGGCGAGGTTCAGGTAGCGCTCGAGGATCCAGTCCTTGGAGTAGTTGTCCTCGAAGGCGATCGCGTAGCGCAGCTCGCGCAGCTTGCGGGCGTAGGTGTCGTCGGTGGCGGCCTGACGCTCCTCGGGGGTGTCGGCCTGCTGCTGCAGCGTCAGCTTCACCATCTGCTGGGTGATCGACGAGCCACCCTGGACGACGCCGTCGCTGGCCTGGTTGGTCACCAGGGCGCGCAGCGTGCCGCGGAGGTCGAGGGCGCCGTGCTGGTAGAAGCGGTAGTCCTCGATCGCGACGATCGCCTCGCGCATCTTCGGCGAGACGTCGGTCAGCTTCACCGACATGCGGTTCTGGTCGAAGACGTTCGCGATGACGTTGCCCGCGCCGTCCACGATCTTGCTGCGCTGCGGGAGGGCCTCGGTCTCGAGCTCCTCCGGCAGGTCCTCCATGCTCTGCGCGACGTTGCGCGCGCCGATGCCGAGGACGCCGGCGAAGGGGATGGCCAGGCCCGCGACGATCACGCCCATGACGGCCGCCACCGCCACCATCACCCCGAGGTGGGAGACGATGCGGAGCGGGCGGGGGCGCTCGGAGGCAGGCCGTGACATGCCGCCGAGGATACGGGAGCCGTTCCAGGTACCCCGGATCGTCGCCGATCGGCGTAGTCCTTTGTGACTACGGATGCAGAACCGTTCGGTGAATGTTGAGGATTCCTTGCGGAACTTAACCTTGTCGTACGCCAGGAAAGACCTGGTCAGCATCTCGGGCAAGCGTCGTGGGGAAGAGGATCATCATGTGGGTTGAGGACTGGGCGCCCGCCGCTCTCTGCAGGCAGGCGCAGCCCGACCAGCTCTTCGTCCGGGGAGCCGAGCAGAACAAGGCCAAGCAGCTGTGCGCCGGGTGCCCCGTGCGCACGGAGTGCCTCGCCGAGGCCCTCGACAACGAGATCGAGTGGGGCGTCTGGGGCGGCATGACCGAGCGGGAGCGCCGGGCGCTGCTCCGCCGCCGCAAGGTCTCCTCGTGGCGCCAGGTCCTCGAGGAGGCCCGCGCCCAGCACACGGTCGTCGCGACCACCTGATCCTCGTCCGCCTCCGAGCGCGGACGAGACGGCCCCGCCGGCGGCTGGGGAGAGGGGCCCTCAGCCGTCGGCGAGGAGCCGACCCACCTCGCGCAGCCCGTCGAGGTCGTGGACGTCGCCCGCCAGGGCGGGCACCGCGACCACCGGCACGTCCGGGTGGGCCGCCGAGAACCGCTCGACCAGCCGCCCCTCCCGCTCCACCGCACGCGCCCTGTCCGCGTGCAGCCGCAGCAGCCCCGCCGTCACCGAGACCGGGTCCCGCTTCGCGACCCTCGTCGCGGCGGTCGTCGCCTCGTCGGTGCTCAGCACGGCACCGTCCGGGCCCTCCGCGCCGGTCGGCACGGCACTGCACCGGTTCACGACGAGGCCGGCCAGCGGCATCGCGTCCTCGGCCAGCCGCTCCGTGAAGTACGCCGCCTCGCGCAGGGCGTCCGGCTCGGGCGCGGCGACGACGAGGAACGCCGTCCCGTCGGCCTGCAGCAGGGCGAAGGTGCGCTCGGCGCGGGCGCGGAAGCCGCCGAAGAGCGTGTCGAAGGCCGCGACGAAGGTCTGCATGTCGCGCAGCACCTGGGCGCCGATCAGCTTCGTCACCGCGCCGGTCACCAGGCCGACGCCGGCGGTCATGAACCGCGCCGGCCCACGGGCCGGTGCGAGCAGCAGCCGGATGAACCGGCCGTCGAGGAACGAGCTCAGCCGCTCGGGGGCGTCGAGGAAGTCGAGCGCCGAGCGCGAGGGCGGGGTGTCGACGACGACGAGGTCGTAGGTGCCGTCGGCCTCCGCCGCCCGGTGCACCTGGCCGAGCTTCTCCATCGCCATGTACTCCTGCGTGCCCGCGAACGAGCTCGACAGCGCGACGTAGAAGGGGTTGGCGAGGATCTGCGCGGCCTTGTCACCGCTGGCCTGCGACTCGACCACCTCGTCGAAGGTGCGCTTCATGTCCAGCATCATCGCGTCGAGCGCGCCGCCCGCGGCGTCGTCGATCCCGACGACCGGCCGCGGGGTGTTGTCGAGCTCCTCGATGCCCATCGACTGCGCGAGCCGGCGTGCGGGGTCGATGGTGAGGACGACGACGCGGCGTCCCTGCTCGGCGGCGCGCAGCGCGAGAGCGGCGGACGTGGTCGTCTTGCCCACCCCGCCCGAGCCGCAGCACACCACGATGCGGGTGGCGGGGTCGCCGATCAGCGCGTCGACGTCGAGGGCGTCGGCCCCGGTGCCGTCGCCGGTCCGCGCGAGGGGCCCCACCCGGGGCCGCCCGCGGCTCACGCCATCCCCTGCTCGCGCAGGAGGCCGGCGAGCTCGTAGAGCCCGCCGAGGTCAACGCCGCCCGCCAGTCGGGGCAGCTCGTACGCCGGCCGGCCCAGGTCGGCGACGAGCGCGCGCTGCTCGTCCTCCAGCCGCCGTCGTACGGCGTGGTCGCGGCCGTCGGCGAGCAGGACGTCGACCAGCCCGGCGTCCGCCTCCTCGGCGAGGCCGGCGGCGCGGAGGTCGTGCGCGACGAGCTCGCGGTCGAGGGTGCCCGCGGCGGCGGCCGCGAGGTGCTCGTCGCCGAGGTCACGGGGGCGGACCTGGTCGACCACGACCCCACCCACCGGCAGGCCCGCCTCCCGCAGCTCGGCGATGCCGTCCGCGGTCTCCTGCACCGGCATCTCCTCGAGGACTGTCGTCAGGTGCACCGCGGTGGCCTCCGAGCGGAACAGCCCCATCATCGCGTCGGACTGGCTGCGGATCGGCCCGACCTTCGCCAGTCCGGCGAGCTCCGAGCTGACACCGAGGAACTGCACGATCCGCCCGGTCGGCGGGGCGTCGAGCACGACGGCGTCGTACGCCCGCCCGCCGCCGCGGCGTCCGCCGGGCTTCGCGGCCTCGTAGATCTTGCCGGTGAGCAGCACGTCGCGGACGCCCGGCGCGAGGGTGGTGGCGAAGTCGACGACCCCGAACCGGTCGAGCAGGCGCCCGGCGCGCCCGAGGCGGTAGTACATGGCGAGGTACTCCAGCAGCGCCGACTCCGGGTCGACGTGCAGCGCGTGCACGGTGCCCGCCCGGCCCCGCCTCCCGGGCAGCCCGGTCGCCAGCCGGCGCTCCTCGTACGGCAGGGGCTCGACGTCGAACATCCGGGCGATGCCCTGGCGGCCCTCGACCTCGCAGAGCAGGACGTCGCGGCCGCCGTACGCGAGGGCCAGCGCGAGCGCCGCCGCGACCGTCGACTTGCCGGTGCCGCCCTTGCCGGTGACCACGTGGAGCCGCACGTCGGGCCAGTCGCTCACGCGGTGACCCTACTGATCCGGAGGTCGCGGTAAGGAGGAGAGTGGGCCCGTGACGCGACAGCAGATCCTGGACCGGTTCACCGAGGTCGTCGAGGGCGGCGGCCGCATCGTCGGCGCGGGCGCCGGCACCGGCATCTCCGCCGTCTCCGCCGAGCGCGGCGGCGTCGACCTGCTGATCGTCTACAACTCCGGCCGCTTCCGCATGGCCGGCCGGGGGTCGCTGGCCGGGCTGATGCCGTACGGCGACGCGAACGCGATCGTCATGGAGATGGCCCACGAGGTGCTGCCGGTGGTCGAGCACGTGCCGGTGCTGGCCGGGGTGTGCGGCACCGACCCGTTCCGACGGATGGGGTGGTTCCTCGACGAGGTGGCCCGCGTCGGGTTCGCCGGGGTCCAGAACTTCCCGACCGTCGGTCTGGTCGACGGCACCTTCCGGGCGAACCTGGAGGAGACGGGCATGGGCTTCGACCTCGAGGTCGAGATGATCGCCGCCGCCCGTGAGCGCGACCTGCTCACCACGCCGTACGTCTTCGACACCGAGCAGGCCACCGCGATGACGCAGGCCGGCGCCGACGTCCTCGTCGCCCACATGGGGCTGACGACGTCCGGCCGCATCGGCGCGCGGACGGCGCTCAGCCTCGACGAGTGCGTCGAGCGGGTGCAGGCCATCGCGGACGCCGGCCACGCCGTTGACCCGGACGTGCGGGTGCTCTGCCACGGCGGCCCCATCGCCGAGCCGGACGACGTCGACCACGTCCTCGGCGCCACCACCGGGGTCGTGGGGTTCTTCGGCGCGTCGTCCGTCGAGCGCCTCCCCACCGAGACCGCCATCGCCGACCAGGTGCGCCGCTTCAAGACCTCCTGAGGCCCCGCTGGTCGAGGTGCGACGAGCGCCAGCGAGGAGCCTCAAGACCCGGTGACCGGAAGGTCGGTCGTCTCGCCGGGTCTCGAGGCTCGCCGCGCTCGACCACCTCAGGGGTTGCTCAGGCGGGGCGGCCCTGGGTGATCTTGTCCCACAGGGAGCCGGCGTTGAGGGTCTGGATGTGGCTCATCATGTAGCCCTGCCCGACGTCGACCGGGTAGCGCTCGGAGAAGTCGACGCGCTCGACGGTCTCCTCGCGCGACCAGCCCTTCGCGACGGCGTCGGTGACGGCGGCGACCCAGTCGACGAGGTTCGAGCGCTGGCGGTGGAGGTAGTCGCGGGTGACGACCTCGCCGTGGCCGGGGACGACCCAGTCGACGTCCAGCGCCGAGATGCGGTCGAGGGCGGCGAGCCACTGGGTGACGTTCGAGCCCATCAGCCAGGTCTGGCACTCCGAGAAGATCGTGTCGCCCGTGAAGACGACGCGCTCCTCGGGCACGTGGACGGCGATCTGCCCGGGCGTGTGGCCGGGGGTGTGGAGCAGCTCGAAGGTGTGGTTGCCGACGCGGAGCGTGAGGTCGCCCGTGAAGACGACGTGGCCCTTGTTGGGGTCGGCGAAGTACTCGTCGCGGTCCGGGAAGATCGCCTCCCCCTCGGGGTCGTCGGTCGGGACGGCCTCGGCGGCGTAGGCGAAGGAGTCCAGCGACGGGGTGACCTCCATGAAGTTGTCGTAGACGCCCTGGTGCTGGACCACCATGCCCGCGCCACGGAAGTAGTAGTTGCCGAAGATGTGGTCGACGTGGTGCTCGGTGTTGATGACGTAGCGGATCTCGCCGTGCGCCTCCGCCTCCTGCCGCATGGCCACGGCCTTGGTCGGCAGCTGCGGGGTGTCGACGACGACCACGCCGGCGTCCGTGACGACCATGCTGGGGTTGCAGCCGCGCAGCGTGGTGTCGGTGAAGACCTGGGGGGTGACCTTCTGCATCGTGGTGCTCCTTGATCGGCGCCGGCGTCAGCCGACGAGGATGGTGCGGACGTTGGTGAACTCGACGGCCCCGTGGTCCCCGAGCTCGCGGCCGTAGCCGGAGCGCTTCACGCCGCCGAAGGGCAGGCGCGGGTCGGAGGCGGTGACCGCGTTGACGAACAGGGCGCCGGAGCTGATCCGGGCGCCGACGGCCAGCGCCCGCTCGACGTCGGCGGACCAGACGCTCGCCCCCAGCCCGTACGGCGTCGCGTTGGCCAGGGCCACCGCCTCGTCGTCGTCGGCGGCGCGGGCGACCGCGGCCACCGGGCCGAAGGTCTCCTCGGCCATGACGGGCATGTCCGGGGTGACCGCGGTCAGCACGGTCGGGGCGTACCAGGCGGGTCCGGCGTCCAGCGGTGTGCCGCCGGTGAGGACGACGGCGCCCGCGGCGACGGAGGCCTCGACCTGCTTGTGCAGGGCCTCGGCCAGGTCGGGGCGCGCGAGCGGTCCGACCTGGGTCCCGGGGTCGGTGGGGTCGCCGACCCGCAGCGCGGCGACGGCGTCCGCCAGCCGGGCGCCGAACTCGTCGGCGAGCCCCTCGGCGACGACGAACCGCTTGGCGCACAGGCACGACTGGCCCGAGTTGAGGTAGCGCGCCCTCACCGCCCCGGCGACGGCGACGTCGAGATCGGCGTCGTCGAGGACGACGAACGGGTCGGAGCCGCCCAGCTCGAGCACGCTCTTCTTCACCTCGCGGCCGGCGGCGGCGCCGACGGCCGACCCGGCGCGGTTGCTGCCGGTCAAGGTGACCGCGGCGACACGGTCGTCGGCGACGATCCGCTCGACCGTGGCGGGCACGTCCGGCTCGTCGAGCACGAGCACCCGCAGGACGTCGTCGGGCAGGCCGGCGTCGGCGAGCAGCTCGCCGACCGCGAGGGCCGTGCCCGTCACGTTGGGGGAGTGCTTGAGCAGGGCGGCGTTGCCGGCGGCCAGGGCCGGCGCGGCGAAGCGGAACACCTGCCACAGCGGGAAGTTCCACGGCATCACCGCGAGGACGACGCCCAGCGGCTCGTGGCGCACCCAGCTGCGGCTGCCGCCGGCCGCCACGGGCCGGTCGGCGAGCAGACCGGGGGAGACCTCGGCGTAGTGCTCGCACACCCAGGCGCACTTCTCGACCTCGCCGCGCGCCTCGGTGACCGGCTTGCCCATCTCGGCGGTCATCAGCGACGCCAGCGGCGCCACCCGCTCCCGCAGGAGACGGGCGGCGTGGCGCAGGACGGCGGTGCGGTCCTCGACCGGCCGCGCCGCCCAGGCCCGCTGGGCGGCGTACGCCGCTGCGACGGCCTCGTCGACGCCGTCCGGCGTGGTGACCGGGTAGCGCGCCAGCGCGAGCCCGGTCGCTGGGTCGACGGTGAAGACCGCCCGGGTGTGCTCGCTCACGGCCTCAGACGTCGATCGTCGTGTAGGTCTTCACCGAGCGCTCCTCGAGGTACTCGATGATGTAGCCGAACACGTGCTCCTGGAAGTGCGGCGTCGCCTTGTGCGCCTCGTAGGCCGCCTCGTCGACGTACTGCTCGTAGAGGAAGAACGTGCGCGGGTCCTCCGGGTTGACCTGCGCCTGGTAGAAGAGGTTGCCCTCCTCGGCACGCGACAGCGGCGTCATCGTGCGGATCGTCTCCTCGACACGGCCCTCCTCGCCGTCCTTCGCCTTCCAGGTCGCTGCGACCACGAATGCCATGGGCTTCTCCTTCTTCTTGGTGGTGCTCGGTGGGACGGACTGGGTCAGGGACGCGCGGGCCTCGGGCCCACACGGTTGCCAACTCGATTGCGCAGGACGCCGACGCCGGCGGCCTCCATCTCGACGACGTCACCCGGCTGGAGCCAGCGGTCGAGCTCGAGGCCGGAGCCGCCGGTGGCGGTGCCCGAGCCGAGCAGCTCGCCGGCGCGCAGGGTGAGGTCCTGCGAGGCGTAGGCGATCATGTCGGCGAAGGTGTGGTGCATCGCGGCGGTCGTGTCGCCACCCCACCGCTCGCCGTTGACGCGGACCGTCAGCTCGACGTCGTTCGGGTCGATCTCGTCGGGCGTCACGAGGCACGGCCCGAGGACGTTCGAGCCGTCCCAGTCCTTCGCTTTGCACGGGCCCATGCCGACGGGGAGCTCGCGGACCTGGGTGTCGCGGGCCGACAGGTCGTTCCAGATCGTGTAGCCGAAGACGTGGTCGAGCGCGTCGGCGGCGGCGATGTCCCTGCCGGGGGTGCCGATGACGGCCGCGAGCTCCAGCTCGTGGTCCAGCTTGTCGGCGTACGACGGCCACGGGATCTCGGCCTCCGGCCCGATGACGGTGTCGGGCAGGCCCTTGTAGTAGGCGGGCACCTCGTACCACTCCGCGGGGATGGCCTTGCCGAGCCCGGCGAACGCGTTCTTCAGGTGGCCCTCGAAGGTGAGGAAGTCCCGGATGGTCCGCGGCCGCAGCGGGGCCAGCAGGCGGACCTCGCCGACCGGCCAGACACCGGACGTCCTGCCCCGCGGGGCGCCCTGCTCGATGAAGGCGACCATGTCGCCGTCGAAGCCGAGGTCGACGACCTGGTCGCCGTCGAGGTGCCCGACCCGGGGCGCGCCGGAGGCGTCGGCGTACGTCACGTAGCGCACGGGCCGTTCCTCACAGCCCCGCGCCCGCGGCATGGCCGCCGGGGTGCGCGCACTGGTGGCCGCCGGTGGCGGCGGCGAGGGTGCCGGACGCGACCGAGGTCGTGATGGGTCGCGACTGCAGCATGTGCAGGCCGCGCTCGTCGTAGGCCCACTCGATGTCCTGCGGGACGCCGTTCAGCTCGGCCAGCCTCAGGCCCATCGCGGCGAGGTCGGCGAGCTCGTCGGCGGAGAGGACCTGCTCGTCGACGATGCGGCTGCGCTTCACGGTCCCCTTGCGGTCGAGCGTGTAGTAGTCGGGCGTCACCTCGCCGGACACGACGTGCTCGCCGATGCCCGGGGCGGCCTCGACCACGAGGCGGTCGCGGCGCCGGTTGACCGGGTCGACGGTGAACATCACGCCGGCCTTGGTGGCGTCGACCATCTGCTGGACGACGACCGCCATGGCGATGTCGTCGAGGTCGCCCTTGTGCTCGCGGTAGAAGACGGCGCGCTCGGAGAAGAAGGACAGCCAGCAGTCGACGACGCGGGTGAGCACCTCCTCGACGGTGGTGACGAACAGGTACGTCTCCTGCTGCCCGGCGTACGACGCGTCCTCGCCGTCCTCGGCGCAGGCCGACGAGCGGACGGCGACCGAGCAGCCCTCGGGCAGCCGGCCCAGGTGCTCCTCGACCAGGGCGCGGGGCGGCTCGGCGGCGGCGACGACGGCGCGGGCGGCGTCGAGGTCCTGGGCGCGCAGGTGGCCGAGGAGCGCGTCGCCGTCCACGGCCGCGGCGAAGGCGGCCGAGGTGATGACGAAGCCGGGCGGCACGGGCAGCCCGTGGGCGGTCATGGTCGCGAGGCTGGCGCCCTTGCCGCCGGCGAGCGCGACCTCGCGGCAGCGCTCGTCGTCGAAGGGCAGGACGGCCTCGTGCGGGGAGTCACTCATCGGGGTCTCCGATCAGGGTGGCGGCGACGTCCTCGATGTGGCGGCGCATCACCTTGGCGGTGAGGTCGGCGTCGCGCTGACGGAGCGCGTCGAGGATCGGCTGGTGGGTGTGGGCGACGGCCACGAGGTCCAGCGGGCTGCGCACGAGCGACACCAGGGTGTAGGCCTCGATGCGCAGCCCGGACCAGGTGTCCAGGAGGACCGCGTTGCCGGCGGTCTCCACGACGAGCTCGTGGAAGCGGGCGTCGTGGGTGAGCAGGCCGTGCTGGTCGCTGCGGCGGGCGGCCTCGAGCATCGCCTGCTGCTCGGCCTCGAGCATGCGCAGGACGTCGTGGTCCACCCGGGGCGCGGCGAGCCGGCCGGCGAGCTCCTCGAGGGCGGCGCGCACCGGGTAGGTCTCGGCGAGCTCCTCGCGGGAGACCCGGCGTACCCGCGCCCCGCGGTAGGGGACCGTCTCGATGAAGCGCATCGCCTCCAGGTCGCGCAGCGCCTCCCGCACCGGGTTCTGGCTGGTGCCCAGCTCCTGGGCGAGGGCGAGCTCGACCACGCGCTGGCCGGGCTGGTAGGTCCCGTCCAGGATGCGCTGGATCACGACCTCCTTGACCTGCTCGCGCAGGACGGACCGGGCGAGGGTCACCCGATCACCTCGACCATGCCGGTGCCGCCGTTGACGCGGACGCGGTCGCCGGTCTGGATCCGCCGGGTCGCGTCGGAGGTGCCGACGACGGCGGGGATCCCGAACTCGCGGGAGACGACGGCCGGGTGCGAGGCCATGCCGCCGGCGTCCGTGACGAGGCCGGAGATCTTCGTGAACAGCACGACCCAGGCGGGGCTGGTCATCCGGCACACGACGATCTCGTCGCGCTCGACCTGGCTGAACTGCTCGGGCGACAGGACGACGCGCGCCGTGCCCTCGACGACCCCGGTGGAGGCGGGCAGGCCGAGGACCTGGCCCTCGACGTCCGAGGGCTCGCGGGTGACCTTCTCGGGGAACGCCCACAGCGAGAGGTACGGGAAGGCGAGGGCCTCCTCGGTCGCGGTGCCGACCCAGTCGCGGGGCCGGACCTCGAACGCCTCCTCGTGGGCGTCGCGCCGGTCGCCGACGAGCTCCTCGGCGTCGAAGCCGTTGCTGCCGGCCATGAGGACGCGGAGCTCGTTGTACTTCAGGAACATGACGTCGTCCGGCTCGGAGAGCCTGCCGGCCTCGACGAGCTTGCGCCCGATGGCCATGAGGACGAGGCGGACGCGGGCGTTGGTGCCCTGGTCGATGTAGAAGTGGTGGTCGGGGGTCAGCGGGTTCATCCGCAGGCTGAGCTCCAGGGCGGCGCGCAGCTTCTCGAGCTGCTCGCCCTCGACGCCGTCGAGGCACTGGGCCTTGGCGGCCTCCAGGTCCTTGGCGACCGCGTCGATCTCGGCCGGGTAGTCGTAGTCGACCTCGAGGTAGCCGCGGATGGCGTCGACGACGGGCGTGGGGTCCTCGCGCCAGGTCGTGTACGCGAACTCGTGCGCCCACATCGACTTGTAGCCGTAGTCGGCCTGGTAGGCGTCGACCTCCTTGGCGAGGAAGGTGCGGCCCTCCTCCGACGCCTGCAGGTTCGCGATGACGCCGGCGCCGTCGCGGGCGGAGGAGAACGCCTCGGCGACCGGGCCGCCGTCGGCCTTCACGGCCTCCTTGAGCTTGTAGAGCGCCTCGATGGAGTCCCAGTTGCGGTTCTCCGTCGAGGACTGCAGGCGCCCCATCAGCGCGGAGTGGTCGCCCTCGCCCTTCGTCTCGGCGATGACCGCGTTGAGGTTCATGGTCGAGGAGAACTGGCTGAAGTTGAGGACCCAGTGGATCGCCCAGTGACGGTCGTGGACGTCGATCGCGTCCTCGAGCAGGATCGCCAGGTCGACCAGCTCGGCGGCCTCGTGGTCGAAGGTGTCGAGGCGGGCGAAGTTGGTTGTGATCTCGGGGACCAGCCGGTCGCGCCACCAGTCGAGGAAGTTCGCGGCGTACGTCGGGAGCGTCCAGCCCAGGTAGCCGCCGATCGAGCCGGCGTAGTCGGCGTCGACGGGCACGCGGGGGGTGTAGCGGGCGCCGTACTCGGTGGTCTCGGCGGACAGGCCGGGCGTCGCGGGGATCGCGGCGGTGTAGACGTAGCCGTTGATGACCTTGTGGATCCAGTCGGAGGCGAACGGGGTCCCGAAGCGGCGGAACATGTAGTCGCACTTGAGCCACCAGCCGCCGATGTCGGCGTACATCGGGGAGATCGGGTTGGGGATGTGCAGGTCGTCGTGGACCCACAGCAGCTCCTTCTGGCCGTCCTCCCACTCGACGGGGAACGACTCGTCACCGAAGAACGTCTTCACGGGCTCGGACATGTGCGGGACCTCCGGGGGCGTGAGGTGCATCACCTCGCTGATGGATAATCGATAATCCATCAGGTGACCGAGGTCACTGTCAAGGGATCCGCACCGCTAGATCCGCTCAACCCGACAGATCCCGGTGGTCGAGCACGGGACCGGGGTGGTCGAGCGCGTCGAGACCGCCGGAGCCGTTGTGCCGTGGATCCGACGTGCCAGGCGCGTTCGATCCACGGCACAGGCGTCGGAGGAGGTCGGGGCCCGGCGGTCTCGACGCCGTCGTCGCTGGCGCTCCTCCTTGCTCGACCACCTCAGCCCCCGGTGGTTGAGGTGTGACGAGCCCTGGCGAGGAGCCTCGAAACCCGGTGGGGCGGGGTCGGTCCGGTGCGGGGGTTTCGAGGCTCGGTCGCGGGGCGACCTCGCACCTCAACCAGCGGGGCGGGCGCGGACCCGAGGCCCGGGGTCAGTCCGCGGCGGGTGGGTCCGGGTAGTGGCGGCGGAAGAGGGCGCTGACGTTGAGCTGGTGGATGCGGGCGCGCTGCGCGGCGAGGGTGGCGTCGCCCTCGCGGATGGCCGACAGGATCTGCTCGTGCTCGCCCACCACGGCGCCGACGTCGGTGTTGGGCATCGTGAGCGTGATGAAGGTCCGGGCGAAGGGCTCGAGCTGGTCGAAGACCCGGAGCACCGCGGAGTTGTCGGACTGCAGGGCGATGATGCGGTGGAAGCGGGCGTCGGCCTGGGTCATGCGGACGTAGTCGTGCTCGGCGAGCGACTCGGCCATCTCCGTGCAGGCGGTGGCCAGCTGCTCGACGGCCTCGTCGTGCATCAGCGGGGTGGCCAGCTGGGCGGCCATCGCGTCGATCTCGGAGCGGACGAGGCTGACGTCGGCGAGGTCCTTGCTCGTCGGCTGCCGCACGCGGGCGCCGCGTCGCGAGTGGACGGTGACGACGCCGATGCCGGCGAGGTCGCGCAGGGCCTCGCGGACGGGGGACTGGCTGGTCCCCAGCTCCTTGGCGAGCCGCAGCTCGACGATGCGCTCGCCCGGCTCGTAGTGCCCGGCGCGGATGCGGTCGAGGATGACGCGCTTGATCGTCGCCGACAGCAGCTCGCCGCCGACGGCGACCGCGTCGCCGGTCTCGCCCATCGCATCCCCCCACCTCAGCCGAGCCGCGGGAGGCGGAGGTGCCGCCCGAGGACCCTGCACGGTCGTCACGGGGCCTCGTCCGCGTCGCGGAGGGCCAGCCGTCGTCGGGCCTCCTGCGGTGTGGCGATGTCACGGTGCAGCGCGGACGCGATCGTACGCACCCGATCGACCTGCGCCCGGCTGGAGGTCGCGAGTCGCCCGGGTCCGTCCCACAGCGAGTCCTCCAGACCGACGCGCGCGTTCCCCCCGAGCGAGAGCGCGATCGCCGCGGTCCGGGTCTGGGCCGCGCCCGCGCCGAGCACCGACCACTCGATGTCGTCGCCCAGCAGCCGGATCGCCGTCCGGCGCATGTGGAGCAGGTCCTCGACGTCCGCCCCGATCCCGCCGAGCAGGCCGACGACCGTCTGGACGAACAGGGGTCCCTGCACCAGGCCGCGGTCCCGCATGTGGGCCAGGTTGTAGAGGTGCGAGGTGTCGTAGCACTCGAACTCGAAGCGGGTGCCCTGGTCGCCGCACGTCCGCAGGATCCGCTCGATGTCGGCGAACGTGTTCTTGAAGACGAGGTCCTTGTTGCCGAGGTGCGTCCGCTCCCACTCGTGGCGCAGGTCGGTGAACCGGTCGAGCATCGGGTAGAGCCCGAAGTTCATCGTCCCCATGTTGAGCGAGGCGAGCTCCGGGGCGAGCTGGACGGCGGGCGCCACCCGCTCCTCCACCGTCATGTGCGGGCTGCCGCCGGTGGTCAGGTTGACGACCACGTCGGAGGCGTCGGCGATCCGGGCGAGGAGGTCGCGGAACAGGCCGACGTCCTGGACCGGGTGGCCGTCCTCGGGGTCCCGCACGTGCAGGTGGACGATCGCCGCCCCTCCCTCGGCCGCCTCGAGGGCCGCGGTCGCGATCTCCTCCACGGTCACGGGCAGGTACGGCGACATGGACGGCGTGTGGATGGCGCCGGTCGGGGCGCAGGTGAGGATGGCGGTCTGCACGGGCGGGTCTCCTGGTCCTCAGGCGCCGGGCGGCGTGAAGCGGCGGACGCCGGGCTGGCCGCCGGCGGGGTCGGTGATCTCGTAGCCGGCGACGTACGGCGGCTCGCCGGGGTCGCCGCCCTCGGCGCGCAGCGCGACAGCCCGCAGCACGGGGCTGTGCGTCACCGCGACGACGGTCCGGCCGCGCCAGCCCGGCACGTCGGTGAGGCTCGCGGCGAAGGCGGCGACGCGGTCGGCCACCTGGGCGGCGGTGTCGCCTGGCGGCGCCGCGTGAGCGACCCACCAGCCCACCCGGTCGGGGTGCGACAGCCACGTCGAGAAGAAGCCGCTCGCGGTCACGTCGTCCGGGGTCGCCGACGCGGTCTGCGTCGCGAACGCCTCCGGGCTGCTGACCATCGTCACGCGCTCGCCGGCCAGGTAGAGGTCGGGGTTGCGCAGCGCGAAGGCGTCCCGCGGCTCCGGCGGCGAGTTCTCGTCGCGAGCCTCCCGCCAGCCCGCGACGAGGGCCTCCGCGGTCTCCCGGGTGCGCCGGGTCCCGCCGTACAGGACCTGGACGGGGACGTCGCCCTCCGCGCTCAGCCACGCCCCCACCTCGCGGGCACGCGCGGCGCCGGCCTCGGTGATGGGGACGTCGCCGCGGTGGCCGTCGACCTCGGCGTGACGCAGCAGCAGCAGCCTCACGCGGGCGCCGCGGCGGGGCTGACCGAGGCGGCCGCCGCGGTCGCGCCGGCCCGGGCGTCCGCCGAGCCGTGCGCGGCGTCCCAGCGGGCGAGGAACAGACCGAGGACGGCGTCCGCGAACTCCGGGTCGTTGATGTTGGCGTCCATCTCGACGCGCTCGACCGAGGGGTCGAGATGTGTCCGGATCGCCTCCACCAGCGGGGTGTAGTCGACCCCGTGCCACTGGCTGCCCTCGCGGAAGTAGTTGTCGAGGCCGCCGAGCGGCACGGCGACGGCCTTGGGGCCGGGGGCGCGGTTGACGTGGTCGGCGAGGTACTCGCCGAGGCGCGCCAGCTCGGAGGGCGTCGCGAGCAGGGAGGTGATGTTCGGGTTGTGCACCAGCACGTTGCGCTCGGGCACGTTGAACTCGGCCGGGATCGTCTCGGTGGCGCCGAAGTTGAAGCACTCCATCGCGCCGGGGGCGACGACCATCGGGATGCTCGTGCGGGTCGCGGCGGTCATCCGCTCGCAGCCGGGGTCGAAGATCCCGTGGTTCCAGTGGTTGATGACCTCGGGCAGCGTGTAGTCGATGAGGCCGTCGATGGCCCCGGTGTCGATGAGGTGCTCCATGCCGGCGCCCTCGCCGACGGCGTGGAAGGTGACGACCTCGAAGCCGCGGTCCTCGAGCTGCTCGCGGATCCGCATCACGCCCGGCGTGGTGACGCCGAACATCGAGATGGCCACGAGCGGCTTGTCGCCGAGGGCGAGCGCGCGGGTCGAGGCGCGGCCCCTGGCCATGCCGGCGACGGCGTGGGCGGCGTTGCCGAGCACGAGCTTGGAGATGCGGTTGAGGCCGGCGATGTCGGTGACCGCGTTGGCCATCATGAGGTCCGAGTGGCCGACGTACGGGCGCGTGTTGTTGGAGGCCATCGTCGACACGATCATCTTGGGGAAGCCCATGTCGAGGTCGCGGACGGCGGCGCTCAGCAGGTCGGTGCCGCCGGTGCCCCCCAGGCCCAGGACGGCGTCGATCCGGCCGTCGCCGACCAGCTCGGACAGCAACACCCGCAGGCCCTCGCCCATGGTCCCGACGGCGTGGACGCGCCCTCCGGCGCCCTCCCGGCCGGTGGCCAGGTCGGCCAGCTCGACCCCGGCGCGGCGAGCCACCTCGGACGCGCTCACGTCGGGCGCGAAGGCGGGCTCGCCGAGCACGCCGCAGTCGACGACGAGGACGTCGACCCCGGCCTCGAGCAGGCGCTCCTTCACGTAGGCGTACTCGGCGCCCTTGGTGTCGAGCGTCCCGGCGAGGCAGACGACGGGGGTCCTGGCGGCGGTGGTGTCGGACATGTGGGTCCTCCGGTGGTGTGGGGTCAGTCGGTCTGGTCGTGCAGCGCGCGCCAGACCCGCTCGGGCGTGATCGGGAGGTCGCGCAGGACGACGCCGGCGGCGTCGGTGACGGCGGCCCCGAGGGCGCCGGCGGTGCAGAGGAGGGCGCCCTCGCTGATGCCCTTGGACCCGTAGGGCCCGGGGCCGTCGGCGTTGGCGACCGCGGCGGTGACGAGCTCGACGGGCACGTCCTTGAAGGTGGGGATGCGGTAGTCGAGGGCGCCGAGGTTGCGGATGACGCCGTCCTCACCGACGAGCAGCTGCTCCATCTGGCTGTGGCCCAGGCCCATGATCGAGGCGCCCTCGTCCTGGGAGACGACCTGCAGCGGGTTGAGCTCGGTGCCGACGTCGCTGACGGAGACGTGCTTGAGCAGCAGCAGCTCGCCGGTGTCGGTGTCGACCTCGACCTCGATGGCGGTGCAGTTGAACTCGTAGAACGCGGCGTCGCCGCCGAGGGGGTGGGCGCTGCGGCCCCGCATCCGGGAGGTCCCGCGACCGACGAACTCCCCGCGCAGGGAGCCGAGCGCGATCCGCGCGGCCTCGGGCAGGGGCAGCTCGCCCTCCGGGGTGAGCAGGACGCCGGGGCCCTCGCCGAGCAGCTCGACGGGCGTCTCGGTCGCCTCGGCGAACAGCTCGAGCACCTGCGCGCGGATGTCGCGGCACGCGGCGAGCACGGCGTTGCCCATGAAGACCGTCGACCGGCTGGCGGAGGTCTGCAGGTCGAAGGGGACGCGGTCGGTGTCGCCGGAGACGACCGACACCGCGTCGAGACCCACGCCGAGCTCGTCCGCGAGGATCTGCTGCCACAGCGTCCGCGCGCCCTGGCCCATGTCGGAGGTCCCGGCGTACGCCAGCGCGCTGCCGTCGTACAGCAGGCGCACGAGGCTCTGCGAGAGGCCCGAGGTGGCGCCCGGCTTGATGGCGACGGCGATGCCCACGCCCCGTCCGGGCGGGCGCGGCGCGTCGTGGTCGATCAGCGCGGCGGCCTTCTCCAGGCTCTCGAGCCAGTCGCCGTCGGACGGCGCGGGGCACTCGCCGCGCACGAACGCCTCACCGCGGCCGATGAGGTTGCGGCGGCGGATCTCGAGCCCGCTCAGGCCGAGGGCCCGGGCGGCGGCGTCCATCTGTGACTCCGTGGCCCAGGCGACCTGCGGGCAGCCGAAGCCGCGGAAGGCGGTGCTGGGCGTGGTGTTCGACAACACGGCGCGCGCATCGATGCGGACGGCGGGGATCCGGTAGGGCCCGGCGCCGACGTAGCTGCCCTTCGACATCACCCGCGGGGCGACGTCGGCGTACGCGCCGATGAGGTAGTCGGCCCGGAGCTCGTGGGTGAGCACCGTGCCGTCGCTCGCGAACCCCGTGCGCGCGTGGATGCGGCAGGCGGCGCGGCGCATCATCGCGAACGTGTCCTCGAGGCTGTGCACGAGCCGGCAGGTGCGTCCGGTGCGCAGCGCGAGGAAGGCCATGAGCGGCTCGTAGCGCGGGTTCTGCTTGCCGCCGAACCCGCCTCCCGGGTCCGGTGCGAGCACGCGGACCTTCGTCAGCGGCAGGTCGAGGACCTTCGCGAGCACCCGCTGCAGCAGGTAGGGGTGCTGCACCGGTGAGTACACCTCCACCCCGCCGTCGGCGGTCGGGACGACGACGGTCCCGCCCGGCTCGATGGGGAAGTGGGTGACCATCGGGAAGGAGTAGGTGTTCTCGACCACGACGTCCGCCCGTGCGGACTCGGCCTCGAGGTCGCCCCACGCGTAGTGGGCGTCGTCGAGGACGTTGCTGTCCGCCGCCGGCCCGGACGCCGGGCGCACCGAGGGGTGGTGGACCAGCGGTGCGTCGGGGGCGAGCGCCGCCTCGAGCGTGTACACGCCGGGCAGCGGCTCGTGGTGGACGACGACCGCGCGGGAGGCGGCGCGGGCCTGGTCGACGGTCTCCGCGAGGACGACGGCGGCCGGCTCGCCGTGGAAGACGACCTCGCCGTCCGCGATCACCGGGCGGTCCTGGTGGGAGATCCCGAACCGCGGCACCGGCTGGGGCAGGTCGTCGGCGGTGAGGACGGCCACGACGCCCGGCAGGGCGAGCGCGGCGGAGGTGTCGATCGCGGTGATGCGGGCCCTCGCGACGGGCAGGGTCACGAAGGCGACCTGGGCGGCGTCGGGGAAGGGGAGGTCGGCGACGTACTGCTGGGCGCCGGTGGCGCGCTCGGCGCCGCCGTAGCGCAGGACGCCGCTGCCGACGGCCCGGCCGGTCCCGGCGACGCCGTCGTCGTGGGGGTCGGCCTCGCGGTGGGCGCCGTGGTCCCGGACCGGGGCCGCGGGGGCGGGGCGGGGCGGGGCCTCGGTCATGCGCCGGCCCTCCGCTCGGCGGTGGCGTGGACGGCGCAGACGATGCGCTCGTAGCTGGCGCAGCGGCACAGGTTGCCCGACATGCCCTCGCGGATCTCGGCGGTGCTGGGGGTGGGGTTCGCGCGCAGCAGGCACTCGGCGGCGACGACCTGGCCGGGGATGCAGAACCCGCACTGGACGGCGCCGGCGGCGAGGAACTCCTCCTGGAGGTCGCTCAACTCGCCGGGCTGCGGGGCGAGGCCCTCGACGGTGGTGACCTCGCGGCCCTCGGCCTCGACGGCGAGCACCAGGCAGCTGGTGACGGGGTGGCCGTCGAGGATCACGGTGCAGGCGCCGCACTCGCCCTCGGCGCAGCAGGTCTTCGACCCGGTGAGCGCGAGCTGGTCGCGCAGCGCCTCGAGCAGGGTGCGGTGCGCCGGCACGCTCATCGTGCGGTGCTCGCCGTTGACCGTGGTCGACACGGTGACGGCGGGGTCCTCGTGGTCCGGGGACGGCCCGGTGGCGGCGAACGTGGTCATGCGGCCTCCTCGTCGCGGCGGCGGGCGGCCGTGTCCAGGGCGCGGCGGGCGAGGACCCGCAGCATCGCCCGGCGGTAGTCGCTGCCGGCGCGGACGTCGTCGATGGGGGTGGCGGCGGCGACGAGGTGCTCGACCGCCGCCGCGGTGGACTCGTGGTCGCCGAGGCGGGTGCGGGCGACGAGGGGGCGCGGTCCGACCGCGCCCATGCCGAGCGCGACGTCGTCGTCCGGGCCGAGGACGGCGGCGATGCTCACCGTGCCCAGGTCGACGCCGCGGCGGCGGGTGATGCGCTGGAAGGCGGAGCCGCTGCCGGGCCGGGGCCGGGGCAGGTGCAGCGCGGTGACGAGCTCGTCCGGTCCGCAGGCGGTGCGGCGGGGGCCGAGGAAGAAGTCGTCCAGGCCGACGGTGCGCTCGCCGGCGGGTCCGGCGATCGTCACCGTGGCGCCCAGCGCCAGCAGCACCGGTGCGGTGTCGGCGCCGGGGGAGGCGTTGCAGGAGTTGCCGACCAGGCTGGCGCGGTTGCGGATCGCCACCGAGCCGACGGTCAGTGCCGCTTCCACGAGGGCGACGTGGCGCCGCCGTACCTCCTCGAGCTCGGCGAGCCGGCCCATCGTGGCGGTCGGCCCGACCACGATCGCGTCGTCGGTGACGCGGACCGGCTCGTCGAAGTCGTCGACGCGCTTGATGTCGACGACGACGGCCGGCTCGACCGTGCGGTGGCGCAGCGCGACGAGCAGGTCGGTGCCGCCGGCGAGGACCTTCGCCCCGGCGCCGTGCTCCGCGAGCAGCCCCAGCGCCTCGTCGGCGCTGCGGGGGCTGGTGTAGCGCATCGGACCTCCTGCTCGGCTCGGTGGACGGGTGGGTGGGTGGTGCCGGGTCAGGGGTTGACGACGATCTTCATCGCGCCGCTGGCGCGGTCGTTGAAGGTGGCCAGGGCCTTGTGGTACTCGCTGAGGGCGAAGGTGTGGGTGACGAGCTCGGACGCCCGGATGCGACCGTCGGCCACGAAGGGCAGCACCCGGCGCATCTCCCCGGCGGAGGCCCGCGAGCCGACGAGCTCGAGCTCGTCGAGGACGAGCGACTGGCAGGAGAGGGCGACGTCCTGCGTGGGGATGCCGACCATTGCGCAGCGTCCGCCGCGGCGCAGCATGGCCATCGCCCACTGGAGGGTCTGCGGCACCCCGGCGCACTCGAGGACGACGTCGGCGCCGCGGCCGCCGGTCAGGCGGCGGACCTCCCCGGCGGGGTCGTCGGTGGCGCGGGTGTCGACGGTCTCGTAGCCCCAACCGTCGGCGAACTCGAGGCGGCTGCCCCGCCCGACCACGATGACGCGGGCGGCGCCGCAGACGCGGGCGGACTCGGCGGCGAGCAGGCCGATCGCCCCGGCGCCGGTGACGGCGACCGTGTCGCCGGCCTGGATGCCGCCGCGCCGCGCCACGTGCAGGGCGATGCTGGCGGGGTCGACGATCGAGGCGACGTCGTACGACATCTCGTCGGGGATCGCGAACACGCACTTCACCGAGTGGACGGCGTACGTCGCGTCGACGCCGGTGACGTTGTGGCCGTACTGCGCGTGCAGGCCGGGGACGCCGTAGTTCTCGCAGAGGTTGTAGTGGCCCTCGACGCACTTCTGGCACGCACCGCACGCGTTGTGGCTGGTCCCGCAGACGCGGTCGCCGACGGAGAACCCGTACGCCTCGGCGCCGGGTCCGAGCGCGACGACCTCGCCCGCCCACTCGTGGCCCGGGGTGAACGGGAACGCCGGGGGCCAGAAACCCGGGTAGTCGCCGTTGATCAGGTGGGCGTCGGTGCCGCAGATCGAGACCGAGCGCACGCGGGCGAGCACCTCGTCGCGGCCCGGCTCCGGGACCGGGATGCGGCTGATCTCGAGCTCCCCGGGTGCCGTGACGACCACGGCCTCCATGAGGCCGTCGGACGTGTCGACCATGTCGCAGCCCCTCTCACGCGTCCTTTGACGCGAGACGCCTTTAATCGATAATCGAAATGTAACCAGCGTCACGTAGCCCGTCAACGACCATCTCGGATCGCCAGGAGGCACCCACCATGGACCAGGCCGCCGCACCCCACCAGACCCCCGAGGGCGGGGACGTCCCCGCCGACGGCCCCACCGCCTGGGAGGTCGACCCGGAGCGGGGGCCGGCCGCCCGGCAGCGCCCGGCCGACCTGCTCGCCGCGCTGAGGATCCCGACCCAGGGGCGGCGCTACACGCTGTCGGTCCCGCGGTTCACGGGCATGCCGGTGTTCGGCGCCCACCCGCCGTTCGTCGTCTCGATGTACCGCACACCCGCGGGGCTGCGGGGCGACGGGATGCAGCCCTGGGGGCCGGTCAACGACGTCGGGCTGGGCTACATGGCCGAGGTCGTCTCCGGCACGTCGCACAGCGGCGCCCACGTCGACGCCCTGGCGCACATGACCATCGGCGACGACGACCACTGGTACGGCGGCGTGTCCGCCACGACGCACCTCGGCGACCACGGCCCGACGCTCGGCGACGCAGCCAAGCTGCCCGACTTCATGACCCGCGGACTGCTGCTCGACGTGCCCGGTTATCGCGGCGTGACGGCCCTCCCGGCCCACGACCCGGTGACCGCCGAGGAGCTGCAGGCCGTGTGCGCGCACCAGGGGGTGGAGGTGCGGCCGGGCGACGTCGTCCTGGTGCGGACCGGCTACCTGTCGGAGTGGCCCGACCCGGAGCGCATGGCCGCCCACCGCACCGCGGGGCCCGACGTCACGGCCGCCCGGTGGCTGATGGAGGCGGGTGCCGTGGCAGTCGGCAGCGACACCGAGACCTTCGAGGTGCAGCCCGCCCCCGACCCCGGTGTGCCCGCGAACCCGCAGCCGGTGCACACCCTGCTGCTGATCGAGAACGGGATCTACCTGTTCGAGTCCATCTACCTCGAGGACCTCGCGCGCGACGGCGTCCACGAGTTCCTCTTCCTCGCGCTGCCGGCCCGGGTGAGGGGCGCGACCGGCTCGATGCTCGACCCCGTCGCGATCGTCTGAGGGCGCCCGGGCGTCGTCCGGCTCGACGCGTCGACCGCTGAGCAAATCTTGAGGCCGCCAGGTGTGGTGCGGCTCACACAGACTTTGCTAGGTTCCAGCGATCATCGATAATCGAGAGGAGGACGCATGAGTCTCCCGCTCCCCGGGCCGGACGCGCTCGGCGGTCCGACGAGGTGATCGACCTCGTCCTGATCGGGCTGATCGAGGCTGCGCCGCTGGTGCTCGCGGCCATCGGCTTCACGCTGATCTACTACCTGAACGGCTTCATCAACGTGGCCTACGCCGAGACGATGACGTCCGGTGCGTACTTCGCGGTCCTGCTCAACGTCACGCTGGGCCTGAACTTCTACGTCGCGATCCTTCCGGCGGCGGTGATGGCCGGGCTGCTCAGCGTCGCGACGTACCTCTGCGTCTTCCGCCCCGCCCAGCGCCGCGGCGTCGGCCAGGTCGAGATGATCGTGCTGTCCGTCGGCCTGTCGTTCCTGCTGCGCCACACCCTGCGGGTCGTCTTCGGCGTCGAGCTCTACCTGTTCGACCTGCGCGACCCGTCGTACTTCTCGATCCTCGGCACCGGCGTCACCAGCGCCCAGCTGTGGGCCCTCGCTCTCGTCGCCGTGATGGTGACCGGCGCCTACCTCATGACCTACCGGTCGAGGTACGGCCAGATGATGCGGGCGCTCGCCAACAACCGCGACCTCGCCGTCGCCAGCGGCATCGACCCGACGAAGGCGTCCGTGCTCGTGTGGTTCGTGGCCGGCGTCGCCGGCGGCCTCGCCGGGATCTTCATCGGCGTCTTCAGCTTCGTGGACTACCAGCTCGGCTGGAACCTCGTGCTGGTGGTCGTGATGGTCGCGATCGTCGGCGGCATCGGCAACGTGCGCGGCGCTCTCGTCGCGGGCGCCGCCGCCGGCGTGGTGACCGCCCTGCTGACCCGGCTCACCGAGCCGCTCTACGCGCAGGTGCTGCTGCTGGCGCTGTTCATCCTCGTGCTCCGCGTGAAGGGCAGCCGCAGGGCCGGCCCCAGCCGTACGACGTCCGGCCTGCGCGCGCTGGTGGGGAGGGGCTGACGTGGACGCCCTGATCTTCCCGCTGTCGACCCTCGCGATCATCGTCTGCCTGGGGGCGCTGCTGCACCTGCAGTTCGGCCAGGCCGGCATCGTCAACTTCGGCGTCGTCGGGTTCTCCGGCCTCGGCATGTACCTCACCGCGATCCTCGTCATCGAGGCCGAGCAGCCCTTCGGGCTCGCCCTGGTGATCGCGACCGTCGTCACGGGCCTCGTCGCCGCCGCCCTCGGCTGGCTCATCCTCGACCTCGACAACGAGGCGGTGCTCGTCGCCACCCTGGCCTTCGCCACGATCGTGTGGCACCTCTCCACCACCGAGGACCAGCTCACCGGTGGCGTCGTCGGCCTCGGCACCGTGCCGCTGCCGTTCGACCTCGGCGACTACCGCGCCACGACCCTCGCCTACCTCGGGGTGCTCGTCGCCATCGCTGCCGCGCTCGTCCTCTACGCCCGCCAGGTCAGCCGGGTGCCCTACGGCCGCCTGATCCGCAGCATCCAGGACAACGAGCCCCTCGCCCGCAGCCTCGGCAAGCCGACGTTCCGCCACAAGGTCGTCTTCTTCGCCGTCACCTGCGCGCTGATGGGCACCATCGGCGGCCTCGACGCCGCCGTCCAGCAGTTCCTGGTGCCGCGGCTGCTCCTGGCCGACACGACCTTCGTGGTGTGGATCGCCCTGATCCTCGGCGGCCGCACCCGGGTGCTCGGCGCGTTCTTCGGCGCGCTCCTCACCGTCGGGTTGTTCGACATCGTCGTCGAGCAGTACGTGGAGGTGCCCCGCGAGTACAGCCTCCTGCTGCCCGACCTGCAGCTGATGGCCTTCGGCATGGTCCTGATGCTCGTCATCCTGTTCCGCCCCGCCGGCCTCCTCGGGGACGGCCGCAAGCGACGCGCCCCGGGCGCCGCGAAGGGAGCCTCCGCATGAGTGCCGCACCCACGAGGACCGACAGCACGCCCCCGGCGGCGCTGCCGGCCCGCACCGGCGAGCCGGTGCTGACCCTGACCGACGTCACCAAGAGGTACGGCGGCCGCACGGTCGTCGACGTCCCGCGCCTCGAGCTCGGACGCCACGGCATCGAGGGCCTGATCGGCCCGAACGGCGCCGGCAAGACGACCCTGATGAAGCTGGTGACCCAGGCCGTCGCGCCCACCACCGGGACCGTCGTCCACCACGCGGCGGACGGCGGCGAGCGTCGGCTGTCCGGCATGAGCGCCGACGCGGTCGCCCGGATGGGTGTGGTGAAGTCGAACCAGGTCATCCAGGACTTCGACAGCCTGACCATCCGCGAGTCGATGCTGCTCGCCCTGGCGGCGTCGCGCCGTGAGCGCTTCTTCTCGCTGTTCGGGGAGCGGGCCTTCCGGCGGGAGTCGGAGGCCACCATCGACACCTACCTCGAGCGGTTCGGTTTCGCCGACCCCGACGGCCACGCCGGGTCGGCGGGGGAGAAGAAGCTGCTCGACATCGTCCGCTGCCTGCTGCTGCGCCCGTCCTTCCTGCTGCTCGACGAGCCGACCGCGGGCCTGCCGCAGGCGGAGACCGACAAGGTCATGGAGCTGGTGCGCGAGCGCACCGCCGCCGGGGAGATGTCGGTGCTGATCATCGAGCACGACCTCGACCTGATCTGGGACACCTGCGCCCACGTCCACTTCATGGCGGAGGGCCAGGTGGTGCTCCAGGGCACCCCCGCCGAGGTCCGCGCCGACGCCACGCTCGCCGAGAAGTACCTGGGGACCAGCCATGTTTGAGTGCGACGCGATCAGCAGCGGCTACGGCGAGGTCACCGTCCTGCACGACGTGTCCTTCACCGTCGGGGCGGAGGTGTTCGCCGTCCTGGGCGCCAACGGCGCCGGCAAGAGCACGCTGATGAAGACCATCGCCCGGCTCCTGCCGCTCAGCGGCGGGTCGATGCGCCTCGACGGCACGGACGTCGGCGCGTGGGCCCCGCACCGGTTCGCCGCCGCCGGCATGGCCTACGTGCCCCAGGAGGCCAACGTCTTCCCCGACCTCACCGTCGCCGAGAACCTGGCGATCGGCGGGATGATCGGCAAGCGCCCACGGGCCGAGCGGCTTGCCGAGGTCATGGACCTCTTCCCCCAGCTCTCCGCCCGGTACGACCAGAGCGCGGGCACCCTCAGCGGCGGTGAGGCCCAGATGGTCGCCGTCGGCCGCGCTCTCATGCAGGACCCGCAGCTGCTGCTGCTCGACGAGCCCACCGCGGGCCTGTCCCCGAAGTACGTCGACGAGCTCTTCTCCACCATCAAGAAGATCCAGACCGAGCGCGGCATCGGAGTCCTGCTCGCCGAGCAGAACGCCGGCAAGACCCTGGCGATCGCCGACCGCGCACTCATCCTCAACCTCGGACGCGTCTTCCTCGTCGAGGAGGCCTCCCGGGTCGACGACACCACCCTCAAGCAGGGCTACCGGCTGTGACCCCCCACTGGCCGGACCCCGCGCCCCACCCCGCGCCCCACCCTCAGAACCCCACCCTCAGAAAAGAGCATCGTCATGACCCAGCGCACCTCGGCGCGGCGCCTCGGCGCCGTCGCCGCCGCCGCCACCCTCGGCCTGTCCCTCACCTCCTGCGCCAGCGGCAGCTCGTCCGCCGGCAGCGGCGCGTGCGCGTCGGAGGACGGGCCGCTCGCCGTCGGCCACCTCAACTACTACACGGGCGCGTTCGCGGACGTCGGCCCCTTCTTCGAGGGGATCGTCGACCTGTTCGCCGAGGAGGTCATCAACGCCGACCCGCCTCTCGGGCGCGAGTGGGAGGTCGTCCACGACGACATCGGCACCGTGGGCGAGGCCTCGGTGGCCCGCAACTTCCTCCAGCGGGAGCAGGTCGACATCCTGCTGAACCCCGCCCACGAGTACGGCTCCTACCGCGAGTTCATGCTGCAGCAGCAGGAGCAGAACGACGGCCCGTTGATGCCGTCGGTGCACGGGGGCTCCATCGAGGCCGCGATCGGCGGCACCGCCGACGAGCCCCTGTTCCGCGGCTCGCCGATGGACACGGCGCAGGCCGTCGCCGCCGTCCTGCAGGCCCAGGAGGAGGGGGCGCAGACCATCGCGGTCGTCGCGACCCAGATCGCCGGCAGCCAGCTGCAGAAGGACGCCGCGGTCGCCGCCGCCGAGGAGCTCGGGATGGACGTCGTCGAGGTGCTCGACGTCCAGCCCGAGCAGCCGTCGTACCGCAGCACGATCAGCACGCTCGAGTCCGCCGACCCCGACGCCCTCATGCTGTTCAGCCAGGCCGAGGACGGCGGCACGATGGTGAAGCAGGCGGCCGAGGCCGGCCTGTCGCTCTACATCGTCGGCAGCTCGGAGTGGCTGCAGGAGTCGTTCCCGCGCGCCGCCACCATGGGCGCGATCGAGCAGCACCAGGCGGTCCTGACCGCGGCGACCACCCAGGTCGAGGGCCCCGCGTTCGACTTCCTGAAGCCACTGTGGGAGTCCTCGGAGTACGCCGAGCTCGGCGACGCCCAGAACTCCTACGTGCTGCAGTACTACGACCTCATGGTCACCACCGCGCTCGCCATCGAGCAGGCCGGCAGCGCCTGCGCGAGCGACTGGACCGAGGCGATGTACGAGGTCTCCGGCGACGGCGGGACGAAGGTGAGCACCTACGAGGAGGGCATCGCCGCCATCCGCGACGGCGAGGACATCGACTACGAGGGCGTCACCGGCAGCTACGACTACACCGAGACCGGCATCGTCTCCGGCACCTTCGGTGCCTACGAGTGGGCCTCGGAGACCGAGCTGGAGCTCGTGAACTCCCTCGACGGCGGCGAGGTCGCCGAGATCGACGAGGTCGTCACCCGCGAGCTCGCCGAGTAACCCCCGAACCGCACCCCGGCCCCCGGCGTCCCCCGCACGGGGGCCGGGGTGCGTTCCACCGTCGCACGCAGGTCGAGGTGCGACGAGCGCCGGCGGTTGAGGTGCGACGAGCCCTGGCGAGGAGCCTCGAAACCCGGTGACCGGATGGTCGGTGTCTCGCCGGGTTTCGAGGCTCGCTGCGCTCGCACCTCAACCAGCGGCGAGGGCGCTCGCACCTCAACCAGCGGTGAGAGCGCCCGCACCTCGGTCGCCGGATGCGGTGCTCAGCGGCGCAGGCGCTGGGTGAGGTCGTGGGCCTCGCGGAGCAGCAGATCGCCGTACGTCGCGCGGCGGGCGGGGCCGAAGCGGGAGGCGACGCCGGTGAGCGACAGCGCCCAGGCGGGGGAGCCGTCCGCGTCGAACACCGCCGCGCCCATGCCCCAGCTGCCCTCGACGAGCAGGCCGGGGTTGACGGCGTACCCGGCACGGCGGGCGGCGCGGACCCGCTTCTCCACGCCCGCCCGGTCGTGGGCGGCGCCGAACTCCACGGAGAGGTCGACGCCGTCGAGGTACGCCGAGCGCTGCTGCGCCGGGAGGTGGGCGAGGATCACGAGCCCCGCCGACGCCACCCCGAGCGGGAAGCGGATGCCCTCGTGCAGGACGTGGCTGCGGATGGGGAAGCTCCCGTCCTGCTGGGCGAGGCACACGGTCTCCTCCCCGCGGCGGGCGGACAGGAACGCGCTCTCGCCCGTCGCCTCCGCCAAGCGCGCGAGGGCGGGCCGCGCGAGGCCGACGACGTCGTACCGGCGGGCTGCGGCGCGCCCCAGCAGCCAGAGCTCGGGGCCGAGTCGCCAGCGGCCGTCGTCCCCACGCTCGACGAGACCCTCCGCAGCGAGGTCGCCGAGCAACCGGTGGGCGGTCGGGCGGGGGAGGTCGCCGGCGAGCCCGGCCTGCGTCGTGGTGAGGCCGTCGGGCTCGCCGCTCGCCAGCGCACGGAGCAGGCCGGCGGTGCGACCGACGACGTGCGCGGGAGAGTCCACGGCCACGACACTAGCGTCCGTTGAGCGGACGTCCGCGTCCGCCGGGGTCCGCCGACCGGAAGGTCGCACACGGTCTCGTTGACCGCCGTCGGTGACGTGGACCACGCTCGGGGCACACGAGACGAGAGGGAGGACGAGCGTGGACAAGCTGGTGGCGAGCGCCGCCGAGGCCGTGGCCGACATCGGCTCCGGGTCGCGGCTGGCGGTCGGTGGGTTCGGGCTGTGCGGTGTGCCGTCGGTGCTGATCGAGGCGCTGCTGGAGCAGGGCGCGGACGACCTCGAGGCGGTGTCGAACAACTGCGGGGTCGACGAGTGGGGCCTCGGCCGCCTGCTCATGCAGGGCCGGCTGCGCCGCATGATCAGCTCGTACGTCGGGGAGAACAAGGAGTTCGCCCGCCAGTACCTCTCCGGTGAGCTCGAGGTCGAGCTCACCCCGCAGGGCACGCTCGCCGAGCGGATGCGCGCCGGCGGCTCCGGCATCCCGGCCTTCTACACCGCCACCGGCGTCGGCACCCAGATCGCCGAGGGCGGCCTGCCCTGGCGGTACGACGCCGACGGCGCCGTCGTCGTCGCCTCGCCGCCGAAGGAGGTCCGCGTCTTCGCGACCGCCGAGGGCGACAAGCAGTACGTGCTCGAGGAGGCGATCGTCGCCGACTTCGGCCTCGTGCGCGCCTGGCGGGGCGACCGCCACGGCAACCTCGTCTACCGCGACTCCGCGCAGAACTTCAACCCGCTCGCCGCGATGTGCGGGCGGACGACCATCGCCGAGGTCGAGGAGCTCGTCGAGCCCGGCGAGCTCGACCCCAACAGCATCCACACCCCGGGCGTCTACGTGCAGCGCGTCGTCGCGCTCACGCCCGAGCAGGCCGCCGACAAGCGGATCGAGAAGAAGACCGTGCGCGAGCGCGGAGAGGGGGCCTGACATGGCGTGGGACAGGGACCAGATGGCCGCGCGGGCGGCGTCCGAGCTCACCGACGGCTCCTACGTGAACCTCGGCATCGGCCTGCCGACGCTCGTGCCGAACCACGTGCCGGACGGCGTCGAGCTGGTGCTGCAGTCGGAGAACGGGATCCTCGGCGTCGGCCCCTACCCGTACGACGGCGACGAGGACCCCGACCTCATCAACGCCGGCAAGGAGACGGTCACCCTGCGCGACGGCGCGTCGTTCTTCGACTCCGCCACGTCGTTCGGGATGATCCGCGGCGGCAAGATCGACGCCGCGATCCTCGGCGCGATGCAGGTCTCGGCGGCCGGCGACATCGCCAACTGGATGATCCCCGGCAAGATGGTCAAGGGCATGGGCGGCGCGATGGACCTCGTCCACGGTGCCAAGCGGGTCATCGTCCTGATGGAGCACACCGCGAAGGACGGCTCCCACAAGATCGTCGGCGAGTGCATGCTGCCGTTCACCGGCAAGCGCGTCGTGCAGCGGATCATCACCGACCTCGGCGTTATCGACGTCATCGACCCGGCGACCGGCGAGGTCGCCCCGTCGGGGACGACGGGCGACCGCGCGCTCAGGCTCGTCGAGCTGGCCGACGGGGTCAGCGAGGAGCAGATCCGCGAGGCGACGGGCGTCGAGCTGGTCTGACGCCCTCGGGAAGCAGGTCCCTCCTCAGGTCTTGGGCGGGAGCGCCGCGGCGACGGACTCGCCGCGGCGCACCCACGCCTCGAGGTCGTCGTCGTCCGCCAGCAGACCCGGGGCGACGACCATCCACGTCCGCGACGTCCGACCGGCCATCTCCATCGGCTCGACGCCCTCGATCGCGGCGAGCACGTCGGCGTCCTCGCGCTCGACGCGCACGAGCAGCCCGGTGCCACGCCCCGAGACGCAGACGGCCATGTGGCCGCCGTCCAGGAGGAACCCCAGGCCGCCGAACATCGAGCGCTCGCGCGCGCCGGGGAGCAGGACGCGGACCCGGTCAGCCAGCGCTTCGTCGTACGCCATGGCGGGAGTCTGCCCCCGCCACCACGTCGAGGAACAGACCGTGCAGCCGGTGGTCGCCCGTGAGCTCGGGGTGGAACGCCGAGGCCATGAGCCGGCCCTGCCTCACCAGGACGGGCCGCTGCTCGCCGTCCACCTCGACGGCGGCGAGGACGTCGACGTCCCCGCCGGCCTTCTCGACCCAGGGCGCGCGGATGAAGACCGCGTGCACCGGCTCGGCGAGGCCGACGACGTCGAGGTCGGTCTCGAAGGAGTCGACCTGGCGACCGAAGGCGTTGCGGCGGCAGGTGACGTCGAGCCCGCCGAGCGTCCGCTGCCCCGGGGCGCCGTCCACGAGTCGGTCGGAGAGCAGGATCATCCCGGCGCAGGATCCGTAGACGGGCAGGCCGCCCGCGATCGCTGCGCGCAGCGGCTCGTCGAGGCCGACGCGGCGCAGCAGGAGGTCCATGGCCGTCGACTCCCCGCCGGGCAGGACGAGTCCGTCGAGGCCGTCGAGCTCCGCGGGCCGCCGCACGGTGCGGGTGCGGGCGCCGCTCGCGGTCAGTGCGGCGACGTGCTCGGCGACGGCCCCCTGCAGGGCGAGGACGCCGACGAGCGGGGCGTCCTGGCTCACCAGGAGGTCACCAGCCGCGGTCGGCGAGGCGGTGCGAGACCGGGATCTCGTCGACGTTGATGCCGACCATGGCCTCGCCGAGGCCGCGCGAGACCTTCGCGATGACGTCGGGGTCGTCGTGGAACGTGGTGGCCTGCACGATCGCGGCCGCGCGGGCGACGGGGTCGCCGGAGCGGAAGATGCCGGAGCCCACGAACACGCCGTCCGCGCCGAGCTGCATCATCATCGCCGCGTCGGCCGGGGTCGCGATGCCGCCGGCGGTGAACAGGACGACGGGGAGCTTGCCGGTGCGGGCGACCTCGGCGACGAGGTCGTACGGCGCACCGAGCTCCTTCGCGGCCACGTGCAGCTCCTCGGCCGGGGTGGCGGAGAGGCGCGCGATCTGGGAGCGGATGGTCCGCATGTGGGTGGTCGCGTTGGAGACGTCACCGGTGCCGGCCTCGCCCTTCGACCGGATCATCGCCGCGCCCTCGCTCAGGCGGCGCAGCGCCTCGCCGAGGTCGGTGGCGCCGCAGACGAACGGCACCCGGAAGCCGGCCTTGTCGATGTGGTGGGCGTAGTCGGCCGGGGTCAGGACCTCCGACTCGTCGATGTAGTCCACCCCGAGGCTCTGCAGCACCTGGGCCTCGACGAAGTGGCCGATGCGCGCCTTCGCCATGACCGGGATCGAGACGGCCTCGATGATGCCCTCGATCATGTCCGGGTCGCTCATGCGGACGACGCCGCCCTGGGCGCGGATGTCGGCGGGCACGCGCTCGAGGGCCATGACGGCCACGGCGCCGGCGTCCTCGGCGACCTTCGCCTGCTCGGGGGTGACGACGTCCATGATCACGCCGCCCTTGAGCATCTCGGCGAGGCCTCGCTTGACGCGGGAGGTGCTGGTCTCGGTGCCGGTCTCGGTGCTCATGCCTCCAAGGATGCGGGAGGAACGGGCGGGGTCCCAAGTCCGGGCGGACCTCTGTGGTCGCTCCCACCTTCAGGGACCGGTCGGCGGGTCGGTTCGACGCCGTCCGTCGACCTAGTTACCGTAGTGGGTTAGTACGATTAATTCCGACGGAAGGCAGCCCGTGGTCGACGAGGTGCTCTGGTACATCCCGAACGAGGCCGAGGCCGGCCACCGCGGTGACGACACCGTCGAGGGGCACAACAGCCTGCCGCGCCTCGCGAAGCTCGCGCGGGGCGTCGAGGACGCCGGGTGGGGCGGTGCGCTCATCGGCACCGGCTGGCGTCGTCCGGACACGTTCACGGTCGGCACGGCGCTCGCGGCGGCGACCACCACCTTCCAGCCGCTGATCGCGATCCGGCCCGGCTACTGGCAGCCCGCCCACTTCGCGGCATCGGCGGCGACGCTGGACCACCTGTCCGGCGGCCGGGTGCTCGTCAACGTCGTGTCGGGCCAGGACCACCAGGCCGAGTACGGCGACGACGAGGGCGACCAGGCCCAGCGCTACGGGCGCACCAAGGAGTTCATGCGCCTGGTCCGGCGGCTGTGGACCGAGGAGTCGGTCACCCACACCGGGGAGCACTACCGGACCGAGGGCGCCACCACCGCGATGCGGCCCGTCGTCCGGGAGGGACGCCCGCACCCGCGCCTGTACTTCGGTGGCGCCTCGGACGCCGCCGCCCGCGTGGGCGCGACCGAGGCCGACGTCCAGCTGTTCTGGGGCGAGCCGCTGGACGGCGTGGCCGAGCGGGTGGCGAACCTCCGCCGCCTCGAGGCCGAGCTCGAGCGGGACCTGCCGCCGCTGCAGTTCGGGCTGCGCATCACCACCGTCGTCCGCGAGACCCGCGAGGAGGCCTGGGCCGAGGCCGAGTCCCGCGTGGAGCGGATGGCGAAGGGTCCCGCGGAGTTCGCCCGCGATCCGCGCCGCGACCAGGCCCACGGCCAGCAGCGCCTCGTCGACCTCGCCGCCCGCGGCGACGTCCTCGACGAGTGCCTGTACGTCGCCCCCGCCCGCCACGGCGGCGGCGGCGCCGGCAGCACCTGGCTCGTCGGATCCGCCGAGGACGTCGCGAAGGCCCTCGGCCGGTACGGCGACCTCGGCATCACCCACTTCATCCTCTCGGACACGCCGTACGAGCGGGAGGTCGAGCGCATCGGCCGCCTGCTGCTGCCGCGCCTGCGCTGACGCGCCGGCCTGTGGAGAGGCGCCGACGCAGTCGGCGCCCGACAGCGACCCTGGTCGGGTGACCCCGGCCGAGATCGTCGCCTTCCTCGGAGGCACGGCACGTGCCGACCAGCTCCGCGGCAGGGTCGGGCGTAGGGCGCTGCGGGAGGCCGTGTCGTCCGGCGCCCTCGACGACCTCGGTCACGGCCGCTACGGCCTGCCCAGCATCAGCGAGACGCACCGGAAGCAGGTGCTGCTGTCGGGGACCATCGGCTGCCTGTCGGCGGCGGTCGAGCACGGGTGGCCCGTGCTGAACCCACCCGACCGCCCGTGGATCGCGGTGCCGCCCAAGCGTCGGGTCGACGCACGCCGGCGACGGGGCGTGAATCTGATGTGGGCGGACGTCGAGGGCACCGTGACCTCGCCCCTGCGCACGGTCCTCGACTGCCTGGTCCGGTTGCCGGCCGTCGAGTCGTTGACGGTCGCGGACTCCGCCCTGCGTCTCGGCGTGGTCGACCCCGACGAGCTCCGCCACGCGGCCGACCAGGTGCGCGGGCCCGGCTCCCCGGCAGCTCGTCGGCTCGCCCGAGCGGCCAGCGGCCTGTCGATGAGCCCCCTGGAGTCCGCCCTGCGGGCCCTCCTCCTCGACCTCCCGGGGCTCGACCTGCGGCCTCAGGTCGAGCTGACCGTCGACGGGATGACCGTGCACCCGGACCTGTTCGACGAGCGTCTCGGCATCGTCGTCGAGGCGGAGGGCTGGCTGTACCACGGCAACCCGGAGCAGTTCGCCCTCGACCTCGAGAGGTACACGTGCATGGCGGTCGTCCCGCTCACCGTGCTCCGCTTCGGCCACCACCACGTCACAGCCAGGCCGGACTGGGTGCGCGCCTGCGTCGACAGTGCACGGAGGACAGGAGAGATGCGGCGCAGATGCCGCACCTGCGCCTGATCTCGAGGATCTCTCCTGTCCTCCGTGCTCGCTCGCGCCGCTGAGGCGGGGGCGCTGACATAGTGGGGCGCCATCCGTACCGCCGATCGGGAGGCGTCCCCATGGCCAGCACCGACAGGAACGACGGCACCGTCGAGGAGGCGCCGCCGCGCTGGAAGGTGGTCGGGCCCGGCCTGGTCGTCGCCGCGACCGGCGTGGGCGCGGCCGACCTGGTCGCGACCGCGGTGGCGGGGTCGATGTACGGCTACGCGCTGCTGTGGGTCGCGGTCCTCGGCTCGGTGATCAAGGTCGTCCTCGTGGAGGGCGCGGGCCGCTACTCGCTGGCGACCGGGCGCACGATCTTCGAGGGCTGGCGCAGCCTCGGGAGGTGGACGACGTTCTACTTCGCGCCGTACATCATGATCTGGGGCTTCGTGTACGGCGCGACAGCGATGTCGTCGTCCGCGCTGCCGGTGGTCGCGCTGTTCCCGTCGCTGAACCTCAGCGCCGTCGCCGTCGTCACCGGTCTGCTGGGGCTGGCGATGGTGTGGTTCGGGACCTACCACTCGTTCGAGAAGATCATGGCGGCCCTGATCGGGATCATGTTCGTCGCCGTCATGGGCGCCGCGATCCTGACGCTGCCGAACCTCGGCGAGGTGCTCACCGGCCTCGTGCCGACCCTGCCGGACGGCTCCATCGTCTACGCCCTCACCGTCATGGGCGGCGTCGGCGGCACGATCACGCTGGCGGCGTACGGCTACTGGCTGCGTGAGAAGGGCTGGTCGACCCCGCGGTTCATGCGGATCATGCGTCTCGACAACGGGGCGGCGTACGCGATGACCGGCCTCTTCGTCGTCGCCATGCTGGTCGTCGGCGCGGAGCTGCTGTACTCCGCCGGCATCGCCATCGACACCGGTGACCAGGGGCTCATCCAGATCGGCGACGTCCTCACCGAGCGGTACGGCGAGGTGTACGGCGTCGTGTTCCTGGTCGGGTTCTTCGCCGCGTCGTTCAGCTCGCTGATCGGCGTGTGGAGCGGCGTCAGCCTGATGTTCGCCGACTTCATCGGCAACCTGCGCGGCCTGCGCTCGGGTCACCCCGACACCCGCACCGGCGGGAAGTACTTCCGGCTCTACCTGCTCTGGCTGACCTTCCCGCCGATGCTGCTCCTGCTGCTCGGCCAGCCCGTCGGCCTGATCCTCGCGTACGGCGTGCTCGGCGCCTTCTTCATGCCGTTCCTGGCGGTGACGCTGCTGATCCTGCTGAACCGCAAGGGCGCCGGGAAGGAGGTCCCGCTCAACGAGCCGGACCCGTCGATCGCCCCCGCGGGGGGCCCCCCGGGGGGGCCCGACGGCCACGTGCCCCCGCCGGGGCGCAACCGCTG
>NZ_JAKUHT010000018.1 GCF_022436705.1 Nocardioides sp. CFH 31398 | reverse complement strand
ATGGGGCGCCGGGATGGTGGCCCCGCACCCCCCGCCCCCCCCGGCCCGCGCCGCCGTGGTGCCCCCCGGGGCGCCCCCCGACGGCATCGTGCCGCCGCAGTGGCGCAACGGCTGGCTGTCGAACAGCGGCATGGCGCTCTGCGCCCTGCTCTTCGCCGGCCTGATGATCAACGAGATCCAGAAGCAGGTCGTCACGAACTGGCCGTTCTGATCAGTCCGCCGTGAGCCCCGCCGCCGGCGCGACGCGGGCCGCGCGGCGGGCGGGCAGGACGGCGGCCAGCAGGCCGGCGAGCGCCGCCGCGAGGACGACGAGCCCGAGCTGGCCCCACGGCAGGACGAGCGGGGTGGCCGCCACGACCGGCGCGATCACCGTCTGCAGCCCGACCCACCCGAAGGCGACGCCGACGGCGGTGCCGAGCACCGTCGCGACGACGGCGAGCAGCACCCCCTCGAGCGCCAGCGTGCCGCGCAACCGGGCCCGGGTCAGGCCGAGTGCACGCAGCAGCGCCAGCTCGCGCGTCCGCTCCAGCACCGACAGGCCGAGCGTGTTCGCGATGCCCACCAGCGCGATGACGACCGCGATCCCGAGCATGCCGACCACCGAGGCGGTGACGATCGTCAGCTGCAGGTCGACGTAGTCACGGCGGGCGAGGCCGTCCGTCACGCCCGCGTCGTACGACCCCGCGACCCCGGCGAGGTCGGCCGTCAGGTCGGCGCCGGAGGTGCCGGACTCCGCGAGGATCCACACCGCCCCCGTGGCGGGTCGCGGCGCGAGCCGGGCGAGGACGGCGGGGGAGACGAGGGCGGCCTGGCCCGCGTCGCCTTCGGTGTAGACGGGGCGCAGTCGCAGCGTGCGGTCCCCGGCGGTGACGGACACCCGGCGGTCGATGCGCAGACCGTCGTACGCCGAGGCCGGCAACCGGATCTCGTCGTCCGCCAGCCCGCCGACGACGTCGGGGTCGAGCGCCAGCCCGCCGAGGTCGGCGATCTCGTCGGGAGCCAGGACGGTCACCTCCCCGACGCCGCTGCCGACCCGGGCGACCGCCCCGGGCACCGCCACGGCGCGCTCGACGCCCGGGACGGCGGCGAGCCGGTCGACGGCGGCCTCGGGCAGGGCCTCGGCGGTCCGGGTGACCGTGGCGTCGAGGGGGTGCTGCGTCGCCATCTCGGCGTCGATGACCGAGCGGGTGCTGGCGATGCCCACCAGGACGGCGGTCGTCAGCGTCACCCCGACGATCAGGGAGGCCGTCGCCGCGCCCGTACGGCGGGGGTCCCGCGAGGCGTTGTCCGCGGCGAGGCGCGCGGTGGGGCCGGCGACCCGGGAGGCGGCGGCCCCGACGAGGCGGACGAGCGCGGGCACCAGCACCGGCCCCAGCAGGACCACCCCGGCGAATGCAGCCATCCCGCCCGCCAGCATCCACAGCAGCGGCACCGGGCTGCCGACGAGGGCGGGGTCCGCGGCGTTGGCGCGTGCCAGGGAGACGGCACGGAGCAGCAGCGCCGTGCCGCCCAGCACCCCGACCAGGCCGGCGACGACCCGCACGCGCCCGGCGCCGGTGGCGAGGCGGGTGCTGTCGTCCGGCCCGAGCGCGGCGACCGGGGGGACCCGGGTCGCGCGCCGCGTCGGCAGCCACGCGGCCAGCACGGTGACGAGGACGCCCACGACGGCCGCGGCGGCGTACCAGGACCAGGACGCGGAGGCGTCGCCCAGCCCGGTCTCCGGGAAGCGGTCGCGGACGACGGCGACCACGACGCGGCCGAGACCGGCGCCGGCGAGCATGCCGAGCGCGGTGGCCACCGTGCCGACGGCCAAGGCCTCGAGGCGGACCGAGCGCTGCAGCTGGGCCCGGGTGGCCCCGACGCACCGGAGCAGGGCGAGCTCGCGCCGGCGCTGGGCGAGGAGGATCGCGAACGTGTTCGCGATGACCAGGACGGCGACGAACAGGGCGATCCCCGCGAACAGCAGCAGCATCGTGGTGAGGACGTCGACGCCGTCGTTCGCCGCGACGACCTTCGCGTCGACGTACTGACGGGCCGGCTGCACGCGGTCGGCGCCGACCACCGTGCCGAGCGTGCGGGACTGCACCGCGAGCGAGCCGGGGCCGGACCAGGCGACGGCCTCGACGAACATCAGGTCGGCGAAGGGCTCGAGGTCGTCCCAGCGCAGGAAGACGTCCTCGGCCCCGGAGGAGGTGCCGGGCTCCACGGTGCCGACCACGGTGAGCTCGGCGGCCCGCCTGCCCTCGCCGACGGTGATCGTGTCGCCCGGACCCAGGCGGAGGGTCTCGGCGGTCCGGGCGGCGACGACGGCCTCGCCGTCCGCGGCGGGGAGGCGGCCGTCGACGACCTCGGGCCAGGCGGGGGAGTCGGTGAGGCCGGGCACCGCGCCGACGAAGAGGTCGTCGGGGACGCCGTCGTCCGGGGTGACCGGCAGCTGCGCGGACCCGATGACGGAGAGGCGCGCGCCGTCGTCCGCGGCGAGCTCCTGGACGCGGTCCAGTCGCCGCGGGTCGACGTCGGTGGCGACGACGTCGGCGCCCTCGAACGGCGCGCCGACCGAGGCCGACAGCCCGTCGCGGGTGGCGCTCGTGATGGCCCCCGTGACCACCACGAACGCCACCCCGATCCCGACCGCGACGCCCACGGCGACGTAGCGCCGCAGGTGCGACCGCAGCGCGGCCAGCAGCACGGTCCTCATCGCCCGGCCTCCCCGGCCAGCGCTGCGACGAGCAGGTCACGGTCGGGCGTGACCAGGTGCTCGCGCACCCGCCCGTCCGCGAGGACGACGACGTCGTCGGCGTACGCCGCCGCCTCGAGTTCGTGGGTGACCATCACGACGGTCTGCCCCATCTCCCGCACGCTGCGCCGCAGGAAGCCGAGGACCTCGGCGGACGTCGTGGAGTCGAGGTTGCCGGTGGGCTCGTCGGCGAAGACGATCGAGGGGCGCCCGACGAGGGCGCGGGCGATGGCGACGCGCTGCTGCTGGCCGCCGGACAGCTCGCCGGGGCGGTGGCCCAGGCGGTCGCCCAGCCCCAGCACGTCGACGACCTGCGCCAGCAGCTCCGGGTCTGGCGTGGTGCCGCCGAGGGCGGCGGGCAGCGCGATGTTCTGCGCGGCGGTCATGGTCGGCAGCAGGTTGAACGCCTGGAACACGAAGCCCAGCTGCTCCCGCCGGAACCGCGTGAGCGCGGCGTCGTCCATCCGGTGCAGCGGGTGCCCGGCGACGGTGACGCTGCCGCCGGACGGTGCGTCGAGGCCGGCCAGGCAGTGCATCAGCGTGGACTTGCCGGAGCCCGACGAGCCCATCACCGCGGTGAACCGGCCGGCGGGCAGGTCGAGGTCGACACCCCGCAGGGCGTGCACCTCCGCCGAGCCGGAGCCGTAGGTCTTCGTCAGGCCGCGCGCCTGCGCGGCGAGGTGGTCGGTGTCGCGGGGTGGCTGGGTGAGTTCCCCCGAGCTGGTCGTCGTCATGTCCCGGACGCTATTTCGGCGAGGACCCCCGCGGCGTCCGGCGACGGGATGGTCCCGAGCCCTTCGCGGGGACCCGGTGTCATCCCGTGGTCGTACGTCCGCAGGGGCGTCGAGTCGGCCCGAACAGGCGTCTCAGGGGTGTCGAGTCGGCCCGAACGGGTGTCTCAGGGGTGCCGAGTCGGCCCGAACGGGTGTCTCAGGGGTGTCGAGTCGGCCCGAACGGGCGTCTCGGGGGCGTCGAGTCGGCCCGAACGGGTGTCTCAGGGGCGTCGAGTCGGCCCGGACGGGCGTCTCGGGGGTGTCGAGTCGGCCCGGACGGGCGTGTCAGGGGCGTCGTGCCGGCCCGAATAACCGTGGCACCACGGTCTTGATCGGCCCGACCAGTGCTGGCCGGGCCCATGGGGGCTTCGGGGAGGGGAGTTCGGGACGACTCGGCGTCGTACCGGGGGCGCGTTCGGGACGGCTCGGCGTCGTCCGGGGGTGCATTGGGGACGACTCGGCGTCGTCCGGGGGTGCATTGGGGACGACTCGGCGTCGTACGGGGGTGCGTTGGGGACGACTCGGCGTCGTACGGGGGTGCGTCGGGGACGACTCGGCGTCAGGAGCCGGTGACCAGGCCCGTCTCGTGGCCGAGGACGACGAGGTGCACGCGGTCGCGGGAGCCGGTCTTGTGCAGCAGGCGCGAGACGTGGGTCTTCACCGTCGCCTCCGCGACGACGAGGTCGGCGGCGATCTCCGCGTTCGAGCGGCCGCGGGCCACGAGCACCAGCACCTCGCGCTCCCGCTCGGTGAGGCCGGCGAGGCGGGCGTCGTCCGCGGCGGAGGCGGTGGCGGAGGCGGTGGGGGAGGCGGGCTGGGCCGCGGCCACGTGGTCCAGCAGCCGCCGCGTCGTGGACGGCGCGACGACGGCGTCCCCGGCGTGGACGACGCGGATCGCGGCGAGCAGGTCGGGCGGTGTGGCGTCCTTGAGCAGGAACCCCGAGGCGCCGGCGCGGATGGCGGCGAAGGCGTACTCGTCGAGGTCGAACGTGGTCAGCACCAGCACCTGCGGCGCCCCGGGGCGGGCGGTGAGCAGGCGGGTGGCCTCGACGCCGTCCAGGCGGGGCATCCGGACGTCCATGAGGACGACGTCGCACGCCACGTCCGCCAGCAGGTCGAGGGCCTCCTGCCCGTCGCCCGCCTCGCCGACGACCTCGAGGTCCGGCTGGGACTCCAGGAGCATCCGGAACCCGGCGCGCACCATCTGCTGGTCGTCGACGAGGAACACCCGGATCACAGCGGGATCCTCGCCGACACGGCGAAGCCGCCGCCCGACGCGGGTCCGGCGGACACCTCGCCGCCCAGCGCGGTCACCCGCTCGCGCATCCCGACCAGCCCGTGCCCGGGCCCGTCCGTCCCGGTCGGGGTCGCCGCCGCGCCACGGCCCCGGTCGCGCACCCGGACGACGACCTCGGTGGCCCCGACCTCGACGTCCACGGTGGCGCCGGCGTCGGGGCCCGCGTGCTTGCGGACGTTCGTCAGCGCCTCCTGCACCACCCGGTACGTCGTCAGCGCCACCACCCCGGGCACGTCCCGCTCGAGGCCCGCCAGCCGCGCCGGGACCTGCGAGTCCTCGACGAGCGCGCGCAGCGAGCCGAGGTCCGGCACGGGCGCCGTCCCGGTCTCGCCCTCCCGCAGCAGCCCGAGCATCCGGCGCATGTCGGCGAGCGCCTCGCGGCCCGTCCGCGCGATCGTGCCGAGCGCCGTGGGCGCGGCGGCGGGGTCGTGCTCGGCGGCGTAGCGGGCGCCGTCCGCCTGCACGATGATCACCGACAGGCCGTGGGCGACGACGTCGTGCATCTCCCGGGCGATCCGCGTCCGCTCCTCCGTGGCCGCCAGCGCCACCCGCTGCTCGGCCTCCCGGCGGATCTGCTCGTTGCGCTCCAGCAGCGCCCCGACGTACGACGCCCGCACCCGCCCCAGCGTGCCGAGCACCCACGTCGTGGCCACGATGCCCAGCAGGGCGAGCAGCCAGGGGGTGACCGTGCTCGCGTTGACCACCGCGGTGTCCGCCGTCGTCCAGTCGTACCCGGCGAACCACGCCGCCAGCACGCCGACGCCGAGCGCCACCCACCCGGTCGCGGGCGCCCCGAAGCGCGCCGCCGAGTAGACGGCGATCGGGAACGCCGGCTGGGTGACGAGCGGGATGTCGAGGACGGGCAGCTGGGCCGCCGAGGCCACCGACACCGCAACGAGGACGACGGCCGGGTACCGCCGGCGCCACCAGAGCGGGAGCGCCTGCGCGAGACCGAGGGCGAGCCAGGACAGCGGCGCCCCGGCGAGGACGACCACGGCGGCGGCCGCCACGACCAGGACGGCCACGATGGTGGCGTCCAGCGCACGGCGGAGGGGCTCGGGCAGGCTGCGCGGCGGGCGCACCGGCTCCAGGGCGGTGCCGTCGGTCACGGGTTCACCGTAGGCCGGTGCGGCGGCCGAGGCGTCCGCCCACGGGATGACGTGCGGCATAGTGACCGCCATGACGAAGTGGGAGTACCTGACCGCCCCGATCCTCACGCACAACGCGAAGATGATCCTCGACAACTTCGGCTCCGACGGGTGGGAGCTCGTGCAGGTCGCGCCGGGGATGAACCCGGAGAACCTGGTCGGCTACTTCAAGCGCCCGGTCCAGGGCTGAGGCCGCGCCGTGAGTGACGCGAGCACGCCCGAGGAGCGCCTCGCCGCGCTCGACCTCGCCGTTCCGGAGGTGGCCACGCCGGTGGCGTCGTACGTGCCCGCGGTGCGCAGCGGGGACCACGTCTTCACCTCCGGCCAGCTGCCGATGCGGTACGGCGAGCTGCTGCTCACCGGCAAGGTCGGGGCCCAGGTCGGGCTCGAGGAGGCGCAGCGCTGCGCCCAGCAGTGCGCGCTGAACGCGATCGCCGCGGTGAGGTCCGTGATCGGCGACCTCACCCGGGTGCGCCGGGTCGTCAAGGTCGTCGTCTTCGTGGCCTCGACGCCGGACTTCACGGGCCAGCCCCAGGTCGCCAACGGCGCGTCCGAGCTCTTCGGCCAGGCCTTCGGCGACGCCGGCGTGCACGCCCGCTCCGCGGTCGGCGTCCCGGTGCTGCCGCTGGACGCCCCGGTCGAGGTCGAGCTGGTCGTCGAGGTCGACTGATGTCGACGGGTCGCCGCCCGGCCCTGCCGCAGAAGCTCGTCGAGCAGGCCGCGGCGTTCGCGTCCGGCGAGGCCACCCCGGCCGAGCCCCGCAACGCCGCGACCGTCGTCCTGCTGCGTCCCGGCGCCGACGGCGGGTCCGAGGTCTACCTGCTGCGGCGCCAGACGTCGATGGCGTTCGCCGGCGGGATGTGCGTCTTCCCCGGCGGTGGGGTGGACCCCCGCGACTTCGGGGACGACGGCGGCGACCTGCGCTGGGCCGGCCCCACCCCCGAGGAGTGGGCCACCCGCCTCGGTGTTCAGGTCCCGCTCGCGCGGGCCCTGCTGTGCGCCGCGGTGCGCGAGACGTTCGAGGAGTCCGGCGTCCTGCTCGCGGGGGAGGGCCCCGACTCGGTGGTCGCCGACACCGCCGGCGACGACTGGGAGGCCGACCGCGTCGCCCTCGAGGACCGCGACGTCTCCCTCACCGAGCTCTTCGGTCGACGTGGCCTCGTCCTGCGCACCGACCTGCTCGGCGCGTGGTCCGCCTGGTGCACCCCGGTCTTCGAGCCGCGCCGCTACCGCACCTGGTTCTTCGCCGCCCGCCTCCCCGACGGCCAGCGCACCCGCGACGTCTCCTCGGAGTCGTCGGCGGTGATGTGGGTGCCGACCGCCGAGGCGCTGCGGATGGCCGACGACGGCGAGGTCGGGATGATGCCGCCGACCTGGTTCAACGTCCTGGACGCCGACGCCCACGACGGCCCGGACGCCGTCCTCGCGGCCTCCCGCGACCGCAGGGTCGAGGTCTTCATGCCCGAGGCGGCGCAGGTCGACGGCGAGTGGCGGCTGACCTCCCCGCCCGGGTTCGAGGCGCTGCTGGCCGCCCGCGGGGTGGAGGCATGAGCACGCCGGGTGACGCCTGGGCCGGCGGCACCTTCGGCGAGCGGGCGACCTGCCTGCTCGCCCCGAACCCCTCGATGATGACGTTGGACGGCACCAACACCTGGGTCCTGCGCGAGCCCGGCGCCCAGCGCTGCGTCGTGATCGACCCCGGCCCCGTCACCGACGGCCACCTCGAGCTGCTCACCGAGTCCCTCGACGACGTCGCGCTGGTGCTGCTGACGCACCACCACCTCGACCACTCCGAGGTCGCCGCGACGTTCGCGGACCGCAAGCACTGCGCCGTCCGCGCCCTCGACCCCGACTGGTGCCACCGCGGCGAGCCGCTGCGCGACGGCGAGGAGATCGACGTCGACGGCCTCGGGCTGCGCGTCGTGACCACCCCGGGGCACACCGCGGACTCCGTGTCGTTCGTCGTGCCCGCCGAGCGGGCGCTGCTGTCCGGCGACATGGTGCTCGGTCGCGGCACGACCGTCGTCGCCCACCCGGACGGCCAGCTCGGCCCCTACCTCGACTCGATCGCCAGGATGCGCGCGCTCGCCGAGGACGAGGTCGACGTCGTGTGGCCCGCCCACGGCCCCGTCCTGGACGACGCCGCCGGCGTCCTCGACTTCTACGCCGCCCATCGCCGCGACCGCCTCGCTCAGGTCGAGGCCGCCCTACTGGAGCTGGGGGAGCCCGCCTCCTCCGAGGACGACGGCCTCCCGCGACGGGTCGTCGAGGTCGTGTACGCCGACGTCGACCGGTCGCTGTGGGTGCCGGCCGAGCTGTCCGTCAGGGCACAGCTGGCGTACCTGGCGTCGGGGTCCTAGTCCCGAGCGGCCAGGCCGACACTCGTCCCGCCAGGTCTCGACACGCCCCGTCGCCGGGGACCGACCTTCGTCTCGCCGGGACTCGACACGCTCCGTCGCGACCTCGTTCCTCGGTCGCGGTCGCTGCTCGACCACCATCGAGAGCGAGTTCGTTCCTCACTCGCTCTCAGCCGCGTACGCCGATCTGCGTACGCCGCGGCCTCCCCGCGCCGGACGACCGCCGCGTCGTCGCCGACGAGCCTGGTCGCCATGACCACTCTCCAGCAGACCAGCACCCCGACCACCACCACCGCGGGCCGCGTGGCCACCGGGATCGCCGCCGCGATCGCAGCCGCCGCCGTCGTCACCACGGCCGTCGCCCTCGCCGCCGGCGCGCTCGGCGCCTCCTCCGAGTTCGCGCCCCTGCAGGCGCCCGGCTACGTCGTCGCCGGCGCGATCGGCGTCGTCGCCGGCGCGGTCGGCTGGGCCGTCGTCCGCCGGCGGGCGCGCGACCCCCGCGCGGTGCTGCGCTGGCTCGTCCCCACGGTCGTCGCCGTCAGCCTCGTGCCCGACGCGCTCCTGCTCGTCACCGGCGAGCCCGGCGCCGACGCGCTCGGCGTGGGCGCGCTCATGGTGATGCACGTGCTCGTCGCCGCCGTCGCCGTCCCGGCGCTGGCGTGGGGGATGCCGCTCGGGCGGCGGGGCTAGGCCGGAGCCAGCCCGACGTCCGCGTCGCCGGGTCTCGACCACCAGTGGTCGCGTCGGCGTTCCTCTAACGCGACCGACGGCCCAGGCGCTCGATGTCCATGATCACGACGGAGCGGGGCTCGAGGCGGAGCCAGCCGCGCGACGCGAAGTCGGCCAGGGCCTTGTTGACCGTCTCGCGGGAGGCGCCGACCAGCTGGGCGAGCTCCTCCTGGGTGAGGTCGTGGTGCACGTGGACGCCGTCGTCGGCGGTGCGACCGAAGCGGTCGGCGAGGTCGAGCAGGGCCTTCGCGACGCGGCCGGGGACGTCGGAGAACACCAGGTCGGCGACCACGTCGTTGGCCTTGCGCAGGCGCGCGGCGAGCTGCGAGAGCAGGCCGCGGGCGACCATCGGGCGACCCTCGAGCCAGCGCAGCAGGTCCTCGTGCGACAGCGAGGCGAAGCGGGAGTCGGTGACGGCGGTGACCGTCGCGGAGCGGGGGCCCGGGTCGAACAGCGACAGCTCGCCGAACATCTGGCCGGGGCCCAGGACGGCGAGCAGGTTCTCGCGACCGTCGGACGACGTCCGGCCCAGCTTCACCTTGCCGTCGAGGACGACGTACAGCTTGTCGCCCTCGGCGCCCTCGTGGAACAGCACCTCGCCGCGCGAGAGCGTGCTCTCCGTCAGCGAGCCGAGGAGCGCGGTCGCCGCCTCGTCGTCCAGGGCGCTGAACAGCGGCGCCTGACGCAGTACGTCGTGGTTCACGCTGCCTCCACTCCGGGCGCGGCACGGGGACCGACCCTCGACATGAGATTTCTCTCGATCCTATCCAGCGCGCGCCGGTGGGGCGAAGGCGACGCGGCCACGGGCTGGCACTCGTCGGGCGCGTGACGCATGATCACCTCGCGCACGAGACATCGGTATGGGGCCGGTGTCCCTCGGGGGAGGTGACGTGTGGCGGCCGGTCGGAACGCGAACCAGCACGAGGACGAAACGCCGCTCAACGGCGCCCACCCCGACGTCGCCGCCCGCATCGGCTGGCTCATGCGCACCGCCCGAGTGCTGCACGGCGGGGAGTCGCTGCGCCGCATCGAGGACATGGCGCGCGCCACCGGCGCCGCGGGCTCCCGCGTCCAGCGGCTCGAGGCGGGGCGGCTGCGGGACGCCGACCTGGTCCTGGCCTGCGAGAGGACGCTCGGCCTGAGGGAGGGGCAGCTGCTCGCCCCGGTCGAGGTCCTCTGCCGCACCTTCCCGGCGGTCAGCCCCCGGGAACGGGCCGTCGCCGGACCGCCACCGGACCCCGCCGTCCTGTCGGCGCTGACCGAGCGGCTCATGGACGACGGCATCCCGACGACGGCGGGGGAGTGGCTGCGCTGGTCGCGGCTCATGGCGGCGCACGGGGGCATCAGCCTGCCCCACCAGATGGCGTCGGCCCTCGTCGTCCGGCTCATCGGGGAGCTGTCGCGGGCCGCCGCGCTGGGGTACGTCGGCCGCTACGAGGCCCTCGCGCTGCTGCGGTGCGGCGGGTACGGCGGGCTGGTGCTCGACCGCGCGCGGGCGTGGGTGGCCGACCCGGACGTGCAGGCCATCGCGGACCTGGTGAGCGCGGTCGGCGAGCGGCACACGCCGGAGGCGGTCGGGTGGTTCCTGGACCTGCTGGACTCCGACCGCGACCGCCTCGTGGTGTCCGGCGCACTCGGGATCGAGGCCTCCGCCGCGGTCACCGACGAGCCCGACTTCTGGTCGGCCCTCCTGCCCGAGCTCGCCCGCCGCCTCGACGCCTCGACACCCCAGTCGGTGCGCTGGGAGTGGCTCAGCCACCTGGTGCGGCTCGTCCCGGCAGGATCCTGGCGCACCGCCGGCGTGCGCCTGGCGCGGCCGTTGGCGCCGAAGCCCGTCGTCCGCGACTGGAGCCAGTCGCGGGCCAACGCGCACTGGCTGCACTGCCGTGGCCGGGCGGAGGCCGTGGCCGCCCGGATCGGCCTGCCGCCCGCGGACACGATGCTCGCCCGGCTGCTGTTCGACGTCGCGGTGAGCCCGCGGGAGACGCACGCGGTGACGTCATACATGCTCCTGGGCGGCCTGCCGCGGCTCGCCCACGAGGTGGGGTGCGAGCTGGCCGCGATGGCCGAGTCCGAGCAGGACCCCGTGCTGCGCGCCCGGGTCCTGCGACGGCTGCCCGGGATGCTCCCCGCGACCGTCCCGCCCCAGATCGACCGGTGGATCGCCTCCGTCGACCAGCCCGACCTCCGCCGGGCCGGCCTGCACATCGCCGGCTCCGCGGGGCACCCGGTGGCGGCCGGGGTCCTCGCCGCCGAGACCGGGCAGCCCGGGTTCCCCGCGGGGGCCATGTACTGCGCCGGGATGACCGGCCACCCGATCCTCGCCGACTGGCTCTCCCACGAGCGTCCCGACGTCCGCGGGGCCGCACGCTGGTGGTTGCGACGCGGCTCGAGGGTCGTGGACTGAGCGGGTGCGCCCCACGCCGCTCCGGCCCGGCCCGGTCGCGGCGGGGTCCGTACCCTGGGGCCGTGCCCGACACCTCTCTGGTCCGCCGGGCCCGGAAGATGAACCGGGTCCTCGCCGAGACCTATCCCGACGCGCACTGCGAGCTCGACTTCGCGAACCCCTTCGAGCTGCTCTGTGTCACCGTTCTGTCCGCGCAGACCACCGACCGGCGGGTCAACGCCGTCCGCCCCGTGCTGTTCGCGACCTACCCCGACGCGGAGGCGATGGCGGCCGCGGACCGCGGAAAGCTCGAGGGCATCCTCGGCCCGCTGGGGTTCTTCCGCGCCAAGACCGAGTCGATGCTGAAGCTGTCGGCGCAGCTGGTCGAGCAGCACGGCGGCCAGGTGCCGCCGCGCCTGGAGGACCTCGTGAAGCTGCCCGGCGTGGGCCGCAAGACGGCCAACGTCGTCCTGGGTGACGCGTTCGGCATCCCCGGCATCACCGTCGACACCCACTTCGGTCGGCTCGCGCGCCGCTTCGGATGGACCACCCAGACCGACCCGGTGAAGGTCGAGCACGAGATCGGCGCCCTGTTCCCCAAGAAGGACTGGGTGAAGCTCAACCACCAGGTCATCTGGCACGGACGTCGCCGCTGCCACGCCAAGAAGCCCGCCTGCGGCGCCTGCCCGGTCGCCCGCTGGTGCCCGTCGTACGGCGAGGGCCCGACCGACGCGGAGACCGCGGAGAAGCTCGTGAAGACGCAGGGCCCCGCGTGACGCGGACCGGGCGGCTGACCGCGCGGCGGGCGGTCTCGCTGGTCGCCGTCCTGCTGCTCGTCGGTGCCGCCGTCGTCGCCTGCTCGGGCGAGGACGGCGGCTCCAACTGGTCCATCCCCGCGATCGGCCCGCCCGACGTCGAGGTCGACACCCCCGAGCTGCGGGAGGCCAAGGCGGACGCCGGCATCGAGGACTGCCCCGAGACCACCGGGGACGTCACCGGTGAGCTCCCCACGCTCACCCTCGAGTGCTTCGGCGGCGGCCCGTCGGTCGACCTCTCCGAGCTCCGCGGGCCGATGGTGATCAGCGTCTGGGCACAGTGGTGCACGCCGTGCCGCAACGAGATGCCGGAGCTCGAGAAGTACCACCAGCGCTACGGCGACGAGGTGCCGGTCCTGGGCATCGACTTCCAGGACCCGCAGGCCGACGAGGCCATGGACTTCCTGGCCGAGACCGGCGCGACGTACCCGCAGCTGGCCGACCCGGGCGGGGTCATCGACGGGGCGGAGCCGTTCCCGCGGCTGCAGGGCATCCCCTTCCTGCTGTTCCTGGACGCCGACGGCCGGGTGGCGAGGAAGCAGTTCGTCATCATCGACTCGCCCGACGAGCTCAAGGGTCTCGTCGAGGAGAACCTCGGGGTCAGCCTGTGATCCCCGAGTGGCTCCGCCCGGTCGAGGACGGCGCCCGCACCATCACCGCCGAGCAGCTGACGCGGTTCACGGTCCCGCCCGGCGAGGACGCCCGGCCGTGCGCCGTCCTCGTGCTGTTCGCGGACGGGCCCGAGGGGCCCGAGGTGGTCCTCACGGAGCGCGCCCACGACATGCGGTCCCACCCGGGCCAGGTCTCCTTCGCGGGCGGCGCGCTCGAGCCCGGCGAGAGCGTCGAGGAGGCCGCGCTGCGCGAGGCGTGGGAGGAGATCGGGCTCGAGGCGGACGGCGTCGAGACGTTCGGCCGCCTGCCGGAGCTGTGGATGCCCCCGTCGAACGCCGCCGTCACCCCGGTGCTCGCCTACTGGCACACCCCGGGGCCGCTCACCGTCAGCAGCCCCGCCGAGGTGCACGCCATCCACCGCGAGCCGATCGCGCACCTGCTCGACCCGGCGTCCCGCTACACGGTGCGGCACCCCAGCGGCTTCCGCGGACCGGCGTTCCGCATCGGTCCCGACCGCGACGTCGTCCTGTGGGGGTTCACGGGCGGGATCCTGTCCCGCACGTTCGACCACGTCGGCTGGACCCGGCCCTGGGACGAGTCCGTCGTCGAGGACCTCCCCGAGCACATGCTGGAGGACGGCCCGCGCCGCCGCCGTCTCAGCCCGCAGCAGGAGCAGGCGCTCCGCGACAGCGGGACCCAGGGCCCGGAGCAGCGGACGCAGGGCGAGGATCCCCGCCCTGCCGAGCCGGCCCAGGTCGACGACGGGGCGGCCGACCTCGAGGGCATCGCCGACGACAGGCCGGAGGGGGGTGAGCCGGGTCCGTCGGTGCCCTCTGGCACGATCAGCGCGAGCCCGGCGGAGGAGGCGCGGTGAACCTGCTGGACTGGCTGCTCGTCGTCCTGCTCGGCGCCTACGCGCTGTCCGGCTACTGGCAGGGTTTCATCACCGGCGCGTTCGCGACGGTGGGCCTGCTGCTCGGCGGCCTGCTCGGGATCGTCCTGGCGCCCATCGCCCTCGGCGACGCCGAGCCGTCGCTGTGGGTCTCGCTCGGCGCGCTGTTCATCGTCATCCTCGGCGCCACCCTGGGCCAGGCGGCGATGCAGTACACCGGGGCGCGCCTGCGGGACCGCGTCACCTGGCAGCCCGCCCGGGCCCTGGACGCCGTCGGCGGGGCCGTGCTCTCGGCGGCCGCCGTCCTCGTCGTCGCCTGGGCGCTCGGGCTGGCCGTCACGGGCAGCCGGATCGGCTCCGTCACGCCGCTGGTGCGCGACTCCACGATCCTGTCGGAGGTCGACCGGGTCCTGCCCGACCAGGCCGGGCAGGCGCTGCAGGCGTTCAACGGCGTCGTCGGGACCACCTTCTTCCCCCGCTACCTCGAGCCGTTCGCCGACGAGCAGATCCGTGAGGTCGGCCCCGGTCCGCGCCGCCTGCTCACCGACCCCGACGTGGTCGACGCCGCCGAGAGCGTGCTCAAGGTCCGCGGCGCCAACGAGTGCGGCCGCGGCGTCGAGGGCAGCGGCTTCCTGTACGCCGACGACCGGCTCATGACCAACGCCCACGTCGTCGCCGGCGTGGACGACCCCGAGGTCGAGATCGGGGACACGACCGTCGCCGCGGACGTCGTCCTCTACGACCCGGGGCTCGACATCGCCGTCCTCGCCCTCGACGACCAGGACCGGCCCACCCTCGAGTTCAGCACCGAGGGCCGCCGCGGCCAGGGCGTCGCCGTCCTCGGCTACCCCGAGGACGGCCCGTACGACGTCCAGCCCGGCCGGATCCGCGCGCAGCAGTCGCTGCGCTCGCCCGACATCTACGGCGAGGGCACCGTCGTCCGCGACACCTTCTCGATCCGGGCGCTCGTGCGCCCCGGCAACTCGGGGGGACCCATCGTGTCGTCGACCGGCAACGTGCTCGGCATGGTCTTCGCGGCGTCCGTCAACGACGACGACACCGGCTACGCCCTCACCGCCGACCAGGTGGCCCAGTCCGCGGCCACGGGCGTCAGCAGCACGGCACCGGTCGACACCGGCACCTGCACGGGCTGACCCCCGCGACCGAGCCCACGAGGTCGTGACCCGGTGGGACGGGCGACCGTCAGGAGCGGTTGGTCAGCGCCTTCTTCGTGTCCTGCGCCTGCTTGATCGCGCGCTGGGGGCCACGGACCTTCTTGACCTTGCGGACGCCCAGCAGGGCGAGGACCGCGGCGATCAGGACGTAGCCACCGAAGACGATGAGGAAGGCCCAGTGCAGCGCCAGGCCGTCGCCGTTCCAGTTGATGAAGTAGGCGATGGCGACCGACAGCATGATGATCGCCAGCACCGCGAGGAAGCCCGCGACCGCGAAGAAGCCGACCCCCACAGCCCCGTTGCTGACGCTCACCTTCAGCTCGGACTTCGCGAGCTGGATCTCCTTGGAGACCAGGGTCGAGATGTCCCGGCTGACGTCGGCGACGAGCTTGCCGATGGTGGGCTCGGTGTCCGGTGCCGGTGCGTGTGCCATCTGCGTCCTCGTGTCGGCGGCGGTGGTGCGCCACGACCCTACAGAAGGGGGGCCCCGGCGGGCGCGATCAGGTGTCGCGCTGGTAGACGTCCGGTACCCCGTCCGCGTCCTCATCGAGGGACTCGCGCGCGGCGATCCTGCGGTAGACGCCGTTGCGGAGACGCAGGACGACGCTGGCGAGCAGGACCGCGGTGAGGGACCCGAGCAGCACCCCGACCTTGACGTGCTCGTCCCGCTCGCTGCCCTGGCCGAACGCCAGCTCGCCGATCAGCAGGGACACGGTGAAGCCGACCCCGGCCAGCATCGCCATCCCGATGACGTCGATCCACGCGAGGTCGTCGTCCAGGTCGGCCCTGGTGAACCGGGCCAGCAGCCACGTCGAGCCCGCGATGCCGACCGTCTTGCCGACGACCAGGCCCGTGAGGATGCCCAGCGCGACCGGGTCGCGGAGCGAGTCCAGCAGGCCGGAGAGGCCGCCGACGGTCACGCCGGCGGCGAAGAAGGCGAACACGGGGACGGCGATACCCGCCGAGATGGGGCGCACGAGGTGCTCCAGGTGGCTGGCCAGCCCGTGGTCGGGCCCGCTGCCGTCGCGCGCGAGCACCGGCACGGTGAAGCCCAGGAGGACGCCGGCGACGGTCGCGTGGACGCCGGACTCGTGGACCAGGCCCCAGGTGAGCACCGCGAGCGGCACCAGCAGGAGCGGGTGCGTGACGCGCTTCTGGACCAGCAGCGCGAAGAGCCCGAGCGGGACCAGTGCCGCGAGGAGGAACAGCGGGGCCAGCTCCTCGGTGTAGAAGAGCGCGATGATCGTGATGGCCAGCAGGTCGTCGACGACCGCGAGGGTCAGCAGGAAGGTCCGCAGGCCGGTCGGGAGGTGGGTGCTGATCACCGCCAGGATCGCCACCGCGAAGGCGATGTCCGTCGCGGTCGGGATCGCCCAGCCGCGCAGGTCACCGCCCGGCCCGACGTTCCAGGCCACGAAGACCAGCGCGGGCGCGACCATCCCGCCGACCGCGGCGGCCATGGGCAACGCGGCGCGTCGGGGGTCGCGGAGGTCGCCGGCGACGAACTCCCGCTTGAGCTCGAGGCCGACCACGAAGAAGAAGATCGCGAGGAGACCGTCGGCCGCCCAGGTGCCGATCGAGAGGTCGAGGTGCAGCGACGCCGGGCCGACCACGACGTCGCGGGCGCCCTCGTACAGGTGGGCCCAGGGGGTGTTGGCCCAGACGATGGCGACGACCGCCCCGGCGATGAGGAGCATCCCGCCGGCGGTCTCGGTGCGCAGCACCGCGGCGATGCGGGAGTCCTCCAGCCACGAGCCGCGCGTGAGCAGGCGGCGGCGCCCGGAGGCGGGCGGGGTGCCGGGTGGGGTGCTCGGCGCGGTCATCGGGTCCTCCCAAGGGGTCGGCGGCAGACTGCCGACCAGACTTCCCGGCGCACCGCCCACCAGCGTAGGTGATGGTGGGGCGCGGAGGTTTCGTACCGCCAACCTCGGGTATCCGACGCAGAGGCCGTGGCAGGGTGTCCTCCGGACACCGCCGCCCCCGGGCAACCTCCCGGGGGTCACGGCGCGTACTGCAGACACGGGCGCCTCGGGCGCCGCCCCACAGACTGGAGGTCCCCATGGGGAGCACACGCACGGCAGGGAGGCGGTTCGTCGCCGTCTCGGCGACGCTCGGGATCGCGGCCTCGTTGACCGCGGCCTTCTCGCTGAGCGCGTCGGCCGCCGACGAGCCCGGCCAGGACGGCGCCGCCGCGCAGGGCCCGGACGTGCTCGTCCGCGAGGCCCCGGCCCGCACCGGCTCGTTCGTCGTCCGGGCGCAGCGCGCGTCCACCGACTCGGTGTCGCCGGCGCTGATGGAGGACCTGCGCACCTACGCGCGCTCCTCCGGCGAGGACCTCGCCGACCTGGTCGAGACCCACCGCGGCGTCGACGCGTTCGCGGCGTACCTCGACTCCTACGCGCAGCGGAACCCCGACCAGTACGTCACCGGCGGCATCGCGTCCGAGCCGGGCGAGCCGAACTGGATCCAGACCACCACGCGCCCCGGCGCCTCCGAGGTCGCGCGGATCGAGAAGCTGCCCGTCGACGTCGAGGTCACCTTCGGCGCCCCGGCCAGCTACCGCGAGCTCGAGGAGCTCTCCCAGGAGCTCGTCGAGTCGGCCGGCGGCGAGGCCCTGCAGTCGGTGACCGCCGGGTACGACGCCGAGACCCAGACGATGGACCTGGAGTACACCCCGGCCGAGGGTGCCGCGGGTCGCGCGGTGGAGGGGGCCGTGGACGGCGTCCTCGGTCGCGCCTCGCAGGCGCTGCCCGGCGCGGCCCTCCCGCTGGAGGTCACGACCACCGAGACCGACAGCCCGCTGACGTTGCAGCGCAAGATCGTCGGCGGCCGCCCGGTCAACAGCAACAAGTTCATCTGCACCGCCGGCTTCACGGCGAAGCGCAAGGGCCGCCCCGGCGTCATCACCTCGGGCCACTGCCCGAACCGCCTGCGCTACATCAACAAGCCGGGCACCCTGAAGAAGGCCGTGAAGGCGAAGAGCCGCCGCACCGACCTGCAGTGGAACCAGGTGAACCGCAGCAACGGGCACAAGGCCGTCGCGAAGTTCCGCTACAAGAGCGGCCGCAAGGACCGCGCCGTCCTGAAGGTCCGCAACGCCCCGCGCGGCGCGACGGTCTGCAAGTGGGGCCGCACCAGCGGCTACAACTGCTCGAAGATCGTGCGCACCAACATCTGCGGTCGCTTCACCAACGGTGAGACCTACTGCGGCCTGGACAAGACCCGCCGGAAGATGAGCAGCCCCGGCGACAGCGGTGGCCCGAACTTCTCCGGCAACACCGCCCGCGGCATCACCACCGGCGGCACCAACAGCTACAGCCTCATCACCCGGGTGGCGCGCATCGACAACATCGGCAGGACCCACATCATGAGGAAGAAGCGCCGGCGCTGACCCCTCGCGACGTAGGACGGCCCGTCACCCCTCCGGGGTGGCGGGCCGTTCGTCGTTGCGGGGTCTCGGTCAGCGTGAGCGATGCCGTTCCTGACGTTGTGACCCTCAGGGGGGCCTCTCGAGGGTCGAGACGTCAGGAACCGGACACGGTGGACTCGATGGAGGACGTCGTCGTCGCGTGAGCGGGGCGCTCGACCAGCGGAGGTCGGCGGGGCAGGACGCGGAACGGGGCGGGTCCGGCGCCGTGCGCCGGTCCCGCCCCGTCCTCCCCCCGGACCCCGGGGGAGCGAGGTGCTAGCCCTCGTCCTTGCCGCTGGAGGCGCCCTGCTGGATCAGGTCCATCACCGTGGAGTCGGCCAGCGTGGTCACGTCGCCGACGTCCCGGTTCTCGGCGACGTCGCGCAGCAGGCGGCGCATGATCTTGCCCGAGCGGGTCTTCGGCAGCTCGGGGACGATCATCACCTGACGCGGCTTCGCGATGGCGCCGATCTGGGTGCGGACGTGGTTGCGGAGCTCCTCGACGATGTCCTCGCCGCCGTCGCCGGCCTCGTCACGCAGGATCACGAACGCGCAGACCGCCTGGCCGGTGTCGTCGTCCGCCGCGCCCACGACGGCCGCCTCGGCGACCTTCGGGTGCGAGACGAGGGCCGACTCGATCTCGGTGGTCGACAGGCGGTGGCCGGAGACGTTCATGACGTCGTCCACGCGGCCCAGCACCCAGACGTCGCCGTCGTCGTCCTTCTTCGCGCCGTCGCCGGCGAAGTAGAAGCCCTGCTTCTTGAAGCGCGACCAGTAGGTGTCCTGGAAGCGCTGGTCGTCGCCGTAGATCGTGCGCAGCATCGAGGGCCACGGCTCGGTGAGCACGAGGTAGCCGCCGGAGCCGTCCGGCACCGAGTTGCCCTCGTCGTCCACGACGTCGGCGGAGACACCGGGGATGGCGATCATGGCGGAGCCCGGCTTGCCGTGGGTGACGCCGGGCAGCGGGCTGATCATGATCATGCCGGTCTCGGTCTGCCACCAGGTGTCGACGACGGGGACCTTCCCGCCGCCGATGACCTCGCGGTACCAGACGTACGCCTCGGGGTTGATCGGCTCACCCACCGAGCCGAGCACGCGGATCGACGACAGGTCGCGCCCGTCGGGGATCTCGCGGCCCTGCTTCATGAACGACCGGATCGCGGTCGGCGCGGTGTAGAAGATCGTCACCTTGTACTTCTCGATGACGTCCCACCAGCGGCCCTTCTCCGGGTGGTCGGGGGTGCCCTCGTACATCACCTGGGTGACGCCGTTCGCGAGCGGCCCGTAGACCAGGTAGGAGTGCCCGGTGATCCAGCCGACGTCCGCGGAGCACCAGTAGACGTCGGTCTCCGGCTTCAGGTCGAAGATCGCCCAGTGCGTGTACGACGTGCCGGTGAGGTAGCCGCCCGTCGTGTGCAGGATCCCCTTCGGCTTGCCGGTGGTGCCCGAGGTGTACATGACGAACAGCGGGTGCTCGGAGTCGAACGACTCCGCCGTGTGCTCCGGGGACGCCGAGCCGACCGCGTCGTGCCACCAGACGTCGACGTCGTCGTCCCAGCCGATGTCCTGGCCGGTGCGCTGGACGACGAGGACCTTGCGGACCTTGTCGGTCTTCGTGCGCGCCTCGTCGACGGCGGGCTTCAGCGAGGACGCCGAGCCGCGTCGGTAGCCACCGTCGGAGGTGATGACGACCTCGGCGCCGCAGTCCTCGATGCGCGAGGCCAGCGCGTCGGCGGAGAACCCGCCGAACACCACGGTGTGGGGGGCGCCGAGGCGGGCGCAGGCGAGCATCGCGACGGCGACCTCGGGGATCATCGGCATGTAGATGGCGACGCGGTCACCGGCCTTGACGCCCAGCTCGGTCAGCGCGTTCGCGGCGCGGCAGACCTCGTCCTGCAGCTCGGCGTAGGTGATGGACCGCTCGTCCTCGACGGGCTCGCCCACCCAGTGGATGGCGACCTGGTCGCCCTTGCCGGCCTCGACGTGCCGGTCGACGCAGTTGTACGACGCGTTGAGGCGGCCGCCCACGAACCACTTCGCGAACGGCGGGTCGTCCCAGTCGAGGACGCGGTCCCACCGGGTCTCCCAGCTCAGGCGGTCGGCCTGCTCGGCCCAGAAGGCCTCGCGGTCGTTCTTCGCGCGCTCGTAGGCCCCCTCCTTCAGGTTGGCCTCGGCGGCCAGCTCCGCCGGCGGCTCGAACCGGCGGTCCTCCTTCAGCAGGTTGGACAGGGTCTGCTCGGACTTCTCGCTGCTCTCAGTGCTCACGTCTCTCCTCCGACGACGGTGGTACGGCGAGCCTAGGGCGGTACGCGGACGGCGGGGACCCTCCGAGGAGAGGGTTCCCGCCGTCCGTGGCCCTGGGCCGGTGTGGGGTCAGTGCTGGCTGGCGCCCTCGGCGCCCGCGCCGGTCAGGGCGCGGACCTCGAGCTCCGGGTACAGCCGCTCCGAGGCCGGCTCCCGCGCGGTCAGCGTGCCGATGATGCCGAGCAGGAAGCCCAGCGGGATCGACACGATGCCCGGGTTGTTCAGCGGGAAGATCGCGAAGTCGGCGTTCGGGAACAGCGAGGTCTCCGCCCCGGACATCACCGGGGACAGGACGACCAGGCCGACGCACGAGATCAGGCCGCCGTAGATGCTCCAGCAGGCGCCGCGGGTGTTGAAGCGGCCCCAGAACATGTTGAAGAGGATGGCGGGCAGGTTCGCCGACGCCGCGACCGCGAAGGCCAGGGCGACGAGGAAGGCGATGTTGAGCTGCTGCGCCGGGATGGCCAGCACGATCGCGACCGCGCCGATGACGACGGCCGCGAGCTTCGCGACGCGGACCTCGTCCTTCTCGGTGACGGCCTTGTCCTTCTTGAACACGCCCTTGTAGAGGTCGTGCGCCACCGAGGACGACGACGCCAGGGTGAGGCCCGCGACCACCGCGAGGATGGTCGCGAAGGCGACCGCCGCGATGAGGGCGAGGAGGATCGCGCCGCCGACGGAGTCCGCACCGCCGCCGACCTCGCGGGCCAGCAGCGGGGAGGCGAGGTTGCCGGTCGCGCCGGCCTCGTCGGTGTCGATGAGCGCCGCGGCGCCGAACCCGAGGACGAGCGTCATCAGGTAGAACGCACCGATCAGGCCGATGGCCCACAGCACCGACTTCCGCGCGTCCTTCGCGGTCGGGACCGTGTAGAAGCGGATGAGGATGTGCGGCAGGCCCGCGGTGCCGAGCACCAGCGCGATGCCGAGGCTCAGGAAGTCGACCTGCGAGGTCAGCGTCGCGCCGTACTGCAGGCCGGGCTCGAGGAACGCGTCCCCGGCGCCGGACTTCTCCGCGGCGTCGCCGAGCAGGGCGGAGAGGTTGAAGTTGTAGCGCAGCAGCACCAGGAACACGATCAGCGCCGAGCCGGCCATCAGCAGGACGGCCTTGATGATCTGCACGTACGTCGTGCCCTTCATGCCACCGACGGTGACGTAGAAGATCATCAGCGCGCCGACGCCCACGATGACCAGGTTCTGCACGGCCTGGCTGTCGACGTCCAGCAGCAGCGCGACGAGCACGCCCGCGCCGACCATCTGCGCGAGCAGGTAGAAGATCGACACGACCACGGTCGAGACGGACGCCGCGGTGCGGACCGGGCGCTGACGCATCCGGAACGCGAGCTGGTCGGCCATCGTGTAGCGGCCGGCGTTGCGCAGCATCTCGGCGACGAGCAGCAGGGCCACGAGCCACGCCACGAGGAAGCCGATGGAGTAGAGGAAGCCGTCGTACCCGTAGAGCGCGATGGCGCCGGAGATGCCCAGGAAGGACGCGGCGGACATGTAGTCGCCGCCGATCGCGAGGCCGTTCTGGAAGCCGGAGAAGCCGCGGCCGCCCGAGTAGAAGTCGGCGGCGGTCTTGGTCTGGCGGCTGGCGTAGAAGGTGATCCCGACCGTCAGCAGGACGACGGCGAGGAACAGGCCGGTGGTGAGGAACTGCTGGTTCACTGGCCGGCCTCCCGGGCGTAGCGCTCGCCGAGGGAGGTGGCGAGCGGGTCGAGGGCCTTCGACGAGTGCTTGGCGTAGAGGTACGCGATGCCGAAGGTGGTGACGAACTGCAGCAGCCCCAGCACGAGGGCGATGTTGATGTTGCCGATCACCTTGATGCCCATCAGGCCGGGCGCCCAGTTCGAGAGGACGACGTAGAGCAGGTACCAGACCAGGAACGCGACCGTGGCCGGGATGGCCCAGCCGCGGTACTTCTTGCGCAGCTCCGCGAACTCCGCGGTCTCGTGGAGCTCCTTGTAGATCGGGGCGGAGTCCGCCCGGTAGTGACCCGCGTCTGGGTCCTTGTCGACGTGCGCCATCGTGCCTCCTGGGGACAGGGCTGGGTGATGGCAGCAACCTAGGAGTGATCACCGTCACGTGACGCGCGCCACGGCGCACGGCGCGACGAGCGGTCGGCTGGGTGCGACGAGCGGCACCCGGCCCCCTCGGGAGGCCGGGCGCAAGTGGTCGGGCGGGGCTGAGCCTCCGCGAGGACCGGTGAGCCGGTCTCGACGCGGCCCATCCTCGAGGGGCTCGTCCCCGCTCGACCGCCGCAGGGGTTCTCCGGCGGCCCCGCCGGCGTTCCGATGCCGCTCTGCGGGGCGGTGTGAGGTCGTGAGGGGAAGTTGACACCGGCCTCACACACGACGACACACGGGCGACACACGGGTTGCCGAGGATCAGGGCACACCGACCCGAGGAGCCCGCATGACCCTGATCGACGACCCCCGGGCGTCCGCTGACGAGGCCGCCGCGCCGAGCGGCCGCCGTACCGGACGCTGGATCGACGACTGGCGCCCGGAGGACCCCGAGTTCTGGGAGACCCGGGGCCGCGCGGTCGCGCGTCGCAACCTGGCGTGGTCGGTCTTCGCCGAGCACCTCGGCTTCTCGGTGTGGCTGATCTGGAGCGTCAGCTCGGCGTTCCTCGTCTCCATGGGCTTCGACTTCTCGCCCCAGCAGCTGTTCGTGCTGGTGGCGCTGCCGAACCTGGTGGGGTCGCTGCTGCGGGTGCCCTACACGCTGGCGGTCCCGGCCTTCGGCGGTCGCAACTGGACGGCGGTCTCCGCGGCGCTGCTGCTGATCCCCACGGTGCTGTTCGCGATCGCGGTGCAGAACCCGGACACCCCGTTCTGGGCGTTCTGCCTGATCGCCGCCACGGCGGGCTTCGGCGGCGGCAACTTCGCGAGCTCGATGGCGAACATCAACTTCTTCTACCCGGCGGCCAAGAAGGGCGCCGCGCTCGGTCTCAACGCCGCCGGTGGCAACCTCGGGGTCGCGCTCATCCAGTTCTTCCTGCCGGTCGTCGTCGGCGGCGCCGGGATCTTCGGGCTGGTGCAGGCCAGCTCGTCGGGCATCAGCCTCGAGCGCGCCGGCTGGCTGTACGCCGGCCTCGCGCTCGTCGCGACCGCCGCCGCCTGGTTCTTCATGGACAACCTCGGCACCGCGGTCTCCCGGCCGCGCGACCAGCTCGTCGTGGTGCGCGAGCGCCACACCTGGATCATGGCGTTCCTCTACATCGGCACCTTCGGCTCCTTCATCGGCTACTCCGCCGCGATGCCGCTGCTGATCCGCCTCAACTTCTGGGTCCCGGAGCCCGCACCGCTAGGCACCGGCATCTACTTCGCCTACTTCGCGTTCCTCGGCGCCCTGATCGGCTCCGCGACCCGCCCGCTGGGCGGCTGGATGGCGGACCGCTGGGGCGGCGCGAAGGTCACCCTCGCCGCGTTCGCCGGGATGATCGTGTTCACGCTGCTCGTGCTGGCGACCCTGCTGCAGCTGACCCCGAACCCGACGGCCGACCCGGCGATCGCGACCGAGAACCAGTCGTGGTTCGCCCCGTTCCTGGTCTGCTTCGCGGTCGTCTTCGCCTGCACCGGGATCGGCAACGGCTCGACGTACAAGATGATCCCCGCGATCTGGCGCACCCGGGCGGAGCGCTCGACCGAGGAGGGCACCCCGGAGCGGCACGCCGCGCTCGCCCGCTCCACGAAGGAGGCCTCCGCGGCCATCGGCGTGATCGGGGCCGTCGGCGCCATCGGCGGGTTCCTCATCCCCATCGCGTTCTCCTCGCCCTGGGTCGCCGACCCCCGCTCCGCCACGGTCATCGCCTTCACCACGTTCACCGCGTTCTACGTGGTGTGCGCGGTCGTGACGTGGGCGGTCTACCTGCGCCGGGCGCGGCCCGACAGCCTCGCCCACGCCGGGATCTGATGACGCGCGAGACCCGCTCGGGCGGCCCCACCGCCACGCACTGTCCCTACTGCAGCCTGCAGTGCGGGATGGTCCTGACCCCCGGCCGCGGCGGCCGGACCCTCACCGTCGCGGCCCGCGAGGACCACCCGGTCAGCGAGGGCGGTCTGTGCCGCAAGGGCTGGACCGCCGCCGGCCTGCACGGGCACCGCGAGCGGCTGACGACTCCGCTCGTGCGCGACCGCGCCACCGGCGACCTCCGGGCCGTCGACTGGGACGAGGCGCTGGACCTGGTCGCCGAGCGGCTGCGTGCCGTCCAGGCCGCCCACGGCCCCGACGGCGTCGCCGTCTTCGGGGGTGGCGGCCTGACCAACGAGAAGGCCTACCAGCTCGGCAAGCTCGCCCGGGTCGCGCTCGGCACCAGCCAGGTCGACTACAACGGCCGGTGGTGCATGTCGTCGGCGGCGTCGGCCTCCAACCGGGCGTTCGGGATCGACCGGGGACTGCCGTTCCCGCTCGCCGACGTCGAGCACGCCGACGTCGTGGTGCTGGTGGGGTCGAACCTCGTCGAGACCATGCCGCCCGCGGCCCGCCACCTCGACCGCTGCCGCGCGAACGGGGGCACGGTCGTGGTGATCGACCCCCGTCGGACGGCCACCGCGGAGCGCGCCGACGTCCACCTGCAACCCGTCCCGGGCACCGACCTCCCGCTCGCGCTGGGCGTGCTGCACGCCGTCGACGCGGCCGGCGGGGTCGACGCGGCGTACGTCGCGGAGCGGACGGTCGGCTGGGAGGACTCCCGGGCCTCGGCGAGCGCCTGGTGGCCCGAGCGCGTGGAGCGGGTCAGCGGCGTGCCGGCCGACGAGGTGCGGGCCCTCGCGTCCCTGCTCGCCGGGGCGGGCTCGGCCGTCGTCCTCACCGCCCGGGGTGCCGAGCAGCACGCCCAGGGCACCGCCACCGTGCTGGCCTGGATCGACGTCGCGCTCGCCCTGGGCCTGCCCGGCCGGCCGCACTCCGGCTACGGCTGCCTCACCGGTCAGGGCAACGGCCAGGGCGGTCGGGAGCACGGCCAGAAGGCCGACCAGCTGCCCGGCTACCGGATGATCGACGACCCCGCGGCGCGGGACCACGTGGCCGCCGTCTGGGGCGTGGACGCCGCGTCGCTGCCCGGGCCGGGCCGCTCGGCGTACGAGCTGCTCGACGCGCTCGGCACCCCGGGCGGGCCGCGCGCGATGCTCGTCCACGGCTCCAACATCGTCGTCTCGGCGCCGAACGCCGCGCACGTCACCGACCGCCTCGCGGCCCTCGACCTGCTCGTCGTCTGCGACCTCGTGATGAGCGAGACCGCGGCACTGGCCGACGTCGTGCTCCCCGTGACCCAGTGGTCGGAGGAGAGCGGGACGACCACCAACCTGGAGGGGCGCGTGCTGCTGCGGCAGCGCGCCGTGGCCCCGCCCGCGGGGGTGCGCAGCGACCTCGAGGTCATGGCCGGGCTCGCCGAGCGGCTCGGGGCGCCGGGCACCTGGTCGACCGACCCGGCGGAGGTCTTCGACGAGCTCGGCCGCGCCTCGGCCGGAGGGCGGGCCGACTACGCCGGGATCAGCCACGCCCGGATCGCCGAGTCCGACGGCGGCGTCTTCTGGCCGTGCCCCGACGCCGACCACCCCGGGACGCCCCGGCTCTTCGCCGACGCCTTCGCCCACCCCGACGGCCGCGCCCGCTTCGTCGCCGTCGACCACCTCGGCCCCGCCGAGCCGGTGGACGAGGCGTTCCCGGTCCACCTGACCACCGGGCGGGTCCTCGCGCAGTACCAGTCCGGCGCCCAGACGCGCCGCGTCCGCGAGCTGCCCGACACCGGGCCGTACGTCGAGATGCACCCGATGCTGGCCGACCGGATCGGCGCGTACGACGGCGAGCCGGTGGTCGTCACGACCCGTCGCGGCGAGCTGAAGGCACCCGCACGGCTGACGACCGCGATCCGGCCCGACACGGTGTTCGTGCCCTTCCACTGGGTGGGCGCGAACCGGCTGACCAGCGACGCGCTCGACCCGGCCAGCCGGATGCCGGCGTTCAAGGTCTGCGCCGCGGCGGTGCGCGCATGACGGCCCCGACCACCTCCGCCGCCGCGGGGCCGGTGGTCGTCGTCGGCGCGGGCATGGCCGCCGTCCGCCTGGCGGAGGGGCTGGCGGCGCGCGGCGTCGGCGTCACCCTGCTCGGCGACGAGGACGCCGCGCCGTACAACCGCATCCTGCTGTCGGCGGTCCTCGAGGGGTCGTGCGACCCCTCGCTGCTGGCGCTGCACCCGCCGAGCTGGTACGCCGACGCCGGGGTCACGCTGCGGACGGGTGCCCGCGTCGTCGACGTCGACCGCGACGCCCGGGAGGTGGTGCTCGCCGACGACGAGCGCGTGGCCTACGAGCACCTGGTCCTCGCCACCGGTTCCCTGCCGACGCTGCCGCCGATCCGGGGCGTCGTGCGCCCCGACGGCGGCCTGCACCCGCGGGTGCACCCGTTCCGCAGCCTCGCCGACTGCCGCCGCCTGCAGGAGGCGGTCGCGCAGCCCGGCACCCGCCGCGCCGTCGTCGTCGGTGGCGGCCTGCTGGGTCTGCAGGTGGCGCGCGCCCTGGCGGTGCGCGGCCTGGCGGTCGAGGTCGTCGAGGGCGGCGAGCACCTCCTGCGCTCCCAGGTCGGCGCCCCCGCCGGCCGGATCCTGGCCCGCGACCTGCGCCGCCTCGGCACGGAGGTCTACACCGGCGCCCGCGCGACCCGGCTGCTCGCGGGCCCGGACGGCGACGGGTCGGTCACGCTCGTCCTCGACAACGGCGCCACCCTCGGCACCGACCTCGTCGTCCTCACCGCCGGCGGTCGCCCCAGCACCGCCCTGGCCCGGCGGGCGGGGCTCGCCGTCCGCCGCGGCGTGGTCGTGGACGGCCACCTCACGACCTCGGACCCCCGGGTCCACGCCCTCGGCGACTGCGCCGAGCACGACGGCGTCGTCACCGGGTTCGTCCCCCCGGCCTGGGACCAGGCGGCCGCCCTGGCCGCCCACCTGTCGGGGGAGACGGGCCCGCACGCGTCGTACGCCGGTCACCGCTCGGTCGCCCGCCTGCGGGCCACCGACCTGGACGTCGCCGTGCTCGGCGACCCGCGGACCGCCGTCGGCGACGTCGTCGAGGTCACCAACCCCGTCGCCGGCTCCCACCGTCGCCTGGTGGTGCGCGACGGCCGCATCGTCGCCGCCACCCTCGTCGGCGACCTGTCGCGGGTCGGGCTGATCACGGGCCACTACGACCGCGGCACCGTCCTCGGCCCCGCCGAGCCCGCCGCCCTGCTCGCCGGTGACCGTCCGCCGGCGCCCCGCACGCTCGCCGACGACGCCGAGGTCTGCACCTGCGCCGGCGCCACCGCGGGAGCCGTCCGCGCCTGCACCTCGCTCGAGGACGTCCGCGCCACCACCCGCGCCACCACCGGCTGCGGCGGCTGCGCCGACGACGTCCGCGCCCTGCTCGCCTCGCGCCCGCTCGCCCCCCAAGGAGGATCCCGATGAGCACTCCCGCCCCCCGGACCCCGGACCGCCCGCGCCTGGTCGTCGTCGGCCACGGCATGGTCGGCCACCGTCTCGTCCAGGCCGCCATCGAGCGCGGGCTGACCGAGACCCACGACGTCGTCGTCATCGGCGACGAGACGCACGCGGCGTACGACCGCGTCGGGCTCACCACCTTCTTCGAGGTGGGCGCCGAGGCGCTGTCGCTGCTGCCCACCGGCGTGTACGACGACCCGCGGGTCCGGCTCGTGCTCGGCAGCGCGGTGACCGGCATCGACACCGCCTCCCGCACCGTCCGCTTCGCCGAGGGCGACCTGGCGTACGACGAGCTGGTGCTCGCCACCGGAGCGGCGCCGTTCGTGCCCCCGGTCGAGGGTCGCGACCTCGAGGGGTGCTTCGTCTACCGCACCCTGGGCGACCTCGAGGCGATCCGCGACGCCGCGACCGCCGGCGCCCGTGTCGGCGCGGTGGTCGGCGGCGGGCTGCTGGGCCTCGAGGCCGCCAACGCGCTGCGCCAGCTCGGCCTGGAGACCCACGTCGTCGAGATGGCCACGCGCCTGATGGCCGTGCAGGTCGACGACGCCGGCGGCGCCGTGCTGCGTCGCCACGTCGAGGCGCTCGGACTCACGGTGCACACCGACGCCCGGACCACGGCGGTCCTGGGCGAGGACGGCCGGGTCACCGGGCTCGGCCTGGCGGACGCCGACGACCTCCCCGCCGACCTCGTGGTCTTCTCCGCCGGCATCCGACCGCGCGACGCGCTCGCCCGCGAGGCGGGGCTGGAGGTCGCCGAGCGCGGCGGCGTCCTGGTCGACGAGCGGTGCCGCACCTCCGACCCCCACGTGTGGGCGGTCGGGGAGTGCGCCGCACCCGCGGGCCGGGTCTACGGGCTGGTCGCCCCCGGCTACGCGATGGCCGAGGTGGTCGTCGACGCGCTGGTCGGCGGGCCCGGCACGTTCACCGGCGCCGACATGTCCACCAAGCTCAAGCTGATGGGCGTCGACGTCGCCTCCTTCGGTGACGCGTTCGCGGCGACGGAGGGCTCCCTCGAGCTCGTGTACGCCGACGCCGTCGCCGGGGTCTACAAGAAGCTGGTGGTCAGCGACGACGGCCGGACCCTCCTCGGCGGGATGCTGGTGGGCGACGCCTCGGCGTACGGGGTGCTGCGGCCCATGGTCGCCTCCGGGATCGCCCTGCCCGACAACCCGGAGGACCTCATCCTCCCCGCCGGGCGGGGGGCGGCGACCGAGGTCGGCCTCCCCGACGAGGCGCAGGTCTGCTCGTGCAACGACGTGTCCAAGGCCGACATCACCGCCGCCGTCGCCCGCGAGGACGACCCGTGCGACTCGGCGTCCTGCGTGACCCGCTGCACCGGGGCAGGCAGCACCTGCGGCTCGTGCAAGCCCGTGGTCAAGAAGATCGTCGAGGACTTCTTCGCCGAGCAGGGCCGGGTCGTCGACCGGAGCCTGTGCGAGCACTTCGCGATGACGCGCCAAGAGCTCTTCGACGCGATCGCGGTGGGCGGCCACACCGGCTTCGACGCGGTCGTCGCCGCCCACGGCACCGGTCGCGGCTGCGACGTCTGCAAGCCCACGGTGGCCTCGATCCTCGCCAGCCTGCTGAACCACCACGTGCTGGACGCCGCCAACCGCGTCGTCCAGGACACCAACGACGCCTACCTCGCGAACATCCAGAAGAACGGCACCTACTCCGTCATGCCCCGCATCGCCGGCGGCGAGGTCACCCCCGAGGGCCTGGTCGTGCTCGGGGAGGTCGCCCGCGACTTCGGTCTCTACACGAAGATCACCGGCGGCCAGCGGATCGACCTCCTCGGCGCCCGGATGGAGGACCTGCCGGCGATCTGGCGTCGCCTGGTCGACGCGGGCTTCGAGTCCGGTCATGCGTACGGCAAGTCGCTGCGGACGGTGAAGTCGTGCGTCGGCTCGACGTGGTGCCGCTACGGCGTCCAGGACTCGACCAGCCTCGCGATCATGCTGGAGCACCGCTACCGCGGCCTGCGCTCGCCGCACAAGATCAAGGGCGGTGTCTCGGGCTGCGCACGGGAGTGCGCCGAGGCGCGCGGCAAGGACTTCGGGGTCATCGCGACCGAGAAGGGCTGGAACCTGTACGTCGCGGGCAACGGCGGCGCGAACCCGGTGCACGCCCGGCTGCTGGCGCAGGACCTCGACACCGAGACGCTCGTGCGCTACCTCGACCGCTTCCTCATGTACTACGTCCGCACCGCCGACCGCCTGCAGCGCACCGCGCCCTGGGTCGAGGGCCTGGACGGCGGTCTCGACCGGGTCCGGGAGGTCGTCGTCGACGACGCGCTGGGGCTCGGCAGCGAGCTCGAGGCCGCCATGGACGCCCACGTCGACACCTACGTCGACGAGTGGGCCGCCACCCTGGAGGACCCCGAGAAGCTCGCGCGCTTCACCTCGTTCGTCAACGCCCCCGACGTGCCCGACCCCAACATCAGCTTCGGGGTCACGCGCGGGCAGGCCGAGCCCGTGCTCCACGAGGGTCCCGTCGACCTCGGGGCGACCATCGGTGTCGGGGCTCCCCGGTGAACGAGACGGTGAGGGAGACGGTGGGTGGGTCGGCGAGCGGCACGGGGACCTGGACGCCCGTCTGCCCGCTGAGCCGCATCGACGTCGAGGGCGGCGTGACCGCCCTGGTCGGCGGCCGGGCCGTGGCGGTGTTCCGCACGTTCGCCGACGAGGTCTTCGCCCTCGACAACGTCGACCCGTTCAGCCGCGCCTCCGTGCTGGCCCGCGGGATCGTCGGCACCCGCGGCGACGTGGACTTCGTGGCCTCCCCGATGCACAAGCAGGCCTTCGCCCTGCGCACCGGCGAGTGCCTGGACGACCCGACCGTCCGCGTCGCCGCGTACGACGTCCGCGTCGTCGACGGCACCGTCGAGGTGGGGGGCGTCCGTGGGGCTCGCTGAGGCGCCGCGGGAGGATGAGGGGGTGGACGACGGCAGCGGGGCGCTCCCGCTCGCGGGTTTCCGGATCGGTGTGACGGCGGCCCGCAAGGTCGACGAGCAGATCGCCATGCTCGAGCGCCGGGGTGCGACCACCCACTGGGCGCCCGCCCTGTCGAGCGACCCGAACCGGGTGGACGACGCCGAGCTGCGGGCGGCGACGGAGGGCGTCCTCGCCCGCCCGGTCGACCTGTTCCTGGCCACCACCGGCATCGGGATGCGGACCTGGTTCGACGCCGCCGAGTCGTGGGGCCTGCTCGACGACCTGCTCGCCCACCTGGGCCGGGCCGAGATCCTCGCGCGCGGCCCGAAGAGCGTGGGCGCGCTGCGACGGCGGGGGCTGCGCGAGCTGTGGGCGCCGGAGTCGGAGGCCTTCGACGACGTGCTCGGCCACCTCCGCGGCCGGGACCTCACGGGGGCCGGGATCGTGGTGCAGGAGCACGGGCAGTCGCTGTCGATGGCGGCGCACGCGCTGCGGCGCCAGGGCGCCGACGTCACCACCGTCACCGTCTACCGGGTCGCCTCCGCCGAGGACCCGGGCCCGATGTTCGGCCTCATCGACGAGGTCGCCGAGCGGCGTCTGGACGCGGTGACCTTCACCTCCGCCCCCGCCGTGGCCGCGCTGATGGAGGCGGCGACCTCCGTCGGCCGGCGCGACGAGGTCATCAGTGCCTTCACCGCCGACGTGCTCGCGTCCTGCGTCGGGCCGGTGACCGCGGCGGCGTTCGAGATGTGGGGCGTGCCGACCATCTGGCCCGACCGCTCCCGCCTGGCGGCGATGGTCAAGCAGCTGGAGGTCGAGCTGCCGTCCCGCTCGTGCGGGACGATGCTGAGCGTGGCGGGGCGTTCGCTGCTCCTGCACGGGGACGCCGTCGTGGTGGACGGGGCGGACGTGACGCTCTCGCCCGCGCCCTACGCCGTCCTCGCCGCGCTGGCGGTCAACCCGGGCACCGTCGTCTCCCGGCGCGAGCTGCTGGCCGCCCTCCCGTCGGGCACGGCCGGCTCCGAGCACGCGGTCGAGATGGCCGTCGCCCGGCTGCGGGCGGCGATCGGGACCCGCGCCGTGCAGACGGTGGTGAAGCGGGGCTACCGGCTGGCGGTGGACGACGGCGTGCAGTGAGACCGGATGATGGGGGCATGAGGCTCGTCACCGTCGCCCACGGCACCCGCAAGACGTCGGGCAACGTGATCGCCGCCGAGCTGACGGCGCTGGCGGCGGACCGGCTGGGCGTCGAGGCGGTCTGCTCGTACGTCGAGCTGTCCGAGCCCCTCTTCGCGGACGTGGTCGCCGGCTCGGGAGAGCCGACGGTCGTCGTCCCGCTGCTGCTGTCGACGGGGTTCCACATCCGCACCGACCTGCCGTCGATGGCGGAGGGCGCGGGCGGCCCGCTGACGCTCGGGCGTCCGTTCGGGCCCCACCGCCAGGTCGCGCGGGCCCAGGCCGCGCGGCTGCTCGAGGCGGGCGCGGAGCCGGGCTCGCGCGTCGTGCTCGTCGCGGCCGGGTCGAGCGACGAGCTCGCGACCCGCGACCAGGAGCGGGCCGCCGAGCTGCTGGCCGAGGAGTGGGGCGGCGAGGTGGAGGTCGCCACGCTGACCGCCCGTGGTCGTCGTCCGGCCGAGGTCGTGCGCGACGGCGACGCGGTCTCGCCGTACCTGCTGTCGCCCGGCTACTTCGCCGACAAGGCGGCCGGCCAGGCGCGGGAGGCGGGGGCGGGGGTGGTCGCCGACGTCCTCGGGACGCACCCGCTGCTCGTCGACCTGCTCTGCTCGCGGTTCACCGCGCTCAGGTCAGCAGCGCGGTGAGCGGGGCGATGGCGAACCAGAGCAGGAACGCGACGGCGATGCCCCACATCAGCGGCGAGACGTCCTGCGGCTTGCGGCGCACCACCTTGATGAGCACGTAGGACAGGAAGCCGGCGCCGATGCCGACGGTGATGGAGTACGTGAACGGCATCAGGATGATCGTGAGGAACGCCGGGAGGGCGACCTCGAGGTCGTCCCAGTCGATGTCCTTGACGCCGCGCAGCATGAGGAAGCCGACGAGGACGAGGGCGGGCACCGCGGCCTCGGACGGGATCGAGGCGACGACGCCGACGAACAGCGTGGTCAGCAGGAAGAGGACCCCGGTGACGATCGAGGCGATGCCGGTCCGGGCGCCCTCGCCGACGCCCGACGCGGACTCGATGTACGACGTGTTCGACGACACGCCGCCCGCGCCGCCGGCGATGGCGGCGACCGAGTCCACGACGAGGATGCGCTGGGTGTTCGGCGGGGAGCCGTCCTCGTCGTTCAGGCCCGCCTCGGCGCCGATGGCGGTCATCGTGCCGATGGTGTCGAAGAAGTCGGCGAGCAGCAGGGTGAAGACGAGGAGGACCGCGGCGACGACCCCGGCCTTCTCGAAGGACCCGAGGAGGTTGAACTGGCCGAGGGTGCCGAGGTCGGGGACGCCGAACCACTGCTCGGGCGGGGCGGGCACGGTCAGTGCCCAGCCGGTGGGGTTGTCGGCTCCACCGGGCCCGATGTCGAGGACGGCCTCGAGCACGAAGGCGAGGACGGTCCCGACGGCGATGGTGATGAGGATCGAGCCCTTCACGCGCAGCGACCACAGGGCGATCAGCAGCACGAGCCCGACGGCGAAGACGACGATCGGCCAGCCGTCGAGCGCGCCGTTGGGCCCGAGCTGCACGGGCACGGTCGTCATCGCGGCGTCGGGGTAGCGGCGTGAGAACCCGGCGTCCACGAACCCGATGAAGGCGATGAAGAGGCCGATGCCGGCGGAGATGGCGATCTTCAGCTCGCGGGGCACGGCGAGGAACACGGCCTTCCGCAGCCCGGTGAGCACCAGGACCAGGATGATCACGCCCTCGATGACCACCAGCCCCATGGCGTCGGCCCACGTCATCTGTGAGGCGAGGACGACGGCGACGAACGCGTTGAGCCCGAGACCGGTGGCCAGCGCGAGCGGGAAGTTCGCGACGGCGCCCATGAGGATGCTCATCACGCCGGCGATCAGCGCGGTCCCGGCGGCGATGGCCGGCAGGTTCGGCTCGCCGTTGCTGCTGCCGAGGAAGGACCCCTCGACGTCGGGCGCGAACCCGAGGATCAGCGGGTTCAGCACGACGATGTACGACATCGTCACGAAGGTGACGACCCCGCCGCGGACCTCCCGGCCGAGGGTGGATCCGCGCTCGCCGACCTTGAAGTAGCTCTCCAGCATGCTCACGAGCAGCACCCTGGCACGGAAGCGTGTCGGCGTTGTTTCACGACGCGGGGGTTTTCGCACAAGCCGCCGGTGGTCGCACCGGGAGGCGCCAGATCCGCCACCGCAGGGCGAGGAGCAGCGAGGCCAGCAGGCCGGTGCCGACGACGGCGATCGCGCCGCGGGCACCCAGGGGACCGACGAGCGCCGCGGCCAGCGCCGCCCCCAGCGGCAGCGCACCCTAGGCGATCATGCGGGCCGTGGTGTTGACCCGTCCCTGGAGGTCGTCCGGGGTCACCTGCGCGCGGGCGACGATGCCGTTGACGATCACGAGGGTGACCACGCACGAGTACGCCGTGAGGGCCGCCACCGCGGTCGCCAGGCCCGGGGAGGCGGCGAGGGCGAGCAGCAGCAGCCAGCCGGCGCCGTACCCCACCGTGGCGACCGTCCCCGGCCCGAACCGGGCCTGGACCCGGGACACCAGCAGTCCGGCGACCGCGGAGCCCACGGCGCTGCCGGTGGCGAGCAGACCGATGCGGCCGTCGTCCGCGGTGAGGCCGAGCTCGGTCACGGCGAGCACGGCGTAGAGGCCGAGGACGGCGCCGCCGGCGAGGGACAGGCCGACGCCGAGCAGCGTGAGCGGTCGCACCAGCTCGTGGGTGAGCACGAACCGCAGGCCCTCGGCCACGGTCTCGCGCCACCCGGTGCTCGTGGCCGCGCCCCCGCCGCCGACGCGCAGCCCGGCGTAGAGGACCGCGGACACGACCAGGGCGGCGGCCTCGCACCACAGCACGCCGGCGAGGGCCAGCGGGCCGATCAGCACCCCCGCGACGGCCGGGGCGAGGATGCCCGTCAGTGTCCCGGCGGTCGTGAGGAGACCCTGCGCGGCCGCGAGCCGCTCGCGGCCGACCAGGGCGGGCAGGGCGCCGAACGTCGCGGAGTCGGCGAAGACGTTCAGCGCCGCCACGACGACGGCCGCCGCGGCGACGTGGCCGACCCCGAGGGCGTCGCGCGCCGCGGCGAGCGGCACGGAGCCGAGGGCGAGCGCCGCGCCGACCGCGCACGCCACGAGCGTCGCCCCGCGGGGGAGCCGGTCCGCGACGGCGCCGGCGGGCAGGCCGAGCAGGAGGTAGGCGCCGGCGGGCGCGGCGACCAGGACGGCCGCGAGGGCGGGGCCGCCGCCGAGGTCGAGGACCAGCAGCGGCAGCACCACCAGGGTCATGCCCGCGCCGGCCCAGCCGAGCAGCCTCGCGAGGGCGAAGCGGAGGAAGGCCGGGTCCCGTGCGAGCATGCTAGCAACCTACCTCATGGTGTGCCCGGATGGAACGCGTGCCGTGGCTGCGCGGTGGCGCCCGCCGCGCGGTCGTGGTCACGGCTGCAGACTGTCATGAGAATCGTTATCACCCTGCCACGGGCACCCCCGGGAGCCCGCGACCCGACCCCACGCTCAGGTCCGGACGGACTCCGGGGTGTGGAGGCGGGCGAGGAAGCGCCCGGCGTGAGGGGGGACGCGGTCGCGGGTGGCGAGGGAGACGCCGACCATGACGACGACGGCCAGCGGGACGCTCCAGGCGGCCGGCTGCTCGAGCAGGACCCCGGCCCACCCGGAGAGCCGGGCGGGGGAGAACGTCGTCACGATCGCGCCACCGCAGCCGAGGCCGCCGGCGACGAGCCCGGCGACCGCGCCGGGGGCGGTCAGGCCGCGCCACCAGATCCCGAGCACGAGCAGCGGGCAGAAGGTGGAGGCGGCCATGGCGAAGGCGAGGCCGACGGAGCGGGCGACGCCCAGGTCCGGCACCAGCAGGCTGACCCCCAGCGGCACGGTCACGGCGATGACGGCCCCGAGCCGGAACGCGGGGACGCCGTCGAGGCGGGTGCGGGACCCGAGGAGGGGCAGGCGACCGGTGACGTCCTGGCCGAGCACGCCGGCGACCGCGACCGCGAGGCCGGACGACGTCGAGAGGAACGCGGCGAAGGCCCCGGCGGTGACCAGCGCCGTGAGCAGCTCGCCGCCGACGCCCGGCAGCACCAGCCGGGGCAGCTCGAGCACCATCACGTCGCTGCGTCCCGCGGCGGCCAGCGACTCGCCGTACACGCGGCCGAGGAAGGCGTACGCCGGCGGCAGCAGGTAGAAGACGCCGAGCAGGACCAGGACCACCAGCGTCGTGCGCCGCGCGGCCCCGCCGTCCGGGTTCGTGTAGAAGCGGACGGCCACGTGGGGCAGGCCCATGGTGCCGAGGAAGGTGGCGACGATGAGGGAGTACGTCGCGTAGAGACCGGCCCCGCCACCGGCGGCGAGGGGCAGCGACCACTGGGCGGTGTCGGTCGCGGCGACCGGGCCCGGGGCGCCCTCACCGACCCACACGACGATCAGCACGGCGAGCGGGACCAGCAGCGCGGTGAGCTTGAGCCAGTACTGGAACGCCTGCACGAAGGTGATGGCCCGCATGCCGCCGGACCCCACGCCCACGACCACCACGACGCCGACGACGACCGCGCCGACCCACCGCGGGGCGCCGACCGCCGCCGCGAGGGTCAGCCCCGCCCCCTCGAACTGGGGCAGCAGGTACAACCAGCCGACCGCGACGACGAGCACCGAGCACGCCGCGCGCACGCCGCGCGAGCCGAGGCGGGCCTCGGCGAAGTCGGGCAGCGTGTAGGCGCCCGAGCGGCGCAGGGGCGCCGCGACGAGCACCAGCAGGACGAGGTAGCCGGCGGTGAAGCCGACCGGGTACCAGAGCATGTCGGCGCCGAAGACGAGCAGCAGCCCGGCGATGCCGAGGAACGAGGCGCCGGACAGGTACTCGCCACCGATCGCCGAGGCGTTCAGCCCGGGCCGGACCGTCCGGGAGGCGACGAAGAAGTCGCTCGTCGTGCGCGAGAACCGCTGCCGGTAGGTGCCGATCGCCAGCGTCACCGCGGTCACGAGGACGACGGCGACGACGCCGGGCACGACGTCGAGGCTCACCCGCGCCGCTCGTCGAGCAGGTCGGCGAAGTCGCGCTCGTTGCGCTCGGCCCGCCGCACGTAGCGCCAGCCGAGGACGACGAGCAGCGGGTAGACGCCCACGCCCAGCAGCAGCCACGGCAGGCCGAGGCCGTGGACCTGGACGTCGGCCAGCCCGGGCAGCAGGTGGAACACCAGGGGCAGCGAGCCGACGAGCGCCAGCAGCAGCCCGAGCACGCGGAGGGCGAGCCTGCCCTGCTCGCGCAGCAGCGAGCCGAGGTAGACCCCGCCGAGGGTCGAGGAGTCGTCCAGCGGCGGGCGGGGGGTGCCGGGGCGGACGTGGCGCGGCGGGCCGGTGACCCGCACCCGGGCCGGCCGGGCGGGTCTGGACTCGCTCATCGCCCGCTCACCGCGTGGCCCGCCTGGTCAGCAGCTCCCGCAGCTCCCGGGCGTGGCGGCGGGCGACCGCCAGCTCGCTCTGAGGTCCGTCGAGGCCGCGGCGGACGACGACGCTCGTGCGCCCGCCCGTCGAGCGCAGCTCGGTGACGTGCGCCAGCGACACCAGCAGCGACCGGTGGACGCGGACGAAGCCGTCGCCGGCCCACTCCTCCTCCAGCGTCGACAGCGCGGCGCGCAGCAGGTAGGCGTCTCCGCCGGTGTGGAGGCGGACGTAGTCGCCGTGCGCCTCCACGTGGGTGACCTCGGAGAGCTCGAGGAAGCGGGTGGCGCCGCCCCGCTCGACGGGGACGGACCTCGTCTGGGCCCCCGCCCCGGGACCCGCCGGCGCCCCCTCGCCGAGCCGGGCCACCCGTCGTACGGCCTCGGCGAGGCGCTCGGCACGGACCGGCTTGAGCACGTAGTCGACGGCGCTGAGCTCGAACGCCGCGACGGCGTGCTGGTCGTGGGCCGTCACGAACACCACGGGCGGCGGGTCGGCGAGCCGCGCCACCTCCGCGGCGAGGTCCAGGCCCGTCGTCCCCGGCATCTGGACGTCGAGGACGAGGCAGTCGGGCGGGTCCGCGTGCAGGCGGCGGAGGGCCTCCGCGGCCGAGCCGACCGTCTCGACGGCGGACACCCGGTCGTCACGCCCGAGGAGGTAGGCGAGCTCGTCGCGGGACGGTTGCTCGTCGTCCACGACCAGGACCCGCAACCCGGTCACGCGCTCACCCCGGGGGCGAACTTCGGGACCCGCACGAGCACCCGGGTGCCGGCGCCCGGGGCGGTCTCGACGACGAGGCCGAAGTCGTCGCCGAACGTCGTCCGCAGCCGCGCGTCGACGTTGCCGAGGCCCACGGAGTCGAGGTCCGCGTCCCCGGCCAGGGCCCGCCGGACGCGCTCGGGGTCCTCGCCGACGCCGTCGTCCTCGACCTCGATGAGGGCCTCCGTGCCCCGGTCGTGGGCGACGATGCGGATGTGGCCGACGCCCTCGGCGGCCTCGAGCCCGTGGCGGACGGCGTTCTCGACGAGGGGCTGCACGCAGAGGAACGGGACAGCGACGCCCAGCACCTCGGGCGCCACGTTGAGGGTCACCTGGAGGCGGTCGCCGAAACGGGCCTGCTCGAGCAGCAGGTACCGCTCGACCGACCGGAGCTCCTCGGCGAGCGTGGTGAAGTCGCCGTGGCGGCGGAAGGAGTAGCGGGTGAAGTCCGCGAACTCGAGCAGCAGCTCGCGGGCCCGGTCGGGGTCGGTCCGCACGAAGCTGGCGATGGCGCCGAGCGAGTTGTAGATGAAGTGGGGGCTGATCTGCGCACGCATGGCGCGGACCTCCGCCTCCATCAGGCGGCGGCGGCTGGCGTCGAGCTCGGCCAGCTCGAGCTGGCCGGAGACCCAGCGCGCGACCTCGTCGGTGGCGCGGGCGAGGCCCGCGGTGGTGCGGGTGGTGAAGGCCTGGAGCGTGCCGACCACCCGCTCGTCGACGACCAGCGGCGCGACGACGACCTCGTCGACGGGGCAGGCCAGCACGTCGCACGACAGCAGGGCCGCCTCGCCCCGCCGGGTCGTGCCGTGGCGGACGACGGGCTCGGCGAGCGCGCCGCACACCCCGGCGTGGTGCTCGCCCTCGCCGTCCCAGCCGAGGGCGGCGGAGGTGTCGGTGAGCGCGACGGCCGGGGCGCCCAGCAGGGCTCGCAGGTGCTTGATGCTCCGGCCCGCGCTCGCGACGGTCAGGCCCTCGCGCAGCGCCGGCGACGCCAGCGAGGCGGTGTGCAGCGTGCGGAACGTCGCGCGGTCGGCCTCGCTGCCCAGGTCGGTGCCGCGACGGGGGACGCCGTGGCGGATCCGGGTGCGCACCCGCGCACGCTACTCCGCGCCTGGCTCCCCGGGGCGCGCCCGAGGGTGCGCCGAGCGTGGGCCGAGGGTGTGGTGGGGGAGTGCTGGGGGTGGCTCTAGCGTGGCCCCGTGCCCGACCCGTCGCCCTCGCCGCAGGACTCCCCGCTGGCGGCGCTCGCCGCCCTGGAGGGCGTGGCCTCGGCGTTCGCCGCCGCCCGCGACGGCCTGGACGCGATCCTGCGCGACCGCGGCCTGCGTCGTACGCCGCCCTCGACGACGTCGGAGTCGCTGCTCCGCGGCGCCTGCGCCTCCGCCACGCTCGAGGGCTCCGCGTCCCCGGTCGAGGCGATGCGGGACGGCGAGGGGGACGCCGTCGCCGTCGCGGCGCTGCGGGTCTCGGGGGAGCTGCTGGGGCTCGGACCCGTGCTGGAGCGCTCGCCGTTGCAGGCGTTCGCCCGCATCCACGCGCTCGCCGGCGCGGGCGCGGTGGACGCCGACGAGCTCGGCCGGCCGCGCGGCGCGGCCGCGGCGGAGCGGCTGCGCGGCGTCGCCGCGCTGCTGTCCACCCCGACCCAGGCGCCCGCGATGCTGACCGCGGCCCTCGTGCACGCCGAGATCGCCACCGGGACGCCCTTCGCCTCCCACAACGGGATCGTGGCCCGCGCCGCCGAGCGCCTCGTCCTCGCCTCCCGGCGCGTCGACGCCACCTCGCTCTCGGTGCCCGAGGCCGGCCACCTCGCGCTGCGACCCCAGTACGAGTCGAACCTGCGCGGCTACCGCGACGGCGGACGCGCCGGCGTTCACGCGTGGCTGCTGTACGCCGCCGAGGCCTACGCCGCGGGCGTCGAGGCCAGCCCGCTCGTCCTGCGCCCGACGTCCGACTGACCGCGACCCCGCCGGTCGCCGAGGTGGGCGAGCGGCGCTCCTGAGGTGGTCGAGCGGCGCTCCTGAGGTGGTCGAGCAGGGAGCGAGCCCTGGCGGGCGCCGCATCTGAGGTGGTCGAGCAGGGAGCGAGCCCTGGCGAGCGACCGCGTCGAGACCGCCGGCCCGCTCGCGCCGTCGTCCGTCTCACCGGCCCGGGTCGCGCCCGCAGTCCGTCTCGCCGGGTCTCGACCCGCCGACGCGACCTCGTTCCTCGGTCGCGTCGCTTGCTCGACCTCCTCGGGTCGCGAGTCCAGCTCCTCCGTCGCCGGCCTCGCGCCTCGGACCTCGGTCGCGTCGCTCGCTCGACCTCCTCGCCTCAGGACCTCGCAGGCTCGGTCGTGGCTCGGACAAGCCAGCGGCCCCCGGACCGCGTAGGTCGGGGGCCGCTGCTGACACGTGACCGGGCGGGGCTACCAAGCGTGCTCTCGTTGTGCCGCCCCGCGGGTCTGGCCGCGGGGGCGTGCTCCCAGGTGCGATGGGTGGACGCCGCGTGGGTACCCCGGGTCACGTGCTGCTCTGGAGTTCTGACCCCAGGTCTACTCCCGCTCGGTGGCTCGTACAAGGCTTGACTTGACCAACGACCTGTGAGTGTCCTGAGTCACACTGTGCGACTCGCGGAGTCACCCTGGGTTCACCCCAGACTGACGTCCGAGTCGTCGGTCAGCAGGTTCGACGTCACGGTCCGCAGCAGCCCCTGCAGCTGCTCCACCTGCTCGGGCGGCAGCCCGATCGCCTCGTTGATCCGGCAGTAGACGTCGTCGCGCACCGTGTGCAGCGCGGCGCCGCGCTCCGTCGTCCGCACGAGCACGGACCGCTCGTCGGTCGTGCTGCGCTGGCGCTTGATGAGCCCGGCGGCCTCCATGCGGCGCAGCAGGGGCGACAGCGTCGCGTGGTCCAGCCGCAGCGTGGTCGCGAGCTCCTTGATCGAGCACTCCCCGCGGGTCCACAGCACCGTGAGCACCAGGTACTGCGGGTAGGTCAGCCCGAGGTCGGCCAGGATCGGCCGGTACGCCGCCGTGACCAGGCGCGACGCGGCGTACAGGTCGAAGCAGACGAGCGCGTCGAGGGCGTCGGAGGACGCCGTGGCGCCGTCCCAGGGGCCGTCGGGGTGGTCGCTCATGGGTTCCATCGTAGGGCCCGGTGCGGTATGTTGTGCACGAAACATCCACGATCCCCGGGAGGAACCCATGCCCACGCGTACCGCTCGTACCGCCTGGAACGGCGGCCTGCAGGACGGTTCCGGCCAGGTCGAGCTCTCCAGCTCGAAGGTCGGCACCTACGACGTCTCCTTCCCGAAGCGCGCGGCCGACGAGGCCGGCGGCACCACCAGCCCCGAGGAGCTCGTCGCGGCCGCCCACTCCTCCTGCTACGCGATGCAGCTGTCGGCGTTCATCGCCGAGGCCGGCGGCACGCCGCAGGCGCTCGACGTCAAGGCCGACGTGAGCCTCGGTGAGGACCCGGCCGGCGGCTTCAAGCTGACCGGCATCACCCTCACCGTGCGCGGCGAGGTCGAGGGCCTCGACGAGGACGGCTTCAAGGCCGCCGCCGACAAGGCCAAGGAGCAGTGCCCGATCAGCAAGGCGCTGACCGGCGTCGAGATCACCCTCGACGCGGCGCTGGAGTCCTGAGCGTCCCATCCCCCGAACGCCCGGGCCGGCGTCCGGCCACGAGCCTCGCCGGTCCGGGCCCGGTGACCACGAGGCGGTCACCCGCGAGACGACGCGGGTGGCCGCCTCGGTCCGTTCGTCGGACGTCCGGGCCGCCTCAGCCCGACCGTCGGCGCCGCGCGGCCCACGCCAGGCCGCCGACCGCGGTGATCCCGCCGATCGAGAACGCGGCGATGCTCGGCACGGTCCGCGGCAGCGGCAGGCGCCGGCGCAGGGCCACCGGCTTGGTGAACACCAGCACCGGCCAGCCGCGCTCGGTGGCCGCACGCCGCAGGTCGCGGTCCGGGTTGACGGCGTGCGGGTGCCCGACCGCTTCGAGCATCGGCAGGTCGGTGACCGAGTCGCTGTAGCCGAACGAGCGGTCGAGGTCGTAGCCGCGCTCGGTGGCCAGCGCGCGGATCGCGGTGGCCTTCTCCTCGCCGAACGCGTAGTACGCGATCTCGCCGGTGTACTTGCCGTCGACGATCTCGAGCCGGGTCGCGACCACGTGGTCGGCCCCCAGCATGGCGCCGATCGGCTCGACCACCTCGCTGCCGGACGCCGACACCACGACCACGTCGCGGCCCGCGAGGTGGTGCTCCTCGATGAGGGACACCGCCTCGTCGTACACGAGCGGGTCGACCACGTTGTGGATGGTGTCCGCGACGATCTCGCGCACCGTCGCGACGTCCCAGCCCGCGCAGAGGTCGGAGAGGAACGAGCGCAGCTTCTCCATCTGGTCGTGGTCGGCGCCACCCACCAGGTAGACGAACTGGGCGTACGCCGAGCGCAGCATCGCCCCTCGCGAGATGAGGCCTCCGGCCTGGAAGGGCTTGCTGAAGGCCAGCGTGCTCGACTTCGCGATGATGGTCTTGTCGAGGTCGAAGAACGCCGCGGTGCGGATCGCCGGGGCCGGCATGGCCGCAGTCTAGGCCGCGGCCGTCCGCGGCCCGGCCGTCTTCCGTGCACAGGCGCGGCGGAGGTCGGCTCCTGCACAGGCGCGCGCCGCTCGGCCCCACGGTGGCGACCGGCCGGGGCAGCCTGCCGTCATGACACGTCCCCTGCTGGTCACCGGCGACGAGACCCTGCTCGAGGAGCTGCTGCGCCTGGCCGCGGCCGCCGGCGTGACGCCCGAGATCGCCGCCGACCCCGCCGGCGTGCTGCGGGCCTGGTCGACCGCGCCCTGCGTGCTGGTCGGTGGCGACGTCGTCGCCCGGGCCGCCCGGGCCGCGCCGGAACGACGAGACGGCGTCCACGTCGTCGCCTGGCAGGCCGGCGCCGACACCTTCCGGGCCGCGCTCACCCTCGGCGCCCGGGAGGTCTGCGAGCTGCCGCGCGCGGAGAGCCACCTCGTGGCCCTGCTGCTCGAGCTGGCGGACGCGGGGCGTCCGCCGGGCCCCGTGGTCGGGGTCGTCGGGGGCAGCGGCGGGTCGGGGGCGACGACCCTCGCGTGCACCCTGGCCCAGGTGGGGGCCGCGCACGGCCCGACCCTGGTCCTCGACTGCGACCCCCAGGGGCCCGGCGCCGACCGGGTGCTCGGCCTGGAGGGGCGGCCCGGTGTCCGCTGGGACGTCCTGGCCCGGGGCGGTGGACGGCTCGGCGCCGGCGCCCTGCGCGACGCGGTGCCGTCCCACGGCGGGGTCGGCGTCCTGACGTGGCCGCCGGACGTCGCCGCCGTCGACGCTGTGGACGGCGTCGCCCACCGGGAGGTCGCACGGGAGGCGGTCGCGGCCGGCCGCCGCGGGCACGCCCTCGTCGTCCTCGACCTGCCGCGGGGCGGCGACGACCACGTGGTCGAGCTGGCCGGACGCTGCGACCTGGTCCTCGTGGTCGTGGTCGGGTCCGTGCCCGCCGTCGCCTCCGCGCTGCGGACCTGCGCGCGCCTGCGCGACGCAGCGACGCTGGGGCTCGTCGTCCGCGGGCGGGGCCTGGCGCCCGAGGAGCTCGCACGGGTCGCGGACCTCCCGGTCGTCGGGGTGCTCCCCGAGGCGCGCGGCATCGCCGAGTCCGTGGACCTCGGGCTCGGGCCCGTCCGCTCGGCGCGGGGGCCGCTGGCCCGCGCCGCCCGGGACCTGCTGGCCCTGCCTCAGGTCGGTCTCGTGCCGGGGCGGGGGCGCGCGGCGTGACCGGGGTCCGCACGGCGGCGGAGGACGACGTGGTCGCGGCGCTGGTGGAGGCGGTCCGCGACCGCCTCGCCACCGAGCCCGGCGACCTCACCCCGCACCGGGTCGCCGCCGCCCTGCGGGAGACGGGCCGCCCGGTGGGTGACGCGACGGTCCTCGCGGTCCACGAGGTGCTGCGCCGCGACGTGGTGGGCGCGGGCCCGCTGGAGCCGCTGCTGCGCACGCCGGGGGTCACCGACGTGCTGGTCAACGGGCCGGACCAGGTGTTCCTCGACCGGGGTGACGGCCTCGAGCCGACCGGGGTGCGGTTCGGCTCGGACGCCGCGGTGCGCCGTCTCGCCCAGCGGCTCGCCGCGGCCGCCGGCCGGCGACTCGACGACGCCACCCCGCACGTCGACGTTCGGCTGCCCGACGGCACCCGCTTCCACGCCGTCCTGGCCCCCGTGGCGCGCCCGGGCACGGTCCTGTCGCTGCGGGTCCCGCGCGGGCGGTCCTTCACGCTGGACGAGCTCGTCGCCGTCGGGTCCCTCAGCGCGGACGGCGCCCGTCTGCTCACCGACCTCGTCGCCGCCCGGGCCGCGTTCCTCGTCTCCGGCGGCACGGGGTCGGGCAAGACGACGCTGCTCGCCGCGCTGCTCTCGACGGTGCCGGCGGGTGAGCGGATGGTGCTCGTCGAGGACGCCAGCGAGCTGCGCCCCGACCACCCCCACGTCGTCGGGCTGGAGGCGCGACCGCCCAACATCGAGGGCGCGGGCGAGGTGACCGTGCGGACCCTCGTGCGGCAGGCCCTGCGGATGCGTCCCGACCGCCTCGTCGTCGGGGAGGTCCGGGGCGCCGAGGTCGTCGACCTGCTCGCCGCCCTGAACACCGGGCACGACGGCGGGTGCGGCACGCTGCACGCCAACTCGGCCACCGACGTGCCCGCGCGGGTGGAGGCCCTCGCGCTCGCGGCGGGCCTGCCCCGGGAGGCCGCCCACAGCCAGCTCGCCTCCGCGCTCGACGCGGTGCTGCACGTGTCACGGCGGGCCGACGGGGTGAGGTTCCTGCGCGAGGTCGGGGTCCTGGTCCGGGGCGCCGACGGCCTCGTCGCCACGGTGCCCGCCCTCGTCTTCGACGGCGCCGGCGAGGTGCGGACCGGCCCGGGCGTCGACGTCCTCGAGGCGAGGCTCGCGCGGTGAGCCCGGTGGGTGCCGCGTCCGTGCTCGCGGTCGTCGCCGCCGCGGCGGCGGGCGCGCTGGCCCTCGCGCCGCAGGCGGGCGTGCTGCCCCGCCGGCGAGCCTCCACCTCGTGGGCCGGCTCCCGGGCGGTGCCGGTGCTCATCGGCGCCGGGGCGGCCGGGGCCGTGCTCGCCGGTCTGCCGGGCCAGGTCGTCGCGCTGAGCGCGATCCTGGCCGCGGCCGGGTGGGTGACCGCACGGCTGGTCCGACGGCGACGGCGGCGGCGGGACGCCGCGGGGACGGCGGAGCGCGTGCGGGAGACGTGCGAGACCCTCGCCGCCGACCTGCGAGCCGGCCGCCCCGCGGGCTCCGCGCTCGACCGTGCGTGCGAGGCGTGGCCCCCGTTGGCGCCGGTCGCCGCCGCCCACGCCGTCGGCGCCGACGTCCCCGCGGGCCTCCGGGCGCTCGCCGGCGAGCCCGGGTGCGGTGACCTGCGGCTCGTGGCGGCGGCCTGGCAGGTCGCGCACCGGACGGGCCACGGGTTGTCGGCCGCCCTGACGCGGGTCGCGGACGGCCTGCGGGCCCGCCAGGCGACCCGGCGCGTCGTCGGCTCCGAGCTCGCCTCCGCCCGCTCGACCGCCCGCCTGCTCGCCGGGCTCCCCGTCCTCGCGCTGCTGATGGGGACCGGTTCCGGCGGCGACCCTTGGTCGTTCCTGCTCGGGACGGCGGCCGGCCTCGCCTGCCTCGCCGGCGGTCTCGGGCTCGGGCTGGCGGGGCTGTGGTGGATCGAGGTCATCGCGGACGAGGTCGAGGGGGCCACGTGAGCCCGGCCGTGGTGCTGTCCGCGGTCGCCCTCGGCTGCGCGGTGCTGCTCGCCCGCGTCTCCCCGGTCGGGTCCCACGGTCGCGCGCAGGCCACGACGTCCTCGACGGGGGCGCCCGCGGACCTCCTCCGGCGCACCCGCTGGGCCACCGCCCCGCTCGCGGCGGTCGGCGCCCTCGTGGTGGTCCCCGGGCCCGTCGCCCCGGTCGCCGCCCTCGCGGCCGGCGCCGGCGTCTGGGTGCTGGCCTCCCGCGCGGAGCCGTCCTCGGCCCGCCGCGCGCGGGAGGCCGCCCGCCGCGACCTGGCGTCGCTGGTCGACCTGTTCGCGGGGGCGCTGGCGGCCGGGGCGCCGCCGGGGCGCGCCGTCCGGGTCGTCTGCGAGGCGCTCCCCGGTCCTGCCGCCGACCGGCTGGCCGGCGTCGTCGCCCGGCTGGAGCTCGGGGTCGCCCCCGAGCAGGTGTGGTCCGACCTGGCGGCCGACCCCGTCCTCGGGCCGCTGGGCCGCACCCTGGCCCGGGCGGAGTCCAGCGGAGCGTCCGTCGCGACCGCGGTCGGTGCGCTCGCCGACGACCTCGCCGGGCAGGCCCGCGCCGAGGTCGAGGACCGCGCCCGCGCCGTCGGCGTCCGTGCGGCCCTCCCGCTCGGCCTGTGCCTGCTGCCGGCCTTCCTGCTGCTCGGCGTGGTGCCGATGGTCGCCGGCATGGTCGCGGGGCTCCTCTGACCGCGACGGTCGAGCCGCTGGTCGTCCACCGGCGCCGGACGTACCCGCTCCTGCACAGGCCGGGCGCCGAGCCGCCCGCGGCGGGGTGCTGCGGACCCACGCTCGTCCGGACGGCCGCAGGGTGCGGTCGTCGGAGAGGAGTCACGACCATGGGAACGAGACGGACCACCCGGCCGAGGGCGCGGGACGAGCGGGGCATCACCACCGCCGAGTACGCCGTGGGGACGGCGGCGGGCGCGGGGCTCGCGGGCCTGCTCTACACGCTGCTCACCGGCGGGCTCGGCAACAGCCTGCTGCGCACGCTGTTCGACCACGTGCTCGGGCTGCTGGGCATCGGGTGAGCGGGCCGCGTCGACGGGTCGAGCGGGACGAGCGGGGCGCGGTCACCGCGGAGACGGCCATGGCCCTGCCGCTGCTGGTGGCGGTCACGGTCGGTCTCGTCTGGCTGCTGGCGGTCGGGGTGGCGCAGGTGCGGGTGGTCGACGCCGCCCGCGAGACCGCCCGCGCCGCGGCCCGGGGGGACTCCGACGCCGAGGCGGTCGCCGTCGGTCGCCGGGTCGCCCCGGACGGCGCCTCGCTCGGGGTGTCGTCGCTGGGGGAGCGGGTCGAGGCGACGGCCGCCGCGCCGGTCGCGGGCCCGGGCGGGATCTTCGGCTTCCTGCCGACGGTCACGGTGCGGGCCGAGGCGGTCGCGGTCGCCGAGCAGCGGGACGCCCCGTGAGCCACCCCGGCACTCGTCGGGCCCGTCGGCGCGGGGAGGAGGGCGCCGCCACCGTCGTGGTGTGCGCCCTCCTCGGCGTCCTGCTCCTCGTCGCGGGCGCCTGCGGCGTCGTCGCGGCGGCCTTCGCGGACCACCGTCGCGCCCAGGCCGCCGCCGACCTCGCCGCGCTCTCCGGCGCGACCGTCCACCAGCGGGGCGAGGACGCCTGCGGCGAGGCCGCCGCCGTCGCGGTCGCCAACGGGGCCCACCTCCTCGCCTGCCGCGTCGAGGGGTACGACGTCCTCGTCGCCGCCGAGGTCACCGGCCCCCGGTGGCTCGGCTTCACCGGCGACCCCGTCGCCCACGCCCGCGCCGGCCCGGAGCAGTAGGGCGGCGGCGGCGGCCGGCCGGCCCCACGTCAGGACAGCAGGAGGCCCAGCAGGTCTGCGGCGGCGTGCTTGTCGAGCGGGTTGTTCTGGTTGCCGCACTTCGGGGACTGCACGCACGACGGGCAGCCCGACTCGCAGCGGCAGGCCAGGATCGTCTCGCGGGTGGCGCTCAGCCAGGCGCGGGCGGCGGCGTACCCGCGCTCGGCGAAGCCCGCGCCGCCGGGGCGGCCGTCGTGGACGAACACCGTGAGCTCCCCGGTGTCGGGGTGGCGGGCCGTGGAGACCCCGCCGATGTCCCAGCGGTCGCAGGTGGCGAACAGCGGCAGCAGCCCGATCGCGCAGTGCTCGGCGGCGTGGGCGGCGCCGGGGCGGTCGACCTCGGCGAGCCCCGCGGCGTCCAGGACGTCGTCGGGCACGGTCCACCACACGGCGTGCGTGCGGTGGGTGCGCACGGGCAGGTCCAGCGGCTCCTCGCCGAGGACCTCGCCGCCCGGGTCGCGGCGGCGCAGGAAGGAGACGACCTGGTGGGACACCTCGACCGTCCCGTGCGCCAGCCGGCACGAGCCCCACCGCTGGGCCTCGCTCTCCTCGACCACCTGGATGTCGGTGACCTCCCGCGCGCTCGTCGAGTACGGCGGGTCGGCGCGCGCCATGGTCGCCGCGTGGCCTTCGAGGTCGAGGTCGTCGACCAGCCATCGCTCGCCGCGGTGCACGTAGACCGCGCCCGGGTGGACCGTGGAGTGAGCCCGATCGCCGTCCACGGTGCCGACCACGCGGCCGGTGCCGGTCTCGACCAGGGAGACGGCCGCGCCGCCGGTGGAGCGCAGGTCGGCCAGGTCGCACGGCCTGCCGTCGGCGGTCGTGCCGCTCCAGAACCAGCCGCGGGGTCGACGGCGGAGCAGTCCGGCCTCGCACAGGGAGCGGATCGCGTCGCGCGCGCCCGGGCCGAACAGCTCGAGGTCGGGCGCGGTCAGCGGCAGCTCGCCCGCGGCGGCGGCCAGCTGGGGGCCGAGGACGTAGGGGTTGGCCGGGTCGAAGACCGACGCCTCCACCGGCCGGCCGAACAGCGCCTCGGGGTGGGTGACGAGGTAGGTGTCCAGCGGGTCGTCCCGGGCGACGAGGACGCCGAGCGCGTCGCCGCCGGCGCGACCGGCGCGCCCGACCTGCTGCCACAGCGCGGCCCGGGTGCCGGGGAACCCGGCGACGAGGACGGCGTCGAGCCCCGAGACGTCGATGCCGAGCTCGAGCGCGGTCGTCGCCGCGAGCCCCGTCAGGCGCCCCGAGCGCAGGGCGGCCTCGATCTCGCGGCGCTCCTCCGGCAGGTAGCCGCCGCGGTACGCCGCGACCTGGCCCGGCAGGGCCGGGTGCACCTCCGCGAGGAGGGCCTGCGTCGTCGTCGCCACCCGCTCCACACCCTGGCGCGAGCGCACGAACGCCAGCGTCGGCACCTGCGCCGCGACGAGGTCGGCGAGCAGGTCGGCGGTCTCGGACGACGCCGCACGCCGCACGGGGGCGCCGTTCTCGCCGGCGTGCTCGCCGAGCGGCGGCTCCCACAGGGCCATGGCGAGCTCGCCGCGCGGCGAGGCGTCGTCGGTGACGGCCGTGACCGGAAGCCCGGTCAGGCGCCCCGCCCACTCCTCCGGCGCCGCCACCGTCGCCGAGGCGAGCACGAACGTCGGCTCCGCGCCGTACGCCGCCGCGATGCGTCGCAGGCGGCGCAGCACGTGGGCGACGTGCGCGCCGAAGACCCCGCGGTAGTGGTGGCACTCGTCGACCACGACGTACTGCAGCGAGCCCAGGAACCGGGACCACCGGGCGTGGTCGGGCAGCAGCGAGCGGTGCAGCATGTCGGGGTTGGTCAGGACGTACTCGGCGTGGTCACGCGTCCAGTCCCGCTGCTCGCGGGGGCTGTCGCCGTCGTGGGTCGACACCCGCAGCCCCAGGTCGAGGTCGCACACCGACGCCAGCTGGTCCTGGGCGAGCGCCTTGGTGGGGGAGAGGTAGAGCGTCGTCGCCCCGCGCTGGCCCCGGCGGCCCCGCGTCTCCAGGGCGGCCGTGAGGGCCGGAAGCAGGTAGGCCAGCGACTTGCCGGACGCCGTGCCGGTGGACACCACGACGTGCCGCCCGTCGCGGGCGGCCTGGGCCGCCTCGACCTGGTGGGCCCAGGGCTCGAGCACCCCGCGGCCGGCGTACGCCGCGCGCACGCGGGGGTCGACCCACTCCGGCCAGGCGGCGGAGCGGGCGGCCCGGGCGGGCAGCACCTCGAGGTGGGTGAGCCGGTCGTCGCGACCCGTCGGCCCCACCAGGTGCGCGAGGAGCTCGCGCGCGCTGCGGGCCAGGGTCGGGGTGCTCACGTCGCCGAGTCTGGCAAAGCCCGCCGACAACGCCCTGCCGACGCCCGTCCTCGTACCGGGGGCGCGCCCGTCCCACCCCGCGGGTCAGCCCGCCGTACCCCTGCGCCGGGGGTCCCATCCGTGGTTTCATTGACCCCGGCACTCAGTCCGGGGGGGTTGGTCGCCAACCGTGTCACTCGCAGCATGCTTCCTCGGGCGCACCGCTGACGACAGTGACGACTGACGGCCCAGACGCCCGTATGGAGTTCCCGTGGAGCTGACGCTCGAGACCCGCGACCTCGGTGGCCGGACCGTCGTCGTCGTGGGCGGCGAGGTGGACGTCTACACGGCCCCCGAGCTGCGCGACTGCCTCACCGGCCTCGTCGGCTCGGGCCACCGGCACCTCGTCGTGGACATGACCGGCGTCGGCTTCCTCGACTCGACCGGTCTGGGCGTGCTCGTCGGCGGCCTGAAGAAGGTCCGCGCGGAGGACGGCAGCCTCGAGCTCGTCTGCAACTCCCAGCGCCTGCTGCGCATCTTCTCCATCACCGGTCTGGCCTCGGTCTTCACGATCCACGCCAGCACCGACACGCTCTCCGCCGCCGGCTGACCCGGCGCCGGCCCGCTCGGGCCAGGGCGGCCGACGCGCAGGACACGGTGTGCCCCACGTCACACCTCCCTCGTCGGCGCCGGTCCGGCGTGGTTACATGCATCCGGTCGTGCGACGTGGCTCACACCCCCGCGCACGGGCCCCGGCCTCGTCGCCCGGCTCGGCACGCCACCTCCAGGAGGAAGCACCCACATGTCAGCAACCCTGATCTCGGCCTCGTCGGCCGAGAACGCCGCCGTCGAGGTCGCGGGCGGCAACCTGGTCCTCGTCGGCATCGTCGCCGCGATCGCCGTTCTCGCTCTCGTCATGGCGGTCGTGTTCCGCCGCGAGGTGCTCGCGGCCGCCGAGGGCAGCGAGAACATGCGCACGATCGCACGAGCCGTGCAGGAGGGCGCGAACGCCTACCTCACCCGGCAGTTCCGCACCCTGGCCGTCTTCGCGGCCCTCGCCTTCTTCCTCCTGCTCGCCCTACCGGCCGACGACGTCGTCGTCCGCGTCGCGCGGTCCATCGCCTTCGTGTTCGGCGCGGGCTTCTCCGCGGCGATCGGCTACCTCGGCATGTCGCTCGCGGTGCGCGCGAACCTGCGCGTGGCCGCCGCCGCCGAGTCCCAGGGCCGCAACCCGGCGATGAACATCGGCTTCCGCACCGGCGCCGTGGTCGGCATGGCCACGGTGGGTCTCGGCCTCCTGGGCGCCGCGGTCGTCGTCCTCCTCTTCCAGGACGAGGCCTCGATCGTGCTCGAGGGCTTCGGCTTCGGGGCCGCCCTGCTCGCCATGTTCATGCGCGTCGGCGGCGGCATCTTCACCAAGGCCGCCGACGTCGGCGCCGACCTCGTCGGCAAGGTCGAGAACAACATCCCCGAGGACGACCCCCGCAACGCCGCCACCATCGCCGACAACGTGGGCGACAACGTCGGTGACTGCGCCGGCATGGCCGCGGACCTGTTCGAGTCGTACGCCGTCACGCTGGTCGCCGCGCTGATCCTCGGCGGCATCGCCTTCGGTGACGCCGGCCTCGTCTTCCCGCTGCTCGTCCCGGCGATCGGCGTCCTCACCGCGATCGCGGGCGTCTACCTGACCAAGCCCCGCGAGGGGGAGAACGGCCTCACCACGATCAACCGGGCCTTCTACATCTCCGCCGCCGTCGGTGCCCTCGGCTCCGCCGTCCTCGCGTTCGTCTACCTGCCCAGCAGCTTCGCCGACCTGTCGAACGTCGAGCAGAGCCCGCTGGACGCCCTCGTCGGCGTCGAGCCCAGCGGCAACCCGGCGCTGATCGCCGCCGTGGCCGTCGTCATCGGCGTCGTGCTGGCCGCCGCGATCCTCGCGCTGACCGGCTACTACACCGGCACGGACTTCCGCCCGGTGAAGGACGTCGGCAAGACGTCGCTCACCGGCCCGGCGACCGTCATCCTCTCCGGCCTCTCGGTCGGCTTCGAGTCCGCCGTCTACACGACCCTGGTCATCGGTGCGGCCGTGTTCGGCGCCTTCCTGCTCGGCGCCGGCTCGCTGTCGGTGGCGCTGTTCGCCGTCGCCCTGGCCGGGTGCGGGCTGCTGACCACCGTCGGCGTCATCGTCGCGATGGACACCTTCGGCCCCGTCTCCGACAACGCGCAGGGCATCGCCGAGATGTCGGGCGACGTCAGCGAGGCCGGCGCGCAGATCCTCACCGAGCTCGACGCCGTCGGCAACACCACGAAGGCCATCACGAAGGGCATCGCGATCGCGACCGCCGTGCTCGCGGCGAGCGCGCTGTTCGGCTCCTACATCGGCACCGCGCTGAGCGCGGTCGAGGACGCACGCCTGAACGCCGAGGAGGCCGGGCTGTTCGTCTCCGGCTTCTTCGTCTTCAGCCCCGACGTCCTCGTCGGCGTGCTGATCGGCGTCGCGGTGGTGTTCCTCTTCTCCGGCCTCGCGATCAACGCCGTCGGCCGCGCCGCGGGCGCCGTGGTGATGGAGGTCCGCCGCCAGTTCCGCGACATCCCCGGGATCATGGAGGGCACCGGCCGCCCGGAGTACGGCCGCGTGGTCGACATCGTCACCCGCGACTCGCTGCGTGAGCTGGCCACCCCGGGCATCCTCGCGATCCTGTCCCCGATCGCCGTCGGCTTCGGCCTCGGCGTCGGCGCGCTGGCGGGCTTCCTCGCCGGCGCCATCGGCTCCGGCACCCTGATGGCGGTCTTCCTCGCCAACGCCGGTGGTGCGTGGGACAACGCGAAGAAGCTGGTGGAGGACGGCTTCCACGGCGGCAAGGGGTCCCCGGCCCACGAGGCCACGATCATCGGCGACACCGTCGGCGACCCGTTCAAGGACACCGCCGGCCCGGCCATCAACCCGCTGCTCAAGGTGATGAACCTGGTCTCGCTGCTGGTCGTCGGGGCCGTCGTCTCGCTGACGCTCGGCGAGGACGCCAACCGGCCGGTCGCCATCGCGATCTCGCTGGTGGCCACCGCCGGCATCGTCGTCGCCGTGGTGCTCTCGAAGCGCCGGTCGTCGGTGATCGGCGAGGAGGCCCCGGAGGCCGCCGCCCGCGCCTGACACCCCGGCACGCCCGGCACGAGACGGAGGCGGTCGTCGTCCACGAGGACGGCGGCCGCCTCCGTCGTCGTGGACGGCGTCCGCTGGCAGGATCCGAAGCATGAGCAGCGACCTGCCGCACCGCTTCCGCGAGGCCCTCCTCGCCGCCGACTACACCCACGACCGTGTCGTCGAGCTGCTGGGGGAGGAGGCCCACCGGGCGCTCGAGCGCAACCAGACCGTCCCGGCCCGGCGGCGCACCGGCGGGGGCTCGCCGGTCGAGACCCTCGTGCGGCTGTTCCTGCTGCAGGTCGTCGTCCCCCGCAGCGAGGCCGAGCGGGCGCTGCCCGGCCTCGTCGACCCCCTCGCCGCGGAGGGCCTGCTCGCGGCGAGCGTCGGCGAGGTGGCGGCCCGCTGGGACTGCCGCCCGTACGCCGTCACCGCGCCCGACGGCACCCAGCGCGACCACTGGCTCGTGGCCGACCTGACCCCCGGGATGGACGGCCGCCCCCACCGCACGACGGCCGACCACGTCCTCGGCGTCAGCGCGGCGTCCACGTCGCTGGCCCAGCTGACGCTGCGCCACGAGGTCGGCAGCGCGCTGGACCTCGGCACCGGCTGCGGGGTCCAGACCCTCCACCTCGCGGCCCACGCGGACCGCGTCGTCGCCACCGACGTCAACGCCCGCGCGCTGTGGGCGACGCGGTTCAACGTCGCCCTCAACGACCTCCCGGACGGCCAGGTCGAGGTGCGCGACGGGTCGTTCTTCGAGCCGGTGCGCGGCGAGGCGTTCGACCTGATCACGACCAACCCGCCCTTCGTCATCTCGCCCGCGACCGGCGAGCAGCTGGTCTACCGCGACTCCGGCATCCCCGGGGACCGGGTCGTGGAGGACCTCGTCCGTCGTGCCCCCTCGCACCTGCGGGCGGGCGGGACGTGCCAGGTGCTCGCCAACTGGGCCCACGTCGAGGGCCGCGGCTGGGACGAGCGGCTGTCCGAGTGGCTGGACGCCGACTGCGACGCGTTCGTCGTCCAGCGCGAGGTGCTCGACCCCGCGGCGTACGTCGAGGTCTGGATCGCCGACGCCGGGCTGGTCGGTGAGGAGCGGGACCGCCGCTACGACACCTGGCTGTCGTGGTTCGCCGAGCAGCGGATCACGGGCGTCGGCTTCGGGTGGGTCACCCTGCGCACGCAGGGCAGCGGGCGCCGCGAGCTGCTCGACTGGCCGTGGGAGGTGCAGCAGCCGGTGGCCCCCGCGATCGCGGAGTGGTTCGACGCCCCGCCGTCGGTCGGTCCCGCGGACCGCCTGGTGCGACGCGCCGACGTGCAGCAGGAGAGCGTCGGCGAGCCCGGCGCGGAGGACCCGGCGACGATCGTCCTGCGCCGGACCACGGGCCTGCGCCGCGCGCGCCAGGTCGACACGGCGACGGCGGCCATCGTCGGCGCGTGCGACGGCGACCTGGCGCTCGGGCGGATCGTCGCGGCGGTCGCGGAGCTCACCGGGCAGGACCCGGCGCTGCTCGCGCGGGTGGTGCTGCCGGTGCTCGGCGAGCTGACGAGGGAGGGCTACCTCGTGCGCGTCCCTGGCGCTTCGGGTGCAGCGGTGTAATGATGTAATCATGATTACCCGGGAGGTGCAGGAGCGCCTGGAGGGCTGGTTCGCCGGCCGGCTCCCCGAGGAGTGGCAGCACGAGCCGGCCGAGGTCACGGTCGACCGCGAGGAGATCACCGTCCGGCTCTCGATCGCGGACGTCGACCTGGGCGACGACGCCTCCGACGCCGCCCGCGCGGAGGCGCGCGAGGGCCGCGCCCGGAAGTTCCGGGAGGAGACCCGCGAGGCGCGCATCGAGGTGGCCCAGGAGGCGGAGCGTCGCTACGAGCACGCGATCAGCTGGGGCGTCCGCGTCGGCGACCACACGGAGACCTGGACCTCGGTCGCCACGCCCGTCATGACCCGCCTGCGACAGCCGCAGCGACTCGTCCTCGACACCCTCGTGGACGCCGGGGTGGCCCGCTCGCGCTCCGACGCCCTCGCGTGGTGCGTCCGCCTCGTCGGTGAGCACGAGGGCGAGTGGCTCGGCGACCTGCGCGCCGCGATGGCGTCCGTGGCCGACGTCCGCAGCCGCGGGCCGCGGTCGGCCTAGGTCCCCTCGGGGCGGCGTCGCGCGGCCAGGGCCTCCCGCAACCGGGCGAGCGCGACCGGGCCGACGCCGTGCAGGCCCGCGAGGTCGTCGAGCGGGCGGGCGTCGGGGCCCTCGAGGTCCTCCAGCGTCGTGATCCCGGCCGCGGTCAGGGCGCGGGACGCCGGCGCGCCGACCTTCGGCAGCGGGGTGCCGCCCACCTCGGGCGGCGCGACGCCGAGCACCGCGGCGCCGCGCGGGGAGAGCCGGTAGCCGATGTCGAGCGAGACCGTGAGCCCCTTCTCCTTCAGCTTGCGCACGTCGGTCTTGAACTCCGGGGTGGGCCGCCCGACCATCGCGGCCAGCTCCGGGGCACGGCGTCCCGGGAACTCGTCGATCAGCCGCAGCGTCTCCCGCGTCCACGCGCCGTACGACGAGGCGCGGTCGAGCCGGTCCAGCCCACGGCGGACCTCCGCCGCACCCGCCTCGTCGGGCACCTCCTCGCGCAGCGCCTCGCGGGGGTCGGCGCCGCCGTACGCGACGCCGACGCGCCACACCGGCCCCGGCCGGCCCTCCAGGGCCTGCGTCAGCTCGGCGAGCGAGGCGTGGCCCGCGCGCCGGGCGTCCTCGGCCCGGAGCGAGGCCAGCGGGACCTGCTCCAGCGACGTCACCTCGACCACGCCGACCCCGGTGCGCAGCCGGGTCCCGACCCTCACCCGCGGGCGTTCCCAGCGCCGGAACGCCAGGTCCACCGCGCCGTCGCGGATGCCTGCCTGCACGACCGGGCGGAGCATCATGGACAGCAGTGTGCCCCCAGGGGTGCGTCCCCGGTGCCCGTGGAGAAGGTGCACGGGCCGATTGACCCTCGCGCTACCGTCACCCCCGTGACCCGCCCGGGGCCGTTCGTCCGCCGGGCACTCGTCAAGGCGTCACCCCCGAGCAGAGGCAGGAATCAACAGCAGTGGCACACAAGCTCGTGATCGTCGAGTCCCCGACGAAGGCCCAGAAGATCGGTGGGTACCTCGGCTCGGACTACGTCGTCGAGTCGTCCGTGGGTCACATCCGCGACCTCCCGCAGAGCGCGGCCGACACCCCCGCGAAGATCAAGGACAAGCCGTGGGGCCGGCTCGCCGTCGACGTCGACAACGGCTTCGAGCCGTACTACGTCGTCCCGGCGCGCTCGAAGGACCAGGTCCGCAAGCTCAAGTCGCTGCTCAAGGACGCCGACGAGCTCTTCCTCGCCACCGACGAGGACCGCGAGGGCGAGGCGATCGCCTGGCACCTGCTCGACGAGCTGAAGCCGAAGGTCCCCGTGCGTCGGATGGTCTTCCACGAGATCACGAAGCCGGCGATCCTCGCCGCCGCCGAAAACCCGCGTGAGCTCGACATGGACCTCGTCGAGGCCCAGGAGGCGCGCCGCATCCTCGACCGCCTCTACGGCTACGAGGTCTCCCCGGTGCTGTGGAAGAAGGTCATGTCCGGCCTGTCCGCGGGGCGCGTGCAGTCCGTGGCGACCCGGCTCGTGGTCGACCGCGAGCGGGAGCGCATGCGCTTCCGGGTGGCGTCGTACTGGGACCTCGAGGGCACCTTCGACGCGGGCCAGTCGCACGACCCGCGGATCTTCCCCGCCCGCCTGCACTCGCTGGACGGCGTCCGCGTCGCCCGCGGCTCCGACTTCGGCACCGACGGCGCGATCAAGGCGGGCACCGAGGTCGTGCACCTCGACCGCTCCCGCGCCGAGGCCCTCGTCACCGCGCTGGACTCCACGACCTTCGACGTCCGCTCGGTGGAGTCGAAGCCCTACCGCCGCTCGCCGTACGCCCCGTTCCGGACGACCACGATGCAGCAGGAGGCCAGCCGCAAGCTCGGCATGAGCGCGTCGACGTCGATGTCGGTGGCGCAGCGGCTGTACGAGAACGGCCACATCACCTACATGCGCACCGACTCCACGACGCTCTCCAGCGCCGCGGTCGGTGCGGCGCGCGACCAGGTCCGCGAGCTGTACGGCGCGGAGTACCTGCCCGACGCGCCGCGGACCTACGCGAGCAAGGTGAAGAACGCGCAGGAGGCGCACGAGGCGATCCGCCCCTCCGGCGACACGTTCCGCACCCCGGCGCAGACCGGGCTGACCGGCGAGCAGTTCCGGCTCTACGAGCTGATCTGGACCCGCACCGTCGCCTCGCAGATGCGCGACGCGGTCGGCCAGACCGTCACCGTCCGCCTCGGCGGCGCGGCGTCGTCCGGCGAGGACGTCGTGTTCAACGCCAGCGGCCGCGTGCTGACCTTCCACGGCTTCCTCAAGGCGTACGTCGAGTCGTCCGACGACGCCTCCGCCGCCCGCGACGACGACCAGGCCCGCCTCCCGGCACTGACCGAGGGCGAGACGCTGACCGCGGCGTCGCTCGAGGCCGAGGGGCACGAGACCCGGCCGAAGGCGCGCTACACCGAGGCGTCGCTGATCAAGGAGCTCGAGGAGCGGGAGATCGGCCGCCCCTCGACGTACGCCTCGATCATCAAGACGATCATCGACCGCGGCTACGTCTACAAGAAGGGCACCGCGCTGGTGCCGGCGTGGCTGGCGTTCTCGACGATCCGGCTGCTCGAGGAGCACTTCGGGCGGCAGGTGTCGTACGAGTTCACCGCGCAGATGGAGGACGTGCTCGACGAGATCGCCGCCGGCCGCAAGGACCGCAACGACGAGCTGGGCTCCTTCTACTTCGGCGACGACGAGGTGGCCGGGCTGCAGCGCCTGGTCAACGAGCTCGGCGACATCGACGCCCGCGAGCTGGCGACCTTCCCGGTCACCGAGGACGACGGCACCGACGTCGGCATCCACCTGCGCGTCGGACGCTACGGCCCGTACCTCGAGGGTCCGGACGACGAGGGGAACCCGTTCGCCGTCCGCGCGAACGTGCCGGACGACCTGCCGCCCGACGAGCTGACCGTCGCGAAGGCCCGCGAGCTGCTGGCGAACCCGGCCGGCGAGGAGACCCGCCTCGGTCGCCACCCCGACACCGGCAACGAGGTCGTGGCGAAGAACGGCCGCTACGGGCCCTACGTCACCGAGGTGCTGCCCGAGGACGCCCCCAAGGGCGCCAAGCCGCGGACCGGCTCGCTGTTCAAGTCGATGTCGCTGGACACGGTGACCCTCGACGACGCGGTGAGGCTGCTGTCGCTGCCCCGGGTCGTCGGCACCGACGCCGAGGGCGTGGAGATCACCGCGCAGAACGGGCGCTACGGGCCGTACCTGAAGAAGGGCACCGACTCGCGCTCGCTGACCAGCGAGGAGCAGCTGCTTACGATCACGCTGGACGAGGCGCTGGCGATCTACGCCCAGCCCAAGCAGCGCGGCCGCGCCGCCGCTGCCCCGCCGCTGAAGGAGCTCGGCCCCGACCCCGTCTCCGGCGCGCCGATCGTGCTGAAGTCGGGCCGCTTCGGCGACTACGTCACGGACGGCGAGTACAACGCCACCCTGCGCAGCGGCGACACCGTCGAGTCGATCACCCCCGAGCGCGCCGCCGAGCTCCTCGCCGAGCGCCGCGCCAAGGGGCCGGCGAAGAAGACGGCCAAGAAGGGCGCCAAGAAGGCCCCCGCGAAGAAGACGGCGGCCAAGAAGGCCCCCGCCAGGAAGACCGCGGCGAAGAAGACGGCCGCCAAGAAGACCACCACCCGGAAGACCGCGGCGAAGAAGAGCTGACGTCGGGGTCCCGTCCGCCGGGCGGGTTTCGTAGGCCCGGTCGGGGGGGGGGGGGGGGGGGGGGGGGGGGGCCGCCCCCCCCCCCCCCCCCGCCCCCCGCGCCCCCCCCCCCGCCCCCCCGC
>NZ_JAKUHT010000017.1 GCF_022436705.1 Nocardioides sp. CFH 31398 | reverse complement strand
CGTCCGCCGGGCGGGTTTCGGAGCCCCGGCGGGGGTTCCACACCCCGGTGGGTGAAACCCCCGCGCCCGCAGACCCGGCGGACGATGCCCCGACCTGGCCCACGAAGTTTCGTCCGCCCGGTCGGGGTTCCACCAGCCGGCTGGTGAAACCTGAGCACCCTGAGGCCCCTGGGCGCCGAGCGACCCAGCGGTCAGGCCGTGCGGCGCCTCCGCAGGAACGGGTCGGTGAGGGCCTTCGGGGTGTAGCCCTCGTCGCCGGGAGAGACGTTGCGGCCGGGCGGGACGATCTCGTCGATGCGGTCGAGGACGTCGCTGCTGAGGCGGACGTCGGCGGCTCCGAGCTGGCTCTCGAGCTGCTCCATCGTGCGGGGCCCGATGATCGGCGCGGTCACCCCCGGGTGCTGCATGACGAACGCCAGCGCGAGGTGGACCATCGAGATGCCGGCGTCCTCGGCGAGCAGGTTCAGCTGCTCGACGGCCTCCAGCTTGGCCTCGTCGGAGAAGAACCCGTCGAACATCTTCGAACGGTTCGTCTCGGGGGCCTCCTGGCCCTTCCGCACCTTGCCGGTGAGCCAGCCGCCGGCCAGCGGGCTCCACGGGATGACGCCCATGCCGTACCTCTCCGCGACGGGCAGGACGTCGGCCTCGATCCGGCGGAAGAGCAGCGAGTACGGCGGCTGCTCGGTGACGTAGCGGCCCAGCCCCCGGCGCTCCGCCGTCCACTGGGCCTCGACCATGTGGTGGGCGGGGAAGGTGGAGGAGCCGAACGCGCGGATCTTGCCCTGCTGCTGCAGGTCGGTGAGCGCCGAGAGGGTCTCCTCGTCGGAGGTGAGGTCGTCGGGGCGGTGCACCTGGTAGAGGTCGATCCAGTCGGTGCGCAGCCGCCGCAGGCTGTTCTCGACCTCGCGCACGACCCAGCGCCGGGAGTTGCCCCAGCCGTTGGGGTCGCCGGTCTGACCCATCGGCACGTCCATCGGCCCGTGGAACTTGGTCGCGAGGATCACCTCGTCCCGGCGGCCCTCCAGGGCCTTGCCGACGATCTCCTCGGACTCGCCCTGCGAGTAGATGTCGGCGGTGTCGACGAAGTTGATCCCCGCGTCGAGCGCGGTGCGGATGATGCGGGTGGACTCGTCGTGGTCGGGCTCGCCCCAGGCGCCGAACATCATCGCGCCGAGGCAGAGCGGGCTGACCTTCATGCCGGTGGGCCCGAGGGGCCGGTAGTCGCTGGTCTCCATGTCGTCCACAGTGCCACCGGCCAGGGGAACCGGCCGTCGGTGCCGGCGGCTAGGTTCGTCGTCGTGACCCCACCCGAGGCCCCCGACGCCCCCGCCGGCACGCGTCGGCGCGGGGTGTTCGTCTGCTTCGAGGGGGGCGAGGGGGCGGGCAAGTCGACGCAGTCCCGGCTGCTGGTCGACCACCTGCGCGCGGCCGGTCGCACCGTGGTCGCCACGTTCGAGCCGGGCGACACCCCGGTCGGCGCGCGCCTGCGCGAGATCCTGCTGAGCCCGGAGACGGGCGACCTCGCTCCGCGGACCGAGGCCCTGATCTACGCCGCCGACAAGGCCGAGCACGTCGCGACCGTGGTCGAGCCGGCACTGGCCCGCGGGGAGGTCGTCGTCACCGACCGGTACGTCGACTCCACGCTCGCCTACCAGGGCGCCGGGCGCACGCTGGCGACCGACGAGGTCGAGCGGGTGGCGCGGTGGGCGACCGGCGACCTGCGGCCCGACGTCACGGTGCTGCTCGACCTCGACCCCGCCGCGGGGATGGCGCGGTTCAGCGGCCGCGACCGCATCGAGGGGGCGGGGGAGGCGTTCCACGCCCGCGTCCGCGACGGGTTCCTCGCCCTGGCCGCGGCCGACCCGGCCTCCTACCTCGTGCTCGACGCCCGCGCCCCCGTCGACAAGACGCACGCCGCCGTGCTCGAGCGGGTCGAGACGCTGCTCGCGGCCCGCACGGAGGCGGCGCGGTGAGCGTCTGGGACCGCCTCGTCGGGCAGCGGGCGGTCGTCGAGGCGCTGACGCCGGCCGCGGCCGGACGGCAGATGACGCACGCCTGGCTCTTCACCGGACCCCCGGGGTCGGGTCGATCGGTGGCCGCCGTGGCCTTCGCCGCCGCGCTGCAGTGCGAGCGCGGGCCCGGCGGGCAGCCGGGCTGCGGCGAGTGCCGGGCCTGCCGGACCGTGCTCGCCGGCAGCCATCCCGACGTCACCCGGGTCCGCACGGCGAAGCTCTCGATCGGTGTCGACGAGGTCCGTGAGCTGGTCCGCCGGGCCAGCCTCACCCCGACCGGCCACGGGTGGCAGGTCATCGTGGTGGAGGACGCCGACCGCCTCACCGAGCACGCCGTCAACGCGCTGCTCAAGGCCATCGAGGAGCCCGGCGCCCGGACGGTGTGGCTGCTGTGCACGCCGACGGTCGAGGACGTCCTGCCCACGATCCGCTCCCGCTGCCGCCTGGTCACCCTGACCACGCCCCCGCCCGAGGACGTCGCCGCGCACCTGGCGGCCACCGAGGGCGCCGAGCCCGCGCTCGCGTCGTACGCCGCCCGGGCGAGCCAGGGCCACATCGGGCGGGCGCGGGCGCTCGTCCGGGACCCGGAGACCCGGGCCCGGCGCGACCAGGTCGTCGCGATCCCCGGCCAGCTGACCGGCCTCGGCGCGTGCCTGGCGATGGCGACCCGGCTCGCCGAGGCCGCCAAGGCCGAGGCCGACGCGATCACCGGCGAGGTCGACGCCCGGGAGCGGGCCGACCTCGACACGTCGTACGGCGTCGTCGAGCGCGGCCGCCGGCCGCGGGAGTACGCCCCCGCCGTCGCCGCCCTCGAGCGGGACCAGAAGACGCGGGCCAAGCGGCAGTACCTCGACGTCGTCGACCGCGGCCTGACCGACATCGTCTCGGTCTACCGCGACGCGCTCGCCGTCGCGCTCGGCTCTCCGGGGGTGCTCGTCAACGAGGAGCGTCGCGCGGAGGTCGAGCGGATCGCGGCGGCCGCGCCACCGCAGGTGCAGCTGCAGCGGATCGACGCGGTGCTCGCCGCCCGCGAGCAGATGCTGGAGTTCAACGTGGGCGTGCAGCTCGCCCTGGAGGCCCTGATGGTGCGCTTGTGGGTACCGGTCCCCGGCTGATCGGCAAGACTGGCCGAGCCGGTCCGCTCGACCCCACCGCCCCCCACGCCCCGAAGGGAGCCCACCGGTGCCACGCAACCGCGTGATCGCCCTGATCGTCATCGGTTTCGTCGTCGTCGTCGGAGGTGCCCTGCTCGTCATCGGGCTCCTCCTGGGCGACGAGACCGACCTCGAGCGTCAGCAGGACGTCGACAGCGCCCCCGCCGCGAGCGAGAGCGCGAGCCCGACGACCGCCCCCGACGACGCCACCGAGGCACCGTCGCCCGCGCTGCAACCGTTCTACTCCCAGCAGGTCGCCTGGGAGGACTGCGAGTCCGGGCAGGGCCTCGAGTGCGGGACCCTGACGGTCCCGCTGGACTACGAGGAGCCCGACGGCGAGACACTGGACCTCGCCGTCCTGCGCAACCCGGTCGACTCCGACGCGGACCGGGTCGGCTCGCTCGTGGTGAACCCCGGCGGCCCCGGCGCGCCGGGCACCCAGTACGCCGCGGTCGCGCAGTTCGTCTTCCGTGCGCCGCTGCTGGACGCGTTCGACGTCGTCGGCTTCGACCCCCGCGGGACCGGTGCCAGCGACCCCGTCGACTGCCTGGACGACGAGCAGCTCGACGCCCTGTTCGCGGCCGACCCGGCGCCGGACGACCGCACCGAGCGCCAGGAGCTGACCGGCCTGTACGACGAGCTCGGCGCCGGCTGCGAGGCCGACGCCCCGCTCACGGAGCACGTGTCGACCCGCGAGGCGGCCCAGGACGTCGACGTCCTGCGGGCCGCGCTGGGGGAGTCGCGGCTGACCTACTTCGGCGCGTCGTACGGCACCAAGCTGGGCGCGACGTACGCCGACGCGTTCCCCGACCGCGTCGGGCGTCTCGTGCTCGACGGTGGCATCGACGTCTCGCTGCCGAGCCGCGAGGTCACGCTCGGCCAGGCCGGTGGTTTCGAGACCGCCCTGACGGCGTACGTGACCGACTGCGTCGACGGCGGCGACTGCTACCTCGGCGACGACGTGGACGCCGGCCTGCGGACCGTGGCCGGCTTCCTCGCCGACGTCGACGAGCAGCCGCTCGCCGTGGGCGACCGCGAGCTCACGGCCGGCACCGCCTTCTACGGCCTGGCCACCCCGCTGTACGCCGAGCAGTCCTGGCCGCAGCTCGACGACGCCCTCGGCGCCGCCCTGGACGGCGACGGCACGGGCCTGCTCGCGTTCGCGGACACCTACGCCTCGCGCCAGCCGGACGGCAGCTACGCCGACAACTCCGGCGAGGCCATCTACGCCGTCAACTGCCTCGACGACCCGTACGCCGTGACGGTGGACGAGGCCGCCGGCGAGGTCGGTGACTTCGAGCGCGTCTCGCCGACCTTCGGCGAGGTCTTCGCCTACTCGCTGGCCGCCTGCGAGGGCTTCCCCGGCTCCGGTCCGGACGCCACCGGCAGCGGCCCCGAGCCCGGCGAGACCATCGCCGAGGGGGCCGAGCCCATCGTGGTCGTCGGCACCACCCGCGACCCGGCGACGCCGTACGAGTGGTCGGTCGCGCTCGCCGACCAGCTGGACAGCGGCGTCCTCGTGAGCCGCGACGGCGACGGCCACACCGGCTACAACCAGGGCAACACCTGCGTCGACGAGGCGGTGGAGTCCTACCTGATCGAGGGGACCGTGCCCGACGACGGCCTGGAGTGCTGAGTCCCCGGAGTCTCCTGGGGCCCCTCGGCCCCCGCCACATCGTGTGGTCCTACCAAGCGGTTCTCCTGCGGACCGGGCTCGCGCCGACCTACGCTCCCGGCCATGGTGACGGTGCGCGAGCTGGCTGTCGCCGCGGTTGACCTCGACCTCGGTGGCGGCCGGGTCGTCGTGGGGCGGGTGGGTCCCGCGGGCCTGTCGACCGAGGTCGTCCACCGGTTCGCGGCCCCGCCGGCGGGTCCGGACGGCGGCCACCTCCTGCGCGGGGTGCACGACGGGCTGCGGCGGGCGGCGGCGTACCGGCCGGCGTCCGTGGGGCTCGACGGCCCGGGTGGCGTCGTCGGGCTGCTGGCCGGCGACAGGCTGCTGGCCGACCCTCTCCCCGAGGCCGCGACCCCGCCGTCGTCCGTGGCCCTGCCCACCGCGGTGACCGACGGACGGGGAGGGCTGCACCACCCCGACGCCACCGCGGTCCGGCGTCTCGTCGCGCACGGGGTCCTGCTCGACGAGGCGGACACGCTGCTCCTGCTGCCCGACCTGGTCGGCCACCGGCTCGCCGGGGTCCGCGTCGCCGAGCGGACGAACGCCGCCACGACCGGGTTGCTCGGGCTGTGGAGCGGCACCTGCGCTGTGCGCGCGGCTCGGCGTCCCGCGGCGCCTCCTGCCCCCGCTGGTCGAGCCCGGGGACCGGCTGGGCCCACTGCTGCCCCACGTGCGGGCGGCCACCCGCCTCGCCGAGGACGTCGAGCTCGTCGCCGTGGCCGGCCTCGACACCGCTTCCGCGCTGGTGGGGACGCCCCTGTCGGTGGACGGCGCCGCCCACCTGTTTCTCGGCGCCACGGCCGTCGTCGGTGTCGAGACGACGTCGCCCCTGCCACCGGGACCGGCGCGGACGGCGGGGTTCTCTCAGCAGCGTGGCGTCGACGGCACGGTCCTGCTGCAGCGCGCCCTCCCGGGCCGGTCGCTGCTGACCCGGCTCGCCCGGGCGTGGCGGCGGGAGAACCGCGCGGTCGACCTCGACGCCCTTCTCGAGGCGGCCGCGGCGCTGCCCGGCAGGGTGGTCGCGAGGCTGCCCGCGCTCGACGTCCTCGACACCGCGCTCGCCGCGCCCGGCGACGTGACCGCGGCCCTCGCGGCGGCGCTCCGCGCGCGGGACGAGCCGGTGCCGACCGACCCGGTGACGACGGTGCGGATGGTGTGCGACGCCCTGGCGTCGGCGTACGCCCGGGTGCTCGCCGACCTCGCGCGGGTGACGGGCCGCGACGTCCTGGTCGTGCACGTCACGGGCCCCGGCTCCACGAACGGCCTGCTCTGCGACGCGCTCGCCGCCCGGGCCGGCGTACCCGTGCTCGCCGGGCCCACCGACGCCGCCGCCCTCGGCAACGTCCTCGTCCAGGCGCGGGCCCACGGCGCCCTCGGCGGGGACGCCGACCTGTCCGACCTCCGCGCGCTCGTCGCCTCCGCCCGACCCCTGCGCACCCACCGCCCGGCGCGCCGTACGGCTCCTCGCCTGTCAGCTGCGGTCGGTCGCTGACGGCGCTCGCCGTTCCTGACGTTCGGACCCGATCTGGAGCCAGGAACGGTTCACAACGTCAGGAACGGAACGGGCCTGTGCACGAGCGGCGGCAGAGGCCGTCCGCCGGCTGCAGGCTCGAGCGGTGAGCACCTCCCTCGCCCCAACCGCTGGTGTTCGTCGTGGCCTGTGTCGCCCGGTCCCGATGGACCCGACGGGCCGGGGCGGACCCACCCGGGCGGACGTCCGGGCCGGGCGATGGGTCCGCGTGTGGCGCGGGTGGTTCGTCCCGGCCGACGTCGATCGCAACCGTCCCGAGCAGCGGATCCTGGAGGCCTCGGTCCTGCTGCCGTCCGCACGGCCCTCCGCCGCGACGGGCTGGGCCGCGCTCCGCTGGCAGGGGGCGGCGTGGGTGGACGGCGTCGGGCGCGAGGGCCTGCGGATCGACGTCGACCTGGTCACGACCGGGCGCGAGATCCGCCCACGGCCCGGGGTGTCCCTGTCGGAGGAGCGGCTCGCGGAGGGAGAGCTCGTGCACGTCGACGGCATGGCGCTGACCTCGGCCGCCCGCAGCGTGTGCTTCGTCCTGCGGCACGCCACGGACACCCGCGAGGCCGTCGTCCTGGCCGACATGGCGATCGCTGCGGGCCTGTGCTCCACCGCCGAGGTCGCCTCCCACCTCGACGGACTGGGCGGGTGGCTCGGCGTCCCGCTCGCCCGGACCCGGCTCCCGATGGTCGCCGAGGGCAGCGCCTCGCCGGGTGAGACCCGGATGCGGCTGGTGTGGGAGCTGGACGCCGGGCTGCCCCGCCCGCTCCGGAACACGCCGATCTTCGACCGGACCGGCAGGCACGTCGCGACGGTGGACCTGCTCGATCCCGCCGTCGGGCTCGTCGGCGAGTACGACGGCAGAGACCACCGCCGTCAGGACCGGCGCCGGCGCGACCTGCGTCGCGAGGACGACCTGCGGGCGCTCGGCCTCGAGTGCGTGACCATGGTCGCCGGGGACGAGTACCGCCGCGCCGCAACCGCTGGACGGATCCTCGCGGCGCATCGGCGCATCGGCGCGCACGCCGAGAGCCCGATGCGCTGCGCGCCTGGACGATCACGCAGCCCGCGTGGTGGCTTCGACGGCACCGTTCCTGACGCTCCGACCCGCAGGTGCCCCCGGGAAGGGTCAGAACGTCAGGACCGAGCAGCAGGACGTCAGCCGGGGCCCGCGGTCGACTCCCGGACGACGAGCTCGGGCTCGAGCACGGTGTGGACGACCGAGGACGTCGAGGGGTCCTCGATGATCTCCAGCAGGCGGGTGGCGGCGGTGCGGCCCATCTCGGCCGCGGGCTGGCGCACGGAGGTCAGGGGGATGGCGGCGGAGGCGGCGAAGTCGATGTCGTCGAAGCCGATGATCGCGATGTCGTCGGGGACGGCGACGCGGGCGCGGGTGAGGGCCTGGAGGACGCCGAGGGCGACGAGGTCGTTGCCGGCGAAGATCGCGTCGGGGCGCTCGGGGGCGTCGAGGGCGAGCAGCCGCTCGGCGCCGGCGCGGCCGGCGGCGGCGTCCATGGAGGCGGTCTCGACGTAGCGCACGGAGCCGGAGCCGTGGGCGTCGACGGCGGCGCGAGCGGCCTCCAGCCGGTGGCGGACCTGGTTCAGCCGGGGCGGGCCGCCGACGAACGCGACCGAGGTCCGGCCCAGGGCCAGCAGGTGCTCGGTCGCGAGCCTGCCGCCGCGGCGGTCGTCGACGGTCACCGAGGAGAACTCCCGCACCCCGACCCTCCGGTCGACGAGGACGACCGAGGTGCCGCGGTCGCGCAGGCGGCGCAGCCGCGGCAGCGTGTCGCCGACCGGGGTGACCAGCAGCCCGGAGACGCGCTGCTCCTCGAAGAGGTCGAGGTACGCCGTCTCGCGGGCGGCGTCCTGACCGGAGTTGCCCAGGATGAGCGGGCGGCCCTCGGCGGCGAGGCCCTCCTCGACGCCACGGGCGACGTCGGTGAAGAACGGGTTGGCGACGTCCAGCACGACCATGCCGACCGCCCGGTTCGTCCCTCGCCGCAGCTGGTGGGCGGCGGAGTTGCGGACGAACCCCAGCTCGGCGATCGCCGCGTGCACGCGGTCGCGCGTGGCCGGGGAGACCTTGTCGGGATGGTTCATCGCGTTCGAGACGGTCGCCGGCGAGACCCCCGCGAGACGCGCCACGTCCCGCACCTGGGCCTCTGGCATGCCGCGGACGTTAACACGATTCAACGCTGATCCGGCCGGGCCTCTTGACGGCTCTGTGATCGGCGTCATAGATTCCGGACACTTCGTTAAATCGATTCAATAATTCGATTCACCCGAGCCCGTCAGGAGGTGGCCGTGCCGTCACCCGCCGCACCCGCCCTACGTCTGAGCGACGTCTCGAAGTCGTTCGGCTCCGTCGTCGCCCTGCGCTCGGGCAGCCTGTCGCTCGACGCCGGCTCGATCCACGCGCTGGTGGGGGAGAACGGCGCCGGCAAGTCGACGCTGGTCAAGATCATCGCCGGTCTCTACCGCCGCGACGGCGGCACCGTCGAGTTCCAGGGCCAGACGGTCGACTTCCGCTCGACCGCCGAGGCGAAGGCCGCCGGGATCGCCGTGATCTACCAGGAGCCGACGCTCTTCCCCGACCTCTCGGTCACCGAGAACATCTTCATGGGTCGCCAGCCCACCAGCCGCTGGGGCCGCATCGACCGCCGCGCCATGCGCGCCGAGGCCGCCGCCCTGTTCGCCCGCCTCGGCGTGGACGTCGACCCCGACCGCCCCGCCGACGGTCTCTCGATCGCCGACCAGCAGATCATCGAGATCGCGAAGGCGCTGTCGCTCGACGCCCGCGTGCTCGTCATGGACGAGCCCACCGCCGCCCTGTCCGGCAACGAGGTCGAGCGGCTCATGACCGTCGCCCGCACCCTGCGCGACAACGGGTGCGCCGTCCTGTTCATCTCCCACCGCTTCGACGAGGTCTTCGCCCTCTGCGACACCATCACCGTGATGCGGGACGGCTCCTACGTCTCCACCGACGCGATCACCGACGTCACCGTCGAGGAGATCGTCCGGCGCCTCGTCGGCCGCGAGGTCACCGAGCTCTACCCCAAGCAGGACGCCGAGATCGGCGAGGTCCTGCTGGAGGTGGAGGGCCTCACCCAGCCCGGCCTGTTCACCGACGTCGACCTGACCGTCCGCGCCGGCGAGATCGTCGGCCTGGCCGGCCTCGTCGGGGCCGGGCGCAGCGAGGTCGCCCAGGCGATCTTCGGCGTCGACGAGTACGCCGCCGGCGAGGTCCGCATGGCCGGGCAGCGGGTCCCGCGGCGCGACCCCGTGCGGGCGATGGACCTCGGCCTGGCGCTGGTCCCCGAGGACCGCCGTCGTCACGGGCTCGTCCTCGACGCCCCCATCGCCCGCAACATCACCCTCGCCACCCGCGGTCGTCTCTCGCGCGGCGGGCTGCTGACCAGCCGCCGCGAGAACGCCACCGCCAAGGACTGGGCCGCGCGCCTCGAGGTCAAGGCCGCGGCGATGGACACCCTCGCCGGCACCCTCTCGGGCGGCAACCAGCAGAAGGTCGTCCTCGCCAAGTGGCTGTCGACCGCCCCGAAGGTCCTGATCATCGACGAGCCCACCCGCGGCATCGACGTCGGCACGAAGGCCGAGGTGCACCGCCTGCTGTCGAGCCTCGCGGGGGAGGGGATGGGGATCCTCATGATCTCCTCCGAGCTGCCCGAGGTGCTCGGCGTGGCCGACCGGGTCGTCGTCCTCTGCGAGGGCCGCAAGACCGCCGAGCTGTCCCGCGCCGAGGCCACCCCCGAGTCCGTCATGACCGCAGCGACCGCGGCCGCCGGACCGACCACGCACGGACAGGAGAAGGTCTCGTGACCACCCTCGCCCCCGAGCCGGCCCCGGCGACGAAGCCGCCGGCCGCCCGCCCGCAGAGCCGGCTGGCCTCGCTGCTGAAGGCGCGCGAGACCGGCATCCTGCTGGCGCTCGTCGCGTTCCTCGCCGTCACCACCGCGATCAACCCGCGGTTCGTGTTCTCCACCGACGGCTTCCGCGACCTGTTCCTGACCCCGAGCATCCTGGTGGTGCTCGCCGTCGGCCAGGCGATGGTGATCATCACCCGCAACGTCGACCTGTCGGTCGGCTCGATCCTCGGCCTCACGGCGTACCTCGCCGGCCGTCTGTTCCTCGACACCGGGCTGCCGATCCTCGTGGTGGTGCTGCTCGCGGTCCTCGCCGGCGCGGTCCTCGGCCTCGTCAACGGCATGCTCGTCGCGTTCGCCCGCGTCCCCGCCCTCGTCATCACCCTGGGCACGCTGTACGTGTACCGCGGCATCTACCTGCAGTGGGCCGGCAGCGACCGCATCAACGCCTCCGACATCCCCGACGGCCTGCTGTCCTTCGGGACGTCGTCGCTGCTCGGCATCCCGCAGCTCGCGATCGTCTCCTTCGTCGTCCTGGCCGTCGCGGCGTACTGGATGCGGACGTCGCGCGGCGGCCGCGAGCTGTACGCGATCGGCTCGGACCCCGCCGCCGCCACCCTCTACGGACTCAAGGACAAGCAGCGCATCCTCACCGCCTTCGCCGCCTCGGGCGCGCTGGCCGGCCTCGCCGGGATCCTCTACGTCGCCCGCTACGGCACCATCAGCTCCGGCGTCGGGTTCGGCATCGAGCTCGAGGCCGTCGGAGCCGCGGTCATCGGTGGCGTCGCCATCTTCGGCGGCTCGGGCACGGTCGTCGGTGCCGCCATCGGCGCCTACCTCCTCACGAGCATCGACCGCGGCCTGCCCATCCTCGGCATCCCCGACTTCTGGCAGCGCGCCGTCGTCGGCCTGCTCATCCTCGGCGCGATCGTCCTCGACAAGGTCCTCGCCGAGCGCCAGCACAAGAAGCTCCTCGCAGAGAGGCACCGCTCGTGAGCGCCACCAGCACCCCGCCGCGCACCCCGGAGAAGGGGTCGGCGACCACCACCCGCACGTACGCCGACTCCGCGCGTCCGCTGCCCCTGCGCCTGCTGCTGACCCGGGACGCCGCCGTCCTCGGTCTGCTCGTCGCCGTCGTCTCCTACTCCGTGGTCGCGATCCCGAACTTCGACAGCCAGCTGACGATCTACTTCCTGGTGCTCGACATCGCGCCGATCCTGCTCATCGCGCTGCCGATGACGCTGGTCATCGTCACCGGCGAGATCGACCTGTCGGTGGCCAGCATCGTGGCGGTCACCAGCGTGCTGTTCGGCGTCCTGACCCGCGAGGGTGCGCCGATCGCCCTGGCGGCGGTGCTCGCCGTCCTCGCCGGTGCCCTCGCCGGGGCCGTCAACGGGCTGCTCGTCACGAAGCTGGGCCTGCCCTCGCTGGCGGTCACGATCGGCACGCTCGCGCTCTACCGTGGCGTCGCCGTCGGCCTGCTCGGCACGACGGCGATCACGGACTGGCCCGACACCTGGACCGACGCGGTCACCGCCACCTTCGGCGAGTCGCAGATCCCCGTGATCGTCGTCCCCCTGGCGGTCGCCGCGGCGCTCTTCGGGCTCCTGCTCCACCTCACCTCCTTCGGCCGGGGTCTGTTCGCCATCGGTCTGTCGAGCGAGTCCGCCCGCTTCTCGGGCGTCGACGTCGAGCGCACCAAGCTCGTCGCCTTCGTCCTCACCGGCCTGGTCTCGGGCATCGCCGGCGTCTACTTCACGCTGCGCTACGGCAGCTCCCGCGGTGACAACGCCACCGGCCTGGAGCTGCAGGTCATCGCCGCCGTCCTGCTCGGCGGCGTCTCGATCTTCGGCGGGCGCGGGGCGATCCCCGGCGTCCTCGGAGGTGTCCTCCTGATCGGGGTGATCGGCTCCGCCCTGCGCCTCGACGGGCAGAGCGCGAACGTCATCCAGATCGTCACCGGCGTCCTGCTCATCGCCTCGGTCGTCTCCGCCGCACTGCTCGGCTGGGTCTCCCGGCGCGTACGACGACGCCCGCCCACCGCCGCCGAGGCGGCACCTCCGGCCGTGCCCACCGCCGGCGGCATGTAGCCCCACCCACCTCTGCACCACATCCCGACCTCGTCCCGCCGGGACGGAGAATCGAAAGAGAGACAACCCCATGTCCCACACGACCAAGCGCGGCCTCACGGTCCTCGCGACCCTCACCGCGTTCTCGCTGACCCTCAGCGCGTGCGGCTCCGACGGCGGCTCCGACGGCGGCTCCGGCTCGGGCGGCGGTGGTGAGGACCTCTCCATCACCTTCATCCCGAAGAACCTCGGCAACCCGTACTTCGACGCCTCCCAGGTCGGTGGCGAGGCCGCCGCGGGCGAGTTCGGCGGCGAGTTCGAGCAGGTCGGCCCGACCGAGGCCACCCCGGACAGCCAGGTCAGCTTCATCAACACCGCCACCCAGCAGCAGACCGGCGCGCTCGTCGTGTCCGCCAACGACCCCGAGGCCATCGGCTCCGCGCTGCAGCAGGCCCGCGACATCGACATCCCCGTCGTGACCATGGACTCCGACACCAACCCGGAGTACCGCGACGTCTTCGTCGCGCAGGCCGACGCCGAGGGCATCGCCCAGGCCCAGGTCGACCTCATCGCCGAGCAGATCGGCGACGAGGGACAGGTGGCCATCCTCTCCGCGGCCGCGAACGCGACCAACCAGAACGAGTGGATCGACCTCATGGAGGCCGACCTCGAGGAGAACCACCCCGACATCGAGCTCGTCGACGTCGTCTACGGCGACGACGACGACCAGAAGTCGTTCGACGAGACCGCCGCGCTGCTGCAGTCGAACCCCGACCTCGCCGGGATCATCTCGCCGACCACCGTCGGCATCGCCGCGGCCGCGCGCTACCTCTCGACGTCGGACGCGAAGGGCGAGGTCGCGCTGACGGGCCTCGGCACCCCGAACCAGATGCGCGAGTACATCGAGGACGGCACCGTCGAGTCGTTCGCCCTGTGGAACCCCGAGGAGCTCGGCTACCTGTCGGCCTACACCGCGCAGGCGCTCGCCAACGGCGACATCACCGGCGAGGAGGGCGACACCTTCACCGCCGGCGACCTCGGTGAGTACGAGGTCGGCGCCGACGGCGTCGTTGTCCTCGGCGACCCGACCGTGTTCGACGAGTCCAACATCGACGACTTCGACTTCTAGTACAGACGCGCCAGCGGATGCGCTGACGGTGGTCGAGCGAGCCGCGCGGACGCCCTTCGAGAGGCTCAGGAACCGCGAGTCCGCGATTGGCGTGTCGAGACCCCGTGACCCGACAGGCAACCGACCGGCGCTGCACCCCTGACCGCCGGGCGCCCGCCCGTCCCCCGTACGGACGGGCGCCCGGCGTCCCACCCCGAACCACGAGCCCAGCCACCGGCGAGGAGAGGTCCATGACGCGCGCCTGCTTCACCCTCCAGGTCCGACCGGACCGCCTCGAGGAGTACGCCGCCCGCCACGCCGCCGTGTGGCCCGACATGCTCGCCGCGCTGGCCGCCACCGGCTGGCGCAACTACTCCCTGCACGTGCGCGACGACGGCCTGCTCGTGGGCTACGTCGAGACCGACGACCTCGACGCGGCGCAGGCCGCGATGGACGCCACCGACGTCAACGCCCGCTGGCAGGCCGAGATGGCCGAGTTCTTCGTCGGCCTGGACGGCGCCGCCCCCGACCGGGGCCTCGTCCGGCTCGAGGAGGTCTTCCACCTCGAGACCCAGCTCGCCGCCGCCCCTCCCACCACCGATCAGTGAGGCACCGACCCATGAGCACCACCGACCGCTTCGCCGCCGTCGCCCCCCTGCTGGAGGGCCAGGCGATCGAGCTCCCCTCGTGGGCCTTCGGCAACTCCGGCACCCGCTTCAAGGTGTTCGGCAGCCCGGGCACCGCCCGCACGGTGGAGGAGAAGATCGCCGACGCGGCGACCGTGCACCGCTTCACCGGCCTCGCGCCGACCGTGGCCCTCCACATCCCGTGGGACCTGCACGACGACTACGCCGCCCTGCGCCGCCACGCCGAGGACCTCGGCGTCGCGCTCGGCACGATCAACTCGAACACGTTCCAGGACGACGACTACAGGCTCGGCGCCCTGACCCACACGGACCGCAAGATCCGCCAGAAGGCGATCGACCACCACTTCGAGTGCCTCGACGTCATGGCCGCCACCGGGTCGCGCGACCTGAAGATCTGGCTGGCCGAGGGCAGCAACTACCCGGGCCAGGCCGACCTGCGGGGGCGTCAGGACCGTCTGCACGAGTCGCTCGCCACCATCTACGAGCGCGTCGGCGACGACCAGCGCCTGGTGCTGGAGTACAAGTTCTTCGAGCCGGCGTTCTACCACACCGACGTCCCGGACTGGGGCACGTCGTACGCCCAGGTCAGCGCCCTCGGCGACCGCGCCGTGGTCTGCCTCGACACCGGTCACCACGCGCCCGGCACGAACATCGAGTTCGTCGTCATGCAGCTGCTGCGGCTCGGGAAGCTCGGTTCGTTCGACTTCAACTCCCGCTTCTACGCCGACGACGACCTGATCGTCGGCGCCGCCGACCCGTTCCAGCTGTTCCGGATCCTCTTCGAGGTCGTCCGCGGCGGCGGCTACGGCCCCGCGAACCCCGACGGCCGCTCCGACGTCGCCTTCATGCTCGACCAGTGCCACAACATCGAGGAGAAGATCCCCGGCCAGATCCGGTCGGTCCTCAACGTGCAGGAGATGACGGCGCGCGCGCTGCTCGTCGACCGTGAGGCCCTGGCCGCCGCGCAGGAGGCGGGCGACGTCCTCGGCGCCCACGAGGTCTTCATGGACGCCTACGCCACCGACGTCCGACCCGACCTCGCCGCCTGGCGCGAGGAGCGCGGCCTGCCCGCGCACCCGATGAAGGCGTACGCCGCCTCCGGCCACCAGGCCGAGCTCGAGGCCGGCCGTGTCGGCGGCACCCAGATGTCCTGGACCTGAGCGTCCGCCCGCCCCGACCCGCACCATCTCGACCGCACCCTCCGAAAGGCATCATGACGAACCCGCAGAGCAGCGTCCCCGCTGAGCTGATCGCGCGCTCCAACCGCCTCGGCGCCGACGCGAAGAACACCAACTACGCCGGCGGCAACACGTCCGCGAAGGGCACCGAGCGCGACCCCGTCACCGGCGAGGACGTCGAGCTCGTCTGGGTCAAGGGCTCCGGCGGCGACCTCGGCACCCTCACCGAGAAGGGCCTGGCCGTCCTGCGGCTCGACCGCATGCGCGCCCTGGTCGGCGTCTACCCGGGCGTCGAGCGCGAGGACGAGATGGTCGCCGCGTTCGACTACTGCCTGCACGGCAAGGGCGGCGCCGCGCCGTCCATCGACACCGCCATGCACGGGCTCGTGGACGCCGCCCATGTCGACCACCTCCACCCCGACTCCGGCATCGCGATCGCGACGGCCGCCGACGGCGAGGAGCTCACCGCGAAGATCTTCGGCGACAAGGTCGTGTGGGTGCCGTGGCGCCGACCCGGCTTCCAGCTCGGGCTCGACATCGCGGAGAGCAAGGAGCGCAACCCGCAGGCCGTGGGCTGCATCCTCGGCGGGCACGGCATCACCGCCTGGGGCGACACCTCGGAGGAGGCCGAGAAGAGCTCGCTGTGGATCATCGACACCGCGGCGGCGTACATCGAGGCGAACAGCAAGCAGGAGCCCTTCGGCCCCCGCCTCGAGGGGTACGACGCGCTGCCCGAGGCCGAGCGTCGCGCCCGCGCCGCCGCGCTCGCGCCGACCGTCCGCGGCATCGCCTCCGCCGACCGCCCCATGGTGGGTCACTTCACCGACACCGACGTCGTCCTCGACTTCCTCGCCTCCGCCGAGCACCCGCGGCTCGCCGCGCTCGGCACCTCGTGCCCCGACCACTTCCTGCGCACCAAGGTCAAGCCGCTGGTCCTCGACCTGCCGCCGTCCGCGAGCGTGGAGGAGTCGCTCGAGCGCCTCGGCGAGCTCGCGGTCGCCTACCGCGAGGACTACCAGGGCTACTACGACCGCCACGCGACGCCCGACTCGCCCGCCATCCGCGGCAAGGACCCGCTGATCGTGCTCGTGCCGGGCGTCGGCATGTTCAGCTTCGGCAAGGACAAGCAGACCGCCCGCGTCGCCGGCGAGTTCTACGTCAACGCCATCAACGTGATGCGCGGTGCCGAGGGGCTCTCGACGTACGCCCCCATCGACGAGGCGGAGAAGTTCCGCATCGAGTACTGGGCGCTCGAGGAGGCCAAGCTCCAGCGGATGCCGAAGCCCAAGGCGCTCGCCACGCGGGTCGCCCTCGTCACCGGCGCGGCGTCCGGCATCGGCCTGGCCACCGCGCAGAAGCTCGCCGCCGAGGGCGCGTGCGTCGTCGTCGCCGACCTCGACCTCGAGAAGGCGCAGGCCGCGGCGGCCGACATCGGCAGCAGCGACGTCGCCGTCGGCGTCCGGGTGGACGTGTCCGACGCGGCGGCCGTCCAGGCCATGGTCGACGAGACCGTCCTCGCGTTCGGCGGCGTCGACCTGGTCGTCAACAACGCCGGCCTCTCGCTGTCGCGCTCGCTGCTCGACACCTCCGAGGCCGACTGGGACCTCCAGCACGACGTCATGGCCAAGGGCTCGTTCCTCGTCGCGCAGGCCGCGGCGAGGGCGATGATCGCGCAGGACATGGGCGGCGACATCGTCTACATCTCCTCGAAGAACTCCGTGTTCGCCGGTCCCAACAACGTGGCGTACGGCGCCGCCAAGGCCGACCAGGCCCACCAGGTGCGCCTGCTGGCCGCCGAGCTCGGCGCCCACGGCATCAAGGTCAACGGCGTCAACCCGGACGGCGTCGTCCAGGGCTCCGGCATCTTCGCCGGCGGCTGGGGTGCCAACCGCGCCGAGGTCTACGGCGTGGAGGAGAAGGACCTGGGCGCGTTCTACGCCCAGCGCACGATCCTCAAGCGCGAGGTGCTGCCCAGCCACATCGCCAACGCGGTGTTCGTGCTCTGCGGGCCCGAGATGACCCACACCACCGGCCTGCACGTGCCCGTCGACGCCGGCGTCGCCGCCGCGTTCCTGCGCTGATGGCCGGCCCCGCCGGCGTCACCGTCGCGGCCGTCGACCTCGGTGCGTCCAGCGGCCGGGTCGTCGTCGGCCGCGCGGGGCCCGGCGGGGTCGACCTGGAGGTCGTGCACCGCTTCGCCAACGACCCGGTCCGCCTGCCCGACGGGCTGCACTGGGACCTGCTCGGGCTGTACCGCGAGGTGCTCGTCGGGCTGCGGCGCGCGGCGGCCCACGACCCCGTCTCGGTGGGGATCGACTCGTGGGCCGTCGACTACGGGCTGCTGCGCGACGGCCGCCTGCTCGGGATGCCGTACACCTACCGCGACGCCCGGACGGCGCGTGGCGTCCGCGCGGTGCACGACGTCGTCGCGCCCGAGGAGCTGTACGCCCGCAACGGGCTGCAGCACCTCGACTTCAACACCGTCTTCCAGCTCGTCACCGAGGGCCCGCTGCTCCAGGAGGCCGACACCGCCCTGCTGGTGCCCGACCTGCTCGGTCACTGGCTGACCGGCGTCCGCGTCGCCGAGCGCACCAACGCCTCGACCACCGGCCTGCTCGGGCTGGACGACGGCGGGTGGGACGCGGAGCTGTGCGAGCGGGTCGGCGTCCCGACCGGTCTGCTCCCGCCGCTCGTCGACCCGGGGGAGCGCCTCGGCCCGCTGCTGCCGCACGTGCGGGCCGCGACCGGTCTCCTCGACGGCGTCGACCTCGTCGCCGTGGGCTCCCACGACACCGCCTCCGCCGTCGCGGGCACGCCGCTGTCAGCCGACGGGGCGGCGTACCTGTCGCTCGGCACGTGGGGCCTGGTCGGCGTCGAGACGACCGCGGCGGTCCCGCCCGGCCCCGCCCGGGCCGCCAACCTCACCCACGAGCGCGGCGTCGACGGCACCTTCCGGGTGCTGCGCAACGTGATGGGCACCTGGATCCTCTCCCGGCTCCTCGACGCGTGGCGGTCGCAGGGTCGCGACGCCGACCTGCCCCGGCTGCTCGGGCAGGCCGCCGCGCTGCCCGACCGGGTGGTCGCCGGCCTGCCGGCGCTGGACGTCGACGACCCGTCGTTCACCGCCCCCGACGACATGGCCGCCGCGGTGGCCGCCTGGCTCGTGGGGCGTGGTGAGGCCGTGCCCGTCGAGCCCGCCGAGACCGTGCGCATGGTCTGCGAGGGTCTCGCGGCGGCGTACGCCCGGGTGCTGCGCGACCTCGCGGAGGTCACCGGGCGTGCCGTGCCCGCCGTCCACGTCACCGGGGGCGGCTCGCGCAACGGCCTCGTCTGCGACCTCCTCGCCGCCCGCGCCGGGGTCCCGGTGCACGCCGGGCCGGTGGAGGCGACCGCGCTCGGCAACGTCCTCGTGCAGGCCCGGGCGCACGGTGCCTTCGGTGACGGTGCGAGCCTGGCCGACCTGCGCTCCGCCGTGGCCACCACGCACCCCCCGCGCACCCATCACCCCTCAGGGTGAGCCCGCGACCGCGGGGTACCGTCCCCGACACCCCCAGAAGCCAGGAGTCACGATGAGCCAGAGCCCGACCATCAAGCGGCAGCTGCCGAAGCGCCACGACCTGGCGCCGCTGCTGAAGTTCAAGCAGCCGGTGTGGTCCGCGAAGGAGCGTCGTCTCGCGAAGGCGCTGACGATCGAGGACCTGCGCCGCATCGCGAAGCGTCGGACCCCGCAGGCCGCCTTCGACTACACGGACGGCGCCGCGGAGGGCGAGGTCTCGCTCGCCCGCGCCCGCCAGGCGTACGCCGACGTCGAGTTCCACCCCGCCGTCCTGCGGGACGTCTCCGACGTCGACACCACTCGCGAGGTGCTGGGCAAGACGGTGGCGCTGCCCTTCGGCATCGCGCCGACCGGGTTCACGCGGATGATGCAGACCGAGGGGGAGCGCGCCGGGGCGCGCGTCGCACGCGAGGCCGGGATCCCGTTCGCGCTCTCGACGATGGGCACCACCTCGATCGAGGACGTCGCCGAGGCCGCCCCCGGCGGTCGCCACTTCTTCCAGCTCTACATGTGGAAGGACCGTGACCGCTCGATGGCGCTCGTCGACCGCGCCGCGAAGGCGGGGTACGACACGCTGCTCGTCACCGTCGACGTCCCCGTCGCCGGGGCGCGCCTGCGCGACGTCCGCAACGGCATGACGATCCCTCCCACCCTGACGCCGCGGACGGTCGCCAACGCGATCCCGCGCCCCGCCTGGTGGATCAACTTCCTCACCACCGAGCCGCTCGCCTTCGCGTCCCTCGACTCGTGGTCGGGCACCGTGGCCGAGCTGCTGGACACGATGTTCGACCCGACGGTGCAGTACGAGGACCTCGCCTGGATCAAGGACCAGTGGCCCGGCAAGGTCGTCGTGAAGGGCGTGCAGAGCGTCGAGGACGCCAGGCGTATCGCCGACGTGGGCGTGGACGCCGTCCTGCTGTCCAACCACGGCGGCCGCCAGCTCGACCGCGCTCCCGTGCCCTTCCACCTGCTCCCCGAGGTGGTGAAGGAGGTCGGCAACGACGTCGAGGTGTGGGTGGACGGCGGGATCATGTCCGGCCAGGACATCGTCGCCGCGATCGCCCACGGCGCCCACTTCACCGAGGTCGGCCGCGCCTACCTCTACGGCCTCATGGCCGGCGGCGAGGACGGCGTCCGCCGCACGGTGGAGATCCTCAAGGGCCAGATCGAGCGCACCATGCGTTTGCTCGGCGTGGCGACCCTCGACGAGCTGCAGCCCTCCCACGTCACCCAGCTCGAGCGCCTGCAGCCGAGGGTGCGCAGATGACCGTCATCGGTGGTCGAGGTGTGACGAGCGCCAGCGAGGAGCCTCGAGACCCGGGGAGCCCACGATCGGCCCGCACCGGGTTTCGAGGCTCGCTGCGCTCGCACCTCGCCGGGCGGTGACGGGCCCGACCCCGCTGAGCGTCAGTACCGCTCCGTCAGCGCCACGATGCGCTGCGTCGCGAGCTCGATCATGAGCCGAGCGGCGGGGGAGAGGGTGGCGTTGGCGCGGTGGACGATGGCGAGGGTGTCGTACTGCCGCGGGCGCAGCGACGTCCACCCGGCGCCGGGCGCGAGGCGGGGGAGCAGCTGGTCGACGACGCCGCGCGGTATCACGGAGTCGGCGAGGCCGCGACCCACGAGCTCGACGGCGGTCTCGACGTCCTCGACCTCGATGCGCGAGCGCGGGTTGCGCCCGGTCTCCTGGAGCATCCGGCGCAGCACGATCCGCGTGGAGTCCTCCGCGGCCCAGGTCGCCTCGGCCATCACCAGCGACGCCTGCGCGAGCCGGTGGGCCGTCACCGGTGACGAGACGTGCTCGGGGTCGGCGCTGACGTAGACCAGCTCGTCACGAGCCACCGGGGTCACCGTCATCGCGTCGCTGCTCACCGACGGCACCGCGATCATCGCGGCCTCGAGCCGGCCGCGGCGGAGCTCGTCGAACACCTCGGTCGAGTTCTGTCCCACCAGCTCGACACGGACGCCGGGGTGCCGCTCGAGGACGTCGGCCACGAGGTCGGCGCCGGCGTACAGCCGTGCGGTGCCGAACATGCCGAACCGGATCGTCCCGGTCTCGAGCCGCGCCGCGGCGCGGACGGCGCGCAGCGCCTCGTCGGCGGCGCCGAGCGTCCGCTCGGCGTGCGGACGCAGCTCGTCGGCGACGGTCGTGGGGACGACACCCCGTCCGACGCGTCGGAAGAGCTGGGCGCCGACCGCCTTCTCGAGGGCCCGGATCTGCTCCGACACCGACGGCTGGGCGTACCCGAGGGCGTCGGCGGCGCCGGTCAGCGACCCATGCTCGAAGGTGGCGAGGAAGCAGCGCAGCTGGTGCAGCGAGAGCACGGTCACACTCCTAGGTCAGACCTTGGGCAGCCGAAGGAAAGTCAGGCTACCCCTATGCCTGCGACTCGGGCAGATTAGGTGGTGCGGGACCAGGTCCCGCACCGAGATCCGATTCAGCTCCGACCCAGGGGAGGTCACCGTGTTCACCCACCACTGCACCGCGTGCGAGCGCCGTCAGCTCATGTTCGTCCGCCAGATCAGCGACGTGGCCCCCGTCGCCGACGGCCTCGAGGTGTCCTTCACCTGCTGGTGCGGCGCCGAGCAGACCGGCGTCCTCGACGACCTCACCGCCGGCTCCACCCGCGCGCCGCAGCGCGCTCTCGCCGCGGCCTGACCTCGGTTTCACCCCGGCCCGGGGGTGTCCGTATAGTTCCCCGCGTTGTCGTGACGCCCGTCGTCCGCGACGCGCCGCCTTAGCTCAGTCGGCAGAGCGATTCACTCGTAATGAATAGGTCGTCGGTTCGATTCCGACAGGCGGCTCCACCGGGGCCCCTGACTTGCACTCATGCAGGTCAGGGGCCGATCCAGTTGCAGCGACTCGGTGAGCACTGGCCAGGTACTGACCGAGAACTGTTCGGCCGCGGCCTCCCGCGTTCGCTGCGTCGGGGTCCCCAAGACGAGGCCGCGGTCGTGGAGAACGGGAACTGCGTCGCCCTCGTACGCGAAGAGGCGTAGTTGCCGCTCATCAGCGCGCGTGTCGCTCGCGCTCACGCCTTCATCGAGACGGCGAGCAGCCACGAACGGCCCAGTGCCTGAGGGCCCGGCGCGCATGAAGACGCTCGACCGCACCCGTGCGTGCCACCTCGGCGATGCCGGCGGCCCGACCGTGCACTGGGCGGGGCCAAGTGCCTGTGCCTGATCGATGACGTCGAGCCGGCCCTGGTCAGCGACCGCGTCCTGGGCCAGCCGGGCCCGGGGTACGCCGAGCGGTCGGCGCAGCTCGACGTCGAGCGCGCGTCGGACGTCTGCCTGCGTTCGGGGGAGTTCACCGACAGACTCAAACTGTCCGTGCCGGGCATGCCCCACCTCGCAGCAGAAGGAGCTTCACTCAGCGAGTGCTGGGAGCAAATATTGAGATGGTCGGCACGTGCCAGCCCCAATGATCGACTGGGGACCTGGTGCCGACATCGCGCACGCGCGGGCTCGAAGACTAAGGTCAAGCGTCTAGCACTGGTCTGGCCACTATCGCTGTTGGCGGGACTGCCAACTCTGCAGCGGCTGCGAGGTTTGCTTCGTGTCCCAGCTCGTCAAAGATCTGGAACGAGAGTTGTCAGCGATGGCGCGCAATCTTCGAGAGCCCGTGACTCTCGCAGACGGCACCGTGGTTCGACGCACGACAGCCTCACTGCTCTACTTCCTCGGCGAGCACGAGCCGGCACGCATGGGCGACATCGCTGCGGCCCTCAACGTCGACCCCTCGACGACCACACGTCAGGTCCAGCACGCGATTCGGGCCGGCTTGCTGGCCCGGGAAGGGGGCCACCACGACCGCCGCGTGGTCATGCTCAGCCTGACGAGCGCCGGCCGAGACCTCTACGAGACGCTGATCCAGCGCCAGCGCCAGGGACTGCTGCACATCCTTGATGGATGGCCCGACCAAGACCAGGAAGATCTTGTTCGACTCATCTCGTTGTTCAACGGCGAGATCGACGCGCTCAGGGCGGCCACCCTCAGCGCGCGCCGGAGCGACCGACCAGACGCACCGGAGTGACCACGAGGCAAACCGCGACAAGCGCAGTGCGGCACGGAGGAACCGTTCAATTCGGTAGACCCAACCCCCATCGAGGGCGGGGCCTAGTTCGGCGTCGCGTCGAGCCAGTCCTGGACCTCGCCGAGGTCCCACAACTCGCCGTGGGCGGTGTGCACCACCATCGGAGGGAAACCAGGTTCGCGCACCAGGCGGGCGCCATGGTCGCCACTGATCGACAGCAGGTGGCACAGCTCAGCTTCACCGATCAGGTCCGGCACCGCGTCCCGTAGATCGGCCAACTGTTCGCACCGAGACGAGTCTCGGACCCGGAACCCGGTCACCCGCATGCCAACGACTGGCTCCACCGTCGCGAGCGCGTTCTGGGCGGCCTGCCGGGGCGTCCGGCCCTCGACGCAAACCTCGACCGTCCATGGTGTGCCGTCCCTATCGGCCCTGATGTTCCCGGCGGCCACCACCGGCTCGAAGTCAGCCAGATGCTTCAACAGCAACTGAGCGTCAAGGTGCGGGGTGCGTTCGGCTGGCCAGTCCAGCTGCACGACGTACGTGACCACGGAACTCCTCCCGGTTGGTCTGAGTCCCGCCCCAGACAGGACCGGCCTGGCCACCGTAGGGCGCCAATCTCTGTTTGCCTGCAAGGTCGAGCCAGAGCCGGTCACGCCTCGAACGGGACCAGCACCTCAGCCGGCTTGGCGCGTCACTGGGGTCCTGTTCGGAGCGCCCATCTCAGCCAACGTGAATCAGCGGCATGGCAATGGGTGCGCTCGACCGGGGTGGACCCGATTTCGATCAGCGGGGCCAGGCGACCGCGGCGCGATGCTCAGGGCCGGCGTGGAGGGCAGCGGTGTGCCACCGGGCGCGGACCTCCGCCGAGGGATCGAGGCCGTCCACGATCCCGACGCCCTCGCCCTTGAGCACGGCCTCCAGGCGGGTCCACACCGCGTAGAACGCGGACGTCGGGTCCACGGCGGCGCGCACCTCCGCGGCGTCGTCCGCTCCGAGGTGGTCCGCGACCAGCTGCTCCAGGTCGGGCAGCGGCCGCACCCGCTCCACGTCGACCCCCACCGGGCGGTCGGCCAGCGCGGCCGCGACGAGGCCGTCCGTGCGGGCGACGCTCACGTGCCCGTGCTCCGCGCGCGGACGGCGGCCGGGACGTCGTGTCACCTGTCCGGCGCCCAGCCCGCGGAGCAGCGCGTACGGCGACGTGCCCGCCGGCGCCAGCCGGACACTGACGCCGCGGGCGGGGTGGGTCGTGCTCACCCCCGCGTCAGCCTCCGGTAGCGAGCCAGCACCAGCGGCATGAACACCGCGAGCACGACCAGCGACGACAGCACGGCGTAGAGGGTCGGGTGCTGCAGTGACCACGTGTCCGGCTGGGGCAGGCTCGCGGGGGTGGGGTTTCCCAGCAGGTCGCGCACCGACGTCGCGACCGCGGAGACCGGGTTCCAGGCGGCGAACTCGCGCAGCGGCGTGGGCATGTTCTCGGCCGACACGAACGCCGTCGAGATCAGCGACAGCGGGAACAGCCAGATCAGGCCGGCGCTCTGGGCGACCTCGACGGTGCGGGCGAAGACGCCGACCGTCGCGCCGACCCAGGACATCGCGAACCCGAACAGCACCAGCACCCCGAAGGCCAGCAGTGCGTCGGCGGCGGACCCCTCGACCCGCCACCCGACGAGCAGGCCGCAGAGCGCCGTCACCACGAGGGTGGCGACGCCGACGACCATGTCCGAGGTCGTGCGGCCCAGGATGACCGAGAGCGGCGACATCGGCAGTGAGCGGAACCGCTCGACGATGCCCTTCTGCAGGTCGTTGGCGAGGCCCACGGTCGTGAAGGAGGCGTTGAAGACCATGCTCTGGGCGAAGATGCCCGCCATCAGGAACCGGCGGTACTCCTCGCCGCCGAGGCTGCCGCCGAACACGAACGCGAAGAGGACCACGAACATGATCGGCTGCACGAGGCCGGTGGTGATCCGGCCGGGGATGCGTGCGACGTGGCGCATGTTGCGACCCGTGAGCACGTAGCCGTTGCGGAGCGTCTCGGTGCCGGCGGCGAGGAACGTCGCCTCGGACCGGACGCCGTCGCGGGATCCTGCGGGGGCGCTCATGCGGCTCCTCCCTCCTTCGGTGCCTCGGCGCCGTGCCCGGTCAGTGCCAGGAACACGTCGTCGAGGGAGCTGCGGTGCAGGCCGAGGTCGACCAGCTCGACCTCCTCGCGCGACAGGTGCGCGAGCAGGTCGGCCATCACCTCGGGCCCGCGGTCGGTGGCGATGCTGGCGCGCCCGGTGCGGGGGTCGACGGACGGCGTGCCGACGCCGACGGCCTCGAGCGCGCGGGCGGCGGGGTCCAGGCCCGCACCGTCGCGGACCTGGAGCGCGAGGGTCGCCCCCTGCACCCGCTCCTTGAGCTCCTCGGCGGACCCCCGAGCGATCACGGCACCGCGGTCGATCACGGTGATCACGTCGGCGAGGCGGTCGGCCTCCTCCAGGTACTGCGTGGTGAGGAGCACTGCTACGCCGTCGTCGAGGAGGTCCTCGATGACGGCCCACATGTCCAGGCGGCTGCGGGGGTCGAGGCCGGTGGTCGGCTCGTCCAGGACGACGACCTGGGGACGGGCCACGAGGGCTCCGGCGAGGTCCAGACGGCGTCGCATGCCCCCGGAGTACAGACCGGAGCGGCGCCCGGAGACGTCGTCGAGCCGGAAGCGCTCGAGCAGCTCGTGGGCGCGGTCGGCCGCACGCCGACGGGACAGGCCGTAGAGGCGTCCGAGGAGATGCAGGTTCTCGAACCCGGTGAGGTGCTCGTCGACCGCGGCGTACTGGCCCGAGAGCCCGAGGGCTCCCCGGGCGGCCCGGCTGTGGGCGACGACGTCGTGGCCGGCGATCTCCGCCCGGCCCTCGTCGGCGCGCAGCAGGCCGCAGACGATCCTCACGGTCGTGGTCTTGCCGGCCCCGTTCGGGCCCAGCAGGGCGTGCACCGAGCCGGGGGCGACCTCGAGGTCGACTCCGTCGAGGACCTGGTGGTCGCCGAAGCGCTTCCTCAGGCCGGTGGCGCGCAGGGCCGGACGTCGTGGGGTGGTCAGGGGTTGGGCCGACGGCTCACCCACCGACCGCGACCCCCAGCGTCGTGGGGTCGTCCCAGTTCTCCTCGATCCACGCGACGGCGTCGCTGCGGGTCGCGTCCTCCAGCACGGCGCGCCAGCCCTCGGGCACGTCCACGAAGACGGGCCACAGGGAGTACTGCCCCTCGTCGTTGACGAGCACGTGGTAGCGGGCGTCGGTGTCCTCGAACGGGTTGGTCATCTCGCTCCTCCTCGGGGGTGGGGTGTGCGGTGGTGCGACCGGGTGGGGCGACGGGGTCGCCGCGCCTCGCCGGTGGTTCGGGGCCGGAGGGTCATCGGCGTGGCCCCCGGAGCGTGGTGTCGACCACAGGGCCCAGATCGACGAGGGCCTCGGGATCCATCAGGTCGAAGTGCGCGTGGTCCACTCGGTGCTCGGTGGGGCGGCCACCGACGTACGGCGCCCACTGGTCGGCCAGCGGGGGGCCCTCCGGACCGGGTCGCGCGGCAACGAGGGTGGTCGGGACCTCGATCTGCGGCGGGTCGCCCGCCGACCGGAGTGCGTCCCCGACCGCCCCGACGCCGCGGGCGAGCCGGTCGGTGGCGTCCGCGCCCAGCAGTGCGAGCAGCGCGTCGGCGGAGCCGCCCTGTGCGTCCCGATAGGCCTCGACCGCCGAGGTCGGGTCGTCGGTGTCCACCGTGAGCGGGACGGCGTGGGGGTAGGAGTCGAGCAGCAGCAGGTGCTCCACCTCCTCGCCGTCGGCGAGCAGTCGCGCCGCAACCCGGTGGGCGAGGACGCCACCGAGCGACCAACCGAGCAATGCGTACGGGCCCTGCGGGCGGGTGTCGCGCAGGGCGGCCACGTAGCCGTCCACGAGGGCGTCGACGTCAGCGGGCAGCGGGTCGTCCGCGGTGAGCCCGGGCGCCTGGAGCCCCAACAGAGGCCGGTCGGCCAGGTAGGGCACGAGCCCGGCGTACGGCCAGGCGAGGCCGGAGATCGGGTGGACGGCGACCAGGGGTGTGAGCCCACCCTCGGCGCCGAGGGTCACCAGGCGGTCGAGCCCGGCGTCCGCGGCCACGCCGTCCCCGCCGTCGAGACGGGCGGCGAGGCCGGCGACCGTGGGCGACTCGAAGAGGGCGCGCACCGCCAGGTCCTCCCCGGTCACCGTGCGGATCCGGGACACCAGCCGCGTCGCGAGCAGCGAGTGGCCACCGAGCGCGAAGAAGCTGTCGTCCACGCCGACCGAGCCGACCCCCAGGACCTCGGCGAACAGCGCGGCGAGCACGCGCTCGCGCGGCGTCCGCGGCGGGGTCCCGCCGCCCGCGCCGACGGTCTCGGGCTCGGGCAGCGCGCGCCGGTCGAGCTTGCCGTGAGCGGTGAGCGGGAGCTCGTCGAGCACGGCCATCGCGGTGGGCAGCATGTAGTCGGGCAGCCGCTCCGCGGCGGCCGTCCGCACGGCGTCGAGGTCGAGCCCGGCGCCTGCCTCCGGCACGAGGTACGAGGCGAGGGCCGTGGCCCCGGAGGCGTCGGTGACGGACACGGTCGCGGCCCGGGCGACGCCGTCCAGGGCGGCGAGCACCGCGTCGACCTCGCCGGGCTCCACGCGGAACCCCCGCACCTTGACCTGCTCGTCCGTGCGGCCCGAGAAGGCCAGGGCGCCCTCGGCGGTCCAGCGGGCGCGGTCACCGGTCCGGTACATCCGGGAGCCGGGGGGACCGTAGGGGTCGGCGACGAACCGCTCGGCCGTCAGGTCGGCGCGCCCGAGGTAGGCCCGGGCGAGCCCGGCACCGGCGAGGTAGAGCTCGCCGTGCACACCGGGGGCCACCGGCGCCAGGCGGTCGTCGAGCACGAGGGCCCGGGTGCCGGTCACGGGCCTGCCGATGACGGGGTGGTCAGCGGACCCCACGTCGGCCACCACGGCATCCACGGTCGACTCGGTGGGGCCGTAGAGGTTGACCGCGCGGCCGGGACGGGCCGCCAGGTCCCGCCAGAGGTCGCCACCGACGGCCTCACCGCCGAGCGCCGTGACCGCGAGGTCGGGCAGGCCCAGGCGCAGGAGCTCCGCGACGTACGACGGGGTCGTCTCGAGGACGTCGAGGCCCCGGTCGGCGACGAGGGCGACCAGCGCCTCGGGATCGACGCGGGTCTCGTCGTCGACCAGGTGCAGCTCGTGGCCGGCCACCAGCCACAGCACCGGGTCCCAGGAGGCGTCGAAGGTGACCGCCGTCGTGTGCGCGACCCGCAGTCGGCGCCCCGCGGCGGCCCCCGCCGGGCCGATGAGCGTCTCGCGGTGGTGCGCCAGCAGAGTGGCGAGCGAGCGGTGCTCGACCACGACGCCCTTGGGCTCGCCGGTCGAGCCCGACGTGAACAGCACGTACGCCGCGTCCCCGGGCCGCGGTCCGACCGGCAGGGTCGGCGACTGCGGCAGCTCCGGCACGGCGTCGGTGCCCCTCAGCAGGGTCTCGAGGTCGTCGGCGTCCAGCACCAGGGCGGGTGATGCGGCCCGGACGACGGCCTGGACGCGTCCCTCGGGCTGGGCTGGGTCGATGGGGAGGTAGGTCGCCCCCGACCGCAGGATGCCGAGGAGCCCCACGACGCTGCCGACGGAGCGGGGCACCGCCAGGCCGACGACGTCGCCCCGCCCGATGCCGCGCCGGGCCAGCAGCCCGGCGAGCCGGTCGGCCAGGTCGGCGACCTCGGCGTAGGTGAGGGTCTGGGTCCCGCCCGTGCTGTCGGTGCCGCCGGTGGCCGGGGCGACCAGGGCGGTCTCGTCGGGCATCGACTCGACCGTCCGCGCCCAGGCGTCCAGCACCGTGTCGTCGGAGGCCGTCTTGGTCGAGGGGGCGGGCAGCACCGCGGCCCGCTCGTCGTCGGTCAGCAGCGGCACCGCGGTCAGCGGCGTCGACGGGGCGTCGAGCCAGCGGTCGAGCAGCCGGACCCACCGGTCGGCGATCGCGAGTGCGGAGCGCTCGTCGTACAGGTCGGCGGCGTGCTCGAGCACGCCCGTGATGCCGGCGGGCGCGCCGTCGTCGTCGTGATGCTCGGCGACGGAGAAGGACAGGTCGAACTTCGCCGATCCGGCCGCGACGGGCAGCACCTCGGAGGCCAGCCCGGTCAGGCCCAGGTCGCCGGGGGTCGTCGCGTCGGCGGTGAGCATCACCTGGAAGAGCGGGTGGCGCGACAGCGACCGCTCCGGGGCGAGAGCCTCGACCAGCCGCTCGAACGGCAGGTCGGCGTGGGCGAAGGCGTCGACGTCGGCGCGACGCACCCGGTCCACCAGCTCGGGGAGCGTCGGGTCGCCGGCGGTGTCGGTGCGCAGGACGAGGGTGTTCACGAAGAAGCCGACGAGCTCGTCGAGCGCCTCGTCTCCGCGCCCGGCCACCGGGGTGCCGAGTGGGACGTCCTCGCCGCCGCCCTGCCGGGTGAGCAGGGCCGCGAGGCTCGCGTGGAGCAGCATGAACGGGCTGGCGTCGTGGCGACGCGCGAAGTCGACCAGCCGCCCGTGCAGGTCGGCGTCCATCGTGAACCGGACCTCGCCGCCCGCGGCGCTGCCCCGGACCGGCCGGGGCCGGTCGGTGGGCAGGTCGAGCTCGGCCGGGAGACCGTCGAGCTGCTCGGTCCACCACGCGAGCTGCTCGGAGAGCTCGCTGCCGGTGTCGTCGGCCTCGCCCAGCTCCTCGCGCTGCCACAGCGCGTAGTCTGCGTACTGCACGGCGAGCGGCTCGCGTTCGGGGGCCCGGCCGGCCCGGCGGGCGTCGTACGCCTCGGCGAGGTCGCGGCCCAGCGGGCCGAGGGACCAGCCGTCGGCGGCCACGTGGTGGACGACGAGCAGGAGCACGTGGTCGTCGGGTCCCACCCGCAGCAGCGAGGCCCGCAGGGGCCGGTCGACCGCGAGGTCGAAGGGGGCCTCGGCCCGCACGCGCAGGGCGTCGTCGAGGTCGGCCTCGACCACCTGGACACGCTCGAGGGGGACGACGGCGTCGTCGTGCACCTGCTGGCGCGGCTCGCCGTCGGCCTCCGGCAGGGTCGTGCGGAGCACCTCGTGCCGGTCGACGACGTCGACGAGGGCGGCCTCGAGGGCGTCGGCGTCCAGCTCGCCGCGCAGTCGCACGGCCAGGGGGATGTGGTACGCCGCGCTGGAGTCCTCGAGCCGGTTGAGGAACCACACCCGGTGCTGGGCCCACGACAGCGGCACCACCGCGGGGCGGTCGGTCGCGGTGACGGCGCGGCGGGCGTGGCCCGCCTCGGGCAGGCGTGCCGCCAGCTGCTCCACGCTGGGCGTCTCGAACAGGGCACGGACGCCGAGCTCGACGCCCAGCTCCGAGCGGACGCGGCTGACGAGGCGGGTGGCCAGCAGGGAGTGGCCGCCCAGGTCGAAGAAGCCCACGTCGACCGGCGGGGGCTCCTGGAGCCCGAGCACCTCGGCGAACAACCGGGCGAGGTCCTGCTCCTCCTCGGTGCCCGCCGGGCGCCCGCCGCCGAGGGTGACGTCGGCGGTCGGGAGCGCGTCACGGTCGAGCTTGCCGTTCGGGGTCAGCGGGAGCGCGTCGAGGGTCGACCACGCCACCGGGACCATGTAGTCGGGCAGCGTGCGCGCGGCGGCCGCCCGGACGGTGTCCGTGTCGGCGTCGTGCCCGGGGTCGGGCACGACCCAGGCGGCGAGGCGGCCGGCGCCGGACGGGTCGGTGTGCACGGCGACCGCGGCGGCGGCGACCCCGGGTACCTCGGCCAGCACGGACTCGATCTCGCCCAGCTCGACGCGGAACCCACGGACCTTGACCTGGTCGTCCACGCGGCCGACGAACTCGAGCACCCCGTGCCGCGTGCGACGGGCCAGGTCGCCGGTGCGGTACATCCGGGAGCCCGGGGCGCCGTACGGGTCGGCGACGAAGCGCTCCGCGGTCTGCGCGGCGCGACCGGCGTAGCCACGGGCCAGGGCGGTGCCGGACAGGTAGAGCTCCCCGGGGACGCCTGCCGGCACGGGCCGGAGCGTCGCGTCCAGCACGTGCGCGGCGACGCCGTCCACCGGCTGGCCGAGCACGGGGGAGTCGTGGTCGGCGAGGTCGGCGACGACGGTGTCGACGCACGCCTCGGTCGGCCCGTAGAGGTTCACACCGCGGAGGGTGGGGTGCGCGCGGAGCTCGCGCCACAGGGTGGCGCCGACGGCCTCGCCGCCGAGCAGGACCAGGCTCAGCCCGGTGTCGCCGAGACCCTCGGTGAGCAGCGCCTGCACGTACGACGGCGTGGTCTCGACGGCGTCGATCCCCCGGTCCCGCACCAGCGCGACCAGCGCCTCCGGGTCGCGCCGGGTGTCGTCGTCGACCAGGTGCAGCTCGTGGCCGGAGACGAGCCAGAGCACCGGGTCCCAGGCCGCGTCGAAGGAGACCGCGGTGGTGTGCGCCATCCGTGCCCGGCGACCGAGACGCTCGCCCGTCGGCTCGTGAAGGGTACGGCGCTGGTGGGCGTGGAGGTTGCCGAGCGCGCCGTGGTCGACGAGCACGCCCTTGGGTCGCCCGGTGGAGCCCGACGTGTAGGTGAGGTACGCCGGGTCCTCCGGCGCCACGTTCGGGAGCGTGGCGTCGGCGGGCACGTCGGCCAGCAGCCGGCGGGTCTTGTCGTCGTCGAGAAGCAGCGTCGGGGTGCCCTCGGGGAGACGGTCGGCCGAGGCGCCGACGGTGAGCACCGTGAGGGGGTCGGCGTCGGTCAGGATGTGCTCGATCCGGGCCCTCGGGTACTCCAGGTCGATCGGCAGGTAGACCGCGCCGGCCCGCAGGACGGCGAGGAGCGTGACCACGAGGTCGGTGCCGCGGGGGAGCGCCACGCCCACCCGCTGCCCGGCGTACCCCGCATCGAGGAGCACGGCCGCGAGTCCCGCCGACCGGGCGTCCAGGTCGGCGAAGGACAGCTCGCCGTCCCCGGCGCGCACGGCGAGGTCGCCGGGCCGGGCCGCGGCGGTGGCGGCGAAGGCCTCCACCACGGTGCCGCGGTGGGCGTGGTCGCGACGGTCGGTGGCCGCCAGCGCGGCCGCTCGCTCGGCGTCGTCGAGCAGGTCCGCGGCACCGATCCGTGCGCCGGGGTCGGCGGCGACGGCAGCCAGCAGGCGCTCGAGGCGGACGACGAGGTCGCGCACCGTGGCGTCGTCGAACAGCACGGGGTCGTACTCGACGGCCCCGCCGATCGTGGTCCGACCGTCGGCCCGCTCCACCTCGCCGAGGTCGACGGAGAGGTCGAACTTCGCGCCGGCGGGGCCGGCCGCGGCGTCGACGGAGACGTCCAGGCCGGGCAGGGCGAGGTCGACGGGCGCGTTGTTCTGGAACGCCAGCATCACCTGGAACAGCGGGTGGCGGGTGAGCGAGCGCTCAGGCGAGACCTCCTCGACGACGCGCTCGAACGGCACGTCCTGGTGGGCGTAGGCGTCGAGGGCGGTGGTCTTCACACGGTCGACGAGCTCGTCGAAGGTCGGGTCGCCCGCGAGGTCGTTGCGGAGCACCAGGGTGTTGACGAAGAAGCCGACCAGGCTGTCGAGAGCCTCGTCGGTACGGCCGGCTACCGGCACGCCGATCGCGACGTCGGTGCCGGCACCGAGTCGCCCGAGCAGGGCGGCTAGAGCGGCCTCGACGACCATGAACAGGCTCACGTCGTGCGCCCGGGCGAGGGTGACGAGGGCGTCACGCAGGTCCGGGTCGAGGTCGACGGGGACGCGGGCGTCGACGCCCTGCGGTGCCGCGACGGGCTCGCGGGGACGCCTCCGGTCACGGGGGAGGTTGATCTCGGTGGGCAGCCCGGCCAGCTGTCGGGACCAGTGGTCGAGCTGCCGTGTGATCTCGCTGGCCGGGTCGTCCTCCTCACCGAGCAGCTCGCGCTGCCAGAGGGTGTAGTCGGCGTACTGCACCGGGAGGGGTGACCAGTCCGGCGGTACCCCGTCGGCGACCCTGGCGCCGTAGGCCACGGCGAGGTCGGCTGCCAGGGGCCCGAGGGACCACCCGTCGCCGGCGATGTGGTGGACCACCATCGACAGGACGTGCTCCGACTCGCCGAGTCGCAGCAGCCGCACCCGGATGGGCAGGTCCTCGGTGAGGTCGAACCCGCGGGTGGTCTCGCGGCGCAGCACGTCGTCGACACATCCGGGGCCGTCGGCGGGTGCGTCCTCGAGGTCGTCGGTCGGCACGTCGAGGACGACGTCGTCCGTGCCGGCGACGACCTGGTGGGGCTCGCCGTCGACGGCCGGGAAGGTGGTGCGCAGGGTCTCGTGGCGTGCGACGACGTCGTGCACGGCGCTCTCGAGCGCCTCGACGTCCAGGCCCCCGCGCAGTCGCAGCACGGCCGGGATGTTGTAGGCCGCGTCACCGGGGTCGAGCTGGTTGAGGAACCACAGGCGTCGCTGCGCGAACGACAGCGGCAGCTCGTCGGGGCGGGTCATCGGTCGCAGACCGGCCCGGCCGGTGGCCGCACCCGCGAGCTCCCTGGCCAGGCCCGCGACGGTCGGGTGGTCGAAGAGCGTCCGGATCGGGAGCTCGGCGCCGGCGGCGCTGCGGATGCGGCTCACCAGCCGGGTGGCGAGCAGGGAGTGGCCGCCGAGGTCGAAGAAGTCGTCGTCGACGCCGACCCGGGGCAGGCCCAGGGTCTCCGCGAAGAGGCCGGCCAGCAGCTGCTCCTGCGGCGTCTGCGGCTCACGGCCCGCGCCGGCGGCGGTCTCCTCGCCGGTCGGGGAGGGCAGCGCCTCCCGGTCCAGCTTGCCGTTGGGGGTGAGGGGCATCTCGGGCAGCACGACGTACAGGGCAGGAACCATGTAGGCCGGCACCGCGGCGGCGACGGTCTCCCGCAGCGAGGCGGGGGTCAGGGTCGCCGCGTCGCCGGCGACGTAGGCGACCAGGTGCTGCACGCCGTCGTTCTCGCGCACGACGACGGCGGCGGCGCGCACGTCGTCCCGCTCCCCGAGCCGGGCCTCGATCTCGCCGAGCTCCACGCGGAAGCCGCGGACCTTGACCTGGTCGTCCACGCGCTCGACGAACTCCAGCACGCCGTCGGCGCGCCAGCGGGCGACGTCCCCGGTGCGGTACATGCGGTCGCCGGGCCCGCCGTAGGGGTCGGCGACGAAACGTTCCGCGGTGCGGCCGGGCTGGCCGAGGTAAGAGCGGGCGAGGCCGGCTCCGGCGAGGTACAGCTCGCCCGCCGCGCCCACGGGTTTCATCTGCAGCCCCGTGTCGAGCACGTAGGCGCGGGCGTTGGCGACGGGCCGGCCGATCACGGGTGTCTCGTGATTCTCGATGCGCGCCGTGACCACGTCGACCGTGGACTCGGCGGGCCCGAACAGGTTGAACGCCAGCAGGTCCTCCCGGGAGGCCAGGAGGTCCCAGAGCTCGCGGCCGACGGCCTCCCCGCCCAGTGCCACCACGCGCACGGAGTCCCCCGCGTCGCCGAGCAGGCCCGCCGAGACGAGCTGTTCCATGTAGGTCGGCGTGGTCTCGACGAAGTCGATCTCGTGGGTCACGAGGAACTGCACCAGCGCCTCCGGGTCGGCCATGGTCCGCTCGTCGACCAGGTGCAGCTCGTGACCGCCGATCAACCACAGGACCGGGTCCCAACCGGCGTCGAAGGAGACGGGGGTGACGTGGGCGACCCGCAGGGGACGGCCGCCGACCGCGGCGCGAGCCGGCGGGAACAGCTCGGAGCTGTGCGAGGCGAAGAGGTTCACCAGCGACCGGTGCTGCACCACGATGCCCTTGGGGCGCCCGGTCGAGCCCGAGGTGTAGACGACGTACGCCGGGTCGTCGGCCTCGACGCGGCCGCCGCGCTCGGCGTCGGTCACGGGGTCGTTGGACCGACCCAGCACGTCGGCGACGACGTCGGGGTCGTCGAGGACGAGCTCGGTGGCGCCCTCGGGCAGCTCCGGCAGGCGCTCCGCGACCGAGCTGTCGGTGATCACCACCTGCGGGGCGACGTCGTCGAGCATCTGGCGGACGCGCTCGGGCGGGTAGTCCGGGTCGACCGGCATCACCACGGCGCCTGACTTGTGCGTCGCCGCGAGACTGATGGCGAACTGCGAGCGGCGGGGGAGCGCGACCGCGACCGCGGCGCCGGGCCCGGCGCCGTGCGCCATCAGCAGGCGCGCCAGGCGGTTGGCGCGACGGTCGAGCTCGTTGAAGGTCGACTGCGAGTCGGTGGCGACCAGCGCCGTGGCGTCGGGGGTGCGGACGACCTGCGACTCGAAGAAGTCGAGCACGGTCCGCTGGACCACGTCGACCGCGACGCCGTGGGTGGCGTCGCCGAGCACGTCTCGGTCGGCCTCGGAGGAGACCCGGATCGCTCCGACGGTCGAGTCGTGGTCACGGGCGACGGCGTCCAGGGTGATCAGGAACCGTGTGAGGTGCCCCTCGAGCGCAGCGGCGTCATACAGGTCCGGGTTGACGTCGACGTCGATCCGCAGCCCCTGGCCGTCCGGGGCGCGGGAGACCACCACCGACATGTCGTCGACGGGTCCCACGGACAGGTTGTGAAGGGTGCCGGCGTGACCGCCGAAGTCGAGGGTGCCCTCGATCGGCAGGATGTTGATGGTGGGCCCGGCGAGGCGGGCGTCACGGCCCAGACCGAGGTCGGCCCGGACGTCCTCGGGGCGGTACCGCTGGTGCCGCAGCAGAGCGCGGACCCGGGTCGACACCTGGGCCGCGAGGTCGGTGACCGGGGTCTCGGGACGGACGTCGAGGCGCAGCGGGACGATGTTGGACACCATCCCCGGCACGGACTTGGCCACCTTGCCGCGGCGCGCGGTGACGGGCAGCCCGAGCACCACGTCGCGCTCGCCCGTGAAGCGGTGCAGGTAGGCCGCGAAGGCGGCGATGAGCAACGACGAGCGCGACACCTTCATCGCCTTCGCCGCTGCGGCGAGGGCCTCGGCGGCGTCCGCCGGAACGTCGCGGGTGCAACGGGACAACCGGTTCGGCAGCCCCTGGGGCGGGTCCGCCAGCAGGGTGGGGGACGGGTGGTCGCCGAGCTGCTCGGTCCAGAACTCGCGGTCCTCGGTGCGGTCCGACGCGCGGTAGGAGCGGTCGTCGTCCACCAGGTCGACGAGCGGCCCGGTGAACGGCTCGTCCGGCTCGACGCCGTTCACCAGGGCGTTGTACACGACGTTCACCCGCAGCATCGCGAGCGTGGCGCCGTACCCGTCGAGGGCGAGGTGGTGGATGCGCTGGTAGCAGAACGTGCGGTCGTCGGCCACCCGCAGCAGGGCGATGGCGAACAGAGGCGGGGCAGAGAGGTCGACCGGCGAGCGCAGGTCGCGCTCCATCCACGCCCGGGCGGCGTCCTCGGGGTCGGCGTCGTCGCGCAGGTCAATCTGCTGCAGCTCCCAGTCGACGCCGTCCGCGACCAGCTGGAAGGGACCGTCGGCGTCCTCGCCGAAGGTCGCGTGCAGCGCGTCCACCTCGCTGATCGCCGTCGCCCACGCGGTGCGGTACGCCGCGGCATCGATCTCGCCCGGCACGTCCAGGTAGTGCGCGATGTTCAGCACCACGTTGTCGGGGTCGAGCTGCTGGGCGTACCACAGTCCCCGCTGGGCGGCGGTGAGCTCGAGCCGCGTGGTCCCCCCGGCTGCGGTGGCGCTCATCGGCCGACCTTCAGGACGATCCCAGCGACGTCCAGGCGAGTGTTCTGCGGGGCCCCGGAGGCGCGCGACTGCTGCTGCAGCACGCCCGTCTGCTGCTGCTCGCCCCCGCCGGTCTGCTGCTGACCGACTCCGACCTGCTGCTGGCCGCCGGCGTCCTGCTGCTGCGCACCGATGAGCTGGGACTGCTGCCGACCACGACCGTCGGACTGCTGCGAGCCCACCCCGGCCTGCTGCTGACCGGAGGCCGAGCTCTGCTGGGCGCCGAGCAGCTGCGACTGCCGTCGATCACCCGACTGCGACGAGGACAGCACGCCGACCTGCTGGCTGCCCGACCCGTCCTGCTGCTGCACACCGACCAGCTGCGACTGCTGGTCGGCCTGAGCGACCCCGGCGCCGGACACGACGAGGGCCACGCTCGCCACGGGGGTGAGCAGTGCAAGGCGCTTCAATGACATGTCATCCAGGCAACCAGCGGGGTGCCACCAGATCACGTGATCCGGCTGTCGACCATCTCACCCGCACCACCACCAATCCGGTCGGCGGCCCGCCACGTATGGAGCCGGGGGTGATGGACACGGCGACGGCCGCCCCCGAGATTCCTCGATCAGCGACCCTCTCGCTCACTGGTGACGCACGAGGTGCGCGGTCCGGACCACCTCGCCGAGGGGGGAGGGCGCGGTGGTCCGGACGCCCGCCGCGAACGTCCCGAGATACCGAGCGCAGCGACGTGGTGCCGACGCTATGAGCGATCTGTGCATGTCGCAGTGGAACGCGGAAGACCGTTCGCCCGACGATCAGCTAGTTGGCGCTTAAACTTGTGGCTCCCCCCAACCCCGGCTCCGTCACAGGAGGACCGGGACTCTCTCGGAGCGCGCTGATGAAGTTGACCCCCATGCTCGTGAGGGCCGCGCTGCCCTTCCTCAGCGACGGCAATCGTCGTGCCCCCCGCGAGGTCCTCGCTGCGTTGGCGACCCTCTCGCCGCCTGACGAAGTGATCGCCCGGCTGACGTGGTCGGCCCGGTCCGACGGCACCACGACGTGGCGGGTGCTGTGGCTGACGGAAGCCGGCCTGAGCTACTGCGAGGCCATGCACCCAGCCGAGGGGCAGTGGTCGTTCGACTCCGAGCCGGACCACGCGGGACGGTCCTCGATCACGGCTCGTCTGATCCCGGTCCGTCAGCTTCGCAGCGTCCAGGTCGCCGACATCCGCTCGGACACCGACGCGTCGGTCACGAACGTCGCGGTCCTGCAGACCATCGAGGTGGACGGGATGGCGCCCATCCCGGTCCCGTTGAGCGGCGAGCTGCCGACGCCGTACGAGGAGGACGCATGCTCAGAGTTCCTCACGCGGCTCCGCGAGGTCCTGCGACGTGTGCCGGCCTGACGAGCCGCCTGCCTGCGTGCGCGGATGAGCGTGCGATACACGGTTACTGGGCGCCACGCCGTCGTCCTGGAGCCAACCGGGCCGCCGTCGAGGTGGATCGCCGCTGCGTGAGTCGGATCCCGGCGCGGCGACCCACCGCCCAGCTCGACAGCTGCAGACCAGGACCGACCCGGTGAGCGGTCGGCCGCGCCGTCGACCACGAGCAGGCCCGATGCATGCCGGCACCGCCCAGATCACCCTGACGGGGCCCTGCGACGAGGCCACGTGCGTGTACCTGCGCCGCGTGCTGGTGGCCACAGGACTCGTGATGACCCGATGCGGCGTCGATCGCCTAGGCCGAGGCGTCGGGCGGCGTCGCGGCGTGTCAGCCAGTCGCTGGACATGGCCGGGAGACTTTCCTCCACCGGTACCGAGTCCCGACCAGGATGATTCGACCCACAGTCGGGGTCGGGGCAGGTGCGCTGCATGACTCGGTCGTCGTCGGCCGCGTCCAAACGGTAGCTGCGGCGCTTCGCTCGTACCACGACGCGGCTGTTGCCGCACTGTCGGCATGGGTGCTTGTCGGCCATGGTTTTCGACGCTACCGCCGAGTAAGAGCCGCGCAAGGCGGCTCTGCACACCCCCGCTCCAGACCCGACGACGCTACGCCTGCTCAGGACGGGACGTCACCGTGATGAGGCGGGAGGCTGCGGGTCCAGCGATGACTGGGCGGGCCAGCGTCTCCGCAACTCAACCGGGTATCGGGCGCCAGTGCTGTGGTCTGGCCCGATGCCGTGTGCCGACACCCAGAATGACCAGGTCGTCGGTTCGATTCCGACAGGCGGCTCCACCGGAGGCCCCCGACCTGCAGCGATGCGGGTCCGGGGGTCTTGCGCACTCGGGACGACGTGGCGAGGCGGGCTACGACGGCCGGGCGAGCAGCGCGAGCACTCGTCCGAAGAGGTCGGCGGGAACCCGCCCTGGCTGCAGCTGCTGCTCCATCGAGAACCCGTCGGACAGGGCGATGAGCACGGTGGCGAGCTGGTCCGGCGGGATCGCCAGCTCGGTGCCCGTGTCCTCCGCGTGGGCCGCGATGGCAGCGGTGATGGTCTCGTGCAGCGTGCGGCGGCTGTCGAGCAACGTCGTGTCGCCGTTCTGCGTGCGGACGGCGCGCTGCCACAGCTCGACGTAGAGCAGGTGCCACTCGCGTTGCCCGTCGAACGCGCGGCTGAGTCCGTCGCCGAGCGCCTGGGCCCGCTCCGGCATCGACCCCCCGACCTCCACGGCGGCGAGACCCGCGTCGAGGTTGGCGCGCACCTTCTCCTCCACCACCGTCTCGACCAGGGCGGCCTTGCCGGTGAAGTTCGAGTAGATGGCGCCCTTCGTCATCCCCGCCTCGGCGGCGACCTCCTCGAGCGAGGCCGTGTCGATGCCGCGGCGGGCGAAGACGCGGGCCGCGGCGTCCAGGACGGCGCGGCGCACCTCCGCCCGGGCGGGGCGCCGGCCGCCCCCGGTGGTTGACATCCACCGGACGATACCGCACGGTATTCGATACCGAACGGTATTCAACAGGAGGTCCACCGTGCAGCTCGCCGACCAGGCTGCGTCGCTGACCCGCTGGGGTCTGAACCACGCTCTTCCCCGGGCCGGGATCCGCGCGGGCGCTCGTCGGGGCGACCTGCAGGCCCAGCTGGTCATGGCCACCGGGTCGGGCGACGCGGCCGACGCCGGGGAGACCCTGCCCCTCGACCTGTTCGAGGAGGTCCGCTCCCGCGGCCCGATCCACAAGAGCGCGTTCGCCTACGTCACGGCGACGCACGCCGTCGTCAAGGAGGTGCTGGGCAGCCCGGACGTGAGTGCCGGCGTCGACTTCGGTGTCGGCGGGCCGCTCGCTCCCGTCAGACGCTGGGCCGAACGATCGACCCCCATCGGGCCTCTGACCCCGCCGTCGCTGCTCTCCGTCGAGCCGCCCGAGCACACCCGCTACCGCAAGCTCGTGACGCGCGTCTTCTCCGTCAAGGCCGTGCAGGGCCTGCGCGAGAGGACCCAGGAGGTGGCGGACCAGCTCGTCGACGACCTCGAGGGCCACGACGCCGGGAGCGTCGACCTGGTCGAGCACTACTGCGCGATGCTGCCCGTCACCGTGATCGCCGACATCCTCGGGGTCCCGCGCGAGGACCGGAACAAGGTGCTCGAGTTCGGTGAGGGCGCCGCGCCCAGCCTCGACCTCGGGCTTCCCCTGGGGCGGTTCCGTGCCGTGGAACGGTCGCTCCGTGCGTTCGAGCTGTGGCTCGACGACCACCTCGCCGCCGTGCGGCGCAACCCCGGCGAGGACCTCCTCAGCCAGCTCGTGCTCGCCCAGGACGACGAGGGCGTCGAGCTGACCGACGTGGAGCTGAAGGCGACCGCCGGCCTGGTGCTCGCCGCCGGGTTCGAGACCACGGTCAACCTGCTCGGCAACGGGATCGCGCTGCTGCGCCGTCACCCCGAGCAGCTGCGGATCCTCCTCGACGACCCCGCCCTCTGGCCGCAGGCGGTGGACGAGGTGCTGCGGTACGACCCGCCGGTGTTGCTGACCGGCCGCACCGTCGTGCGGGACACCGAGCTGGGAGGGCAGACGATCCCCCGTGGCTCCATCGTGAACACCCTCCTCGCGGGCGCCAACCGCGATCCCGAGGTCTTCACCGACCCCCGACGCTTCGACGTCACCCGCGAGAACGCCGACCAGCACGTGTCGTTCTCCTCCGGTCGTCACTACTGCCTCGGCGCCGCGCTGGCGCGGATGGAGGGCGAGGTGGGGCTGCGCACCCTGCTCGCCCGCCACCCGGACCTCGTCATCGACGACGACGCCGCACGCCGGCGGACGACGAGGATCCTGCGCGGCTACGCCACGCTTCCGGCGCGGCTGGCGGGCTGAGCGACGGTCGACCCTGTGGGCAGCCACCGTCCATTGTCGGTCGTCGAGCGTATGTTCGAATCATGGTCAGCGAGATGGTTCGCGAGGCGGGCTGGGAGCAGGGCTCCCACCCGCTGCTGAGTGCGGTCACGGCCATCACCGCCGCGCTGAATGCAGCGACCGCGGCCATCGCCGCCGGCACCGACCCAGCTTGGCTGGACCCGGGGGAGCAGGGGGCGCTGCTGGTCGGTCTCGCGCAGGCCGAGCAGCGCGTGGCCGCCCTGAGGCTGGCGACCCTGACGGCCACCGCAGGCGCCGACGGCGTCGCCTCGACCACCGGTGCCCGCACCCCGGCGGACTGGCTGGCCGACCGCCTGCACCTCAATCCCCGCCGCACCGGCGGCGAGGCCCGCCTCGGCGCCCGGATCGCCCGCCGCCGGGTCCTGGCCGCCGCGATGCTCGACGGCGGCATCTCCCTCGACCACGCCCGCGCCGTCGTCGACCGCCTCGACGCCCTCCCACCCGACCTCGTCGACGAGCAGACCATGACCGAGGCCGAGCAGGCCCTGGTCGGCTACTGCGCCGAGTTCACGCCCGCCGAGGTCACCCACCTCGGACGCCGGATCCTCGAGACCGTCGCCCCCGAGGTCGCCGACGCCATCGAGGCCGAACGCCTCGCCCGCGCCGAACGCGAGGCCCACCGACGCACCAAGGCCACCC
>NZ_JAKUHT010000016.1 GCF_022436705.1 Nocardioides sp. CFH 31398 | reverse complement strand
CGGACGGCCTGGGCTGGCGCTCGTTCTCCGGGACGTCGGCCGCCGCCGCCGCCGTCGCCGGCGCGGCCGCCCGCCTGCGCGCCGTGCGCCCCGGCTGGGGCGCCGACCGCATCCGGTCGGCCCTGCGGACCTCGGCCCTGCCGCTCGAGGGCGACCCCGTACTCGCCCAGGGCTCGGGCCGTCTGCGCCCGGCCCTGGCCCGCCGCCCGGGGCTCGTGCTCGACCTCGACCCCGCCGACCTGCGGCGCTACCTCGAGGGCGACCTCGACCCGGTCGAGGTGAACACCCCGTCGGTGATGGTGCGCGGCGGGCCGGTCTCGGTCGTCCGGCGGGTCCGCAACGTCAGCGACGACGCCCGGTACTTCTCCTCGCGCGCCGAGGGCTTCACCCGCCACCAGGTCGTCGTCCGGCCCGCGGCGCTGCGCTTGGGGCCCGGCGAGACGGGCGAGTTCGTCGTGGAGGTCGCAGGGGGCGGCGCGGGCGGTCGTCCCGACGACGGCACCGTGACCTGGAGCGGCGCCGACGGCACCCGCGCCCGGATCCCCGTCGTCATCAGCCGGTGACGCGGGCCAGGTAGGCGTCGAACTCCCCGCGGCTCCAGCCGCGGGACTCCTCGAGACCCCGGAAGAGCACGTCGGCGTACGCCGCGGACGGCGGCACGAGCCTCGCGGCGTCGCGGCCGTGGGGCGAGGTGAACGTCAGCACCGGCAGGTCGTCGCGTCGGCCGACCTCGACGAGGGTCTCGTACAGGCCCGGGCCGGCCTGGTGACGGCCGCCGGGCAGCGGGGCGGCCAGGACCGCCTCCAGCGGGTCGTCCTCGCGCGGCACCCGGTACATCTCCTGGGCGGCCAGGTCGACGAGCTGCCCGACGGTCAGCAGGTAGGCCCGGGCGGCCGTGGGCCCGGGCAAGGTGGGGTCGTAGAGGGCCACCCCGCCTCCGCCCCACTGGCTGGAGGCACCCGCGAAGAACAGCGCACCGGGCAGGTCGAGGGGGACGTCGGCGCGCGGCGGCGAGGGGTCGCGGGCGCCGGGGTGGGCCCGGGACCCGCCCTCCGGGAGCCCGCCGGCGAGGTAGCTGTGCAACCGCGCCGACGACAGGTTCGAGCCGTACGCGGCGTACCAGACGAGACCCGCGCCCACGCCGGCTACGCCTGCTTCCCGGCCTGCTTCTCCACGCGCATCTCGCGGTCGCCGAACCGCACGCGGTCACCCTCGACAAGGGTCGTCGGGCGGTTGGCGGCCAGGTCGCGGGCCACGCCGCGGCGCATCAGGACCGAGCCGTTCGTGGATCCGCGGTCCATGACGACCAGCACCCCGTCGGCGAGGTGCAGCTGGGCGTGCGTCTTGGACAGGGACATGTCCTGCGAGGTGAGGGCGACGACGTGGCGGACCTGCTCGCCCGACCGCGGCTCGGGGCGGCGGCCCACGAGCAGGACCCCCTCGACGACCACGGACTCGCCGGTGTCGAAGGTGACGTGCCACTGCGGTGGCGGGGGCGGCGTGCTCGCCCGGCCGCGCGCCCGCCCGCGCTCGCGGTGGCGCCCGGGGCGGTCCGGGGGGATCGCGGTGCCCCGGGGAGTCGCTGCGACGGAGGTCCCGCCGGGCGCCGCGGCCGGACCCGCGTCGTCGTCCGCCGGGTCCCCGGGCTCGTCCCGGTCGGCGCGGTGGGCCGCCGGACCGGGTGCGGCGGGGTCGGGCCGCAGGGGCGCCTGGAGCGTCCGTCGCTCCGGTGCGGAGGGCGTGGGCGGAGCGGGCGGTGCGTCGGGCGTCGCGGCCGGCGGCTCCGTGGGCCGGGCGGGGGCCGGCTCGGCGGGGGTCGGCTCGCTCGGCTCGGCCGGGGCGTGGACCGGTGCCGGGGAGGCCTGCTGCGGCTCGGCCGCGGGGGTGGCGACCGGTGTCGGGGTCCCCGGGGCCGGCGTCCCGGCGGGGCCGCCGGCAGCGGACGGGACGAGCCGCAGGGCGGTGAGGTTCACCATCTGGCGGGGCACCTCGGCGCCCTCGTCCTCCTCGTCCTCCGGCAGCGGACGCACGTCGATGACGACCGAGCCCGCCCGCTGGTCGTGCCAGCCGCGCCGACGTCCACCCGGGTCGGAGACGGCGGTCCAGGCGAGGGTCGCGACCCCGAAGCCGAAGGTGGGCAGGGTCGCGAGGCCGAGCACCGCGGCGCGGAGCACCGCGCGCCCGACGCCGAGCGGCTCCTCGGTCTCCGCGTCGAGGAGCCGCAGCCCGGTGGCCGCGCGGCCGGGCGAGAGGCCCGTGAGCCCGGTCAGCACGGCCAGGCCACCGGCGACGAGCACGACACCGCCGACCAGGACGCCGACGCCCGTCCAGACCTCACCGTCGCGCCAGGCAAGCCACCACGCCAGCCAGCCGAAGCCGGCGTACGCCGTCCACGCGAGGAGCCGGTCGAGGGTGAAGGCGAGGAAGCGTCGTTCCAGCCCGGCGGGCGGGTACGCCTCCTCCGCCGGCACGGTGCTCATCGGCCGGCGACCCGCCACGGGTCGGTGGGGGGCCGCCGGGGCGGCGTCGTCACGGGTTGGCGACCTGGATCGTCAGCCCGTCGCCGAGGTCGATGACGGCGCCCGGGATGAGCTGCACCGGGACGCCCGGCTGCAGGTCCTCCGGGGCCAGGCCGGGCTGGATCAGCACGGTGCCGTTGGTGGAGCCCATGTCGGTGACGACCGCGGACCCGTGGTCGGCGCCGGACCCGGGGCGGACCTCGAGGTGGGTCGAGGAGATCTCCTGGTTCGGGCTCGGGACCGTCACCAGGCGGGGCTGCTCGGTCGCGGTGAAGCGGCGGGCCTCGGGTGCCCGGCCGACCAGGATGGCGCGGTCGACGTCCACGGTCTCGCCGTGCGACATCATCAGCCGCGCCACCGGGCGGGAGGTGACGCTCGGAGCGGGCGGCTGGCCCGGGATGCCGGGCTGCTGACGGGCGTACAGCTCGGGGTCGTACTCGCCCGCCCGGGTCTCGCCGTCGTGGTCGACGTCGTCCTGGCCTGCCGGTGCACCCCAGCCCGGCGCGGGTGCGGCCGCCTGGTCACCCCAGCCGGACGCGGGCTCCCCCCAGCCCTGGTCGGGGCCGCCCTGCTGCTGGCCCTGCTCCTGGCCCCAGCCCTGCTGCTGGTCCTGGCCCCAGCCCTGGTCCTGGTGGCCCTGGTCCTGCGGGGCGTCCTGGCCCGCCGGGGCGGGGGCGAACGGGTTGGACGGCGCTGGCGGGGGCGACCACTGCGGGCCGGCCGGGGCCGCGCCGTTGCCGAAGTCGGGGGCGGCGGGCGGGCCGTCCTGCGGGGCCGGGGCCTGCGGCTCCCAGCCGCCCTCGGCGGCGGGCTGCTCGGGGGCCGGCTCGTCGGACGACGCGGCGAGATCCTCGTAGGACATCATCTCGGTCGGCTCGCCGACGGCCTCGTCACCGGGGGCGTCGGCGGGGGCGTCGGCGGGGGCGTCGGCGGGAGCGTCGGCGGGGGCGTCGCTCGCGAAGGCCCCGGACGACGAGGGCTCGTGGGCGGCCGGCTCGTCGTGGTGCTCCAGCGGGCTCGCGGGGTCCAGCGGGTCCGCGGACTCCTGCGGGGCGGGGAACGCCTCGGTCGCCGGGTCCGCCTCCGCGAGCGGCTCGGGCGCCGGCTCAGGGGTCGGCCCGGGCTCGGGGGTCGGCTCGTCGACGGGCTCCGCGACGGGGTCCGCGACGGGCTCCGCGGGCGGCTCGGCGTAGGGCCACTGGTCACCGGCCGGCGCCGGCTCCCCGGCGCCCGGGTCGTGCGGGCCGTCGTCGGCCCTCGCGCCCAGGAGGTCCGCGGCCCCGACCGCTCCGGCCGCTCCGGCCGCTCCGGCGGCACCCGCCACGACGGCGGGGCTCCACCCGGACTGCGGGGAGTCGTCGGCGGCCGGGTGCGCAGCGGCGGCGTCGTCGGCGGGGAGGTCCATCGGGTCGGTGTCGACGCCGCCGTCGGTCGACGGCGGCGGGCTCTGCACCCGCGACACACGGACCAGGCCGCCCGACACCGTCATCGGCTCGGCCGGTGCGCCCGCCTCGTCGGTGGCGTGCGGGGAGGACACGTCGAGCACGGTCGAGGTCACGCCGGGCACGGTCCGCTCCACCCACGTGCCGGCTCCGGCGGCCAGGACCTCGACCGGGCCCTCGGTCGTCTCGAAGGCGACCCGCGCGTCGCCGCGGACGACGACCCGGGTCGTCACCGCGCCCTCGACGTCGCTGTCGCTGACCAGCACGAAGCCCGGCAGGTCGCGCAGGCCCGTGGCGATGAGGGCGTCGAGCACCTCGTCGAAGTCGGCCCCGTCGTCCAGGAGCTCCCACAGCGCGGCGACCCGGCGCTTCTCGCTCGGCGGCAGCAGGACGGTCGCGTGCTCCCCGAAGACGCCGAACCAGGCGCCCGGCAGGTAGGAGCGACGTCCGGCGGTCTGGTCTCCGGCATCCACGGTCACGGCAGGGCCCCCAGCTTCTCGTGCAGAGTCGTCTGCTGACGCGTGGCGTCGTAGGACTCCTCCTCGTCGTCCCATCCCACCACATCGACGACCACCGCGGTGGCGTTGTCCGTGCCCCCGGCCTCGACCGCCGCGGCGACCACCCGGTCGGCCGCGTCGCGGGGGTCGGGCGTGCCCACGAGGATCTCCGCCATCGCGTCGTCGTCGATCAGCCCGCTCACCCCGTCGGTGCACAGGACCAGGCGCCGGGCGGCGCCGAAGGGCAGGATGAAGAAGTCGGGCCGGATCGGGTCCGGTCCTCCGAGCGCGCGGGTCACCACGTGCCGCTCGGGGTGGCGGCTGGCCTGGTCGACCGAGATCTGTCCGGCGTCGATGAGCTCCTGCACCACCGAGTGGTCGACGCTCACCTGGTCGAGACGGCCGTCGAGCACCTTGTAGATGCGGGAGTCGCCGAGGTTCGCAAGCAGCCACTTGGGGCCCTCGTCGTCCTCCACCACGAGCGCGACGACGGCGGTGGTGCCGGCGTACCAGGGGCGCGAGTCGCTGCCGTTCTCCTCGCCGTAGGCCCGGATCCGCTGCTGGGCGGCGTCGAGGGTGTCGGTGACGGCGGCGGCGCCCCGGCGGGCGTCGTACCCGTCGTCGGCCAGGCGGGCGAACTCCTCCACGACGATGCGGCTCGCGACGTCGCCACCGGCGTGTCCGCCCATGCCGTCGGCGACGACGAAGACGGGCGCGGCGGCGAGGTAGGAGTCCTCGTTCACCTCCCGCACGCGGCCGACGTCCGTGGCGGCGCCGAAGTGCAGCTGGACGCCGCTCACCGGACGCCGCCCCCGCCCGCGGACGCGCTCGCTACCGTGGTGCGGATGTCCTCCTCGTCCAGCACCGCGGGCCGGACGCTCGCGGACCGGCTGCGCGCCTGGCCCGACGAGCGGCTCGTGCGCCTGCTCACCGAGCGCGCCGACCTGGGCACGCCGGTCCCCGCGGACTCCGGACAGCTTGCGTCACGGGCGGCCACCCGAACCTCCTTGCTGCGTGCACTCGACCTGCTGACCCACGCCGAGCTCCTCGTCCTTGATGCCCTGGTCGTGCTCGGCCAAACCTCCGCGGAGGACCTCGTCGAGCGCGTCAGCGCAGATCCTGCCGTGACTGGCGCCGCCGCGCACCGTCTGGTGGACCTCGCCCTCGTCTGGGAGGCGCCCGGGGGCCTGCGGCCGCTGGCCGCGGTGACCGACCTGCTGACCTCGGGCGCCGCCGGTCCGGGCAGCGGCCTGCGGCCGGTGTCGGCCGACCCGCTGCCCCCCGCGACGCTGGCGGAGCGGCTGGCGGCGTTGAGCCCCGAGGCCCGCGCCCTCGCCGACCACGTGGACGCCCACGGCGGTCGCGGCACCACGGGCAGCGCCCGGCGGCCGTCGGCCCCGCAGGGCGAGCCGGCGAGCCCCGTCGAGGAGCTGCTCGCCGCGGGCGTGCTCGTGCCGGCGGGCTCCGACGCGCCGCCCGGCACCGTCGAGCTACCCGGCGAGGTGGGCCTGGCCCTGCGCGGCGGCCGCACCACCCGCGAGCCGGTCGACGCCGTCCCGGCGCTCGGCACCACCGCACGCGACGCGCGCCGCTGCGAGCAGGCGGCGGTCGGCGCGGCCACCGAGGCGGTACGGCGGACCGAGCAGCTCTGCGAGGCGTGGGGGGCCGACCCACCGGTCACCCTGCGCAGCGGGGGCCTCGCCGTCCGCGACCTGCGGGCGACGGCCACCCTGCTGGGCGTCGGCGAGGCCGACGCGGCCGTGCTCGTCGAGGTGGCCGCGGCGGCCGGGCTGCTCGCGGTGGGCACCGACCTCGAGGGCACCCCGGCCTGGCTCCCCACCCCGGCGTACGACGCCTGGTCGGCCCGCGACCAGGCCCAGCGGTGGACGCTGCTCGCCGCGACGTGGCTGAGCACCTCCCGCGTGCCCGGCCTCGTCGGCGGGCGCGACCACGCCGGCAAGGCGTGGAACGCCCTGGTCCCCGAGCTGTCGTCCAGCCTGGCGCCGGAGACCCGGCGCGTCGCGCTCGCCGAGCTGGCCGGGGTCGAGCCCGGTCTCGCGCTGGCCGACGAGGACTCCCTGGTGGAGCGGCTGCGGTGGGTGCGGCCGCGACGGCCCCGCCTGCGCGACGACCTCGCCCGGTGGGCCCTGCGCGAGGCGGCCGTCCTCGGCGTCGCCGGGCTCGGGGCCCTGCCGCCCCACGGCCGCGCGCTCGTCACCGAGGGGGTCGACGCCGCCGCCGCGCGGCTCGAGCCGCTCCTGCCGGTTCCGGTCGAGCACGTCCTGCTGCAGGCCGACCTGACCGCGGTCGCCCCGGGGCCCCTGGCCCCGGAGGTCGCACGCGAGCTCGGCCTGGTGGCGGACGTGGAGTCGAGCGGCGGCGCGACGGTCTACCGGTTCACCCCGGCGTCGGTGCGCCGCGCGCTCGACGCCGGGTGGGCGGCTGCCGACGTCCACGCGTTCGTCGGCCGGGTGTCCGCGACGCCGGTCCCCCAGCCGCTGACCTACCTCGTCGACGACGCGGCCCGCACCCACGGCAGGGTGCGCGCCGGCCGTGCGTCGTCCTTCCTGCGCGCCGACGACGAGACCGCGCTGGCCGAGCTGCTGTCCCACCCGCGCGCCGGCGAGCTGGGCCTGCGACGGCTCGCCCCGACGGTGGTGGTGTCCGACCTCGAGGTCGAGGACCTCGTCCCGGCGCTGCGACAGCTCGGCGCCGCCCCCGTGGTGGAGGGCGCGGACGGGAGCGTGCACGTGGTCGGCACCACCCGGCAGCGCGCGAAGGTGGCTCGGACCGCGAGGACCTCCGGGCCCGGCGCCCCGGGCTCGGCGCTCGGCGAGGAGCACTGGGCCGAGGTCGCGAGGGCCGTGCGCGCCGGCGACGAGGCGGCACGCCACCGGCCGACGCTGTCCGCGCCCCTCTCCCCCAGCGGCAGCCTGGCCGCGCTGCGCGACGCCGTCGAGACCGGGGCGACCGTGACCATCTCGTACGTCGACTCCCACGGGGCGCGCAGCGAGCGCCTCGTCAGGCCCCGACGCGTCGAGGGCGGCACGCTCACCGCCTGGGACCACCGCGCCGACGACCTGCGCACCTTCGCCGTGCACCGCATCACCGCGGTCCGTCGCGCCGACGCCTCGTAGGCCGCACTCAGCCGCTCCGTAGGCTTGTCCGGTGAGTGACGGCCCCCTGATCGTGCAGTCCGACAAGACCCTGCTGCTCGAGGTCGACCACGAGCGGGCCGCCGAGTGCCGCAAGGCGATCGCCCCGTTCGCCGAGCTGGAGCGCAGCCCCGAGCACGTCCACACCTACCGCCTGACCCCGCTGGGGCTCTGGAACGCCCGCGCCGCCGGGCACGACGCCGAGCAGGTCGTCGACGCGCTGATGGAGTACTCCCGCTACCCCGTCCCGCACGCGCTGCTCGTCGACGTCGCCGAGACGATGGCGCGCTACGGCCGGCTGCGCCTCGACAAGCACCCGCTGCACGGGCTGGTGCTCGTCAGCACCGACCGGCCGGTGCTCGAGGAGGTCCTGCGCGCGAAGAAGGTCGCCGGGATGCTCGGCGAGCGCATCGACCCCGACACCGTCGTCGTCCATGCCTCCGAGCGGGGCAACCTCAAGCAGGCGCTGCTGAAGATCGGCTGGCCCGCCGAGGACTACGCGGGGTACGTCGACGGCGAGGCCCACCCGATCTCCCTGGACACCGACGGCTGGTCGCTGCGGCCATACCAGGAGGAGGCCGCCGACTCGTTCTGGCACGGCGGCTCCGGCGTCGTCGTCCTGCCCTGCGGTGCGGGGAAGACCCTCGTGGGCGCGGCGGCGATGTCACGGGCGCAGGCGACCACGCTGATCCTCGTGACCAACACGGTCTCCGCGCGCCAGTGGAAGGACGAGCTGGTCCGTCGCACGACCCTGACGGAGGACGAGATCGGCGAGTACTCCGGCACCGTCAAGGAAGTCCGCCCCGTCACGATCGCGACCTACCAGGTGCTGACCACGAAGCGGAAGGGCGTCTACCCGCACCTCGAGCTGCTCGACGCCCGCGACTGGGGCCTCATCGTGTACGACGAGGTGCACCTGCTGCCCGCCCCGATCTTCCGCATGACCGCGAACCTGCAGGCTCGGCGGCGCATCGGCCTGACCGCGACGCTGGTGCGCGAGGACGGTCGCGAGGGCGACGTGTTCAGCCTCATCGGGCCCAAGCGGTACGACGCCCCGTGGAAGGACATCGAGTCCCAGGGCTGGATCGCGCCCGCGGACTGCGTGGAGGTCCGGGTGTCGCTGCCCGACTCCGACCGGCTGGTCTACGCCACCTCCGAGCCGGAGGAGCGCTACCGGCTCGCCGCCACGACCGCGCAGAAGACGCGGGTGGTGAAGGCCCTCGTCGACCGGCACCCGGAGGCGCCGACGCTGGTGATCGGCCAGTTCATCGACCAGCTCGACGAGCTCGCCGAGGCCCTCGGGGCGCCCGTCATCAAGGGCGAGACGCCGGTCAGGGAGCGGCAGCGGCTGTTCGAGGCGTTCCGCTCGGGCGAGGAGCGCCTGCTGGTCGTCTCGAAGGTCGCCAACTTCTCGATCGACCTGCCCGGGGCGGAGGTGGCCATCCAGGTGTCCGGCTCGTTCGGGTCGCGGCAGGAGGAGGCGCAGCGCCTCGGCCGCCTGCTGCGCCCGAAGACCGACGGCCGGACGGCGCGGTTCTACACGGTCGTCTCCCGGGACACCGTCGACGCGGACTTCGCCGCCAACCGCCAGCGCTTCCTCGCCGAGCAGGGCTACGCCTACCGCATCGTCGACGCCGAGGACCTCTCGACGCTGTAGCGGCCGGCTCAGCGCCGTCGGGACCTGTCGAGTGTCGACGTCGGTCCGCACCACCGCCGGTCGAGCTTGTCGAGACCCTCACCGTGATCTCGACGACGCGCGCGCTGCGCTCTCTTGCTGCTCGACCACCATGGGCTCAGATGGTCGAGCAGCGGTGCCACCACGGCCAGCGCAGGACGATGTGTGCGATCTGCGAGCCCGAACTCGCTCACTTCGTCCTGTTGCGGCCGCAGGTGGTCGAGCAGCCGAGCCGTGGTTCCTGAGCCCGTCGAAGGGCGCTAGCGGTTCCCCGTCGTCGAGACCACCACGACCACGACCGTCGGTCCAACCCGTCGAGACCCCCCACCGCGGTCTCGACGACGCTCGCTCGCAGAGCTCGCGTGCTGCTCGACCACCTGAGGGTCATGCTCCTCGACCTACGGCTGGCGGCCCGGGGCGGTCCTGACAGGATCGGCGCATGGGTCTGCGGTCGGTGGCGGTGTTCTGCGGCTCGAGCTCCGGCGTCGACCCGGCGTACGCCGAGGCGGCCCGGCTGGTGGGGCGCACGCTCGCCGAGCGCGGCGTCCGTCTCGTGTACGGCGGCGGGCGCGTCGGCCTGATGGGCGAGGTCGCGGACGCCGCGCTGGCGGCGGGTGGCGACGTCCTCGGGGTCATCCCCCGCGACCTGTTCGCCCGCGAGGTCGCCCACACCGGCCTCACCACGCTCACCGAGGTCGGCACCATGCACGAGCGCAAGCAGGCGATGGCCGACGCCTCCGACGCGTTCCTCGTGCTGCCCGGGGGCGCCGGGACCCTCGACGAGGTCGCCGAGCAGTGGACCTGGGCGCAGATCGGCATCCACGACAAGCCCAGCGGCTTCCTCGACGTCGGTGGCTTCTGGCAGCCGCTGCTCGTGCTGCGCGACCACATGGTCGAGGCGGGTTTCGTCCGTCCCGAGGCCGCCGGCATCGTCACCGTGGACGACGACCTCGACCGGCTGCTCGCGCGTCTCGCGCGGCCCGCGCGACAGTCCTAGAAATCCACAGCGAGGACCCCCATCCGGGGGGGTGGGTGGCTCCGAACGCCGTATGGCCCGGATCACACCCGCACTCCGCGCGCGCCCGAGCCGCGCGCGCGGTCCTCGATTGGGAGAACCCATGAGCGACACCAGCAGGAGAAGCTTCATCGCCGCGTCAGGAGCCGGACTCGGCGCCGTCGCGGTCACCGGGGCGGGGGCGTTCACCGCGTCCGCGTCCGCACGGCCGCGAGCCGACCGCGCGCAGGAGCGCGTGGTCGCCCTCGTCGACGACCACCGCGGCGACACCGTCACCCTGCTCGTCGGCGAGCGCGAGGTCGTAGTCAAGGACCGCGACCTCGTCACCCGTCTCCTCAACGCCGCCGGGAGCCGCTGATGTCCAGCCACCGCGAAGCACCGGAGATCTCGCAGGACCCGGCGGCCGACAACACCGACGTCTACGCCTTCGTCTCCCCGGACCGCCCGTCGTTCGTGACGATCATCGCGAACTTCCTCCCGCTCCAGCAGCCGTACGGCGGCCCGAACTTCTACGAGTTCTCGGACGACGTCCGCTACCGCATCCACATCGCGAACAACGCGACCGCGGAGTCGGACATCATCTACCAGTTCGAGTTCCGCACCGAGGTTCGCAACCCCAACTCCTTCCTCTACAACACGGGCCCGATCGACTCGATCGACAGCGAGAACTGGAACCGTCCGCAGTTCTACAAGGCCACACGGATTGAAGGCGGTCAGACCGAGGTCTTCGGACAGAACCTGCCCGTTCCGCCGGTCAACGTGGGGGTCCGGAGCACGCCGAACTACTCGCAGCTCGCCGAGCAGGCGACGGTCAAGCGCAAGGGCACCTGGTTCTTCTGCGGCCAGCGGGCCGACGCGTTCAACGTCGACCTCGGCAGCATCTTCGACCTCGGTGCGCTCCGCCCCTTCAACGAGGCCCACCTCATCCCGATGGCGGCCATGGACGGCGTCAACTCCGTGCAGGCGTGCAACGTGCACACCATCGCGATCCAGGTGCCCATCTCCCGGCTGACCCGCTACAAGAACGAGCCCTCCAACCGGTACAACAAGTTCGCCACCCTCGGCATCTGGGCGACGGCCGAGCGCCGCACCTCCACGGTCATCGACCCCGACACCGGGACGAAGACCGGCACCGGCCCCTACCGCCAGGTCTCCCGCCTGGGCAACCCGCTCGTCAACGAGGTCCTCATCCCGATGGGCGACAAGGACCGTTGGAACGCGGGCCAGCCGTCGGCCGACCGCCGCTTCCGCAAGTACGTCGACCGCCCGGAGCTCGCCAAGCTCCTGCCGGTGCTGTACCCGGACGTGTTCCCGAACCTCCAGGCGTACGACAAGCCACGAGCCGACCTGAACGCGATCCTGCACACCGGCATCCCGAAGGGGGTGGTCGACGACTTCCAGAACTTCACCGGCCCCACCCAGGCCGACATGCTGCGGCTGAACGTGGCCATCCCCCCGACCCAGCCGGGCGACCAGAGCCGGCTCGGGATCATCGGCGGCGACCTCGCCGGCTTCCCGAACGGTCGGCGTGTCAACGACGACATCGTGGCCATCGAGCTGCGGGCCGTCGCGGGCGCGACCATCCCCCTCGTCGACCCGGACTACGAGCCGGACGACGCCGCCACCCAGCTGACCGACGGAACGCAGTCGGCCGCGCCGGGGACCAACGCGTTCCCGTACCTCCAGGACCCGTCCGGCGGCTACCAGACCCGTCCGGGCACGGTGGACGACGGAGGCGACCAGGGGTGATGGACGACGGGAGCCCGGCGAGCGTGGAGAACCCCCACGCAGGGACCGGATCAGTCCTGCTCGACGTCGGTGGTGACGTCGGGGCTCTCGTGGTGAACATGCCCGCGCACACCGTCGGTGACGAGGTCGAGATCCACCCGGAGGGCACGGACCTGGCCGCCCTCCGGGTCCACGACGCGGAGCACGCGGCCGGTCACGGCCACGGTCACGGTCACCACCACGACCACGTCGCGGTCGTCGTGCGGCCGACTCCCGGTGGCCCGCGACCGAGCCTGGTCTACCCCGAGCTGACGCAGGGTCGCTACCTGCTCTGCCCCGTCGGGGCCGACACCGCCGTGCTCACGGCGGAGATCTCCGGTGGGACCGTCACCGAGGTCGACTGGCCCGGCCTCCGCACGCCGGAGTAGCGCAGCGGACCCCCGCCCGGGTGGGCGGGGGTCCGTACGCTCGACTGACATGGACGCCGTGCGCGACCGACTCGGTCAGATGATCTTCGCGCGCGTCGCCGGACCCGACGGTCCGCGGCAGCGCGAACGCATCCACGACACCCCGGGGCCCCGGTGGTTCGAGCCCGACAGCCCCATCGCCCGCGTGCACAGCGACGCCGCCATGTTCATCGGCGGCATCCGGGCGGTCCTGCTGCAGACCATGCACCCCGTCGCCATGACGGCGGTCGCCGAGAACTCCGGCTTCCGGGTCGACATGTGGGGCCGCCTGGCGCGCACCAGCCAGTTCCTCGCCGTCACCACGTTCGGCCCGGCGCAGTACGCCGAGCAGGCCGTCACGGCCGTCCGCAGCATCCACGACCGGGTGCGCGGCACGATGCCCGACGGCACGCCGTACGCCGCCTCCGACCCGCACCTGCTCGCCTGGGTGCACGCCGCCGAGGCGGACAGCTTCCTGCGCTCCCACACCGTCTACGGCGACGACGAGCTGACGCAGGACGAGCGCGACACCTACGTCGCCCAGGTCGGGGAGGTCAGCGCCCGCCTCGGCGTCCTCGACCCGCCTCGGACGGAGGCCGAGCTCGCGCAGGTGCTCCGCGACTTCCGCCCCGAGCTGCGGGGCACCCGCCACGCCCGGGAGGCCGTGCGCCACCTCGTGCTGCACCCCGACCTGCCGCTGCCGGCCCGGGCGCCGTACGGCGTGCTCATGGCGGCCGGCATCGGCCTGATGCCGTGGTGGACGCGGCTCCCGCTGCGCCTGCCGCTGCTGCCGGGCGTCGAGCAGACCGCCGTCCGCGCCGCCGGCGAGGCCGCCACCCGCACGATCCGCTGGGCGATGAGCCCGCGCGACGTCGGGACGACGGCAGGGGCGGTGCCCGACGGCGAGGCGGCCCCGCACGCCGCCGGGTCGTGAGCGACCCCGCCCCGCGCTGGCCCCTGCCGGGCGCCCTCGGCCTGCGCGACGCCCTGCTGGCGGCCTACGGCGACCCCGGCCGGCGCTACCACGACCTGCGCCACCTCGGCGAGGTGCTGGACCGGCTGACGGAGCTGTCCGCGGTCGGGGAGCGGTTCGACCCGGTCACGGTGTCCCTGGCCGCCTGGTTCCACGACGGGGTCCACGAGCGCGGTGACGACGACGAGGTCCGGTCCGCCGACTGGGCCAAGCAGGCGCTCGTCGACCTCGGGGAGGACGGGCCCGGGCCGGGCGTCGCCGCCGAGGTCGCCCGGCTCGTGCTGCTGACCGTCGACCATCGCGCCGACGACGGCGACCGCGACGGTGCGGCGCTGTGCGACGCCGACCTGGCGATCCTCGCGTCGGGGCACCGCCGCTACCGCGAGTACGCCGCCGACGTGCGCGCCGAGTGGTCGCACGTCTCTGACGACGACTTCGCCCGCGGCCGGTCCGCCGTCCTCGGCGACCTGCTCGACCGCCCGGTGCTCTTCGCGACCTCGCACGGTCGGCGCTACTGGGAGCGCCCCGCCCGCGCCAACCTCGCGGCCGAGCTCAGCGCCCTGGCCTGAGCGGCGCCAGCGGCTCCAGGACCTGCAGGGTGCCGGCGTCGCCGTCGAGGTGGACGACGGCACCGATCGGCACCGACCGGCTGTCGGCCTCGTGGCCCAGCGGCAGGTCGGTGACCACCGGGACGCCCAGGGCCCGCAGCCGCAGCACGAGCACGTCCCGGGCCACCGTGGCGTCGCCGCAGTCCGTCAGCTGGCCGACGGCCACGCCGAGGCAGCGGTCCAGCCACCCGGAGCGGGCGAGCTGCGTGACGGCGCGGTCGAGACGGTAGGGCGCCTCCCCGACGTCCTCGAGGAGCACGACGCGGCCGGCGGCGGGCTGCACCCCCGGGGTGCCGGCGCCTGCGGCGAGCACGGTGAGGTTGCCGCCCACCAGCGGCCCCGTGGCGACCCCGCCGACCGCGGGGCGACCGGCCAGGACCGGGGGCGTCCCGCCGAGCAGCAGCGCGCGCTGGTCCTCGGCCGCGTCGGGGTGCAGGCCGGGCAGCGACGCGATCCCGGCCGCGTGCAGCCCGCCGAGGCCGAGGCGCGCGCCGACGGCCTGGTGCAGCGCCGTCACGTCGGAGTAGCCGACGAGCAGGCGAGGACCGTGGCGTTCGGCCGCCGCGGCCATCGCGGGCCAGTCGAGGAGGTCGACGACGCGGTGGCACCCGACGCCGCCGCGCAGGGTCCAGACGGCGGCCATGTCCGGGTCGCACCAGGCCTGCGTGACGGCCTGCGCCCGGGCGGCGTCGGGGCCGGCCAGCCACGTGGTCTCCGCGGGGCCGAGGTCGACCGCGGGACGGACCCGCAGCCCCCAGGAGGTCAGCAGCGCCGTGCCCTCCGCGACGCGGGCGAGGCCGGCGGGGCCCGCGGGGGCGACGGCGGCCACGAGGTCCCCGGGGCGCAGCGCGGGCGGGGGCGTCGGCGCCGCCGCCGTCACCGGACCCGGGCGCCGAGGTCGTCGAGCAGGAGGCGCAGGGAGCGGACGAGGCCCCCGTCGACGTACGCGCGGGCCGAGCGGCCCGGGCGGGCCTCGTCCCCGAGGTGGAACTGGCGGACACCCGCCCGCAGCAGCCACGGCACCTGCTCGGCGCGCAGGTCGCCACCGGGCATGAGGAGGGCGGCGACCGCCTCGTCGGCGCGGGCGGCGTCGAGGAGGTCCTCGAACCCCGCCCCGAGACCGCGGGGCGACCCGGCCGACCAGATCGCGCTCAGGCGGGGAAGCCCCACGAGCCGGCGCAGGGAGCGGCGCATGTCGAGGGTGGCGTCGACGGCGCGGTGGAAGGTCCACGGCACGGCGGGCAGGCGCGCCAGGAGGTGGGCGCAGACGTCGAGGTCGACCTCGAGGTCGGGGTCGAGGAACCCGAGCGCGAGGCCCTCGGCGCCGCGGTCGACGTACTCGGTGCCGAGCCCGACCAGCCGGGCGGCCTCCCCGCCCGTCGTCGTCCAGCCGTCGTTGAGGCGCAGCACCACCCGGACGGGCAGCTCGTCGGCCGCCCGGCACACGGCGGTGACGGTCGCGGGCTCGGGCGAGAGCCCGCCGTCCCCGGCCAGCAGGAGGCGGTCCGCCCCGCCCTCGAGGGCACCGGCCACGTCGCGCTCGTGGCGCACGGCCACCTCGAGCAGCGGCTCCGGTGGTGTCTCGTGCACGGCGCGAGCCTAGGTCGCCGCGGGCGTCCGCGCGGGCTGCCACGCGGTTGGGTCGGGCGTCATGATGGTCGGGTGGACGACGCGATGCTGGAGTCGCGCGCACGGGTGCTGGCGGACCTGGAGGCGCGGCGGATGGCCGACCCCTACGCCGTGTCCGCGCTCGAGGACGCCGTGGCCTCGCGCCGCTGGTGGGTGGAGCAGTGGCCCGAGGGCGCGCAGTACGTCGCGGGTCTGGTGGCGCAGGACGTGCAGGACGTCCTGCTCGACACCGTGGGTCGCTGGCCGCTCTGCCAGGGCTGCGACGAGGCGCCGGCGCACCCCCTGCACATCAGCCCGGAACTGGGTGGTCCCGACCCGGTGTGGGTGTGCGAGGAGTCGGGTTCCGTGGTGGCCCGCCTGGGCGACCTGAGCCGCTCGGCCGACCGGGGCGGGCCGGTCTAGGCGGAGCGGGTCGGCTCAGCCGGCCAGGTCGGTCTGACGCGACCAGAACGTGTAGCGGTCCGCGCGGAACATGATGCGGGTCGCGACGACCGGGCGGCCGGCGACGGTGCCGCGGCGAGCGAGCCGCAGGACCGGGGCGGCCCGCGAGATCCCGAGCTGCCGGGCCTCGGCGGGGCTGGCCAGGTCGGCCGCCACGGAGTCCTCCGAGGACACCGGACGCAGGCCGCGGTCGCCGAGCGCGTCGAACAGGCTCGTCGGCGGGCGGGCGGGGTCGAAGTCGGGCAGCGAGGTCGCCGCGAACCACGAGTCCTCGATGGCGATCGGGCGCCCGTCGGCGAGGCGCAGGCGACGCCAGTGCCACACCAGGTCGGAGGTGGTGAGCCCGAGGGCGCGGGCCACGCCGGGGCTGGCGGGCGCCTGCTGGGCGTGCAGCGTCTGCGAGTCGGCGACCATCCCCCGGCCCGCCATCTCGTCGGCGAAGCCGCGGAGGCCCTCGCCGGAGCCGCGTCGCTCGGCCACAAAGGTCCCCCGGCCGGGGACCCGGTCCAGGAGACCCTCGGCCACCAGGGTGTCAAGGGCCTGGCGCACCGTCATCCGGGCCACGCCGAAGCGGGTCACCAGGTGGCGCTCGGACGGCATCGGCGAACCGGGGGCGAGCCCCTCGGCGAGGCTACGGACGTACTCGCGGACCCGCACGTGCTTGCACGCGGCGGACTCCGCCTCCTCCGTGCGAACGGCGTCCTGGGGGGCGGCGACGGCGGTCACCGGCGTCTCGGCGAGCCGCGGGAGACGCTCGGGGAGGAGGGACGTCATAGCGGCAATGTAAGTCGGCCGTTCACCGAATACTCAGACCTTGCGAGTCTCTTGCGGCTATCTCAGGACTTGAGGAAACGGCCCGTTCGGGACGAACAGGTGTTCGAACCAGGTGCTAGGCTCGCGGTGTGGACTTCCAGGGCTCGCTCTTCGCCGAGGCGCCCCCCTCGCGGACCCCGGCAGAGCGCCGCACGCTCTCCGCGGGCGCCTGGGTGGACGTCGCCCGGTCGTGGCTGGAGGACCCCGACGACGTCTTCGCGACGCTCGTCCACGACGTCCCGTGGCGCGCCGAGCGGCGGGCGATGTACGACCGCGTGGTCGACGTCCCGCGGCTGCTGCACACCTACGGCGAGGGCGAGCCCCTCCCCCACCCGGCCCTCACCGCGGCCAGGGACGCGCTCGACGCGGCGTACGCCGACGAGCTGGGCGAGCGGTTCGTGACGGCGGGCTGCTGCTTCTACCGCGACGGGCGCGACTCCGTCGCCTGGCACGGCGACACCTTCGGTCGCGGCGCCACGAACGACACGATGGTCGCCATCGTGAGCGTCGGCGACCCGCGTCGGCTCGCGCTGCGCCCCCGCGGCGGTGGGCCGTCGACGTCCGTCGAGATGGGCCACGGCGACCTGCTCGTCATGGGCGGCTCCTGCCAGCGCACTTGGGAGCACGCCGTCCCCAAGGCCGCCCACGCGGGCCCGCGCATCTCCGTCCAGTTCCGCCCGCGCGGGGTGTTCTGAGGCGGGTCGCCGCCCCGGGCCGGCACGGACCGCTGGTCGAGCGCGTACCTCGCTCTCCGGACGCACGACGGCCCGCCACCGCGGGGAGCGGGGGCGGGCCGTCGTACGAGCGGTGGAGCTACCTGCGGCGGATCAGCCAGATGATCAGCGCGAGGACGCCGAGGCCGCCGGCGAGCTGGGGTCCGTAGGACTTCAGCAGCACCGGGAGGACGGTGGCGCCCAGGTCGAGCGCCTCGTCCTCGTCGGCACGGTGCGAGCCGCCCGACGAGCCCGTCGACGCCGTCGGGACCGCACGCGGGCCCGCGGCGACGCGGTCCTGCGTGTCCGCCCCGGCCCGGGCGTCGGCCGCCGGAGCCGCCGGCGCCGCGGCGGCAGCCGACGTGGCGTCCGCACCCGAGGCGTCCGCTCCGACCTCAGTGGCCGCGGCAGCGGCCGGGGCCGCGGCGGGCTCCGGGGTGGCGGTGAACTTGCCCTCCAGGCACTCGACGAACTTGCCGAGCAGCTTGTCGGATACGTCCTGCATCACGCCGCGGCCGAACTGCGCCGGCTTGCCGGTGATCTGCAGGTCGGTCACCACGTTCACCACCGTGGCGTCGGGACCGGACTCGGCGAGCGTGGCCACGACGTCCGCACCAGCGGTGCCGTTGCCGCGCTTGTCCTTGCCCTTGGCCGCGATGACCATCTTGTGGGTGGCCTCGTCCTTCTCCGTGAACGTGCCCGTCCCGGAGTAGACCAGCGCGATCGGTCCGAGCTTCACCTTCACCGTGCCCTGGAAGGTGTCCCCCTCGACGGAGGTCACCTGGGCACCCGGGAAGCAGGCCCCCACGGACTCGATGTCGTCCAGGACCCGCCAGGTCTCGTCGATCCCGGCGGGCACGGTGAACTCGTGTGTCAGCTGCACCCGATCACGCCCCGGCGGCGGCGAGGACGGCCCGCCGGGTGAGGACGCCGGCCAGGTGACGCCGGTAGTCGGCGTCGCCGTTGAGGTCGGCGGGCGGGTTGGTGCCCTCGGTGGCGTGGGCGGCCGCGGCGGCCACCGCCTCCTCGGTCGCCGGCTGCCCCACGAGCGCCCGCTCGACCGCGTGGGCGCGGATCGGCGTGTTGCCCATGTTGGTCAGCCCGACGCGCGCCTCGGCGATCGTGCCGCCCTCGGAGCGCACGGCCGCCGCCACGGCGACGATCGACCACTGGTGGGCGACGCGCACGAACTTCTCGTAGTGCGAGCCCCAGCCGGTGTGCTTCGGGACGCGGATCTCGGTGAGGATCTCGTCCTCGCCGATGGCGGTCTCGAAGAGGTCGACGAAGAACTCCTGCGCGTCCACCGTCCGGGTGCCGTTCGCGCCCTGGATGACGAACTGCGAGCCCAGCGCCACGGCCGGGGCGCCCAGGTCGCCCGCGGGGTCGGCGTGCGCCAGGGCGCCGCCGAAGGTGCCGCGGTGACGGATCTGGGCGTCCGCGAGGTCGTGGATCGCCTTCGCCAGGAGCTCGGCGTGCTCGTTGACCAGCGGGTCGGAGCCCACGACCGAGTGCGGCGTCATCGCGCCGATCACGATCGCGTCGCCGTCGTCCCGCACGCCCCGCAGGGAGTCGATGCGACCGAGGTCGATCACCACCTCCGGCGCGTTGAGGCGCAGCCGGAGCACCGGCAGCAGCGACTGGCCGCCGGCCAGGATCTTGGCGTCGTCCCCGTGCTCGGCCAGGGCGGCGAGCGCCTCCTCGACCGACGTGGGAGCGAGGTAGTCGAACTGTGCGGGGATCATGCGCCCGCTCCTTCCGTGCTGTCGGTGCCGGGCTCGTCGGGGTCGAAGTGCGGCATGGCCGCACCCTCGGTGGCGGGGCCGCCGTCGCCGGCCCCCTGGATGGCCTTCCACACCCGCTCGGGCGTGCAGGGCATCTGGATGTCGTTCACTCCCAGGTGGCGCACCGCGTCCACGATCGAGCCGACCACGGCCGGCGTGGAGGCGATCGTGCCGGCCTCGCCCACGCCCTTGGTGCCGAGCGTGTTGGTGATCGACGGGGTGGTCGTGTGCTCGATGTCGAAGCTGATGGTGTCGGCCGACGTCGGCAGCAGGTAGTCCACGAACGAGCCGGACACCAGCGTGCCGGCCTCGTCGTACACCGCCTCCTCCCACAGCGCCTGCGCGATGCCCTGCACCAGGCCGCCGTGCACCTGGCCGGAGACGATCAGCGGGTTGATGACGTTGCCGATGTCGTCGACGCAGACGTACTTCCGCATCTTCACGGCACCGGTCTCGGTGTCGACCTCCATGGCGCACAGGTGCGTGCCGTGGGGGTAGTTGAAGTTGACGGGGTCGTACGTCGCCTCGGAGTCGAGCGACGGCTCCATGCCCTCGGGGTAGTTGTGGGCGGCGAACACGGCCGCGGCGATCTCACCGATCGCGAGGCCCTGGTCGGTGCCCTTGACCGAGAAGCGACCGGCCGAGAACTCGATGTCGTCGACGCTGGCCTCGAGCAGGTGGGCCGCGACGGGCTTGGCCTTCTCGATGACCTTGTCGGTCGCCTTCACCAGCGCCTCGCCGCCGACCACGAGGGAGCGGGAGCCGTAGGTGTCGAGGCCCTTGTGGGCGATCTGCGTGTCGCCGTGCAGGACCTCGACGTCCTCGAAGGCGACGCCGAGGCGGTCGGCGACGATCTGGCTGAACGCCGTCTCGTGGCCCTGGCCGTGCGCGGAGGCGCCGGTCACGACCTCGACCTTGCCGGTGGCCAGCATGCGCACGCTCGCGTGCTCCCAGCCGCCCGCGCCGTAGTTGAGCTGGCCGAGCACCCGCGAGGGGGCCAGGCCGCACATCTCGGTGAAGGTCGAGATGCCGATGCCGAGCTGGACGCGGTCACCGGCGTCGCGGCGCTGCTTCTGCTCGGCCCGCAGCTCGTCGTACCCGAACATCTCGAGGGCCTTGGCGGTCGCGGCCTCGTAGTTGCCGGTGTCGTACTCGAGGCCCGCCACCGTGGTGAACGGGAACTCCTCGTGCTTGATCCAGTTCTTCTCGCGCAGCTCGATCGGGTCCATGTCGAGCTCGGCGGCGAGCTCGCTCATCATCCGCTCGATGCCGTACGTCGCCTCCGGCCGGCCGGCGCCGCGGTAGGCGTCCGTCCAGGTCTTGTTGGTGAAGACGGTCTGGCAGTTGAACTGGTACGCCGGGAACTTGTAGATCGCGTTGAACATGAACGCGCCGAGCACCGGGACGCCGCCGCCCACGAGGGAGACGTAGGAGCCGAGGTCGGCGAGCAGCTCGACCTTGAGGCCGGTGACGGTGCCGTCCTTCTCGGCCGACAGGGTCAGCTTCTGCCACTGGTCGCGACCGTGGTGGGCGGCGACCAGGGACTCCGAGCGGGTCTCGGTGTACTTGATCGACTTCCCGAGCTTGTTGGCCAGGCAGAACGTCAGCCACTCCTCGGGGGTGGTCTGCAGCTTGCCGCCGAACCCGCCGCCCACGTCGGGGGCGATGACGCGGATCTTCGACTCCGGCACCCCGGTGGTCGCGGCGAGCGCGAACCGCAGGATGTGCGGGATCTGGGTGGCGGACCACATGGTGATCTGCTCGCCGGTCGGGTCGACCACGGTCGAGCGGGGCTCCATGAAGGCCGGGATGAGGCGCTGCTGGCGGTACTCCCGCTCGATGACGACGCCGTCGGTGCGGGCCTTCTCGATGGCCGCGTCGACGTTGCCGCCGGTGCCGGCCTCCTCCGAGTCGAACTTCCAGAACGCGGACTTGTTGGTGCCGAGCTCCGGGTGGGCGAGGACCTCGTCGGCCGCGGCCTTCTTGAGGTCGAGGACGGCGGGCAGCTCCTCGTACTCCACGTCGACCAGCTCGGCGGCGTCGCGCGCCTCGCGCTGGGTGCGGGCGACGACGACGGCGACGATCTCGCCGGCGAAGGTCACCCGGTCGCCCGGCATCGGCAGGTGGGTGGGGGCCTTCTGGTCCTCGGTGATGGCCCACGCGTTGATCAGCACGCCCTGGCTCTCGCCGAGGTCGGCGGCGGTGTAGACGCCCACGACGTTCGTGGAGGCCTTCGCCTGCTCGGTGTCGATCGAGGTGATCTTGGCGTGCGCGAAGGGGCTGCGCACCATCGCGAGGTGCAGCATGCCCGGCAGGGTGATGTTGTCGGTCCAGCGGGTGCGACCGGTGATCAGCCGCTGGTCCTCCTTGCGGCGACGGTCGCGCCCGATCTCCGGCTGGACGTCGGGACGGTCCTCGAGCTGGGTCACGCGTTCACTCCTTCACTCTGCCCGGCCGCCTGCTGCACGGCCTTGACGATGTTGTGGTAGCCGGTGCACCGGCACAGGTTGCCCTCGAGACCCTCACGGATCTCCGACTCCGACGGCTTCGGGTTCTCCTGCAGGAGCGCGACGCTCTGCATGATCATCCCGGGGGTGCAGTAGCCGCACTGGAGGCCGTGGCAGTCGCGGAAGGCCTCCTGGACGGGGTGCAGCTCACCGTCCTTCGCGAGCCCCTCGATGGTGGTCACCTCGGCGCCGTCGGCCTGGACGGCGAGCACGTTGCAGGACTTCACGGACGTGCCGTTCATGTGCACGGTGCAGGCCCCGCAGTTGGAGGTGTCGCACCCCACGACCGTGCCGGTCTTGCCGAGCTGCTCGCGCAGGTACTGCACGAGAAGCGTGCGGGGTTCGACGTCGTCGGCCACCTTCGCGCCGTCGACCATCATCGTGATCTTGGTCATTCGCACCGCTCCATCCGCTGTGACGTGGGTTACCACTCGGCAACCTAGGTGGGCGACGTTGGCGGAAGGTTGGAGGCGGTCGGAGGCTGCTCCGGCGGGTGTACGACGACGATCGGAGCCGCGGGAGGAGGCTTCGCGCGCGGTGCCGCGACCGGCCCGGGGACGTCGTCGTGGGGACGTGTGAGCGACGTCGCCCCGGCCTCGGCGGTGCGAGCAGGTGGTCCGAGGACCGTCAGCGGTCGCGGGCCGCGGCGAGCCGGCCCTTGAGCAGCGGCACGGCTGGGTGGGCCGACCCACCCTCGCGGCCGACCACGGCGAGGCAGTGCTCCACCACCTCGGCGTCGTACGGCGCGCGCTCGGCGTAGCGCAGGACGGCGTCCGGGTCGGGACTGGCGAGGAGCGCCTCGCGGACGGCCACGGCGACGTACTCGGCGAGCTCCGAGAGCGCCGGGGAGTTCGTGCCGGGCAGCAGGTCGCCGCCGTACGCGTCGACGGCCTCGGCCACCCGGCCGCGGCGGAGCAGTGCGAGGACGTGGTCGACGTCGGTGCTCACCGGCATCAGCAGCTTGTAGGGCCGCGAGGCGAGCTGACCCCCGACGGCCGAGCGAAGGTGGGAGACCTCCGCCTTGAGGGTGGAGAAGGTGACGCCCTGGTCGCCGTAGACGAGGGCGTGGAGCTGCTCGAGGCTCAGCCCCTCGGGGTGCAGCGCGAGCAGGGCGAGGATCTCGGTCTGGCGGCGGTTCAGCAGCAGGCGCTGCCCGTCGAGGCGGACCTCGGCGGTGCCGAGCAGCGTCATGACCAGGCCGGGGTCGTCGGTCTCGTCCGGCAGCGTCGGGTGGTGGGCGGACGCCGGGATCGCGGTCTCGATCAGGCGCGCCATCACCCGGGCGGTGGCCTGGCCGATGGGGTGGGTGCGGTCCCAGGTCGTCGACAGGTCGATGACGCCGAGGTGGCGGCCGGTCGCGGGGTCGTGCACCGGCGCGGCCCAGCAGACCCAGTTGTGGACGAGCGGGGCGTAGTGCTCGGCGCTGAACACCATCGCCGGCTCGAGCAGGCGGTTGGCGAGGTCGAGGGCGTTGGTGCCGACGGACTGATCGTCCCAGCGCCCACCGGCCACGAAGTTCACGGTCTCGGCCTTGCGCCGCATCACGCGCCCGCCGTACGTCCACAGCACGCGGGTCGCCGGGTCGGTCACGGCCAGCACGAGGTCGCCGTCCTCGGCGGTGCGGCGCAGCTCGGCCTCGACCCGCTCGACGGCGACCTGGAGCGGGGAGTCCTTCCACAGCGAGGTCGTCTCGGACTCGTCGGCCAGGGGCGCCTCGTCGATGTCCAGGCTGACCCGCTTCGACCGCTCCCAGCTGCCCAGGATCTCCGGCCGGACGACGGGCTCCGCGGCGTCCCCGTGCTCCACGAAGCGGGACCACGCGCTCACGGTCGCGAGCCGACGCTGAGCGAGGTCCGAGGTCACTGACAGCCTCCAGGCAATGGGAACGTGACGGGGCTCACGGTACCTGCCGTTCCTTAGTGACTCCACAGGCTCGGGCCGCTGCTGAGACGAGGCCCGGGCCGGCTACCTCGCGGCGTCGGCGTGGATGCGGCCGTCGGTGGCCGCGAGGCGGCGGCCGGAGCCGCCCCAGCGCGAGGCGATGACCTCGGCGGCGATGGAGATGGCGGTCTCCTCCGGGGTGCGGGCGCCGAGGTCGAGGCCGATGGGCGACGAGAGCCGGGCGATGGCCTCGTCGTCCAGGCCCTTCTCGCGGAGGCGCTCGAGCCGGTCGTCGTGCGTACGACGCGAACCCATCGCCCCGACGTAGGCGACCTCGGGCAGCGTGAGCGCGACCTCGAGCAGCGGGACGTCGAACTTCGGGTCGTGGGTGAGCACGGTGACGACGGTGCGGGCGTCGATGCGGCCGGCCTCGACCTCGGCGGTGAGGTAGCGGTGGGGCCAGTCGACGACGACGTCGTCGGCCTCGGGGAAGCGGGTCGCGGTGGCGAAGACGGGACGGGCGTCGCAGACCGTCACGTGGTAGCCCAGGAACGACCCGACCCGGGCGACGGCGGCGGCGAAGTCGATGGCGCCGAACACGAGCATCCGCGGCTTCGGGGCGAGCGCCCACACGAAGACCCGCATGCCCTCGCCGCGTCGCTCGCCGTCCGGGCCGTAGCCGAGGACCTCGCTGCGGCCCTGCGCGAGCAGGCCGAGGGCGTCGTCGCGGACGGCGTCGTCCGCCCGCTCGCTGCCGAACGAGCCCTCGACGGACAGCTCCTCGCCGGGGCCGCCGGGGCGCAGGAACATCCGTCGGCCGAGCAGCGCCGGGTCGGGGTGCTCCACGACCGTCGCGACGGCGACCGGGCGTCCTGCGGCGACGTCGGCGGCGACCCGGCCGAGCTCGGGGAACGTCTGTTGCGAGACCTTCTCGACGTACACGTCGAGGATCCCGCCGCACGTCAGGCCGACGGCGAAGGCGTCGTCGTCGGAGACGCCGTAGCGCTGCAGGACGGGCTCGCCGGAGGTGGTGACCTCCTGCGCCAGCTCGTACACCGCACCCTCGACGCACCCGCCGGAGACCGAGCCCACGGCGGAGCCGTCGGGGCCGACCAGCATCGACGCGCCCGGGGGCCTCGGCGCCGACTGGAAGGTCGCCACCACGGTGCCGACGCCGATCTCCTCGCCGGCGTCCCACCACTCCATCAGCTCGTCCAGCACCTCACGCACGGGCGACCACCTCCACCAGCTCCGCGTACGTCGCCAGCGAGTGGCCGGCGAGGAAGTCGTCCACGTGCGGCAGGACCGCCTGGACGCCACGCTGCACCGGCTCGTAGCCGGCCTTGCCGCGGTGTGGGTTCACCCACACCACGCGGTGGGCGTAACGGGCGAGGCGCACGACCTGTTCCTCCAGGACGTCGACCTCGCCGCGCTCCCACCCGTCGCTGCAGATCACGACGACGGCCCCCCGGGCCAGCCCGGCGGCGCCCCACCGGTCGGTGAAGGCCTGCAGCGACTCCCCCAGCCGGGTCCCGCCGGACCAGTCGGGGACGACGTCGCCGGCCGCCTCGATCGCCTTGGCGGCGTCCCGGTGGCTCGCCAGGGCGCGGGTGATCCGGGTCAGCCGGGTGCCGACCGTGAACGCCTCCACGCCGTACGCCGCGCCCGGCGGCGTCACGCCGACGTAGCGGTGGGCGAGGCGGAGCAGCGCGTCGGCGTACCCGCTCATCGACCCGGACACGTCGAGCAGCAGGACGACGCGACGCGGCCGGGTCGAGCGGCGGCGCCACGCGATCCGGCCAGGCTCCCCCATCCGGCGCAGCGACTCGCGCAGCGTGCGGGAGGCGTCGACCTGGCCGCGGTGCCACGCCCGGTGCCGCGCCGTACGACGGCGCGGGACGCGGCAGGGCAGCGACGCGAACATGGCCTCGAGCCGCGCCCGCTCGGACGGCTCCAGGGTGGCGACGTCGCGGTGGCGCAGGATCTCCACCTCGCTCGCCGCCGCGCGGATGACGTCGTCGTCGCTCGCCTCGCCCTCCCCCGGCTCCGGCTCCTGCTCGGGCAGCTGGGTGAGCTGGGGGGTGTTGCTGGCGGCGCGGTCCCGCTGGCGGGGCAGCTCGCCGCGCGGGTCGAACCAGGCCTCGAAGACCTCGTCGTGGCGCTCGAGGTCGTCCGGCCCGGCGCACAGGGTCGCCCGTCCGGCGAGGCGGACGCCCTCACGGTCGCCGGCGTCGAGCAGCGAGGCGGCCCGCAGGTAGCCGTGCGCGCGGTCGGCCGTGACGCCGACCCCGGAGGCGCGCAGCGCGCGGGTGAACGCGAGCAGCACCTCGTCGCCGGGGTGGTGGATCTCGAGCACCTGGCCGTCGCGGTCGACCAGGTGGTCCGGGCCGGGGGTGCTCACGCCGCGAGCATCCGGTCCAGGGCCATCTGCACGCGGTTCATGTCCTCGCGGTACTTCACCAGCGCGCCGACGGTCTGCGAGGCGACCTCGAGGTCGAGCTCGGTGGTGCCGAGCATCTGCAGCGCGCGCGCCCAGTCGAGGGTCTCGGCGACGCCGGGCGGCTTGAGCAGCCCGCCGCCCTGGCGCAGGCCCTGCACCGCCTGCACGACCTGGCGGGCGAGGGTCTCGGCGACCTCGGGCGCACGGGAGCGCACGATCTGCACCTCGCGCTCCAGGCCCGGGTGGTCGATCCAGTGGTAGAGGCAGCGGCGCTTGAGGGCGTCGTGGAGGTCGCGGGTGCGGTTCGAGGTGAGGATGACGACCGGCGGCTCGGCGGCGGTGACGGTGCCGAGCTCCGGGATGGTGACCTGGTAGGTCGACAGCACCTCGAGCAGGAACGCCTCGAACTCGTCGTCGGCGCGGTCGACCTCGTCGACGAGCAGGACGGCGGGGGCCTGCTGCAGCGCGGCCAGCACCGGGCGGGCGAGCAGGAACCGCTCGTCGTACAACCCCTCCTCGGCGGCCTGCGCGGAGGCGGCCCTCTCCCCGGTCGCCTCCAGGGCGCGGAGGTGGAGGATCTGGCGGGGGAAGTCCCAGTCGTAGAGGGCCTGCGTGGCGTCGATGCCCTCGTAGCACTGCAACCGGATGAGCGGCAGCTCCAGCGACGCGGCGATCGACTCGGCCAGCGACGTCTTGCCCGTGCCGGGCTCGCCCTCGAGCAGCAGCGGACGCTGCATCGCCAGCGCCAGCCAGGCGGTGGTCGCGAGCGAGGTGTCCCCGACGTACCCGGTGGCCTCGAGCCGCTCGTTGAGCTCGGAGACCGATGCGACCTGCGGTGCGACCTGCGCGTCTGCCATGGGCGTGACTCTAGGTCGGGGAGGTTCCCTCCTGGTTGGTGTCTCCTCTGCTGTCCGCGTGGGTGTCGACGCGGGTGTCGACGTCGAGGCCGCCGGCGAGGTCGCCGCACTCCACCTGCTCGACGTCACGGACGCGCAGGTAGTCGCGCGCCCCTCGGTCGCCGGACGCCGCCGCGCGGACGCCGTCCCAGTGGTCGCGGCCGAGCAGGACGGGGTGCCCCGCCTCCCCGTCGTACGACGCGCGGCGGAGCGTGTCCGGACCGTGTGGCTCCGCGAGCACCCGGGTGACGACGTCGGGGCCGACGTCGGGGAGGTCGACGAGGTGGACGAGCGCGGCGACGGCGTCCGTCGGCGCGAGCGCGGCCAGGCCGGCGGCCAGCGAGGCGCCCATGCCGCTGGCCCAGTCCTCGGCGACGACGACGGCGACCCCGTCGGGCACCCGCGCCCGGGCCTGGTCGGCGGCGGCACCGAGGACGACGGTCAGCGGCGTGCAGCCCCCGTCGCGCAGGACGCCGACGCTGCGCTCCAGCCAGTCGTCGACGAGCGCCTTGGGCCGGCCCATGCGACGTCCGGCGCCGGCGGCCAGCAGCAGGCCGGCCGTGCCCGGGACGCTCACGGGGCGACCCAGGTGACCGTGTCGCCGACGGCGATCTCGCCGCCGGACAGCACCCGGCAGATGGTGCCCGCGCGGCGGCGCAGGGCGTGCTGGGCGTCGGGGCCGATGGTGTCGTCGAGCAGCTTGCAGGGCGCGGCGACGCGGACCACCTCCAGCTCGACGGCGTCCTCGCCCTCGCCCACGGTGATGCGGGTCCCGGGAGCGGTGGGCACGACGCCGTCGGCGAGCGTGAGGTTGCGGCGGGTCAGCTCGCTGGCGATCGGGGCACCGTACGTCGCGGCCGCCTCGTCGAGCTGTGCGCGCGACTGCAGCGAGACGTGGCGGTGGCGGGTGCCGTGGTAGCGGTCGCCGACGATGCCCTTCTGCGTCTCGACCACGGCGCGCTCGACGTCCTTCGTCGGCAGCCGGCGGCCCTTGGCGAGGTGGATCGCGGTGAGGGTGGTGCTGACCTCGACCTCGAACAGTGCGCTCACGCGGCGCCCATCCGGGTGGTGAGGAACTCGTCGGTGCGCTCGATCATGGACTGCCACCCGGCGTAGAAGGTGTGGCCCTCGCCCGGGTAGGTCTCGAGCTGTGCGTCCGCGCCGGCCCGGACCAGCGCACGCTGGGTGGCGTCGGCCCACGGCGGCGGGCAGGTGTCGTCGACGTCGCCGTGGATGGCGAGCACCGGGTCGCTGACGCGGTCGAAGTAGGTCCGCGGCGACAGCTGCCGGTACGGCTCGGGGTTCCCCGACGGCGGACCGCCGAGCTCGTCGTACAGCTCCCGGGCCTGCTCGGGCCGTCCGGGCTCGGTGAACTGCTCGAGGTTGTCGACGTAGTCCGAGCTCACGCTGGCGTGCACGACGGCCGCGTCGACGAGGTCGGGTGCGACCACCAGCGCGCTGAGGGTGACCCCACCACCCATCGACCGGCCGACCATGCCGAGACGGTCGGCGTCGACGTACGGCTCGCGGGCCAGGGACCGGACGGCGGTGACGGCGTCGCGGGCGTAGCCGAGCCGGGACTCGCGGTCGAGGTCGGACGCCGGGTCGCCGCTCGCGTGGCCGCGGTAGTCGGTGTGGAGGACGGCGTAGCCGGCGCGGGCCAGGTAGTCCTGCTCGCGGGCCATGCCCTGGCCGGGGGCGTAAACCGACGGCTCGATGTAGCCGTGGTTAAGCACGACACCGGGGAACGGGCCCCGGCCGCGGGGGCGCAGGAGCACGCCCGAGACGGTCAGGTCCCGCGACTCGTAGGTGACGATCGCGCGGGTGTAGGCGTCGGTCTCCTCGATCACCTCGACCTGCCGCAGGCGGCTGCCGTCGAGCTCGCCGCGGGCCTCCTCCCGCATCACGGCCGGCAGCGAGACGGGGCTGTCGACGGGCGGGAGCGCGGGTTCCTCCGGCTCGGTGGGGGTCGGTGACGGGGACGTCGGACCGGTTCCGCGCGGCGTCGGCTGCGCGCTGCTCGACCCCGCCTGCGACCCGCCTCCGGGTCCGGTGTCGGGCCCGGTGTCGGGCTCCCCGGTGCAGCCGGTGACGACGAGGACCATCCCGGCGAGGGCGGCGAGGGGCGTCCGGGGCGTCGGCGTGCGCACGCCGCCAATCTAGGTGGGCGGACCAGGGAGACTGGAACGGTGAGCGACGACGACCTGCTCGCCGCCTGGCGGGCGGCCTGGGGCGGGGAGAGCCGCGGGTGGGACTTCTCCGACCTCGCCGGGCGGGTCGGGACCGCGTCGCCGCCGTGGTCGTACGACGACCTCGCCCGGGAGGCGCTGCGCGCGAGCAGGACGGCGGTCGACCTCGGCACGGGTGGCGGCGAGTGGCTGCTCGGCGTCCGCGACGCGTGGCCGGCCGAGCTGCACGCGACCGAGGGGTGGGCGCCGAACGTGCCCGTCGCGACGGCCGCGCTGGCGCCGTACGGCGTCACGGTCCGCACGTACGACGGCGAGGCCGGTGACCCGCTCCCGTACGGCGACGCGTCGCTCGACCTCGTGCTCGCGCGCCACGAGGCGTACGGCGAGGACGAGGTGCTCCGGGTCCTGCGGCCCGGCGGACGGCTGCTGACCCAGCAGGTCGACGGTCACGAGATGGACGACCTCGCCGGGTGGTTCGGCGGCGGCGCGCCGTACCCCGAGGTCACCCTGGCCGCGCTCCGGGGCCGCGCCCGGGCCGCCGGCCTGGTCGTCGACCGCGGCGAGGACTGGTCGGGACCGATCCGGTTCGCGGACGTCACGGCGATGCTGGGGTACCTCTCACGCATGCCGTGGCAGCTGCCGAAGGGCTTCACCGTCGACGCCCACGCGGACACCCTCCTCGCGCTCCACCGCGCCGGACCGGTGGTCGCGACCGTCCGTCGCTTCCTGCTCGACGCGAGGCGCCCGTGAGCACCCCGCCGGACAAGACCTGCGCCTCCTGCGGACGGCGCATCGAGTGGCGCAAGAAGTGGGAGCGCGACTGGGAGGACGTCCGCTACTGCTCCGCGGCCTGCCGCAGGCACGGCGTGACCGCGACCGACGAGGCGCTCGAGCGGACCATCCTCGAGCTGCTCGAGAAGCGGAGGGGCGGCGCCACGATCTGCCCGTCCGACGCCGCCCGGGCGGTGCACGACGGCGACGCCACCGACGAGGGGTGGCGCGACCTCATGGAGCCCGCCCGCCGCGCCGCCCGCCGGCTCGTGGCCGCGGGCGAGGTCGAGATCACCCAGAAGGGGTCCGTCGTCGACCCGAGCACGGCGAAGGGCGCGATCCGGATCCGGCGGACCCGGTAGCGGCGCGCGAGGTCAGGACGCCGCGGCCAGCCTGACCAGCATGGCCAGGTCCGCCGACGCCCGGGGGACGTCGTGCAGTGGCGAGACCGCGTGGCTGATCAGGAGCCGCACGGTGCTCTCGACGACCACCTCCGCCACCCGCGGCTCGAGGTCAGGGCCCTTGCGGCGCAACCAGTCGCCGAAGAGCTCGATGCCGTGGACGACGAGCGGCTCGCCGCGGCTGGTGACCAGCGGGAGCAGCCCGTGGTCCTCGTTCCTGCCGCCGAGCACGGACTGCAGCAGCGGGTTCACCGAGACCATCGTCAGCGCGAGCTCGGCCGCGGAGGCGACGGCCTCGCCGACGTCGGTGCTCGGGTGCGACTCGAGGCGCGCGGAGACGGCCTCGAAGAAGTCCTCCGTCTCGCGCAGGATCAGCGCCTGACCGAGGTCGTCCTTCGTCCCGAACTCCGCGTGCAGCGTCTGTCGGCTCGTGCCGATCTCCGACGCCACCTCGCCCATGCGCACCGCACCCCACCCGCGGTCCAGCACCCGTGCGCGGGCGGCGTCCAGGGCGAGGTCACGCATGGCCCGCCGGGTGTCGGACGCACCGATCCGTCCGTTGTCACTCATGGGGTCCAACACTGACACGAGGAACCCCAGCGATTCACCCGTCAACTTTCTTGACATTTTTGCACTTTTGTCAGAGCGTCGCGTCATGACCGCCACCGCGCTCGACCGCGACGACCGTCCTTACGACCCGGCCGACCTGTCGTCCGAGGCGTTCTGGTCCTCGACCGCGGCGGAGCGCGAGCGGACCTTCGCCACGTTGCGCGCGGAGCGCCCCGTCTCCTGGCACCGCCCGGTCGAGAACGGCCTGTTCACGGACCCGAACGACCAGGGCTTCTGGGCGGTCACCCGCTACGACCACGTCGTCGAGGTGACCCGGCGCCACGAGGACTTCTGCTCCGGGGAGGGCATCGTCTTCGAGTCCCTGCCCGCCGACGTCCTGGAGGCGGGGCAGGGTTTCATCGCCATGGACCCGCCCCGCCACACCCGGGTCCGCAAGCTGCTGACCGCGGCGTTCACGCCGCGCCAGATGGCGCGCATCACCGAGCGGATCGACGCCAACTCGCGCGCCGTCGTCGACGCGATCGCGAGCCGGGGCGCGGTCGACCTGGTGCCCGAGGTGTCGGCACCCATCCCGATGCACAACATCTGCGACATGGTCGGGGTGCCGCCGGAGCACCGCCGCACGGTCGCGCACGAGGCGCAGTTCGCCGGCGGCTGGCGCGACGAGCGCCTCCTCGCCGGCGCCGACCCGCTGCTGCGCCTGCTCGAGGCGGCCGAGGCGATGCGTGTGGTGGCCTCGGAGCTGATCGCCGAGCGTCGCACCGCCCCGACCGACGACCTCCTGTCGGCCCTCGCGACCGCGGAGGTCGACGGCGAGGCCCTCACCGACGCCGAGATCGTGTCGTTCTTCGGCCTGCTGATGGTCGCCGGCAACGACACCACCCGACAGTCCATCAGCCACGCGATCCTCGCGCTCACCGAGAACCCGGACCAGCGCGCCTGGCTCCTGGAGGACCTCGACGCCCGGCTGCCGGTCGCCGTCGAGGAGCTCGTGCGGTGGTCGACCCCGATCATGACGTTCCGGCGGACGGCGACCCGCGACTGCGAGCTGGGCGGCCGGCAGGTCACGGCCGGCGACAAGGTGGTCCTGTTCTACTCGTCCGCGAACTTCGACGCCGCCGCCTTCGACCACCCCGAGCGGCTCGACCTGTCCCGGCACCCCAACAAGCACCTGGCGTTCGGCGGCGGCGGCGTCCACCACTGCCTGGGCATCCAGCTGGCCCGCCGACAGCTCGCCTCGATCCTGCGCGAGCTGCTCACCCGCCTGCCGGACGTCCGGGCCGACGGCGAGCCGACGTACGGCAGCGGCAACTTCTTCCACGCCGTGCTGTCCCTGCCCGTGTGCTTCACTCCCGAGACCACGCCCTGACCGAGGAGGCCCACGGATGAGGATCAGGTTCGACGAGGACCGCTGCGCGTCCACCGGCATGTGCGAGTCGGTCGCCCCCGACGTGTTCTCCATCGGTGACGACGGGTGGCTGCACGTGCTCGACGAGAGCCCGGACGAGTCCCGGCGGGCCGAGATCGCCGAGGCGTGCGACGCCTGCCCCACCGGGGCGCTGACGCTGGAGGGCTGAGGACACACCCGGTGGCCGCGACGGTGTGCGCCCGCACCATTGCCGGGAGTGACGGTCGCCACGCAGGCTGCTGGCCATGCGCGCCACTCGGACCCTCCTGCTCCTCGCGTCGTCCGCCCTGACGGCCGGGCTCCTCACGGCTCCCGCCGAGGCAGCCCCCGCCACGGCGGCCGCGCCCGACCGCCACTGCGCGCGGGAGGGGCGGATCGACGTCCCCGGCGCCGAGGTGCAGGAGACGGCCTGCCTCGACGACTTGACCACGGCCGGGACCTCGCTCTCGGGCCACACCAACACCTCCGACTGGGAGGGCCTCCACGCCAGCGGCACCCCCAACCCCAGCGGCGTGCCGGGGATCCAGGTCGACGGCTACTTCCCCGACGGCTCGGCGACCAACACCAACAACGGGTGGAACCACGACTCGCAGTTCGTGCTGCGGGTGCCCGACGACTGGAACGGCGGCCTCGTCGTCTCCGGGGCACCCGGCGTGCGGCGGCAGTACGCCAACGACTTCGTGATCGGCGACCGCGTCCTCGCGCGCGGCTTCGCCTTCGCCTCCACCGACAAGGGCAACACCGGCACCGCGTTCTACGACGACGGCTCGCAGCCGGGTGGCTCGATCCGCGAGTGGCACCGCCGCGTCACCCAGCTCGCCCGCGCCGCGAAGGTCGCCGTCGAGCAGCGGTACGGCCGCCCGCCGGCCCACACCTACATGGCGGGCATCTCCAACGGCGGCTACCTCGTGCGGTGGCAGCTCGAGAACCGTCCCGGCCTCTACGACGGCGGGCTCGACTGGGAGGGCTCGCTCTTCCGTGCCGCCGGACCGAACCTGCTGACCTACCTGCCGACCGCCCTGCGGGAGTACCCGACGTACGCCGCGGGCGGCGAGGCCGGGGATCGCGCCGAGCGCCGTATGCTCCGCGCCGGCTTCGAGCCGGGCTCGCAGTTCCTCTGGGAGTACCACTACGGCGTCTACTGGGACCTCACCCAGCGGATCTACCGCGAGGAGCTCGACCCGTCGTACGACGGCGACCTGGAGGCGGGCGTTCCCTTCTGCCAGGCCGGGACGCCGGGCTGCGACGCCGACTACGACTACGCCGAGCGGCCGCGGGCCGTGAGGGACGCCGTGCGGTCGGTGCAGCTGACCGGGGAGATCAAGCGGCCGCTGCTCACCGTCCACGGCACCCTCGACACCCTGCTGCCGCCCGACACCGCCGGACGGGCCTACGAGAGGCTGGTCCGACGAGCCGGCGCGGGTCGCCTGCACCGCTCGTACGAGGTCGAGGACGGCACCCACGTCGACAGCCTGTACACGACCTACCCCGGCCGGCTCCGGCCCCTGCTCCCCTGCGCGACCCGGGCGTTCGACCGGATGGTCGCCTGGGTCGAGGACGACCGGACGCCGCCGGCCGGCGGGTTCGTGGAGCGCCCGCGCCGCGACGACCTGCGCACCGGGTGCTCACTGCAGGAGTAAGCGCGCCGAGTCGAGGAAGCGGCGACCCATGACCTCGGCGCCGAAGTCGAGCACGTACAGCCCCGTGCTGACACGCTCGAGGTAGCCCCACGCCGCGATCCGCTCGGCGTCCAGACCGGTCGCGGCGGCCAGCCGCCCGGCGTACGAGGCGATGAGCTGCCGCGGCCGGTCCGACCGCTCCACGCGCCCGAGCCACTCGCGCACGGCGATCCCCGCGTCGTACGCCGGGTCGGCCCACAGGCCGTCGGGGTCGACGAGCACCCACTCACCGCGCTCGGCCCCGCCGCGGCGCAGCGCGTTGGCGGGGTGCGGGTCGCCGTGCGCCCACACCCGGGCGGCGGGGTCGTCGGTCGCGGCCAGCCGGGACGCCGTCGCGAGCGCGGCGTCGAGGACGGCGTCGTCGCAGGCGCCGGGGTGCTTCCCGGCGAGTTCCTGGACGAGGCTCGCGAGGTCGTCGGCACGGCTCGCACCGGAGCGGGGCTCGCCGAGGTCGAGCGTCCAGGCCTCGAGCAGGGCGGCGGCGAGGGCGTCGAGCGTGCGCGGCGGCGACAGCATCGAGCGCTCCACGGACTCACCGAGCGCCTCGACCAGCAGCGCCGACCGGACGTCGTCGTGGGCGACGAGCCGCGCGTAGCCGCGACCGTCAGCGGCGCCCAGGACGGCCGCCTCCCGCGCGATCGCCGCGGTCTCGCCGGGCAGGCCGACCTTGACGACGACGTCCTCGCCGTCGCGGGTCGTCGCGCGCACGACGTACGACGCGGAGCCGCCGGGCAGCCCGCGGCCGAGCTCGAGGCCCCACGCGGCGGCGAGGTCGGCGAGCAGGTCCGGCAGGGCCGCCGTCCACTCCTCCCCCGCCGCTCCGAGTCCCGCGAGACGGGCACGGACGAGGGGTTGCAGGCGCGGCACGCTCACCCGAGGCGCCCCATGACCAGGCGCAGCCGGTCCTCGAGGCGCTCCCGCTGCCAGGGCTCGGGCAGGAAGATCGCGCGACCGGGCGGCGGGAGGAAGCCGACGACGTCCATCACGTCGTAGTAGGGCTGCGGCTCGGCGCCGGTCACGTCGACGTACGACGCCGAGAACGCCTCCGCCGCCCCCGGTCCGGCGTGCACGGCGAGGTTGGTGGCGCCGTGGGCCACGTCGAGCCACGCCGGGCCGGTCGACGTCTCCACCCAGTCGACGAGCCCGGTCACCCTGCCTCCGTCCCACAGCACGTTGCGGGGCTGGAAGTCGCGGTGCAGGAACGTCGGCTCGTACGCCGGCGGCGGGGTGCGCAGCAGGTCGAACGCCGCCTCCCAGAGCCCCGGGTCACGGCACCAGTCGCGGACGACGTACTTCTCCTCCCAGGCCCACGACTGGTAGGTCCGCACCTCGATGGTCGGGCGGACGGCGTGGACGCGCGCGAGCAACGCGGCCAGCGCCACCGGGTCCGCCCCGACGGGCTGCACCGTGCCGGGCAGGTGGGTCATGAGGTGGGCGGGGTTCCCGCACCCTCCGCCCTCGGCGTCGAGGGCGAGGGAGCGGGGGGCGGGGAGGTCGCCGCCGGCGAGCATCGTCTGCACCGCCGCCTCGCGGGTCACGAGCCCGGGCCCGTGGGTGCGCCACGGCTCCTCGGTCATCAACCGGAGCACCGCGTCCGGTCCGTCGGCGGGGGTCAGCTGCAGCATGGTCGAGGTCCAGCCGCCCTCGAGCCGCCGGACGTCGCGGACGGCACCGAGGTGCCGCTCCGCCCAGGCGACGGCGGGGGCGAGGTCGGGCTCGGGCACGCCACGCTCCTCCCGTCCGCGATGCTTGACCCTCACACGGTGTCAGACGGTCTCGTGGGGTTCGTCATGTTGAGCATTGGAGAGTTCGCCCGGCTGGCCGGGGTGTCCGTGAGGATGCTGCGGCACTACGACCAGCTCGGACTGCTGCGACCGCACCGGGTCGACCCCCACACCGGCTACCGCTCCTACTCCGCCACCCAGCTCGACCGCGCCAACCGGCTGGTCGCGCTGAAGGACCTGGGGTTCGGGCTGGAGCAGGTGGCCGAGCTGCTCGAGGCCGACGCCTCGGGCGAGCGGGTGGTCGACCTGCTGCGGCAGCGGCGGGACGAGCTGCGCACCCAGATCGCGACGGACCGCGGTCGCCTCGCGCACGTCGAGGCGCGACTCTCCACCGTCACGAAGGAGCACGCCATGAGCACCACCCTGCAGTTCACCGAGACCTCCCTGCCCGCCCTGCGCCTCGTCCAGCGCTCCGTGCACGTCACGGACATGGCCGCCATCGAGGCCGAGATGGGCATGATGTTCGGCGCCGTCGGCCACGCCCTCGAGGCGGCCGGCGCCACCCGGAACGGCCCCGGGGTCGCGCACTACACCGTCGAGTCCGGGCCGGACGGCGACGGCCTCCGCGCCGCGGCGGCCGAGCAGGTCGACGCCCCCGTCGACGGCCTCGAGCAGGTCGAGCTGACGGCGGTCGACCGCGCCCTCGCCACGACGTACGACGCCGGTGACCTCTCGGGCATCGCCGCCGCCTGGCAGGCGCTCGTCACGGAGGTCGAGCACCGCGGCCTCACGCCGTCCGGCACGTGCCGCGAGGTCTACCACTCCACGCCGTACGAGCCCGGCGGCACGCGCTGGGTCGTGGAGCTGCAGCAGCCGGTGGGCTGAGCCGGCACCGGATCGGAGTGGATCACTGTCCGCCAGCGACAGTGATCCACTCCGGTCGTCCCGGGACCTCACGGGCAACGCGGGCACGGGTGTGGCGAGCCGGTCCAGCCGTGCGTCTGCAGGAGACGCCCGATGCGCACGGCCGTCAGGCAGGCGCGGCCCAGCACCTGACCGTGACCCAGGCGGGCGGTGACGAGTCCGTCGACTGCGGCATCGAGGTCGCGGTCCAGGTCGCGGTCCCGGTCCTGGAGATGGGTGTGGTCGGCGCGGCCGTCGAGCTCGACGACGACACCGAATGCCCTGTAGAGGACGTCCCGGAAGACCGTCCCGCGCGCCGACGCGCGCACCTGTCGGTGGGCGCGTGGGAGGCCGTGGGCGCGCTCGACGTCGAGGAGGTAGGCACGTTCCAGGACCGAGCACGCGCCTTGTTCGAGGTCACCGAGCACCGACGCGAGGAAGGTACGGCGACGCTGCCTGCGCCTCCGGGCCATCGCAGCCGTGATCCGCGCGGGCGTGGTTCGTCTCGACGACACGACCTCTGCGAGCAGCGCGAAGGCTGCGGCGTCGTCCTCGGCGTCACCGGCGACGTCCAGCACTGCCTCCTCGAGGCGCTGGCGCGGCGGTGAGAGCAGCCACTGCGCGCGTTCGTCCAGGTCACGTGCCTGGACGACCCGCACGCCCTCGGGCTCGTCGACCTTGCGGCCGTGCCGGACCGCCACGTGGATCGGCCCTGCCTCCGGGACCTGACGGGACCGTGGCACCACCGCCCGGATCGCCGAGGGCCCTGCGAGCACGGAGGGCCACGCGTGGAGGACGGCCGCCCAGGCGCGTTGGCGCCAGGTGAGGGCGCCGGTGTGGTCGACGTACACGCCGGGGTGCACGGGAACCAGCAGCCGGTGCCGGAGCCAGCAGCGCAGCTCAGACTCTGTGCGTCCCTCCGCCAGCAGCTGCCGCCGCGACACCACGCCGTCCTGTCCCGCGGCGAGCGCAGCGACGGCAGCGGGCAGACGGGGCACCCACGCAGGGTCGCCTCCCCGGCCAGCCGCCGCCACCGGCTCTCCACAGGCCGTCACCGGAGTGGATCGCTGTCGCTGAGAGACAGCGATCCAC
>NZ_JAKUHT010000015.1 GCF_022436705.1 Nocardioides sp. CFH 31398 | reverse complement strand
CCCCCCCCCCCCCCCCCCCACCCCCCCCCCCCGCCCCGGGGGGGGGGCGCGCGCCCCCCCCCCCCCCCCCCCACTCCGATCTCGTCCGGGGTCGGCCTCAGGTCCGCCGCAGCGCCTCGTCGAGCTCGCCGGCGTCGCGGCGGCGGCGGAGCTCGGCGAGGCGGAAGAAGTCGTCCTTGGGGCGGGCGCGGAAGTCGTCGGCGTGCTCCTGCACGAAGGCGACGAGGTCGCCGATGCCGTCCTCGATTCGGCGCATCCGCAGGTCGGGCAGCAGCGAGGAGAGCTTCGCGAAGGAGACCCGGTAGTCGCGGAGGTCCGGCGACGGGTCCGCGATCTCGACGGGGGCGCCGGTGAGGCGGGAGACGATCCCGGCGGCCGTGCTGACCTGGATGGTCGCCTCGTCCGAACCGACGTTCACGATCTGGCGGCCCACCGACCCGATCGGCGCCTCCATGAGGGCCCGGGCGGCGATCGCGATGTCGCCGGCCTGCACGAAGGGGCGCCACGAGGTGCCCGCGCTGCGCATCCGGACGGCGCCGTTGATCACGGCGTCGTACACGAACTCGTTGATCGCCAGGTCGAGGCGCAGGGCGGGCGACGGGCCGTAGACCGTCGCGTTGCGCAGCATCACCGGGACGAGGTCGCCCCGGTCGGTGCCGAGGAGGTTCTGCTCGACCGCCACCTTGCACCGGGCGTACGCCGTGAGCGGGTTGGTCGGGCCGTCCTCGTCGACGATGGCGTCGCCGGTGGCGCCGTACACGCTGCACGAGGAGAAGTAGACGAACCGGCCCACGCCCGCCTCGGCGGCCAGGTCGGCGAGGCGCACCGAGCCGCGGTGGTTGATCGCGACCGTCAGCTCGGGGTCGAGCTCGCCGAGGGGGTCGTTCGACAGCTCCGCGAGGTGGACGACGACGTCGCGGCCCGCCAGCGCCGCCGCCGCGACGTCACGCGTGTCGCCCGTCGAGTCGGGGGCGTCCCGCGGCTCGAGCAGCGCCCGCCGGTACAGGCCCGAGTCGAGGGTGGCGACGTCGTGGCCGCCCCGTCGGAGCTCGGTGACGAGGAGGCTGCCGAGGTAGCCGTCGGACCCGGTGACCAGCACGCGCACGGCGCTCAACCTAGCCCGTCGAGCAGGTCGGCACCGGACAACGTCGCGGCCGCCGTCCGGATGTCCGCGAAGTCCAGGTCCGCGCGGGCGGCGACCTCGAGCAGCGACGTGTCGCCGTCGGCGTAGGCGAGGGTCCACAGCATCGCCATCACCGCGTCGCTCGCGGCCCTCCCGCCCGTGGTCGGGTAGATGCCCCGGGTGCCGAGCTGCGGCTCCCCGTACGGCGCGAGGTTGCGCGGGCGTCCGTCGTTCTCGAGGACGTCGACGACCTCCACCAGCGCCACCAGCGCGTCGGTCAGCTCGGCGGGCGTCACGTGGGCCAGGTCGTCGTGGGAGGTGTGGTACTCGGGGTACTCGTTGTGCGGCGTCCGCGACAGCCGCCCGACGGGCAGGTCGAAGCCCAGCGCGTTGTACTGCCGCTCGTCGTAGCCCCACGGCGAGTAGTCGCGCACCTCGCCGCCGCGCCGCCGGACGACGTGCCCGACGGCCGCGTCGACGCCGCGGTCGCCGCGCCGGGTCCGCTTGTAGACGAGGTGGCCCGGCCCGCCGAGCCCGGTGAGCACGAGGCCGTGCCGGATCCTCGGCAGCACGTCGGCGTTGCGCGACAGCCACAGGACGGCGCCGACCGTGCCGGGGGCCATGACCACCCGGTAGGCGTGGCGGCGGGGCACCCCCGCGAGCAGCCGCACCAGCTCGGTGACCAGCACGAGCCCCGACAGGTTGTCGTTGGCGAGCGAGGGGTGGCACAGGTGTGCGGACAGCAGCACCTCGCCGGCCTCCTCCCCCTCGGGTGGCGGCACGGTCGCCGGCAGCAGCACCTCGCCGTACGTCATGTGGCCCGGGCCGAGGTCCGCGTCGACGACGACCTCGAACGGCCCCTCCCCCAGTCCGTCGAGCTGCCGCTGCGTCAGGCAGAAGCCCCAGGTGCGGTGGTAGTACGACGTCCGGTACGGGATCGCGTCCGGCGCCTCGGGCAGCGTGTGCAGGTGGGGCAGCAGGTCGTCGCGCGAGAGGGTCGCCCGCACCGGGGTGCTGTAGCCGACGACGTGCAGCGTGTGGACGTCCGTGTCGACCACGACGTCGCCCGTCGAGGTGTCCGTGAGCCACGCGCGGCGCAGCGTCCACTCGTCGGTGATCGTCCAGTCGTGCGCGCGGGTGCCGGTCGGGACCTCGTGCCGCTCGATCGTGGCCGACCCGGCCAGGGACTCCCCGAGCAGGTCCAGCGTGGCGCGCACCCCGGGACCGGTGAGGCTGCGCGGCAGCGGGTAGAGCTCCGCCACCCTGGCGTGCATCCGCTCGCCGAGGCTCGCCAACGACGTGCCGTCGGGCAGAGCGCCGGCGCGCAGCGCGTCGGTCAGGCCCGCGAGCGTCGTCACCGCTGCTCGCCGCCGGGCGGGAGCAGCAGCGGGTCGACGACCACGTCGCCCGGCACGACCCCGGGCATCGCCTCGAGCACCGACTCCGGCAGCACGAGCGCCTCCGCGACGGGCTCGCCGTCGGTGAGGCGGACCGCCTCGTGCAGCAGCACGGCCCCGTCGTCCGCGACGACCTCGGCCAGCGACGCCGCCTCGACGAGCGGGACCGTCTCGACCATGGGCGCGTCCGGCACGACCAGGCGCCGCGGCTCGGCGCGGTCGCGGAGCGCCGGGGCGACCGGCCGGCCGCGCAGCAGGCCGTCGACGCCGCCCTGCTCGAGGGCGCGGCGGTACGTCGGCAGCGCGGCGTCCACCGCGGCGAGCGTCAGGTCGACGTCCGCCTCGGTGTGGGCGGCGGAGACGACGAACGACTGGCCGAGGACGCCGTGCTCGAGGAGGCCCTGGAGGAACAGCGTCCGGTAGGCCTGCGACGGCGCCCCGTCGGCGTCCCGCGTCGCGAAGACGAGGCACGACGGCCGGCCGAGCGCCTCGACGTGACCGCTGACGCCGTGGACGGCGGCCAGCTCGTTGACACCGGCCGCCAGCGCGGCCCCGCGGCGCTCCATCGTGCCCACGACGTCCCAGGCGTCGTACGCGTCGGCGACCGCGAGGTACGCCGCGAGGCCGGTGACCTCGGCGCCGTGGGTGCTCGAGAGCAGGAACGCCCGCGACTGCGAGGTCCGCAGCCCGCCCAGCTCCATGAGGTCGCGGCGGCCGGCGAGCGCGGAGACCGCGAAGCCGTTGCCGAGGGCCTTGCCCCAGGTGGACAGGTCCGGGGTCACGCCGTACGTCGCCTGCGCACCGCCGGCGGACCAGCGCATGCCGGTGATCATCTCGTCGAGCACCCACACGGCGCCGTGGTGCTCGGTGAGCGCGCGCACGCCCTCGAGGTAGCCCGGCTCCGGCGCGACCGTCCCGGTGGCGGCCTCCATCACCACCGCGGCGACCTGCCCGGCGTGCCGGCGCAGGAGGTCGTCCAGCGCGTCGAGGTCGTTGTAGGGAAAGGTCAGCGTCCGTGCGCGGTCCGCGGCCGGGATGCCGGCGTGCATCGGGGTGGTGCCGATGAACCAGTCGTCGGTCGAGAAGAACGGCTGGCTGCCGCACACCGCGACGAGCTCGCGACCGGTCGCGGCGCGGGCGAGGCGGACGGCGGCCGTCGAGGCGTCCGAGCCGTTCTTCGCGAACTTCACCATGTCGGCGGTCGGGACCTGGGCGAGGAACCGCTCCGCGGCGTCGACCTCCCAGGTCGTCGGCCGGGAGAAGCTGACGCCGTCGCGGATGGCGGCGCTGACGGCGTCGACGACCGGCGCGTAGCCGTGGCCGAGGGTGACGGACCGCAGCCCCATCCCGTACTCGACGTACCAGCGGCCGTCGGCGTCGAGCACCCGCGCGCCCTCGCCGCGGACGAGCACCGGGGCCATCCCCTCCGGGTACTGGTCGGCGCCGCGGGCGTAGGTGTGCGCGCCGCCGGGGACGAGCTCGTGCAGCCGGTCCTGCAGCCGCGTCGACTCCGCGAACGACGGTGGCGTGGGCAGTGACCTGGACGCTGGTGAGGCGGCCGACGGCGTGCCGGCCGGCAGGATCCGCTCGGTCATCGTGCTCCCTCCTGCGGGCCCGACCCGAGGTCGAGGCGCACCTTGGCCGCGCGGAACGCCTCGGCGTACGGCGCCCGGCACTCCATGCCCCGCAGCCGCATGAGCCCCCCGAACACCTCGGGGTCCCACCAGTCGCGGGCGTGCTGGCTGGGGAAGCTGGCGTCGAGCAGCTCGATCTTGCGGGCGCGGGTGGCGTCGTCGACGCCGACGTAGTGGGTCATGGCTCCGAGGTCCCCGTCCCACTTGGGGATCTCGTAGTGCAGCACGAGCGCGTCGCGCCAGACGGTGGTGACGAGGTCGCCGACGAGGCGGTGGTCCTGGTGGGCGTCGTCGGTGCGCGGCGCCAGCACGAGGTCGGGGGCGGTCCGGCGGCCGACGTCCTCGAGGGTCTGCTTGACGGCGTCCCAGTGCTGCGGGAGCCGGCCGTCGGGCAGGTCGTGGACCTCGACCTCGGCGCCGGGCACGAACCGCGGCAGCGCCTCGCGGGCCTCGGTCTCCCGCGGCCCGCCGCCGCCGGTGAGGACGACGCCGCGCACCGTGGTGCCGGGCCGCTCGGCGAGCGTCAGCAGGGTGGCGCCGCAGCCGATCTCGACGTCGTCGGGGTGCGCGCCGAGGCACAGCACCTCGAGGTCCCCGGCGGCGGGTGACAGCGCCAGCATCAGTCGTCCCCCATGGACGGCGACTCGAGGTCCACGTCGGCGACGGACGAGCCGCCGTTCGAGTGCCCGCCGCGCCACAGCGCCCACGGGCTGTCCCCGTGGCGCCAGCGCTCCTCGAGGGCCGACCGCTCCTTCAGCGTGTCCATCGGCGCCCAGAACCCGTCGTAGCGGACCGCGCGCATCAGCCCGTCCTTGGCCGCGCGGACGCAGCCGTCCATGACGAGGTCGTCGCCCTCCTCGAGGTAGTCGAAGATCGACTGCCGGAACACGAAGTAGCCGCCGTTGATGCGCATGTCCATGTCGGCGACGGCGGTGAGGCCGGTGACCATCCCGTCGTCGATGCCGACGACGTGGAAGGAGTCCTGCGGCGTCACGGTGAGCATGGAGCCGACCGCGTCGGAGGCGGCGAACTCCTCGACGATCGTGTCCATCGGGGCGTCCGTGAGCACGTCGCCGTAGTTGGCCAGGAACATCTCGTCGTCACCGAGGTGCGGCCGGACCCGGCGCAGCCGCTCCCCGATCGGGGAGCCGACCCCGGTGTCGACGAAGGTGATGGTCCAGTCGCTGATGTCGGTCGACAGCATCTCGACCTCCGCGCCGCCGCGGCGCAGCACGAAGTCGTTCGAGCTGGTCTCGCGGTAGGTGAGGAAGTAGTCCTTCACCGCCTGGGCGCCGTGGCCGAGGGCGAGGACGAACTCGGTGTGCCCGAAGTGCGCGTAGTAGCGCATGACGTGCCACAGCACCGGGCGCGAGCCGATGGGCATCATCGGCTTCGGCAGGGACTCCGGCCCGGTGCGCATGCGCATCCCCAGGCCGCCGCAGAACAGCACCACCTTCATGGCCGACTCCTCACCAGACCTCGAGCTCGGGCACGAACACGACGAGCTTCCCGCCCCACTCGCGCACGTGGGCGAGCTGCGCGGAGATCTCGGACCGCAGGTTCCACGGCATGATCACCACGTAGTCCGGCTTCTCGGCGTCGAGGTGCTCGGGCGGGTGGACCGGGATGTGCGTGCCGGGCAGGAAGCGGCCGTGCTTGAACGGGTTGCGGTCGACGGCGAACTCGATCTGGTCGCGCTGCACGCCCGCGTGGTTCAGCAGCGTGTTGCCCTTGCCGGGCGCGCCGTACGCCGCGACCCGCTTGCCCTCCCGGGACGCCTCGACGAGGAACGACACCAGGTCGTCGCGGACCTTCGCCACGACCGGGGCGAAGCCGGCGTGGCCCTCCAGGCTGTGCAGCCCCGCGGCCTCCTCGTCGGCCAGCACCTTCGCCACCCGCTCCGACGGCTCCCCGGCCGTCGCGGCCGGCTTCGACCAGGTCCGCAGGGAGCCGCCGTGCGACGACAGCTCCTCGACGTCCACGACGACGAGCCCGGCGGTCGCGAGCACCCGCTGGGTGGTCAGCAGCGACACGTAGGAGTAGTGCTCGTGGTAGATCGTGTCGTAGGCGCGGCCGTCGATGAGGCGCAGCAGGTGCGGGATCTCGATGGTCAGCGTGCCGTCGTCCGCCAGCAGCGCGCGCAGCCCGGCGGTGAAGTCGACGATGTCCGGCACGTGGGCTAAGACGTTGTTGGCGACGACGAGGTCGGCGCGGCCGTGGCGCTCGGCGACGTCGGCGCCCGTTCCGGCACCCAGGAACGCCACCTCCGTGTCGATCCCCGCCGCGACGGCGGCCTCGGCGACGTTCGCGGCCGGCTCGATGCCCAGGCAGCGGATCCCGCGGTCGGCGACGTGGCGCAGCAGGTAGCCGTCGTTGCTCGCGACCTCGACGACGAAGGAGCCCTCGCCGAGGCCCAGCCGGTCGACGGCGTCCTCGACGTAGGTGCCGGCGTGACGCACCCAGGAGTCGGAGTAGGACGAGAAGTAGGCGTAGTGGCTGAAGATCTCCTCCGCCGGGATGTACGCCGGGAGCTGCACGAGCAGGCACTGCTCGCACACCCGCACGTGCAGGGGGTAGAACATCTCCCCCTGGTCGAGCTCGTCGGCGGTCGGGAACGTCTCGCACGGCGGCGACATGCCGAGGTCGACGAAGGTGTGGGTGAGCTCGGCGGAGCAGAGCCGGCACCGGGGCGACGTCATCGGTGGGACCTCCAGGGGGAGCCGGCCGCCCTAGGGTGGGCCCGACCAGCACGGGGACGGACGACAGGGGGTGGCGCGTGGAGGTCCGACGCACCGAGATCGAGGGTCTGCTGGAGCTGCGCCCGACGCCGCACCGCGACCACCGGGGCTTCTTCTCGCGCACCTTCGACATGGCCACCGCCGCGGAGGCCGGCATCGACGGCCGCGCCTTCCTCCAGGACAGCCTGTCCCGGTCGGCGTACGGCGTGGTCCGGGGCCTGCACGTGCGGACCGGCCGCGGGGAGAACAAGCTCGTGCGCTGCTCGTCCGGGGCGGTCTTCGACGTGGTCGTCGACCTGAGGCCGGGCTCGCCGACCCACGGCCGGCACCTCACCTTCCACCTCGACGGCGACGAGCAGAACTCGATCTACGTGCCCGCCGGGTGCGCCCACGGCTTCCAGGCCCTCACCGAGGTGGCCGACACGTCGTACCGGATCGACGCGGAGCACGACCCGAGCGAGGACCTCACGATCGCCTGGGACGACCCCGACCTCGCGATCGAGTGGCCGCTGCCGGCGTCCGCGATGAGCGACGCCGACCGCCACGCTCCCCCGCTGGCGGACTGCGCGGAGGCCCTGGCGAGGATCGCCCCCGCGCCCCGCTGAGCCGGGCCCGCGGCCCCGTCGGACGGTCATCGTCGGCCCCCGCTCACCAGGCGATGGCGTGGTAGCGGACACCCGCGGAGCGCAGGCGTCCCAGGAGCGGGTCCGGGAGGCGGACGAGGTCGACCAGGTCGACGTCCAGCGGCGCCCCACCGTCGGCGAGGGCCGTCAGGGCCGTCAGCACGGCCTCGTCCTGGGCGCCGACCACGAGGGTGCGGCCGTGGCCGGCGACCTCGTCGGCCTCCTCGGTCATCAGCTCCGCGAGGTGCGGGAGCCGCTGCTCGACGAACGCCCGGTTCGACCCGACCAGGCGCGCGAGCTGCAGCACGGCGTCGAAGATGCGCAGGTCGAAGCCCTTGCCGACCAGCCGCTCGGCCAGCTCGACCAGGGGGCTCTCGCGGAGGTCGTCGGTGCCGGCCTTGAAGGTGAGCCCGAACATCCCGACGTCACGGTGCTCGAGGTCGACGACGGCTCGGACGGCGCGCTCGAGGTGCGCGAGGTTCGAGGGCAGGACGTGGTCGAGGATCGGCACCTCGACGTCGCGGGTGCGAGCGACGTGGGTGAGGGCGCGGACGTCCTTGGGCAGGCAGGAGCCGCCGAACGCGAAGCCGGGTCGCAGGTACGCCGGGCTGACGTTGAGCTTGGTGTCCGACAGGAAGATCTCGCTCACCTCGTGGGAGTCGACCCCGAGCGAGGAGCACACCGCGCCGATCTCGTTCGCGAAGCCCACCTTGAGCGCGTGGAAGCTGTTGTCGACGTACTTGGTCATCTCGGCGGTGCCGATCCCCACGCGGAAGCGCGGCCCCGGCAGCCCGTCGTACAGGGCGAGGACGGCGTCGCCGGCGCGGTCGTCGCTCTGCCCGACCACCGTCTTCGGCGGGTCGTAGAAGTCGCTCACGCTGCTGCCCTCGCGGAGGAACTCGGGGTTCACGCAGACGCCGAAGTCGACCCCGACCTGCTTGCCGGAGAACTTCTCGAGCAGCGGCACCAGCAGGCCCTCGCAGGTCCCCGGCAGCATCGTGCTGCGGAACACCACGGTGTGCCAGGCGTCCTTGTCGGCGAGCGCCAGGCCGAGCTCCTCGCTGACGCGCTCGAGGTGCTCGGTCGAGAGGCGGCCGCCCTGGCCGGACGGCGTGCCGACGCAGACGAGCGAGACGTCGGTGTCGGCGACCGCGGCCGCGAGGTCGTCGCCCACCGTGAGCCGGCCGTCGGCGACCACCTCGGCGACGAGGTCGCCGATGCGCTCCTCGACGATCGGGGCGACGCCACGCGCCAGCAGCGCGGTCTTCGAGGGGTCGACGTCGACGCCGACGACGGCGTGGCCCCCCGCGGCGAAGCAGGCCGCGGAGACGCAGCCGACGTACCCGAGACCGAGCACGGACAGGCGCGCACGGCTGAGGTCGTGTGTCATGTGGATCCCCCCTGGACTGGCACACGGACCCGTCGATCGTACGGCCGTCGGGGAGCGTCGGGCGGGGGTTGCTTGAATCTTGCACCTGCGCGCAGGAACCCTAGGAGGGTCCTGGTGCCCAGGTGGTCGTCACCACCAGGTCGACCGCCGGGCGGACGACGACGCGCACCAGGCAGGCGGGCCGCCGGGCCTCGAGGCGTGACGACGACCAGCCCCGGTGGGTGGCGGGGTCCGCCTCGACCACCTCGACGACGTACGGCGCGGAGGCGTCCAGGCGGGCCACGGCCACCTCGGTGCCGTCGGGTCGCAGGACCCGGAAGCCGTCGGCGGTCGGCTGCGCACCCAGGCCGGGAGCCAGCGGCCAGGACACGACCGCGGCGTGGGCTCCGCCTCCCGGCGCCTCCAGGACGTCGCGGACCTCCAGCCCGAGCCGGTCGGGCGGGGCGGTGACGCGGCGGCGGTGGCGCACCGGGTCGGGCAACCGGGTGTAGCCGTCGTGGGCGGCGTCGACGACCCCGGCGTCGAGGTCGACCCCGACCTCGTCGACCTCCGCGTGGGTGGTCCACAGGAACGCGCCGGCCATCTGCGAGGAGTCCTCGCCGTCCACCTCGAGGGTCGCGTGGGCGGCGGTGCTGCGGTGGACGGCCCGCCACGCGGGGTGGCCGTAGTAGCTCGCCGTCCCGGGGTCCTCGACGACCTCCTCGCCGTCGAGGGTCCAGGTGAGGGCGAGCGCGTCGGCGTGGCCGTGCGCCGCGATCGCGAGGTAGCCCAGCGGCCCGACGTCGACGGTGACCCGCTGCCGTCGGCCGCCCGCGCGCGAGCGGAGGACGACCAGCCCGCCGTGCGGGGCGTGCAGGCTGCCCTGCGGCCCCGGCGGGGTCCAGGGGCCGGGCACCGGGCCGACCCGGCCGCCCGTGGCCGCCTGCACCCAGTGCGGGCCCGGGCCGGTCGCGGGGGTGTCGGGCGGCGGCGCGGGGGCGCCGTACGCCGCGAGCAGGGCGAGGTGGTCGCGCACCGTCGGGTGGCTCGCGGGCCCGAGCCGCAACGCGAACCCCTCGTCGTCGTCGCCGTACCGGGGCACGGGCTCGCCGTCGGCGACCAGCGCGGCGAGGAGGTCGCCGCTGCGGCGCACGGCGTGCTCGACCGCCCTCGGCGCGTCGCGTCCACCGGCACGGAGCAGCACGAGGACGACGAGCAGCAGGTCGGCGGTGAAGACCTGGTAGCCCACCGCCTGCTCGGCGCCGACGCCGTCCGGCAGGACCTGGCGGTCCGCCTCGGCGGCGAGCAGGCCGAGCGCGCGTCGGCACCGCTCCTCGGCCCGGGGCAGCTCGGGCAGCAGCAGGGTCGTGGTCACCAGGCCGGCGAGCTCGCCGACGAGGTGGTTGTTGGCCGAGCTGTGCAGCGACCGCTCCCGCCAGCAGGCGCGGGCGCCGGCGTCGAGCACGGTGACGAGGCGGCGGAAGCGGTCGCGGTCGAGCAGCGGGCTGTCGCGCAACCCCTGCAGGGCCACCAGCACCGAGATCGCCCGCACGCCTGCCTCGAACGCCCCGCGCCATGCGATGCCCACCCCGACGGGGTTGGCCTCCACCCAGGAGTCGAGGTGGCGGAACGTCGTCTCGGCGAACACGTCGCGACCGGTGACGAGCCACGCCTGGGCCAGCCACGGCAGGTGCTGGAGCCGGTTGAGCTCCCAGACCCACTTCGGGTCGGCGGGGGCCGTGCGGTGGTCGAGCCGGCCGGCGGGCACCCGGGGCCAGTGGTGGTCGCTCAGCGGGTCGTGGTGCCAGTCGGGCGGGTCGGCCAGCTGCGCCTCGGGGTAGCCGAAGTACCGCACACGCCCCTCGAGGACGCGCTCGGCGGCCGCCACCACGGCGGCGACGGACCCCGGCGCCTCGGCGGCGACCCGCAGCGCCCGGTCACGGTCCAGCAGCAGCGGGCGGTCGTCGGCGCGTCGGAACGCGGCCAGCGCGTCGTCCCACCAGGAGTCGTCGGTGGGCAGCCCGTCGCCCGGACGGCCGAGGGCCGGGGGGACGACGTCCCGCGCGACGTCCTGGGCGGCACGCCGGACGCGCCAGGCGACCTCGGCCGGGCCCATCGTCCGCAGCCGGCGGGCGTACCAGCCGAGTCGTCCCGCGTCGACCACCCCGCGCCTCCGTCCGTCGTCCACGACCCCGGGCGCGACCTGCGCCGGGGCGAGGTTAGCCCTCGCGGGGCGGGGCGCTCGTGGGAGAGTTGGCGGGTGCCCGCGACCCCACGCCCGCGCGGTGCCGCCGAGCAGGACCACCTCCGGTGACGGTCGGTCCGGACCCCACCGACTCCCCGGCCCCCGCGACCGCGCCCGACGCCGTCGGTGACGACGACCCCGCGACCGCCGGGTCCAGCGGGCTGCGGAGGCGGATCGGCCGGGTGGCCGCGGCGTCCGCCGCCGCGATCGTCGTCGGACAGCTCATCACGATGGTGCAGACCGTCGTCCTCGCGCGGATCCTGTCCCCCACCGAGGTCGGCCTCTTCGCCGCCGGGAGCGTCCTGACCGCCTTCGCGACCACCTTCGTCGAGGGTGGCCTGCGGTCGGGGCTCGTGCACCGCGACGGCGAGGTGGACGACGCCGCCGAGACCGTCTTCCGCGCGACGCTCGCCTCCGGCGCCCTGATGACCCTGCTGGCGCTGGCCGCGGCGCCGGTGATCGGCTACGTCTTCGACGACCGGACCGCGGGCGTCGTCGCCGCGAGCATGGCGGGCGGGGTCCTGCTCATGTCGCTGGTCAACGTGCCCGAGGCGCTGCTGCAGCGGCAGTTCAGCGTGCTGCGCCGCCTCGTCGTGGGCCCGTCGGTGTCGGTCGTGTTCGCCGTCGTGTCGGTGGGCCTGGCGCTGGCCGGCTTCGGGGTGTGGAGCCTGGTGGTCGGCAGCTACGCCTCGACGCTGACCTGGGTGGCGACCCTGTGGTGGATCTGCGACTGGCGCCCGGGTCGGGGCCGTCCGACGCTGGGGCTCTACCGCGAGCTCGTCGGGTACGGCGCCCCGCTGGCGATCGGCCTCTTCGCCGACCAGGGCGCGAAGTCGGTCCAGGCGTTCATCACCGGCGGCCTGCTCGGCGTGCAGAACCTCGGCCTCTACCGCTACGGCGAGCGGATCGCGATGATCCCGGTCGGCGTGATCGTCGAGGTGGGGGCCAACTCGCTGTTCCCGGCGTACTCCCGCATCAGCGGCGACCTCGAGCGGTTCCGGGCCGCCTACCTGCGGGCCCTCACCCTGGTCGTCGTCGTCGGTGCGGCGATGAGCGCCGCCCTCGCCGCGGTGGCCGTGCCGATGGTCGTGGTCGTGCTGGGCGAGGAGTGGCGCGGCGCCGGCGTCGCCCTGCTCGGGATGGCGGGCCTCGGGCTGGGGACGGCGATCTCGACGTCCGCCGAGGCGATCAAGGGCGCCGGCCGGACGACGCTGCTGAACTGGGTGACCGGGGTCGAGGTGGTCCTGGGCATCGGGCTCCTGGCGCTGCTCGCGTGGACCTCCGGCCTCCTCGGGGTCGGTCTCGCCGTCAGCCTCACGTCACTGGCCGCCGGGGTCGTGCTGCTCGCCATGGCGCGCAGCGTGCTGGGCCTCGCGTGGGGCCCGGTGCTGGGTGCGGTGCTGCCGACCGTGGTGGCGGCGGCCCTCGCGGGTGGCCTCGTCCACGCCCTCGAGTCCCTGGTGCTCGACTCCGCCGGCCGCGGGCTGTGGGTGGCCCTGGCCTTCCTGCTGCTGGACGGCCTCGTCTACCTCGCGGCGTACGCCGTGCTCCTGCGGGTGCTGGCCCCCCGCGCCGCCCGCACGGTCACCGAGGCCGCGCGCCCCGTCGTGGCGACCGTGTTGCGTCGCGGCTGAGCGACCCCGCGCCGGCTCGGACGGCGGCGGACGCACGCGTGTCCCCGGGCCACCACCCCACCGGTGGTCGAGCAGCACGCGAGCGCAGCGAGCGCGCGTCGTCGAGACCACGGTGAGAGACCCTGGGTCTGGTGCCGGCGGGTCAGGGCGACGTGTGCGACTCCGAACCTCTCTCTCGCACAGCTCGTCCTGGACCGGCTGCGGTCCTGGTGACCACCGTGTCGGTCAGCCCTCCACCAGCGCGCGCCAGCGGGCGCCGACCGCCTCCCAGCGATAGTGAGACTGCAGCAGGGCGTGGGCGGCGGTGCGGAGTCGATCGCGCTCGGAGCCCTCGTCGAGGACCCGGAGGACGGCGGAGGCGAGGCCCTCGGGGGTGTCGGCGACGAGGACGTGCTCGCCGTCGCGGGCGCCGCCCACCGCCTCGATGCCGCGGGTCGTGGTGACGACGACCAGGCCCATGCCGAACGCCTCGAGCACCTTGTTCTTCAGCCCGCTGCCGGTGCGCATCGCGTTGATCGCGACGGGGACGTCGGCGAGGGCCTCGGCCAGGTCGGGCACGAAACCGGTGAGCTCGACCGAGGGGTCGGCGGCCGCGGCCGCGGTGAGCCAGTCGGGCGCGTTCGGTCCGGCGATCCGCACCCGCACCCCCTGCCCGCGCAGCAGCGGCGCGTGCACCGCCTCCAGGAACCAGCGCAGCGCCTCCTGGTTGGGCCCGAAGACGAGGTTGCCCCAGAAGCCCACGGCGCGGGCGGACCCCGGCGGCAGCATGCCGGTCAGGAAGCGGTCGTCCACGCCGTTCGGCACCGTGGCCACCCGGGCGTCCGGGCCCGCGAGCGACTCCAGCTCCGCGGTGTCCTGGGCGCTGATGGTGACGACCTCGTCGAACCGGCCGGGCAGGCCGGCCTCGAGGGCACGGGTGCGAGCCATCCTGAGGCGGTCCCGCAGCCGGGCGCGGGGCCCGCTGGGCGGCGACACCTCCAGCTCGCGGCGGCGGGTCAGCGTGGTGCTGTCGCAGACGTCGAGCACCCGCCGCAGCCGTGCCCCGTCGGGGGCGGCCTCCGCCAGGTCGCCCCCGAAGACGACGACGAGGTCGACGTCGTGCTCGGCCACGAGCGCGTCGAGGCGTCGCCTCGCGGCGGCGAGGGCGGCGGGTCGCGAGGTGCGGAGCCAGTCCGCGTCGCTGCGGCGCAGGTGCCGCCTCGGGCTCGTGGCCCCGACGAGCAGGTCGTCGACCCAGGTCGTCGAGGCGAAGCCCGCCACCGGGGTCCCGCTCGCGGGCCGGTCCGGCTCGTCGTCGGGGGCGAGGCGGACGACGGCGAGGTGCGCCGGACCGGGGGTGTGGGCGCAGAGGTTGCGGACCCGCAGGTCGTAGCCGCTGGTCGGCGACGTGGGGGCGCGCGACGCGAGCACGAGGGTGCTCACCGTCGTCCCCACCGCTGCTTCACCCGGTACGCCAGCCCGACCAGGGGCGGCGCGACGCGGAGACCGGCACGGACGACGGCGAGCCGCACGTCCGGGCCGAGGCGCCACGCCTCGTCGTAGTGGCGGCGGGCCCGGGCGGTCGAGCCCTCGCGCAGCGCGGCGCGGGCGTGCCGGACGGCGGCCTCCCGTCGGCGGCGGGCGAGGGTCCGCTCGAGCGCCGCCTCGTCCTCGGGCGCACCGGTCCGCTCGACGGCACGGCGCAGCACGCCCTCGACCTGGACGTCGAGCTCGTCGGCGGCCGCGTCGTCGTCCGGGCGGCTGACGGAGCCGGCCTCGATCCGGAAGCGCCCGAGCCGGTCGGGGACGGTCCTGACGTCGTGGCCCGTCACGAGCAGCCGCAACCAGAAGTCGAGGTCGCTGACCTTGCTGGTGTCGGGCCGCAGGCTGGTCATGCCGCCGACGGAGTCCCACACGTCGCGACGGATCGCCGCCGTGTAGTACGGGCACGGCCCGTCGACCACGTCGGCGACCCGGAGCGGCCGGGACGGGTCGGCGGTCCCCCGCTGGCCCGCCGTCTCCAGGTAGCTGCCGGGCGGGTCGGGCTCGGTGTCGCTGAAGCGCACCGCGTCGCACGTCACCGCCGCCACGTCGGGGTGGGCGGCGATCACCTCGAGCATGCGGGCGAGGAAGGTGGGGGCGACGTGGTCGTCGGAGTTGAGGACGACGAGCCACCGGCCCGTGGCGTGCGTCGCGGCCGCGGCGATGCCGCCCGCGGCGCCGCGGTTCTCCTGGCGGACCAGGTGGATGCGGGGGTCGACCGTGAACGGCGCGACCACGGCGGCCATCGCGTCGGAGCGGCCGTTGTCGACGACGACGAGCTCCCAGTCGGCGACCGTCTGGTCGAGCACGGCACCGATCGCGCGGCCCACGGTGTCCTCGGTGCGGTACGCCGTGGTGAGGACGCTGAAGGTCGGCCCCGGTCCCGGCGCGGTCGTGCTCACGCCGACCTCCCGTGCTCTCCGGTGCCCGAGCGGGGAGCGGCGTCCCCGAGCAGCCGGGCGTAGAAGGCGAGCAGGTGGCGACGCGAGGTCTCCCAGGACAGCTCGTGCTCGACGCGCTCGCGACCGCGCCGTCCCATGGACTCCCGCAGCGCCGGGTCGTCGAGGAGCCGCTCCACGGCGTCGGCGAACACCGTGGTGTCGTCGTCGGCGGCGTAGAGGGCGGCGTCGGCGGCGGAGACCCGCGCCTCCTTGAGGTCGAAGGACACCAGGGGGCGCCCCATCGCCATGTACTCGACGACCTTGTTCATCGTCGAGAGGTCGTTCAGGGGGTTCCTCGGGTCCGGCGAGAGGCACACCGACGCGGTCGACAGGCAGCGGCGCACGTAGTCGTCGGAGACCCGGCCGGGGAACTCCACGACGTCGTCCAGGCCCAGCTCGGCGCGGAGCTCCAGCAGGTCGTCGAGGGCGTCGCCCGCCCCCATGAGGATGCAGTGGAAGTCGTCGCGACCGCGGTCCCGCAGCGCGGCGACGGCCCGCAGCGCGTAGTCGACGCCGTCCTGCGGGCCCATGACGCCGAGGTAGGCGAGCAGGTGCTCCTTGCCGCGGCGCAGGTCGGGGTCGGGGGCCATGGGGGTGAAGCGGGCGAGGTCCGGCCCGCTGCGGACGACGGTGACCGAGGCCGGGTCGACCCCGCCCCGCCGCACGGCGACCTCGCGGTAGCTCTCGTTGGTCGAGATCACCCCGTCGGCGAGCGCGAAGGTGATGCGCTCGACCAGGCGTGTCGCCCAGTAGAGCAGGCCGCGGCGCGAGCCGGAGAAGCGCGACAGGAAGAGCTCCGGGACCAGGTCGTGGTGGTCGAACACGAAGCGGGCTCCGCGGGGCCGCAGCAGCAGCGCGACCAGGAACAGCAGGTCCGGCGGGTTGCACGCCTGGACGACGTCGACCGGGCCGCGGCGGCGGACCTTCAGGGCGAGGCGCACGGTGTGCCACAGCGCCACGGCGTACTCCCGCGGGTAGCCGGACGCGCCGCCCGTGGCGGCGACGAGGGGGTAGCGCAGCACCCGGATGCCGTCGACGACGGCCTCGGGCTCGGTGTCCTGGGTGGTGCCCTGCGGGCAGATGACGGTGACGTCGTAGCCGGCCTCGACGAGGCAGCGGCTCTCCTGGGTCACGCGGCGGTCCAGCGGGACCGACAGGTTCTCGACCAGGACCAGGACGTGGGGTGCCCTGCGGGCGGAGCTCATGAGGCGTGCCTCTCGTGGCGGTCGTGCCGGTCAGGACGATCGTGCCGGTCGTGAGGGGGGCGGTCCTCCCCGGGTGCGAGGCCGGTCACCTCGGCGAGCAGGTCCTCGTACCCACGGGCGGTGGCGGCCACGTCGAAGTCGCGCTCCGCCCGCCGGCGGGCGGCGGCGCCCGCGCGACGTCGTCCGTCGGGGTCGCGCGCGAGACCGACGAGCGCCTCGGCCAGCGCGCGGCGGTCCCCGACGGCGACGAGGCGGCCCTGCTCGGGGTCGTCGACCATGTCGCGCAGCGCGCCGCAGTCGGTGGCCACCACGGGGAGGCCGGCGGCCATCGCCTCGATGACGACGAGCGGGGCGGCCTCGTGGACCGACGACAGCGCGAGGACGTCGAACCCCGGCAGCAGGTCGGCCACGTCGCGGCGCACGCCGGTGAACAGGACGGCGTCGGCGAGGCCGAGGTCGTGGGCGAGCCGCTCGAGCTCCGGGCCGCGGTCGCCCTCGCCGACGACGACCAGGCGGGCACCGGGGACGGCGTCGCGTACCGAGACGAACGCCTCGAGCAGCACGTGGTGGGCCTTCTGCGCCGACAGGCGCGCGACGACGCCGACGACGAACGCGTCGTGCGGCAGCCCGAGGGTCGCCCGGGCGGCCTCGCGGGCGCCGTCCGCGACCGGCGGTGGCAGCGCGATCCCGTTCGGGACGACGACCTCGCGGGTCCGGCTCCACGGACGGCGGCCCACCCCCTCCTCGTCGTGGAGGTAGCGGCCCTGGCTGGGCGCGAGCAGGACCAGGGCGTCCAGCCAGCGGAGCGTGGCGACGGTCGAGGCCGGCAGCACCCGCCCGCCCAGCCCGACGAGGCCCATGTCGTGCGCGGCGACGAGCGCGTGGCGCACCCCCGCGAGCCGTCCGGCGGCGCGGGCGAGGACGAGGGACGCACGGTGGTGGTGCGAGACCAGGACGGCGTCGGCACCCCGCAGGGCGCGGACCAGCCGGGGCACGGTGCGCAGGTCGAAGCGGCCGGTCCGGCGCAGCGCGGTCACCGGGACGCCGACGCGGCGGAAGTCGTCGGCCAGGGGTCCCTCCTCGCGCAGGCAGACCAGCCGGGCCCGCACCCGGGCCGGGTCGAGGGCCGCGCACATGGCGAGGACGACGTTCTCGGCGCCCCCCACCGCGGTCGTGTCCATGACGATCGCCAGCTCGACGGGCCGGCCGCCGCGGCCCGACGTGCGTCGTCCCGCGGGCCGCAGCCCCGCCAGCCGTCGCTCGGTCTCGCGGACGTTCGCGGTCAGGGTGAAGCGCTGCCGCACCCGGGCCTGCCCGGCGGCCCCCATCCTCCGGCGCAGGTCGGGGTCGGCGGCGAGGGCGGCCAGCCTGTCCGCCAGCGCCGCCTCGTCGCGGGAGGCGACGAGGAACCCGGTCTCGCCGTCGACGAGGATCTCGGCGACGCCGCCGACGTCGGTGCAGACCGCCGGCAGGCCGGTGGCCATCGCCTCGAGCAGGGAGATGGGGAAGCACTCGACCGCCGAGGAGGCGAGGGTGGACACGTCGAGCGCGGCCAGCACCTGCGGCACGTCGGAGCGGTAGCCGGCGAAGACCACGGCGTCCCCCAGCCCGAGGGCGGCGGCACGGGCCTCGAGCTCGGCGCGGCGGTCGCCGTCGCCGACGACCACCAGCCGCGCGCGAGGGACGACGGCGACCACCCGGCGCACGGCGGCCAGGAGCAGCTCGTGCTCCTTCTCGGGACGCAGCGCGGCGAGGATGCCGATCGCGACGTCGTCCGGCGCCAGGCCCAGGTCGGCGCGCACCGCGTCGCGGGCGGCGAGGTCCTCGGGGCGGCCGAAGGCGTCGACGTCCACCCCGTTGTGGAGCACGCGGACCTTCGCCTCGGGGTAGCCGAGCTCGTCGACGAGGTAGGGCACCTGGCGGTCGGCGACGCCGAAGTAGGCGTCCGTGACGGGGTCGAGCAGACGGTCGGCGAGCGCCCGGAGCCGGCCGCGGGGCGTCAGGGAGCCGCAGTTGTGGACCCACACGACCGAGCGCGGGACCCGGGCGAGGGTGGCGGCCACCCGGCCCACGAGCTCGGCGCTGTAGCCCCGGGCGACGACGACGTCGGTGCCGGAGGCCCGCAGCTGTCGGGCGAGGGCGACCACGCTGCGCAGGACGTCGCGACGGGCGTGGCCGAAGGACGTGGCCGGCGCGACCCCGGCCGCGGCGTCGAACAGCCGGCCGGGCTCGCCCAGGCAGACGACCCGCGGCTCCACGACGTCACGGTCGAGCCGGGTCAGCAGGTCGACGACGTGGCGCTCGGCCCCGCCGACCGCGAGGTCGGGCACGACGAAGGTGACGCGCAGGGGTCGCGGGTCACCACCGGCGCCGCCGGTCGGGCTGCTCATCGGACGAGCCCGCGGTAGAGGTCGTCGAGGGTGCGCCAGGTGCGGTCGACGGAGAACTCGGCCTCGACCCGCCGCCGACCGCCGGCGCCGAGCCGCGCGCGGAGTGCGGCGTCGTCCAGCACCGTCCGCAGCGCTCCCGCCAGGGCGTCGACGTCGTCGGGGGGCACCAGCAGGCCGCTGTCGGCGTCGACGAGGTCGACGACCCCGCCGACCTCCGTCGCGACCACGGCCAGGCCGCGGGCCATCGCCTCGAGGACCGCCATCGGCTGACCCTCCCACCGCGACGGCAGCACGAGGACGTCGGCCGCGGCGAGCAGGCCGTCGACCTCCGCCGGTGGCACCCAGCCACGCAGCTCGACGTCCGCACCGAGACCGTGACGGGCCACCGCCGCCCCGACCCGGTCGAGGTCGTCGCCGTCGCCGGCCACGACGAGCCTCGCGGGCGTGTGCAGGTCGGTGCGGACCTTCGCCCAGGCGTCGACGAGCAGCGGGACGTTCTTGAGCGCGCTGACCTGCCCGAGGAACAGGACGGTGGTCGGCGCACCCCCGCGGTCGGCGGGGGCCGGGGCGGGCCCCGGCTCGACGGCGTTCGGGACGACGACCACCTGGGCGCCCGGGGCGATCCGCTGCAGCACCGTCGCCCAGCTCGGGCCGAGCGCGACGACGACGTCGACGGCCTCGAGCGTCGTGCGGATCCAGCGCCGGAGCGGCCGCGGCGCCCGGTCGTGGTAGCTGTCGAACGCGCCCCCGTGCACGTGCAGGACCACGGGCACGCCACGCAGGACGGCCGCCCGGGCGAGCAGCGACTTGCGCACGAAGCTGCCCCGCGTCGAGGTGTGGACGTGGACCAGCGGGGGCGGGCGCAGCGCCAGGCGCAGCAGCACCTGGAGGGCGCCGAGGAGGAAGCGGACCACCTTGCGGGCCGTCGACCCGTCCTCGTGGGTGGCGACGTGGACGACCGACCAGCGCGTCCACAGCGGGGTGGTCCGCAAGGACCGGACGTAGCTGGCGATGCCGCCGCGGGTGGCGGTGCTGGTGGAGATCCACAGGACCCGGCGGCGTGCGCTCACGCGGGGACCGCCTCGTCGCCGCGGACGGGGTGGGAGCGGGGGACGACGGTCCGCTCCGCGACACCGATGGCGGCCCCCACCAGCGCCATCACGAGCAGGTTCGACACGTCGAAGAAGCGCTGGTCGACGAGGAGCCCCGAGACGATCCAGGAGACGTAGGCGAGCAGCGCCACGAGCACGAGGCGGCCCCGGGTCGGGTCCCCCGAGGTCCGCCGCAGTCCCCGCACGAGCCGCACGGCGACCACGACGACGATCGTCAGCCACAGTGCCGCCCCGACCAGGCCCAGCTCGGACGACACGGCGAGCAGGTCGTTGTGCGCGGCGATCGCGTAGCCGCGCTCCCACGGGATCTCGGGCGAGAACTGCTGGTGGTGGTAGGTGTTGACGGCACCGAAGCGGCCCACGCCCCACCCCGTCACCGGCTCCCTGAGGGTCGCCCACACCCCGGTCGCGTTGATGTTGAGGCGGTCGTCGATCTCGTTGGTCGACCCGATGCCGCCGGTCTCGCGGCTGGTCGTGGCCAGGCTGGCGAAGTTCGCGGCCGCCCCGGCGACGCCGACGAGCCCGGTGAGGACGAAGCCGGTGCGCCAGCCCCGCGCGAGCCAGACGCCGAGCACCACGACCAGGGCGAGGGCGACGTACACGGCCCGGGTGTAGGTGAGGAAGACCGAGTAGGCGCACGCGAGGGCCAGCAGCGCCGCACCGACCCGCGTGGTCCGGGCGCGCCACGGCTCGGAGGCGACCATCAGCGCGACGACGTACCCCACGACGAGCAGCAGGCCGTGGGCGGCGGGCTGGTTGACCACGCCGATGGCGCGGCCCACCCACACGTCGCTGCCCGCGGCGTACGACGGCCAGACCAGGGCGGCCGGCCCGTGGAACTGCATGATCGACACGTACGCCGAGTAGCCGCCGATCAGCAGCGTGGTGCGGACGAGCACCTCGACGCCGCCGGAGCGGCTCAGGACCGCGATCCCGACGAGCAGGACCACGAGGGGCATCACCGTCCCGACGAGGACGAAGCGGAGCAGGTCGATCTCGGTGCCGTCGGAGGGGAAGACGGCGTCGTAGGTGTGGGCGGACACCGCCGAGAAGAGGGTCCAGGCCACGTACGCCGCGACGACGTACCCGAGGCGGCCGACGGGCACCGACCGGGCCCCCTGGACCCGGCGGACCAGCAGGGCGGCCAGCAGCCCGCCGAACGCGAGGACGAAGGCGTCGGTGGGCAGCGGCCCCGTGGGCAGCGCCTGCCGCAGGAACGCGGAGACGAGGAGGTAGGCGGCGGCCAGCGCCGGGCTGGCCAGGCCGAGGACGACGGCGACCAGCGCGATCGCCGCCATCAGCACGAGCAGTCCGTACTGGGCGGGGGCGACGACGATCACGCCCGCGACGACCAGGCCGACCACCGCGAGCACGACCAGACCCGGGACGGTCGAGGACGGCGCGACCTCGCCCGCGGACGCCGGGTCGGCCGGCGGGCCCGGGGGCGGGGGCGGGCCGGCGGTCGACTCGGCGGTCGAGGTCACGCGGGGGTCACCGCCGGCCCCGCCGGCGGGCGAGGGCCCCGGTGGCGGCGGCGGCGCAGACCCCCAGGACGAGCCCGCCGACCAGCCCGAGGCCGAGGTTGGTCACGGGGTCGGCGGCGTTCTCGGACACGCCGCCGTCGAGCTGGAGGTCCTGCAGCTCGTCGGTCCGGTCCGCCTCGACGCGCAGCAGCTCGCCCCGCAGGGTCGCGACCCCGCCCGACTCCGCCCCGTCGGCGCGGCGACGGGCGTCGAGACGGCTCTGCAGCTGCTCCATCTGGGCCTGCTTCTCGTCGAGCCGCACCGCGTTGATGCTGTCGCGGAAGGCCTGGGCGACGGCCGAGGAGGCGTCGGCGGCCACGTCGGCGTCGTCCGCGGTGGCCTCGATGATCATGATCGGGCTGGAGGCGGCGGAGCGCGCCTCGATGGTGACGTCCCCCTCGACGCCCGCCTGCTCGAGGATCTGGGCCTGGTAGGCGACGTCGTCGAAGTAGTCGACGTACCCCTGGACGAGGACGGCGTCCTGGTCCGGGGAGCGGTCGTTGGAGCTGACGATGAGCGAGGATCGTCCGGTGTAGGTCGTGGGTGACAGCACCGTCGCCGCCACCGCTCCGCCCAGGGCGAGGAGCAGGACGACGACCACGACCCAGCGGTAGTCGCGGACGTCGGCCATCAGCGCGACGAGCAGGTCCCGCTCGCGACGCGTCGTGCGTTCCTTGGGCTCGGACATCCCTGGTGCGCCCCCTCGGCCACTCCCCCATGCGCCGGCGGGTGCCGGACTGCTCCGTCAGTGTAAGGACGCGGGGACGCCTCCCGGGAGGAACTCCTCACTATCCGCCGGCGGCTACCCGCTCACGCCCGAGGGCAGTCCCCGGTCGCGGAACCCCGCCCAGGGCGGCACCGTGACCTCGTAGCTGTCGTGGCGCTGCACGTAGGCGAAGCAGCCGGACTCGATGTAGGCGTCGCGGGCCCCGACGGTCTCGGTGACGGCGAAGTTCACGGCCTCGCCCCGCGTGACGGGCGAGTCCTCGGCCCACTGGCCGTCGCAGGCGTACGGCGCGAAGTACTCCAGGTTCTCGTCCTGGTTCTCCACGAAGCCGCCGTCGGCCAGGGCGTTGCCCGGGCGCTCGGCGTCCGGGTATCCCCCGCCGGCCTCGGCGAGGCCGCCGGCACCCCAGGTGCCGTTGACGAGGAAGATGAGGCCGTGCTCGTCGGCCACCTCGCGGGCCGTGCGCGTGATCTCGATGGCCCCGTCGCGGTAGGCCTGCTGGTCCTCGGCGCTCCAGGACTCCCAGTCGGTCTCCGGGAAGTACGAGCGCGAGCCGACGTCGTCGAGGAACCACCCGCCCATCTGGGGGTTCTCCTCGACCATGGTCTCGAGCACGCAGCGCAGCTTGTCCTGCAGCACCGTGCCCGGCCGGAAGTCGTTCAGGTCGCCGTACTCGTTGGCGCCCGGCTCCCCCGGCCACGCCGCGACGGCGGGGCCGCACGCGGACTCCCGCAGGAGCAGCTCGTGGTAGCGGCCGTGGTCGTTGTCGATGACCGGGTCCAGGTAGACCAGGACGGTCCCGCCGGCGGCCGCGACGTCGCGGAACGCCCGGTCGCCGTAGTTGTCCCGCCCGGCGACGACCAGCGCCCCGGGCTCGGCGTACTCCTCGACCCCCCGCGGCGGGCCGTAGGCGAGGGTCGCCGGCTGCGTCACCTCGCCGCCCGCGGACACCGGCGCCTCGCCGGAGTCGTCGTACGACGGGTCCTCGCCGGCGCACCCCGCGGCGAGCAGGACGAGGCACGCCGCGAGCGCGGCCGGCCACGGACGTCGCATGCGTCCAGCGTACGGAGCGCGCGAGGACGGGACCGGGCCCGAGGGCCCGGCCCCGTCGCGCCCCCCCCGGCTCAGCGTGGCCTGGTCACCCGGTGCGGCAGGCCGGTGCGTCGCGCCGGGCCCCACACCCGGGCCGAGTCGTAGCTCTGGTGGGTGGCGGCGAACGCGTAGCACCCGGTGCGGGCGAACGCCTGGCGCGAGGAGTCGTCGCGGGTGACGGCGAAGTTGAAGTGCTTGCCGCGCGTCGTCCTCGACCGGTTCGCCCACTGCGGCGCGCAGGGGTAGGCCTTGCCCCAGTAGGCGTCCGCGGTGTGGTTCTCCGCGAACGTGCCGTCGGCCAGCGCGTTGCCGTTGGCCGACTGGTTCGGGTAGCCGCCGCCGTGCTCCGCGGTCGAGCCGCCCTGCCAGGTTCCGTTGACCATGACGATGAGGCCGAAGCGGTCGGCGACGCGGCGGAACGTCTTCATGACGGCGATCGCCCCGGCGCGGTAGGCCCGCTGGTTGGCGGCGCCGAACCGGTTCCAGTCGAAGCCGGGGAACCACGACCTCGACCCGACGTCGTCGGCGAAGAAGCCACCGATGTGGGGGTTCTCCCGGGCGATGGTGCGCAGGACGCAGCCGAGCTTGCGCTGCAGCGTCGACCCGGGTCGGAAGTCGTTGAGGTAGCCCCAGTCGTTGGCGCGGATGTTCCCGGGCCAGCGACGGGTCGAGCCGCTGCCGCACCGCGACGGGTTGTTGAGCATCTGGTGGTAGCGGCCGTAGTCGTTGTCGATGATCGGGTCGAGGTACACCAGCACGGTGCCCCCGGCGCGGGAGACGTCCTTCATCGCGGGTGAGCCGAAGTTCTCCCGGCCCGCGATCACCAGCGAGCCGCGCCGGGCGTAGGGCTCCGCGTGCTGCGGGGCGCCGTACGCGACGAGGGCGGGCTGCGTGTGGGAGTTGTCGAGCCGGGGCTTGCCCTGGGCCTCGGCCGACCGGCCGAGGGCGGAGGCGCCGCCGGGGGCGAGTAGCCCGGTGAGGGCGGTGGCGAGGGCGAGGGCGAGGACGCCGGTCCTGAACCGGCGGGTGGTGCGTCCGAGCATGGGGGGCTCCGAGGGGGGTGGGGGGTGCTGCTGGGGGGTCTGCTGGTGGTGCGGGTGGTGCTGCCGTCGGCCGGTCAGGGCCGCCGGACGTGGGTGGGGAGCCCGGTACGACGGAACGGGCCCCAGACGGGCGCGGTGTCGTAGAGCTGGTGGGTGGCGGCGAAGGCGTAGCAGCCGGTCCGGGTGAAGTCGGCGCGGACTCGGTCGTCGCGGTGGACGGCGAAGTTGAAGGCGGTGCCGCGGGTGACCGGCGACTGGGTGGCCCACTGCGGCGCGCAGGGGTAGGCCCGGCCCCAGTAGGCGTCGGCGGTGTGGTTCTCGGCGAACGTGCCGTCGGCCAGCGCGTTGCCGTGCTCGGCCTGGTTCGGGTAGCCGCCGCCGTTGGTCGCGGTGGACCCGCCCTGCCAGGTGCCGTTGACCATGAAGATCAGGCCGTGACGGTCGGCGACCCGGCGGAAGGTCCGGGAGGCCGCGATGGCGCCGTCGCGGTAGGCCTGCTGGTTCTGCGCACCGAAGGAGGACCAGCTGAAGCCACCGAACCAGGAGCGGGAGCCGAGGTCGTCGGCGAAGAAGCCGCCGATGTGCGGGTTCTCGCGCACCATCGCCTCCAGGACGCACTCGAGCTTCTGCTGGACGACCGATCCGGGCCGGAAGTCGTTGAGGTACCCCCAGTCGTTGGCGCGCACGTCACCGGGCCACCGCTGCGTGGACTCCGGGCCGCAGGCGCCCGGCTCGTTCAGGAGCTGGTGGTAGCGGCCGTGGTCGTTGTCGATGACGACGTCGAGGTAGACCAGCACGGTCCCGCCGGCCTCGGAGACCTGCTTCATCTCCGGGGCCCCGTAGTTGTCGCGACCGGCGATGACCAGGGCCCCCTCCTGGGCGTAGGGCAGGGCGTGGCGGGCGGCGCCGTACGCCACGAGGCCGGGCTGGGTGACGCTGTTGTCGAGGACGACGGGCTCCGGCTCCGGCTCCGGCTCCGGCTCGGGCTCCGGCTCGGGCTCCGGCTCCGGCTCCGGCTCCGGCTCGGGCTCGGGCTGCGGTGCGAGGGAGCTGATGGACGCCAGGTGGCGGGTCACCTGGACGGCGCGGCCGTGGAGTCCGCGGACGACGACGCCGACGGCGACGCCGGTGGCCTCGTCGGGCACGTCCGCCTCGGCGGCGAGGCTCCGCCACAGCGGGCCCGTGAGCCGGCGGAAGGTGACGGTGGAGAGCTGCTCGCCGGTGGGGCCGAGGAAGGTGGTCACGAGGTCGGTCGCGGTGCCGGCGGCGGCCTTGACGTCGAGACCGAGACCGATGCGGGTCACGGCGTCGGGCAGCGGTGTCACGGGGGCGGTCACGCGCACGGGTCCGCGCGGGCCGTCGACCCGGAGCGCGTGGCGCGCCTCCTTGCGGACGACGGCGACCCGGGCCGAGGTGCCGTCGCCGTCCAGCCGCCAGCCGTCGCGGTGCTGCGCCAGGACCGGGTTCGGCGACAGGTTCGACCCGACCCGGAGGTCCGGCTCCTCCGCGCCTGCGGTGGCGGGCGCCAGCAGACCGGCGGCCACCAGACCGACGGCGCCGGTGGCCACGACACCGGACAGGCGGGGCCAGGGCATGCGGGACCAGGGCATGCGGAAGCAGGGCATGGAGAACTCCAGGGGGCGATCGCCGCGGGGCCCGGACGCCGGGGCGGTGGGGGGAGCTGGAACTACCTCAAGACGGTAGATCGCTTTTCCGCAAGAGTCCTGCAATTCGCCGAACTGCCCGGTGATGCCCAGGAAAGTCGAGGGAGATCCCTCACCCCGTCCCCCGGGTACGCGACAGGGCCCCCGTCACGAGTGACGGGGGCCCTGCCGACGTGCTGCGCGGAGCGGGCGCTGCTGCCTCTGGCAGCAGACGGGACTCAGAAGTCCATGCCGCCCATGCCGCCGGTCGGGTCGCCCGCGGGGGCGGCCTTCTCCGGCTTGTCGGCCACGACGGCCTCGGTGGTGAGGAACAGCGCGGCGATCGACGCGGCGTTCTGCAGCGCCGAGCGGGTGACCTTCACCGGGTCGTTGATGCCGGCGGCCAGCATGTCGACGTACTCGCCGGTGGCCGCGTTGAGGCCGTGACCGGCCTCCAGGTTGCGGACCTTCTCCGCCACGACGCCGCCCTCGAGGCCGGCGTTCACGGCGATCTGCTTCAGCGGGGCCTCGGTGGCCAGGCGCACGATCTGCGCACCGGTCGCCTCGTCGCCCTCGAGGTCGTTCTTCTCGAAGGCACGGTCGGAGGCCTGCACCAGGGCGACGCCGCCGCCGGCGACGATGCCCTCCTCGACGGCCGCCTTCGCGTTGCGGACGGCGTCCTCGATGCGGTGCTTGCGCTCCTTGAGCTCGACCTCGGTGGCCGCGCCGACCTTGATGACGGCGACGCCGCCGGCCAGCTTGGCGAGGCGCTCCTGGAGCTTCTCGCGGTCGTAGTCGGAGTCGGAGTTCTCGATCTCCGCGCGGATCTGGTTGACCCGGCCCTCGATCTGGGCCTGGTCGCCGGCGCCCTCGACGATGGTGGTCTCGTCCTTGGTGATGACGACCTTGCGGGCCTGGCCGAGCAGCTCGACGCCGGCGTTCTCCAGCTTGAGGCCGACCTCCTCGGAGATGACCTGACCGCCGGTGAGGATCGCGATGTCCTGCAGCATGGCCTTGCGTCGGTCACCGAAGCCCGGGGCCTTGACGGCGACGGACTTGAAGGTGCCCTTGATCTTGTTCACCACGAGGGTGGACAGCGCCTCGCCGTCGGTGTCCTCGGCGATGATCAGCAGCGGCTTGCCGGCCTGCATGACCTTCTCCAGCAGCGGGAGCAGGTCCTTCACCGACGAGACCTTCGAGTTGACGATCAGCACGTAGGGGTCGTCGAGGACGGCCTCCATGCGCTCCATGTCGGTCGCGAAGTACGCCGAGATGTAGCCCTTGTCGAAGCGCATGCCCTCGGTGAGCTCGAGGTCGAGCCCGAAGGTGTTCGACTCCTCGACGGTGATGACGCCTTCCTTGCCGACCTTGTCCATCGCCTCGGCGATGAGCTCGCCGACGGACAGGTCGCCCGCGGAGATGCCCGCGGTGGCGGCGATCTGCTCCTTGGTCTCGACGTCCTTCGCCATGCCGAGCAGCTGCTCGGAGACGTTGGCGACGGCCTGCTCGATGCCGCGCTTCAGCGCCATCGGGTTCGCGCCGGCGGCGACGTTGCGCAGGCCCTCGCGGACCATGGCCTGGGCGAGGACGGTGGCGGTGGTGGTGCCGTCGCCGGCGACGTCGTCGGTCTTCTTGGCGACCTCCTTGACGAGCTCGGCACCGATCTTCTCGTACGGGTCTTCGAGCTCGATCTCCTTGGCGATGCTCACACCATCGTTGGTGATGGTGGGCGCGCCCCACTTCTTCTCGAGGACGACGTTGCGGCCCTTGGGGCCGAGGGTGACCTTGACGGCGTCGGCGAGCGTGTTCATGCCACGCTCCAGGCCGCGCCGGGCCTCCTCGTTGAAAGCAATCAGCTTCGGCATGGCTCCTGCATCTCTCAACAGAGTGTCTGGGGTGGTCCGGGGCTGCCCGCGACGGACGGCCCACCTCGCGCCACGGACCCTTCCCGCGGCGGCGGCGGACCTCAGCTGACCGGTCCGGATTGGCACTCTCGTGGTGAGACTGCCAACACAATGTCTAGCACTCGGCCCAGGCGAGTGCAAACGCCTCCGGTGGGGCTCACCGAACCCCCGGGGCAGTTCCTCACGAGAACATCACGAGTCGTGGGGGGCCCCCCCCCCAACAGCCGGGGGGGGGGGGGGGACGGGGGGGGGGGGGCGGCGGGGGGGGG
>NZ_JAKUHT010000014.1 GCF_022436705.1 Nocardioides sp. CFH 31398 | reverse complement strand
GGGCTTTTAACACCCTACAAAACCCCTTGTCTACCCCCCCCCCCACTCAGGCGCGGGGGGGCGCCACGACTCATCGTGGTCTCGCGAGGATTGGTCCCGGCAGTGTCGGCGGCGCCTGCGAGCCCTCGACCGGACGGCGGCGAGGCGTCAGGCCGGCCAGCCCGCGAGCACGACCTTGCCGCGGGTGGAGCCGGACTCCAGCATCCGGTGAGCGCGGACGACGTTCTCGGCCGTGATCTCGCCGGCGGTCTCGGTCAGCGTCGAGCGGACGCGACCGTCGTCCACGAGGCGGGCGACCTCGGCGAGCAACCGGTGCTGCTCGACCATGTCGGGCGTCTGGTGCACGGGGCGGGCGAACATGAACTCCCAGTGCAGCGACGCACACTTCTGCTTCAGACCCATGACGTCGAGCCCGTCGGCCGGGTCGTCGATGACGCCGATGCGGCCCTGGGGGGCGACCAGGTCGGCGTACGCCGCCCAGTGGTCGTCGGTGGCGGTCAGGCCGGCGATGAGGTCGACGTGGTCGATCCCCAGCTCGCGGACGGCGGCCGCGAGGTCGCCGGAGTGGTCGACCACGTCGTGGGCGCCGAGGTCGCGGGCCCACTCCTGGGTCTCGGGACGCGAGGCGGTCCCGACGACGCGCAGCGAGGTCAGCTGACGGGCGAGCTGGACGAGGATCGACCCCACGCCGCCGGCGGCACCGACGACCAGGAGGGTCCGCCCCTCTCCCCCGCCCTGCTCCACGCCCAGCCGGTCGAAGAGCAGCTCCCAGGCGGTGATGGCGGTCAGCGGCAGCGCGGCGGCCTCGGCCATCGACAGCGAGGACGGCTTCGGGCCGACGATGCGCTCGTCGACGAGGTGGAGCTCGGAGTTGGTGCCGGGTCGCGCGATCGAGCCGGCGTAGTAGACCTCGTCGCCGACCGAGAACGCCTCGACCTGCTCGCCCACCGCCGCCACGACGCCCGCGGCGTCGTAGCCCAGGACCTTCGGGGTGCCGTCCTCGGAGCCGCCCCGGGTGCGGACCTTCGTGTCGACCGGGTTCACCGAGACCGCCGCGACCTCGACCAGCAGGTCGCGCGGGCCGGGGGTCGGGTCGGGGAGCTCCACGTCGCCCAGCACGCTCGCCGGTCCTGCCTCGGTGTAGCCGACTGCCCTCATCGTGGTCCTCCTGGTCGTCGTCGTCCGGGTACGACGCCGACCCTAGGCGGCCACGTCACCGGGCGGGCGTCGTCCCACCCTCGGCGAACCCGCGGTTCGTCAGGAACGTGGACAGGCCGGGGAGGTCGTCGGTGTTGAGGTGGTCCACGCCGGTGTCGGCGAGCACCGCCCACAGGCGGGCCCGCTCGGCCGAGGCGGCGTCGGGGGTGTTCCAGAACCGGAGGCGGTAGCCCTGGGTGTGCGCCCGCCGCACCAGCGAGACGAGCCTCGCGTGCTCGGTGGCGGGCATCGGGCCGACGCCGGTCCAGGTGAAGTGGTTCGCCCAGTTGTCGCTGACCAGCGGCATCACCTCCGGCGGCAGGTCGGAGTCGAGGTCGGGCAGCCGGCCGTCGTACCCGGCCCAGCGGGTGCGCTGCGCCTGCATCTCGGCCAGCGGCCGGTTGCCGCTGACGACGACCTCGACGGCCCCCGGCCGCAGGGTGGGCGCGAAGCGGGTGAGCATCGAGCGGAACTCCCGCAGCTGCCCGTCCAGCTCGGCGTACGTCGTCGGACCGTCGCTCTTCAGGTCCACCAGCAGCTGCAGCGGACGGTCGCTGCCGCGGTGCACCCGGCCACCGAGCCGCTCGACGCGCCGCGCCAGCGGCTCGAGGTAGAGGGCGCGGAGGGTGCGGGCGGGGTCGAGGTCGACCTCGTCGTGGGCGACGAGCAGGTCGCCGTCCCGCAGCCAGACGTCGGCCTCGACGCTGGTGAAGCCGCGGGCGAGGGCGTCGAGCAGGGGCCGCTCGTGCTCGTAGTCGTTGTGGGCGTGCGCCGGGGGCAGGACGACCCGCCCGCCGGGGTTCGCGTACGCCGTCGGCAGGGCGATGCCGCGCTCGGCCATCAGGTCGCGCAGCACGTCCGGGCGGTCGGTGATGAGTCCGTCGACGCCGCGGTCGAGGTACCAGGCCATCGTGGCGCGGTCGTTGACCGTCCACGGGACCACGTCGAGACCGAGCCGGTGGGCCTCGCGGACGTCGGCGCGGGTGGCGTAGGGGACGAAGGTGCCGTCGCCGACCGCGCCGTTCTGCGGGCGACCCTGGACCGGCGACCAGGCGTCGTACCCGAGCGCGGCGACCGCGGCGACGGGGTCGCCGTCGTAGTCGTCGATGTCGGCGCCGCCCAGCCAGGGCGAGGCGCCGGGCTGGCCCTTCTGGAGAGAGTCCTCGTTGTCGAGCGCCACCAGCGGCAGCTCGGGGGCGAGGCGGTCGACGAGGTTCAGCGCGCCCCAGTCGAAGCTCTGGACGGTGACCTGGTCGGCGACCCCGGCCTCCTCGATCTCCGCCAGGACAGCGCGGACGAAGCGGCCGCGCGGTGCGGTCTCGGACGGCGCACCGGCCTCCACCTTGGTCTCGACGTTCATCCGGACGCCGTCCGGGCCGTCGGCGCCGTAGATCTCGACGAGGTCGAAGAGCTCGTCGAGTCGCAGCATGCGGGCTCCGGGGACGGCGAGCTGGCCGGGGTAGGCGACCGACTTCGTCGTGGAGCCGCAGTCGAGGGTGGCGAGCTGGTCCCAGGAGAGGTCGCGGACGAAGGAGCCGACGTAGGGGAAGTCGGGGTCGCCCGGCGTGGCGGGTGCCGTGTCGGTGCAGACCTGCGGGTTCGTGCGCCGGTCGTGGGTGACGACCGCGACGCCGTCCTCGGTGACCTGGGTGTCCAGCTCCAGCGTCGTGACCCCGAGACGCAGGGCGCGCGCGAAGCCCGCGCGGGTGGACTCCACGGTGAGCGCCATGCCGCCGCGGTGGGCCTGCAGGTCGAGGGTCCGCGAGGCGCTCGACCGCGCCTCCGGCTCGGCCGCGGCCGGTGCCGTCAGGCCGGGCGCCACGGCGGTCGGCGCGGCGAGGAGGGGGGTGAGCAGGGCCAGGGTGAGCATCCGAGATCGCACGGGGTCCTGTGTCCCCCACCGGGACGACGGGCGGGTGACGGCAGGGCGCCCCGGAGCCGAAATCCCGGAACATCTCCGTCGTGCTGTCGATCCGCGGCGGTTCCGCACGTCATCACCACGAGAGACGATGCACCCGACCCCCGGAGGAGAACGACCATGACCACCACCTACACCGTCCTGCTGTCCGGTGACGCCGACGCCTGGGAGGGCGCGGACGACGCCGCCCGGGCCGAGACCTACGCCGCCCACGGCCGCTTCGCCGCGGCCCTCGCCGAGCGCGGCCACACCATCGTCGGCGGCGCCGAGCTGACCCACCCGCGGGGCGCCCGCGCGTTGCGCCGCCGCGGGGACGGCGTCGTGCGGACCGACGGCCCCTACGCGGAGACCGCCGAGCAGCTGACCGGCTTCTACCTGGTCGCGAGCGACGACCTCGAGGACCTGCTGGCCTGTGCCGAGCTGCTGCTCGACGGCGACGGCGGCATCGAGGTCCGTGCCGCGAGGACCGCGACGGACGGGGAGGCCTGAGGTGAAGGTGCTCGTGCTGCTCGCGGAGACCGACCACTTCGCGCGCTGGGAGGCGGCCGACGCCGACCACCGGGCCCGGGTCGTCGCGGACTTCCAGGCCTTCGACGCCGCGGTCCGTGCGCGGGGCGCGGTCCTCGGCGGCGAGGCCCTGGCCCCGACGGGCGGGGCACGCACCGTGCGAGCGGGCGCCGACGCGGCGTCCCGACCGGTCACCGACGGGCCGTACGCCGAGACGGCGGAGCAGCTCGGCGGCTTCTACCTCATCGAGGTCGACGACCTCGACGCCGCGGTCGAGGTCGCCCGGCTCCTCCCCCGCGAGTACGACGTCGAGGTCCGCGAGGTCGTGGACGAGGCGTTCTGAGCGCCGCGGGCGCCGCGGGCGCGGTCGACCCGGCGGCCCTGCACCGCGAGGAGTGGGGCCGCCTGCTGGCCCTCCTCGTCGCGCGGTTCGGGCGGCTCGACCTCGCCGAGGACGCGCTCGCCGAGGCGTTCGAGGCGGCGGTGCGGACCTGGCCCGCCGACGGGACGCCGACCAACCCGGCCGCCTGGCTGATGACGACGGCCCGGCGCCGCGTGCTCGACCGGCTGCGCGCCGAGGCCGTCCGCGCCCGCGCGGTGCCCGTCCTCGCGGTCGAGGCGTCGCTGGCGCAGGACGCGGAGCGGGTGCTGGTCAGCGACGGACGGGAGGTGGGGGCCGTGGACGAGAGGTTGCGCCTGGTGCTGCTGTGCGCCCACCCGGCCCTGGCGCGCGAAGCCGCGGCGGCCCTGTCGCTGCGGCTGGTGGTCGGGGTGCCGACCGACGAGGTCGCACGGCTGTTCCTGGTGCCGGTCCCGACGATGGCCGCCCGGCTCACCCGGGCCCGCAAGCGCCTGGCCGCGGAACGGTTCGAGGTGCCGACCGGCGCCGCCCTGACCGAGCGGCTCGACGTGGTCGCGGACGTGGCCTACCTCGCCTTCACGGCGGGCTACGCCCCGTCGTCGGGTCCCGACCTGCACCGCCCGGACCTCGCCGCCGAGGCCGTCCGGCTCGTCCGGGTCGTCCACGAGGTGGCCCCGCCGGGCTCGGTCGAGCTCGACGCGCTGCTCGCGCTGGTGCTGATCCAGCACTCGCGGCGCGACGCCCGGCTCGACCCCGACGGCCGGCTGGTCCTGCTGCCCGACCAGGACCGCTCCCGGTGGCACCACGGCGAGGTCGTCGAGGCCCTCGACCTGCTGACGCCGCTCACCACGGCCCCGGCGACGCCGTACCTGCTGCAGGCGCTCGTCGCGGCCTGCCACGCCACCGCCCTCCGGGCGGAGGACACCGACTGGCCCCGCATCGCCGACCTGTACGACGAGCTCGAGACCCTCACCGGCTCCCCCGTCGTCCGGCTGGCGCGGGCCGTGGCCCTCGCCGAGGCCGACGGCCCGGCCGCCGGGCTCGCCCTCCTGGACGGACTGGGCCTGCCGGGGCACCGGCTGCCGGCGGTCCGTGCGGAGCTGCTCGCCCGGCTCGGGCACGACGGCGAGGCGCGGGCGTCGTACGACGAGGCGCTGGCGGAGTGCCGCAACGCGGTGGAGGCCGACCACCTGGCGCGACGCCGGGCCGCCCTGGGCTGAGGGACGCGGCTCAGCCCGCGACGACGACCGGCTCGTGCCGGACGGGGAAGTTGACCGACGCCGCGATGAAGCACGCCTCCGAGGCGTCGCGGTGGATCCGGGTCGCGGTCCGGACGGTGGCGGGGTCGGCGACCGTCACGCGCGGCCGCAGGACGACCTCGGTGAACCGGCCGCCGATGCCCTCCTGCCGCATCGTGCCGAGCGGCGAGTCGGCGTACGCCGTGACCACGACGCCGTGCACGACGGCGAGGTGGAGGTAGCTGAGCAGGTGGCACTGGCTGAGGGCCGCGAGGAGCAGCTCCTCGGGGTTCCAGCGCGCCGGGTCGCCCCGGAACGGCCTGTCGGCCGACCCCTCGAGCACCGGCTTGCCGGCGGCCTCGAGGAGGACGTCGCGCGCGTAGTCGCGGTAGCCGCTCGTCCCGGTGCCGCGGTCACCGGTCCAGGTGACCTCCAGGGCGTAGTGGTGGTCGGCCACCCGCCCGGCCCCGCTCAGCCGCCGGCGACGGCGGGGATGACGGAGACCTGCGTGCCGTCGGGGGTGGCGGTGCCGAGGTCGTCGAGGAAGCGGACGTCGTCGTTGCCGACGTACACGTTGACGAAGCGGCGCAGCTTGCCGCTGTCGTCCAGGATCCGGCCCTTGATGCCCGCGTGGTTCGCGTCCAGGTCGTCGAGGACCTCGGCGAGCGTGCTGCCCTCGGCGCTGACCTCGGACTCACCCCCGGTGTAGGTGCGCAGGATGGTGGGGATGCGGACCTGGACGCTCAACTCGTCTCCTCGCTGGGTGGCGTACGGGGTTGGTGGGCTCAGATGCCGGTCGCCGAGAAGGCGGCGTACGTCGGCTCGATGGTGGCGGCGGGCCCGACCCGGTCGGCGACCGCGTCGAGGGTCTTCAGGCCCATGCCGGTGTTGATGATGACGGTCTCGAGCTCGGTGTCGAGCTGGCCGGTCTCGACGAGCTTCTTCAGGACGGCCGTGGTGGTGCCGCCCGCGGTCTCGGTGAAGATCCCCTCGTTGCGGGCGAGCAGCAGGATGCCCTCGCGGATCTCGTCGTCGGTGACGTCCTCGACGGCGCCGTTCGTCCGCTTGCAGACGTCGAGCACGTAGACGGCGTCGGCCGGGTTGCCGATGGCCAGCGACTTGGCGATGGTGTCCGGCTTGACGGGGCGGACGACGTCCGTGCCGGCCTTGTAGGCCACCGACACCGGCGAGCAGCCGGTCGCCTGCGCGCCGAAGACGCGGTACTCCTTGTCCTCGACGAGGCCGAGGGCGATCAGCTCGCGGAAGGCCTTGTCGACCTTCGTCAGCTGCGAGCCGGAGGCGACGGGGATGACGATCTGGTCGGGCAGGCGCCAGCCGAGCTGCTCGGCGATCTCGTAGCCGAGCGTCTTGGAGCCCTCGGCGTAGTAGGGGCGGACGTTGACGTTCACGAACGCCCAGCCGTCCTCCTCGCCCGCGATCTCGGAGGCGAGGCGGTTGACGTCGTCGTAGTTGCCGTCGACGGCGACGAGCGAGTCCGTGTAGACCGCCGAGTTCACCTGCTTGGGCTTCTCCAGGTTGCTGGGGATGAAGACGACGGTCTTCATGCCGGCGCGGGCGCCCGCGGCGGCGACGGCGTTCGCGAGGTTGCCCGTCGAGGGGCAGGCGAACACGGTCGAGCCGAACTCGCGGGCGGCGCTCAGCGCGCAGGCGACGACGCGGTCCTTGAAGGAGTTGGTCGGGTTCGTGGAGTCGTCCTTGACCCACAGGCTCGACAGGCCCAGCTCGGCGGCGAGGTTGTCCGCCTTGAGCAGCCGGGTGAAGCCCGGCTCGGTGTTGGGGCTGCTCTCGATGTCGGTGGGGACCGGCAGCAACGACTTGTAGCGCCAGATGTTGCGGGGCCCGGCCTCGATCTCCTCGCGGGTGACCGTGCCGAACTCGTAGGCCACCTCGAGGGGGCCGAAGCACTCCGGACAGGCGTACTGCGGGCCCAGCTCGACCTCGGCGCCGCACTCGCGACACGCGAGGCAGCGGGCCGGCCCGAAGGCGCCCTCGCGCAGCGTGGCGCCGGCGGGGGTGGCGGCGGACTGGGGGGCGTCGGTGACCTCGACGACGGGGGCGCTCATGGATCCTCCTCCTCATCTTCCCCGGGACGTCTCTCGCCGCGGGCCGGAATTGGCACCTCTCCGGCCTTCGCACGCCTCTGGACGGCGTGGGTGGCGGTGGTTGCCGGGACGTCGACGGGCCGTTCCCTCAGTCCCTCGTGATGAGCAACCCACACCGTACGCAGCCCCTTCCGGGTGACGCACATCGGGGTCCCGGAATGTGGACCACGCGTCCGGATGATGAGACGAGCGGCCCGGCGTCCGCGTCAGAGACGGGCGCCGGCTGCGTCGTCCACGAGGAGGCGCAGGAGCGCGAGGACCCCGTCGGGGCCGTCGACGACGACGTCGGCGCGGGAGACGAGCTCGGGCACGGGGGTGGCCTCGGACGCCGAGGCGACGAGCAGGCCGGGCAGGGGGGTGCCGTGACGGGCCGCGGACTCGCGCAGCTCGGCGACGGCGTCGAACGCCGCGACGTCGCCGAGGTCGTCGCCGGCGAACAGGACGGCGCCCGCGCCGGTCTGCTCCAGCAGCTCGCGGACGGCGGCCCCCTTGTCGGCGCCCGGGGCGCGGACCTCCAGGACCTGCCGGCCGGGCTCGACGGCGAGGTCGTGCCTGGCGGCGAGCGCGGCGACGGGCCCGCGGAGCCGCTCGAGAGCGGCGTCCGGGTCGGGCAGGCGCCGGGTGTGGACGCCGACGGCGAGCACCTTGTCCTCCACGAAGGCGTCGGCGGCGTCGTGCTCGCGCAGGAGGACGGGCAGCTCGGCCTCGAACCGGGCCAGTCCCGCGGGCGGCCTCGGCGAGTGCACGCGGCGGGACCCCGAGTCCCACCGCTCGTTGCCGTACTGCCCGCGGAGGTACAGGGTGCGGCCCCGCTCCTCCATGGCCTCGCCGACCTCCTCGAGCCCGCCGAGCTCGATCGCCTGCCGCGCGGGCCGCCCCGTCACCACCGCGATGGCGCGGCAGACCTCCGACAGGGCGACGAGCGCGTCACCGGCGTCGGGGTGCACGTGGGCCTCGCTGGGGTCCTCCACGATCGGCGCGAGGACGCCGTCGAAGTCGAGGCAGACGAGCAGGTCCGCCGAGGCGCGCACGAGCGCGGCGTACTGCTGCTCGCCGGCAGGGGAGGTGAACTCCATGGCAGGAGCCTGCCACGGAACGACCGTGCACCGGCGGCGAAACCGGCGCCGGTGGACCCCTGCCGACGTGATCTAGGTGACGTCGCCCGTGAGGATCACGGTGAGGCGGTCGAAGCGCATGGGTGCGACCGCGGGCATCAGGCGGCTGATCCCCAGGTCCCGGGCCAGCGTCTCGGCCTCCCGCTCCAGACGGGGCGGGTAGTAGACCGTGGACGACGGGATGGTGCCGACCCAGTTGTCGGAGCCCACGACCTGCCAGCCGGCGGCCGTCGCGGTCTCGGAGAAGCCGGCGGCGAGCCCGGTGATCCCCGAGTTGTTGTAGACCTCGACGAACACGTCGCCGCGCTCGACCGGGGTCGGGGACGGCGAGGGCTTCGGCGAGCGCCGCGGCTTCGACTCCTGCGTCCGCTCGGGGGTCGGGGTGGCGGACGGCGTCGACGTCACGACCCGGGCCTCGTCGGCGGGCTCGTCACCCGAGGTGACCAGGAAGGCGAGGCCGGCCATCGCGACCGCGACGATGCTCAGCATCACCAGCGGCGACGGGAAGGCGACGCCGCGCTCGTCCCGCGCGCGGTCCACCCGGCGGCCGGGCATCAGACCTCGAAGCCGAGGCGTCGGGCCGAGCGCTGACGCTGGCGGGCCGAGCGGAGACGCCGCAGACGACGGACGAGGAGCGGGTCCTCGGCGAGCGCGTCCGGGCTGTCGATGAGGGCGTTCAGGACCTGGTAGTACCGCGTGGCGGACATGTCGAACGCCTCGCGGACCGCCTGCTCCTTGGCGCCGGCGTACTTCCACCACTGGCGCTCGAAGGCGAGGATCGCCCGGTCACGCTCGGAGAGTCCGGGCTCCGGCTGGTCGGGGGCGACGTCGGAGGCAGCGGTCATGGCGGCACTGTAGCCCGAGAATCACACCGCTGTCGTTCGCCGGACGGCGTGGCGGGTCGACACGCCGGATAGGGTCGCGACGTGGCCCTGAAGAACCGCTCGGCGGACCTCGTGATCGTGGCCAACCGCCTGCCCGTTGACCGTGTCGAGGAAGCGGACGGGAGCAAGTCCTGGCGAACCTCCCCCGGCGGGCTGGTGACGGCCCTCGAACCCGTGATGCGGGCGAACGACGGCGCCTGGATCGGGTGGCCGGGAGGCACCGAGACCGGCATGAAGCCGTTCACCTCCGACGGGCTCTCCCTCGTCCCGGAGTCGCTGAGCGCCGAGGAGATCGAGGAGCACTACGAGGGGTTCTCCAACGGCACCCTGTGGCCGCTGTACCACGACCTCGTCGCCAAGCCGGAGTTCCACCGCGAGTGGTGGGACTCCTACGTGCGGGTCAACCAGCGCTTCGCCGACCGCGCCGCCAGGATCGCCGCCGAGGGCGCCACCGTCTGGGTGCAGGACTACCAGATGCAGCTCGTGCCGCAGATGCTCCGCGAGGCCCGCCCCGACCTCAAGATCGGGTTCTACCTCCACATCCCCTTCCCGCCCGGCGAGCTCTTCCAGCAGCTGCCGTGGCGCCGCGAGATCCTCCAGGGCCTCCTCGGTGCCGACCTCATCGGCTTCCAGCTGCCGGGGGCCGCGCAGAACTTCGTCCGCCTGGTGCGCCAGCGGGTCGGCCACAAGACGCACCGCGACCTCGTCTACCTGCCCGACGGCCGGACGGTGAAGGCCGCCGCCTTCCCCATCTCCATCGACACCGAGGGCTTCGAGGAGCTGGCCGCGTCCGAGCCGGTGGCCCAGCGCGCCAAGGAGATCCGCGAGGCGCTCGGCAACCCGAGGACCATCTTCCTCGGCATCGACCGCCTCGACTACACGAAGGGCATCTACGCCCGGCTGCGCGCCTTCTCCGAGCTGGTCCGCGACGAGCACCTGTCGGTGCGTGACTCGGTGTTCGTGCAGGTCGCGACGCCGTCGCGCGAGCGGGTGGAGCAGTACCGCCGCCTCCGCGACGACATCGACCGCCTCGTCGGGCGCATCAACGGCGACCTCGGCGAGATCGGCCGCCCCGTCATCTCCTACCTGCACTCCTCCTACCCGCGCGAGGAGATGGCGGCGCTCTACCGTGCGGCGGACGTGATGGTGGTGACGCCGTTCCGGGACGGCATGAACCTCGTGGCCAAGGAGTACGTCGCCTGCCGTCTCGAGGAGGACGGCGCGCTGGTGCTGTCCGAGTTCGCCGGCGCCGCCGACGAGCTGCGGCAGGCCTGGCTGGTCAACCCCTACGACATCAACGGCATGAAGGCGGCGCTGCGCGAGGCGCACAACGCTGAACCGAAGGAGCTGAACCGGCGCATGCGCGCGATGCGGAAGACCGTGAAGGAGCGGAACGTCACCCGCTGGGCCGACAGCTTCCTGGCCGAGCTCGCGGCCACCCGGCCCGACCACGGCAAGACCGTGCGCCCGGTCGGCGACGGCGCCGACGAGGGGGACGAGAGCTGATGGCGCTGCCCGCCGTCCCCCTGGTCCCCCAGCCCCTGCAGCCGGACCAGGTGCTCTCCACCGTGGTCCGCGGCGCGGGCAACGTCGCGCACACCGTCCTGTACGGCGGGCTCGCCGACCTGCGACCCATGCCGCGGACCCTGATCGACGAGGGCGAGCTGCGCGAGGTCCACCACTACCGCCCGATGGCGGTCCGCGAGTCCGGCGACCCCGTCCTGCTGGTCACGCCCCTGGCCGCCCCCAGCCTGTGCTGGGACCTGCGCCGCGGCTGCTCCCTGGCGGAGCACCTGGTGACCGTCGGGCGTCCGACGTACGTCGTGGAGTACGGGCAGATCTCCTTCCGCAACCGGAGCCTCGGCATCGAGCACTGGGTCGACGAGGTCGTCCCGGCCGCCGTCCGCGCGGTCTCCGAGCACGCCGGCGGGCGCCCCGTGCACCTCGTCGGCTGGTCCCTCGGCGGGTTGTTCTCCCTGCTCGTCGCCGCCGACGGCCAGGACCTCCCGATCGCCTCGGTGAGCGTGCTCGCGACCCCGGTCGACACGCGCCTGGTGCCGATGGTCGCCCCGCTGCGACCCCTGCTGAACCTCGCCGGCGGCGGGGTCATCGACCGCGCCTACCGGCTCCTCGGCGGCGCGCCGAAGCCCGTCGTCCGGTGGGCGTTCCAGATGTCGTCGTTCCAGAAGTTCGTCACCAAGCCGGTCGCGATCGCCGCCCACCTCGACGACACCGAGTGGCTGGCGCAGATCGAGGCCGTCGACCACTTCACGGCGAACATGAACGCCTACCCGGGCCGCAGCTTCGGGCAGCTCTACCACCGCTTCGTGCGCTCCAACGAGCTCCGCCGCGGCTCCGTCACGCTCGGCGACCGCACCATCGAGCTCGCCGACGTGAGGGTGCCCGTCGCGGTCTACGCCGGCGCGAACGACGGCATCGCCCCCGTCGCCGCCGTCAAGGCGCTGGTGGGCCTGCTGCGCGGCGCCGAGACCGTCGACTTCGAGATCGTCCCCGGCGGCCACCTCGGCATGCTCACCGGCCGCGGCGCCCGCACGACCACCTGGCGCTCCCTCGACGACTGGTTCGAGCGGTTCAGCGGGCGGGAGGCGCCGGCGAGGAAGACCGCGGCGAAGAAGACCTCGGCGAGGAAGTCGACGGCCAAGAAGACCTCGGCGGCGAAGAAGTCGACGGCCAAGAAGTCGACGGCCAAGAAGACCTCGGCGGCGGCCAAGAAGACGTCTGCGGCGAAGAAGTCGGCGCCCACGAAGTCGGCCGCGGCGAAGAAGACCTCGGCGGCGAAGAAGACCAGCGACGCGAGGAAGTCCTCGCCGCAGCGCGGGTCCATCGGGTCCAACCCGACCCGCCGCTACGGCTCCGGGGTGTCGCGGCAGCTGTCAGGCTGAGCCCCGCCGCCGGCCGGCACCCGTCTCACCGGGCCTCGACCCGCCCTTGCGACCTCGCCCGCTCGGTCGCAGGCTCGCTCGACCTGACCCGCGTCGCGACCTCGTTCCTCGGTCGCGGCGGGTCAGGGCAGGCGGTCGACGAGGTCGGCGACCTCGACGCGGGCCCCGGTGTAGAAGGGGATCTCCTCGCGGACGTGGCGGCGGGCGCCGGAGGCGCGGAGGTCGCGCATGAGGTCGACGATGCGGCCGAGGTCGTCGGCCTCGAAGGCCAGCAGCCACTCGTAGTCGCCGAGGGCGAACGACGACACCGTGTTGGCGCGGACGTCGGGGTAGGGGCGCGCCATCTTGCCGTGCTCGGCGAGCAGGGCGCGGCGCTCCTCGTCGGGCAGCAGGTACCACTCGTAGGACCGCACGAACGGGTAGACGCACAGGTGCCGCTTGGGCTCCTCGCCGGCGAGGAACGCGGGCACGTGCGACTTGTTGAACTCGGCCGGGCGGTGCAGCGCCATCTGCGACCACACCGGCTCCAGGCGGGCGCCGAAGGCGGTGCGGCGGAAGCGGTGGTACGCCGACTGGAGCTGCTCGGAGTCGGCGGCGTGCCACCACACCATCACGTCGGCGTCGGCGCGCAGGCCGGAGACGTCGTACAGGCCGCGGACGACGACGTCGTCCTCCGCGAGGCCCGCGAGCAGCTTCTCGACCTCGGCGGCCTCGCCGGCGCGGTCCGCGGCGTCGCCGAGGACGTCGCGCAGCCGGAAGACCGACCACATCGTGTAGCGCGTGAGGGCGTTGATCTCCTTCAGCTTCGCCGCGTTCGTCTGCTCGCTCATGGCCCCATTCTGCCGCGCAGGCCCTCGTGGAGCTCAACGGCCGCCCGGTGGGCCGAGCCGATGACGGCCGGCACGCCGACCCCGTCGTACGCCGCGCCGCAGACGACGAGTCCGGGGACCTCGCCGACGGCGGCCCGGATGCGCGCCACGCGGTCGAGGTGGCCGACGGCGTACTGCGGCAGGCCCCCGCCCCACCGCTGCACCACGGCGTCGACCGGCCGGGCCTCGAGACCGGTGGCGTCGCGGAGGTCGGCGAGGGAGTCCGCGACGAGCTCGGCGTCGTCGCGCTGGAGCGTGGCCTCCTCCCCCTGGCGGCCCAGCGAGGTGCGCAGGTGGACGACGCCCCCGTCCGCCGCCGCGGCCCCCGCGGCGCGGACGTGGTCCCACTTCGCGAAGGAGAACGTCGCGGCCTTGATGCGGCGCCCGTCGACGGGCGGGACGAGGAACCCGGCCGCGCCGCCGTCGAAGCCCGGGAGGCCGGCCAGGTCGCGGGCCGCGAACGCCAGGGCGACGACGACCGTCGAGGCGGCCTCGACCGCGCCGAGCTCGACGGCCGCGGAGGGTGCCACCGCACCGAGCAGCCGCGAGGCCGCGGCGGGCGGGACGGCGAGGACGACGCCGTCCACGTCGAGGCGCTCCAGGTCCGTGGTGGGCCCAAGGGTCAGCGTGAAGCCGTCCGGGGTGCGTCCGAGGGCGCGGACGGTCGTGCCGACCCGGACCGGGAGGTCGCCGGCGAGCGCCTCGACCAGGGTGGTCATGCCGCCGGCCAGGCCCGCGAAGACGGGGACGCCGGCACCGGCGGCGGCCGCGGTGGTGCCGCGGTTGGACTCGGTGACGAGCGGCCCGCGGGCGGCGAGGTCGGCCAGCGCGGGCACCGTCGCCCGCAGCGACAGGCGGCGGGCGTGCCCGGCGTACACGCCGCCGAGCAGCGGCTCGACGAGGCGGTCGACGACCTCGTCGCCGAAGCGGGCGGCCACGAGCTCGCCGACGGCGAGGTCCTCGCCGTCCCAGGGCTCGACGCGCTCCACCCGGGCGCGCTCGAGGCCCGCGGGCGACAGCACGCCGCTCGCGGCCAGGTCGTCGACGTCGAGTGGCACGCCCATCAGCGATCGCGGCAGGGGGCGCAGGGCGCCGCGGGTCCAGATGCGGGACGACGCGCGCGTCGGGTGCACGACCTCCAGGCCGAGCTCGGCGGCCAGGGCGGACCCCTCCGGGCGCCGGTGCAGCATCGCCTCGGTGCCGACGTCGACGCCGACCCCGGCGACCTCGGCCCGCCGCAGCTTCCCGCCGGGGCGGTCCGACGCCTCGAGGACGGTGACGTCGTGCCCGGCGGCCACGAGGTCCCGGGCGGCGACGAGACCGCCGATCCCCGCTCCGACCACCGCGACCCGCACGTCCCCCAGCCTGCCAGGACGCCGAGGACGGGTCCGGGCCGACTCGGCGGCGTGGGAGGGGCTGCTCAGCCCGTGGCGGCGACGCCCGCGAAGGCGCTGCGGTGGAAGACCAGCGGCAGGGAGACGTCGCTGGCCTGCTCCACGGCGTGCAGCTGGAGCAGCACGATCGTGTGGTCGCCCGCCTCGACCTCGCGGTAGACGGTGCAGTCGAACCGGGCGAGCCCGTCGTCCAGGAAGAGCGAGCCGTGCTCGCTGACCGTGACGTCGATGTCGTCGAAGCGCCGCTCGACCGGGCCCGCGAGCTGGCGGCACACACCGCCGTGGTGGTCGGCGAGCACGCTCAGGCCGAGGTGGGAGGCGCGTCGCAGGACGGGCCACGTCTTCGACGAGTTGGCGACGGAGAACTGCACCAGCGGCGGGTCGAGGCTCACCGAGGTGAACGACGACGCGGCGAGCCCGGTGCGGACGCCGTCCACCTCGGCGGCGACGGCGACGACACCGGAGGGGAACACGCCGAAGGCCTCGCGAAGGCGGTCCGGGTCGAGGTCCTGGTTGGTGAACAGCGGGGTCACGGTCATGCGTGCGCTCCTGTCGTCGAGAGGGAGGGGGTGGGGGCCGGGCCGGCACCGAGCAGCCGCGTGGTCGTGGGCAGGACGGTCTCGATCCACCCGGCGTACGACGACTCCTCGTCGTACGCCGTGTCGTGCACGGCGAGCCCCTTGAGCACCGGGCCCGAGGAGATCTCGGCCAGCACCGGGCGCAGCACCAGCTCGGGGGCCAGGGCGTGCTGGGGCGCCGCGACGAGCATCAGGGGCACCACGACGCCACCGATCTGCCCGATCGCGAACCGGTCGAGGAACAGCTTCAGCAGACCCGTGTACGCCGTCTTGTACGTCGGGCTGGCCACCACGACCAGGTCGGCACCGGCGACGGCCTCGACGAGCCCGGTCACCCGCTCCGAGGTCCAGTCGAGCAGCTCGGGCCCGAGGTCGGCGAGCTCGATCACGAGGTCGGGCTCGCGGCCGGTCAGGCCGGCGACCACCCGCTCCCCCGCCGCGCGGGTGCGCGACGCGGGGCGCGGGTTGCCGACGAGCACCACGGTGCGGGGGGCGTTCACGAGACCGTCCGCGGGCCGTCGGCGCCGGCGAACGGCACGGCGGCGTTGCGGTGGCGCTCGGGACGAGCGTCCTTCCAGCGGCCGCGCTCGGCGAGGACGGGCAGCACGCCCTCGCCGAACCAGTACGCACCCTCGAGGTGCGGGTAGGCCGACAGCACGAACTCGTCGATGCCGAGGTCGGCGTACTCCTCGATCCGGTCGGCGACCTCGGTGTGGCTGCCGACCAGCGCCGTGCCCGCGCCGCCGCGGACCAGGCCGACGCCGGCCCAGACGTTCGGGTGGATCTCGAGGGAGTGGACGTCGTCGCCCTTCGCGCCCCGGTTGAGCTCCAGCATGCGGCGCTGGCCCTCCGACTCGCTGCGCTTCAGGCCCGACTGGACCTTCTCGATCATGGCCGGGTCGATCTGGTCGAGCAGGCGCTGCGCCTCGGCCCACGCCTCCTCCGAGGTGTCGCGGGTGATCGTGTGCATGCGGATGCCGAAGCGGACCTCCCGGCCCTCCTCGGCGGCCAGGCCGCGGATCCACTCGATCTTCTTCGCCACGGCCTCCGGCGGCTCGCCCCAGGTCAGGTAGACGTCGGCGTGCTTGGCGGCCACCCGGCCGGCGGCCGGGGAGGAACCGCCGAAGTAGATCTCCGGCAGCGGGTTCGGGATCTGGTCCAGCCGGGCGTTCTCGACCCTGAGGTGCTCACCGTCGTGGTCGACGGTCTCGCCGGCCCACAGCCGCCGGACGATGGTGAGGAACTCGTCGCACCGGGCGTAGCGGCCGTCCTTGTCGAGGAAGTCGCCGAACATCCGCTGCTCGTGGCTCTCCCCGCCGGTGACCACGTTGAGCAGCAGGCGACCACCGGTCAGGTTCTGGAACGTGCCCGCCATCTGCGCCGCGACGTACGGCGAGACGAGACCGGGCCGGAAGGCGACCAGGAACTTCAGCCGCTCCGAGGTCTGCGAGAGCATCGCCGTCGACAGCCACGCGTCCTCGCACCACGCGCCCGTCGGGGTCAGGGCGGCCTCGAAGCCGTTGTCCTCCGCGGCCCGCGCGACCTGGGTCAGGTAGGCGACGTCGCCGGGACGGCCGGCGGCACCGGGGTTGACGCCGTGGCCGCCGCCGACGACCTGGCGGCCGTCGCCACCGTTGGTGGGCAGGAACCAGTGGAACTTCAGGCTCATCTCTCTCCTCGTGGGTGCGTGCTGCCGGGGGTGCCGCGCGGTCGTGACGGGACGCCGTGCCCGTCAGGAGGCCACCAGGCTGCTGCCGCGCGGGCGACCGGCGAGGTCGTCCTCCATCTCGCGGATCAGCGGCAGGACCTTCTGACCGAAGTACTCGACCTCCTCCTGGAAGTGCAGGAAGCCCAGCAGCAGGAGGTCGGCGCCGGCCTGCTTCTGCTTGATGGCCTGCTCGGCGACCTGCTCGGGGCTGCCGACGAGGCCGGTCCGGAAGCCGTCGTTGTACTGGACGAGGTCGGCGAAGCTGGAGTCCTGCCACATGCCGCGGCCGTCGCCGGTGGACTGGCCGGCCTGCTTGACGGCGGCGCCGAAGCCCTCGACGGCCTCGGTGTCGGCGCGGTCGATGATCTCGCGGAGTACGTCGCGGGCCTCGGCCTCGGAGTCGCGGGCGACCATGAAGCCGTTGACGCCGACCCGCAGGCGGCGTCCGTGCTCGGCGGCGCCGCCCTTGACGACGCGCACCTGCTCGGCGATGCGCTCCGGGGTGTTGCCGTTCGCGAGGTACCAGTCGGAGACCCGGCCGGCCATGGCCTGGGCGTCACCGGAGTTGCCGCCCTGGAAGATCTCGGGGTGCGGGCGCTCGGGGCTCGACAGCGGCTTCGGCTTCAGGTCGAAGTCGTGGAGGCGGTAGAAGTCGCCGTTCACCTCGGCGTGGTCGCTGGTCCAGATCTCGCGGAGGTAGGTGATGAACTCCTCCGAGCGGCGGTAGCGCTCGCCGTGCTCGAGCCACTGCTCGCCGAGCTTCGTGAACTCGTCCTTGAACCAGCCGGACACCACGTTGACCGCGGCGCGGCCGCCGGAGAGGTGGTCGGCGGTCGCGAGGAACTTCGCGAGGACGCCGGGCTGCCACAGGCCCGGGTGGACCGCGGCGATGACCTTGAGGCGCTCGGTCGCGAGCAGCAGGGCGAGGCTGAACGAGGTCGACTCGTGCTGGTACGCCGCGCCGTAGCTGGCCATGTAGCGGACCTGGGACAGCGCGTACTCGAAGCCGTTGTTCTCGGCGGTGCGGGCGAGGCGCTTGTTGTACTCGTAGCCCCAGTCGGTGCGCTGCTCCACCTTCGAGACGACGAGGCCGCCGCTGACGTTGGGCACCCAGTAGGCGAAGGACAGGGGGGCGTCGGGGGCGAGGCTCTCGGTGGAGGCGTGCTGGGTCATGGGCGGTCTCCTTGAACTCGGTTAACTAGATCAGGTTGCTGGACTAAAGGGTCGGACTTCAACTCGACGGGCCCCGTGGGCCGTCGGATGCGGCGAGCCGGTGACAGGCGCCGCCTCGCACCCATCACGCCCGCGCCTGCCGCTCAGGCGGTGTCGGTGCGCTCGGTGCGGCCGATGGCCCAGGCGTACGGCGGGGCCGTGCCGTTGACGAGCGAGTCGCCGACGACGCGCGCCTTGAGGATGCGCGGGTTGTGCGAGGACACCGTCCGGGCGTTGCGCCAGTGCCGGTCCAGCGCCTTCTCGCGCGACGTCGCCGACGCGCCGAGGGTGTCGAAGAGGTCGGTGGTCGCGTCGAGCACGAGCTGGGTGACCACCACCTGGGCGACGGAGGACTCGACCTCCGCGGCCTCGAAGGCCGCCTGCTGGGCCTCGGCGTCGAGGGCGTGGGAGTCCGCGGCGCGCTGCATCGCCTCGCCGACACGCAGCGTCGCGGCCTCGGCGGCGTACACCCGGGCGGCGATCTCGCCCACCCGGGCGAGGACCTGCGCGTCGTCCCGCACCCGGGCGGCGTTGGCGTGGGAGTAGTTGCGGTCGCGGGCGCGGACCTCGCGGACCGTGTCGTCGAGCGCGGCGCGGCCGATGCCGACGAGGGTGGCGAGCAGGTTCAGCTGGTAGAGCGCCGTCTGGTAGCCGAACCGCTGACCGAAGGGGAGCACGTCGGCGTCGTCCACGACGGCCCCGCTGAACAGGGCCGTGCCGGAACCGGTGCCCCGCTGGCCGAAGCCGTCCCAGTCGTCGGAGACCACGACGCCGGGCTGGTCGGTGCGGACCAGCGCGATGGCGTACTGCGCACCCTCCCCGGTCGTCCGGCCGGTGCCGGCGACGCGGACGTAGACGTCTGCCCAGTCGGCGTAGATCGTGCCGGTCGTGTAGTACTTCGCACCGTCGAGGCGCCAGGCCTCGCCGTCGCGGGTGATGGTCGTCTTCTGGCTGTCCTGGGGGGTCGTCCCGACCTCCGACCAGGCGTTGCCGACGAGCTCGCCGGCGGCGAGCCGGCCGAACCAGGTCGTCTGGTCGGCGCCGCAGGCGTGCTGCCACAGCCGGTCCTCGACGAGGGCGCCGTGGCCGCGCAGCGCCTGGGCCAGGTTCGCGTCGGCCGCGGCGAGGTCGATCCACAGCGCGGTCAGGCCGACGAGGTCAAGCCCGTCGCCGCCGTGCTCGACCGGCAGGCGGACCGCCCCGACCCCCGCCTCGGCGAGCCGTCGGACGGCGTCGAAGGGCAGCTCGCCCTCCCGCTCACGGCGGACGGCGCCCTCGGCGATCTGGGCCAGCAGCGGCGCGAACCGGGCCCGGACGCGGTCCGCTGCGGGCTCCGCGGTACCCACGAAGGAGGGGGTCACCAGGGTGTCGGTCATCGGATCCGCCTTCCATTTGTCTATGATCTCGCTAGACAAAGTACTGACGGGGACGGCTCGGGCCACGCCCGGCACGCCACGCAGGTCCGTGGGGGCGCAAGGAACCGCCTCGCACCCCCGGCCTGCGGGCACCGATCGGACGACAGGAGCACAGGGTGCGGATCGAACAGCTGGAGTACCTCACCGCGGTGACCCGGCACGGGTCGCTGCGGCGCGCGAGCGAGCAGCTCCACCTCTCACAGCCCGCGCTGAGCGAGGGCCTGCGCAACCTCGAGCGCGAGCTCGGCGTGACGCTGCTCGACCGGCGGCGCTCGGGGGCGCGCATCAGCCGCGACGGCAAGGCGCTGCTGCCCGGGATGGTCGAGATCCTGGAGGCCGTGGACCGGCTGCGCAGCCAGGCGGGCCACCAGCGCACCAGTGCGCGCACGGTCCACGTCGGCACGGTGAACGCCGGGACGTCGCACCTCCTGGTGCCGGCGCTGCGGGACTTCCACGAGGCCGGGACCGGCGCCGCCGTCGAGGTCGTCACCAGCCAGCAGGCGCCGATCGCCCAGGCGATCGCCGAGGGCAGCCTCGACCTCGGCCTCGTGAACGCCCTGCCCGGGGACGACCAGCTGCCCGAGCTCGGGACCACCGTGCTGCTGCGGGGCGACGTCGTCGTCTGCTGCCCCGCCGACCACCCGCTCGCCCAGCAGGACAGCGTGACCCTGGACGACCTGCGGCTGGCCACGCTGGTCGGGATGCGCTCGGGCTACCTCATGCACCGCTTCCTGCACCGCGTCGCCGAGGGCGACCCGCCGACGGTGGCGATCGCCGCGGACGGCGCCGAGATGGGCAAGCTGCTGGTCGCCGAGGGCCTCGGCGTCACCGTCCTGCCCGACTACAGCATCGACAGCGACCCGCTGGTCAAGGCGGGCGTCATCACCTACCGCCCGCTCGTCGGCGTCCAGACCGAGGTGTCGCTGCTGATGCTGCACGCCGCCGCGGCGCAGCCCCCCGCCGTCCGGCTGCTGATGCGGGCCCTCGCCGAGCAGGCCGAGCGCCTCGCCGAGGAGGCCCTCGAGGAGCAGGCTGTCGCGGGCGTGGCCGCCGCACCGACCTCGGCGGGCGGGGCGCTCACCCCCGCCTGAGCACCCGGGGGTCGGACCTGAGTACGCCGACCCATGCGCCCCACGCCCGGTCCGGGCGAGCGTGGGGCACATGAACCCGCAGCCCTGGTCCCCCGCCGCCCCGCAGCCCTACCCGCAGCCGTGGTCGCAGCCGTGGTCGCAGCCGTGGTCGCAGCCGTACCCGCCGGCCCACACGCGGCCGCGCCCCACGCCGTACGCGGGCCCCGACCCCTCGGCGCACGGGGCGCGGGACCCGTGGCGGTGGCTCGTCGCCCCGGCCCTCCACGCGGCGGCGGTGGTCGTGGCGGGCGTCGTGCTCGCCGTGTGCGCCACCGTGGCCGACGGCGACCCGGGCCTCGGGACCGCGCTCCTGCAGTCCGTCCTCGGGGTGCTCGGCGCCCCCTTCAGCCTCGCCGCCCTCGCCGTCGCCGACTCCGCGCCGCCCGCGGCCACCGCCACCGTCCTCATGGCCACCGCCCTGCTCTGGGTCGTCCCCCACGCGGGCGTGGCCTACTGGCGCTCGGGCCGCCGCTGAGCGCCGCCCCCGGCGTCCGGGCCCGCAGGCTCAGCCGGCGTGGGACTGCACGAAGGCGGTGAGCTCCTCCAGGCGGGCCGGGTCCGTCGCGGGCAGGACGCCGTGGCCGAGGTTGAACACGTGGCCCCGGGCCGCGCGACCCGCCTCGACGACCTCGGCGGCCCGGGCGAGCATCACGTCGGCGGGCGCGAAGACGAGGGTGGGGTCGAGGTTGCCCTGGACGGCCCGGTCGCCGATGCGGGAGATGCCGACGTCGAGCGGGGTGCGCCAGTCGACGCCGACGACGTCCGCGCCGGCGTCACCCATGTCGGCGAGCAGCTCGGAGGTGCCGACGCCGAAGTGGATGCGCGGGACGCCCAGCGCCCCCACCCGCTCCAGCACCGCGGCGGAGTACGGCTTCACGTGCTCGCGGTAGTCGCGGGGCGAGGTCGCCCCGGCCCAGGAGTCGAACAGCTGGACGGCCGAGGCGCCGGCGCGCACCTGCACCTCGAGGTAGGCCGCGGCGATGCCGCCGATCTTGCGCATCAGCGCGTCCCACACGTCGGGGGCGCCGAACATCATGGCCTTGGTCCGCGCGTGGTCCTTCGACGGACCGCCCTCGACGAGGTACGACGCCACCGTGAACGGCGCGCCGGCGAAGCCGATCAGCGGGGTGCCGCCCAGCTCGCCGACGAGGCGGCGGACGGCGGCGTCGACGAAGTCGACCGCGTCCGGCGTCAGGTCCGGGATGGCCTCCACGTCCGCGAGCGTGGCGACCGGGTCCGCCACCACCGGGCCCACGCCGGGCTTGATGTCGAGGTCGACCCCGACGGCCTTGAGCGGCAGCACGATGTCGGAGAAGAAGATCGCCGCGTCGACGCCGTACCGGCGCACGGGCTGCAGGGTGATCTCGGTGACGAGGTCGGGGTCCATGCAGGCGTCCAGCATGGCGACGCCCTCGCGGACCTCCAGGTACTCGGGCAGCGAGCGGCCCGCCTGCCGCATGTACCAGACCGGCACGTGCGCCGGCCGCTCACCGCGGCACGCGGCCAGGAAGGGGCTGTCCGCGAGCCGGGGGTCGGGCTGGTGGTCACCTGTGCTCACGGCCTCGCTCACCCCACGATCCTCCCAGGTCAGACGGCGTGGCGGGCGGCCGGTCCCGGGACGGGCGGCTTACATTGTCATCATGGTCGTCGGTCACGAGCCGCGCCGCGGGGCCGGCACGGGCGTCGGCGGTGCAGCGTTCCCCGCCGAGTTCGCGACCGCGGTCGCCGCGATGCGTGACGCCGTGCTGCGACCCGAGGTGACCGCCGAGCAGATGCCCGCGCCGCAGCGGATCGCGCCGTACGCCGCCGCCCTCGCGGGCGACGTGGACGTCGACGGCGAGGAGGTCGGCACCGGCCGCCTGGTGCTGCTCCACGACCCCGCCGGCAACGACGCCTGGGACGGCACCTTCCGCTGCGTCGGGTACGTCCGGGCCGAGGTCGAGCCCGAGCAGGCCGGTGACCCCATGCTCGCGGAGGTCGCCTGGACCTGGCTGACCGAGGCGCTCGCCGCCCACCATGCGTCCTTCCGCGCCGCTTCGGGCACGGTGACCTGTGTGAGCAGCACCAGCTTCGGCGGGATGGCCGACGAGGAGCCCAGCGCCCAGGTCGAGATCCGGGCGTCGTGGACGCCCGAGGCCGACGAGATCGGTCGCCACGTCGAGGCCTGGGGCGAGCTGCTGTGCACCGCCGCGGGCCTGCCGCCCGTGCCCGACGGCGTGTCCGTCATGCCCAGCCGGCGCGGACACCGAGGACCGGGTCACTGAGGGCCCCGTGGACCCCGTGACGACACCTGAGGACACCACGGCCGACACCCAGGACCCGAGCGGGCCGGACGCCGAGGGGGCACCGGAGGCCCCGCCGGCCGAGCTGCTGACCCTGCGCGACGGGCTCCCCGAGGTCATCGACACCGACGCCGGCCTGGCCGAGGCGTGCGCGGCCATCGCCGGCGGCACCGGTCCCGTCGCCATCGACGCCGAGCGCGCCTCGGGCTACCGCTACTCCGCCCGCGCCTACCTGGTCCAGCTGCGGCGCGAGGGCTCCGGCACGTTCCTGGTCGACCCCATCGCCTTCGACTCCCTCGAGGAGCTCCAGGAGGTGCTGCGCGGCACCGAGTGGATCCTGCACGCCGCCACCCAGGACCTCCCCTGCCTGCGCGAGGTCGGCCTGCGCCCCGACGCGCTGTTCGACACCGAGCTCGCCGGACGGCTGCTCGGTCACCCCCGGGTGGGGCTCGCCACCCTCGTCGAGACGCAGCTGGGCAAGCGGCTGCGCAAGGAGCACTCGGCGCAGGACTGGTCGACGCGGCCGCTGCCCGAGCCCTGGCTCGAGTACGCCGCGCTCGACGTCGAGGCGCTCGTCGAGCTGCGGGCGGTGCTCGCCGACCAGCTCGAGGAGGCCGGCAAGGCCGAGTGGGCCCGCCAGGAGTTCGAGGCGCTGCTCGACCACCAGGCGCCCGTCCGCGTCGACGCGTGGCGCCGCACGTCGGGCATGCACAAGGTCCGCGGACGGCGGGGGCTCGCGGCGGTCCGCGAGCTGTGGCTGCGGCGGGACGAGGTCGCCGCCTCCCGCGACGTCACGCCGGGCCGCATCATCCCCGACTCCGCCATCGTCGCCGCCGCCCAGGCGCTGCCCACCGAGCGCCGCGCGCTGCTGTCGACGCCGGGCTTCCACGGACGCGGCGCCTCCCGCTACGCCTCCCGGTGGGTCGAGGCCCTGCGCCTCGCCGTGGAGATGGACGAGGCCGACCTGCCGCCCCGCTCCCCCCGCTCCGACGGCCCGCCCCTGCCCCGGGCCTGGGCCGAGCGCGACCCGGTCGCCGCCGAGCGCCTCAGCCTGGCGCGGGCCGAGCTGGCCGGGCTCGCCGAGGCGCACGCCGTCCCGACCGAGAACCTCATGACGCCCGACCTCGTGCGCCGGGTGCTGTGGGAGCCGCCCGCCACCCGCGACCCCGAGCAGCTGGCCGTCGAGGTCGACGCCGCGCTGCGCCGGCTCGGCGCCCGGGCGTGGCAGGTCGAGCTGGTCGCGCCGGTGCTGGTCCGGGCGGTGCTGGCCGCCGAGGCGAGCACCGACGACTGAGCCTGCGGTCGCGACCGCGGGTCGGGGCCACGTGGGACGGTCGACGGCCGTCCCCGGCGGCACTCAGCCCAGGGGGTCCGGGCTCTCCGACGGCAGCTCGAGGCCGGAGTCGTCCTCGTCGTCCTCGGAGTCGGGGATGCCGTCGGCGTCGACGTCACCGGGGGTCAGCACCTCGCGCGAGGCCAGGTCGGCCTCGACCCCGAGGGTCTGCAGGTCCTCGGGGGTGAGGACGGGCTCGCGGACCATCTGCTCCAGCGAGGGGTTCACGGCCTCGGCGAGCTCGTCGGTCGTGTCCAGCAGCGGCGGGAGGACGATGTCGCGCACGCTCTCGGTGAACACGTTGCTGCTGCGCGGCTGGCGGCTGGGCTGGACGAAGTCGTCGGAGACCGACACCTCCAGGTTCGCCGGCACCAGCTCGCCCTTGCGGGCCACCCGGCCGAGCGACTCCGGGGACAGCGCGTGGACGAGGAAGTCGGCGGCCAGCCCGGGGTCCGCGGCGTCCGCGGAGATGCAGATGCCCGTGACGTCGCCGATCGTGGCGTTCTGGCCCAGGAACGGGATGGGCATGACGTCGAAGGACAGGCCGTCGGCCTGGCGCAGGCGAGGCACGAGCGAGCGCGTGCCGGTGATCATCCCGAGCCGCCCGGCCTCGAACCACTCGACCCCGCTGCGCCGCTCGAGCTGCTCGTCGGTGAGGGTCAGCGAGCGGTCGCGCAGCAGCGGCAGGAAGGTCTCGAGCGCCGACTGCGTCTCCTCCGAGGAGAACGCCGTCGACACCGGGTCGCCGATGTCGTCGTACACCTGGCCCTCGGCGGCGTAGACCCACGGCGAGAAGCCCCGCAGCGTCGGGTCGACGTGGATCCCGCGGGTGCCCCGGGCGGGCCGGGTGGCGAACTGGGCGGAGCTCGAGATCTGGGCGAGGTTCCAGCCGTCGGTGGACTGGGCGCCCTCGATGCCGCGCGCCGCCATCCGGTCGAAGTCGACGAGGTCGGTGTTGTAGTAGACGACCACCGGCGAGATGCCGATCGGCATGCACTGCAGCCGGTTGTCGCTGCTCAGCGCCTGGACGGCGTCGCGGGAGTACCCGTCGCCGAAGTCGACGCCGCGCTCGTCGAGCAGCTCGTCGACCGGCTGGACCAGCTCGCCGTCGACGAGGCTCGCGATCTCGTTGCGGTCGGCGAGGAAGACGTCGGGCAGCTCCCCGGCCTCCGCCTTCTCGACCAGGGCACCGGTCTCGGTGGGCAGGCGGGTCGTGTCGACCGTCGTCCCCGCGTCGTCGTCGAAGTCGGCGGCGACCGCCCGCCACGCCTGCGCCTCGGCGTCGGAGGACGAGATCCCGAAGCTGAGGCTCGCGGGGGTCTGGTCGGGCGACGGGTCCGGGCCGGCCGGCTCGTCGGCGTCCGGCGAGCAGGCGACGGTGGCGACCAGGACGGCCAGCGCGGCGAGGGCCGACGCGGCGGTGCGCCGGAGGCGACGGGGGGACCGTGGGCGTGCACCGTGCTGCTGACCCGCTGACAAGACCCGTGCCCTCCCGCACTGCCGAACCGTGCCCGGGTCGCGGACGATCCGGAGCGGCCACCCTACAGACGGACGGACCAGGGGGTCCGCGGCGGAGGGTGACGACACACCGGACCGGGAGCGCCTCACGGCGCGTGGCCGCTCGTAGCGGCTTCAGTTGGGACCCGGGGCTGCCGCGGCCCGGCGTGCCGTCACTGACGATTTTAGCGCCGGGGGGCACACGGCGACACCACCTCGGCGCCATCGTCCACAGGGCGGCCCACGTCGGCTACGACAGGCCCGCGGCGAGCTCGGTGTGGCCCGAGGCCTCGAGCTGCTCGGAGAGCAGCAGCATGCGCGCCACCTGGTCCGGCGAGGCCTCGTCGAGCTCGGCGCGGCCGGTGGCGACGACGCGGGCGAACGCCGCGGCGCGCAGGAGGACGTCGGCGAAGTCGCTGACGGCGATGCCGCGCAGGACCTCGTCGACCATCGCGCGGAGCTCGTCGGGACCGGGCGGCTCGGCGACCCCCGCGACGACCCGGGCGACCTGGGCGTGGCGTCCCGCGTCGTACTCGCGGGCGACCGACACCGGGTCGGCGTACACCCACGAGCGGAGGAGGTACAGGCGCCACAGGCAGCCCGCGAGGGAGTCGGCCGGGGAGTGCGACCAGACCTGCGCGAGCGCGTCGAGGCCCTCGGTGTCCGCGAGGTGCAGCACGCGGTCGACCATCCCGGCGTCGTCGGTGCCGCGGACGCCGCGCACCAGCAGCGTGGCCGCGACCTCGGCGGCCTCGGTGAGCGCGGCCGGGTCCTCGCCGCCCTCCCGGGCGTCGAAGAAGTCGTTGCCCGGGCGGACCGGGCGGTGGTGGGGCCGTTCGCTCATCCCTCCATCTCACCAGCCCGCCCGAGCGCCGCGGGTCTCAGCCCAGCAGCTTGCGGATGCGCGCGTCGCTGACCTTCTCGGCCGTGCCCAGTCGCTGCGCCCAGGTCGAGACGCGCAGCTCCTCCAGCAGCCACCGGGCGCGGCGCAGGTGGGCGCCCATCGGGCGGCCGGGCGGCAGCGCGTCGACCCGGTGCCGCCAGGCGTCGACGACCGGGGTCACCTGCGCCATGAGCTGGCGGTCCTCCGCGAGGTGGGTCCCGAGCCGTTCGCGACGGACGAGCAGCGCCTGGAGGTGGACGGCGACCCGCCGCAGCCGGGCGGCACCCGCGTCGGCCAGGAAGCCCGGCCGCACGAGCGCGGCCAGCTGGTCGCGCATGTCGGTCAGGGACGGCAGCTGCGCCATCTCGGCGCGACCGCCGAGCGCCTTCTGCGCCTCCCGCCAGCGCTCGAGGACCCGCAGGACGTCCGGGAGCGCGGCGGCGACGCGCTCGGCGTGACCGTCGCGGGCGGCGCGCTCCAGGGCGGCGTACGCCTGTTCGTCGCGGACGGCGGCGGCCCCGCCGGGCCACGCGTCGACGGCGTCGGTGAGCACCGCCAGGCTCAGGTCGTCCAGCAGCGCCGTCGCGGTCGGGTACGGCGTCGAGGCCAGGCCGAGCTTCTCGGCCGTCGACAGCCCGTCGAGCAGCGTCCTCGTCGGCGCCGGGACGGCGAGCGCGAGCAGCCGTCGTACGCCGAGCCGGTGGCGGGCCTCGGCCTCGTCGGCGGTGCCGAAGACGCCGAGGCCGACGGTCCTGCGTCCGTCCGGGTGGGCCTCGTCGTCCAGCCCGGGGAAGGCCTGGACCTCGTGGCCGCCGCGGGTCCAGGTGCCCGAGGTCGGCACGGTCCCGAACGTCCAGGTCGTCTGCCCGGTCACGGTGGTCTCGTCGGCGGCCTCCTGGACGGCCTGGGCGAACTCGCCGCGCAGGGGCGCCTTGAGGGCCTCGAGGTCCTTGCCGCGCGCCGCCTCGGCGCCCTCGGCGTCCAGCACGCGGAAGGTGGGGCGGAGGTGGCCGGGCACCTTGTCCCAGTCCCAGGCCTCGCGGGGCACGTGGACCCCGGTCGTCGCGCGGAGGTGGCGCTCCAGGGCGTCGAGCAGGGGCTCCTCCCCCGCCGGGACGGCGTCGAGGAACTCCGCGGCGCGCTGCGGGGCCGGGACGAAGTTCACCCGCAGCGCCTTGGGCAGGCTCCGGATCAGGCTCGTGACGAGCTCGTGGCGCAGGCCCGGGACGTGCCAGGAGAAGTCCTCGTCGCTGACCCGGTTCAGCGTGGCGACGGGGACGTCGACCGTCACGCCGTCGTCGGCCGCGCCGGGCTCGAAGTGGTAGCGCAGGTCGAAGGTCAGACCGTCCGCACCGGTGCCGCTGGGGGCGGCCCACGCGTCGGGGAACTCCTCCTCGGTCACGCCCGCCCCGTCGTGGGTCAGCATGTCGGGGTCGAAGGTGAGCAGGTCGGGGCGCCGGCGGCGCTCCGCCTTCCACCAGGTGTCGAAGTGGGCGCCGGAGACGACCTCGGCGCCGACACGGGCGTCGTAGAAGTCGAAGAGCGTGTGCTCGTCGACGACGATCCCGCGGCGCCGCGCCCGGTGCTCGAGCTCCTGCGCCTCGCGCAGCAGCCGCGCGTTCTCGGCGAGGAACCGGTGGCGGCTGTGCCACTCGCCGTACACCAGCGCGTGGCGGATGAACAGCTCCCGGGACAGCTGCGGGTCGACCTTCCCGAAGCCGATCAGGCGGTCGGCGACCAGCGGGACGCCGTACAGGGTGACGCGCTCGCGGGCGACGACCGAGCCCCGGCGCTTCGACCAGTGCGGCTCGGCGTAGGTGCGCTTGACCAGGTGGGCGCCGAGGCGCTCGGCCCACTCGGGCTGGATCGCCGCGACCTGGCGGCCCCAGAGGCGTCCGGTCTCGACGAGCTCCCCGGCCATGACGAACGGCGGGTTGCGGCGGTGCAGCCCGCTGCCCGGGAAGATGGCGAACCTCGCGCCGCGGGCGCCGAGGTACTCCCGCGGGCCGCGGCGGCGCTCCTTGGGCGGCGCGCCCGGGGCGGGCTTCTCGCGCTCCTCGAGCAGCCCGATCTGGCTCAGCAGGCCCGACAGCAGGGCCTGGTGGATGCCGTCGGCGTCGGGCTCGTCCTCGGGGCCGCGCTGGGGCCCGAGGCGGACGTCCATCTCCTTGGTGACCTGGCGCAGCTGGGACTCGAAGTCCTGCCACTCCCGCACCCGCAGGTAGTTGAGGTGCTCCCGCTTGCACATGCGGCGGAAGGCGCTGGACGACAGGTCGCGCTGCTGGGCCCGCAGGTAGCGCCACAGGCTGAGCCAGGACAGGAAGTCCGAGGTCTCCGAGCGGAACCGGGCGTGGAGCTGGTCGGCCTGGGCGCGCTGCTCCAGCGGGCGCTCGCGGGGGTCCTGCAGCGACAGCGCGGCGGCGATGACGAGGACCTCGCGGACGACGTTCAACCGCTCCGCCTCGAGGACCATCCGGCCGATGCGGGGGTCGACGGGCAGCCGGGCGAGCTTGCGGCCGAGGCCGGTGAGCTGGCGCCTGCCCCTGCTGCCCTTGATCGCGCCGAGCTCCTCGAGCAGCTGGACGCCGGCGGTGACGTCGCGGCTCTCGGGCGGCTCGACGAACGGGAAGTCGGCGAGCTCGCCGAGGCCGAGCGCGGCCATCTGCAGGACGACGCTGGCGAGGTTGGTGCGCAGGATCTCGGGGTCGGTGAACTCCGGGCGGGCGTCGTGGTCCTCCTCGGAGTAGAGGCGGATCGCGATGCCCGCCTCGACACGGCCGCAGCGGCCGGAGCGCTGGCGGGCGGAGGCCTGGCTGATGGGCTCGACGGGCAGCCGCTGGACCTTGGTGCGCGCCGAGTAGCGGCTGATCCTCGCGACGCCGGAGTCGACGACGTACCGGATGCCGGGGACGGTCAGCGACGTCTCGGCGACGTTGGTGGCCAGGACGACGCGGCGCACGACGTTGCTGGACGGCCGCGCGAAGACGCGGTGCTGCTCGGCGGCCGACAGGCGGCTGTAGAGGGGCAGGACCTCCAGGCGCGAGCCGCCCCTCGGTTCGAGCGCCTCGGTGAGGGCGTCGGCGGTGTCGCGGATCTCGCGCTCACCGGGCAGGAAGACCAGGACGTCGCCGGGGCCCTCGCGCGACAGCTCGCGGACGGCGTCCACGACGGCCTCGGTGGTGTCGCGCTGGACCGGCTCGCCGTCCTCGTCGTCCTCGGGGAGCTCGAGAAGGGGGCGGTAGCGGACCTCGACGGGGAAGGTGCGGCCGGAGACCTCGATGATGGGCGCCGGGGTGCCGTCGGGTTGCGCGAAGTGCTCGGCGAAGCGCTGCGGGTCGATGGTCGCGGAGGTGATCACGACCTTGAGGTCGGGGCGCCGTGGCAGCAGCTGCTTGAGGTAGCCCAGGAGGAAGTCGATGTTGAGGCTGCGCTCGTGGGCCTCGTCGATGATGAGGGTGTCGTAGCGCCGGAGCATCCGGTCGCGCTGCAGCTCGGCGAGCAGGATTCCGTCGGTCATCAGCTTCACGCGGGTCGAGCTCGAGGTGCGGTCGGTGAAGCGGACCTGGTAGCCGACCGGGCTGTCGTCGCCGAGGCCGGTGCCGAGCTCCTCGCCGATGCGCTCGGCGACGCTGCGGGCGGCGATCCGCCGGGGCTGGGTGTGGCCGATCAGGTCACCCCTCCCGTCCTGGCCACGACGTCCTCGGCCACGCCCCAGCTCGAGGCAGATCTTCGGCAGCTGGGTCGTCTTGCCCGAGCCCGTCTCGCCCGCGACCACAACGACCTGGTGGTCGCGGATGGCGGCGGCGATGTCGTCGCGGCGGCCCGAGACGGGGAGCTCGGGCGGGAAGTGGATGCGCACAGCAGGGCCCATTCTGTCGCACGCCGCCACCGGCCCTGACCTGCGCGCCGACGATGCGGCGTACGGCGGGGCTCGCGTTACCGTGAAGGGCATGAGCACCACCACCAGCACCGCCCTCGACACGCAGCCCCGCACCCCCGAGCTCGCCGCCCTGGCGGACTCGCGCACCGCGCACAACTACCACCCCCTGCCGGTGGTCGTGGAGCACGCGGAGGGTGCCTGGATGACCGACGTCGACGGACGTCGCTTCCTCGACCTGCTGGCGGGCTACTCCGCGCTGAACTTCGGCCACGGCCACCCGGCGCTGCTGCGCGCCGCGCACACCCAGCTCGACCGCCTGACCCTCACGAGCCGCGCCTTCGTCCACGACCAGTTCGGCGCCTTCTGCGCCGAGCTCGGCGACCTCGCCGGCAAGGACCTCGTGCTGCCGATGAACACCGGCGCCGAGGCCGTCGAGACCGCGATCAAGGTCTCGCGCAAGTGGGGCTACCAGGTCAAGGGCGTCGCCGACGGCCAGGCCAAGATCATCGTGGCGAACGGCAACTTCCACGGCCGCACCACGACCGTCGTCGGCTTCTCCGACGACCCGGACGCCAAGAACGGCTTCGGCCCGTTCGCGCCGGGCTTCGTGCACGTGCCGTACGGCGACGCCGAGGCGCTGCGCGAGGCCATCGACGGTGACACCGTCGCCGTGATGATCGAGCCCATCCAGGGCGAGGCCGGCGTGCTGATCCCGCCGGACGGCTACCTGCGCGCGGTGCGCGACATCTGCACCGAGAACGACGTGCTGTTCATGGCCGACGAGATCCAGGCCGGCCTCGGGCGCACCGGCAGGACGTTCGCCTGCGACCACGAGGACGTCGTCCCCGACGTCTACATCCTCGGCAAGGCTCTGGGCGGCGGGATCGTCCCGGTGTCGGCGGTCGTCGCGGACCGCGACGTCCTCGGCGTCCTGCGCCCCGGCCAGCACGGCTCCACCTTCGGCGGCAACCCCCTCGCCTGCGCCGTCGGCCGCGAGGTCGTCTCGCTGCTGGGCAGCGGCGAGCTGCAGGCCCGCGCCCTCGAGCTCGGCGAGCTCATGCGCGAGCGCCTCGAGGCCCTCGTCGGCCACGGCGTCCACGCCGTCCGCACCCGCGGGCTGTGGGCAGGCGTCGACATCGACCCCGCCGTCGGCACCGGCCGCGCGGTCTGCGAGGCCCTGATGGACCGCGGCGTCCTCGCCAAGGACACCCACGGCTCCACCATCCGCCTCGCTCCCCCGCTCGTCGTCTCCGCCGAGGACCTCGCCTGGGGCCTCGACCAGCTCGTGGACGTCGTCCAGGGCTGACCGCCGAGTCGGCCCGAACGCACACCCCACGGACGCCGAGTCGGCCCGAACGCACTTCCCACGGACGCGAGTCGGCCCGAACGCACTTCCCACGGACGCCGAGTCGGCCCGAACGCACACCCGAAAGACGCCGACTCGGCCCGAATGCACGCCCCACGGACGCCGAGTCGGCCCGAACGCACGCCCCACAGACGCCGAGTCGGCCTAAACGCTCGAACAAGGCCGCTCCGGGGCAAGCCATCGGCGTCACCGCCGTGCCACGGGCAGTGCGTTCCACGACGTCGCCGACGCGTCTTCGGGCCGACTCGGCACTTTCTGGACGTGGGTTCGGGCCGACTCAGCACTCTCTGGACGTGCGTTCGGGCCGACTCGGCGCTCTCCAGGCGTGCGTTCGCGCCGACTCGGCGCTCTGCAGGCGTGCGTTCGGGCCAGGTCGGCCTACGGGGCGCTGTCGACCAGGTGCTGGAGGGACGCGGCGAGGGAGAGCAGCAGGTTCTCGCGGGTGATGCCGCGGGGGTGGGCGGCCCAGCCGAGGACGACCTCCTCGACCATCGCCCCCCAGCCGCGGGCCATGAGGCGGGCGCCGGGGGTGTCGGGGACGGTCTCGCCGCCGTCCTCGTCGAAGATCCGGTCCGTCATCGCGGCGAGGACCTCGTCGTGGATGGCCCGGACGGTCGGGTTGCCGCTCGAGGCGCCCTTCACCAGCGACAGGTAGCTGTCGTAGTGCTCGACGACGTAGCCGACGTAGGCGTCGACGGAGGCCAGCAGGCGCTCGACCGGGTCACCGGACGGCGGCGGCGCCGTCCGTTCGATCAGCTCGTCCGCGACCCGGCGCACGACGGCCTCGTGGAAGGCGTGCTTGCCACCGAAGTAGTGGTAGAGCAGCCCGCGGGAGACCCCGCCCTCCTCGGCGAGCACCTCCACCGACAGCTCCTCCACCGACCGGGTCGCGAGCAGCCGGACCCCGAGGTCGAGCAGCTGCGAGCGGCGCTCCTCCGGGGCCAGGCGGGCACGGCGGCCGGCGGGGGTGGTGGTGGACACACTCGCATCATAACTGTTGACGCTCGTTCAATAGCGCCCCTACCGTCGTCCCCATGACCGACACCACCCTCAGCGGGCACGTCGACCACCTCGTGGTCGGTGCCGGGTTCGCCGGCCTCGCGATGGCCATCAAGCTCGACGAGGACGGCGAGCGCGACTTCCTCGTCCTCGAGAAGGGCCACGACGTCGGCGGGACCTGGCGCGACAACACCTACCCCGGTGCCGCGTGCGACGTGCCGAGCCAGCTCTACTCGTACTCGTTCGCGCCGAACCCCGAGTGGTCCATGTCGTTCTCCCCGCAGCCGGAGATCCAGTCCTACATCCAGCGCGTGGCGCAGGAGTCGGGCACGCTGGACCGCTTCCGATTCGGGGTGACGATGCTGGACGCGCGCTGGGACGAGCGGGCGCAGCACTGGCAGGTGTCGACCGACGCGGGCGACCTCACGGCGACCACCCTCATCTCGGGCGCGGGTGGCCTCTCGGAGCCCCGACTGCCGGACATCGAGGGCATCGGGTCGTTCGCCGGCCAGACGTTCCACTCCGCCCGCTGGGACGACGACGTCGACCTCACCGGCAAGCGTGTCGCGGTCATCGGCACCGGCGCTTCGGCGATCCAGATCGTCCCGGAGCTCGCCAAGGTCGTCGGGCACCTCGACGTCTACCAGCGCACCGCGCCGTGGGTGATCCCCCGCAACGACCGGCACTACACGGCCCTCGAGCGGTTCGCGTTCCGCCACCTGCCGGGGATCCAGAGGCTCTACCGGACGGCGATCTACTGGGGCCGCGAGTGCTACGTCCCCGCGTTCACGAAGGAGCCGCGCCTGGCCGCGCCGGCGCAGGCCCTGGCGCTCGGCAACATCGCCCGCGCGATCAAGGACCCCGAGCTCAAGGCCAAGGTGACGCCGGACTACCGGATCGGCTGCAAGCGGATCCTCATCTCCAACGCCTACTACCCGGCGCTCGCCTCCGACCACGTCGACCTGGTCACCGACCGGATCGCCAGGGTCACCCCGACCGGCATCGTCACCGCCGACGGGACCGAGCGCGAGATCGACGTGCTCGTCGTCGCCACCGGGTTCCACACGACCGACCAGCCCATCAGCCACCACATCCACGGTCGCGGCGGCCGCTCGCTCGGGGAGACGTGGGCCCGCAACGGCATGGCGGCGTACAAGGGCACGACGGTCCACGGCTACCCGAACTTCTTCCAGATCGTCGGTCCCAACGTCGGTCTGGGCCACAGCTCGATGGTGTTCATGATCGAGTCGCAGGTCGCCTACATCCGCGACGCGATCGCCACCATGCGCCGGGACCGGTACGCCGCCCTCGAGCCGCGCGCCGACGTCCAGGAGCGCTACAACGCCGACCTCCAGGACCGCATGGAGGGCACCGTGTGGTCGGCTGGCGGCTGCGCCAGCTGGTACCTCGACGACCACGGTCGCAACACCACGCTGTGGCCCCGCGCGACCTTCACCTTCCGCCGCCAGACCAGCGCGTTCGACGTGCAGGCGTACGACGTCGAGGGCCCCCGCACGGACCGCACCGACCGCACCACCCAGACCCCCGAGGAGATCCCCGCATGAAGACCCTGACCGACAAGGTGGTCGTCGTCACCGGCGCCGGCTCCGGCATCGGCCGCGCCCTCGCGGTCGAGGTCGCCAGCCACGGCGCGCAGGTGGCCGTCTCCGACGTGAACGAGGCCGGGCTCGCCGAGACCGTCGAGCTCGCCAAGGCCGCCGGCTCGCCGCTCGTGCACGCCGCGCGCCTCGACGTGTCCGACCGGGCCGCCTTCACCGCGTACGCCGCCGCGGTGCGCGAGCACTTCGGCCGGGTCAACGTCGTCGTCAACAACGCCGGCGTCACCATGACCGGCGACTTCCTCGACACCACGCCCGACGAGTGGGACTGGATCATGTCCATCAACCTCGACGGCGTGGTCACCGGCACCCGGGAGTTCCTGCCCGACCTCATCGCCTCGGGCGACGGTCACCTGGTGAACATCTCGTCGCTCTTCGGCCTGATCAGCGTGCCGGGCCAGAGCGGCTACAACGCCTCGAAGTACGCCGTCCGCGGCTTCACCGAGGCCATCCGCGAGGAGATGCTCGTCGGCGAGCACCCGGTCGGCGTCTCCTGCGTGCACCCGGGCGGCATCAAGACCGGCATCTCGCGCAACGGCCGCAAGACCGTCGGCAGCGACGCCGAGGCGATCGACATCCTCTTCGAGGAGAAGCTCGCGAAGATGGAGCCGGCCCGCGCCGCGCAGATCATCGTGCGGGGCATCCTCCGCGACAAGGCCCGCGTCCTCGTCGGCATCGACGCCCACCTCATCCACCACGCCGCGAAGACGGTGGGCTCGCGCTACCAGGACGTCACCGCCCGCCTCACCAAGCGGATGATGCCGGCCCGCCGCGGCTGACCCCAGCGGGGTCCGACGCACCCGCCGCACCGCCGACGCTCCCGCACCGACACCCCGCCGTCCGTCAGGATGGCGGGGTGTCGCGGCTCCAGCGGGTGCGGGTGCGCATGGCGAAGTGGGACGGCTCCCCCCACTGGACCTACGAGACCGTCGTCCTCGGCGAGGACACCCACGGGCTGTGGCTCGGCAGCCCCGTCGGCACCCGCTTCGAGCGGCCGGGGGCGTCGTACGCCCAGTCGCGGCCCCGGCTGCACCTCGTCGGCCACGACTGGTGCCTGCCGTCGTTCCAGGAGCCGGGCACCCCGTACGAGGTGTACGTCGACATCGCCACGCCCCCGGACCTCGACGGCGACGAGCTGCACTCCTTCGACCTCGACCTGGACGTCGTCCGCGGGCCGTCGGGCCGCACCTGGGTCGACGACGAGGACGAGTTCGCCGCCCACCGCCTGGCGATGGGCTACCCGCCCCGCGTGGTCGCGACGGCCAGCGAGACGTGCGAGCGCGTGCGCGCCGCGGTCGAGGCGCGTCTCCCGCCGTACGACGGGACCGCGGCGCGGTGGATGGAGCGGCTGGCTCAGCTCCCGCCGGTGTTCGGCGCGCCGGGCTCGTCCTCGGAGCGCTGGTCGGGGCGCTGGTCGGGGCGGTAGTCGGCGCGCACCGAGCGGGCACGGAACGGCCCCACCAGACGCGGCCCCGAGAGCCGGCTCTCCAGGCGGCGCGCCTCGCGCTTCAGGGGCTGGGCGATGTACTCGCCGAGGATCACCGCCGAGGCGATGGCCAGCGCGATCGTGATCGCCGTGATCATCGACAGCAGGCCGGAGGACACCATCTGGCTGTCCTCGGTCAGCAGGGAGAGGCCCCGGTAGATCGACAGGCCCGGCAGCAGCGGGATGACGGCCGGCACCGCGACGACCAGCGGCGGCACCCGCACCCGGCCCGCGACGCCGAACGCGACGAGACCGATGACGAACGCGCCGACCCCGGTGGCCAGGGGACGTGACGAGCTCGCCTCGAAGACGGCCTGGTTGACGCCGAAGGCGACAGCCGCGATGACACCGATGGGGGCGATGACCCGCCACGGCGCGTAGCAGGCCACCGCGAAGGCCGCTGCTCCGATGGCGGCGCCCGGTGCGGTGAGGACCAGCTCCTCCAGGGAGGTACGTCCCGGGATCAGCCGTTCGGGGGCCAGCCCGACGACCTCGGTGACGGTGAGCCCCGCGCTCACCCCGACGATGATGCCGGCGGTGGCGAGCAACGCCTCGGTGATCCGGGCCCCGGCCGTGATGTAGAAGCCCGACAGGGCGTCCTGCAGGGCGCCCATGAATCCGATGCCGGCGAGCAGCATGACGATGTTGGCGGTGACGACCAGCGACGGGTCGATCTCGTCGCTGAGGCTGGCCGCCGTGATCGCCAGCGTGGAGGCGAACGCCCCGCCCGCGACCTGCTGGTAGAAGTACGGCAGCCGGCGCCGCGCCATCGCGAGCTGGAGGCGGTCGATGCCGATCGCGGCCACGAAGGCGATCCCCAGCACGGGGAGGTCGCCGCCGAGCTGCAGCGCGATGCCCGCGCTCATCAGGCCCCAAGCCAGGCTGACGACCCCGCGCCTCGTCGTGTGCCCGGTGGAGGTGATCCGGGCCAGGCGGCTGCGGGCCTCGTCCGGCTCGACGCGGCCCAGCAGGATGTCGCTGACCAGGACGTCGACCGAGGTGAGGTCGGCGTAGTCGATGTCGCGCTGCTTGACCTGGCGCATGACGACGATCGGGGCGACGTACGGATCGGGCTGGGTGCTCATCGACAGCGACGTGAAGGTGACGTCGATCTCCGGCTGACGGACGCCGTAGTGGATGGCCACGGACTGCATCGTGGCGGTCACGTCGGCGGCGCCGGCGCCGCTGGACAGCAGCAGCTCGCCGATGCGCAGGGCCAGGTCGAGGACCTGGGTCGTGGTGCGGTCCACGGTGCGATCGGCCTCGCTGGTGACGGTCTGGGAGGGGGTCTGGTGGCGGTTCTGGATGCGGTTCTGGACAGGGGTCGGGCGGGTGTCACCGTCGAGCCGGTCGTGCACGTCGAGCATGCCGAAATCGTGTCAGTCCGAGGGGCCCCGGAGCCAAACGGCGCGGCCGTCCACCAGGGCAGGTGACGCATCGAACACCAGGGGGCGTCGCGACGTCCGGCAGCCGGCCTACGGCGGGGTCATCTCGAGGCGCACGCCCAGCAGCCGGACCTTGCGCAGCGAGCCGTCCTCCCGCGTGGTGGGGACCCTGTCCAGCAGCGAGACCGCCGCGGTCAGCAGCACCTCGGCGTCCGTGCTGGGCTCGGGCAGCTTGCGGATCCGGGTGAAGGTCGTGAAGGGCACGAACCGGATCTTGAGCCCCACCCGCGCGACCGCGCGCCCCTCGGCGAGCACGTCCTCGCGCGCCCTCGCCACGAGCTCGGCGAGCCCGGCGTGCACCTCGTCCAGCGTCTCCAGGTCCACCTGGAAGGTCGTCTCGTGGCCGTGGCTGACCGCCACCCGCGGGGTGTCGTCGACGGGCGAGGTGTCGACGCCGCGACCCATCCGCCGCAGCCAGGGCCCGGTGCTCGGCCCGAGGACGTCGGCGAGGTGGTGGACGTCGGCCGCGCCGAGGTCGGCGACCGTGCGGATGCCGAGCTCGCCGAGCCTCCGCGCCCAGCCGGGGCCGATCCCCCACAGCGCGTCGACGCCCTGCGGGCCCATCACGGTGGCCCAGTCCTCGCTGACGAGGCGGCCCACGCCGCGCGGCTTGCCGAACGACGTCGCCAGCTTGGCCTGCAGCTTGTTGTCGCCCACGCCCACCGAGCAGTGCAGCCCGGTCGCGTCGAGGACGGCGGCGCGCACGGACTCCGCGAAGCCCACCGGGTCGCCCAGCCCGCCCGCCGCCACGGCCGACGGGCGCGGGGCGACGAACGCCTCGTCCCAGCCCAGGACCTCGAGCACCACCGGCTCCCCGCCCCACGTCATCGCCCGCACCGTGTCCATCACCTCGACGCTGGCGGCGTCGTACGCCGCGTGGTCGGCGGCGAGGAAGACCGCGTCGGGGCACTTCCGGGCCGCGACGCGCAGCGGCATCCCGGACCCCACGCCGTGCTCGCGGGCGGCGTACGACGCCGTCGCGACGACGCCACGCTCGGTCGGGTCGCCGCGTCCGCCGACGACGACCGGCAGCCCGGCCAGCTCGGGGCGGCGACGGATCTCGACCGCGGCGACGAACTCGTCGAGGTCGACGTGCAGCACCGGCCCGCCCGGGCCGGTCCGACCGGTGGGGCCGGTGCTCACGGGTCGCGCTCGGCCATCGGGGGGATGGCGTCGGTGGCCTCCACGGCGGACATGCCCGTCAGGACCAGCAGGTCGGCCACCACCGACCGCATCTGCGCGAGCACGACCTCGGCCGACAGGTCGCCGGTCCGCTCGACGCGGGACGTGGCGGCCCCGATGGTGACCAGCCGCTCCCGCAGCTGCATCGGGACCCCCTCGGTCAACAGCTCGCCGGCGGTGATGTCGCAGGCGTCCGCGAGCTCGCGGCACAGCCCGGCGTACGTCGCGGGCATCGAGGAGCCCCGGTGCGCGGCCACCGCCGCGCGGCGGACGAGCACGCGGGTGCTGCGCAGCGCCCGGTCGATGGGCTCCACCAGGCCCGCGATGTGCTCGACGTCCGGGCGGTAGCGCGTCCGGAACGGCGAGACCCGCACCACCGCCAGGCCCTCGTCGGCCGCGCTGCGCAGCTCCCGGACCAGGTGGTCGGTGGACCGTGCGTCGGCGAGCAGGGCCGTCGCCGGACCGTCGTCACCGGAGGTCATCACCTCCGACGCGGCCCGCAGCAGCCGGCCGACCTTGCGCAGCACCTCCCCCGCCTGCAGCCGCGGGCGCCGCAACGGCGCCCGCGGCACCACGGTCGCCGCGACCAGGGCCACCGCCCCTCCCACCAGGGCGTCGACCCACCGGGTGAACCCCGCGGCCACGTCCGCCGGCAGCAGCGTGGCGACGATGATCGCCTGCACCGCCGCCTGGTTGACCAGCAGCGGGCTGCCGTCGAGCAGCAGGGCCGCCGACATCGCCAGGCCGACGATCAGGCCGACCTGCCAGGCCCCGGCACCGACCACGGAGACCAGCAGGTCACCGACGAGCACGCCGACCGCGACCCCGACCGCGACCTCCCCCACCCGGCGCAGACGCTGGCCGTACGACGTCCCGAGGCTGAGCACGGCCGCCGCCGGGGCGAAGAACGGGGTCGGGTTGCCGAGCAGGTCAGCGGCGATGAACCACGCCAACCCCGCCGCGATCGTGCACTGGCCGACGTGCCACCACTTCGCCCGCCAGCGGTCGACCCCGGCCCGGCCCGAGCTCCGGCCCCGCGCTCCCCAGTCCCGGGCCCGGCCCAGCGGTTCCATGACGCGATCGTGCCAGAGCCGGCCGACGCGGCGGGGGGCCCGGGCGTCCGGCCCCCGCCGCGTCAGCGGCGGGCGTCGTACCGTGCCCAGTTGATGGCCGTCTTGGTCGCCGCGAGGTCGCGGTACCAGACGCGCACCTCGGTGCGGCAGCGCACCCGGGCGACGGCCCGGTGGTACTCCCCGCACTCGGCCATCGACTCCGAGTGCGTCGGCGGGTGCAGCGCGGTGCCGTCGAAGCGGTGCACGGTGAAACCGTTGGCGGCGTCGCCGGTCACCCGCACGATCGTGTGGCCCGGCGGCCGCCACGACCCGGTGGCGCTCGGCTCCTGCGCCGAGGCCGCGCCGGTCGACCCGACGAGGGCGCCCACGAGCAGGGCGGCGAGCGTGATCAGCGCGGTCAGGGGCGTGCGTCGTCCCATGCGTCTCTCCTCCGTGTCGGCCCCGCCGGCGTGTCCGGCGGGGCGCTGGTGGGAAGGACGCTAGGAACGATCGACCACGCCGCGCGGGCCTCGCGCCGACGCCTGTGCAGGGACCGCACCACCCCGCGCCTGTGGACGCCCGGCGGCCCGCCGCGGGCCGTCAGGCGGGTCCTCAGCGGGCCCGGGTCACCGTGAGCGTCCGGTCGGAGCAGGAGTCCGCCCGCGAGATCAGCGCGCTGCGCTCGGCGCTGTCGACGGACAGGCGCCAGCGGATCTTCACCGCGGTGTACTCGAACACGTAACGGCACTGCTCGCGGCCGGGCTGCCAGTCGGCGGGGTCGGAGTCCGACTTCGAGGAGTTGGAGGAGACGGTGACGCCCACCAGCGAGCGGTAGTCGCCCAGGTCGTTGGCGAACGCCTGCCGGGTGGAGGAGTCCCAGCTCCGGGCCCCGGAGTCCCAGGCCTCGGCCAGCGGCACCATGTGGTCGACGCTGATGTCGGAGGCGCTGTAGCGCGAGACGCCGTCGTAGTAGGAGAACCAGCGGCCACCGGTGAGGGAGCAGCCGGACCCGACGGTCGGACGCTCCTCGGCCTCGGCGATGAGGACCTCGCGGCGCGCGTCGCAGCCGTCGCCGTCGGCGTCCACCCAGTGGCGGAACAGGTCGCGGCTGTAGCCGGTGCGGACCTCGGTGGCCACGGGCAGGTCCCGGACGGCGGTGCGCAGCGAGGCGGAGTAGGTCTCGGCGGAGGCGGCACGCGAGGTGTCCTCGGAGACCGCGGGGGCGGTCCCGGCGGGACCGACGAGGAGGGCTCCGGCGGCCACGGTGGCGACGGCGGACCCGGCGAGGAGGCGGCGAAGCGGGGTGAGGGCGGACATGGGGGCTCCCGAGAGTGGAGGGGCGGACGGCGCACACCCTGCCCCAGCAGGGGCCCCGGCGGGTGACCGCCGGACGAGTCGAGGGTCGATCAAGGGATTCCCCCGTCCCGGCGTGACGCCGGCACGACCCCGGCGTGACGGCGTCCCACCTTTTCGGTGAACGCACGTTGACCGAGCAGGTCACATCCCCTTGTGACGGTCACCACCTGCGCGGGATGATGGACAGTCCCTTCGTCCCCAGGAGCCGCCCCGGTGGTCACGCCACTCGACCCGACGTCACTGGCCTTCCTCTTCGCCGAGAACCGCGCGATGCCGATGCACGTCGGCGGCCTGCAGCTGTTCGCGAAGCCGGAGGGCGCCGGCCGGTCGTACTCCCGCGACATGTACTCGCAGCTGCGCGAGGTCGAGGAGATCGCCCCGCTCTTCCTGCGACGCCCGCACCGCTCCGCCGCGACGGCCGGGCAGTGGGTCTGGGAGACCGACGACCTCTTCGACATCGACTACCACGTGCGGCATTCCGGGCTGCCCAAGCCGGGCCGCATCCGTGAGCTGCTCGAGCTGTGCTCGCGGCTGCACAGCACCCGCCTGGCCCGCGAGCGCCCGCTGTGGGAGGCGACCCTGATCGAGGGCCTGCGCGACGGGCGGATGGCGCTGCACACGAAGATGCACCACGCCCTGGTGGACGGCGTCGCGGCCTCCCGCCTCGTGCAGAGCACCCTGTCGACCGACCCGGACGAGCGCGACATGCCGGCGCCGTGGTCGGCGGCCAACCGCACGCGCCGCCCGCCCAAGCAGGAGGAACCGGGCACGAGCCTGGCCGAGGTGCCGATCGAGGCGCTGCGCACCGCCTTCGGGATCAGCGCCGAGGCGGCCGGCATGCCGAGCGCCTTCGTCCGCACCCTGGCGCGGGGGCTGAAGAACGACACGTCGGCCATCTCCCTCTACGCCCCGCAGACGATCTTCAACCAGAAGATCACCGGCTCCCGGCGCTTCGCGGCGCAGGACTGGCCGATCGAGCGCATGAAGGCCGTCGGCAAGGCGACGGGCACGACCCTGAACGACGTCGTCCTCGCCATGTGCAGCGGTGCGCTGCGGTCCTACCTGCTCGAGCAGGACGCGCTGCCCGACCGCCCGCTCGTCGCGATGGTGCCGGTCGGGTTGAACGCGAAGAAGGTCCACCAGGCCTCCGCGGACGGCGGCAACGCGGTCGGCTCCGTGATGGTCCAGCTCGGCACGGACCTCGCCGACCCCGCCGACCGGCTCGCCTCGATCCACCGCTCGATGCAGGACGGCAAGCAGGCGCTGTCGTCGATGACGCCGGCGCAGATCATCGCCATGACCGCCGTGGGCCTCGCGCCGGCGATCGTCACGCCGATGCTGCGGATGCACAACATCCTGCGCCCGCCGTTCAACGTGATCATCTCGAACGTGCCGGGCCCGAAGGAGACGCAGTACTTCAACGGCGCCCGGCTCGACGGGCTCTACCCGCTGTCGATCCCGATCCACGGCATGGCGCTCAACATCACCTGCACGTCGTACGACGGCGACATGGGCTTCGGCGTCACCGGCTGCCGCCGGACGGTGCCGCGCCTGCAGCGGATCCTGACCCACCTGGACGACGAGCTGGCGTCGCTGGAGAAGGCCGCCGGGGTCTGAGGGTCGGCGCGGGCGGTGCGGCGCCGAGCCGGGCCGCGACCGCGTCGAGCCGCGCCCGGGTGACGTCGGCGGCGGTGGCGTACCCCGCCGCGGCCGCCCCGCTGCCGTCGACGACGGCCAGGTCGGTCTCGATGCTCGTGCACGTACGGCGGCCACCGTCCGCCTCGTTGAGCAGCGCCACGGCGTGGGCCGTCGTCCCCGACCCGGCGTAGGGGTCGAGCACGCGGGCGTCCGGCCCGGCGGTGCCGACGACCCGCCGCAGCAGGGCGGTCGGCTTGGGCGAGGCGAAGACCGGGGCGCCCAGCAGGTCCTTGATCTCGGCGACCGCGACGTCGGTGGTGCCGACCTCCTCGGCGTGCCAGACGCTGCGCAGCTTCTTGCGGCGCCCGGTCGTCAGCCAGTCGCGCTGGGCGACGTCGACGCGCGGCCCCAGCGGTGAGCGCACGGTGCGGCACACCAGGTCGTCGGGTCTCTCGGCGACCAGCGCGGCCGACCAGCGCCACACGGCGGGGGCGCCGTCGCCGAAGGTCGGCCACACCTCGACCGCGCCCTCGAAGGGCTCCGGGGACACCCGCCCGCCGTCCGGGTCGCCGTACAGCACGAAGCGCATGGAGGGCGCCGTCGCCGGGTTGAACCGCTTGTTCGTGTTGCGCAGCGGCAGGTGGCGGTAGCGACGGCCGTCGTCGGTGGCGAGCGGGAAGTCCCGTGGGTCCACGCCGTCCGGGCTGGTCGGGTCGAGGGTGCAGCGCGCGGGGTCGCGGGCGTAGACGAGCAGGTACTCGTGGGTCGACGCGAACCACCGACCCAGCTGTCGGCCCTTGACGTTCACCTCGACCACCAGCTGACCGAGGAACGCCTCCTCGCCGAGCACCTCGTCGCACAGCAGCCGCAGGTGGGCGACCTCGTGGTCGTCGATGCTCAGCCAGACCGCGCCCGTCGGCTCCAGCAGGTCGCGGACGGCCTCGAGCCGCGGCCGCAGGGCCGCCGTCCACGCCTCGTGCCCGCCGGCGAGGCGGTCGTCGTAGGCGAACCGGTGGCCGGTGTTGTACGGCGGGTCGAGGTAGGCGAGGTCGTAGCGGCGACCCTCGGCCGCCAGCCGCGCCATGACGTCGAGGTTGTCCCCGACGACCAGCTCGTCCCACGCCCCCATCGCCGCAACGTACCGGCCGGCCCACCACAGATCGAGACGCGAGGCCGGCCGAGGCCGGCCGTGGCCGGCCCACGGGCCCCCGGGACACGATCGCGGTCCGCGCACCGGGGCCGGGCGTGTCGCGCCGCGCCCGTGGGGGAACCCGGGGGTCATGGTCACCGCGCGTCTCGTGATGCCCCACCAGCTGTTCGTCGAGCACCTGGACGCCGACGAGGGCACCCTGATGGTCCTCGTCGAGCCCGACCTCTTCTTCCGCCAGTACCGGTTCCACACCCACAAGCTGGTGCTGCACCGCGCGAGCATGAGCCTCTTCGAGGCCAAGCTGGCCGACGCGGGCTTCACCACGGCGTACGTCGCCAGCGAGGCGGACCGCGGCACCGACGCCCAGCTGACCGCGCTGCTGAAGGATCGGAAGGTCGACGAGGTCACGTGCTTCGACGTCGTCGACGACTGGCTCGAGCGCGACCTGCGGCGGGTGGCCGGCAAGGCGGGCGCCGACCTCGACTTCCTCGAGACGCCCGGCTTCCTCACCACCCACGAGCAGGTGATGGCGCAGTTCGGCGAGAAGCAGCCGCGGATGTTCAAGTTCTACGAGTGGCAGCGTCGCCGCCTCGACATCCTCATGGACGGCGACGACCCGGTCGGCGGCAAGTGGTCGTACGACGCCGACAACCGCAAGCCGCTGCCCAAGGACCTCGAGATCCCCGACATGCCGCGCACCCAGCGGCGCCAGGAGGTCACCGACGCCATCGCGTGGGTCGCCGAGGAGTTCCCCGACAACCCCGGCGACCCCGAGCGGTTCTCCTGGCCGGTCACCCACGAGGTCGCCGAGCGGTGGCTGAAGAAGTTCTGCACCGACCGTCTCGAGCTGTTCGGTCCCTACGAGGACGCCATCGCCGCCGACGAGACGTGGATCTTCCACTCCGCGCTGTCGCCGCTCATCAACACCGGCCTGCTCGACCCGCGCCGGGTCGTCGACGCGGTGGTCAGGCACGCCCAGGCGAACGACGTCCCGCTGCCGAGCCTGGAGGGCTTCGTGCGGCAGGTCATCGGGTGGCGGGAGTACATGCGCGGCGCGTACGTCGCCCGCGGCCGCGGGATGCGGACCCGCAACATCCTCCAGCTGTCCCGCAGCCTCGACGAGGGCTGGTGGACCGGCGAGACCGGGCTCGACCCCGTCGACCGGGTGATCGAGCGGATCCTCGAGACCGGCTACGCCCACCACATCGAGCGACTGATGATCCTCGGCAACGCGATGCTGCTGCTGCGCATCGACCCCGACGAGGTCTACGAGTGGTTCATGGAGATGTTCGTCGACGCCTACGACTGGGTGATGGTGCCGAACGTCTACGCCATGAGCCAGTTCGCCGCCGGCGAGCTGATCACGACGAAGCCGTACGTGTCGGGCTCGAACTACGTGCGCAAGATGAGCGACTTCGCGAAGGGCGACTGGGCCGACGCCTGGGACGCGTTGTACTGGCAGTTCGTCGACGACCACCGCGACGGCTTCGCCTCCAACCCGCGCACGGCGATGACCGTGCGCACCCTCGACAAGATGAAGACCGAGAAGCGCGAGGCGCACGCCGAGGAGGCCAAGCGCTGGTTGAAGCGCTGAGCGGGCGCCCACCCGCACCGGAGGTCGAGGGGCGACGAGCCCCGGCGAGACAGCCGACCCTCGTCGTGCCCGGCGGTCTCACTCCGGGGGCGGCAGGGCCTTCGGGTCGGTGCGGGCGCCCGAGCCGGGACGGCGGGGGCGGAGGCGTTCGCGGCGGGCGGCGCGGGCGGCGCGCTGCTCGTCGGGGGTGACCCGCTTGTCGAGGTCGGCGTGGGCGACGAGGTCGGCGAGCGCCGGCCCGTCCGGGGCGGCGGGCGGGTGCACGGACACCGGCTCGTCGCCGGCGAACACGACGTACGCCGCGACCCCGCCGGGGGCGACGCGGAGCACGGACCCGTCCTTCAGCGTGTCCGCCTCGGCGAAGGCGTGGCGGCGGTGGCGGGCGAGGGTGACGCGGGCCGCGGCGGCGTCGGCGGCCTTCCTGCCGCCGTTGTCCCAGGCGAGCTTGGCCTGCGGCCCGTACTTCACGGCGAGCGTCGCGCCGCGCTTGGCGAGGCGGGCGGCCCTGGCGGCGTCCATCCCCGAAGGTTACTGCCGCGTAACCCGACGTCGGTGTGACGCGTTGCACCTCCAGGCCCACATCTCCCGGAGGTCCCCGTGGCACCACGCCCGATCGTCCGCTCCACCCGTGCCCTGCTCGGCGGCGTCCTCGCCGCCGGTCTGATGGCCGCCGCTCCCCCGCCGGCCGTCAGTGCCCCCGTGGCGTCCGCGGAGCGCGCCGGGACCCGGGTCGTCGACGGCTGCCTCGACTCCGTGGGCGACACCGAGACCCCCGCCCCGGTGCCGATCTGCTTCACCCTCTTCCGCCCCGAGGGCGCCACCGCGCGCACGCCGAAGCCGGTGGTCGTGCACAGCCACGGCTGGGGCGGCTCCCGGACGACGGACCCCGCGGCGTTCGAGCCCTTCCTGTCCCGCGGGTACGCCGTCCTGAGCTTCGACCAGCGCGGGTTCGGCGAGTCCGGCGGCAAGGCCCACGTCGAGAACCCGCGCTACGAGGGCCAGGACGTCCGGCGCCTCGTCGCGATGCTGGCGTCGAAGCCGTGGATCCGTCAGGACGGCCCCGGCGACCCGCGGATGGCCGCCATCGGCGGCTCCTACGGCGGCGGCTACCAGTACCTCGGCGCCTTCGAGGAGCTGCGGACGCGGGGCGAGCCCGTCTTCGACGCGCTGGCCCCGGAGATCACCTGGTGGGACCTGCGCCGCTCCCTCGCCCCCGCCGGCGCCGTCCGCACGCTGTGGGCGCTCGCCCTGTCGGCGGCGGGCGCGAACGACGTCCCCCGCGAGGTGCTGACCGGTCTGGCCGTCGGCGCCGCCGAGGGCGAGCTGCCGGACGGCGACCCCGAGGGGACGCCCGACCTGCGGGCGTTCTTCGCGAAGAACGGGCCGAGCCACCACGTCGCCCAGGGCCGCCGCCTCGACATCCCCGTCCTGGTCGGGCAGGGCGCCACCGACAACCTCTTCCCGCTCGAGGAGGGGCTGACCACCTTCGGCCGTGCGCTCACCCCCGAGGCACGACGCAGCAGCATCTTCGTCGGCTACAACGGTGGCCACACCCTGCCGTCGGCGTTCCCCGCCGGGGTCGGCGTCGCGGGCGACCCGTGCAGCCGCCGCCTGGCCGGCGGCGAGTTCGTCGACCTGACCGTGCGGTTCTTCGACGAGCAGCTGCGGGGACGTGACACCGGCCTGCGCGGCTACGGCAAGTACCACCTCGCCACCGCCGCCCCCGACGGCGCCCGCTGCACCACCGTGTCCGGCGTCCGGGCGGACCGCACCGTGGACGTCGAGGGGCCCCTCGCGACCACCACCGCGGCCGGGGCCCCGGTGACCGCCGAGGTCGCGCAGGGTCCGATCCGGGTCGCCGGCATGCCGTTCGTCACCGCCGACGTCACCGCCCTGGGCGTCGGCAACCGCGCCTTCTACGCCCTGGCCGTCGGCACCTCCCCGGCCGACGCCAGGATCGTCCAGAACAACGTGCTCCCGATCTCCGAGCCGACCCCGGTGACCGGTGAGCCGCGTCGCATCCGGCTGCCCGCCGTCGCGGTCGACGTCCCCCGCGGTCAGAACCTCTACCTGCTCGCCACGCCCACGTCCGACATGTTCACCGGGATGGCGAGCCGGACGCCGGGCGTCGTGTCGCTGGACGACATCCGCGTGCACCTGCCCGTCGTCGACGGGCGGCAGGGCGGGGCCTGACCGCGTCCTAGATCCAGCCCATCCGCCGCGCGGTGGCGGCGGCGTCGTGGCGGTTGGCGGCACCGAGCTTCATCACCGCGCTCGACAGGTAGTTGCGGACGGTCCCCGGCGACAGGGACGCGCGGGCGGCGATCTGGTCGACCGGGGAGCCGTCCGCGGCCAGCTCGAGGACGTCGGCCTCCCGCGGCGTCAACGGGCTGTCGCCGGCGCTGATCGCCTCGGCGGCCAGCTCCGGGTCGACGTGACGGCCACCGCCGTGGACGCTGCGGACGACCGAGGCGAGCGTCTCCGCGGACGTCGTCTTCGGCAGGAAGCCGCGGACCCCGACCGCCAGCGCGCGCTTCAGGTAGCCGGGCCGGCCGTGGCTGGTGACGATGACGCACCGGCAGTCCGGCAGGGTCGAGGCCAGCCGCTCGGCGACGCCGATGCCGTCGACGCCGGGCATCTGCAGGTCGAGGACGGCGACGTCCGGCCGCGCGTGCGCGGCCTGGGCGAGCGCCTCGTCACCGGTGGAGGCCTGGGCGACGACCTCGATGTCGTCCTCCAGGTCCAGCATCTGCGCGAGCGCGACCCGGATCAGGTTCTCGTCGTCGGCCAGCAGCACCCTGATCATGCGTCCCCCTCCACGATCATCCGGACGACGAACCCGTCCGGTCCACGCCCGGCCTCCAGCCGCGCCCCCAGCGGCCGCAGACGCTCCTCCAGGCCCCGCAGGCCGGACCCGGGGGCCTGCTCGCCCGTCGTCCGGCCGGCCTCGCCGTCGTCCGCGACCGTGAGGCCGGCTCCCGGCCCGGTGGGCTGCCAGGTCAGGGCGACGCGGGTCGCGGTCGAGTGCCGCAGGACGTTGGTCACCGCCTCCCGGACCACCCAGGCGGCGGGCTCCCGCCACGCGTCACCGACGTCGTCCACGGCCACCTCGCAGGCGATCCCCGCGGACGCCAGCAGCGACCGGGCCCCCTCGAGCTCGGTGGCCAGGTCGGTCTCGCGGTAGCCGCGGGCGAGCTCCCGCGCCTCGCGCAGGGCGTCGTGGGCGACGCCGCGGACCTCCAGCATCTGCTCGGCCGCCCGCGGGTCGCCCCGCCGGGCCAGGGACGACGCCAGCTCGGCCTGCACGGCGATCGTCGACAGGCGGCGCCCCATGACGTCGTGGACGTCGCGGGAGAAGCGCAGCCGCTCCTCGGCGACCGCGAGCGCCGACTGGGCGCGCCGGGCGCGGTCGAGCTCGGCGATGACGCCGTACAGCCAGAGGGAGGAGCGGATGGTGAACATCATGAACAGCCCGTAGGCGAGGCACGCCGCCGCGACCCTCGTCGAGCCGGTCGCCGCCAGCGGCAGGACGAACAGGGACGCCGCGACCACCCAGGCGGCCCGCCGGTCACGCAGGCCACCGGCCGTCAGGCCGACCGCGATGGTCACCGTGATCATCAGCGGCGCGGCGAGCGGCTCCACCAGCAGCCCGACGACGGCGGCGGCGACGAACGCGACCGCCAGGGGGCCCAGGCTGCGCCACGGCAGCGGGCCGTCCGCCGGGTGGAGCGCGATGACGTCACGGAGCACCACCGTCCCGGCCAGCAGGGCCAGCACCGCCGCGACGAGCACCACGACCGCCTCCGCGGCCGACGCGAGGTCGTCGTCGGCGGACAGGATCCCGACGACGACGAGGAACGCGGGCACCAGCCACAGCAGGGCGTAGAGCGAGGACCGCAGGTAGAGGTCCGCGCGACGCACCTGGCTGAGCTCACCCCACCGGGGGATCCGCCGCCCACGACGAGCCCGCGTCACATCGGCGGACGACGAGGAGGTGGTCGACGTGCTCACCGGTCCACCTCCTGCGTAGCGGTCGTGCGTGCGTCCGGGGGCCAGGGTAGGGCTCAGTGCCGGGGCTCCCAGCGCATGGAGCGCTGCGCCAGCACCAGGGCGAGGACGGCCCAGGCGACCATCACCAGGGTGGGCTCGGCCGCGGCCGCCCAGGTCTCGGCGAACGACAGCGTGCGGTCGTCGTCCAGGCCGAGCCACCCGATGCCGATCAGGGACTCCATCGCGGCGCCGGGCGTGAGCTCGACGACCCGGGCCGCCCGCTCGGGCAGCACGGCGCCGATGGAGCCGAGGATCGCGAGGAAGATGACCGGGAAGCTCGTCATCTGGGCGGCCTCCGCGTTGCGGGTCCAGGCGGCCGTCCAGAAGGCGAAGGCCGTGAACATCACGATGCCGACGACGACCAGGACGACGTACAGCAGCGGGTTCGTCGGCACCGGGGCGCCGAGCGCGATCGACACCGGCACGGCCAGCGCGGTCATGACGGCCGCGACGCCGGCACCCGGCAGGGCGAGCGAGACCAGCAGCTCGACGTCGCTGACCTCGCCCGTGCGCATGCGCTTGAGCACGAGCTCGTCGCGGCGGGTCACCGTCGCGGACAGCAGGTTGTAGAAGACCGGGAAGAGGAAGGCCATGAGCAGCGCCGAGCTCACGCTGGTCAGGACGAGGCTCTCGTTGCCGCGGTCCACGAGCAGCAGGGCGAGGGGCAGCAGCGGCAGGACGAGGGCGTAGCCCGCGGTGAGCTTGTTGCGCAGCAGGAGCGTCAGGTTGGCGCGCGCCAGCCCGAGCACGCGCGCCGTCGCGCTGGGGGTCGAGGGGGCGGGCCCGGTCGTGGCGGGTCCGGTGGTGGTGGTGCTCATCGGGCGACCTCCAGGTCGTGGTCGGTGGTGGCGTCGGCCGGGGCGCCGGGGTCGGCGTGCCCCTGGTCGGCGATGGACAGGAAGACCGACTCGAGGGTCGCGGTGCGGGCCACCAGGCCCGGCAGCGTCACCTGCTGCGCGTCGGCCCAGGTCAGCAGGGCGGTGAGGGCGGGCTGCAGCTCGGAGGCGGAGATCACGGTCCGCGCGTGGCCCACCTCGACGCTCGCCCCGGGCAGCGGCGGCAGGGTGGCGCCGACGTTCTCGAACTCGATGTGCGAGGGGTGGCCCTCGACGATCTCGGCGGGCGTGCCCTCCCGGACGACGCGACCGGCGTCCATGATCGAGATGCGGTCGGAGAGGCGCTCGGCCTCCTCCAGGTAGTGGGTGGTGAGCAGGACCGTCGCGCCGCCGTCCCGGAGGTCCTCCACCAGGCGCCACACTCGGCGGCGGCTCTCGGGGTCCAGACCGGTGCTGGGCTCGTCGAGGAACACCAGCTCGGGGTGGCCCATGAGGGTGCAGGCCAGGTCGAGCCGGCGCTGCTCGCCGCCGGAGAGCCCCGAGACGCGGACGTCGGCGCGGTGCTCCAGGTCGAGCAGCGCCAGCGACTCGGCCACGGACCGCGGGGAGGTGACGGTGCTCCCCCACATCCGCAGCGTCTCCGCCACCGTGAGGTCGGCCGCGAAGCCGCTCCTCTGCAGCAGCACGCCGGTACGGCGGCGCACCCGGCGGCGGTCGGCGACCGGGTCCAGGCCGAGGACCCGCACCTCGCCGCCGGTGGCGGGCGCCAGGCCCTCGATGACCTCGAGGGTCGAGGTCTTGCCGGCGCCGTTGGTGCCGAGCAGGGCGGTGATGGTGCCGCGCTCGACGGCGAGGTCGAGCCCGCGGACGGCCTCGAACGCGTCCTTGCCGCTGCCGTAGGAGCGCCGCAGGCCGCTGACCTCCACGGCCAGGTCGTCTCGTGTGTTCGTCATGCCCACCAGCCTCCCGCCGATCGGCGGCCGCGGTCAGTGCGTGACGTCAGCGGTCCGGCTGGATCCCTCACCGGTCGGGCATGACACGTGTCATGCGGCGATCAGCGGGTGGGGCTCGTGGTGGTGGGGCTGGGGAGGCGGGTCGTCGGCGTCCGGGTGGGCGACGTCGGCTCGGTGGTGGCGTCGTCGGAGGGGTCCTCGGACGGGTCGTCGGTCTCGGCGTCGTCCGTGGTGGACGGCTCGTCCGACGGCTCCGTCGTCGGGTCCGTGGTCGGGTCGTCCGACGGCTCGGTCGTGGGCTGCCGGGAGGGCTCCTGCGTGGGGGTCGGGGTCGGCGACGGCTGCTGCTCCTCGTCCGCGCCGCGGTCGAAGGTGCGACCGAACGAGGTGCCGCCGTCCCGGTCGCTGCCGCCGGTGTATGACGAGATCGTGCGACCGCCGATCACCTCGAAGGAGGTGAGCAGCACCATCGCGACCACGAACAGGCCGGCCGAGGCGAGCAGCACGCGCTTCCACGGCAGGATCGCCAGGCGCTCCTTGAGGCTGAGGCCGTCCCGGGTCGCGTCCTCCGCCTCCGGGTCGGCGGCCTGCTCCAGCTCGGTGCGGGCCTCCTCCAGCTGCTGCTCGGCCTCCTCCAGGGCCTCGGTGGCCTCCGTGTCGAGCCCGCCGTCGTTCGGACGGGCGGCGTGCGCGCCGCCCACGACGGCGTCACTGCCGTCGGCGGCGCCGCCGCTCTCGGCGTCGGTGCGGATCTGGGCGATCTGCTGGGTCGCGGCGCTCACCTTGCGCAACGCCACGGTCTGGGCCTCGGCGACCTTCTCGGTGCCGCGGGCCAGGCCCGTGCCGTAGACGCTGGTCGCGAGGGACACGATGATGCTTCCCAGCGCGGCGCCCACGAGGGTGCCGGCCGCTCCGAGGGTGGACAGCAGGACGGCCGAGGACACGGCCGCCAGCGCACCCGCGACGACCTTGACCCAGTCGACCTCCAGGCGTGGTTTCTCGGTCTCGCTCATCGTCCACCGAGTATGGCGACCGGGATCCACCCCGTGCCAAACCGGCGCGGTGTGAGGTTCGTCAGCCGGTGGTGCCGGGGACGAGCTCGAGGACGATGCCGAGCTCGGTGGCCATCGCGTCGAGGTCCTCGGCGGTCGGGCAGTCCTCGTCGAGCGGCGAGGTGATGTCGGCGGCCTCGAGGCCCTGGGCCTGCAGCCAGACGGCGGTGTCGTCGTACGTCAGGCCCTCGCAGGCGACCGGCTCCGGGGTCGGCTCCGGGGTCGGCTCCGGGGTCGGCTCCGGGCTGGGCTCCGGGGTCGGCTCCTCGCTCGGCGGCTCGGTCGGGTCGGGGACGCTCGGCTGCGTCGGCTCCTCGGTGCCCGGCTCGGTCGGCTGCTCGGTCGGCGGCTCGGTCGGGTCGGGGACGCTCGGCTCCGTCGGCTCCTCGGTCTCCGGCGCCGTCGGCTCGTCGCCCGGCGGCTGGGTCTCCTCCGGGGTGCCCGGCCGTGCGCCGGGCCGCTCCGCGGTCCGCTTCTCCCCCTCCGGGCCCTTCGTGCCCCTGACGGCCACGGCGCGGGAGGTCCCGCCGTCGGCGTAGGGCACCTCGAGCCGGCGCCAGCGGTACTGCGTCGTCACGGTCGGCTTCACCACGGCCGTGTGGACGCCGGCGTCGTCGACCTCGAGGTCGGCACCCGGGACGTCACGGAAGGCCTTGCCCGGGCGAGCGGCCTGGAGGACCAGGGGCTCACCGGTGTTCTTGCCGGCGCCGGCGCTCCGGCCGACCAGCGTGGTGCCGGTGCGGGTGCGCTCGGCGACGGTCATGGAGGTGAGCACCGAGATGCCCTCGAAGTCGTAGGACTTCGTGCCGACCCGGAAGCGGTCGAGCGAGAAGTCCTCGCCGTTGCACCCGAAGGCGAAGCCGACGCGGGCCGGACCGTTGCCGTAGCGGGTGGCCGCCTGCGCGAGCGTCAGCTGCGCCCCGTCCGGCGAGCCCAGGACGGGCGCGAAGGTGCGGCGGTCGCGCTCGGTCCAGGTGAAGCGGGAGGACGTGGCGTCGCTCGTGGCCCAGCCGCCGCCGGTCGACAGCGGCGCGGTGCCGAGGAAGGCACGGCCCTTCGCCGGGAACAGCCACACGTACGCGAAGCCGGACGACCCGCCCTCGGACCAGACCCCGACGTCCATCGCCCCGAGGTTCTTCAGGCTCGCCACGGCGGCCTGGGGGCCTGCACCGGTGCCGGCGCTGGTCGTGAAGCCGGTGCTGCGGTTGCCGTTCGGGCTGCCGGGGATGTCGCGGACGACCGCGGAGGGCGCGGTGCCACCGTCCCAGCCGTAGCACCCGGCGTAGGCGAAGCCGGCGTCACCGGGGAAGGCCAGGCCGTTGACCACCGAGCCGGACGTCGTCGTCGGCGCGGCGATCGACGGGGTCGGCGCGGCCACAGCCGCCTGCGGTGCGAGCAGGACGGCGCCCCCGGCGGCGGTCGCGCAGAACGCGGCCAGCATGCGTCGGACGGTGCTGCTCAACGACATGGATCTCCTCAGTGAATGACGCCCCTTCGACCGTGCTCCGACGGGGGCGTCGGGAAACATTCCACACGAGTAAAGGTGGTCCCGTCCATGGAATCACCCGATCTTGAGGAAGAGGTCGGCGAACTCCGGGTAACGGTACGTCTTCAACCCCGGGGGCGCCCCAGCAGCGTCCTGGCCGCGAAGTCGGCGGCGTGCCGCTCGAAGACGGACCCGTGGCGCAGCATCGCGTGACGACCTCCCTCGACGTCCACGAACGTCGCGTCGGTGTGCCGGGCCCGCAGCCCGTCGACGACCCTGCGGGCACGGCGGGGGTCGGCGATCCGGTCGTCGGTGCCGTGGACGACGAGCACCCGCCGGCCCGCCAGGTCGGTGCGGGTCGCGTCGTCGGCGTACACCCACGGGTTCAGGGCGACGACCGAGACGACGTCCTCGCCGCCGCCCGCCAGCAGGGCCGCCCGTCCGCCCAGCGAGTGGCCGACCAGGCAGGTGGGCAGCCGCGGGCCGTCCTGCGCGAGGCGCCACAGCGCCCACTCGACGTCCTCCACGGGCGTGCGGTCGGGGTCCCACCCGCGGCTCGAGTTGAGCAGGCGGTGCACCCGCAGCCGACCGCGCCCGGCGCGGGCCACCCGCCGCGCGACCGGCACCATCCGCAGCACGGAGAGCTGGGTGGGGCTGGTCGGCGGGCGTCCGGGGCGGTCCGCGCCGCCGTGCAGCACCAGCACCTGCCCCTCGGGACGGGCCGGTGAGGCGACCTCCACCAGCCGTGCGCGTCGCGGGTCCACGCCCCCAGGTTCCCCGAACCGGCCAACGCCCCCTCTGGGAGGCTGCCCCCATGCGCGTCGTGGGCGTCGACCTCGCCTGGGGCGAGCGCAACCCCACCGGGGTGGCCCGCCTGGACGACGAGGGCGGTCTGCTCGACGTCGCCTCGGTCCGCACGGACGCCGAGGTCGCCTCGGCGGCCGCGATCGCCGCCGACGAGGAGTGCGTCGTCGGGATCGACGCCCCCCTGCTAGTCACCAACCCGACCGGCAACCGACCGGCCGAGACCGCCCTGAACCGCGACTTCCGCGCCTTCCAGGCCGGCGCCCACCCGTCGAACACGGGCCTGGCCGTCTTCGCCGCCGGGCCGCGCGGGGGCCGGCTCGCCCACGCGCTCGGGCTGGTGCCGTGGCCGACGGGGGACGGCGCGACGCCGCGGCGACGGGCGGTGGAGGTCTACCCGCACGCGGCGAGCGTCGCGCTGTTCCGGCTGCCGCGCACGTTGAAGTACAAGCAGAAGCAGGGGCGGGACCTCGACCTGCTGCGCTCCGAGCTGCTGCGCCTCACCACCCTGCTGGAGGGTCTCGAGGACGCGGCCGTCCCGCTGCGGCTGCGCGGACGGGACTGCTGGGAGGGCCTCGTCGGCGCGGTCACGTCCGCCTCCCGCAAGAGCCACCTGCGGCTCGCCGAGGACCAGGTCGACGCCGTGCTCTGCGCCTACGTCGCCCTGCTCGTCGTCCGCGCGCCGCACACGCTCACGACGTACGGCGACCCGGCGACGGGGTGCGTGGTGACCCCGACCCTTCCGGAGGACCTCGAGCCGGAGCGCGGCCACCGCCCGGCCCGGCGCAACGGTCATCGCTGACCGCACCACGCGCCACTCCCGCCCCGGCCTGGGGATGCAGCCTCGTCCCGCTCGGTGACGCCCGTCATGATGGAGGACGTCCGTTCACCCGGACGTCGTCGAGCACGTCGCCGAGAAGGAGACGAGGAGCCATGCAGCTGGAGCTGTCCGAGCAGGACGCCGCGTTCCGCGCCGAGATGCGCGATTTCTTCACCACCAAGGTGCCCCAGGAGATCCGCGACGTCGTCGCGTCCCGCGGCGAGCTGAGCAAGGACGACATCGTCACGAGCCAGCGGATCCTCAACGCGGAGGGCCTCGCCGTCCCGCACTGGCCCGCCGAGTGGGGTGGCCGGGACTGGACGCCGCTGCGCCGCCACATCTGGCACGAGGAGATGCAGCGCGCCTGCGTGCCGCTCCCGCTGGCGTTCAACGCCTCGATGGTCGGGCCCGTGATCGCCGCCTTCGGCACGCAGGAGCAGAAGGAGCGCTTCCTGCCCGCCACCGCGAACCTCGACATCTGGTGGTCGCAGGGCTTCTCCGAGCCGGACGCCGGCTCCGACCTCGCCTCGCTGCGCACCACCGCCGTCCGTGACGGCGACGACTGGATCGTCAACGGCCAGAAGACCTGGACCACGCTGGGTCAGCACGGCGACTGGATCTTCACGCTGGTCCGCACCGACCCCGAGGCGAAGAAGCAGCGCGGCATCTCCTTCCTCCTCATCGACATGACCTCCCCGGGCGTGGAGGTCCGCCCGATCGAGCTGATCGACGGGGGCCACGAGGTCAACGAGGTCTGGTTCTCCGACGTGCGCGTGCCCGCCGAGAACCTGGTCGGCGAGGAGAACCACGGCTGGGACTACGCCAAGTTCCTGCTCGGCAACGAGCGCGTGGGCGTGGCGCCGGTCGGCGCCACCAAGCGGGTCCTCGCGCAGGCGAAGGAGTGGGCGGGCGACGCGCTCGCCGACGACCCGCTGCTGGCCGCGCGCGTCGCCGAGCTGGAGAACGAGCTGCTCGCCCTCGAGCTCACGGCGCTGCGCGTCGTCGCGCACTCCACCGACGGCAAGCCCCACCCGGCGTCGTCGGTGCTGAAGCTGAAGGGCACCGAGCTGCAGCAGGCCGTCTCGGAGCTCGTCGTCGACCTCGCCGGCCCCGCGTCGCTGGCCTCCGGGGCCGGGGACGACTCGACGGTGCCGCAGTGGGCCCGCCGCGCCACCCCGGCGTACCTGAACCTGAGGAAGGCCTCCATCTACGGGGGTTCGAACGAGATCCAGCGCCAGATCATCGCGCGCACGATCCTGGGCCTGTAGGAGGACACCGATGGACTTCACGCACGACGACGAGCAGAAGGCGCTGGCCGAGGCGGTCCGGGGTCTGGTGACCCGCACCTACGGCAGCTACGAGGACCGGCGCCGCACCGTCAGGGACGAGCCCGGGTACGACGAGAAGCTGTGGACCGGCCTCGCCGAGATGGGCGTGCTGGGCCTGCCGTTCGCCGAGGAGGACGGCGGCATGGGCGCCGGGCCGATCGAGAGCGCGCTGGTGGCCGAGGAGCTCGGCCGCGTCATCGCCCCCGAGCCGTTCCTCACCTCCGTGGTGCTGGCCGGCGGCCTGGTCGCCGCGACCGGCACCGACTCCCAGCGCGCCGAGGTCCTCGGCGCGGTCTCCGCGGGCGAGCTCGTGCTCGCCCCGGCCGTGGCCGAGCCCGGCCGGCCGATGACCGCGGCCGCGAGCGCCGTCCGTGCCACGGCCGCCGGGGAGGGCTGGACGCTCGAGGGGGTCAAGGAGCCGGTCCCGCACGGCGCGACCGCCGGTCGCCTCGTGGTCACCGCGGCGCTGCCCGACGGCGGCACCGGGGTGTTCCTCGTCGACGGCGACGCCGACGGCGTGACCCGGACGGGCTACTCGACCCACGACGGCGGCCGCGCCGCGCAGGTCCGCCTCGACGGCGCCGCCGCGACCCTGCTGGGCGACGGCGGGGACGCGACCGAGGCGGTCTCCGCGGTGGTCGACCAGGCCCGCGTGGTCGCGTGCCACCAGGCCTTGGGCGCCATGGCCGTCGCGCTGGAGTCGACCACCGACTACCTGAAGAGCCGCAAGCAGTTCGGGGTGCCGCTGGCGACCTTCCAGGCGTTGACCTTCCGGGCGGCCGACATGTACGTGTCGCTCGAGCTGGCCCGCAGCCTGGCCACCTGGGCGTCGATGGTCCAGGCGGCCGAGCCCGGCAGCACCGGCGACACCGAGCCCGCCGACGCCGCTCGTCGCGCGGCCCTCGGCACGAGCCGCGCCGCCCGTCACGTCGGCCAGGAGGCCATCCAGCTGCACGGCGGCATCGCGATGACGGCCGAGTACCACGTCGGCAACTACGTCAGCCACCTCACCGCCCTCGACCACCTGCTCGGCGACGGGCACCAGCACCTCCGCGCCCTGGCCGCCGACGTCGGTGACCACGCGGAGGTCGACCCGCTCCCCTGAGGCGGCCGTGACCCGCCCGCCGCGTCGCCTCGCCGTCCGTCTGCTCCCGCCGCTCCTCGCGGCGGCGTTGCTGGCGGGCTGCGGGGCCGTCGACGGCGAGGGGCGGGTCGACCCGGTCGACGAGGCCGCCGGCGGGCCCGACGCGCCGTCGGGGCCGTCAGGGCCGTCCGGGGGGTCGGGGCCGTCGGAGCCGTCGGAGCCGTCGGGACCGTCGGAGCGCGGGAGCGGCGACAACGGGCAGCGTCAGGGTCTGCCGGAGATCGGCCCCGATGGGCGGCTGCGCGACCCCATCCCCGCGCCGGAGAGGCCGGAGCCGACCGAACGGGAGTGGACCGAGGTCTTCTTCGACGACTTCGACACGCTCGACGAGACGGTGTGGCGCGTCTACGACGGGGTCCCCGGGTGCTGCCCCGACGCGCGGTGGGACCCGTCGATGGTCCGGATCGAGGACTCCACCCTCGTCCTCGACACCGCCGAGGTCGACGGGGACTGGCTCTCCGGCGGCGTCGGGAGCTGGGACAGCCCGACCCAGCAGCTCTACGGCCGCTGGGACATGCGGGTGCGCACCGACGACGACGCCCTGGGCGTGACCGTGGCGGCCCTGCTGTGGCCGTCGTACGGCGGGTGGCCGCCGGAGATCGACTTCTACGAGATCTTCGAGACCACCCCGGGCCGCGAGGAGATGACGGTCACCAACCACTACGGCGAGCTCGACGCGAACGGGGACCACCCCGCGACCCGTCGCCCGGTGCGCGGCGACTTCGACCGGTGGCACGTCGTGTCGCTGCGGTGGACCGCCGACGAGATCCAGGTCGTCGTGGACGGCGAGGCCGTCGAGACCATCCGTCGGCGCGGCCAGATCCCCGACGTCCCGATGTGGCTGGCGGTGCAGACCGCTGCGAAGCAGGTGAACGGCGAGGACCCCTCGTTCGAGGGCGGGCGCGCCACGCAGGTCGACTGGGTGCGCGTCTACGCGCCGGCCTGACCCTCCACGACCTGCAGCACGGGAGTGGTCCCCACCGCGGCCGCCCGAGTCCCTGCCGCCCCGGCGGCGTCCTCGGTCGTCGTCGCGGCGGCGCCGGGTCCGAGGCGGGCCGCGAGGGCGTCGACCTCGTCCCGGTCGAGCCGGCGGGCCAGGCGGTCCAGCACGGCGACCACGTCACCGGTGGCGCACAGCAGCACCTCGCCGATCCAGCCCGTGACCATCGCCGGCGGCACGAAGCAGAGGACGCCGATGACCGGGACGTCCTCGTCGATCCCGTAGGCGTCGCGGACGACGGCGGCGCTGCGGGAGGCCTCCGCGAGGTCCCGTTCGCGGCGGGCGCCGTCCTGCCGCAGCACGCCCTGCGCCGTCCGGATCGCGCTGTTCCAGTTGCGCGAGCCCATCACGAGCACCCCCGCAGGCCCGACCACGACGTGCTCGACCCGGGTGCGGTCGCTCTCGAGCAGACGACGGGAGTCGGGTGGCTCGGGGAGCTCGACGTCGGTCAGCACGTGCCACCGGCTGCCGTCCAGCCCGGCGAGCGCCGACGTGACGGCGCGCGACGCGGGTGCCGCGCTCGCGGCCGCCGCGGCGCGACGGGTGCGCCACCTCGCCCACGGCGCCTCCCAGCGCAGTGGGGCGGCACGATCCAGGATGTCGACCATGACCCACTTCCCTCCGCGGGTCACTATTCCCAACCGAGGGCCCTCGCGTGGCCGAACGACAGAAGTCGTCCGGGGAACCTCGGCGCCGACCGGCTCGGCGCCGGGTCGTGCTCAGTCGTTCGGCGTGTACGGCCCGAGCTGGCCGTCCTGCGACAGCACCTCGCCGTCCGAGGTCAGCCGCATCGTCCCGATGACCTCCGGGGTGGGGACGAAGGTCTTCTCCAGCGGCGGCTCACCCTGGCTGGTGGCCTGCCACAGGCGCTCCTCGCCACTGGTCTCGCTGACCCTGAAGCGCTTGGCGACCAGCTCCAGGGTGTCGCCCTCGACCTGCCCGACCACGTAGCTCGTGCCGCCTCGCCCCTGGTGGCCGCCGTGGCCGAAGATCCCGCCGTGGCTGATCTGCATCACGCCCGAGCGACGGGCGGCGGTCACGTCGTGCACCTCGCCGGAGAGGTAGAGGTCGACGTCGTGGCGGGCGAGCGTCCGCCAGAAGGGCGACGACGCGCCGCCCTCGTAGTAGAGCCCCGAGCTGCTGGTCTGCCGGACGGGTCGCGCGACCGGCACGTGGCCCTGGACCATGATCCAGTCCACGCCGTCGGCCTGCGCCTCGGCGAGGACGTCGTCGAGCCAGGCCAGCTGCTGCGGGTCGAGACGCGGGACGACGTCGTCCGGGGTCTGCTCGAAGACGTCCACGGAGACCAGCTGCACCTCGGGCGCCAGGCGGACGGCGTACGCGGTCCTGTTGGCGGGTCCCGGCGGGCGGGAGTCGTAGCGGCCCGGGCGCAGGGCGTGCTGGGCGAACTGCTCCTTGAACAGGCCGAGGTTGCGACGCTTGAAGTCGTTCTTCGCCGACCCCGCCCAGTCGTTGTCCCCGACCTCGTGGTCGCCGACCGCGACGTGCACGGGGAGGCCCCGCTCGTCGAACAGACGACGCCAGGCGGGGAAGTAGGCCTCCGCGGCGCGACGGACGGCGTCGCGTCGTTGCTCCTCGGTGTCGACCGGGCCGAAGACCTCGCTGGGCTGGGCGCCCCAGTGGCCGTTGACGAGGTCGCCGGCGACGAGCACGTCCTGCGGCGCCTCGGCCTCGAAGGCGTCCATGACGGTGTCCACCGCCACCGCCCACGAGTCGTTCCACGAGTTCTCGAGGCCCGGCCGCCAGCGCGGGGACCCGCTGAGGTCGGCCACGTCGGCGTTCATGAAGTCCGGGGCCGACAGGAACCGGTAGGTGGCCGGCGCGGGGCCGTCCGACTCCCTGCCGTCGGTGGAGGAGCCACTGAGGCTGGTCGACGGTGCCGCGGCCTGGACCAGGCCGAAACCGACCAGGGCCGCGAGAGCGACCACGACGGCGCGCCTCGCGCGTGCGCGCATCCGCGTCCCCTCCTCGGGCTCGTCCAGCAGCTCGGTAATGCCCCCCAGGGGCCGTCGTGCGACGGGCCCCAGGTCTCCATGGTGGCCTCGTCGGTCCGCGACGACCAAAGCGTCGACGATAGCCGAGACACCTGAGCTGAGTACGCCGACCCAGGCGGTCACCCGGGCCCGACGGGCATGATGACGGCGTGTCCGGCGCCCGCGAGTTCTCCGCCTTCGACGTCACCCACCTGACGGCCCTGGCGGTCCTCCTCGTCGGCTGCGCGGTGCTGGTCCCGCTGGGTCGGCGCCTGCGTCGCACGGACCCGGACGACCGGTTCGGGCGGGTCCTCGCGGTGGTGCTGCTCGCGGGCACCCTGCCCCTGCAGGTGCTGTACTTCACCCCGGCGTTCTTCGAGCTCGACCGGACGCTGCCGATCCAGCTGTGCGACCTGGCGTCCTTCGTCAGCGTCTGGGCGCTGTGGTCGCACCAGCGCTGGGCGGTCGCCCTCACCTACCTGTGGGGCATCCCCCTGACGACCCAGGCAATCCTCACCCCGGACCTCGTCACCGCCTTCCCGCACCCCGTCTTCCTGCTGTTCTGGGTCATGCACATCGGCATCGTCTGGGCGGCGGTCTACCTCTCGTTCGGCCGCGGGCTCGGCCCGGACTGGCGCGACTACCGGATGGCGGTCGCCGTCACGGCCACCTGGGCCGTCGCCGTGTTCTGCCTCAACCTGGCGCTCGACACCAACTACGGGTTCCTGAACGCGAAGCCCGCCGGGGGCTCGGTGCTCGACCTCCTGGGCCCCTGGCCCACCTACGTCGTCGCCGAGATCGTCGTCATCAGTGCCGTCTGGGCGCTGATGACGTGGCCCTTCGCGCGCCGCCGGGCGCCCCTCAGCCCCGGACGTCCTCCTCGGCGAACAGGCCCGGCTGCTCGCTCGTCTCGGGCCGCTGACCGGCCTGCACGGTGATGCGCAGCGCCCGCCGGAGCCGGGAGCGCAGCTCCCGCTCGTAGCGCGCCGCCGCCCGGAACCGCTTGGCGACGGACGGCCGCTCGGCCTCCTGGTGCTTCTCGGCCCGTCGCCGGTGCTCGGCCTCCCGCGCCCGGGTCGCCGCCACCGCCAGCATCACCAGCGCACGGTCGTGGTGGTAGACACGCGCCAGGGTCGCCGGGTCCGCGGAGCCCCGCTGCTCCCGCTCCAGCTCACGGGCGACGTCCTGGGCGGCGACGAACCGGCTCTGCTGGGCGTCGTCCGGACCCGCGGTGTCCCCCGGACCCCGGATGGCCAGCGGGGCCGAGCCCGCGTCGTCCCAGACCCCTCGGCCACCCACCCGCTCGCGCAGCTCGACGACCCACCGGTCTGCCTGCTCCACCAGGCGAGCGAGCTCCGCGCGCACGTCGGCCGGCTGGAACGCCGAGACCCCGAGCTCGCGCCGCACGACGAGGCGACGGTCGTCGAGCAGGAAGGTCAGACCGAAGTGGCGCCGGTTCAGCAGGTTGGCCTCGACGAGCGCCCGCGACTCGTCCACGACCTCGGTGAGCAGCGTGCTGGTCAGCAGGACCCGCGGGGCTCCGGAGGCGACGACCACCCACACCTGGGCGTGGTCGGTCGCGATGGCGAGGTCGTCGTCGGCGTCCCACACCGGCTCGTCGCCCAGCAGGTCGCGCGCCACCCGGTGCAGCGCCCGGCGGACGTCCTCGGAGTCCCCGGGGAACCACGGGCCGTCGTCGTCGGTCGGCCAGTGCTCGTCACGCGCACCGACGGTGCCGGGCACCGGCTCCTCCCCCGACGTCTCGTGCCCGTCGCCGGGCGACGACTCGTCGTCCTGCAGCAGGGCCGGGTGGAGCACGCCGAGGACCGTGCGGAGGACCGCCGTGACGACCCACGCCGCCCGGTCGGCCTCACGCTGGTCGACGGTCAGCTGGAGCAGACCCGGAGCCACCGGCCCGACGGCGGTGAAGCCCAGCCCCCGCAGTCGCGCCTCGCCCTCGGGGCCGATCCGGTCACCGGGGGCGAGCAGCGCGTCCGGCGACACCTCGACCGTCAGCACGTGACCTCCCCAGGCCGTCACCTCGCAGTGGGGCGCCACCCGCTCGTCGTCGTCCTCCCCCATGCGGAGGGCGACGCTGAGACTCTCCTCCTGCTCCAGGGCCGCCAGACGGTCACCGAGCCCCCGGCGGAACGCCGTCCACGCCGCCTCGACCTCGTCGTCCCACCGCTGCTCGCTCTGCTCGTCCATGCGCCCGCTCCCCGTCCGTCGACCACTCCGAGACCTGCGCTCCGCACGCTAGGGGCGACCACCGACAGCGGACGGCGGGCGGGCGAGCGGACCCCCCGGGGGGTCACCGCCCCGCGCCGACGGGGGCTCAGTCCTCCAGCTGTCCGGCGACGTCCAGGTGTGCCCGGTCGGCCGCGGCCCGACCGGCGAGCCAGCCCTCGTCGTTGCTGACGACGGACCGCCGGGAGACGGTGTGGGGCACCGCGGCCTCGAAGGCCGCCGTGACGCGCTCCTCCTGGGCCGCGACGACCGGCAGGGCGTCGCCCCCGGCCTCCCGGTAGGCCTCCGCGGTCGCCTCGGCGAGTCGCTCCCCCACCCGATGGGCGTAGGCGAGGAGGAACGCGCGCCGGAAGGAGCGGGTGCGGCCGTCGCGCGACGGCGCCACCCGCTCGTGGGACAGCATGGCGGCCCCGGCCTGCACGAGCAGCGACGTCACGAGCAGCTCCGTCGCCAGGAGGTCGCGCGCGTCGCCGACGACGAGGCAGAACCCGAGCGGCGCGGCGACCGCCGTCCGGCACCGGTTGGCCGACGCGACCGCGGACACCAGCGCCGCCTTCGCCTCGACGTAGGGCGCGTCCAGCCACAGGCGGCGCACCTGGGGTCGTGGGCCCGTGCCGTCCTGGCGTCCGGCCTCCTCCAGCAGCCCGTCGAGGGCGTACCTCGCGACCAGCTCCTGGGCCTTCGCGGACAGCAGCTCCGCCTCCTCGGGGTACGGCGTCGACTCCGCCTTCGCCAGGAGCGCGCGCACCCGGGCGAGCTTCGGGTGGGCCGTCGTCCCGCCGGTGGCGCCCGCGCCGTGCGCGTCGAGGAGGGCCGTGGCCTCCAGCAGCGGCACCCGCACCAGCAGGGCCGCCAGGCCCAGCACCGACGCGAGTCGCACCCCTCGGCCCGTCGCCAGGGCGTCCAGGCTGCGGAGGTGGGGCGGACCCAGCGTCCGCTCGACCAGCCTGCGGACGTCCGGCTCCGGCCACCCACCGGCACGGACCCGGACCAGGGCGTCGCGCAGCGCCTCGGTGGCGACGTCCAGCAGGGCGTCCGGGTCGCTGGGCGCGGCCCGGGCGACCAGCATGTCGGCGTGGGTCTCCAGCCGGGCGTCGTCGCGACGGGTGCCGTCGGTCAGCCTGACCATGCCGTCGACCAGGCCCCGGAGCCGCGCCGCCTCCGCCAGGCGGTCCGCGGTGTCGTCCGGCGGCGTCCAGCCCCGCGCCGTCCCTGCGGCCGTCGGGCGCCCGCGGGTGTCGTCCCCGACCGCTGCCCGGCCGCGGAGCCGGTCGCGGCGCTCCTGCGCCTCCCTGCGTCGGCGCGCCTCGGCCTGCGCCCGCGCCACCCGTCGTGCCCCACCAGCCACGGTCCCACCCCTCGTCCTCACCCGCTGGGGTGACCGTAGGGCCTCCCGCCGACGCCGTGCGACGTCCGGGCGGCGCGCCTGTGGACGGAGCTGTCGTCAGCCCTCGACGGCCACGGCCGACATGGGCACCGCGAGGACGACCCCCCGCCTGACGGCGACGTGGTAGCGGGTGCGACCGACCTTGACCACCGGCCCCCTCGCGTCGTGCCAGCGACCGGGCGCCAGCACCCGGACCCGGGTGCCGACCGCGACCCGTCGCACCGGCCCCCCCTCGCGCAGGGAGCGCAGCTCCGCGTCGTACGACGGGTGCATGGGCGCGGGGCGTCCGTCGACCGTCCAGGTGAGGACGTGGTCGAGGGAGAACACCCGGCTGCAGCGCGAGCAGGTCGCGACCCGGGTCGGACGGCGGTGCCGCTCGGTCGTGTGGCCGGCGGGGCAGGTGCCGACCCACGCGCCGGCGACCCGGGGCGCCTGGGCGGACAGGCAGCGCTCGCCGGTGCTCCCGATCCGGGTCGCGATGGCGCGCCAGCGGGGCCCGTGGCCGGCCCGCGGGCCGGCCAGGGCGTGCGCCACCTCGTGGAGCAGGGTCTCGCGCACCTCGGCCTCGTCGTGCAGACGCGTGAGCGGGCCGCTGATCGAGATGACGCGGTCGGCGTACCGGCACTGCCCGGCGCGCCGCTTGGCCCGGTCGAGCTCCACGCGCCACCCCGTGAGGCCGTGCTCCGCCAGCAGGCGCTCGCCCATCCGCAGCGCCGTCGAGGTCTCCACGGCCCTACTCCAGCACGGGCCGCCGACAGTGGCGCCACCACCTCGCCCGAGCCCCTGAGCCCGGTGGCAGCCGGCCCGACGGCGGCGGGGGCTAGCCGCGGGCGACCCGCACGACGACCCGGCCGCCGCACGCCCGAGCGCGACGGGTGAGGCCGCTCGCCTCCGCACGGTCGGCGGCGAGGTCCCAGCGCAGCTTGACCGCCGTCCAGTCCCGGACGTAGCGGCAGCGCCGCTCGTCGGGCAGCCACTCGGCCGGGTCCTGGTCCGACTTCGACCGGTTCGAGGACGCGGTGACGGCGACGAGGCTGCGGGCGTCACCCAGGTCGTTGGCGAACGCCTCGCGTCGCGCGTCCGACCACCGGCGGGCTCCGGAGGCCCAGGCGTCGGCGAGCGGGACGACGTGGTCGACGTCGAACGACGACGGGTCGCGGGTGGTCTCCCCGTCGTACACCGAGCGCCACCGGCCGCCGGACAGGGTGCAGTCCTCGCCGACCCGGGGACGGCGCACGGCCTCCGCCAGGAGGACCTCGTCGCGGGTGTCGCAGCCGTCGTCGTCGGCGTCCGTCCAGTGCACGAACAGCTCGCGGTCGTACCCCGCTCCCCGCTCGGGCGCCCGGCGCAGCATGCGGACCGCGCGGGGGAAGGACACGTCGACCCGGCGCCCGGGGGCCGGGGCCGCTGCGGAGCGCCGGCCGTCGTCGGCTCCCCTGCGCGGGCCGTCCGGCTGGTCGTGACGTCCGCTCCGACCGCGCCCCGTCCGGTCACCCGCCCCGTCACCGGCCCGGTCACCCGCCCGGTCACCCGCCCGGTCGCCCGCGCGGTCACCGGACCCGCGGACCGCTTCGCACGCCGACAGCGCGAGCACCATCGCCACGGCGAGCACCGAGGCGCACACCACCGCCGCCGCTCGGCGCGTCGCACTCGTCGTGAGCACCTGGTCCCCCTCCCGCCGGCGGCTGTGGACGCCGGACGGCTCGAACCTAGACCCGACCACCGACAGCGCACGGCAGGACGCGAGCCTGTGGAGACAGCGCCGCACGGAGGCCGCCGGTCGGCGCACCCTCGTCCCCATGACCGACACCTACGTCCTCGCCGGCCGGCACCGCCTGCACGGCGCCGTCCTCGACCTCGTCCGCACCTGGGGGCCGACCGACCCCGACCGGATCGCCCGGCGTCTGCGCCGGGACCTCCGTGACGCCTCGGTGGACGCCGACGCCGTCCGCGACGTGGTCGCCGTCTCGACCGTCCTCGTGCCGCTGCCCGACGGGCGGGTGGGTCACTCGCTGACCCTGCTCGAGGGGGCCGTCCTCACCCACCGGGCGCGCACGCCCCTGGGTGGGCGCACCGACCTGTGGGTGGGGTGCGGGCTGCAGCCCCTGCTCAGCCTCACCGCGTTCGGTCCGCTGCCGCTGGCCGACGGGAGCGGGGAGGTCACGCGGTCGGAGGAGCACGACGTCCTCGTCGGACCGCCCGGGTGGCTGCCCGACGTCGGCCGCCACGAGCTCGTCGGCCTGCGGGTCGTCGGGGGTGCGCTGCGAGCCGAGGCCGTCGACCCGGCCGAGCTGCCCGGACCCGAACGGGAGGCGGAGGTACGCGGGCTGCTGTCGGAGATCTACCTGCGGCACGCGGACCCGACGTACTGCGGCGCGGCGGACCCCGCCCAGCTCGCGCGCGCCGTCAGCGTCGCGCTGCTGGTCGACCCCGAGCTGTTCCACCAGCCGCTGCCGCCGCTGGAGGAGCTGCTGCACAACCCGCTGCAGCGCGGCGTGGACGTCGGCCACTGGCGCGCGGTCGCCGTCGGCAGCCAGGTCGAGACGGAGGGCTTCTGGCTCGACGGCATGCCCGTCGCCCTCGCCGTCGAGCTGCGACGACGCGCCCGCTGCTACGGGATGGACGAGGCGCAGTTCGTCGTCGCGCTCCTCGGCACCCTGGCCTGGCGCACGCCCTTCGCCGAGGACATGGAGCCCTGGTCGCACTGGCTCCCGGAGCGTGCCCCGGTGGCGGGCGTGGCCGGCGGCTGACCCGGGGCGGCGCGGACGACGTAACGGCACGGGCCGGTCGCGGCAGGTCACGATCGGCCGCCCCCGCGGCCGCGCCGCCCGCCCGTCGACCCGAGGAGCCGCCCCGGTGGAGATCCCCCCGCAGGTCGTGCCCGCCGCGCCGCGCCACCGTGCGCGACCCGCCGACGACCTGACCGTCATCGTGCCGGCCTACAACGAGGCGGCGTCCATCGCCGACACGGTCCGCAGCATCCTCGGCCAGTCCACTCCCCCGGCGCGGGTCGTCGTCGTCGACGACTTCTCGACCGACGGCACCGGCGACCTCGCCCGCGCCGCGGGTGCCGAGGTGCTGCGTCCCGACGCCAACACGGGCTCCAAGGCGGGCGCGCAGAACGTCGCCCTCACGATGGTCGAGACGACGTACACGATGGCGATCGACGCCGACACCACCCTCGCCCCCGACGCCCTCGAGCTGCTGATGGAGCCCCTGGCCGCCGACGAGACCGTCGTCGCCGCCTGCGGCTTCGTCGTCCCCCGGCACGTCAGCACGGTCTGGGAGCGCGGCCGCTACACCGAGTACCTGCTGTCCTTCACCTTCTACAAGCCCACCCAGGACCACTTCGGCACGCCGCTGATCTCGTCCGGCTGCTTCTCGGCGTACCGGACCGCTGCGCTGAAGGCCGCCGGCGGCTGGTCGGAGCGCACCCGCGCCGAGGACATGGACCTGACCTGGACCTTCTACCAGGCGGGGCACCGCGTCCGGTTCGTGCCGGAGGCCGTCTGCTACCCCATCGAGCCCCACGACCTCGACTTCCTCGGCAAGCAGCTCAGGCGGTGGTCGCACGGCTTCGTCCAGAACGTGGCGCTGCACTGGCGGGGCATCGTCCGTCTGCCGTTCCTGGGCACAGTCGTGGGCGTCGCCCTGTTCGACGCCGTCGTCGCCTCGCTGGTCTACCTGTTCGTCCTGCCGCTGCTCGCCGTCCTCCTCAGCCCCTGGGTGCTCCTCGCGTACGTCGTGGACGTGCCCGCCGTCCTCGTGCCGGTCCTGGTCGCGGCACGACGACGGGGCGAGGTGGGTCGCGCGCTGGCCTCGTTGCCCAGCTTCCTCGTGCTCCGGCTCGTCAACGGGCTGTACATGCTCGAGGCGCTGGTCACCGAGGTGGTCCTGCGACGGCCCCTCGAGGTCTACGAGAAGGGACACTGATGACCGCCGGACTCCCCGGGACCGGCCTCGGCGGGCTGTTCTACCTGCTGCTGGCGCTCGCCATGCCCGTGATCGAGCTGGTCCGCACGCTCCGCGGCGACCACAGCGCCGAGCGGTGGCGACTCGCCCTCACCCAGGCGGGCATCGCGCTCGGCATCGTCGGCGCCACCGTCGGTGTGGTCGTCGCGGTCCGTCTGCTCGTGCCGGGCGCGGGCGGGGACCTGACCCTGGCTCTCCTGGCGCCGCTCGTCGCGCTCGGCGTCCTCAGCCTGCTGGCGGCCGTCGTCGGGACGTGGGGCGCGGTCGCGAGACGGCGTCCGCTCGAGGTCGGACCCGCCTGACGCGACGCGCCGCCTGGCGCGCACTGCCGGGCCTGGCGGATGATGACGCATGCCCGGCACCCTGACGCGTCGCACCGCGCTCGCCGCCGCGGCGGCGGCCCTGGTGGCCGTCCCGGCCGGCGGGTGGTACGTCGCGTCCGCGGCGACTGCCGCGGACGTCGCGGTCGAGACCCGACTGGCCTGGTGTCGTGACACGCCGCTGGAGAGGCGGCGCGGCCTCGACGACGACCGGCCGGGCGCACCGGTCGAGGTGCTCGTGGTGACGCCGCGGACACGGTGCGGCGTCGACGTCCGGGTCAGGAACGACGGGACGTTCCCCGTCCACCTCGACCGCGCCGTGGCTCCGCTGCTGGGACCCGCCGGCGGCGCCGTCCTCCAGGCGCGGGTGAAGGTCGGCGGGCAGCCCCCGGACAGCGATGGGCGCGACGACGGGGACGCCTCGTCGCCGCTCGACAGGACGCTCCCCGCGGGGCGCTCCACCGGCTTCCGGATCGTCCTCGAGTTCCGGGCGGACGGCTGCACGGCGGGCTCGACCACCGTGGAGGAGTGGCCCGTCGTCACGTTCTCGTCCCTGGGTCGCGATGCGAGGGCGACCGGCCCCACCGACCTGGTGTTCCGGTGGAGGGGCCCGCAGAACCCGGGGTGCACAGCGCTCTAGGCCCCGGGGGTCCGGTCGGTCCCGGCCCGACGACGGAGGGGCGGCCCCGTGCGGGACCGCCCCTCCGTCGTGACGTCCGGCGCCTGCTACCTCGCGCCCGTGGACGCTGTCAGCTGCAGCCGCTGGTCGAGCCGCAGCCCTCGCAGACGTGGCAGGAGCCGGCGGGGCGCATCTTCGTGCCGCAGGTGAAGCACAGCGGCGAGTCGACGGCGGTGCCGGTGACCTTCTCCAGCAGCTCCGCGGAGGTGTGGGCCTCGCGCGGCGCCGGGGTGGCGGCGACGTCCTTCAGCTCGGCGGCCTCGGCGGCGGTCACCTGGGCCGAGCCCTGGGGCGCGTCGTCGGAGGAGTCCTCCGGCGCCTCGGCGTCCGGGTCGGGCAGGACGACGGTGACCTGGTCGGGGTCGGCCCGCAGGGCCTGGACCTCGCTGACCTCGATGGGCTCGTACGAGCCGGTCTCGAGGTGACGCTGACGCTCCTCGGCGGAGTAGATGCCGAGCGCGGCGCGGTCCTCGAAGGGCAGGTAGTCCAGCGCCAGGCGACGGAAGATGTAGTCCATGATCGACTGGCTCATCCGCACGTCGGCGTCGTCGGTCAGGCCCGCCGGCTCGAAGCGCAGGTTGGTGAACTTCGAGACGTAGGTCTCCAGCGGGACGCCGTACTGCAGGCCGATCGAGACCGCGATCGAGAACGCGTCCATCACGCCGGCGAGGGTCGAGCCCTGCTTGCCGAGCTTGAGGAAGATCTCGCCGAGCTCGCCGTCGTCGTGCGCGCCGGAGGTCATGTACCCCTCGGCGCCACCGACCGTGAAGGACGTCGTCCGCGAGACGCGCGACTTCGGCAGCCGCTTGCGGGTCGGGGCGTAGACGATCTTCTCGACGACCTTCTCGACGACCTCGCGCTCGCTGCCGGCCGCGGCGGCCGCGTCCTCGGCGTCCTTCTTGTCCTTCTTCGCCTTGCCGCCGCCGTCGGACAGCGGCTGGCCGACCTTGCAGTTGTCGCGGTAGATCGCGGTGGCCTTCAGCCCCAGCTTCCACGACTGCAGGTAAACGTCCTCGATCTCCTCGACGGAGGCGGACTCGGGCAGGTTGACCGTCTTGGAGATCGCGCCGGACAGGAACGGCTGCGCCGCCGCCATCATCCGGACGTGCCCCATCGGCTTGAGCGCGCGGGCGCCCATCGCGGTGTCGAAGATCTCGTAGTGCTCGGTCCGCAGGCCCGGTGCGTCGATGACGTGGCCGTGCTCGGAGATGTGCGCGACGATCGCCTCGACCTGCTCCGGCTGGTAGCCCAGCTTCTTCAGGGCCCGCGGGATCGTCTGGTTCACGATCTGCATGGAGCCGCCGCCGACGAGCTTCTTGAACTTGACCAGCGAGAAGTCCGGCTCGATGCCGGTCGTGTCGCAGTCCATCATGAAGCCGATCGTGCCGGTGGGCGCGAGCACCGAGGCCTGGGCGTTGCGGTAGCCGTGCTGGGCGCCGTCGCGCAGCACCTTGTCCCAGGTGCGGGTCGCCAGCTCGTGGACGGCCCGGTCCTCGGTGTGCAGGGTGCGGATCTCGTCGTTCGCGGCCTGGTGCTTACGCATGACGCGCTGGTGGGCGTCGGCGTTGCGGCGGTAGCCGGCGTACGGGCCGACGACCTTGGCGATCTCGGCCGAGCGGGCGTACGACGTGCCGGTCATCAGCGACGTGATCGTCGCGGCCATCGAGCGGCCGCCGTCGGAGTCGTAGCCCAGGCCCATGGCCATGAGCAGCGCGCCGAGGTTGGCGTAGCCGATGCCGAGCTGGCGGTAGTCGCGGGTGGTGCGGCCGATGGGCTCGGTCGGGAAGTCCGCGAAGCAGATGGAGATGTCCATCGCGGTGATGATCAGCTCGACGGCGCTGGCGAACGACTGCGCGTCGAAGGTGTCGTCCTTGCGCAGGAACTTCATGAGGTTCAGCGACGCCAGGTTGCACGAGGAGTTGTCCAGCGACATGTACTCCGAGCACGGGTTGGACGCCGTGATGCGGCCCGTCTCCGGGTTCGTGTGCCAGTCGTTGATCGTGTCGTCGTACTGCAGGCCCGGGTCGGCGCAGGCCCACGCGGCCTCGCTGATCTTGCGGAACAGGCCGCGGGCGTCGACGGTCTCGATGACCTCGCCGGTGCCACGGGCGCGCAGGCCGAACTCCGTGCCCTCCTCGACCGCGCGCATGAACTCGTCGGAGACCCGGACCGAGTTGTTGGCGTTCTGGTACTGCACCGAGGTGATGTCGTTGCCGCCGAGGTCCATGTCGAACCCGGCGTCGCGCAGGGCGCGGATCTTGTCCTCCTCGCGCGCCTTGGTCGCGACGAACTCCTCGATGTCCGGGTGGTCGACGTCGAGGACGACCATCTTCGCGGCGCGGCGGGTGGCGCCACCGGACTTGATGGTGCCCGCGGAGGCGTCGGCGCCGCGCATGAAGGAGACCGGGCCGGAGGCGGTGCCGCCGGAGGACAGCAGCTCCTTGGAGGAGCGGATGCGGGAGAGGTTCAGGCCAGCACCGGAGCCGCCCTTGAAGATGAAGCCCTCCTCCTTGTACCAGTTCAGGATCGAGTCCATCGAGTCGTCGACCGAGAGGATGAAGCAGGCCGACACCTGCTGGGGGGACTTCGTGCCGACGTTGAACCAGACCGGGGAGTTGAACGAGAAGTACTGGTGGACCAGCAGCCAGGTGAGCTCGTGCTCGAAGATCTCGGCGTCGCCGGCGTCCGCGAAGTAGCCGTGCTCGACGCCGGCCTTCGTGTAGGTCTTCACGACGCGGTCGACGAGCTGGCGCAGGCTCCACTCGCGGGCGTCGGTGCCGACGGCGCCGCGGAAGTACTTCGTCGTGACGATCGTGGAGGCGTTGACGCTCCAGAAGTCGGGGAACTCGGCGCCGCGCTGCTCGAAGACGACCTCGCCGGTCTTCCAGTTGTTCTGGACGACGTCGCGGCGCTCCCACGAGACCTCGTCGTAGGGGTGCACGCCGGGGGTGCTGAAGACGCGGCGGATGCGCACTCCCCGCCCGCTGGTCTGCTTGGCGTCGTCGCGCACGCCGTTCGCCGTCTCGGTCATTGCTGTCGGTCCCCTCGTTCGGCCCTGCTGATGATGTGTGCCGGTCTGTGCTGGGTCTGCTGTGGATGGTGCGCCCGGCACGCCGCTTCCCCACGACGTGCCGGGCAGCTCGGTGCGCCCGGACGGGCGCGTCAGGTGTCCGCCGGGACGGCGTGCTCGAGGCGCATCGCCACGATCTCCGCCTCGAAGTCCTCGGCCGACGTGAAGGCGCGGTAGACGCTCGCGAAGCGCAGGTACGCGACCTCGTCGAGCTCGCGCAGCGGCGTGAGGATGGCCAGGCCGACCTCGTGGGCGGGCACCTCGGCCCACCCGGCGCAGCGCAGCGAGTCCTCGACCTCCTGGCCCAGGCGGGCCAGCTGGTCCTCGGTCACCGGCCGGCCCTTGCAGGCCTTGCGGACTCCCGCGACCGCCTTGTCGCGGACGAAGGGCTCGACGGTGCCGTTGCGCTTGGCGATCGTCAGCTGCATCTGCTCGGCGGTGGTGAAGCGGCGCCCGCACTCGCCGCAGGAGCGTCGACGACGGATGGAGGAGCCGTCGTCGGTGACGCGGCTGTCGAGCACACGGGTGTCGGTGTGGCGGCAGAACGGGCAGTGCATCGAGCCTCCTCCTCTCGTCGTCAGGACCCCGGCCTGTGGATGGACCTGGGGACATCTGGTGCAACACGTGTGGAGTGTTCCATCGTCCCTGGGGACTAGATGTGGATAACTACACGCTTGTGATTACTAGATGTAGGTGACAGTAGCCCCCGCGCCACCACGCCCGCAAGCGGTTCGGCGAGTCGCCCGGCGACACGCCGGACGGGTCCGGGAAAGCGCAGGTCAGAGGCCTGCGGCGCGCGGACCGCGACCGACCAGGGCGGCCAGGTCGGTCCACCAGGACAGGCGGTCGGGCCGTCCGTCGTACTCCCGGCGCTGGTTCGCCCCGCTCGGCCCGGGCAGCACGAACACGGGGGCGCCGGCGAGGTCCCAGCCGGCGATCCCCAGGCCCGGGGGCCGGTGGCCGAGGCTGCGGGCGAGCTCGGCCGCGACCGTCTTGGACGTCATCGCCAGCCACTCGGGCGACCACCGCCCGACCTTCTCCGCGAGGGCGTCGACGTGGGTGAGGCGAGGCACGTCCGGGGCGCGTTCGACCACCAGGTCCGTCACGCCGAGCCCGTACGCCGGGAGGCGGACGTCGTCCGCGGGCTCCAGCCGGTCCGGGGTCAGGCCCGAGTCGTGCAGCAGTCTCCAGAACGCGTTGCCGGGCCCGCCGTAGTGGTGGTCGTGACGCACCGGCGAGCACAGGTTGGCCATGCCGCAGAACACGACCAGCGGCGTCTCGCCGACGACGTCGGGCAGCAACGACATCCTCCGACCCTGCCAGGCTCGGTCCGTGAGCACGACGGCACCGCCCCCACCCCCGGTCGAGCCTCCCGTCGAGGTCCTCCCGGGATCGCCGTCGAGCCCGGTCGTCGTCCACGTCCCGCACGCGTCGCGCCGCGTCCCGCCCGAGGCCCGGGCGAGCATCGTGCTGGACGACGACGCGCTGGAGGCCGAGCTCGACGCCATGACGGACGCCGCGACCGACGCCCTCGCCGAGCAGGCCGTCGCCCTCGTCGCCCGGGCTGGCTCGCCGACGCCCTGGCGCTTCGTGAACCGTCTGTCCCGCCTCGTCGTCGACCCCGAGAGGTTCCCCGACCCGGCGATGGAGGAGATGGCCGCGATCGGCATGGGCGCGGTCTACACCGCGACGAGCACCCTGACGACGCTGCGCGAGCCCGACCCCGGGCGCGACGCGGCCTGGACGGCCCGCTGGTTCACGCCGTACGCCGACGCGCTGGCCGACCTGGTCGACGCCCGGCTCGCGGCGACCGGGACCTGCGTGGTGGTCGACCTGCACTCCTACCCGACGACGGCCCTGCCGTACGAGCGTCACGCCGACGAGCGGCGTCCGGCCGTCTGCCTCGGGACCGACGACGCGCACACCCCGGCGGCGCTGCTCGAGGCCGCGACGGAGTCCTTCGCGACCGTCGGCGACGTCGTGCGCGACGAGCCGTTCCACGGCACCTACGTCCCGCTGCGGCACTGGCGCCGCGACCCCCGGGTCTCCTCGATCATGGTGGAGCTGCGGCGGGACACCTACGCCGGCCGCGGCGGCACCGAGCGCGTCGTCGCCGCGCTCGGCGACCTCCTCGTACGCCTCGGCGACGCCGGGGACTGACAGGATCGCCGGGTGGCGGACTTCCGCGGGATCCTGGGCCTGGCGCTGCTGCTCGCGGTGGCGTGGGCGCTGAGCAGCGACCGCAGGGGCATCTCCTGGCGGACGCTGCTCGCCGCGCTCGGCCTGCAGGTCGCCTTCGCCGCACTCGTCCTGCGCTGGGGCCCCGGCGAGCGCGCGCTGGCCTGGGCGGCGGACCGCGTGGCCGACCTCATCGGCTTCACCGACGAGGGGACGTCGTTCCTCTTCGGGCCGCTCTACGAGGCCGGCGGTGACGACGGCACGGTCTTCGCCCTCTCGGTGCTGCCGGTGATCATCTTCCTCGGCGCCCTGATCGGCCTGTTGTTCTACCTGCGCGTCATCCAGCTCGCCACGCACTGGATCGGCGGCGCCCTGTCGCGGGTGCTCGGCGTGTCGAAGGTCGAGTCGCTCTACGCCAGCACGGTCATCTTCCTCGGCCAGAGCGAGGCGCCGCTGATGATCGCCCCCTACCTGCGCTCCCTGCGGGCCGGGCAGGTCTTCACCGTCATGGTCGGCGGCCTGACCGCCGCGGCCGGCTCGACCCTCGTCGGCTACTCCCTGCTCGGGGCGCCCCTGGAGTACCTGCTGGCGGCCACGGTCATGAACGCGCCGGCCGCCCTGCTGTTCGCGAAGCTGATGTGGCCGGACTCGACCCCCGTCGACAGGGAGCCGGCCAGCATCGTGCTCGCCGAGGGCGAGGAGCACGTCGACCTCGACTCCCTCGACGTCCGGGAGGTCCGCGACACGGAGTCGCGCAACCTGATCGACGCGGTGGGGCGCGGCGCGCTGGCGGGCGGGCGCATCGCCATCACGGTCGGCGCTCTGCTCATCGCCTTCGTCGCCCTCATCGCCCTGGCCAACGGGCTCCTGGGCGCCGTCGGCGGCTGGTTCGGCGTGGACGGCCTCACCTTCGAGCGCATCCTCGGCTGGGCCCTGGCCCCTCTCTCCTGGCTGCTCGGCGTGCCGTGGTCGGAGGCCGCGCAGGCGGGGTCGTGGATCGGGCAGAAGACCGTCCTCAACGAGTTCGTCGCGTTCGCCGACTTCGGCCCCGCGGTCGCCGGGCTGGACCCGCTCACCGTGGTCGTCGTGACCTTCGCCCTGGCGGGCTTCGCGAACTTCGCCTCGATCGCGATCATCCTCGGCGTGGTCGGCTCCCTCGCCCCCGAACGCCGCTCCCTGCTGGCCGCCCTCGGCCTGCGCGCACTGCTGGCCGCCAGCCTCGCCAACCTGTCGAACGCCGCGATCGCCGGTCTCGTCTTCTCCGTCTGAGCGAGCGCGGCGCGGTCGGGACCCCGACGGCGTCGCGGGTGCGATGATGGGCCCGTGGCGAGGGGGAACCGCGGGGGCAAGCGCGCGGGGCCACGCAGGCCCCGTGAGAGGCGCGCGCCGCTCCGCGTGGGACGCCTCCTCCTGCTGGCGCTCGGCGTCACCCTGACCGCGGTGGCCTGGGGCTACCTGGTGGTCGCCGCCATCGACTTCGGCGCCGCCGCGCGGTCCGGTGAGGGGACAGCCTGGTGGTTCCTCGGCGCCGCCTCGCTGGGCGCCGTCGCCTGCCTCTTCACGGCACTGATCCTGCTCGCGCGACTCGTCCGGCTCCTCGGCCGGCGCGACGCCCCGGCGTACACGAGCCGGCACGCGCAGTCGTCCTCGGACAGGCCGGGGTCGTCTCAGTCGACGACCGGGACCCGCAGGTCCTGACCGGCGAGCAGCATCGCCGAGTCGAGGCCGTTCAGCTCCTCGAGGTCCTGCACCACCGCGCGGACGTCGCCGTCGCCGGCACCGTCCGCGGCCAGGTCGCCCGCGATGTCCCACAGCGTCTGGCCGGTGCCGACCGTCACCACCTCGGTGGGCGGCGGCGTGCCCGCGTCACCGCTGGCGCTCGAGGTATCGAGCGAGAGGCCGAGACCCAGGACCGTCGCCAGGACCAGCAGCAGCGAGCCGACGAACACGACCAAGCGCCCGCGGCGGGTCAGCCGGACGGGGGCGACGGGGCGGGCGGCGTACGTGGTGTCCATGAGGACCTCCTGGGGAAGGAAGAGGGTGCGTCGGGCGAGTGGGACGAGTTCTACGGACGACCACCGACAACGGCGGGTCGACGCCTGACTCGCACCTACGTTCGATCGAACACGTATGCGACGGTAGAGCATCTGTTCGAACGGCACAAGGTCACGACGAACACGCGTTCGACCGCCGCCCGGCGGATCCCGGGGCGACACGCCGTCGAACAGGTGTTTGAAGACAGGGGTCGATCCGTCGTAGGTTCGTCGTCACGAACGCCGGCACGGGCCGGCAGGAGCGGGAGGACCGACGATGGCGACAGGGACCCACGACGGGAGCGACGACGGGGGCACGGTGACCGAGCTGCCCGACGGACCACCGGACGTCTCCGGCCTCACGCCCCGGCAGCAGCGCGTCCTGCAGGTGATCCGCGACTCCCTCGAGCAGCGCGGCTACCCCCCGAGCATGCGGGAGATCGGCACAGAGGTCGGCCTCACGTCGTCCTCGTCGGTCGCCCACCAGCTGCGGGTGCTGGAGAAGAAGGGGTTCCTCCGGCGCGACCCGAACCGGCCGCGGGCCCTCGAGGTGCTGATGCCGGACGCGCTGGCCGCCCGCCGGTCCCTGTCGTCGGCCGCACCCTCGGCCGTGGACGACACCGGAGCCGGTGACGCGATGCCCGCCGCCACCTACGTGCCGGTCGTCGGTCGGATCGCCGCCGGCGGACCGATCCTCGCCGAGGAGCGCGTGGAGGAGGTCTTCCCGCTCCCGCGCCAGCTGGTCGGCGAGGGCACCCTGTTCCTGCTCGAGGTCCAGGGCGACTCGATGGTCGACGCCGCGATCTGCAACGGCGACTACGTCGTGGTCCGCCAGCAGCCGACGGCGGTCAACGGCGACGTCGTGGCCGCGATGATCGACGGGGAGGCGACCGTGAAGACGTTCCGGCGCACGGACGCCGGCCAGGTCTGGCTGCTGCCCCACAACGATGCCTTCGAGCCGATCGACGGCACCCACGCGACCGTGCTGGGCAAGGTCACGACGGTGCTGCGGCGCCTCTGACCGGACCCCCGGGTGAACATCTGGTGACCACTGCCGTCCGGGCCGTCACGTACGGCCCGGACAGGCGTTCACTGGAGCGTGACCGTCTACTCCCCCACCCGCCGTGCCGTGCTGGCCGCCGGTGCCGCCGGTGCCGCGAGCACCGCTCTCCTCACCCCGGGGGCACACGCCTCCCCCGCTGCGACCGCCGACCGTCGCGCCTTCGCGCACGGTGTCGCCTCGGGTGACCCGCTCCCCACGGGCGTCGTCCTGTGGACGCGGGTGACCCCGTCGTCCGCGGCCACACCCGGTTCGGGCCGCGGGCCCCGCGTCGAGGTGCGCTGGGAGGTCGCGGAGGACGCCGCCTTCCGCCGCGTCGTCCGCCGCGGCCGCGCGGTCACCGGGCCCTGGCGCGACCACACCGTCAAGGTGGACGTCGGCGGGCTGCGCCCGGCCCGCTGGTACTGGTACCGGTTCACCTGGCAGGGACGCACGAGCCGGGTCGGGCGGACCCGCACCGCGCCGGCGGCCGACGCCGAGCCGGGGCGCCTGCGGTGGGGCGTCGTGTCGTGCGCCAACCTCCAGGCCGGCTGGTTCTCGGCGTACCGGCACCTCGCGGCGCGCGACGACCTCGACCTCGTGGTGCACCTGGGCGACTACCTCTACGAGTACGCCCCCGGCGAGTACGGCGAGGGCCAGGAGAACACCGACGTCCGCCCCCACGTCCCCGCCCGCGAGATCGTGAGCCTCGCGGACTACCGCCAGCGGCACGCGCAGTACAAGACCGACCCCGACCTGGCCGACCTCCACGCCCGGCTCCCCTTCGTCGTCACCTGGGACGACCACGAGTCGACCAACGACGCCTGGCGGGGCGGTGCGGAGAACCACCAGCCCGACGAGGGCGACTGGCGGCGCCGGCGGGCCCGCGCCCACCGGGCGTACGACGAGTGGATGCCCGCCCGGATGTCGGCCACCGCCGACCTCGGTGACGGCACCCGCCTCTTCCGCCGCCTCCGGTTCGGCCGCCTCGCCGAGCTCAGCATGCTCGACCTGCGGACCTACCGCGACCAGCAGGTCGCCACCCCGCTGGTCGACGGGGAGGTCAGCGACCCCGACCGCACGATCACCGGCCGGCAGCAGCTGGACTGGCTGAAGGACTCCCTGCGACCCTCACGTCCGCAGTGGAAGCTCGTCGGCAACCCGGTGATGATCGCCCCCGTCACCTTCGCCTCGCTGCCCGCCGAGCTGGTCGACAACGTCAACGACGTCGCGGGACTGCTGCCGCGCGACGGGTCGCCGTACAACGTCGACCAGTGGGACGGCTACACCGACGACCGCCGCGAGCTGTTCGCCCACATCCGCGACCGGGGTGTGCGGGACGTGGTCTTCCTGACCGGCGACATCCACTCCGGGTGGGCCTGCGAGCTGCCGTACGACGCCGGCACCTACCCGGTCCCGGTCGACGGCGAGACGAGCGCCGGCGTCGAGCTCGTGTGCACCTCGGTTACCTCGAACAACCTCAAGGACATCACCGGCACGCCGCCGGGGACGACGAGCCGTGGCGTCGAGACGGCCATCAAGGCGGACAACCTGCACGTGAAGTACCTGGACTTCGACAGCCACGGCTTCAGCGTGCTGGACATCACGAGCCGGAGGGTGCAGATGGACTGGTGGGTGATCTCGTCGCGGACCGACCGTCGCGCGGGCGTCGAGTGGTCGACGTCCTGGCGGACGCGGGCGGGCACGGCGACCCTCGAGCAGGCCGACGCCCCGGTGGGTGGACGATGAGCGCCCCGGGCGCCAGCCGCCGCACCGTCCTGCAGGCCGGCGCCGGCGTCGTCCTCTCGACCGCCGCGATGTCGGCCCCGGCCGCCGCGCAGGTGGCCGCCCGGCGCGGCTCCCGCCGCCGACGCGCCTACGTGGTCGTGCTGGACGGCTGCCGCCCCGCCGAGATCGACGGGGAGCTCGGCGGTGACCTCATGCCGACCGTGCGCCGCCTGCGGAGCGCGGGCCGCACCTTCCCGCGGGCGCGGTCGCTGCCGGTGATGGAGACCATCCCGAACCACACGATGATGATGACCGGCGTCCGCCCGGACCGCAGCGGCGTGCCGGCCAACGCGGTCTACGACCGGGAGCTGGGCGAGACTCGTACCCTGGACCGACCGGGCGACATGCGCGCCGACACGGTCCTGCAGCGGTGCCGGCGGCAGGGGCTGACGAGCGGCACCGTGCTGTCGAAGGAGTACCTCTTCGGCATCTTCGGCACCCGGGCCACCCACCGCTGGGAGCCGGAGCCGCTCGTGCCGGTGTCCGAGCACGCCCCGGACGTCTTCACGATGGACGCCACCCTGGCGATGATCGACGCCCACGACCCGGACCTGGTCTTCGTCAACCTCGGTGACATCGACCGTGTCGGCCACAGCGACCTGACCGGCACGTCGCTGCAGGTCGCGCGTCGCGCGGCCCTGGCCTCCGCCGACACCCAGGTCTCCCGCCTCGTCACCGCCCTGGAGGACAGCGGACGCTGGCGCGACTCGCTGCTCGTCGTCCTGGCGGACCACTCGATGGACTGGTCGCGGCCCGACCGGTCCGTCTCCCTCTCGCCCGTGCTCGCCGAGGACCCGTTCCTCGCCGACAGGGTGGTGGTGGGCCAGAACGGCGGCGCCGACCTCGTCTACTGGACCGGCCCGGCCCGCGACCGCGAGCAGGCCGTCCGGCGCATCCGCCGGCTCGCCCTCGCCACGGACGGCGTCCTCGCGGCGCACGACCGCAGGCGTGCGGCGTCCTGGCTCCGGCTGGGCCCCGAGGCGGGCGACGTCGTGGTCTACAGCAAGGCGGGGTGGCGCTTCAGCGACCCCTCGCCCGGGTCGAACCCACTGCCGGGCAACCACGGGCACCCGACCACGTCGCCGATCCCGTTCTTCCTCTCGGGCGGTCACCCCGACGTCGGCCGCGGGTCGTCCTCGGCGCTGGCCACGACGGTCGACGTCGCGCCCACGGTGGCGCGGTTCCTGGGGTTGCGCGGCGCGCCGCGGGGCGGCTGGGACGGGGTTCCGCGACTCTAGGACCTCACCCGTCCCCGAGGAGGGCACCGTGTCGGTCGGGCAGCAGCAGGCGAAGGACTCCCACGGCGGGGTCAAGGTGGGCAGCGCGTTCCTGGGCTTCGTCACCTCGATCGGGATGATCGTGCTGCTGACGGCGCTCCTCGCCGCCCTGGGCCTCGGGCTGGGTGGCGTGGGCTCGATGACCGAGTCGGGGGCCGGGGACGTCGTCGACGGCACGGGCAGCCGGACCGACTGGTACCTCGGGGTGACCGGTGTCGTCGTGATCCTCGTCGTGCTCTTCCTGGCCTACCTGTCCGGTGGGTACGTCGCCGGGCGGATGGCGCGCTTCCACGGCGCTCGGCAGGGCCTCGCGGTGTGGCTGTGGGCGGTGCTCGTCGCCGTGGCTCTCACCGTCGTGGCCGCCGCCCTCGGCGGCCGACAGGCTGACTCCGAGCAGCTGTCACCGCTGGTGCCGAGCGGGGACGAGCTCGGCGTCGGCGCGATCGGTCTCGGGGTGGTCGCCGTCGTCACGCTCCTCGGTGCCGTCCTCGGCGGTCTCGCGGGGATGCGCTTCCACCGCCGCGTGGACCGGGCCGAGGCGCAGCCGCCGTCGGCGCCCGCTCCGCCGCCGGAGCCCCGCGCCTGATTCGGTAGCGTCGGGGCTCATGGACCTGCTGGGCCCCGACTTCACGCTCGTGCGCGGCCGTCCCGCCTACGACGTCGCCGAGGTCGACGAGGCGGTCGCCGAGACCCGCCGGCTGCTCGCCGGCCACGCCCCGTCACCGGGGTCGTCCCGCGGGGGGTTCCGGCTCGTCGACGGCGAGGGGTACGACGCCCGCCAGGTCGACGCCTGGCGCCACGCCGTCCGCCGCGAGCTGGCGATCCGCGCCGACGAGCGGTGGTCGGAGGGCGTCGAGGACGACCCGCCCGAGCTGCGCGGCGTGCCGCGCGACTCGCCGTACCCGTCGGCGGCGAGCAGCAGCTTCTCCCCCTGGGTGCGGCTCACGGCCCTCGTGCTCGTGGTGGCGGTGGCCGCGTTCTTCGTGGCCTCGTACTTCGTCTAGCCCGCCGCAGGCAGCGACGCAGCACCGCTGCCGGTCGGACTCGGTGGCCGATCGGGTTTCCCGCGTCGGACCTGCGCGCGTCGGGCGTGTGAAGATGGTCTGGCAGTCGAACAGGTGTTCGACTAGACTGTGGCCATGATCTCGCCCGCAGCCGCTGACGCGCCTGACGTGGACGCCGAGCTGCGCGCCGCTCGGGCCTCGCGGCTGGGTGAGTGGGAGATGTCGCCGACGGCGGAGGTGCTGTTCCGCGCCGAGGAGGCCGTCAGGCGTCGTCGGGAGGCGGAGCTGGACGAGCTGGTGGCGTGCCTGACGTGGTGCGACCGGTTCGCCTCCGACCCTCGCGACGAGCCCGGCCACACCCCGACCCGCGGCGAGGTGCTGGGTGGGGAGAAGCTGGTCGCGATCGCCGGCGAGGGGGCACCGCTGGTGCGTGACCTGTCGCTGCTCGAGCTCGGCATCGCCCTGGCCCGGCACCCGGTGTCGGTGCGCGCGATGTGCGCCGACGCGCTCGACCTGCGCCACCGCCTGCCCCGGACGTGGCGTCACGTCATGGACGGCCGGGCCGAGGCCTGGGTCGCGCGCAGAGTGGCCTCGCTGTCCCGCACGGTCCCGGCCGCGCGGATGAGCGTGGTGGACGCCGCGGTCGCCGAGGCCATCATCGGGGTCTCACCCTCGCGGGTCCTCGAGGTCGCCGAGGCCTCGGTCATCGCTGCCGACCCCGAGGGTCACCGCGCCCGCGCCGCGGCGTCGCGGGCCAAGCGGTACGTCGGGCTGGGTCGTGCCGACTCCACCGGGATGCGGACCCTGATCGCACGGTTGGGGACCGGGGATGCGGTGTTCGTCGACGCGATGGTCTCCCGGGTCGCCGACATCCTCGCCGTCCAACGCGCCGCGACCGGTCTACCCGACCTGCCGCGCGACACCCTGCGCGCCGAGGCCATGGGCTGGCTCGCCCGCCCCGCCGAGCTCATGGGCCTGCTCGTCGCACACGGCGCCGACCCCGCCGACCCCACCGGCGACGGGTGTGCGGAGGACAACCCGTTCCCTCCGGACGAGGAGTGGATCACCCGGGAGCAGCGCGCCGAACGCTCTCGCCGCGGCGGACCCACCCCCGAGTCCGACGACACCGAGCCCGGGCCCGGCCCCGAGGACGACACCACTGTCCCCACCGACGTGCCCGGCCCGGCGCCGGCGACGCACATCGAGACCGAGCCCGACGAGACCGACCACGAGGCAGGACCCGAGGCGCCGGTGACGGCGTCACCGCTGGCACTGTCCGAGGACGTCCTGGACCGGCTCGACGCCAGGGCCCTGTCGAGGCTCCGCCCGAAGGCGGTGCTGTACGTCCACCTGCACGAGTCCGCGCTCGACGGCACCCGTACCGGCTCGGGCGTGGCGCGCATCGAGGGTCACGGCCCCGTCGACGTCGCCGACCTCGCCACCCTCCTGCGCCGCCACGACCTCACCATCCAGCCCGTCATCGACAACCGCGAGACCCACGCCGTCGACGCCTACGAACACCCCACCTGGATGCGCGAACGCATCCACCTCAGAGCCCCCGCCGAGGCCTTCCCCCACGCCACCCGCCGCGGACGATCCATGGACCTCGACCACCCCGTGCCCTGGGTCGACCCAGCCCACGGCGGACCACCCGGCCAGACCACCACCGAGTCCCAGCCCCTGTCGAGGACCGCCCACCGGGCCCGGACCCACCTCGGCTACACCATCGCGCCCACCCCCGCCGGCACCGTCTGGCGATCACCCCACGGCCTCACCCGCCTCCTCGACACCCACGGCCGCACCCACACCCTCACCGAGGGGGAAGCCGCCCTGCTCACCACCGGACAGACCGACACCGACGCTCTCCTCGAACGCGCCCTGCGCCGCCTCGTCGAGGAGTGCCGGGACGGCGGGGACTAGACCTTCGAGGTCGGCGCGACCGGCGAGCCCGCGGCTGCGGCGAGTCGGGACAGCGCGGAGCGAACGACCGCCGGGTCGGACGTCGGCCACATCGGCGGCAGGCCGGCGCGGAGGAACCCGCCGTACCGGGCCGTGGCGAGCCGGGGGTCGAGGACGGCGACGACGCCGCGGTCGTCCGTGCTGCGGATCAGCCGGCCGGCTCCCTGCGCGAGGAGCAGGGCGGCGTGGGTGGCCGCGACCTGCATGAAGCCGTTGCCGCCCGCCGCGTCGGCGGCCTTCTGCCGGGCCGACGTCAGCGGGTCGTCCGGGCGGGGGAACGGGATGCGGTCGATGACGACGAGCTGGCAGGTGTCGCCGGGGACGTCGAGGCCCTGCCACAGGCTGAGGGTGCCGAACAGGCAGGTGTGCGGGTCCGACACGAACTGGGCGGCGAGCTCACCGAGCTGGGCCTCGCCCTGCGCGAGGGTCGTCAGGTGCGGAAGGCGGTCCCGCAGCCCCTCGGCGGCCGCCTCGGCGGCGCGGCGTGAGGAGAACAACCCGAGGGTGCGGCCGTCCGCGGCGTCGACGAGCTCGGCCAGCTCGTCGAGCTGCGCCGCGCCGAGGCCGTCGCGGCCGGGCGGGGGCAGGTGGCGGGCGACGTACAGGATCCCCTGGCGGGCGTAGTCGAAGGGAGAGCCGACGTCGATGCCCTGCCAGCCCAGCTCGTCGTCCGGACGGAGCCCCAGACCGGAGGCGACCGCGCGGAAGTCGCCCCCGAGCCGCAGGGTGGCGCTGGTCAGGACGACGGTCTTCTCCTCGAGCAGCCCGCTGCGCACCGTGCCGGCGACGTGCAGCGGCGCCACGCACAGGCGGGCGGGGATGCGATCGCGGCCGCGGGCATGCCACAGGACGTCGTGCTCCGAGCCCTTCGCCATCCGCTCGGCGTGGTCGAAGAGGTCCGACAGCCAGGCCTTGGCCTGCTGCCGGCCGGGGTCGGAGTCGCCGCCACCGGCCTCCTTCGGCATCGCCGACAGGCAGGCGCGGACGGCGTCGCGGACGAGGACGAGCGCGTCGGCGACGTCCTGCGGCGGCGGGTCGAGGCGGCCCTCGGGGCACTCGTCGATCGCGGCCCGCAGCGCCGCGGCGGCGTCGAGGAGATCCTCCGCCGGGTCGTCGCCGTCCTTGTCGGCCACGTGGCGCTGGACCCGGCGGGCGACGCGCTCGACCTCGGGGACGGTCAGCTCGTCGGTCGCGGCCTGGGTGACGCGGGCGGCGAGCTCGTGGGCCTCGTCGACCACGACAGCGTCGTACTCGGGGATCATCGGGACGCCCTCGATGGCGTCGATGGCGAGCATCGAGTGGTTCGTGACGACCACGCGCGCCTTCGCGGCCCGTTCCTTGGCCCGCTCGGCGAAGCACTCCTCGCCGAACGGGCAGCGGGTCGCGCCGAGGCACTCCCGGGCCGACACGCTGACCTGGCGCCAGACACGGTCCGTGTGTCGCGGGGCGTTGTCCTTCTCGCCCGTCCCGCCGTCGGCGGCCTGCTCCTCGACCCACTGGCGCAGCGCGACGACCTGCTCGCCCTGCGAGCCCTCCGGCAGGTCGATCAACGCCCCCTGGTCGTCGGGGACGCCCTCGCGGACGCGGTGCAGGCACGCGTAGTTCGAGCGGCCCTTGAGGACGGCGTACGCCCGGTCGGCGTCGAGGTCGTCGAGCGCCGGGTGGTCACCGACCGCGTCCATGAGGCGGGGCAGGTCACGCTCGACGAGCTGGTGCTGCAGCGCGAGCGTCGCGGTGGCGACCACGACCCGCTTGCCGCGCAGCAGCGACGGGACGAGGTAGGCCAGCGACTTCCCGGTGCCGGTCCCCGCCTGCACCAGCAGGTGCTCGCCGGTCTCGAAGGAGGCCGCCACGGCTTCCGCCATCTGCACCTGCCCGGGCCGGGTGGAGCCCCCGATGGCCGCCACGGCGGCCTCGAGGACCTCGTTCACGCGGCTGTCGTCGGGCACCGCAGAACCCTAGCCACCGCCACGAGCCGAGCCCGGTCCCCCTCCACAGGGGACCGGGTCTCGACCCGCGGTCGCGGTGTGTCAGACGACGGCGCCGGTGTCCTGCGGGTCGCGCTCGGCGCGGCGGATCTTCTGGGTCCGCGCCATCGGGGCCTTCGAGTTGAAGAAGACGGTCAGCGGCGTGGCCACGAAGACCGAGGAGAACGTCCCGACCACGAGACCCACCAGCAGCGCCAGCGAGAAGTCGCCCAGCGAGCTGCCGCCGAGGACGGTCAGCGCGGCCAGGATGAACATGATGCCGATGCCGGTGTTGATCGTGCGCGGCGTCGTCTCCAGGCAGGCGGTGTTGGCCTCGTCGGCGAAGACCGCGTCGGGCCGCGACAGGCGCCATCGTTCGCGGATGCGGTCGAACACCACGACGGTGTCGTTGATCGAGACACCGACGATGGTCATGGCCGCGGCCAGGAAGACGCCGTCGATGGGCTTGCCGAGCCAGGCGAAGAGCCCGACGACCAGCAGGACGTCGTGCATCATCGCGATGATCGCGGCCAGGCCGAAGGTCCACTTGAACCGGAAGGCCATGTAGATCAGCTGGCCCAGGAAGGCCAGGCCGAAGGCGATCAGCGCCTGGTTGCGCAGCTGCTCACCGAGCGAGGCCCCGACCTCGGAGTCGTTGAGGACCTGCGAGCCGCCCGCCGCGTCGCCGAGGGCGTCGTTGATGGTGGTCACGTCGTCCTGGCTCAGGTCGCCGGCGCGGACCGAGATGTTGCCCTGCGCGACGGACTGCACCGTGGCCTCGGGGTAGCCGGCGTCGGCCACCACCTCCCGTGCGGTGTCCGCGTCGATGGCCTGGGCGGTGTCGTACTCGATGGTGCGGCCACCGGTGAACTCCACGCCCAGGTTGAGGCCCTGGATGCCGATGCCGGCGAGGGCGATGACGACCAGCGCCGCGGCGATCGACAGCCAAATCTTGGCCTTGGCCATGATCTGGAAGTTCTTCTCCATCAGCCAGGTGCGGACCCGACCGACGTCGCTGAGGCCCGTGATCCTCGGGCGCTTGCGCACGAAGGGCAGCGAGACGCCCACCTCGGTCAGCACGCGGGCGATGACCAGCGCCGACACCATCGAGGCGACGACGCCGATCGACAGCGTGACGCCGAAGCCCCGCACCGGGCCGGCGGCCAGGAAGAACAGCAGGCCGGCCGCGATCAGGGTGGTCAGGTTGGAGTCGATGATCGCCGACCAGGCCTTGTTGAAGCCGATCGACAGGGCGCGCCGCATGCCCGCCCGCGGGTTGTCGCGGTACTCCTCCCTCGCTCTCTCGAACACCAGCACGTTGGCGTCGATCGCCATGCCGATGGCGAGCACGAAGCCGGCGAGGCCGGGCAGGGTGAGGGTCGAGCCGAGCGCGACGAGGATCGCGTAGGAGATCAGCGCGTACGACGTCAGCGCGAGCGTGGCCAGGAAGCCGACGAGGCGGTAGACGAGGCCGATGAAGATCGCGGTCGCGGCGAGACCGATGATCGCGGCCAGCGCGGACTGCTGGATGGCGTCGGCGCCGAGCGTCGGCCCGGTGACCTGTGTGGAGGCGACCTCGACGGGGAACGGCAGCGAGCCGCCCTCGATGAGGACGGCGAGGTTGTCGGCCTCCTCGAAGGAGAAGTCACCGGTGATCTGGGTGGCGTTGCCGCCGATGCCCGCGCAGGTGACGGCGTCCGCCATCGGGGGCGAGGAGATGATGCGGTCGTCGAGGACGATGGCCACGCGGCGCTTCGGGTCGGTCGCGGGACGCTGGACGCCGTCCTGGCAGGCCGCGCGGGCGGTGATGTCCTGCCAGGTGGCGCCGCCCTCGCCGTTGAAGTCGACGCTGACGACCCAGCCGCCGCCCTGGGTCGGGTCGTTCACGGCCTCGGAGCCGCTGATCTCGGTGCCGCGGATGACGGTGGGGCCGATCTCGAGGACGTCGCCGGAGTCCGACGGCAGGACCTCGTTGCCCTCCTCGCTCGGCTCGGCGTCGGGGCTCTGCGCGGCGCCGACGACCTCGTGGATCGACAGCTGCGCCTGCTGCCCGAGGACGGCCTGCGCCTCCTGCGGGTCCTGGACGTCGGGGAGCTCGACGAGGATCTGGTCGGAGCCCTGGCGCAACAGGGTCGGCTCGGCGACGCCCAGGCTGTCGACGCGGCCGCGCAGCACCTCGAGGACCTGATCGACGTCGGCCGTGGACGGCTCGTCACCGTTCTCGTCCGGCAGGACCTGGATGGCGATCTGGGTGCCGCCCCGCAGGTCCAGCCCCAGTCGCGGCGAGACGTTCAGGGCGATGGCCGCGCAACCGGCCAGGAGGCCGAGCACGAGCACCAGACGGACGAGGACTCCGCGCGACAATGGACCAACCGATCTTCGACGGACACACCGGGACTGCCGTAGCAACAAACGGGCAAAGGCTACCTGGGGTTCCCGGCCGTCCCGCCGCCCGAGGTCACGGTCCGGGCACGATCGGCGTGACGATGACGTCGACCGCCACCAGCTCGGTGTCCGAGGTGCACCGGTAGGCGTGCGCGGAGTCGGCCGCCCAGGCGTGGTGGACGCCGGGGGCCAGGGCCACCGTCCGGCCCTCCGCCTCGAGCTCACCGGTCCCGGCGAGGACGACGAGCTGCTCGGTCGCCCCCGCGGCGTGGGCGGGTGAGCGGCGGACGGCGCCGGGCCGCACCCGGACCAGGTACACCTCCGTGGTGCGCTCCGGCTCGGCGAGCACGTGCAGCCGCACGGAGGTCAGGGCGTCGTCCCCCACCTCCCGCACGGTCTCGTCGACGAGCGCGGCCAGGGGGACGCCGAGGGGGCCGGCGAGCGCGTAGAGCGTGTCGAGGGTCGGGTTGCGCCGTCCGGCCTCGAGCTCCGAGAGCGTCGCCTTGCCGACACCGGCCGCGGCGGCGAGGGCGCTGAGGGACAGGCCGCGCTCGGCGCGGGCGGCGCGGATGCGCGCGCCGGTGGGCCCTCCGGTGGTCGTCATCGCCCCTCCGCCCCTAACCTGTTCCGCATACGGAACGTTCGGTGCACCGAACGCACGGGAGGACGATAGCGATGCTCAGGTCAGCGGCCGCTCCCCTGACCGCCGGCGTGGTGGCCGCGGTCGTCGGGTTCAGCAGCTCGTTCGTCGTGGTCCTCGCCGGTCTGACGGCCGTCGGCGCGACGCCCCGCCAGGCGGCGTCCGGGCTGGTCGCGCTCTGCGTCGCCCAGGCCCTCGGCATGCTGTGGCTCTGCGTGCGCCACCGGACGCCCCTGTCCCTGGCGTGGTCGACACCCGGGGCGGCCCTGCTCGTCACCACCGGCGCCGTGGACGGCGGCTGGCCCGCGGCGGTGGGCGCCTTCCTCGTCGTCGGGGGCCTGGTCGTGCTGACCGGTCTCGTCCCGCGGCTGGGCGACCTGGTCGCCGCGATCCCGGTCCCGCTGGCCCGGGCCATGCTCGCCGGCGTCCTGCTCCCCCTGTGCGTGGAGCCGGTGCTGGCGCTGACGGCGTCCCCCGCCGTGGTCGCCCCCGTGGTGATCGGCTGGCTCGTCCTCCTGCGGCTCGCCCCCCGGTGGGCCGTGCCGGGAGCGTTGGCCGTGGCGCTGGGCGTCGTCGTCCTCACGGCCGCCGACGGGCTGCGGGCCGCCGACCTCGTCCCGAGCCTGACCCTGACCGCACCGGCCTGGAGCGCGGGGGCGCTGCTCGGCGTCGCCCTGCCGCTGTACGTCGTGACGATGGCGTCGCAGAACGTCCCCGGCGTCGCGGTGATGGCCGGCCTGGGCTACCGGGTGCCGTGGCGGGAGTCGATGACCGTCACCGGGGTCGGCACGCTGCTGGCCGCCCCGTTCGGCGGCCACGCCGTCAACCTCGCCGCCATCACCGCGGCGCTGACCGCCGGGCCCGAGGCGGGCCCCGACCCGGCGCGGCGCTGGCCCGCCGGGGTGGGCGCGGCGACGACGTACCTGCTGATCGCGGTCGGGTGCGGCGCGCTCACCTCCCTGGTCGCGGCGGCACCCGACGGCGTCGTGCAGTCCGCGGCCGGCCTGGCGCTGCTCGGCACCCTCGCCGCCTCGCTGCGCGAGGCCCTGGCGCAGCCGGGCGAGCAGGTCCCGGCGGTCGCGTGCCTCGTGGTCGCGGCGTCCGGGGTGGCCGTCCTCGGCGTCGGCTCCGCGTTCTGGGCGCTGGTGACCGGCCTCGTGGTCAGGACGGTGCTGCGCGCGGGCACCCGCTCCCGCGGGGCCCACGCGGCCTGAGCCTCAGACGGCGTACGCCGCCAGCTCGTCGGCCAGGGCGGGCTCGGCGCGGCCCACGAGGCGCGTGCCCTCGGCGGTGTGCTCCATCGAGTCGATCTCACCGAAGCGGTGCAGCCGGTCGACCAGGTCCCCCCGGTCGTAGGGCACCAGTGCGGTGAACGCCACGGCAGGCCGGGGCAGCTCGCCCTCGACGACCCGGAGCGCCTCCTCGATCCCCTCCCCCGTGCGGGCCGAGACGACCAGGCTCCCGGGCTCGCGCTGACGCAGCCGCGCCAGCACCATCGGGTCGGCGGCGTCCGCCTTGTTGATGACCACGAGCTCGGGCACCCCGGCGGCGTCGACGTCGGCGAACACCGCGCGGACCGCCGCGATCTGTCCCTCCGGGTCGGGGTGCGAGCCGTCCACGACGTGCAGGACGAGGTCGGCGTCGGCGACCTCCTCCAGCGTCGAGCGGAACGCCTCGACCAGCTGGTGCGGCAGGTGCCGGACGAAGCCGACGGTGTCGGAGACCGTGTACTCGCGGCCGTCCGAGGTCGTCGTGCGGCGGGTCGTGGCGTCCAGGGTCGCGAACAGCGCGTCCTCGACCAGCACCCCCGCCTTCGTCAGACGGTTCAGCAGGCTGGACTTGCCGGCGTTCGTGTAGCCCGCGATGACCACGCTGGGGACCTGGTGGCGCTTGCGGTCGGACCGCTTCACCTCGCGGGTGCTCTCGAGCTCCTTCAGCTCGCGGCGCAGCTTCGACATCCGGGCGCTGATCCGGCGACGGTCGGTCTCGATCTTCGTCTCACCGGGACCACGACCACCGATGCCCTCACCGCCGGCGGCCCGACCACCGGCCTGGCGGGACAGGTTGCCACCCCACCCGCGCAGGCGCTGGGTCATGTACTGCAGCTGCGCGAGCTCGACCTGCGCCTTGCCCTCCTTCGACTTCGCGTGCTGCGCGAAGATGTCGAGGATCAGCGCGGTCCGGTCGACGACCTTGACGCCGGTCTTGTCCTCGAGGTTCCTCAGCTGGGACGGCGCGAGCTCGCCGTCGCAGATCACGGTGTCGGCGCCCGTCGCGCGGACCACCTGGGTCAGCTCGGCCACCTTGCCGGACCCGATGTACGTCGAGGGGTCGGGCTTGCCGCGCCGCTGGGTCATGGCCTCGAGGACCTCGGAGCCGGCGGTCTCCGCCAGCGCTGCGAGCTCGGTCATCGAGTTGTCGGCGTCGGCCTGGGTGCCTTCCGTCCACACCCCCACCAGGACGACCCGCTCCAGGCGGAGCTGGCGGTACTCGACCTCGGTGATGTCCTCGAGCTCGGTGCGCAGCCCGGCGATGCGGCGCAGCGACTGCCGGTCGGCGAGGTCGGCCTCACCGGTCGTCGGGTCGCGGTCGTCCGCGCCGCCGCGTCGGGCCGCCGGACGCCCGCCGGGCTCCTCGTCGGCCCAGCCGTCGGTCTCGGCGAGCTCGTCGCTCAGGCTGAAGTCCTCGTCGAGCGAGGTCGCGGGTCCCACGTCGGGGCTGGTGTCGTGTGCATGACTCATGTGCGTTCCAGCGTACGGCGGCGCGCCGGTGCACGCACCCGCGTTTGCCGTGGGCGCAACCGGGCAGGGTGCGTCGTGTGACCAGGCTCGGACTGCTGGCGGGCGCCCTCGTCGCCCTCGCGGCCGGCCTCGCGCTCGCGTTCCTGGCCGTGACGGCGACCGTGCCCGAGAACTGCCCCTGGTACGACGACGAGGGCCCCACCGCCGCCCCGGGCTCGCTCTACAGCGCCGCGCTCTGCGGATCCGGCGGCAGCCCCGCCTGGGCCCTCCTCGTGGTCGGGCTCGCCTCGCTCGTGCTCGCCGCCGTCGTCCTCGTCGGCGCCCGCCGGGTGCGGCAGGCGCCGTGGATCGCCCTCGGCCTGCTCGCCGCCGGACCCCTGGTCCTCGTGCTGGTGCTGACGTCCGTGCTCCCCCAGGGCTGCCTGGGTGGAGACGACGGGACCGAGCGCTGCGAGACGGACCGCGAGCAGCTGTAGTCGCGGCGGCTACCGCGGAGGCATGCGGATGCCGCCGTCCAGGCGGATCGTCTCCCCGTTCGCGTAGGGGTTGAGCAGGCACTCGACGACCATGCGGGCGAGCTCGTCGGGGTAGCCCAGGCGCTTGGGGAACAGCACGCTCTCGCCGAGCTTGGCCTTGAAGGCCTCGGCGTCCGGCCCGGAGCCGTAGAGCGGGGTGTCGATCAGCCCGGGCGCGACGGTGTTGAGGCGGATGCCGGACGCGGCGAGGTCGCGGGCCAGCGGCAGGGTCATGCCGACGATGCCGCCCTTCGAGGCGCTGTACGCCGCCTGGCCGATCTGGCCGTCGAACGCGGCGACGCTGGCGACGTTGACGATGGCGCCGCGGGCGCCGTCCTCGCCGGGCTCGCTGCGGCTGATCGCGGTGGCGGCCAGGCGGGTGGCGTCGAAGACGCCGACGAGGTTGATGCGGATGACCCGCAGGAACGCGTCGAGGTCGGCGGCGGACTCGAAGGTGCCGTCGCGCCCGACGGTGCGCTGCGCCCAGCCGATGCCGGCGGAGTTGACGGCCGTCCTCATCGGGCCCTGCTCGAGGGCCGTCTCGACGGCCGCCTGGATGGTGGCGGAGTCGGTGACGTCCGTGCGGGCGAACGTGCCGCCCACCTCGGCGGCGAGGGCGCCGCCGTCGTCCTCCTTGAGGTCCGCGACGACGACGTGCGCGCCGAGGCCCGCGAGGCGGCGGACGACGGCCGCCCCGATGCCCGACGCGCCACCGGTGACCAGGGCGCTCGTTCCGTGGAGGTCCATGACCGCCGATCCTAGGGCGACACCGTCGCCGCAGGACCGGCGGTCAGGGCCGGCTCGGGTGGTGGTTCAGCTCGTCTCGCCGCCGCCGGAGGTGATGAAGTCCTCGACCTCCGCGTTGACGTCCTCGGTGTCCGGGATGGCGTACTGGGTCTCGCCGTCCTCGATCACGTAGGCGTACTCGGCGTCGGGGCAGGCGCCGCCCGCCTCGATGGGCTGGCCCGTGCCCAGCTCGGCGCCGGTCAGCGCCTCGTAGTAGACGACGTCGTACGACACCGACCGGAACTCGTAGCTGGCCTCGTTCTCGTCGAGGTCCTGGCCCTCGCAGGTCTGCGACTCGCCCATGTCGGTGCCGGTCAGGCACATCGCGACGCTGACGTCCTCGAAGCGGTCGATGTCCACGCCCCACGTCTCACCGATGCCGGGCCCGATGAGGTCGGTGTACTCGCCGGCCTCGGGGAGCGCCGAGTAGGTCGCGATCCGCGGGTCGGCGGCGTCGTACTCGGAGGCGTTGCTCATCGCGCGGGGGTCGCACAGCGCGTTCATGTCGAAGTACTCGCTCGCCGTGAAGCTGGGGACGTCGGAGGGCGTCTCGGGGGCGCTCTCCTCCGTCTCCTCGCTCGGCGTCGACCCGCCCTCGGACGGGGACTCGGCGGACTCCGAGGTGCCGCCGGCCGGCTCGGCCTCGGTGTCGTCCTCGTCGCCGCCGAGCACGAACGCCAGCCCGATGCCGCCGACGATCAGCAGCACGGCGAGCACCGCACCGGCGATGATGAGGGGCTTCTTGTCCTTCGGCTTGCGCGGGCCACCCGGGCCACCGGGGCCACCGGGGCCACCGGGGCCACCGGGGCCACCGGGGCCACCGGGGCCGTAGCCGGGGGGCGCGCCGTAGCCACCCGGGCCACCGGGCCCGCCGTAGCCGCCGCCCGGGCCGCCGTACCCGCCCTGCTGGCCGTAGCCGCCGCCCTGCTGGGGGTAGCCGGGCTGCTGGGGGTAGCCCCCGGGCTGCCCCGGCTGGTTCCACCCGGGCTGCCCGGGCTGCCCGGGCTGGCCCCAGCCCGGCTGCTGACCCGGCTGCTGACCCGGCTGCTGGGCCTGCTGGCCCCACCCGCCCTGCCCCGGGGCCTGCCCGGGCTGCGCCGACTGCTCCGGGCGGGCCCAGCCCTGCTGCTGGGCGGGCTCCTGCGCGCCGGCGGGCGACCAGCCCTGACCGGAGCCCTGGCCGGACTCGCGCGGCTTGTCGAGCGACGGGCCCGACTCCCCGGCGGGCTTCGGCGGTTCGCTGCCCGCGATGCGGGTCGGCTCGGGCTCGTCAGGTCGGTCCTGGGACATCTGCGCACCTCGTGTCTCGGGCCGGTCTCGGGGTCCGGCGGTCACCGCCAGCCTCACCCGTCCCACGCGCCGCCAAACCTCGCACCGCCGGCGAGCCGTGGCTCAGAGGTCGGTCGTGCCTGACGCCACGATCGTCGCTGGCCCGCTGAGTGTAGTGCCGCCACCCGGCTCCCACGTGCCCTTCAGGACACCTCCGGGCACGTCGATCCTGTACCTCACCTGTGCGGCCGGGCCGTCGGCGACGTCGGCGGCGTCCGCGGCGCCGTCCGCGAGGGCGGTGGCCACGAGGACGGCGCACGCACCCGTCCCGCACGACCTCGTCTCCCCGGAGCCCCGCTCGTGGACCCGCATGGCCACGTGGCCCGCCCCACGGCGGACGACGAACTCCACGTTGACGCCGGCGGGGTAGACGCCGACGTCGTACGACGGCTGGGCGAGCAGGTCCCCCGCCTCGTCGAGGTCGTCGACGAACGCGACCGCGTGGGGGTTGCCCATGTCGACGCCGACGGCGTCCCAGTGGTGGTCGCCGCTCACGCCCACCCGGCTCGGCGCGAGCAGGCGGGCCGGGCCCATGTCGACGGCGTACCCGCCCTCGGGGTCGGCGACCACGGTGCGCACGCCGGCGCGGGTGCCGAGCACCAGCGGCTCGTCGGGCGAGGGAGTGGTCGCGAGGCCCTCGGTCACGAGGTGGTGCGCCAGGACCCGGACGCCGTTGCCGCACATCTCCGAGACGGAGCCGTCGGCGTTGCGGTAGTCCATGAACCAGACCGAGGAGCCCGCCTGCTCCGGCGTCACGGCGCCCCGCCCGAGCAGGACGGCGCTGCGGACGACGCGGATGACGCCGTCGCCCCCGATCCCGGCCCGGCGGTCGCAGAGCCGCGCCACGCGGGTCGGGTCGAGGTCGCCGTGGACGACCCCGTCGTGGTCGGGCAGCAGCACGAAGTCGTTCTCGGTGCCGTGGCCCTTGAGGAAGGGGTAGGTCATGAGCGGTACAGGCCCTCCTCGTACGACGGCCCGTAGTACGCGTCGAGCCGGTCCAGGTCGTCGTCCGGTCGCTCGAGGGTCCGGGCCACGACGGCACGACGGGGCACGAGCGCCTCGGGGTCCCACTCCTCGTGCCGCCAGAGGCCCGAGCGGAGGAACGCCTTGCCGCAGTGGTGGAAGACCTGCTCGACGTGCATGACCATCGCGACGACCGGACGGTGGCCGCGGACGACCATGTCGTCGAACCACGGCGCGTCGGCGACCAGTCGCGCACGGCCGTTGACGCGGAGCGTGTCGGGCCGGCCGGGGATGAGGAACAGCAGCCCGATACCGGGGTTGACCAGCACGTTGCGGTAGCCGTCGGCGCGACGGTTGCCGGGTCGCTCCGCGATCGCGAGGGTCCGGTCGTCGAGCACGTGCACGAGCCGCCCGGCGGGGTCGCCCTTGGGGGAGGCGTCGCCACGTCCGTCGGCGTCCGCGGTGGCGATCACGCAGAACGGTGAGGCGGCCAGCCAGGCCCGGTCGAGGTCGTGCAGGCGGTCGCGGTCCTTGCCGCGCGCGGCGGCGGAGGGCTCGCCCCCGAGCAGCGCCGACAGCGTCGCCGCGTCGGTCACCGCGACCTCGCCCGTCCGCTCGTCCGCCGCCTTCTCCACGCCGCCGAATCTACGCCCCTCGTCAGGTGCCGCGGAGCCACGTCACCGGGTCGCCGTCGTGCTCACCGACCGCCTCGGGCCCGCCGTCGAGGCCGGCCGCGGCCAGCATCACCCGGGCCAGGCCGCGCCGCTGGGCGTCGAAGGTGAGCACGTGGGCGAGGACGCTGCCCAGGACGAAGCTCTCGGGCGGGTCGCACAGGGCGTCGACGAGTCGGTCGCCCCACGCCCCGCGGGCGTCGACGTCCGCGAGCGCGGCGAGCCAGCGCGGGCCGACGGCGTCGAGGCGGTCACGGAGCCCGGCGACGGTGTCCGGCTCGGGGCCACCCGGCGCGTCGAGACCCTCGATCGCGGCGAGCCACGCCTCCAGCCCGCCGACGACGCGGCCCAGCACGAGGGCGAGCGACTCCTCCGGGCCTGCCCAGCCGACGAGCACGGCACCCGGCACCCGCGGGCGAGTCCACTCGTCGTCCGGCAGGGCGGCGCACCGCTCGAGCAGGACCGCGGTGTCGGCCAGGTCGTGGTGGGCCATCAGCATCGTCACGGCGCCGGCGCCGTCCGCGGCGACGGGTGGCTCCCCCGCCGCGACCCACAGCGCGGTCGGCGAGTGGAAGTGGACGCCGTTGGGGGCGTCGAGCCAGTGCGCCGTGGACGACGGGTGACCCGCCGGCGTCGCCGACGGCGGGTGGCCCCAGGCCCTCGCGTACGCCCGCGCGAAGCCCTCGACGGAGTCGTAGCCGGCCTCCCAGGCGGTCTCGGTGACGCTCGCCCCGCCGCGCAGCCGCCACGCCGCCCGCTCGAGGGCGACCCGCCGTCGCATCGCCACCGGGGGCTCCCCGGTCGTGGCGCTCACCGTGCGGGCGAAGTGGTACGCCGAGGCGTGGGCGCCGGCCGCCATCGCGCCGAGGTCGTCGTGGGCGTCGTCGAGGACGGCGTCCAGCAGCTCCCTGACCCGGTCGCGCCGCCGGTCCCGCTCCGTCACCCGAGCCAGTCTGCCGAGGGTCGAGGGCCGTCGACCAGGTAGCGGGCGCAGACGAAGTCACCCGCGCGGACGACGTCGTCGAGCCGCAGCTGCAGGCGGCGCGGCAGCAGCGGGCGCCCCTCCCCCAGGGTCACCGGCGCCGTCGAGACCACGAGGTCGTCGAGCAGGCCCGCGTCGGCGTACTGCCCGGCGAGGTCGCCCCCGCCGACCACCCACAGGTCGCGACCCGCGGCGGAGGCCTCGACGTCGGAGTGGAGCGCCGCCACGTCGCCGGAGACGAACCGGACGTCGGCGCCCTCGACGCCCGGCAGGTCGCGGTGGGTCAGCACCCAGGTCGGGACGTCGTAGCTCCACGCCTCCGTGCCGGCGACGACCCGGTCGCGGATCCAGGTGTACGTCGTCGCGCCCATCACGAGCGCGCCGACGCGGCCGACGAGGTCGTCGTAGCGCAGGGCGGGGCGCTCGGGCTCCTCGTGGGTCTGGACGAACAGCCACTCCAGGCTGTCGGTCGCGTCGGCGATGAAGCCGTCGAGGCTGGTGGCGGTGTAGTACGTCGTCCTCACGGACCCAGCCTCGGGCCTACCCGCCCGCGACGACCCGACCGAAGTTGCGCTCCGCCGCAGCAACGGGGGGCGAGGCGGGTCGGGCGGGCGTCACCGGCGAGCGCGCGAGCGGAGGACGGCGTGTCGGGACACCACCTCGACCAGCGCCTCGTCGAGGTCGCGCACCCAGACCACGCGGGGGTCCTTGCGGAACCAGGCGTCCTGGCGGCGGACGAAGCGTCGGGTGGCCACGACGGTGCGCTCCCGGGCCTCCGCCTCGGTGAGCTCGCCGGCCAGGTGCGCGGCGGCCTCGCGGTAGCCGATGGCGCGCGACGCCGTCCGGCCCTCGGCCAGCCCCGCGGCGAGCAGGCGCTCGACCTCGGCGAGCAGGCCCGCGTCGTACATGGCGTCGACGCGGGCCGCGATGCGCGCGTCGAGGACGGCGCGGTCGGCCTCGACGCCGAGCTGGAGGGTGGCGGGCTCGACGTACGTCGGCTCGGGCATCGACGCGGAGAACGGGCGGCCGGTGATCTCGACGACCTCGAGCGCGCGGACGGTGCGACGGCCGTTCCCGGGCTCGATCCCGGCGGCCGCGACCGGGTCGAGCCCGGCGAGGCGGGCGTGCAGCACCGCGGGTCCGACGTCGTCCAGCTCGGCCTCCAGGCGGGCGCGGACGACCGGGTCCGTGCCGGGGAACTCGAGGGTGTCGACGACGGCGCGGGTGTAGAGCGCCGACCCGCCGACCAGCACCGGCACGACGCCCCGCGCCCGCAGGTCGGCCACCACGGCGCGGGCCTCGCGCTGGAAGGTGGCGACGCTGGCGGTCTCGGTGACGTCGAGGACGTCGAGGAGGTGGTGGCGGACCCCTCGCCGCTCGGCGGGCGCGAGCTTGGCGGTGCCGATGTCCATGCCGCGGTAGAGCTGCATCGCGTCGGTGTTGACGACCTCCCCGCCGAGCCGCTCCGCGAGACCGAGCGCGACCTCGCTCTTCCCGGCCGCCGTGGCGCCCACCACGGCCAGCACCGGCGGTGGTTCCTGGTGCGGTTCCGGGGGACGGGCTGGGTGGGGCACGCCCGATATCCTCACACCCATGAGCAGCTTCTTCTCCAAGCTTCGTGGCCAGGCCCAGAAGGCCGTCGACCAGCACGGCGACAAGATCGCCAAGGGGCTGGACCAGGCAGCCGCGCAGGCCGACAAGCGGACCAAGGGCAAGTACTCGGACAAGATCGCCAAGGGACGCCTGAAGGCCCAGGAGGAGCTGGCGAAGCGGAAGAGCGGCCCCGGCGGTCCGCAGGGTCCGTACGGCGGCCCGGGCGGCGCGCCCCGCCCGTGACGCACGGCCGGTTCGTCGTCGTCCCGGCCGCGTACGTCTTCCTGCTGCGCCCCGCCGAGGGGGGCGGCGAGGAGGTGCTGCTGCAGCTGCGCCGCGGCACCGGCTTCATGGACGAGCACTGGGCCGCCGGCGCCGCAGGGCACGTCGAGCGCGGCGAGACGGCGTACGACGCCGCGCGCCGCGAGGCCCTCGAGGAGCTCGGGCTCACCGACGTCGAGCTGCGCTTCGAGCTGACGATGCAGCGGACCCGGAGCGGCGAGCCGATCGACGAGCGCGTCGACTTCTTCTTCACCTCGCGGTCCTGGACGGGCGAGCCGCGCGTCATGGAGGCGAACCGCAGCGCGGGTCTGCGATGGTGCCGCCTGGACGCGCTCGACTCCCTGCCCGAGCCGGTGGTGCCGCACGAGCGGTACGCATTGGCCTCGCTGGGGACGGGCACGGCCTACCTGACGCACGGGTTCGACGACCCCCAGCAGCGAGGAGCGAGCGCATGAGCGACACCGAAGGCAGCGACGGCGAGGGCGATCTCGGCCCGCAGCCGACGCCGACCACCGAGTCCCCGGAGCTCTTCCCCGGCGGCACGGACGCCGTCCGCGACGCCACCGACTACGCCGACCGGGGCGCGGACCCGGCCGCCCGCGACATGGACCCGGACGACAACCCGGCCGTCGAGGACGCCGTGCCCGACGAGGTCAAGGAGTCCGACGACAAGCAGCAGGAGCCGGACGACGACGAGCGGGGCGAGGACGCCGACAGCCCCGACGAGCCCCCGGCCTGAGGAGGCCCCCGATGAGCGAGCCGAAGGACCTGCCCGAGGACGTCGAGGGCCAGGACACCAACCCCAACGGCGGCGGGCCGCAGCGGCTGGCCGGCGACATGGGCGTCAGCAGCGAGCGCGTCGGCGAGACCGGCCCCGGCCAGGTCGGCACGGACGGTGTCCGCGCCCCCGCCGACCGCGACGACCTCGACCCGTCACGGACCCCGGACTCCGAGCCCGACGAGCAGCGCCCCGGCGGCGAGGAGCCCCATCCCGAGGGCCTCACCCCCAAGGCGGGCTACCCGGAGAGGGACCCCCGCTCGGACTGACCCCGGCGGAGCGTCGCCGGGCCCCGGGGCCCACTGCGTTCGCACCTCCACCAGCGGCCGTCACGGTGGTCGAGCAGGGAGCGAGCCCTGGCGAGCGACCGCGTCGAGACCGCCGTCGGCGAACCGGCGGCCCCCCCGG
>NZ_JAKUHT010000013.1 GCF_022436705.1 Nocardioides sp. CFH 31398 | reverse complement strand
TCGCGCGGTGGCGGCTCACGTCGGGACCTCCGCCGGCGCGGGCTCCGCGGTGGGCCGCCCGGCGGGGGCGGTGCCGTCGCGGTCGCGCGCCGCCCGGCGCAGCAGCGCGGCGCCGAGTCCGACCAGGAGGGCCGCGAGCAGGAGCAGCCCGAGCCCGAGGGGTGACCCGGTGCCGGGCAGGAGCCCGTCGTGGTCCGACCCGTCGCCGGGTGCGGTCGGCCCGGCCCCGCCCGGGCCCTGCTCGTCGGGCCCGCCGCCGGGGACCTCCTCCGTCAGCCGGACGCGCAGGCGCAGGTCGGCGGTCCCCCGCTCGGAGGCGTTCCCGGCGCCCGGGCGCATGTCGACGCGCAGGTCGACCCGGCGCTCCTCCCCGGGGGCGAGCAGGCCGACCACGCCCGACGCGTCGGCGGCGACGGGTGTCCAGCCGTCGTCGGCGCGGGTCGACACCCCCAGCCACCCGGGCACGACGGCGTCCTCGGGGACCTCCACCGACAGGCGGGCGGTGTCGGCCGACTCGTTGCGCACCCACCAGGACGCCGAGCGGCGGTCGCCGGGGACCCATCGCAGCGCCTCGTCGAACAGCGGCCCCTCGAGGGAGTCGGCGTAACGGCCGCCGTCCGGGCTCAGCCCGACGGACGGCCCACGCCCCTCGGCGTGCCCCGGCGGGACGGCCAGGGCCAGCGACGCCCCCGCCAGCACGGCCAAGAGCGGCAGCAGGTGGACGACGGCCGACGCCCTCACGCGGCGGCCCTCCGGCGCCGACGGCGCCGACGGCGCCGGTCCAGCCAGGCCCCGCCGCCCATCACGAGCGCGTAGACGACCAAGCCCGCCCCCACGCCGTACGACGCCCACTGGCGCTGGGCGCCCGACAGCCAGCCGTTGAGGTGGCCCAGCCAGGGCACGGCGTACCAGACCTCGCCCTTGACCTGCACCGGCATCACCGGCTCCCGGTCGACGGCGTTGTTCGCGTCGCCACGGGTCCGGAAGGACCGCTCGCCGTCGACCGTGCCGCTGGCCACCGCCACGACGCGGTGGGTCACGACGGCGGCCTGACCGGAGGCGCGCTGGTAGGTGACCACGTCGCCGACGGTGAGGTCCTCGGGGTCGACGGGGCGGACCACGACGAGCGTCCCGGGCGGGTAGGTGGGCGTCATCGACCCCGTCAGCACCGTGTACGGCGTGGCACCGGCGAGGCGCGGCACGAGCACCGCGGCCAGGAGCACCCCGGCGGCGACGAGGACCACGGCCCAGCACAGCGCCGACCAGGCGACGGACACGACGCGTCGCCGCCGGTGCCGACCGAGCGACGCTGCCCGGGGGGAGGGGGCAGCGTCCTCGGCCGGCACGGCGGTGGCCGTGGCGGCGAGGGGCGTCATCGCGGTCGGGTCGCGAGGGGGCCGGCGGCCCTCAGGGGGTCGCGTCGGTCTGCGTCAGGACGACCGAGACGCCCGTGAGGTCGAGCGTCCGGGTCTTCGAGGCGTTGTCCGCGGCGCCACCGAAGGGGAAGTCGACGGTGAGGTCGACGTCCAGGGTGTCCCCGTCGTTCGACTCGTCGATCGTGGTGACGGCGGCGCCCGCGGTCGTCGCCGTGAGGTCGACGTCGAGGTACGGGGCGAGGGTGCCGGCACCGCCGGCGCCCTCGGCGGTCAGCGTCGCCTCGATGTTGTCGCCGACGGCCACGACGGTGTAGGCCCCCGCGTAGGTCAGCACGTCCCCGGGGACGAGGACGACGGCCTCCGGGTCGGGGACGTCGGTCCCGTTCAGCTGCCAGACCCCGTCGCCGTCCGGCGTGAGGTCCAGGTCGCCGGAGTCGATCTCGCCGCCGCCGATGTCGGCGGTGGCGTTCCAGTACGCCAGCGAGCCCGCTCCCCCGGTGAGGACGACGACCGCGGCACCGGCGGCCAGGACGGACTTGGTGGACTTCTTCATCTCGGGATCTCCCTGCTCGGGCCGCGGTCAGCGGCTCAACACCGAAACATATGGTACATACACATTTCTGCGGTCGCAGAAGAATGTGTCAGGGGAATCCCGAGTCCTCCCACCACAAGGGTGGGACACCCAAACGCCACGCGTCCGGCGTTCGGGGAAGCCTGTCAGTTGACTGTGACGGCAGAGGTGACGGTCGTCGGGTTGGCGAACACGTCCCTGGCGGTGACCGTGACGGTGTAGGTGCCGCGGTCGCGGTAGACCTCGTTCGCGGCCCCGGGGATCCGCCAGCGGAGCCCGCCCGAGACGGCACTGGTCGCCGCCGCCCGGTCGGCGCAGCCGCTGGCGCCCGCGACCACGAAAGATGCGCCGTCCCAGCACCGCAGGGCGCGGTTGCCGGCGCTCGGGCGCAGCTCGAGCACCCAGCGGACGGCCTCCACCCCTGCGGGGTCGGCGGCGGAACCGCACCCGAGGGCGTCGGCCCCGCACCCGCGGTCGAGGGCACGCCGCAGGTCCGCGGCGCTGCCGCGGTAGCCGTTCTCCGGCTGGGTGACGGTCACGTCCGGTCCGGTCAGGTCGGCGGCGAAGGCACGCCGCGAGGACTCGGCGCGCCACGAGGCCCCGAAGCGAGCCCGGACGGCGTAGTGACGGGTGCCGGACGGCCGCGTGCCGTCCTCGCAGGCCAGGGTCGCTCCGGGGTCGGCGGTGACGCTGCAGACGGCGGTCGGCGTCGCTCCCGTCGCCGCGTCGTACCGCTGGACCTCGTACGAGGTCGCCGTGGCGCCGTGGTCCCCCACGGCGGACGCCGTCCAGGCCACGCGGGTGGCGCCGCTGCCCCGGACCTGGGTCACGGTCGGGACGGCGGGCGCCGCCATCGACCCCGAGGTGTGCGTGCCGCTGGTGACCACGGCACGGTCGGTGAAGGCCGCGGACGTGCCGTCGACCTGGCCCAGCCAGACGGCCAGGGCCACGAGAGCGACGACGTGCGGTGCGCGTGTCACGGCGTGGTCACCTGCATCGCGTCTAGGCGCAGTGAGACGGAGCCCGTCGTCCTGCCCTGGAAGGCGTCGTCCGTCGCGACGGGGAGCGAGACCCGGACGCAGAGGTCCCGGGACGCTCCCCGGTCCGTCCTGACCGCCTCGCCGGGTGCGAGCCGGACGCCGCCCGTGCAGGACTCCGTCCTCGGGTAGGTGGTGTCGTCCGGCCCGGCGCGACCCCCGAGCCACAGCTCGACCTCCAGGGCCGGACCGAGACCGCCGTCGGTCGTGACGCCCGCCGACCAGCGCAGGTCGGCGTCTCCGGTGTTCGCGACCACCACGGTCGCCGCGCTGCTCTCCCCCGGGACCATGCCCTGCAGCGCGAGGTCGGGTCGGGCGTGGGTGGTGTCCAGGCCCCCGGCACCGTCCACGGCCAGGTCGAGCCGGCCCGTCGACATCCCCTCCGCGGCCACGCTCGCGCGGTCGGTCCACGCCGCCAGGGTGCCCCCGCCCGGGAACAGGGCGACGGCGGCGGCGAGCGCCAGGACGGGTGGGACCAGCCGGCGGACGAGCCCCCCACCGCGCCCCGGCGCCGCCGAACGGTGACGGCCGCTCACGCCGCCGCCTCCCGGACGCCCTCGGTCCTGCGGGCTCGTCGCTCACGCCGGCCCCGGCGGGCCTGCAGGCCCGCGGCGCCGAACGACAGGCCGGCGTACAGCGCCAGCCCGCCGGCGAGGACCGCGGTGACGCTGCGGCGCTGCCCGGGGTCGAGCGCGTGGGAGACCCTCCCCACCCACGGCAGCGAGTACCAGACCTCGCCGCGCACCTGCTGCTCGAGAACCGGCTCGGCGTCGGGGACGGCGTTGGCGTCGCCCTGCGTCACGAACTCCCGACCGTCGGGACCCTGACGGGTGCCGATCACCCGGTGGGTCACGACCTCGGGCTGTCCCGAGCGGAGCTGGTAGGTCAGGACGGTGCCGATCCGGACGTCCTCGGCCGACACCGGACGGACCACCACGAGGGTGCCCACCGGCAGGCCGGGCGCCATCGACCCCGTCAGCACCGTGTACGGCGTCGACCCGGTCACCCGGGGCACCACGACGGCCAGGACCACCACGACCCCGGCGAGCAGGCAGACGCCCACACCGAGGACCCGCGCCACGCGGGCCCCCGTGCCCGCCGGGGCGGGGGGGGGGGGGGGCGCCCCCCCCCCCCCCCCCCACCGCGGTCAGCCGGCGGCCGGCGTGGTGGCCTGCGTGGCCGTCAGGACGATCTCGTCGAGACGGATCGCCTTCAGCATGGAGTCGTTGTCCACGACGTCCGCCTTCAGCGGGACGGCCAGCGTGAGGCTGGCCCGCAGCTGGTCGCCGTCCGACAGCTCCACCGGCTGCCCGAGGTCGATCTGCTGACCTCCCCGGGTGATCCCCCCGACCACGCTCAGGTCGTCGCCCGCCAGCGTCGTCCCGCCGAGGCCACCTCCGGTCACGCCGAAGACCGACCGGAGGTTGGTGCCCTCGGCGTCCACGGCGATCGTGCAGCTCCGGGTGACCACGTCGCCCGGCACCAGCACCTCGGTCGCCGGGTCGAAGGCCACCTCCTCGACACCCTCGACCTCGTTGCTGACGAGCCACCCCGCGGCGTCGCAGCTGCTCGCGTCGATCGCCAGGCGGCCCGTGTCCAGACCGTCGCCGGGCACCACGTCGGTGCTGTTCCAGTAGGCCAGCGAGCCGGCGCCTCCGAGCAGCAGGAACGCCGCCCCTCCGGCCAGCATCCCCCTCTTGACATGCGTGTTCATCACGCTACCCCCCCAGGTAAGTGCCGGGAACCGAGATGTCCCGGGCGCACGACCAGGGTGACGTATCACCTACACCCGGGTGGCCGGATCCGTGCGAGTTTTACCCAGTCGTTCCGAAGTTTTGCCATTCGGCGTCAGGACGGGGGCTGCGCCGGGCCGCCCAGCGCCTGGCGACGGACCAGCAGGACGCGCTGGACGACCGTGATCGTGCTCGCCACGGCAAGCACCCACAGCGTGAGGAACAGCAGGAACGGCAGCGAGAAGATCGCCGACAGCCCGGTCATCACCAGGATGGCCACGAGGCGGTCGGCGCGTTCGGCGATGCCGCCCTTGGCCTGGTAGCCGAGCGACTCGGCCCGCGCCCTGGCGTACGACGTCACCGAGCCCATCACCAGGCAGACGAGGCTCAGGGCCAGGTAGAGGGTGGAGTCCCCCGGGCCCGCGAAGTAGAGCGCCAGACCGCCGAAGATCGCGCCGTCCCCGACGCGGTCCAGCGTCGAGTCGAGGAACGCACCGAAGGGGCTCGACCGGTCGGTGAGCCGCGCCATGTAGCCGTCGACGAGGTCCGAGAACACGAACGCCGTGATCACGAGGACGCCCGTCAGCAGCATCCCCTGGGGGAAGAACACCAGCGCGCCGGTGGCGACCCCGAGGGTGCCGACCAGCGTCACGGCGTCCGGGCTCACCCCGAGCCGGATCAGCAGGTGGGCGATCGGCGAGACCAGGCGGGTCCAGAACCCGCGGAAGCGTTCCAGCATGGTGCCTGGAGGTTATCGGCGCCCCGCCCCGACCCCGACGCCGACTCGGTGTCCCCGGCTCAGCCGACCCAGGACGCTGAGAGCAGGTCTCGGGTGTCGGTGAGGAGCTCGGGCAACGTCTTGGTCCGGCCGATCACCGGCATGAAGTTCTGGTCGCCGGGCCAGCGCGGGACGACGTGCTGGTGCAGGTGCGCGGAGATCCCCGCGCCGGCGATCGCGCCCTGGTTCATGCCCAGGTTGAACCCCGCCGCCCCGGACACCGAGCGCAGCGTCCGCATCGCCTCCCGGGTCAGGTCGGCCATCTCGGCGGCCTCCGGGTCGGTCGTCTCCGTGTAGTCGGCGATGTGCCGGTAGGGGCAGACCATCAGGTGGCCGGGCGCGTACGGGTAGAGGTTCAGCACCACGAAGCAGAGCTCGCCGCGACGCACCACCAGGCCGTCGCCGTCCGCGGTCGGGATCCGGCAGAAGGGGCACTCGCCCTCGCTGGCGTCCGACGGCTTGTTCTCGCCCCGGATGTACGCCATGCGGTGCGGCGTCCACAGCCGGTCGAGGGCGTCGGGCTCGCCGATGCCGTCCTGGACGAAGGGCCGGTCGGTGCCGTCGGGCTCGGGGGTGCTCACCGGGCCCTCACGTGGTCTGGCCGGCGGCGGCGAGGAGGTCCTCGACCCGCTGGTCGGGGTCGAGCACGATGCCGAGGCGTCGTCCGAAGCCCTCCAGCAGGTGCCAGGCGGACTCGGTGACCATCGAGACGAAGACGGGGGCCGGCGGCGTCCGCTCGGGGCGCGACATCCAGCGGCGGACGGCGGCGAAGACCGCGCCCACCAGGCCGAAGACGAGCGGGTCGACCGCGGCGCGCTCGTCCTCGCTCGGCTCGAGCCCGAGGAGGTCGATGGCGGTGGTGATCAGGTCGGCGACCTGCCCGGCGATGCGGGCCAGGCCCTCCTGCAGCGGGTCCTCCTCGCCCTGCGAGGAGTCGGACTCCGCGAAGCGGTGCAGCGCGGGGTGGGCGACCGTCCACCCGACGTAGGTCGACACGATCCGCTCGGCGATCTCCGGGATGGTGCCGTCGAGGGTGACCTCCGGGATCAGCGCAGCCCAGAGCCGGTCGAGGATCTCGGCGCGGACGGCGCGGTCGAGGTCGGCACGGTCGTCGAAGTGCCGGTAGACGACGGTGCGGGACAGACCGGCGCGCTCGGCGATCTCCTGCACGTGGACGTCGACGCCGGGGCCGGCGTCCTCGAGGCTCTCGAGGGCGGCGTCGAGGATCTGCTCACGGCGTTCCTCGTTGTGGCGGTTCCAGCGCAGCTGGCGCCCGTCGGCGGGCTGCTTGGTCGCCATCACACCCCGTCCCCATCGCCTTCGGCCGCCGTGCTGCGCGGCGTCCGCCTCAGCCGCGGACGAGACCAGCGTAACGCCGCGGGCGCTTGGCTCCGGCAGCCACCTCGTCGAGCTCCGGACGCGTCGTGATCTTGCTGCGCGGACGTCCCTCCGCCTCACCCCGGCGGCGCTCCTCGGCGTCGATGGCGCGCCAGCCCCGCCGACCGTGGGCCGCGACGCCGCGCGAGCGCAGCAGGGCCGGCAGGTCGTCGGCCCGCTCGGTGGTCCCGCGACGCCGCGCCGTCCCGGCGTCCAGGTCGTCGAGGATGCTCGTGACCGTCTCGGCGGCGTCCGACTTGTTGGTGCCGAGGAAGCCGGTCGGGCCCCGCTTGATCCAGCCGACGACGTACGTCCCGGGCTCGACACGACCCCGCTCGTGGGGGACCGTCCCCACGGCCTCGTCGAACGGCAGGCCGGGCACCGGCCGCGCCCGGTAGCCGACGGAGCGGAGGACGGTGCCGGTGGCGAGCACCTCGGTCTCGTCGGTCACCACGGCCCGCCAGACGCCGTCCGCGTCGGCCTCGAGGCGGGTGCGGGCGACCTCGAGCCCGGTCACGCGGCCCCCCTCGCCGAGCACCCGCACGGGCACCGTGAGGAACCGCAGCACGATGCGGCGCAGGCCGGGTCGGGGCGTGCGCGCGGCGAGGTCGGCGAGCAGCCGCTCGGTCTGGGACTCGCCGAGCCCGGCCCCGTTCGTCTCCACGACGACGTCGATCTCCCCGGCGTCCGCGAGACCGACCAGGCCGACGAGCTCCGGCACCGTGAACGCCGCCTGAGCCGGGCCGCGACGCCCCAGGACGACGACCTCGCGCACGCCGCTGCTGGCGATGGCCTCGTACGCCGGCCGCGCGATGTCGGTGCCGACCAGCCGCTCGGGCGCGGCGGTGAGGATCCGCGCGGCGTCGAGCGCCACGTTGCCGTTGCCGACGACCACGACCCGCTCGTGCGACAGGTCGAGGCCCAGGTCCTGGTGGTCCGGGTGGCCGTTGTACCAGCCGACGAGGTCGGTGGCGGAGACCGAGCCGGCGAGGTCCTCGCCGTCGATCCCGAGCCGACGGTCGGTGGACGCGCCGACGGCGTACACGACGGCGTCGTAGCGCGCGGTCAGCTCCTCGTGGAGGAGGTCGCGGCCGACCTCGGCACCGAGCAGGTAGCGGAAGCCGGGCTGCGACTCGATCTGCCCGAAGAGCCGCTCGGCCTGCTTGGTGTGCTGGTGGTCGGGGGCGACGCCGGCGCGCAGCAGCCCGTACGGCGTGGGCAGGCGGTCCAGGACGTCCACCCGGACCTCCGGGTGCTTGAGCAGCTCGTCGGCGGTGTACAGCCCGGCCGGCCCGGCCCCGACGACGGCCACCGCGACCTCGCCCTCGCCGCGGTCGCCGAGGAGGCGGCGCTGCTTGCCGACCACCGCGAGCGGCGTCCGGTCGGGGTGGCTGAACACGTCGTAGTACTCCGCGTTCATCGCGGCGAAGACCTGCTGGTCGGGCGCGAGCGCGGTGTCGGGCTTGATCGCGTCGACCGGGCAGGCGGTGGCGCACGCCCCGCACCCGACGCACGAGCGCGGGTCGATGTAGACCATCTCCGCCTCGGCGAACCCGGGCTCACCGGGTGCGGGGTGGATGCAGTTGACCGGGCACGCCAGGACGCACGAGGCGTCGGCGCAGCACGGTTGCGTGACGACGTACGCCATCGGTGCGGTCCTGCCTGCTCGTGCCGGTGCGCCGCCTCAGGCGGCGGCGGAGGAGGGCTCGCTGCGGAAGCGCGCGGCGCGGCCGTCGATCTTCAGCAGGCGCCACAGGAGCCGCGACGAGCGGGTCATCAGGCCGCTGTTCTCGGCGAGCATCCGGACGTCCGCGAACAGGTCGCGCAGCATCTTCCGCGAGGCGGGGTCGCGCCAGTAGAGGTCCTTGACCACCCAGCGCGGCACGCCCATCTGCGCCTGCGCCTTGCGGCTCGGGACGACGATGACGTCGCAGAGGAAGCGCATGAGGATCGGCAGGATCAGGGCGACGGCGGCGCGGCGCACGCGGCTGAGGCGGGGCGCGTGGTTCTCGACGTACTGGTGGGCGAACCCGATGTGGCGGGCCTCCTCGGCGACGTGGATCTGCATGATCCGCTGGAGCAGCGGGTGCATCGTCCTCCCGGCGCGGAGGATGGACTTCTGCAGGTGGTCGATCGGCTCCTCGCCGGCCAGGACGCCGAGGAAGAACGGCAGCGGCGTCCAGCGCGCGAAGAGCGGCAGGAAGGGCGCGAGCACGCGGAACAGGAGCGGGCCGCCGGGGGCGTCGACCCCGGTGCGGTTCACGAACTCCTGGAACATCTGCGTGTGGTGGGTCTCCTCGGTCGCCTCGTGCGTGCAGTAGCGGAACTCCGCCGAGCGGTTCGGGAGCGCGAAGGTGTAGTTCATGAGGCCGGCGACGAGGATCTGCTCGAACTGCAGGCCGACCTTCGCGACGTTGGCCTGACGCATCAGGCCGATGCGGATCTGGTCCTCCTGCGGCAGCGACCGGTACCAGCGGTGCCCGCCGAGGGTGTCGACCTCCGGGAGGATCCAGCGCGGGTCGTCCGGGTCGACGGCGTACGCCGGGTCGTCCCAGGCGATGTCCTCGAACGCGTCGAAGTGCTGGTCCACGCTGGCCTCGGAGAGGATCCGCAGCCGGTCCTCGTAGGCGGCCGCGCTGGTGGTCTCCTGCTCGACGGCGGTCATGGTGCACTCCTCGCTGGTCGGGGACGTGTCGCATGCTGCTGGGACGTTCGGTGACGCTGTGTCGCAGATAGGTTAGCGCGACACGGCGTCCCGTGTACAGCAGTATGCGTGACGCCGCGTCCCGAGTATCGACACCGTGTCGCAGACACGCCGTCACAGGCACTTTCCCGAGGTCGAGTCGGCACGTCTGCGCACGGATCCGGGGTCGAGTCGGCACGTCTGCGCAGGTTCTCCACAGGCACCGAACCCGCAGGTGTCCGTCGTCCGGCCGACGGGCAGGTCTGCGGCATGACCCTCCTCGCCCCCACCGCCACCCCCTCCTTCCTCCCGCCGGACTCACCCCTCCCTCGCGACCGGCCCTTCACCCGCGCCGAGGCGCTCGACCTGGTCCCGAACCCCCGGGAGCTGACTCGTCTGTGCGGACGCGGTCTCCTGCGACGACCGGTCAAGGGGGTGTACCTGGCGACGGAGGCCGGTGACTCCCCCGCGCTCCGTGCCGCGTCGATCGGGCTGGTGGCGTCGTCGGACTGCGTGGTGTGCGACCAGCACGCGGCGTGGCTGCTCGGGACGACCGGCGCACTCGCGCCCGGCGAGCACCTCGCCCTGCGCCCCCTGTCCCTCTTCCGGCCGTCGGGTCGGGGGCGGGTGCGCACCGAGATCGTGGACGGCGGCGAGCGCAACCTGCGCGAGGACGACGTCACCTCGGTGCACGGCGTCCGCGTCACCACACCGCTCCGGACTGCGCACGACCTGGGTCGCGTCCGGCACCCCGATCGGGCGATCGCCGGCATGGACGCCGTCGCCCGTCTCGGCACGTTCTCGATCGAGGAGCTGCTCGCTGGCGTCGAGCGGTACGCCCGGATGCGGTGGGTGACCACGTTGCGGGAGATCGCGCCCCTGGTCGACCCGCGCGCCGAGTCCCCGGCGGAGTCCGTGCTCCGTCTGCGGTGCCTGCAGGTGGGCGAGGCGCCCTTCGAGCCGCAGGTGGGCGTCGTCGAGGACGGTGTCGAGATCGCGCGCCTCGACCTGGCCAACCGTGAGCTCAAGGTCGCGATCGAGTACGACGGCGAGGAGTGGCACGCCGGTCCGGGACGACGCCGGCACGACGCACGGCGCCGGGAGTACCTCACCCGGATCCACGGCTGGACGTTCGTCGTGGTCGTCCGCGACGACCTCTTCGGACCGGACCAGGTCATGCTCGAGGCGCGGATCCGTCAGGCGGTCATCGCCGCGCGACGGCGGGCCGGCGCGCGCCCGTCGTACTGAGCTGCGCAGACGTGCCGACTCGGCGTCTCCCACGTGCGCAGACGTGCCGACTCGACCCCTCCCAGCTGCGCAGACGTGCCGACTCGACCCCTCCCGGCTGCGCAGACGTGCCGACTCGGCGTCTCTTCGGGAGGGAGGCGTGTCCTCGCGGCCCCCGCGCACTCAGTACTGGTGGAAGTACAGGTCCAGGTCGCGCGCGGCCCCGTCGCAGGTGAGGTTCTGGTCGCGGCTGGCCTCGACCCACTGCCCCATCACGGCCTCGCCGCCCTGGATGACCCAGTCGTCGCCGCACCGGCTCAGCGCCTCGGCGGCGGAGGTCTGGCCCGCGGCCCGCCACTCCGGGATCCCCAGCTCCAGGTCGCCGACCACGCCGGCCCACAGCGCCGGCGTCGAGTAGACCCCGATGCCGTAGCCCGAGTCGGTGTAGCCGCGCGCGATGCCCCGCACCACCTCGGCGTTGGCGGCCGGGTCGGCGCTCCACTCGAAGTCCGGCACCGGTTCGACGTCGATCCACACGAACGGCGTCTCGAAGCCCGTCGCCTCCATCGACGCGACGTTGTACAGCGCCTGCTGGTAGCCCGTGTTGCGCAGCGCCCCCGCCGGCGTCGAACCGTCGTACGGGCCGTCGTCCGCGTGCTCCTCGAGCTGCGCGGCGTCCGGGTAGCTCGCCACCGAGTACGCCGAGATCAGCTTGCCCGAGCGCCGCGTCTGCGCCACCTGGTCGGCCAGGCACGGGTTCGGCGTGAAGCCGGGGCCGTTCGTCAGCCCGACGATCACGTACTCCGCCTCGGGCAGCGGGCCGGGCATGCCGAGCGTCCGCTTCTCCGGGATGCCCATGCCCACCGGGCACTGCGGCCACGAGATGTCGCTGCCCAGCACGTTCCCGGAGCGCGGCGCGATGCGGGTCTCCTCGGCGAGGCCCTCCGCCTGCTCGGCGAGGTCCTGCGCGCCCTCCCCCGGCTCGCCGGCGCGGTCACCGTCGGTCGGGGACGGCGTCGCCTGCGTCGGGTACGGCGAGGGGTCGGTCTCGCCCGACGGGCTCGGCACGCCCTCGTCCCCGGCCCCCGACGACGGGGACGACGACTCGTCCGCGCCGCCGCACCCGGCGAGCGCGAGCACGCCGACGAGGGCGGCGGCGGTCGCCGCCGCCCGCCCCCGTCGTCCGCGCATCAGACCTGCTCGCGCGACGCGACCGCGGCGGCGACGCGCTCGATGGCTTCGGCGACCGGGACCTGGTTGTCCTGGCGGCCGTCGCGGTAGCGGAACGACACCGCGCCGGCCTCGACGTCCGCGTCTCCGGCGATGACCATGAACGGCACCTTCTGCAGCTGCGCGTTGCGGATCTTCTTCTGCATCCGGTCGTCGGAGTCGTCGACCTCGACCCTCAGGCCCTTCGCCCTCAGCTGCTTCGCGACGTCGTACAGGTAGTCCGCGTGGCGCTCGGCGATCGGGATGGCCTGCACCTGGACCGGCGCCAGCCAGGGCGGGAAGGCGCCGGCGTAGTGCTCGACGAGCACGCCGATGAACCGCTCGATGGAGCCGAACTTCGCCGAGTGGATCATCACCGGCTGCTGCCGCGAGCCGTCCGCGGCCTGGTAGGTCAGGTCGAAGCCGGCCGGCTGGTTGAAGTCGTACTGGATGGTCGACATCTGCCAGGTCCGCCCGATGGCGTCGCGCGCCTGCACGGAGATCTTGGGCCCGTAGAAGGCCGCGCCGCCCGGGTCCGGGACGAGCTCGACGCCCGAGTCGGTGGCGACCTTCTCCAGCACCGCGGTCGCCTCGTCCCACTGCGCGTCGTCCCCGACGAACTTGTCGGGCTTGGAGTCGTCGCGGGTCGACAGCTCGAGGTAGAAGTCGTCGAGCCCGAAGTCGCGCAGCAGCCCGAGCACGAAGTCGAGCAGGTGCTTCACCTCGCCGGGCGCCTGCTCCTTGGTGACGTAGGAGTGGGAGTCGTCCTGGGTCAGGGCCCGCACCCGGGTCAGGCCGTGGACGACGCCGGACTTCTCGTAGCGGTAGACCGACCCGAACTCGAACAGCCGCAGCGGCAGCTCGCGGTACGAGCGCCCCTTGCTGCGGAAGATCAGGTTGTGCATCGGGCAGTTCATCGCCTTCAGGAAGTACCGCGACGACTCCAGCTCCATCGGCGGGAACATGGTGTCCTCGTAGTACGGCAGGTGCCCGGAGGTGTGGAACAGCCCCTCCTTGCTGATGTGCGGGGTGCCGACGTAGTCGAAGCCCTCCTCGATGTGCCGACGGCGGACGTAGTCCTCCATCTCCCGCTTGATCACCCCGCCCTTGGGGTGGAAGACGGCCATGCCGGAGCCGATCTCGTCGGGGAACGAGTAGAGGTCGAGCTCGCGGCCGAGACGGCGGTGGTCGCGCTTCTCGGCCTCCTCGATGCGGTGGAGGTAGTCGGCCAGCGCGTCCTTGCTCGGCCACGCGGTGCCGTACAGGCGCTGCAGCTGCTTGTTCTTCTCGTCGCCGCGCCAGTACGCCGCCGCCGAACGCATGAGCTTGAAGGCCGGGATCCGCTTGGTGGTCGGCAGGTGGGGACCGCGGCAGAGGTCGGACCAGGCGACCTCGCCGTCGCGCCGGACGTTGTCGTAGATGGTCAGCTCGCCGCCACCGACCTCGACCGACGCCCCCTCGGCGGCGTCCTCGACGCCGGCGCCGCCCTTGAGGCCGATGAGCTCTATCTTGTACGGCTCGGCCTTGAGCTCGTCGATCGCCTCGGCGTCGGAGGTGACGCGGCGCTCGAAGCGCTGGCCCTCCTTGATGATCTTGCGCATCCGGGTCTCGATCTTCTCGAGGTCGTCCGGGGTGAAGGGGGTCTCGACGTCGAAGTCGTAGTAGAAGCCGTCGCGGATCGGCGGGCCGATGCCGAGCTTGGCGTCGGCGAAGAGGTCCTGCACGGCCTGCGCCATCACGTGGGCGCAGGAGTGGCGGAGGATGTCGAGGCCGTCGGGGCTGTCGACGGCGACGCCCTCGACGACCTGGCCGTCCTCGACGTCGCGCGACAGGTCGCGCAGCTCGCCGTCCACGCGGGCGGCGACGACGTCCGGGTCGTCGCGGAACAGCTCCCAGAGCCGGGTGCCGGCCTCGACGCTGCGGTCCTCGCGCTGCTCGGCGTGGACGAGGGTGATCTCGGGCATGCGGCACTCCTTCGGTGGCGCTGCGGCATACGGCGCCGCGGCTCGTGGGTGAGCCGATCGTATCGGCGTGCAGGGCTCGCACCCCACCGGGTTTCGGGCAGCATCCGGGCATGGACCACCTGCTCTCCCCCGCCCACGCCGCCCTCGGCGCGCAGTGGGCCTTCAGCGACGTCGTGGCGGCCTCCGGGCTCCTGCTCTGCTCCGGGGTGACCGGCGCCCGCCCCGACGGGAACGTGGACGACGACCCGGCGACGCAGTTCGAGACGGCCTTCGCGCACCTCGGGCGGGCCCTCGCCCTGGCCGGCGCGACGACCGCCGACGTCGTCGAGCTCACGACGTACCACGTCGGGCTGCGGGAGCACCTCGAGACGTTCGCCGCGGTCAAGGCGCGCCACGTCGCGGCGCCGTACCCGGCGTGGTCGGCGATCGGCGTCGCCGAGCTCGCCGTGCCCGGCACCCTCGTCGAGCTCCGCGCCGTGGCGAGGGACCCGCGGTCCCGCTAGGTCGCAGCCCGGACCGCCCTCGCCCCCGTGCACAGGGCGGGCCGAGCGACGAGACGGTCCGCCGCGATCTCGGGTCGCGGGATCCGCCGGAGACATCCTGGGGCACGTCGGGCCGTCCATCGGGCCGCCGGGCATCGATTGCAGGAACCTGCACCGTGATCCGGGTCGCAACCCGCGTCCGAGGCGGGCCCGTACCCGGACTAGTCCTGCGCGCGCAGCCGCCCGAGCGCCACGCCGGCGGCGAAGCGTGAGCCGACCCCCAGCCGGTCCTTCACCGCGGCGACCTCGGCGCGCAGGGTCCGGACCGAGATGCCGAGCAGCTCGGCCGCCCTGTCGTCGGCGACGTCACGGGTGAGCAGGGCGATGACCGCGCGCTGTCGGGCGCTGAACTGCGCCAGCGCCGCGGGCCCGCGCTCCGCCACCTCGGCGGCGGGACGCGCGGCCCGACGCGCGGCCTGCCAGTAGGCGCGGGCGGCGGCCAGGACGGCGGGGTGCTCGACGATCATCAGCGAGCGCTCGTCGCCGACCTGCGGGCCCTCGAGCATGACCTTGTGCTGGTCGAGGATCTTCATCTCGAACGGGACGAAGCCGAGGCGGGACTCCGACGGCTGCCCGCCCAGCAGCTCCGGCAGGTCGTCGCCGAACCCGTGGTCGGCGAAGACGCTCTCCATCCGGGTGCCGGTGTCGATGATGCGCCGGTTGTTCCGCAGTCCGGCCAGGATCCCCGCGGCCCCGGACGGACTGGCCGTCCGCGTCGCGAGCAGCTCCCGCCACCCGAACGAGGCCGCCATGACGTAGTCGAAGAGCTGCTCACCACGGGCGACCACCCGGCCGTGGTCGTCACCCTCGGTGGCGGCGTACCGGGCGGCGAAGGCGTCACGCGCACGGCTGAGGCGGAGCGCCGCCTCGAGGACCTCGTCGTGCAGGCCCGGACCCGGGGACGGTGGGTCGGAGGACGGCGTCACGATGAGCTCCCCACGATGCTCAGCGGCTGGTACGGAACTGGTGGGCGATACTGGGTTCGAACCAGTGACCTCTTCGGTGTGAACGAAGCGCGCTACCACTGCGCCAATCGCCCGGGACGGAGCCGGTGCCGCTCACGCGGCGTCCGCGACTTTAACGCATGGCTCAGGGGTCGACGTCCTCGCCCTCCCTGGCCCGCCACGCGGCCTGGGCCTCGGCCGTGACCGGACCCGGCGTCGACCACTCCCGACTCCCCCAGCGGTGCACGGGCTGCACGGCCCGGGTGGTCGAGACGATGAACACCTCGTCGGCGGCCTCGGCGACCCCGATGGGCTCGTCGACCTCGCGGCCGCCGTACCACTCGAGGACGAGGGCCCGGGTGACGCCGGCGAGGCAGCCGGAGGCGAGCGTCGGCGTCCGCAGCTCGCCGTCGACGACGTAGAACACGTTGCTGCCGGTCCCCTCGCAGAGGTTGCCGGCGAGGTTGGCGAAGATCGCCTCGCTCGCGCCGTGCTTGCGCGCCTCGGCCAGCGCGACGACGTTGTCGGCGTACGAGGTGGTCTTGAGCCCGGCGAGCGCACCCCGCTCGTTGCGCAGCCACGGCACGGTGACGATCGCCGCCGAGGCGTCGCTCGGGCCGATGGGCTCGGCGGCGACGACCACGGTCAGCGGGCCGTCGCCACGACCCGAGCCGAGCGGTCCGGGCCCGCCGGTGACGGTGATGCGCAGCTTGCCGCGCTCGAGGTGCTCGGCCGCCAGGGTCGCGTCCACGCCCGCGCGGACGTCGCCCAGGTCGACGCCGGTCAGCCCCAGGCCGGCGGCGGAGACGAGGAGCCGGTCGAGGTGGCGGGTCAGCGCGAACGCGCGACCGTCGTTGACCTCGACGGACTCGAACACCCCGTCCCCCACCACGAGGCCGTGGTCGTCGACGCGCAGCGTGGGCGCGGTCGGGTCGTCGAGCAGCTGTCCGTTCACCCACACGTGCACGTGAATCACCCTAGGAGGAGAGCGTGTCGCCCGTGGCGCACCCGGTGGGTCACAGGCGACACGATCGCCGCCCGCCCGGGCCTCCCGCGCCGAGGGAGGGGGGTGATTTTGCGGCCCCTGAGGCATCGGCTAGTGTTCCTGACGCACTCACGGCCGCAAGGTCGGGAGCCGCAAGCGGACGTAGCTCAGTTGGTAGAGCGCAACCTTGCCAAGGTTGAGGTCGCGAGTTCGAGCCTCGTCGTCCGCTCGGAGAGGTTCTCTCTTGGTTGGGCCTCCATGGTGGGTTGGCCGAGAGGCGAGGCAACGGACTGCAAATCCGTGTACACGGGTTCAAATCCCGTACCCACCTCGACACCACAACTCCACACGGGCGATTGGCGCAGTGGTAGCGCGCTTCCTTGACACGGAAGAGGTCACTGGTTCAAACCCAGTATCGCCCACCAGATCAGATACCGCCTCTGACCTGCGGAAACGCAGAGTCGGAGGCGGTTTTCCGTTGTTCTCGTCCGCGGGCTCCGACCTGCCCGCGACGCTGTCGGAGGACAGATTTCCGGCACCCGGTCGTGCCGTCGGAGGTGGCGGCACCGCCGAGGACCGAGCCCCGCTGCACAGGCGCCCGAGCGAGGGCCGCCCCGCCCGGCATGGGGTGCAGGCGGGACGGCCAGGAAGAAGTCTGGCCCCCGTCTCGCAAGGTAGACCGGAGGCGCGGTCACGGCTCCTGCTGCGATCTCGCAAGACCCGGTCGGGCGTCGTCGAGGAACGGCCGAGGCCGCGAGATTCGGCAAAGTCACGGTGGCCGATCCGGACGGGTGCGACCATGCGCGCGTCGAGCCAGTCGGTGCGGCACCCCCGGGTCTCCGGACCCACGTCGTGAAGAGGTCGCATGCGCGCCACCCGTCCCTTGCTCCGTTCGATCACCTCGGCTGCTGTCCTCGCTGTCGCGGCCTCGCTGCTCGTCACCTCCCCCGCGCAGGCGGAGACTCGGAACACGTATGACCCCATCGGCGACGCGACCCTGTCCGGCGACCCCGACTTCCCCGGCCGAGAGGGGGTCGAGGCGAGTGCGGACATCCGCCGCCTGCGCGTCGACACCACCGAAGGCATCGTGACGGCCGTCATCACGGTCGCTGACCTGACCCTCGCCTCCACCGACTACACGAGCGCCTCGGTGCGATTCGTCAGCAACCTGGGCGACGACCGGAGAGCGACGCTGCGGGGCGAGGGCTCCCGCAAGCGTGCGGTCCTGACCGACGACGCCACGGGCCAGCCCGTGGAGTGCGACGGCCTGGAGGTCCGCCGCTCCGCCAGGAAGGACCAGTACAGCTTCTCGCTGCCGGCCTCCTGCCTGGGTGATGAGGTCAGCTCATTCCAGTTCGGTGCCCTCGTGTTGATCGGGGACGTCACCAGCGGCAATCCCGCCTGCTGCCCCAACAGCTACATAGACGACGCTCGCCGCGACGGCAGGCTGGGCAAGCGGATCAAGCTCGGGAACCGAGCCGTCGTCATCGAGTGAGCACGGGGTCTGCTCACCCACCAGGAGGCCGCCCGGCGCCTCGGGTGGGCGAGTCGACCGGTCGACCCCAGTCACCGAGCCGGGCTCGCGCCCGGCTCGACTCGAGGAGCGGGCCGACGTCGAGGCCGAGCGTCCTCGCCGTCGCGACCTGCACGCCAGTTCAACTCCCGTGCCCGACCGGACGGCAGTGTGCTGGTCCCGTCCGAGGTGTGGCCGGCGCCGGCGTGCGCGCACCGGGCTGAGACACCCCCACGCCGCGAGGGGCGAGACGTGGGGGTGTCACGGGGGATCGATCGTCGTCCGGGCGGCAGCAACGCAGAGGCCCCCCAAGTACATCGCTGCTCGGGCCCGGGACCGGCCCCGGGTGAATCGTAAGGCAGTTGAGGGTTCGGCCGCAGGAGAACGTCAGCCGTCGCCGACTGACGGCCGCACCCCGGCTCTCGACCCAGCAGGGCGCGGGCGTGCGCTGCCCACGGCGGCCGTCGAGCGGGTCCGATGGTTCCGGCGGGGCAGGCGGGCCGCGCATCTCCCTGGGGGGCAGAGAGGAGCGGCCCGCCGCATCGTGCTGTCGGAGCAGCCCGATGTCTCCGACGTCGGGGACCGTACTCCGCCGCCAGGGTCCGGGGGTGGTTTCCACAGAAGTCCACAGGAAGTGGACAGGCGCCGACAACCATCCGCCTCGGGGGCATCGCGGGTGCCCCGTGACCGCCGCGGTCCGTCGCCGGGGCCGGTCGGGACGAGTGCCCGGCGCCGCTCCGGCAACCGTGCGGAGGTGATTGCGAAGAAGTGGATCCCGTTCCTCGCCCTCGGCGCCGTGCTGCTCGTCGCGCTCGTCCTGCTCGGCGTCGGAGGTCTCGTGGGCGACGACGCCGACACGGGCCCCGAGCAGCAGCCGACGCGGACCAGCAACCCGGAGTAGGGCGACGGGCGCGGTCGTCGTGCGACGTGGGTGGCCGTCCCACCCAGCATGGGGTCCAGGTGGGACGGCCAGGAACGACACTAGGGATCCAGCCTCATCCGCGGCTCAAGGATCGGACCCGGCCCGCACTGGACCGTTGCAAGAGACGCTCATGGAGCCGTGGCCCGGTGCCGACGACGCGCCGTCGACCTCAGCCGCCACGGCGGTGGTGGGCGAAGATCAGGGCCAGGGTGCCGTCGGCGCAGTCACAGGCCCGGACGGACCACACCGCCCCGTTGCCGTCGGGCGCCACCCACGAGGCCAGGGCGCCCTGCTCGGAGAGCTCGAGGCTGTCGCCGATCTCCGCCATGAGGGCCAGCTCGACGGCGTCCTCCGCCGGAGCGCCCCACTGCAGCAGCGCCGAGTCCATGACCGCGTCGATCGCCTCGCCCACGGTCGCGAACGCCGGCCGGTCACTGGGGTAGGCGAGCGACGAGACGCCGTCGAGCTGGTGAGGCTCGCCGTGGACCTGCTGCTCCACCGCGTGGAAGTGCATGGCCCCCGCCCGGGTCGCAGATCGTGTCCTACCGTGCTGTGGACGGTGCCCGTCGAGACGATCGCTACACGTGCTCGGCCCCATCGGTGTCGGGTCACGGTCGGTCCGGGTCCTCGGCCCCCGGGGCGCCCGGTCGAGGCCACGGCGACGGAGGCGAGCGCACAGGCGCACCCGGCCAGCGCGATCCCGGTGGTGGGGCCCTGACCGGCTGACCGGCCCGCGACGGGCCCGTGGGCGACTCCCCGGCGATGCTTGTTGCGTGCACCGGTCGTGGGGTCCACAGTGATCCAGACCAGACCGGGACCTCCGCCCCGCTGGCCGGGAGCCCGTCATGGTCATCGCCGTCATCATCGTCATCGTCGTCGTCCTCGCCGTCCTGGCGTTCCTGCTCCCCCGCCTGTCCCGCCACCCCGAGCGCGCGACGAAGAAGACCGTCGGCACCGCCGGGAACGTGGCCGGCAAGCTCCCCGGCCCGCTGGGACGCTGGGGCCGCAAGCCGTTCGACTCGACCGCGAAGTGGGCGGGCAAGGGCGCCTCGGCCGGGCGCAAGGGCCGGGGCAAGACGCCGGCCTGACGGTCAGGGACCGGCGCCGTCCGCCCAGGTCGCCTCGGTGCGGGCGGCGAGGTCCAGGACGACGTCCCGCACGGTCCCGCCGCGCTCGTACGCCGACCGCTGCCAGGAGGCACCGCCGCGGGCGAGCACGCGCTCCAGGCCGTCGTCGACACGCTCCAGGTCGCCGGCCTCCGCGAGCAGGTCCGCGAGCTCGTCACGGACGACCCGCAGCACCTCGCGGGCGGCTGTCGTCTCGCCGGTCACCGGGTGCAGCAGAGCCCCGGTGACGCCGTCGCGGGACGCCCGCCACTGCGCGGCGCGGAGCTCCTGGACCCGCCACGACGGCAGCGTCTCGCCGGCGTCCTCGGCGCGCACGGACCTCTCGACGAGCGCACGGGCGAGGGCGGCGACCAGCAGGGCGTCCTCGACGTCGGTGCACACGTCGGTCACCCGGAGCTCGACGGTCGGTGTGCCCTGGCCGAGGCGGGCGTCGAAGTAGAGCATCCCCTCGTCACGGGCCGCACCGGACGCGAGCAACCGCTCCCCGACGCGCCGGTACTCGGCGAGCGAGCCGAAGGGCTCGGCCGGCCCCGCCGTCGGCCAGCGCGACCACACCTGCGCCCGCCACGACGAGTAGCCGGTGTCCTGGTCGTCGTAGAAGGGTGAGTTGGCCGAGATCGCGAGCAGCACCGGCAGCCACGGCGCGACCCGGTCGATGACCGCGACCCCCTGCTCCGGGGAGTCGACGTCGACGTGGACGTGCATGCCGCACGTCCCCGCCGCGCGGGCCAGCGCGCCGAAACGGTCGACGATGTCGCGGTAGCGGTCGTCGGGTGACGGCACCGCCCCGTCGGAGGCGCGCGGCACCACGCCGCACGCGACCAGCGCGAGGCCCTCGGCGCCCGCGGCCTCCCCCGCCGTACGACGGGCGCGGCGCAGGTCGTCGCCGATCGCGGCCAGCGACGTCGACGGCGCCGAGGCCGTCTCGACCTGGTGGCGGAAGAGCTCCATCTCGACCGGCAGCGCGTCGTCCTGCGGGTCGGCCTGCCCCTGCAGCACCCGCGGCGCCGCGGACCTGACCTGTCCCGTCGCGGGGTCGACGAGCAGCAGCTCCTCCTCCAGACCGACGCTGCGCACCATCCCGCGACGCTAGTGGGTCGCCCGTGCGGGAAGCGGACCCCGGGGGGCCTCGGTTGACCAGGGGTGAGCCCCGCACCCGGCACCGACCTGCTCGCCGACGCCCCGACCCGCCTGTGGCGTCCCCGCCACGTCCTGGTGACCCGGTCAGCCGCCGAGCGCGACCACGGCCGGCGGATCGTCGAGCGCTGCGAGGCGGCTGGCGTCGACGACGTCCGGCTGCTCGACGGGGACCGCCTCCCGACGCTGCGCGGCGAGACCGAGCGCGAGACCTACGCGCGGGCCAAGCGGACCCTCGCGGTCGTCGTCGCCCCGCCGAGCCAGCTGCGGCCGCAGCCCATCCCGCCCAGCGCCGACTGGCGCCTGGACCTCGCGAGGGGCTGCCCGGCCCACTGCCAGTACTGCTACCTCGCCGGCTCGCTGCAGGGCCCGCCCGTCACCCGCGCCTACGCCAACCTGGACGACGTGCTGGCACCGGTCCGCGACCTCGCCGGCTCCGGCACGGTGACCACCGGGGACGCCGCGCGCGGCGACGAGGGCACGACGTTCGAGCTGTCGTGCTACACCGACCCCCTGGGTCTCGAGCGGGTGACGGGGTCGCTGTCCACCGCGATCACGCAGGTGGGTCGCGGCGAGCACGGCGACGGCGTCGGTCTGCGCTTCACCACCAAGTACGACGACGCCGCGGCCCTGGTCGGCCTCCCCCACGGCGGACGCACCCGCATGCGGGTGTCCGTGAACTCGGCGTCCGTCGCGCACCGCTTCGAGGGCGGGACGGCGAGCGTCGCCGCGCGCCTCGCGGCGCTGCGCGCCGTGGCGGCCGACGGCTACCCCGTGGGAATGACGGTGGCGCCGGTGATGCCGCTGCCGGGTTGGCGCGAGGAGTACGCCGCCCTGCTCGGCGACGCCGCGGCGGCGCTGTCCGGGCTGCCGGACGTCGACCTCACCGTCGAGCTCATCACCCACCGCTTCACCGAGGCCAGCCGCCGGGTGCTCCTGTCGTGGTACCCGGGCACGCGCCTCGACCTCGACGAGTCCCACCGCACCGAGAAGCGCTCGAAGTTCGGTGGGGTGAAGTACGTCTACCCCCGCGAGGTGATGCGCGAGATGCGCGACACCCTGGAGTCGCAGGTGGCGACCCGGCTGCCCCGGGCGCGCGTCCTCTACTGGACCTAGGTCGGTGCGGGCGCGGGCTCGGTGTCCTCGGCCGGCTGCTCGACCCGCCGTCGTCGCGGTGCGACGTAGAACGACAGCACCCACAGCGGCACCAGCCAGATGACGAACTTCATCAGCACCTGGTTGTCCCAGCCGAGCGGGAGCACGAACACCGCGGCGACCACGGCGACGCCGGTGTTGAAGCCGCTGGCCGGCCGCCGTCGTTGCGCCGCGGCGAGCATGCCGATGACGAGCCCCGAGACCAGGCCGCCGAGCGGCAGGCCCCACCAGCCGAAGTTGAGGTACCAGACCGCCGCCGCGCCCATCGGCCAGCCGTTGAGCTTCCGGGGCTCGTAGACCTGGCGGAACCACTTGCCCGGCGGGATGCCCGTCGGCTTGTCCTTCCACACGAACCGCGGCACGACGCCGACGGCCCCGTTCGCGAAGTCCTCCCCCTGCCGCAACGGGTAGCGCGACGGGAAGTCGCGGAACGACAGCATCGCCGCGTCGAAGTAGATCGAGTTCGTGCCGACCGCCGCCTGCCGCCACGAGCTGGACGCGGCGTAGTTGGCCTGCACCTCGCCGTGGCTCAGGTTGTCCCGGGCGATCCGCATGCCGGACGCCGCCACGACGACCAGGACGACGGCCACCAGCAGCCGGGCCAGCACCCGCTCCCGTCGCACCGGCCGGCGACGGCGACGGTCGGGCTGCAGACCCAGGATCAGCACCACCGCCACCACGATGAGCACACCCCGGCTCCCCCACATGAACACGAAGAAGGCGTTCGCGAACGCGCTCAGCAGGACGGCGGCCCGCACCCAGCGCGACGGCAGCCCTTGTCGTCGCATGTCGATGAAGGTCGTGACCGCGACGATGGCGCCCACGCCGGAGATCGACCGCAGCGCGTAGAGGCCGCCGAGCGCCTTGTCGTACTTGCTGGCGACGATGACGCCGCCGACCCCGCCGTACCGGGCCATCAGGTAGACCGAGACCAGGGTGCCGACCGCGGTGAGCACGAGCGTGACGGTCAGCGCCCGCCGCAGGTCGGTCTCGGCGGGCGCGAAGAACGGCGCCCACCCGTGCGACCCGGAGCGGCTGATCGCGGCGATGCCCAGCATCGCGAAGGCGAGGTAGAGGCTCAGCGCGAGCAGCGTCGACGGCAGCAACGACGGCATCTCCTCGGGGAAGAACAGCTCCGTCGGGTAGGGCACGTCCAGGCCGAGGATGAACATCATCGGGCGGAAGCCGTAGAAGAGGCAGAAGACCAGCACGAACAGCAGGACCATGTCCGTCGGGCCCCGCCCGAGCATGACCGCGCAGGTCACCAGCAGGCCGAAGAACAGCGTCGCCGCCAGCAGCGAGGCGAAGGTGAGCTCCACAGCGGTTCCCCCTAGCCGGACGTCCTCCGCAGCAGGGTCAGCTCGGGACGCAGTGTGACGTGGGTGGCGATCCCGAGAGCCCGACGGCTCCGCCACCACATCACTGTGAACACGATCGACGAGACAAGCAAGGCCGAGATCGCGAGTCCGTGCAACCCGAGGGTGAGGGCGGCCGGGACGCCGAGGGCCACGCGGAGCACCACACCCAGCCACTGGACGCGCGCGGCGACGTCCTCGCGGCCCAGCATCGAGAGCGCGGTCCCGGCCATCCCGGTGGCCACGTTGCCGATCGACCCGACCGACACCAGCAGCAGCACCGGGACTGCTGCGGAGAACCCCGGGCCGTAGACGAGACCGAGGACCGGGCCCGGTGCCACGAGGATCGGCAGGGCGAGCACGAGCGCGAGGACCGTCGCGAGGGTGGCCCCCGTCCGCACCAGGCGTTCGAGCTCGGGACGACGGTCGCCACCGGCGTCGGCGGGCGGCGGGGCGGGCGCGGTGACCGAGCGCGCGATCACGGGTGCGAGGACGACCTGCAGCGCGGTCAGCGGGAGCACGAGCAGCAGGGCGAGCCGCTGACCGGCCGAGAACATCGAGGTGTCCACCGCCGTCAGCACCAGGCCGGCCAGCCAGATCTCCGTCGTGCCGTTGAGGAACGTGGCCACCTGCGCGGAGAGGAACCGCCAGTCCCGCCCCACCGTGTGCCGCAGGTCGCGGAGCAACCGCGCCCGCGGGCCGGGCAGGCCCCGCCACCGCCGCCGCACCACGAGCCACGCCGAGGTCACGGGGACGACGAACCCCACGGCCACCGCCGCGACGGCGCCGACGAGGTCCCACCCGGGCGCCAGCCACCACACCAGGACGACGCAGCCCGCCTGGAGCCCCGCGACCAGGGCGCCGCCGGAGCGGCCCTCCAGCATGCTCGCGAACCGCACGTGGCCCAGCCCGCGCACGTAGTTGGCCCACAGCTGCTGCTGACCGCCGAGGACGACGAGCGCCCCCACCGCCACCGCGAGCGTGACCCGCTCCGGGCCCGAGGAGTCCTGCGCGAGGACCCAGGTGGCGACGCCCCCCACCAGGCCCGCGACGGGGAGCGTGGTGAGGCACACGGCCCGCACCCCGTTGCGCAGCACGACCATCGCGGCGGGGTCCGCGCTGTCGCGCAGCCGGGCCACCTCGCGCAGCCCGGAGCGGTGCGAGCCGACCAGACCGACCTGGCTGAGCAGCCCGGCGGCGGTGAGGCTGACGACGAAGAACCCGAAGTCGTCGGGCCCCAGCCACCGCCCCGCCGCGGCGTTCAGGCCGAGCACGCCGAGCACCGACCCGGCGTACGACGCGACGAACCAGACCATGGCCCCGCCCACCGACGTCCTGGCGCGATGGGGGTCCATCCGGCTTAGACTGCCCCAAACAACGAATGCGGGGGGCGTTCGCGGATGACAGACATGACTGCTGTCGGAGCCTCGGACCGACCCGGCCTCCGTGACCACGCGCGCGCCCTGCGCCGACGGTGGCGCACGGGTGTCGCCGTGCTGCTGCTCTGCGTGGGGCTCGCCCTCGCCTACTCGCTGGCCGCCACCCCGACGTACGCCGCGTCGGCCGACGTGCTGCTCGAGCCGTCCGGTCCCCAGACCGACACCGGCGACGGCCAGATCGACGCCGAGGAGGTCGCGACGCAGACGCAGGTCGTCACCTCGCTGCCGGTGGCCCGCCTGGTCCAGTCGCGCTACGGGCTCGCCTCCCCGCCCGACCTCGACGAGCTGGTCACCGTGCAGGCGGTGGGCACCAGCCGCGTCCTGCGGATCACCGCCCAGGACTCCGACGCCGACCGCGCCGCACGGACGGCGTCGGTGGTGGCGACGGCGTACCTGCAGTTCCGCGAGCAGGACTCGGTCGGCAGCTACGAGCAGGCGCGCGAGCGGCTGGCCTCCGAGCGGGCCGACGTCGAGACCCGGCTGGGGCAGATCGACGACGAGCTCGCCGACCAGCCCGGTCAGGAGGCCCTCGCCAGCGAGCGGCGGACCCTGCTCAGCACGCAGACGCAGCTCGACTCCCAGGCGGACGCCCTCACCGAGTCGCTGACGACGGCCGCCACCGGCGGTGAGCTCCTGCGGAACCCCGAGGCGCCGGAGGCCCCGGTGACGCCGCAGACGCTGCTGAACGTCGTCCTCGGCGGCCTCGTCGGCCTCGTCCTCGGCGTCGGCGCCGCCCTCCTGCGCGACCGCCTCGACGACAAGGTGCACGAGGAGGCGACCGTGCACCAGACCCTCGGTGGTGCCGTGCTGGGGCGGGTCCCCGAGTGGCGCGACCGGGCCCTGTCGGAGCGGGTCGCCACGCTGCTCCGGCCCCACGACCCGGTGAGCGAGGAGTACCAGCGCCTCGCCGCGAACCTCCGCTTCGTGCTCGCCACGCGGACCACCGACGCCGCGCCCGTCGTCCTCATGACCTCCGCGCAGCAGGGTGAGGGCAAGACGGTGACGAGCGCCAACCTCGCCGTGGCGGCCGCGCGGCTCGGCCTGCGCGTCGTGCTCGTGGACGGCGACCTGCGACGCGCCGCCGTCGCCCCGCGCTTCGGCCTGGGCGACCCGCCGGGGCTCTCCGACCTGCTCGCGAGCGGGCAGCCGGCCGACACCCACCTGCTCGACGTCGGGGTCGACGACCTCCGCGTGCTCGCCGCCGGCACCCCCGCCCCGAACCCCGCCGCCCTGCTGAGCTCGCCACGGATGGGCGAGCTGCTCGACGAGCTCGTCGCCTCGGCCGACCTCGTCGTGGTCGACAGCCCGCCCGTGCTCCTGGGGGCGGACACCCTCGAGCTCGTCACCCGGGCCGACCTGGTGGTGGCGGTGACGCGGGTCGGGGTCACCCGACGGCGTCAGCTCGTCGCGCTGCGGGAGGCGCTGCGCACCGTCGGGGTCACCCCCGCCGGCGTCGTCCTCAACGGGGTCGACGAGTCACACCTGACGAGCTACGACTACCGGCGGGCCCGGCCCGCGGAGGACGTCACGACGTCGCCGGACGCGGCGTCCCCGGGCCCGGCGGAGCCGGAGGCCCGCCTGTCGGGCCAGGCGCAGGGTTGACCGGCCCCGCCGCGCCGTACCCCGCCGCGTCGTACCCCGTCAGCCGGTCGCACGCCTGCACCAGGCGGGCCACCACCGCCCGGAGCTCCTGCGGCCCGCGCCCGACCGGGTCCGGCACGTCCTCGGGGACGCCCGGGCCCAGCTCGAGGGGACGCCGCCGGTGCGCCCGCGCCGCGACCTCGGCCAGGGGTCCCCCGAGGGGGACGTCGTTGCCGTCGGCCGGCCCGGGGCCGGTCAGGCGGACGAGCTCGAGCAGCGTGAAGGTCCGGGGCACAGCGGCGGGCAGGGTGCGCACGAGCGCCGAGCGCTGCGCCTCGGTCATGGCCAGCACCAGGGCGGACGCCGCCAGGAGGTCCGCCGTCACCGGTCGGGAGACGTGGTCGGCGAGGTCGACGCCGGCCCGCGCCGCGACGGCGACCGTGTCGTCGTCGGCCCGCAGGCCGGGCTCGGCGTGGAGCCCCGCCGACGCGACCTCGCGGCGTCCGCCCGGACCACGCCGCAGCAGGCCCGCCGCCACGGGGCTCCGGATCAGGTTGGCCCGGCAGACCACCAGCAGACCCCCCGCCGTCGTCCCCGTCACCGCCGTCAGCCCCCGGGGGCACCCGGGACCGGCAGGCACAGCACGCGGCTGTTCTCGCCCTCGCTGCCCAGCAGCACCCAGCGCCCGTCCTCGGTGAACGTCACGGCCTCGCCCTGACGCTGCTGAGGCAGGTCCACCACCTCGGTCTCGTCGCGGAACCCGTCGCCGAAGAACGCGCGGCGCTGGGTGCGCAGGACGATGCGCTCCCCGTCCGGCGAGAACGCCCCGCCGCTGACCGCCGCCGGCGCCTCGCTCACGGCCCGCAGCACGTTGACGCGGTCCTCGCGCAGCCGCACCGGCGCGACGTACGCCGTGCCGGACGGCTCCTCCTTGGTCACCACCCACACCCGGTCGTCACGCGGGTCGACGAGCAGCGCCTCGGCGTCGTGCGGCCCGTCCTCGTACTGCAGCTCGTACGTCGTCGCGGCCAGGGTCGTGCTCGTCAGGACGTCCGGCTCCTCGACGACGGCGACCGACACCGAACCACGGACCTCGTCGTTGTCGCCGATGTCGCCGACCCACAGCCGACCGTCGGGCGTGGTCGCGACGTCCTCCCAGTCGACGCCCAGCACGGCCAGGTCGAGCACCGCGCGGGTGCCGCTGGCGTCGACGGCGAACACCGACGGCGCGTTGCCGGCGTCGTTGTGCGTGTAGAGCACGCCGGGGTGCACGCGGCTCAGCGCCATGCCGCTCGACTCGGTGATCCGCGGGTCGTCGATCGTCCAGCCCCCGGGTCGCGGGCAGGAGGTCGGACCCGCGCCGCCGGCCCCGTCGCTCGGGACCTCGCCGGCCCCACCGTCGCCCGCTCGCGCCGCGGGCTCGTCCGTCCGGCCCGCGGGCTCCAGGGGGTCGGCGGGTGCGGCGGACGAGCACCCGGTCACCAGCAGCGCGGCGGCCGCGAGCAGCGTCGTCCGCATCTCGGTGCTCGTGGTCACAGCCCACCCCCGCCGCCGTCGGGTCGCCTAGTCTGCCCCCACGATCCGGGTCCCGACAACGGGCCGAGGGCGGGAGCGGGGATGCGCGGGCAGCACCGGCAGCGCGGGCAGCACGGGCCCGAGGACGGGCGGGCGGAGGCCGACGGCCTGCTCCTCGGCTCCGCACGCGTGCTGTGGCCGGAGGGTGTCAGGCTCACCCGGGGGCGCCGTCCGCCGGCGGGGACGTCGGACTGGCTGGTGCTCCCGGCCGTCGCCGCGCCCCGCTGGCTGGTGCCCGCGCGGGCGCCGTGGACGTCCGCCGCGCTGGAGGGCCAGGAGTCCTCGCGCCTGCGCCGACTCGGGGCGGCGGCGCTGGCGGCGGGCCACCGCCGCGGGCTGCTGGCCCGTCTGCCCCTCCGGCGGCTGCGGGTGGCCGACACCGGGTCCCTCGTCGCGGCGGTGCGGGACCACCTCGGCGGGCCCGCCGACGTCGCCGTCCGCCTCGGCAGCTGGCAGCACGCACGGACCGTGGTCCTGCGCGCCCTGGCCCCGGACTCCTCGACCCTCGCCTTCGGCAAGCTCGGCATCGACCCCGCCGGCCGGGCCGCCGTCCGGGCCGAGACCGACGCCCTCGAGCGTGTCGGCGGCCTCGGGCTGCGCCTCGTCGTCCACTCGACGGTGCTGCACCGGGGCACGTGGCGCGGACACGAGCTGCTCCTGGTCTCCCCGCTGCTCGCGGACGACGGCGGGACGGGGGGCGGGGACGCGGGCCGGCCCGTCGACGCCATGCGCGAGCTGGCCGCCGCCCCCGGGTCGCGCACCGCCCCGCTGGCCGACAGCGGCTGGTGGGCCCGCACGACGCGGCGCCTGGCCGACGTGGACGACCCCACGCTGCGCGCCGAGCTCGGCTCCCACCTCCAGGCCGTCGGCCGCGCCGCGGGGACCGCCCCGCTGGGTCTCGGCCCGTGCCACGGGGACTGGACCGCGTGGAACATGGTCCGCGACGGCGAGCGGGTGCTGCTGTGGGACTGGGAGCACTACGGCGAGGACGTCCCGGTGGGGTTCGACGCCGTCCACTTCCTCGCCCAGGAGCTCCGGGTGCACGAGGGCACCGGGGACGCCGAGGAGCGGGCGTGGCTGGACCGGGCCGGCGCCGCGCTCCGGCAGGACCTCGGTCTGCCCGTGGCCGAGCAGGACGTCGTCCTGGCGGCGTACCTGCTCGACGTGAACCTGCGCTTCGTGCTCGACCGGCAACGGACCCCGCTGGCGGCGGTCGCCCGCCGGGGCTGGGGGCTGCCGCTGCTGCGGAGCGCCGTCGCCGCGCTCGGGGAGGACAGCGGCGGGCCGGCGGAACGTACCCAAAACGGGTGACGACCCCCGGATCCCGAGCGTCGACCCTGGTGCCGTCGGCGTCGACGGGAGGGGGTCCGATGACCGAGGGGGGTCCGACCTTCGTGGTCGCCGGCGCGGGGCGTGCGGGGACGACGGGGCTGCTGGAAGGTCTGCGTCGTCGTCCCGACGTCCACGTGACCACACCGAAGGAGCCGCACTACCTGGCCCTGCACGGCACCCGGGTCGACTTCCGGGGGCCCGGGGACGAGGAGAGCCTCAACCGGACGGCCGTCACCAGCGAACGCGACTACCTGGCGCTGTTCGCCGCGGCGGGCGACCGTCCCGCGCGGGGCGAGGGCTCGGTCTCGACGATGTACCACCACGAGCGCGCCGTCCCCGAGCTCCTGCGGCTCTCGCCGGACGCGCGGGTCGTGCTGCTCCTGCGGGAGCCCGTGGAGCGCGCGTGGTCGAGCCACCAGTACCTGAGGGCCCAGGGACGCGAGCCCGAGGCCGACTTCCTCCGCGCCGTGGCCGACGAGGAGTGCCGCGTGCACCAGCGCTGGCACCACCTGTGGCACTACACCGCCATGAGCCACTACGCCGAGGCGGTCGAGGCGATGACGCGCACGCTGCCGCCCGGTCACCTGCGGGTCTGGTTCCACGACGACCTGGAGGCCGACTACGAGGGCACCCTCGACGAGGTCGCCGCCTTCCTCGGCCTGCCCGCCCTGCCCCGGCCCACGGAGGCCGTCCCGCGGGTCAACGTCTCCGGCAGCCCGCGACACCCGCGGCTCCAGCAGGTGCTCTGGCGGGCGCAGGGCCACGACGTCGCCCGCCGCGCCGGCCGGCTCGTGACCACCTGGCGCTTCCGCGAGGCCGTGCGGCGCCGCATGCTGCAGCGCCACGGCGTCCCGGACGACGTCCGCTCGTCGCTCGGCCCCCTGTTCGCCGACGACCTCGCCCGGCTCGACGCCGTGCTGCCGGAGCACACCCGGCGCCCCGCGTGGCTGCTCGACGCGGTCTCCGACGCCGGCCGTCCGGCGCGATGACCACGGCGGTCCGCCGGCGCGGTGTCCCCCGCCGGCTCCACGTCGACGGACGGTTCCTGATGCAGGACGTGACCGGCATCCAGCGGGTCGCCATCGAGCTGGTCACCGCGCTCGACGAGCTCCTCGCCGAGGGTGCCCTGCCGGGGCTCCAGGTCGTCGTCTGGGCGCCGGCACGGGGTGACCTCGTCACCGTGCCGCGCTTCCGTTCCGCCGTGCTGCGACGGTCAGGCCGCCTCACCTCCCACGCGTGGGAGCAGCTCGAGCTGCCGGGACTGGTGGGCGACGAGCCGCTGCTGTGCCTGGGGAACCTCGCCCCGCTGTCGCTGCTGCTCACGCGGCACCGGCAGGTGCACACGATGGTGCACGACCTGTCGTACTCGTACTTCCCGCAGGCCTACAGCCGATCGTTCCGCCTGCTCTACTCCACGCTCGTGCCGGTCGTCCTGGCCCGGTCGCAGCGGGTCTTCACGGTCTCCCGCAGCGAGCGCGACGCGATCCTCGAGAGGCACCCGCGCCTGATCACCTCGGCGCGGCTGACCGCGGTGCAGAACGGCGGCGGCGAGGGCGCCGGGACCGCTCGGGGCTCGGCCGACCCGGCCACCCTCGAGGCCGGCCACCCCGACGTCCCGGCGCGCGACCTGCGGGACCGGCGCTGCCTGTACGTCGGCTCCATGACGCGCCGCAAGAACGCCGACGGACTGGCGCGGGCCGCGGTCGAGCTGGCGAGCACCGACGCCGTGGACTTCCACCTCGTCGGGGGCACCGGCGCCCAGTTCGGGGCGTCCGGCGCACGGGTCCCCGAGCACCTGCACGACCGGGTGAGGCTCCTCGGCCAGGTGAACGACGTGGAGGCGCTCGAGGAGCAGTACCGGCGGGCGTCGGTGTTCCTCTTCCCCTCCCACTACGAGGCCTCTCCCCTGCCGCCCGTCGAGGCGATGCGGTTCGGCTGCCCCGTGGTGGCCGCCGACATCCCGAGCCTGCGTGAGCGCTGCGGCGACGCCGTCCTCTACTGCGACCCGCACGACGTGGGGTCGATGACCCGCCAGGTCCGCCGGCTCCTCGACGACCCCGCGCTCTGGTCCCGGATGCAGGCGGCGGGCCTCGACCGTGCCGCCGGCTTCTCCTGGGCGTCGCAGGCCTCGACGGTCCTGCGCCACGTCGTCCCCGCCTGAGGCGTCGGGGGCCGACCGCACCACTGGGCGGTGGTGCGGGCGGCCCCGGCTGCGCAGACGTGCCGACTCGACGTTCCCCGGCTGCGCAGACATGCCGACTCGACGTCCTCCGGCTGCGCAGACGTGCCGACTCGACGTCCCCCGGCTGCGCAGACGTGCCGACTCGACGCCGGGGGGGCTCAGGCGGCGTGGACGTGGGTGTCCTCGCCGGCGAGGAGGGCGCGGATGGTGCGCTGGAAGGTCGCGGGGGCGTAGCGGACGGCGTGGCGGCGGATCCGGTCCGGGTCGAAGGACCCGGGCAGCTGCTCGAGCGCCTCCAGGAACGCCTCCTGGGTCGGCGCCTCCGCGAACACCCCGGTGACCCCCTCGACCATGGAGTCGAGGAACCCGCCGCCGCGCAGGAGGACGGCGGGGGTCCCGAAGCCGAACCCCTCGACCGGCGTCAGGCCGAAGTCCTCGTGGGAGAGCGACACCACGGCGGCGGCGTTCGCGTACAGCCACCGCAGCTCGTCGTCGGTGACCCCCTGCAGCCGGGTGACGTTCGACAGGGTCTCGACGCCGTCGTACCCGCCGACGACCACGAGGCGTGCCGTGCCGTGCCGGGCGACGGCCTCCGCGACGACGTCGATGTGCTTGTAGCCACGGCCGCGGCCGACGCTGAGCAGGAAGCCCGGCTCGACGCCGGCGACCGCGCGCCGCGGCCCGGCGGGGTCCAGCGCGCTCGGCGGGTTCACGACGACGGCGTCGATGCCGTAGACCGCCTTGATCCGCCGGGCGACGGCGCTGGAGTTCGCGACGTACAGGTCGGCGGACTCCGCTGCCGCCCGGTCCCACCGCCGCAGGCGGGGTGACATCGAGCGCGCGGCCGCGGTGACCGCCCGAGAGCGGTCACCGAAGTAGTCCTCGGCCTGGTAGAGCCACCGGGCCGGGTTGTGGCAGTAGACGAGCTTGCGCACCCCGGGCGGGACCCGCAGGCCGTGCGCCCACCCGGAGCTGCTGCACACCACGGCGGAGGCCCCGGGCGGGGTGATCCTGTCCCAGGCGTGCGCCAGCAGCGGGAAGGCCCGCCGCGGGTCGTGCCGCAGGGGCACGTACCGCTGCAGGTGCGAGGTCCGCACCGGGTGGTCGCCGAAGCCGGCGAAGGTGCTGCGGGACTCGTGCAGCGAGGTGACGAGCACCGAGTCGTCGAAGGCCTCGAGGAGCGTCAGGGCGACGCGCTCGGCGCCACCGCGCTGGGTGCAGTAGTCGTGGGCGATGCAGACGGTCATGCGTCTCACCTGGTCCTGTGGTGGCGGGCTGCCGGCACGCCGAGGTGGCCGGGGTCAGTCCCAGCCGAGGTCACGGCCGAGACGCTCGGCGAGCGCCTCGTTGTGCGGGCGGTAGTACTCCGCGAGCCGGGCTCGGGTCCGCGGGTCCATGGGCGGCTTCGACCGTTCGTTGTAGGTGCGCAGGTCGACGCCGTCGTGGTGGCGCAGGCCGAGGAACCGCTCGACGCGGCGGAACTCGGCGGCCGGGTCGGCGTACATGTCCTCGGCGCGGAGGACGAGCACCTGCTCGGCCGGGTAGGTGTCGAGCCAGGAGCTCAGGTGCTCCAGGTAGCGGCCCCGGGCCAGGTAGGTGAACTGGTCGTGGGCGAGCGAGTAGTAGCAGGGGTCGTTCCGCAGCCGCTCCTCGTCGACCCCGGCCAGGCGGCCCGGTTCGGCGTCGATGGCCGCCTCGAAGGTGGGAAGGGTCTCCGTGCCGGCGGCGACGCGGTCGTGGTAGTTCGAGTAGGCGCGGCTGACCGGGTCGCGGAGGACGGCGATGATCTTCGCGTCCGGCACCACGGACCGCGCCCGCCCGGCCGCGGCGGGGTGGAACATGTAGTACGGGCTCGCCTCGCCGACCACCGCACCGGGGTGCCGCAACCGGGCCCGCGCGGTCGGGAAGTGGCCGCGGTACCAGTCGACGCCCTCGTGGAAGGCGATGTCGAAGAAGTGCGCGCTCTTCAGCGGCTGGTAGGACGGGAACATGCGCAGGTGACCGGGGTGCTGGATCAACCAGTTCGTCAGCGACGAGGTCCCACCCTTCTTGGCCCCGATGATCAGGTAGTCGGGCAGCGGGCGCAGGCCACCGGTCGCGGCGCCGAAGCGCCGGACGGCGGTCTTCAGCGCGAGCTGGGCGGGTCGGGGCGTCGCCCGGCGCACGGCCTGCACCGACCGGGGCATCTCGACCCCGCGCACGGGGCGGACGGTCTGGGTCACGGGTCTCTCCTGGTGGGTCCGACGGGCGGTCAGTTCTGGGCAGTCCGGGCACGGCTGAGCACGTCTGGGCACGTCCGGGCTGGGCCCGGCACGGCACGGTCGGCGCATGGGGTCGCCGTCGCGCCGTGCCGGGGGTGGGCGGGGCCCCGGGGGCCCACCCCCGGGGCCCCGGGCCCCGGTGGCGGGGGGGGGGGGGCCCCGCCCGCCCCGGCCGGCCGCTGGGGCCCCCCGCCCCGCGGGGGGGGGGGGGGGGGGCCCCGGCCCCCCCCCCCGCGCCCCCCGGCCCCCCGGGTCAGGGGGCTCGGAGGAACAGGGCCCCGTTGCTCCACGAGCGGCCGTCGACGTCGGGCCCGCTCATGACGGTGCTGGCCCCGACGGCGCCGTCCTGCCAGGCGACGGACCGCAGGGTCCCGTCGCTGCCGGCGTACTGGAGCCGGCCGTTGGCCAGGAAGCCGCCGGTGACCTTGCTCCAGTCGATGCCCGCGGTGCTCGGGACCGTGAACCGCACCGCTCCCACCACCGAGCTCTCGGGGGTGAAGTAGCGGTAGTACAGCTGGTTCTGCCCGCGCATCGTGTAGTACATGCGACCGGTGGTCCGGTCGAACCACATGCCGCGGACGCCGGGCAGCTCGGCGGCGAACTGGGTCAGGTCGTTCAGGTCGACCGTGCGTGGCGCCCCGAAGGTGGAGCCGTTGTAGCTCCGCCAGGTGAAGGTGCCGTCGGCCCAGCCCGTGTAGAGCCGGCCGTCGACCATGAAGGCCCCGCGGGCGCTGCTCCAGTCCACGCCACCCGAGGGGACCTGGGTGGTGGTCGTGGCGCCGGACGTCGTGAGCGAGGTGCGGTAGACGTCGTCGGTGCTGCTGTCGACCGGGGTGACGTCGGTGCGGACGACCTCGATCGCGCTGATCAGCGGGTTCTCGGCGACGTGCGAGAAGTCGATGTCCACGTTGCCGTCGCTCGTGACGTCGAAGGCCCGCATCGTGCCGCGCGAGTCACCGCCGGCGTCGGCGACGATGTCGTAGTCGTCGAGGACGGTCGAGCCCTCGACCGCGACGTCGAACACGCGCTGCCCGACCTGGCTGGTCCCGCCGTACCCGTTGGCGAAGTACAGCCGGACCTGCAGGGGCACGCCCACGGGCGCGGGCAGGTTCCACTCCATCCGGGGGTCGCCGTTCGGGTCCCACCGCTCGTCGGTGAAGACATCGGTGGGGGTGGTCGCCGGCACCTGGGCGGTGCGGCTGAACTGCTGGCCCCAGGACGCCGTGGCGCTGCCGTCGCTGCGCAGCGGCGAGCTCGCGTCCTGGTCGGCCTCCCAGTCGCCGTACGCGTCGAGCGACGGGATCGTCGGGCCACCCGCGTTGATGCGGTGGAGCACGGGGCTCGGACCCGTCGGGTTGCCGAGGGTGCCGGCCAGGAACGCGTCACCGGGCAGCGAGCCCGTGTTGTCGGGCGGGATCGACTTGCCCCCCGCGAGCGGCATCAGCCCGAGCCGGCCGGTGGCCTCGTTGCCCAGGGTGTCGCCGTCGTGCGCCACCCACAGGCCCTGGGCCGTCGAGACGAAGCGGTTGACCCCCCAGCGCAGCGGCAGCTTGCCCGCGTTGAACGAGAACGGCAGACCGTTGCGGGGGTCGAGGGCCGCCATGCCCTTGCGGTCCACGGAGCCCGGCCCGGCCGCGTCACCGGCGTAGGGGTCGTTCGCCCAGCGGAAGTGCCCACCGATGTAGACCGCCGAGCCGGTGACGTGGATGGCGTTGCTGGTGTCACCGCCCATGTAGTCGACCCAGGTCGGCTGCTGGTTCGGGGCGGAGCCGGCGAGCTCCCACCGGCTGATGGCGTCGCACATGGTGCCCGAGCCGACGCCGCCGGAGAACGCGCCGCCCGTCGCGACGGCGAACCAGCGGCCGTCGGGCGAGACGTCGACGCCGAGGGTGTACGTCGGGAAGTTCGGGTGGCAGCCGGACGCGAAGCGGGTCGTCGACCAGCCGCTCACGCTCGCCCGGGCGCCGGCCGTGTCGAGGACGGCGACCTGGGCCCGGGGCTGGCCGCTGACCGTGCGGAAGTTGCCGATGGCCACGAGCCTCGAGCCGTCGGGCGTGACGGCGAACTTCTCGACGCCGACGCCGCGGTTGCCCGACGGGATCGAGGCGGACGAGGAGTCGTGGAAGACGTCGGCGAAGGTGACGTCGTCAAGGTGGTCCGTCAGGGCCCCCGTGGTCGGGTTGAGCGCGACGAGCCCGACGCGGGGCAGGCCGCCCACGGTCTTGAAGTAGCCGCCGACGTACAGCCGCCCGTTGACGAGCTGGAGGTCGGTGACGATGTTGTCGAAGCCGGGCGAGCGGAACGTCGTCATGACCTGGCCGGTGCTCACGTTGATGCGGGCGACGCGGTTGGTCCGCGCGAGGCCGTCGACGTTCGAGAACTGGCCGCCGACGTAGACGCTGACCCCGTCGCCGGCGGGGACGACGTCCCACACCCGCGTCGCGATGTCGGGGGTGAACGTGGAGCTGATGGCCCCGTTCGCGTCGAAGGCGAGGATGTTCTCCCGGGTCACCGCGGTCCCGCCACGGGGTCGGACGCGGGTGAAGCTGCCGCCCACGACCGTCGTGCTCCCGACCGTCGCGACGCCGAAGGCGCCCGCCCCGTCCTCGATCACCGGCACCGTGTCGGCCGGGTTGGTCGAGACCACCCGGTCGTGCTGGGTCCCGGCGTGGGCAGGGGTCAGGGCGGCGAGCAGCACTGCCGCCGCCCCCAGCCCGACGCCCCACGTCCTCGTCCACCGCATGTCGTGCTCCTCTGGTCCGCGGGCGCGCGCTCACGCGTCCGGATGCCGTTGCTGGCACCGCGCCCGGCCGCGGTGGTCACAGTGTTCGTCCGCCGGCCAGCACCCCGCCTGCCCGAAATGGGTGATGTTCGGCGACGTCCTCGAGGGCGCGGGCAGCCGCTGGTCCGCGGTGGTCGGGCAGCCTGCGGACCACGCCGCGGACGGGTCACGACGACGCGGGACGGCCGTCGCGACCCGGCGGCTCGACCACCGTGGTGCCCGGGTCGTGCGGCCCCGGTGGGGCGCGCCGGGTCAGGCGCCGGGTCAGCCGCCGCGTCAGGCGTCGGTGCGGCCGAAGTCGTCGCTGAGGCGACAGATGTCGTCCTCGCCCAGGTAGGCCCCGCGCTGCACCTCGACCACGACGAGGTCGACGTCCTCGCCGTTCGCCAGCCGGTGCGCCGCACCCTGGGGGACGTCGACGGACTCCCCCGGCCCGGCGTGCCGGACCTCACCGTCGAGCGTGCAGGTCGCCCGTCCGTGGATGACGACCCAGTGCTCGCTGCGGTGCTCGTGGGTCTGGTAGGAGAGCCGGCGTCCGGGCAGCACGAGCAGCCGCTTCACCTGGTAGCCGGGGCCGGCGTCCACCACGCACCAGCTGCCCCAGGGCCTGGTCTCGGACGCCAGGACGGCGCCTGCGGACAGAGCGGTGTCGATGCTCATGCGGGCTCCTGGTGGTGGTCGGGTCGCGACGGGTCGCGGGAGGTCAGTAGGCGCCGCGGTGACCGAGCACGGCCCGGACGGTGCGGCACAGGATGGTCACGTCCAGCCCCAGTGACCAGTTGTCGACGTAGGCGAGGTCGAGACGGACGGTCTGGTCCCAGGACAGGTCCGAGCGGCCGGAGACCTGCCACAACCCCGTGAGGCCGGGCTTCACCGCGAGGCGTCGCGTCGGGTCGACGTCGTACGCCGAGACCTCCGACGGCAGCGCGGGGCGCGGGCCGACCAGCGACATCTCACCGCGCAGCACGTTCACCAGCTGCGGCAGCTCGTCGACGGAGTAGCGCCGCAGCCGTGCGCCGAGCGGGGTCACCCGGGGGTCGCTCCGCATCTTGAAGAGCACGCCGTCGCCGCAGTCGTTCGTGGCGGCCAGTGCCGCGAGCCGGGTGTCGGCCCCCTGGGTCATCGTGCGGAGCTTCAGCATGACGAAGGGCCGTCCGTCCCGACCCACCCGCACCTGCCGGTAGACGGCCGGCCCGGGCGAGCCGCGGCGGACGGCGACGCCCACCGCGACCAGCAGCGGCAGCGCGAGCAGGAGGACGACCGACGCGGTGAGGCGCTCGACCACCTCCTTGGCCCACCGGCTGGGCCCCCGGCTCGGCGCGGGGCGGACGTGGAGCATCCGCAGGCCCCCGGCCCGGACGAGGCTGGCCCGGGACGGTGACACGTCCAGCAGGCCGGTCCCGACGTAGAGGTCGATGCCGGCGCTCTCGAGGGCCCAGGCGGAGCGGCGCAGGCAGGCGGGGTCGAGCCGACCACCGGGGGCGAGGACGACGGTCGCCGCGCCGCTGTCGAGCGCGGCCGCCGTCAGGCGTTCGAAGCCCGAGGTGACCGGGACGCCGAAGCCGCCGTCCGGCTCCGCGGTGGGGAGGACGACGCCGACGACGTCCCAGCGGCGATCGGTGGCCGCGTGCAGCTCGACCAGGACGCGCCCGACCTCGTCCGGCTCGCCGGCCAGCACGACGGGAACCGGTCGCGAGGACCGCCACAGGCCGCCGACCACCCGGTGCGAGGCCGACAGGACGACCATCGCGGCGGTGAGGAGCAGCAGCCGGCGCAGGTCGACCGCGGGCCCGACGACGGCCGCCGAGACCGCGGCGCCGACGGCCAGCTGGGCTCCGCCGGCGCCGACCGTGCGCACCGCCGCGGCCTCGGGTCCCGCGCGGTAGGCACCCGCGCAGAGCAGCAGCCCCGTCCAGATCACCGGCAGCGACCAGGCCCAGACCGGCACTCCCCCGGAGCGCTCGTGCTCCACCGTCAGGACGACGAGGACGGCGACGACGTCGAGGGCCGGGCCGAGGCGGCGGACGGCGGAGCCCGACCTCAGCCGCGCGCCCTGGCGGCGGACCTGGTCGGTGAGGCCGGGGCCCACCGGGGTGGAGATCGGTGTCGACGTGGCCACGTGCTGCCCTCCCATGAGACGAGTTCCTGCGTCGACTCCCGGGCGGCGACGTGGCCGCCACAGTAGGAGCGCCGTCTCGGGCTCGGCATGCCACAAATAGGGCATGTCCTGGACCGTCCCGCCGGCGCTCGGAGGTGTGGGCGCAGGCCGGACCGCCCCGTCGGACCGAGGGGTCACAGGGGCGGACCGGGATGCTCGTCAGGTGCGGCTCAGGCGCCACCCGGCACGGTGCGCGATGCCGACGGCAGCGAGCTGCGACGACACCTCCAGCTTGGCCAGGATCGACTTCACCTGCGTCCGCACGGTGGCCTCGGCGACCACGGCCTGCTCGGCGATCTCCCGCACGGTCCGGCCGGACACCAGCTGGTCGAGGACCTGCTGCTCGCGGCGCGTCAGTCGTTCGAGGCGGGTGTTGAGCTCCTCGACGGCGCGGCGCTGCTCGCTGAACAGCCGCAGCAGGTGGTCGCGCTCAGCGGGGGCCATCGCCGGGAAGCCCTCGTGGACCCGTCGCACCGTGGCGACGACCTCCCGCAACGGGCGGCCCTTCGACAGCACCGTCCGGGCACCGTGGCGCAGGCACTCCCCCCAGCGGGCGCGGTCGCCGGAGGCGGTGACCACCACGACGCGGACGCCGGCGTGCGCCAGGGGCCCGATGAGGCGGACGCCGTCCCCGCTCCGCCCCAGGTCGAGGTCGAGCAGCACGATCTCGGGCCGGGTCCGCAGGATCGTCGACAGCAGCAGGGCGGTCGACATCCCGTCGTCCGCGGGCTCGATCCTGCGGACGTCGAAGCCCTCGGAGCTGAGGGTCATCTCGAGGGCCTCCGCGAGGAGGACGTGGTCCTCCACGACGGTCAGGCGCGGCCTACCCGGCGACGGCACGACGCGACGTCCTCACGACCGGCAGCTCCACGACGAAGGCCGTCCCGGCCCCGTGACCCGGCGACCACCGCAGGTGCCCTCCCTGCTCGGCCACCAGCTGCTGGGCGACGTGCAGCCCGATCCCCTGGCCCGACGACCCTCGCCCGCGCACGCCCCAGTCGAACAGGGAGTCGCGGACGTCGGGGTCCACCCCCGGGCCGTCGTCCGACACGACGATCTCGACCCGGTCCGCGCACGGCCGGACGTCGACGGACACACCCTCGCCCCCGGCGTGGCAGGCGGAGTTCTCGAGCAGGATCCCGACGACCTCCGTGACCTGGTCGGGCCGACCACAGGCGACCACCTCGCTCGGCCGCCAGTCCACGTCGACGCCGCGGGCGCCCAGGCGCGTCACCAGCGGTCGGATGGCCTCGTCCAGGTCGACGGGCTGCAGGGCCGACACGTCGTCCGCGGCGAGCAGCCGCTCGACCCGGGCCGTCTCCGACTGCAGCATCTCGGCGAGCCGCGCGGCACGGCCCGGCGACAGCCGCCCGGCGTCCTGCAGCAGCTGGGAGGCCGAGGCGATCCCGGCCACCGTGGCCTTGATCTCGTGCAGCCTGGCCCTCTCGACGCGGTTCTGCTCCTCGGTCTCGGCCAGTCGGCACCGGAGACGGGCGAGCACCAGCTGGCCCTCGCGGATCGAGTGACGCAGCAGGCCGATGCTCGTGCTGAGCAGCAGGACGCCGGCAACGACCTGGCACACCACCATCACCCCGGTCGTCGGCGACCCGGGGCGGAGGTAGAGGGCGATCTCGCCCACCACGAGCAGCCCCACGGCCGCGGCGATCCGCGCGAGCACCCAGCTCGGCAGGCCGGGCACGCGGCTGACGGCCCAGGCCACCGCCAGGCCGACCCCGAGCACTGCCAGCCCGAGGGCGACGGTCGCGACGTGCGGCACGGCCAGCGGCGGCGCGAGGTCGACGAGCACCCAGCGGACGGCGGCGGCCGTGAGCCCACCGCACAGCCCCAGGAGCAGCGGGTCGGTCAGCAGGATGGCCCGCCGCACCAGGGACGCACCGGCGAGCAGCAGCAGGCCCACGGCCAGGTGGACCGTCAGCATCCACCCCTCGCCGCGCGCCATCCGGCCGGGCTCGGCGACGTACAGCGTCTCCAGCAGCGCGGCCTGGGTGGCGACCAGGGTCACCGCGGCCACCAGCCAGGCGGCCGCCGGGTGGGTCACGAGACGCCAGTGCACGTACAGGACCAGGGACACCCCCAGCCCGATGACGGCGACGGTCAGGCCCCCGTGGGCCAGGACTCGCTCGACCGGCAGGTCGAGCTGGGCCGCCAGGAGCAGCGGCGTGAGGAGCACGGCGACGACGACGGCGGTGCCGCCGGGTCCCCACACGTCCCTCGGCATGGTTCGAGCACTCATGATTTCCCCCCTCGGATTGCACCGAAGGCCCCCCACACACGCTTGCGCGCCCCCATGCCCGCAGCGGACCCGGGGCCGGCCTCGCCTCCCCGCGACCCGGCCCCTTACCCCATCCAGCCCCCGAGAGGTGGATGAACAGACGATACGCCCCTCCGGGGGGCTGCGGGATACCGCAAATTGGGTACAGGGCGCCGCCGAGGACCTGTCAGACCCACCAGCCACCGGCGACCCGCGCACGGTGCGCGGGCCCGGCGCGGCGGGCGGCCCCGAGCCGAGGGGGGTTCGTCCGGGGCACCCGTGACGCGACGGGAGTCCGGTGACTGGTGGGCCGCTCGGTGGGAGAGAAGACGACCCACCACCACCGTGCGCCGTCGGCGGCCCGGTCGCATCCCAAGAGTTGGGGACCTCGGTGACGGGGCACCGCCGCCCGTCGACGGCGGCGCACGCCTCAGGTCAGCACGTCCTTGCGCGCGAACACGACGTACGACGCCCCGAGCAGCAGCACGGCCCAGCCCACCGACCAGGTGGCGCCGGTGGCCATGGCGGAGCCGTCCACCTCGGCGGCGAGGACGTCGGCCCACGCGAACTGGAAGTGGGTCGGCAGCGCGTCGCGGAGGTCCCCGAGCGCGTCGATCGTGTCGAGGATGCTCGACACGATCGTCACCACCACCGCGGTGCCGACCGCCCCGAGCGGTGCGTCGGTGAGGGTGCCGACGAAGAACGCGAGCGCGCCGACGAACAGCAGGTTGACGAAGAGGTAGGCGACGGCCACGCCGAGCCGTGGCCACAGGTCGGGCCACGCGATCGTCTCGCCGGCGAGCCCCTGGTACGGCGCACCGCCGTACGCGACGAGGCCGACGAGGAGGGTCCAGGCGGGCAGCAGCACCAGGGCCACGGCGGTCGACAGCGCGGCCACCGCCAGCTTCACCGTGAGCAGCCGCCCGCGGGGCACCGGGGCGACGAGCAGGTAGCGCAGCGAGGCCCAGCTGGCCTCCGCGGGGACCGCGTCGCCCCAGAACAGCGCCACCACGACCACCAGGAGGAACCCGGTCGAGGCGAACAGCGTGAAGACGGTGAGGTTCGCGGCCCCCACCTGCGCCAGGTCGACGAACGACGGCGCCGCACCGGGCTCGTCGTCGCCGCCGAGGGCGAAGGCGCCGACGAGCAGCAGCGGCAGGAGGAGCAGGAAACCGAGGATCAGGCGCGTGCGGCGACGTCCGAGCTGGCGTCGGACCTCGGCGCCGAGGGGCAGCGGACGGCGGGCGGGGCGGGCGGGTCGTGCGGGGGTGCTCACCGGGGGGCCTCCTCGAGCTGCGCGGGACGGTCCTCGCCGACCAGGCCCATGAAGACCTCCTCGAGGTGGCGGCGCCCGTCGACCCCGACGACGCCGTACCCGGCGCGGACCAGGGTCGCGACGACGACGTCGCGGGTCGGGGTGCCCTCGACGCGCAGCCGCCCGTCCTCGGTCGGCCGCGCCGCGGTGACGCCCGCGGTGGCGCCCAGCAGCGCCGCCGCGCCCTCGACGTCCTGGCCGTCGGCGAGGGCCACCACGGTGGTGCCGGTGTCGTCGGTGAGCTCGTCGACGGCGCCGGTGAGCACGACGCGACCGCGGTGCATGACGACGACGTGCGTGCAGGTCTGCTCGACCTCGCCGAGCAGGTGGCTCGAGACCACCACCGTGCGCCCCGACGCGGCGTACGACGTCAGGACGTCGCGCATCGCCCGGATCTGCGGCGGGTCCAGGCCGTTGGTCGGCTCGTCGAGCAGCAGCAGGTCGGGGCTGCCGAGCATGGCCTGGGCGATGCCGAGCCGCTGCCGCATGCCCTGCGAGTAGGAGCGGACCGGCTTGTCGGCCGCGGCGCCGAGGTCGGCGACGGCGAGGGCGTCGTCGAAGCCGGCCTCGTCGGCGGGGCGGCCGGTGGCCGCCCAGTAGGCGCGCAGGTTCTGACGTCCGGTCAGGTGGGGCAGGAAGCCCGGGCCCTCGATCAGGGCACCGACCCGGCCGAGCACGGCCGACCCGGCCTCCACGCGACGTCCGAGCACGGTGACGGACCCGTCGTCCGCGCTGATCAGGCCGACGAGCATGCGGATCGTGGTCGTCTTGCCGGCGCCGTTGGGGCCGAGCAGGCCGACGACCTGGCCGCGCTCGGCGCGCCACGAGACGCCGTCGACGGCACGGAAGCCGTTGCTGTACTCCTTGACCAGCCCGTCGACGACGAGCGGGACGTCGTCGGTGCCGGGCGGACCGGCCCGCCGGCGGCGTCCGCCGCGGACGGCGCCGACGACGGCACCGAGCACCGCGAGGCCCAGCAGCGCCGCGACGCCGGCGAGCAGCGGGGTCGGGACCAGCGGACCGGAGGAGCCGCCCGCCTCGGTCTCGGGGACCGGCAGCGTGAGCGCCGAGTCGGTGAGCCCCACGCTGTAGGCGCGGGCGTCGCCGGGCACGGCGTACGCCGCGTCGGTGCTGGCGACGACCAGGCGCAGGCGCTGGCCCGGCTCGACCCGGTACGCCGAGGTGGGCAGCCGCACGGTGACGGTGCGGGTCTCCCCCGGCGCCGGCACCTCGACCCGCAGCGGCGAGACCAGCTGGCGCGGCAGGACGGCGCTGTCGTCCTCGGCCACGACCCACAGCGAGGCGAACAGGGTCGCGTCCTGCGCCGTGCTGGTGACCTCCATCCGCACGCTCGGGGCGCCGACGACCGTGAGGGTCTCGCCCACCGGCGCGGTGTCGAACACCGCGGTGGCGCCGGGCAGGGCCGCCAGCCGGAAGCTCTGGCCGAGGCCGCCGAGGGCGTCCAGGGCCCCGCCGGTCCCGGGCAGGGTGGTCAGCGCCGACGGCTCGCCACCGGGCGGGCTGATCACCGGCTGCACCGGCCCGTCCAGCGTCAGCTCGGTGGTCGCCGGATCCGTCACGTCCTCGTACGACGGCGCGGTGAGCCGCTCGGGCTCGCCCTCGCCCAGCGCCGGTGCGGGCAGGACCAGGTCGAAGGCCGTGCCCGGGTCCGGACCGCCGCGCAGGTGGTGGTCGAACCAGCCGAGGGCGCCGTCGACGAGGTCGTCCTCGTCGATCACCGGGACGGCGTCGTGGCCGCCGTCGACCCAGCGGACGGCCACGTCCGTGCCGGCCTCGGTCAGGGCGCGGGCGGTGGCGTCGGCCTGGTCGAGGCCGAACAGCGAGTCGGACTCGCCCTGCAGCAGCAGCGTCGGGGCCCGGACGCGGTCGAGCACGGGCGCCGGCGACGAGCGCCGCAGGGTCGCGAGGGTCCCCTCCGCGGGGCGGCCGGTCTGCGCCACCTGCTGGTAGAGGCGGCAGATCGCGGGCGCGAACCGACCGCAGACACCCCCGGGCAGCGCTTCGGAGGGGGCCCCGGACGGGGCCCCGGGGAGGGAGCCCCCCACGTCGGCGGCGCTGCCCAGCGGCTGGCCCGCGCCGAACAGCAGGGCGGCCCAGCGCTCCTTGAACACGCCCGCGGGCACGGCACCGGGGCCGTCGGCGTTCTGACCGAACAGGGCGGTGCCCAGGTCGTTCCACGTCACCGCGGGCACGACGGCGTCGACGCGGTCGTCGTACGCCGCCCCCATCAGCGCGGCACCCCCGCCGTACGACGCGCCGGCGATGCCGACGACCGGGTCCCCGTCGCCGTCCAGGCGGACGTCGTCCCGCTCGGCGAGCGCGTCGACGAGGGCGGAGACGTCGGCGATCTCCCACCCGGGGGCCGAGAGGTGGATGAGGCCGCCGGAGTCGCCGAAGCCACGGGCCGTCCAGGTCAGGACGACGTACCCCTCGGCGGCGACGGCGCGGGCCTGGTCGACGAGGTCGTCCTTGGACCCGCCGAAGCCGTGCGCGAGCATCACGGCCGCGCGGCGTCCCTCGGCGTCCGCGCCGGGGGCGTCGGCGGCCGGGGTGAAGACGGAGACGTCCAGGGCGGTCGGGCCGCGACCCGGCTCGGGGCGACCCTGGACGGTCCCCTCGGTCTCGGTGACCTCGACGCCGTCGCCGTCGGAGGTGAGGACGAACCCGCCCACCGCCGCGGCGAGGAGCAGCAGCACCACGAGCGCCCCGACCACCCGCCCGCGCGTCAGCTCCGGCTCCCTCTCACGCGCCCAATCTAGGAGGGCGCACCTATCCCGGCCGGGGAGCGGGCACGGTGGCGGCCGAACGGCTCAGGAGAGCTCGCTGAACCTCTCGACGTCCTCGCGGCGTCCGGACACGATCACCAGGCAGTCCCCCGTGACCACGGTCTCGGCCGTGGCGTGGTGGAAGTCGGCCCCGCGCTCCTTCACCCCGATGACGGTCACCCCGTGGCGTCGCCTCACGCCGGTCTCGCCGAGCGGGACGTCGAGGATCGCGGCGGGCGGGTGCATCTTGACGATGGCGTAGCCGTCGTCGAGCTCGATGTAGTCGAGCAGCCGGCCGGCGACGAGGTGCGCGATGCGGCGTCCGGTGTCGTGCTCGGGACGGACGACGTGGTCGACGCCGAGCTGCTCGAGGATGCGCGCGTGCGCCGCGGAGATCGCCTTCGCCCAGATCGAGGGCACCCCGAGGGTCTTCAGCACCGAGCAGGTGAGGATCGAGCCCTCCAGGTTCGACCCGATCCCGACGCACACCCGGCGGAACTCGTCGATCCCGAGCTGGCGCAGCGCCTGCTCGTCGGTCGAGTCGGCCGCCACCGCGTGGGTGACCTCGCCGGACATGCGCTGGATCGTGTGCTCGCTGGAGTCGATGACCATGACCTCGGTGCCCTGCGCCATCAGCTCGCGGGCGAGCGACTCCCCGAAGCGTCCGATGCCGATGACCGCCACGGCGTCCCTGTCTGCCACGCCCCGCATCCAACCAGGCTCAGCCGATCAGCGGGCGACCCTCGGGGTAGCGGTAGAGGGTGGGGCGGTCGCGCAGCGCCAGGGCGGAGACCAGGGTCATCGCGCCGATGCGCCCGACGAACATGAGCACGACCAGCAGCACGTGCGCCGACCGGGGCAGCTCGGGCGTGCCGACGATCGACAGACCGGCCGTCGTGAAGGCCGACGCCGTCTCGAACGCCGCCACCTCCAGGTCGAGCCCGGTGAGCGCCATCATCGCCAGCGTGGCGACCAGCAGGATGGTCAGCGTCAGGGTCGCGACCGCCAGCGCCTGACGTTGGGTGCGGTCGCCGATCCGGCGGCCGGTCAGCTCCACGTCGCGCTGCCCGCGGACCTCGGCGAGGATGACCAGGCCGAGCAGCACCCAGGTCGTCACCTTGATCCCGCCGCCGGCGCTGGCCGCGCCACCGCCGATGAACATGAGGATGGTCGTCACGAGCGCCGACTCGCCGGTGATCGCGCCGTAGTCGACGGTGGTCAGCCCCGCCGAGCGCGGCATCACCGACATGGTGAAGCCGCCGAGCAGGCGGGTCGCTACGGGCTCGCCGCCGAGGGTGGCGGGGTTGGTCCACTCGAACGCGGTGAGCGCCACCCACCCCAGCAGGAGCAGGGCGACCCAGCCGCCGAGCGTCATCTTCGTGTGCAGCGACCACTCCCGCACCGGGAGCACGCGCTTGCGGAGCTCCAGCAGCACGGGCAGGCCGATCGAGCCGAGGAACACCCCGACGCAGGCCGGGAGCACGATCAGCGGGTCACCGACGAACCGGCCGAGGCTGTCGGACCACAGGGAGAAGCCCGAGTTGTTGAAGGACGACACGGCGTGGAAGAGGCCGTACCAGGCGGCACGGCCGAGGGGCTCGTCGTACCCGAGCCACAGCCGGAGGGTCAGCACGACCGCGAGCACGCCCTCGATGACGACGGTGACCTTGATGAGGCCGAACAGCACCTCGCGGACCTCGCCGAGGCCGACGGTGTTCGTCTCGGCGACGGCCGTGAGGCGGCTGCGCAGCCCGAGGCGCTTGGTCACCAGCAGCCCGAGCAGGGAGGCCAGCGCCATGATCCCGAACCCCCCGGCCTGGCAGAGGACGAGGATCATCACGTGCCCGAAGCTCGACCAGTACGTCGGGGTGTCGACCGACGTCAGGCCGGTCACCGACACGGCGCTGGTCGCGGTGAAGAACGCGTCGAACAGCGAGGGCGACTGCGCCCCGGCCCTCGAGACCGGCAGCAGCAGCACCACGGTGCCGAGCGCGATCACGCCGGCGAAGCCCAGCACGATCGCCGGCCCGGGGCGGTCGGACAGGCGGCGCCGGCGTCGCCGCCCGAACTCCTGCGACTCGAGCGTGCTCACCGGGCGCCCCGGCTCAGTCGTCGGACTCGGTGGAGACGGTCTCCCCGTGCGTGCCCGGACGCGGCGCCCAGGGGCGCTCCTGCGCGGGACGGACGACGATGAGCCGGTCGCCGCGGGCCAGCCGGGTCACCACGGGGTCGAAGTAGCGGTACACCTTCTCGTCGCGCACGACGGCGATCACCTGGTCGGGCACCGACTGCGGCGGCGCACCCACCTCGGCCACGAGCAGGTCGCGCTCGGCCACCTCGAGGCCCTCGCCGCGCGAGAGGAGGTCCTCCATGACCGTGCCCAGGGTCGGGGACAGCGTCGACAGGCCGAGCAGCCGCCCGACGGCGTCCGAGGAGGTGATGACGGAGTCCGCGCCGCTCTGGCGCACCAGGGGCACGTTCTCGTGCTCGCGGACCGCCACGACGATCTTCGCCTCCGGGTTGAGCTGGCGCACCGTGAGGGTGGCGAGCACGTTGGAGTCGTCGCGGTCGGTGGTGATGATGACCTGCGCGGCGTCGGCGACACGGGCGCGGCGGAGCACCTCGCGCCGGGTCGCGTCGCCCACCACGACGGCGAAGCCGTCCTCGTGGGCGTCCTCCCGGGCGTGGGGGTCGGAGTCGACGACGACGACGTCGTCGCGCGACAGCCCGTTGCCGAGCAGGACGTCGACCGCGCTGCGGCCCTTGGTCCCGTAGCCGACCACCACCACGTGCTGTCCCATCCGTCTCCTCCATCGCAGCACCCGCAGCGCCTCGCGGCCCTGCGAGGCCAGCACCTCGAGCGTCGTACCGATCAGCAGCACCAGGAAGGCGATGCGCAGCGGCGTGATGATGAACGCGTTCACCAGCCGGGCCTGCTCGCTGGCGGGCGCGATGTCGCCGTACCCGGTCGTCGAGAGCGTGACCGTCGTGTAGTAGATCGCGTCGACGAGGCTGATCTCGTTCGCGGGGTCGCCGTTGTCGTTGTAGCCCTCGCGGTCGAGGTAGACGAGGGCCACCGTCAGCACCAGGATCCCCAGCGCCAGCAGCAGCCGCTTCGCGAGCTGCCAGACCGGCGAGCTCTCCTGCTCGGGGAGGTCGACGCGTCCCCGGTCACCCGGGGCGGTCACCTCCGCGGGTTCACCGGCCACGAGCGGGAACCTAGTCGACCACGGCGCCGTAGATGAGCACCCGCCCCGACGACTCCTCCGGGTCGTCGGTCGCCTCGTCCTCCGGGGCCTGCGTCGTCCGGACGACGACGAAGCGGAACTCGTCCCCGGTCTCGGGGCGCTCGCTGCCCGCGCTGCGCTCCCAGCGACCGCAGAGGACGTCGTCGTCGCCCTGCTCGTCGGCGACGTCGAGGTCCGACTCCTCGAGGGCCGCGACGGAGTCGCCGGACAGGCACAGCAGGTTGCTGCTCGCGTCGAACGAGTCGACGGTGCCGGTGGTCCGCTCGGGGCCGTCCGGGCCGGCGACGACGCCCAGCAGGTATCCCGCGAGGAGGACCAGGGCGGCGATCGCGACGGCGACCGGGGTCGGCATGTTCACGGTGCCCACGGCGGTCAGTGTTCCACGTCCCCCTGCTCGGACGGCGGCGGCTCGGGGTCGGCCGGACGTCGGCGCCGCGGGCGGCCGTTGACCGTACGACGCAGCCGCGCGGCGAGCTCGCGCCGGGCGGTCGCGGTGGCCTGCTGACCGATGACCTCGTCGAAGGCGGCGTTCAGGGCGGCGCCGATCAGCACGGCGATGGCGAGGAGGTAGAGCCACAGCAGGATCGCGATGGGCGCCGAGAGCGGCCCGTACACCGAGCGGGACTCCTCCGCGCTGACGGTGAGCACCCAGCGCAGCACCGACGACCCCGCGACCCAGACCAGCAGCGAGAAGACGGCCCCGGGCAGGTTGAAGCTCCACTGGGTCCGCACGGGCACGGACACGTGGTAGAGCGTGGCGAGGAAGCAGATGCACACGACCAGGACGGTCGGCCAGTAGAACATCGCGAGGAACTCGAGCCGCTCGGGCAGCAGGCTCGCCACGAGCCGGGGCCCGGCGACGACGAGCGGGATGCCGATCATGCCGGTGAGCAGGCCGAGCAGGTAGAGCCCGAAGGACAGCATCCGGGTCGCGACGATCCCCCGTTGCCCGCCCAGGCCGTGCATGATCGTGATGGTGTCGACGAACACGTTCAGCGCCCGCGAGCCCGACCAGAGCGCGAGCACGAACCCGATCGAGATGACGTCGGCGCGGCCGCCCGAGAGGACCTCGTCGATGGTCGGGGCGATGATGCGGTCCACGGCCGAGTCGGTCAGCGCCTGGGTGGACAGGTCGAGGATGGCCTGACGGACGTCGGTGACCTGGGTCGGCGGGAAGCGCTCGGTCACGAAGCCGATCGCCCCGGCGAGCGCGAAGATCAGCGGCGGCAGGGAGAGGACGGCGAAGAACGCGGCCTCGCCCGCCAGGCCCGCGACGCGGTGGCGCAGGCACGACGCGGTGGTCACGGTGACGAGTCGGCGGACGAGGAACAGCAGGCCGCCCTCCCTCGAGCCCTGACCCGCGGCGGGTGCGGGCACAGCCCGACCCCCTGCGCTCATGGACCTACGGTATCCGCATGAGAGCCGCCTCCGAGGTCTCCGCCGACGCCTCCGCGCGCCTGTCCCCGCGCCTCGCGTCGCGGGTCTCCCCCAACCAGCCGTTGCCCCTGGAGGGGCACGACGTCGTGGCCGGGGACGCCGCGCTGGTCGACGCCGTCCGACGGCACGCCCGGGGCACCGCCGACGACCTGCTCGCCGGCCTCGGGCCGCTGGGTCGTCTCGCCGGCTCCGCCGAGGCGCGCGAGCACGGCCGGCTCGCCAACGAGCACCCGCCGCGGCTGCGCACGGTCGACCGGTACGGCACCCGGGTCGACGAGGTCGAGTTCCACCCCTCGTGGCACTGGCTGATGGAGCGCGGGGTCGGGTTCGGGCTGGGCGGGACGCCGTGGGCCACCTCGTCGGACGAGCCCGGCGGGCTCGACGCGCACCTGCGCCGTGCCGCGGGGTTCCTGGCCTGGAGCCAGGTCGAGCCGGGCCACGCGTGCCCGCTCTCCATGACGTACGCCGCCGTCCCCGCCCTCCGCGCGAGCCCCGCGCTGGCCGCGACCTGGGAGCCCGCGCTCACCTCGACGTCGTACGACCCGGGCCTGCGGCCGGTCGCCACGAAGCTGGGCGCGCTCGCCGGGATGGGGATGACGGAGAAGCAGGGCGGCTCCGACGTCCGCGCGACGACGACCACGGCGACCCCGACCGGACCCGCGGCCGACGACCCGTACGTGCTGGAGGGCCACAAGTGGTTCACGTCGGCGCCGATGAACGACGTGTTCCTCGTGCTCGCCCAGGCGCCGGGCGGGCTGTCGTGCTTCGTCGTCCCCCGGGTGATGCCCGACGGCACCCGCAACGCCCTCGAGGTCGTGCGGCTGAAGGACAAGCTGGGCAACCGGTCGAACGCCTCGGCCGAGCTGGAGCTGGCCGGCACGCACGGGTGGCTGCTCGGCGAGGAGGGCCGCGGCGTCCGGACGATCATCGCGATGGTGTCCGCGACGCGGCTCGACTGCGTGCTGGGGTCGGCCGCGCTGATGCGCCGTGCGGTCGCCGAGGCGTCCTGGCACGTCGCGCACCGCTCCGCCTTCGGACGCCGCCTCGCCGACGCGCCGCTGATGCGCAACGTGGTCGCCGACCTCGCCGTCGAGTCGGAGGCCGCGACCGCGCTCGCGCTGCGCCTGGCCACCGCCGTCGACCGTGACGACCCGCTGCTGCGCATCGGGCTGCCGCTGGCGAAGTTCTGGGTCTGCAAGCGGACGCCGGCCGTCGCGGCCGAGGCGTTGGAGTGCCTGGGCGGCAACGGCTACGTCGAGGAGTCCGGGATGCCGCTGCTCTTCCGGGAGTCGCCGCTGAACTCGGTGTGGGAGGGCTCGGGCAACGTCAACGCCCTCGACGTCCTGCGGGCGCTGGGTCGTGAGCCGGCCGCCCTCGACGCGTGGGTCGACGAGGTCGGCCGCGCCCGCGGTGCCGACGCCCGGCTCGACCGCGCGGTCGACGAGGTGCTCGGCATGCTCGGCGAGCTGCTCGCGGACCCGGTGGGCGCCGAGGGCCTCGCCCGCCGTCTCGCCGGCCGGATGGCGGCCTGCCTGCAGGGGGCGCTGCTCGTGACCGGCGGGCCCGCGCAGGTCGCCGACGTCTTCTGCGCCTCCCGCCTCGCCCCGACCGCCGACGGCACCTTCGGCGCGCTGGCCTCCGGTGACCACGCGGCGATCGTCGAGCGCGTCACGCCGGCGGTGCCGTGACCCGCTACCTCGCGCTGCGCGAGCCGTCGGCGAACCACGTCTACACGCAGGCGGCGGGCCCGCTCGCGCTGGCCGAGCTCGCCCTGCTGTGCCCGGAGGCCGCCGACGTCGCCGAGGTCGACCTCGCCGGCGTGTCGTACGTGGCCCTCGACGCGGACGGCGTCCCGCCCCTGCTCGGCCACCACTCGGCGCTGCTGGCGCTGTTCGAGGACGCCGGCTCGCCCGGCGAGCCGCTGCTGCGGCCGGTGGGCGTGGAGCGGCCCGAGGTGCTCCCCGAGGACCTCGTGACGATCCCGAAGTACCCCGGCAAGACGAACGAGCAGTTCACCCGGCTGATGGTGAACCTCGCGCTGGCGGCCGTCCGCCGTCCCGCCGGTCGTCGACGCGTGCTCGACCCGATGTGCGGGCGCGGGACCACCCTCACCACCGCCCTGCGCCTCGGCCACGACGCCGTCGGGGTCGACCGCGACCCGAAGGTCCTCGACGCCACGGCCGCGTTCCTGAAGACCTGGCTGCGCCGCGGCCGCCTCAAGCACTCCGCCGACGTGACCCCCGTCCGGCGCGAGGGCAGGCGGATCGGGCGCCGGCTCGACGTCACCCTGACCCCGCCGGCCGGCGGCGAGCCCCTGGCCCTCGCCCAGCTGGAGGGCGACGGACGGCGCTCGGCCGAGCTGTGCGGGCGCCGCGGCTTCGACGCCGTCGTCCTCGACGCGCCGTACGGCGTGGTCCACGGTGCCCACCGCGGTCGGCCGGGCGCCCAGGACGCCGGCGTGCGTGAGCGCTCCCCCGGGTCCCTGCTCGCCGAGGGGGTGCCGGTGTGGGCCGGCCAGCTGCACCGCGGCGGCACCCTGGCGATCGCCTGGAACACCCGCACGCTGTCCCGGGACGAGCTGCTCGCGACCGTGCGGGACGCCGGGCTCGAGCCGCTGGACGACGGCCCCTGGCGCGACCTCTCCCACCGCGTCGACTCCTCCATCCAGCGCGACCTGCTCGTCGCCGTCCGCCCCACGGACTGACCGGGCCCTCACGGGGCCAGGTGGCTCCTCGACCACCGGGGCCTCCGCCGCCCCCGGAGGTCGAGCCTGTCGAGACCCCTGCCTCCCGCACCCGCGGACGACAGCGCCCCGGACCTGGTCCACCAGGTGGACCGGATCCGGGGCGTCGTGCGTGTCGCTCCTCAGCCCTTCGCGAGCTGCGGCGCACCCTTCTCCGCGACGGCGTCGGTCATCGGGGCGTCGGCGCCGTGGTCGTCGACCATCGTCGACTCGTCGAAGGGCAGGTCGCCCTTCAGCACGCTGTCGAAGCGCTGGCGGTCGATGCCGCCGGTCCAGTGGCCGATGAGGACCGTCGCGACGGCGTTGCCGGCGAAGTTCGTCAGGGCGCGGGCCTCGGACATGAACCGGTCGATGCCGACGATGAAGCCGACGCCGTCCACCAGGTCGGGGCGGTGCGACTGCAGGCCACCGGCGAGGACGGCCATGCCGGAGCCGGTGACGCCCGCGGCGCCCTTGGCCGCGATCATCATGAACAGCAGCAGGCCGATCTGCTCACCGATGCTCAGCGGGTCGCCGAGGGCGTCGGCGATGAAGAGCGAGGCCATGGTCAGGTAGATCGCGGTGCCGTCGAGGTTGAACGAGTAGCCGGTGGGGATGACGACGCCCACGGTGGTCCGGTCGACGCCGGCGTGCTCGAGCTTGGCGATGACGCGCGGCAGGGCCGACTCGGAGGACGACGTCGCGAGGATGAGCAGGAACTCGCGGCCCAGGTACTTCAGCAGGCCGAAGATGCCGACGCCGGTGGCGGCCTTGAGCAGCGCGCCGAGGACGACGAAGACGAACAGCAGGCAGGTGATGTAGAAGCCGATCATCAGCACGCCGAGGCTGGCGAGGGCGCTCACGCCGCCCTGGCCGGTGACGGCGGCGATGGCGCCGAACGCGCCGATCGGGGCGGCCCACATGATCATGGCGAGGACCCGGAAGACGACCTTCTGCAGGTGGCCGATGACGGTGAGGACGGGCTGGCCGGCGGCGCCCATGCGCTGCAGGGCGAAGCCGACGAGCAGGGCGACGAAGAGGGTCTGCAGCACCGAGCCCGAGGTGAGCGCGGAGAACAGCGAGGTCGGGATGATCCCGAGCAGGAACTCGGTGGTGCTGCCGTGGCCGTCCGCGGCCTTCGACTGGCCCTCGGCGGCGAGCTCGGAGGTGAGGTTCAGGCCCTGGCCCGGGTCGAGCAGGTTCCCGACGACGAGGCCGATGGCCAGGGCGACCGTCGACATCACGAGGAAGTAGACGAGCGCCATCCCGCCGACCTTGCCGACCTTCGTGGCGCTGGCGACCGAGCCGACGCCCAGGACGATCGTGCAGAAGATGACCGGCTGGATCATCATCTTGATCAGGTTGATGAAGCCGTCGCCGATGGGCTCGAGCTGGACGGCGAAGCCGGGGGCGACGAGCCCGACGAGGATGCCCAGCGCCACCGCGGCGATGACGGCGAGGTACAGGGCGTGCGTGGCGCGCGCCGAGGAGCGCTTCTGCTCCGTCGGCTGCGGCGCCTTGGGTGCCGGTGAGGTGGTGGCCATGGGGTGTCCCTTCGTTGCCGGCCGCCGCGGACGTGGCGGCCGTCACGCACTCTGGTCGGCGCTGTGAGGCCGGTCACCCTTGTGGTCGTTGAGTTCACGGGCGGCATGATGTGCGCATGCGTGGGCGGGGCTGGTCGGTCGCACGCCAGGTGCTGCTCCTCCAGGTCGTCCTGGTCGTGGTGACGGTCCTGGTCACCGCGGGCCTCGCGTCGTACGACGCCCAGCGCGACGCCCGCGCGGCGGCGACCGAGCGGGCGGTCGCGGTGGCGCGGGCGGTGGCCGACTCCCCCGCCGTCGTGCAGGCGCTGCGGCGCGACGACCCGTCGGCGACCCTGCAGCCCTTCGCGGAGGAGGTCCGGGCGGACACCGGCGTCGACTTCGTCGTCATCATGACGACGCAGGGCATCCGCTGGACCCACCCGAACCCGGCGCTGATCGGCGAGCCGTTCGTCGGCGACCTCGGCAGCGCGCCGGACGGCGGCGTCCTCACCCAGGAGTTCGAGGGCACGCTCGGACCGTCGGTGCGTTCCGTCGTCCCGGTGCGCGGGGACGCCGGGCCCGTCGCCCTCGTCTCGGTGGGCATCACCGTCGACTCGATCCGCCGCAGCCTGACCGACGACCTCGCGCTGGTGGGGATCGCGGCGCTCGTGCTGCTGGTGCTCGGCCTGGGCGGCGCCGCCCTCGTCCACCGGCGGGTCCGCCGCCAGACGCACGGCCTGGGCGAGCAGGAGATCACCCGGATGTACGAGTACTACTCGGCCGTCCTGGGCGCCGTCCGCGAGGGTCTGCTCCTCCTCGACCGTGACGGCCGGGTGCAGCAGGTCAACGCCGAGGCCCGCCGGCTGCTCGCGCTGGGGGAGGACGCCGCCGGGCGGTCGCTGGCCGACCTGGGGCTGCCCGCCGTCCTCGTCGACGCCGCGACCGGCGGCGAGCGCTCCCCCGACGACCTGTACCTCGTGGGCGACCGGGTCCTGCTGGTCAGCACCTCGCCGGCCACCTGGGAGGGCAGCGAGGTCGGGTCGGTGGTCACGTTGCGCGACCACACCGAGCTGCGGGCCGTCACGGGCGAGCTGGACGCCGTCCGCGGGCTCACCGAGTCGCTGCGCGCGCAGAGCCACGAGTCGGCGAACCTCCTCCACACGGTGGTGTCCCTGCTGGAGACCGGCCGGGTCGAGGAGGCGGTCGACCTGGTCACCGAGGAGCTCCAGCTCGCCCAGCTGCTCACCGACCGGGTCATCGACTCCGTCGGTGACCCGGTGGTGGCCGCGCTGCTGCTCGGCAAGCTCGCCCAGGCGACCGAGCGCGGCGCCGTGCTGGAGGTCGTCGGCGACCTCGGTGCCGACGGCGAGGTCCCGCGGGAGGTCTCCCGCGACCTGGTGACCGTGGTCGGCAACCTGGTCGACAACGCCTTCGACGCCGTCAGCGGCCAGTCGGAGCGCCGGGTGCGGGTGGAGCTCGGGGGCGGCGAGCGCCTGCGGGTGGTGGTCGGCGACAGCGGCCCCGGGTTCGACTCCGACGCCGTCACCCACGCCCTGGAACGGGGGTGGAGCACCAAGTCGGGCGGGGACGCCGCCGGTCGTGGTCTCGGTCTGGCCCTGGTGTCCGCGGCGGCCCGTCGCCACGACGGCGAGGTCACCCTCGGCCGCTCGGAGCTCGGCGGGGCCCGCATCGAGGTCGAGATGGACGCGCGGACCGCTCGTCCCACGACCGCCGGGGCGCGACCGTGACCGTCCGGGTGCTCGTCGTCGAGGACGAGCCGATCGCCGCCGAGACCCACGTCGCGTACGTCGGCCGGGTGCCCGGTTTCGCCGCCGTCGGGTCGGCGTCCTCGCTCGCGGAGGCGGTCCGGGTCCTCGAGACCGAGCGGGACGCCGGGACCCCGGTCGACCTCCTGCTCCTCGACCTGCACCTCCCGGACGGCCACGGCCTCGCCCTGCTCACCCGCCTGCGGGCCACCGGGCACTGGTGCGACGTCGTCGCCGTCACCTCGGCGCGCGACGCGGACGTCGTCCGCCGGGCGGTGGCCCAGGGGGTCGCGCTCTACCTGCTCAAGCCCTTCACGTTCGCCACGTTCCGCGCGAAGCTGCAGCGGTACGCCGAGTACCGCGGCAGCCTCGTGTCCGACGGCAGCGAGGTCGTCCAGGACGAGATCGACCGTGCCTTCGGCACCCTGCGCTCACCGGTCTCCGACGCCCTGCCGAAGGGCATGAGCCCGGAGACGCTGTCCCGGGTCACGGCCGCCGTCCGCGACACCACCGGCACCGAGGCCGGCGGCGCGTCGGCCAGCGAGGTCGCCGCCGCGACCGGCACCTCCCGCGTGACGGCCCGCCGCTACCTCGAGCACCTCGCCGAGCAGGGCGCCCTCGAGCGCCGGCCGCGCTACGGCGCCGGCCGCCCGGAGCTGGAGTACCGCTGGCGGACGTGACCCAGCGCCGAGTCGGCCCGAACGCACGCCGCACACACGCCGAGTCGGCCCGAACGCACGCCGCACACACGCCGAGTCGGCCCGAACGCACGAGGTACAGGTGCCGAGTCGGCCCGAACGCACGTAGGTCCCGACACGCCCGACACCGGAGTCCACGATCATCCCTGTCGGCGCTGCGTGATCACGGCCAGACGAGCGGGCGTTCGGGACGACTCGGCGTCCCCAGGACGCGCGTTCGAGACGACTCGGCGTCCCCAGGACGCGCGTTCGGGACGACTCGGCGTCCCCAGGACGCGCGTTCGGGACGACTCGGCGTCCCCAGGACGCGCGTTCGGGACGACTCGGCGTCCCCAGGACGCGCGTTCGGGACGACTCGCGTCAGGACAGGTCGATGCCCGGGTAGAGCGGGTGGGCGTCGAGGAGGTCGGCGGCCTCGGCGCGGACCTTCTCGGCCACGCCCTCGGCCAGCGTGTACGTCGCCTTGGACGGCGCACCCGCCTTCGTCGTCCCCGGCTCGGTCTGGGTGAGCACCTGGGTGACCAGCTCGGCGACGGCGTCGAACTCGTCCTTGCCGAAACCGCGGGTGGTCAGCGCGGGGCTGCCGAAACGGATGCCGGAGGTGTACCAGGCGCCGTTCGGGTCGGCCGGCACCGAGTTGCGGTTGGTGACGATGCCGGCGTCGAGCAGGGCGGCCTCGGCCTGGCGGCCGGTGAGGCCGTAGCCGGAGACGTCGAGCAGCACGAGGTGGTTGTCGGTGCCGCCGGTCACGAGCTTCGCGCCGCGGCGGTTGAACCCCTCGGCGAGCGCCTGGGCGTTGTCGGCGACCTGCTGGGCGTAGGTGCGGAACGAGTCCTGGCGGGCCTCGGCGAACGCGACGGCCTTGGCGGCCATGACGTGCGAGAGCGGGCCGCCCAGGACCATCGGGCAACCGCGGTCGACGCTGGGCGCGTACTCCTCGGTCGCCAGCACCATGCCGCCGCGCGGCCCGCGCAGCGACTTGTGGGTGGTCGTGGTGACGAGGTGCGCGTGCGGCACCGGGTCCTCGTCGCCGGTGAACACCTTGCCGGCCACGAGGCCCGCGAAGTGGGCCATGTCGACCATGAGGGTGGCGCCGACCTCGTCGGCGATCTCGCGCATCTTCGCGAAGTTCACGCGACGCGGATACGCCGAGTAGCCGGCGACGAGCACCAGCGGCTTGAACTCGCGGGCCTTGGCGGCGACGGCGTCGTAGTCCAGGAGCCCGGTCTCCGGGTCGGTGCCGTACTGCTGCTGGTGGAACATCTTCCCGGAGATGTTCGGGCGGAAGCCGTGCGTCAGGTGGCCGCCGGCGTCCAGGCTCATGCCGAGCAGGCGCTGCTCGCCGAACTTCCGGCGCAGCGTCTCCCAGTCGGCCTCGGAGAGCTCGTTGACGTTCTTCAGGCCCGCGTCGGCCAGCGTCGGCTGCTCGATGCGGTGCGCCAGGATCGACCAGAAGGCGACGAGGTTCGCGTCGATGCCGGAGTGGGGCTGGACGTAGGCGTACTCGGCGCCGAACAGCTCGCGGGCGTGCTCGGCGGCGAGCGACTCGACGGTGTCGACGTTCTGGCAGCCCGCGTAGAACCGGTGGCCGACCGTGCCCTCGGCGTACTTGTCGGAGAACCAGGTGCCCATCGTCATGAGGACGGCGGGCGAGGCGTAGTTCTCCGAGGCGATGAGCTTGAGCGACCCCCGCTGGTCGGCGAGCTCGGCGCGGGTCGCCTCCGCGATCCGCGGCTCGACGGAGGCAATCACCTCCAGCGCCTGCGAGTAGGCGGAGCTGGTCAGGGCGTTCACGTCGGCCATGGCTCCCAGCGTAGGTCCCGTCGGCGGTCCGGCGGGAGTCGCGGGTTTCCGCCGGGACCCCAGGGGAACCCTCCCCGGCATGCCGACCACCCGCCACATGCTCGCTCCCCTGGCGGCCGCGGCCGCCGCGACGCTGCTCGCCGGCTGCGGTGGCGGCCCACCGGAGCTCTCCGAGGCCATGGCCGCCGTCTGCGACGAGGACACGACCTACGAGCCGGAGCCGAGCCCCTTCGACGACACCGACCCCTCGGACCCCGAGCCGCTGGAGGAGCTGCGCTGCGAGCGCAGCGCGCTCACGCTGTCCGGCAACGTGTACGACGAGGACCCCTCGTCGTACCTGCAGGGCCTGTCCGACTCCGTGGAGTCCGGCGACGGCGGCGACTACTGGACGGCCGTCGCCGAGGGCGACGGTCGATGGGTCGTCGTCGGCTTCAGCGCAGCTCCGAGCGACGAGGACCCGGAGTTCCTCGACCCGCTGAAGGAGATGGGCTTCGAGGTCGACAAGTGAGGCCCGGCCGGACGTGGGACCGTCATCGCGCCAGGGCTGCTCTCCCCCTGCTGGTGGCGACGCTCCTCGCCGTTGTCGCGGGCTGCACGGGCCCACCCGCCGACGACCCCGCCTCCGCGCTCCGCGCCGTGTGCGGCGAGGACGCCGAGATCGTGGAACAGGACGTCCACCCCCTGGACGAGGATCCTTCCTGGCAGGAGCCGCCCCTCGAGTGCGAGGTGGACGGTCACCGAGTGGAGGGGTACGACCTCCTGCTGTCCGGTGACAGGCTGGCCTCCGAGATCAACCGCGAGCAGGACGTCTTCTTCAGCGGCAACGGCGGGACGCTCGGCTGGGCGACGTCGGAGGACGTCGACGACACCCACGGGATCCTCGTCGAGATCTTCCCCCTGGACGACGGGGAGGCCGACATGGACCTTCTCGACCCGCTCGAGGGCGACGGGTGGGAGACGGGTCTGGGGTACACGGAGGAGTGAGTCGGCGCAGGCCGACGTATCCACATGGTGGACTCGCTGTCCACATCATGGGATCTCAAGTTGTGGGCAGGCCGTCCGCAGCGTGAGACTGGGCCCCATGATCTCGCCGGCGACGCACGCCCACCTCGTGGAGCGTCGCCACGTGGACCTCGGGCGCACCCGCTCCATGTTGTGTCCGTCCTCCTGAGGCGCCGACCCGCTGTCCCGCGTCCGACCACGCCGTCGGGCCACCCTGCGACCTGATCGAGGACCTTCTCCCGCATGCCTGACCTCCGGTACAAGCCCGAGCCCGCGAAGCACACCGAGATCCCCCGGCCCAAGCGGGCCGAGGGCCAGTGGGCACTCGGCTACACCGAGCCGCTGAACAAGAACGAGCAGTCCAAGAAGGACGACGACCCGCTGAACGTGCGGGACCGGATCCTCTACATCTACTCGAAGCGCGGCTTCGCCTCGATCGACCCGGCCGACCTCCGTGGCCGCTTCCGCTGGATGGGGCTGTACACCCAGCGCAAGCCCGGCATCGACGGCGGCAAGACCGCGGTGCTCGACGAGGAGGAGCTGGACGACGAGTACTTCATGCTCCGCGTCCGCTCCGACGGCCAGCTGCTCGCGCCGGCCGCCGTCCGCGCCCTGGGCAGCATCGGCGTCGACTTCGCCCGCGACACCGCCGACGTCACCGACCGCGAGAACATCCAGTACCACTGGATCCGCATCGAGGACGTCCCCGAGATCTGGAACCGTCTCGACGAGGCCGGGCTGTCCAGCCTGGAGGCGTGCGGCGACTCGCCGCGGCCCTTCCTCGGCTCCCCCGTCGCCGGTGTCGCCGCCGACGAGATCATCGACGGCACCTCGGCCCTCGACGAGATCCGGGCCCGCTACATCGGCGACCCGGCCTTCTCGAACTTCCCGCGCAAGTTCAAGACCGCGCTGACCGGGCACCCGAGCCACGACGTCTCGCCGGAGACGAACGACGTGGCCTTCGTCGGGACGACGCACCCCGAGCACGGGCCCGGTTTCGACGTCTGGGTCGGCGGCGGGCTGTCCACCAACCCGAAGCTGGCCGTGCCGCTGGGCGTGTGGATCCCGCTGGACGAGGTCGCCGACGTCTGGGCCGGCGTCGCGGGCATCTTCCGCGACTACGGCTACCGCCGGCTGCGCTCGAAGGCGCGCCTGAAGTTCCTCGTCGCCGACTGGGGCGGGGAGAAGTTCCGCGAGGTGCTCGAGAACGAGTACCTGGGCAAGAAGCTCGTCTCCTGCCCCTCGCCGCCGTCGCCGGGCACCCTGCGCGACCACATCGGCGTCCACGACCAGAAGGACGGCAAGAAGTACGTCGGGGTCGCCCCGACCGCCGGCCGGGTCTCCGGCACGCTGCTCACCGGCCTGGCCGACCTGATGGAGAAGCACGGCGTCGCCGGGGCCCGGCTCACGCCGTACCAGAAGATCGTGCTGATCGGCGTCGAGCCCGACGCCGTCGACGCCCTGCTCGACGACCTCGACGAGCTGGGCCTGTCGGCCCGGCCCTCGCAGTGGCGCCGCAGCACGATGGCCTGCACCGGCATCGAGTTCTGCAAGCTCGCCATCGTCGACACCAAGGACCGTGCCCGCGACCTCGTCGCCGAGCTCGAGCGGCGCTTCCCGGACCTCGACACCCCGATCACGGTCAACGTGAACGGCTGCCCGAACGCCTGCGCCCGCACCCAGGTCGCCGACATCGGCCTCAAGGGCCAGCTCGTCACGGTCGACGGCGAGCAGGTGGAGGGCTTCCAGGTGCACCTGGGCGGCACCGCCGGGCTCGACGCGGTCTTCGGCCGCAAGCTGCGCGCCCACAAGGTCACCAGCGCCGGTCTCGACGACTACATCACCTCCGTGGTCAGCAACTACCTCGTCGACCGGACCGACGGCGAGGCCTTCGCCGCCTGGGTGGCCCGGGCCGACGAGGAATTGCTGCGGGGTGACAAGACGCTGGAGAAGGCATGACCTCCTCCCGTGCAGCTTCTCCCTTCCACTGCCCCTACTGCGCCGAGACGGACCTCTGGCCGCGGGAGGAGACGGGCGGCTGGGAGTGCCGGGCGTGCCTGCGCGCCTTCGCGGTGACGTTCCTGGGCCAGATCACGCCGTCGGGGGGCGCGCGATGACGACCGCGACCACCCAGGCGGCCCGTGACTTCAAGGGCACCCACACCGAGGGACGGAGCTCGGAGGAGCTGCGCGAGCTGGTCAGCCACATGGGCGCGGAGCTCGAGCTGGCGCCGGCGGAGCAGATCATCGAGTGGGCCGTCGCCACGTTCGGGGCGCGCTTCTGCGTCACCGCGTCGATGGCGGACGCCGTGCTGTCCCACGTGGCCTCGAAGGTCGCGCCGGGCGTCGACGTCGTGTTCCTCGACACCGGCTACCACTTCGTCGAGACCCTCGGCACGCGGGACGCCGTCGCCGCGACCCTGCCGGTGAACGTCATCAGCGCGAAGCCCGAGCTGACGGTCGCCGAGCAGGACGAGAAGTACGGCAAGGACCTCTTCCGCCGCGACCCCGACGCCTGCTGCGCCATGCGGAAGGTGGCACCTCTGAGCCGCATGCTGTCCGGCTACGACGCCTGGGCGACCGGCATGCGTCGCGCCGAGACCCGCAACCGGGTCGTCGCCCCCGTCATCGGGTGGGACGCCCGCAAGCAGAAGGTCAAGGTCTCCCCGCTCGCCCGCTGGTCCGACGAGGACGTCGACCGCTACGTCGCCGAGAACGGCGTGCTCGTGAACCCGCTGGTCCACGACGGCTTCCCCTCGATCGGCTGCGAGCCCTGCACGCGCCGCGTCGCCCCCGGCGAGGACGCCCGCAGCGGTCGGTGGGCCGGCACGTCGAAGACCGAGTGCGGCATCCACCTCTGACCCGACCGTCCCCACCGACCCGCACACCGCCCGACAGGAGACCGCGATGACAGCTCCCGCGCTCGTCGCCCTCGCCCACGGCAGCCACGACCCCCGCTCTCGGGACTCCGTCACGGCGCTCGTGACCGAGGTCCGCCGTGCCCGGCCCGACCTCCGCGTGGAGCAGGCCTCGCTCGAGCGGCCCGACGCCCGGGGGCCGTCGCTGACCGACGTCGTGGCCCGCCTGGCGGCCGACGGGGTCGAGGAGGCGGTCGTCGTCCCGCTGCTGCTCACCGAGCCGCACCTGGCCGGTGCGGACGTCGACAGCGCGATCGTGGACGCCGCCGCCCGCCACCGGTCGGTCCGCCTGCGCGCGTCCGCTGTCCTGGGTCTCGAGCCGGCGTTCCTGGAGGTCCTCGACGTCCGCCTGCGCGACGCACTGGCCGCGGCCCGGGTCTGCGAGCTGGACGCGCTGGTGCTCGCGGCGTCCGGATCGACCGACCACCTGACCAACGCCGCCGTGGCCCGCCTGGCGCGGCTCTGGGGCACCCACCACAAGCTGCCCGTGACCGCGGCGTACGCCGCGTCCGCCCCGCCGGCGACGGGCGAGGCCGTCCGCGCCTTCCGCGGCGAGGGCCGTCGCCACATCGCCGTCGGCTCGCTGTTCCTCGCGCCCGGGGTACTCCACGACCGGGCCGCCGAGCTCGCCCTCGAGGCCGGGGCCGTGGCTGTCTCGGCGCCGCTCGGCCCCCACCCCGAGGTCGCCCGCGTCGTCCTCGCCCGCTACGCCGTCGGCGCCGTGGAGCTCGTTCCCGTCTAGCACCGGCGGTCGAGGTGCGAGGCGCGCGGCGCCGAGCCTCGAGACCCCGTGAGAGCCGTGGTCGCCGGGTTTCGAGGCTCGCTGCGCTCGCACCTCAACCAGCGGTCAGGCAGCGGCCAGGGTCTGGTGCGGTCGCCGCTCGACCACCGTGCGGGTCAGCGCACGTACACGTCCAGCAGCCGCGCGAGGCACGCCCGGGGGTCGTCGGTGATGCCCCCGTGGACGGGTCCGGGGCGCAGCACCGTGCTGCGCGGCGCCTTCAGGTAGCCGAAGCGGTGGCTGCGGGCGCCGCGGGCGGCCTCTCCCCCGGCGTCGGTGTCGCCGGCGCAGACCGCGTCGACGAACCGCAGTGCCGTCTCGAGGTCGGCGGGGTCCACCGACGGGTCGAGCGCGCGCAGCCGGTCGGCGTCCAGGTGCCAGGCGGCGCCCAGCAGGTCGGCGTCCTGGCTGTGCAGCACCACGCCGACGTTGAGGAACTCCTCGCGGTGCGCGCGGGGCACGCAGCGCAGGACGACGTACTCGTACGCCGAGCCGGTCACGCGTCACCGCCGGGCAGCCACTGGCGGGTGCCGAGCCGGGCCCGCAGGAAGGCGACGTACGCCGCACGCAGCGCCGCCGGGTCCTCCGCGCCGGGCACCGGGTCCAACCAGGCGTCGGGGACGCGGGCCAGCACGGCCTCGAGCACCTCGTCGGTCAGCGCCGCGCCCAGCTCCTCGTCGAGCTCCCGTGCGCGACCCGCGGACGACGCGAGCAGGTGGTCGCCCGCGTCCCAGCGCTGGGCGGCGAACCGGGCCGGGTCACCGACGCCGCCCGGCCAGGAGTGGTGGAAGTACAGCGCGGCCCCGTGGTCGATCACCCACAGGCGGCGGTGCCACCACAGCAGGTTCGGGTTGCGCCAGCTGCGGTCCACGTTGGCGCACAGGGCGTCCAGCCACAGCACACGGGCGGCGACGTCGGGCTCGGCGCTCGCCTGGCCGTCGTAGCCGAACGCCCCAGGGAGGAAGTCGACGCCGAGGTTGAGGCCGACACTGGCCCGCAGCAGGTCCTGGACCTCCTCGTCGGCCTCGTAGCGGGTCAGCGCCCGGGTCAGGTCCACGGCGACCTGGCGCGGTGTCGCCAGGCCGATCGCCTCGGCGATCCCGGCGACGACGACCTCGGCCACGAGCACGCGCGGGCCCTGGCCGGCGCCGCGGTACTTGACGACGTACGTGCCGAGGTCGTCGGCCTCCATGAGACCCGGCAGGGAGCCTCCCTCGCGCAGCGGGGCGACGTAGCGGGTGGCGACGACGGTGCGCAGGCCGTCGGGGTCCTCGCTCGGCTGGGTCACGAGATCGGGTCCTCCTCGAGCAGGCGGCGCCGCTCGGCCTCCACGTCGACCTGGGAGGGCGGCCAGACCGGGGCCATCTCGGCGAGGGTGTCGCGCAGCAGGTGGGCCACGGCGAGGTTGCGGTACCACTTCCGGTCCGCGGGGACGACGTACCAGGGCGCGACCTCGGTGCTCGTCCGCTCCAGGGCCGTCTCGTACGCCGCGGCGTAGTCCGACCACCGCGCGCGGTCGTCGATGTCCGACGCGGCGAGCTTCCAGTGCTTTGTGGGGTCGTCCATGCGCGACAGCAGTCGCTCCTTCTGCTCGTCGGGCGAGATCAGCAGCAGGCACTTGAGCACCCGGGTCCCGGACTCGACCAGCTCGGCCTCGAAGTCGTTGATGGCGCCGTAGCGGCGCTCGATCTCCGCGTCGTCCGCGAGACCCCGCACCTTGACCGCCAGCACGTCCTCGTAGTGCGACCGGTCGAAGACCCCGATCTGCCCGGGGTCCGGCAGGGCACGCCGGATGCGCCACAGGAAGTCGTGCGCGAGCTCCTCGGCGCTCGGCGCTCCGAACCCGGTGATGCGCAGGCCCTGCGGGTCGACGAGACCGGCGACGTGGCGCACGGTGCCGCCCTTGCCCGCGGTGTCCATGCCCTGCAGGACGAGCAGCACCCGCCGCGTGGAGCCCGTGGTCCGCTCGGCGTACAGGCGCTCCTGCAGGTCACCGAGCTCCGGGGCGACCGCGGCCAGGGCCTCGCGGCCGGCCGCCTTGTCGCCATCGAAGCCCGGCGTCGCCCGGGTGTCGTACGACGCGAGGTCGACCTCGCCGGGCGGCAGGCGGAGCAGCTCGAGCATGGCCGCCAGCCTAGGAGGAGACGTCCTCCGGCAGGTCCGCGGCGTCCTCGCGGTCCTCGGCCAGGACCTCGCGGACCACGGCGTACGCCACGCCGGGCGGGTGGCCCTTGCGGGCGAGCATGCCGACGAGGCGCTGGGTGGCCTTCGGTGTCTCCACCCCGCGCAGCGACCGCAGCCTGCGCCGCACCAGGGTGCGCGCCGCCTCCCGCTCGTCGTCGGGGTCCACCTCGTCGAGCGCCGCCCAGACGTCGGTGTCGGCGACCCCCTTGCGGCGCAGCTCGGCCGACAGCGCCCGTCGGGCCAGACCCTTGCCCGGGCCGCGTGAGGCGACCCAGGCCCGGGCGAACGCCTCGTCGTCGATGAGGCCGACCTCGGTGAACCGGTCCAGCAGACGGGTGGCGACGTCGTCCGGGACGTCCTTCGCCGCCAGCTTCTCCGCCAGCTGCGCCCGGCTGCGGGCCTGCGCGGTGAGCTGGTTCAGCAGGATGGACCGCGCCCGCTCCTCCGCCTCGGCCTCCGTCTCCGGGGCCCTCTCCCGCGGGGGTGCGGGCTCGGTCGTCCTCCTGGCCCGACGGCGCCCCGACGGCCCGGTGGTCGACCTAGAAGTCATCGACACCGATGGGCTCGTCGGACAGGTCGTCGGCCGGGTTGTCGACCGTCGGGCCCACGCCGAGCTTCTCGAGGATCTTCTTCTCGAGCTCGTCGGCCAGGTCGGGGTTGTCGCGCAGGAAGCCGCGGGCGTTCTCCTTGCCCTGGCCCAGCTGGTCGCCCTCGTAGGTGTACCAGGCACCCGACTTGCGGACGAGGCCCGCCTCGACGCCGACGTCGATCAGACCGCCCTCGCGGCTGATGCCCTTGCCGTACATGATGTCGAACTCCGCCTGCTTGAACGGCGGGGCGACCTTGTTCTTCACGACCTTGACCCGGGTCCGGTTGCCGACCATGTCCTGGCCGTCCTTCAGGGTCTCGATGCGGCGCACGTCGAGGCGGACCGAGGAGTAGAACTTCAGCGCGCGACCACCGGTCGTGGTCTCCGGCGAGCCGAACATCACGCCGATCTTCTCGCGCAGCTGGTTGATGAAGATCGCGGTCGTGCCGGCGCCGTTGAGGGCACCGGTCATCTTGCGCAGCGCCTGGCTCATCAGGCGGGCCTGGAGGCCGACGTGGGAGTCGCCCATCTCGCCCTCGATCTCGGCACGGGGCACCAGCGCCGCGACGGAGTCGATGACGATGAGGTCGAGGGCGCCGGAGCGGATCAGCATGTCGGCGATCTCGAGGGCCTGCTCGCCGGAGTCCGGCTGCGAGACCAGCAGCGCGTCGGTGTCGACACCGAGCGCCTTCGCGTAGTCGGGGTCCAGCGCGTGCTCCGCGTCGATGAAGGCCACGACGCCGCCGGCGCGCTGGGCGCTGGCCACCGCGTGCAGGGCGACGGTCGTCTTTCCGGAGGACTCCGGGCCGTAGATCTCGACGACACGGCCGCGCGGCAGGCCGCCGAGGCCGAGCGCGACGTCCAGGGCGATCGACCCCGTGGGGATCACCTCCAGGGGGGCGCGGGTCTCGTCGCCGAGCCGCATCACCGACCCCTTGCCGAACTGCTTCTCGATGTTGGCGAGCGCTACGTCGAGCGCCTTCTCGCGGTCTCCACCGGCCATGGTCCACTCCGTCCTCGAGGTCACCGGCCGGGCGTCTGCCGACCTGTGGGTGACGCTAGGTGCGGCCACCGACAACGGCCGGGGCTGCGCCCCGGGGCTGTGGAGGACTCGACCCGTCGTCCGCCTGTGGACACCACAGTAACGAACAGATGTTCGACGCGGGAGCTACGGTCGCGGCGTGTCGGAGGGCGTGTCGGAGGGTGTGTCGTCGAGCGACGCGCTGAGGTCCTCCGGGCCGGTCCGACGCCGTGCGGACCGCACCAGCGCGCCGGCGACGACCACCCCCAGCACGACGCCGACGAGCACGAGGTAGCCGGTCGTGTAGTCCCGGTCCAGCAGCGTCGGGTTGTCCGGCAGGGCCCCGAAGCGACCCAGGAACGGGATCGCCACGACCGTGACGGTCGCGAGCACGACGAAGGCCAGTCCCGCCGGGGCGCGCCACGAGGTGGGCAGCAGGCGGCCGAGCAGAGCGACGAGGACCAGCGTGACGGGAACCAGCAGCAGGTCGTGCACCAGCGCCCCGCCGATCAGCCACACGAGCGCCGAGACGATCTGCTCGCGGTCCTCCCCCGCCAGCAGGAACCCGCCGTACGCCGCGACGGCGGTGCCCACGACGGCGAGCAGCAGGCGGCCGGCGCTCACAGCGTCTCCAGGCGGGTGACCCACTTGGTCTGCAGGACCCCGGGGCGGTTGGGAGCGATGACGCGGCAGGGGTAGCCGTGGTCCATGGACAGCGTCTCGCCGTTGACCTCGAGGGCGAGCAGGGTCAGCGGGTCGTCGGCGAAGCTCGCCGGCAGCCGCGACGCCGAGAAGGCCCCCCGCGTCTGAAGCGAGTAGACCCCGACGTCTGCGCCGCTGGTGCCGACCGCCGCCATGACGTCGCTCATGCGGGGCCCGGTCCAGGTGGCCGACGCGCTCCACCCCTCCACGCAGGCGATGGGGAGCTCGACGGTCTGCTGCGGCAGGGCACGCAGGTCGTCCAGGGTCAGCTCGGTGGTGTCCCCGCCGCGGACGAGGGTGAGCCGCCAGGACGACCCGACCGCGTCGTCGCCGACGCCGGCGGCCTCGGCGGAGCGGTTGATGGGCAGGCCCTGCGGGCCGTCACCGGTGCGCACGCCGAGCACGGAGACCCACCGCAGGAACGGCACGGTGGCCCCGGCCGTGGCCACCGCCGCGACGGCCGCGGCGGCCCAGGTGCTGCGCAGCAGCCCGCGGCGCGACAGGGCGCCGGGACGCTCGACCGCGGTCGTGACGTCGTACGGCGGCGGGTGCTCGGGGTCGTCGTCCTCGACGTCGCGGGCGTAGGCCCCCCGGATGACCGGGAGCTTGAGCGCGACGTGGACGACGATCGCGCCGATCGCCAGCCAGGCGACGGCGTAGTGGGTCGGGCGGAAGGAGAACGACCAGGGGTACCACTGCGTGGAGTTCATCAGCCCGGTGACGAGCTGGAAGACGCCGGCGGCGACCAGGACGAGGGTGGCCAGCCGCTCCAGGCCGTGGACGACGGCTGCGCGCGGCGGCCAGGCCACGACGGGCTTGAACAGCCGCGGGTAGACCGTCCACAGCTTGACGAGCAGGAGCGGGATCGTGGCCGTGCCGGTGATGACGTGCAGGCCCTGGGTGACCCGGTAGCCCCAGGTGGGGCGGGTCGGGAAGGCGACCAGCGGGTCGGGCACCTGGGCCCAGTGGCTGATCAGCCCGGTCAGGAAGCAGACGCCGAAGGTGATCCCGAGCCACGTGCCGATCCTGGCGGCGACGGCCGGGCTGTGAAGCCGCGAGGTGAAGTCCGCCTGCGACGGGGCGCGCACGGACAGGGCCACCGGGTGCTCCGTCAGTCCGCGGAGACGAGCACGGTGAACCACCGCTCGCCGTACTGGTGGAACTCCTGGACGGCCAGGCCGACCTCGGCCGCGACCTCGTCGATCGCGTCCGTGCCGACGACCGACCAGCGGAACGGCCGGCTGCGCAGGCCGCCGGCCTCCAGGCACGCCCACATCGTGGAGAAGCCGGCGCCGGGCGGGGACAATTCGACCACCACGCGGCCGCCCGGGTCGAGCAGCTCCTTGGTCCGGGCGAGCAGCGCGACGGGGTCGCCGCCGATGCCGATGTTGCCGTCCGCGAGCAGGGCGCTCTGCCAGCGTCCCTCGCCGGGCAGGGTGTCGAAGACGTTGCGGACGATCGCGGACACGCCGCGGTCGCGGGTCTGCAGCACGGCCTCGTGCACCACGTCGATGCCCAGCACGGTGTGCCCGACGTCGGCGAGGTGCTCGGCCATGCGACCCGGGCCGCAGCCGATGTCGAGGGTCGGGCCCTCGCACAGGGCGAGCAGGGCGCGGTCGGCCGCGTCGGCCTCGCGCTTCCACTCGGAGACCGGGAGGTGCTCGGGGGCGTCGCCGACGCCCACGACGGTGCACGACTCACCGCGCAGCGCGGCGGCGAACACGGAGGTGAAGGAGGCGTCGGAGGTGACGCCGGCGTCGGCGAGGACGTCGTCCGCGGGTTCCAGGCTCATCGGGTGGCACCCACGTCCACCCCGACGTCACGGGTGCCGGCGCGGGCGACCAGGCCGGTCCAGGCGCGGGCGAACTCGCCGTCCGGGGCGAGCCCGACGACCGCCTCGGCGTCGGCGACGGTGTCGACGTCGCGGAGCACCGGCAGGTCGGCGACCGTCAGCCCCCCGGCCACGAGGGCCGCGTGGGTGTCGTCGTACGTCGTGGGCGTGGACATCGGCACGGGCGCGAGGAGCCCGGCGCCCGCGGGGTCGCGCAGGGCGAGCACCCACCAGCCGCCGTCCTCAGCCGGCCCGAGCGCGGCGTCCGCGGACCCCAGGGCGTCGGCGGCGGCGCGGAGCGCGGCCCCCGTCACCTGGGGTGTGTCCATGCCGATCTGCACCGTGGTCCCTCCCGTGCCCCGCTGCGCCATCGCGCGCGCGGCGTCCTCGTGGGCGGCGGCGATGCGCTCGCCGAGCCCGTCCCCCCGCTGCGGCGCGACGTGCCAGCCGTCGATCGCCGCCGTCAGCTCCTCGCCCCGCACGGCCTCCGCCAGGTCGCCGGCGAGCGCCAGGTGGCACCGGTCGGCCCCGAAGGCGTCGGTGCAGGCGCGGAGCGTGTCGAGCAGCGCGGCGGCGGCCGCCTCCGCGGCCTCGTCGAGCCCGATGTCGGCGCCCAGGCGGGTCTTCACGGCTCCGGCGACCGGCGCCTTCGCCAGCACCAGGGCGTGCGCAGGGGACAGTCCGTCCTGCGTCGTCATGAGAGCACCTTCCAGAAGTCCCGCGCCGTTCGTACCGTGCCGGTGACCGACCCGGACACCTTCGAGCGGGTGCCCTCGGCGCGGGGGTGGTAGCCGACGTCGTGCTCGCTCACCCGCCAGCCGGCCAGGGTCACCTTCTGCAGCAGCTCCACAGGGTATCCGAACCGCCTGTCCCGCACGTCCAGGTCGAGCAGCGCCCGCCTGCGGCAGACCCGCATCGGCGCGATGTCGTGCGCGTCCATCCGGATCCGCCGGCGCAACCAGGCCACGATCAGCTGGTTGCCCGCGCGGGCGTGCCAGGGCCACACGCCCCGGCGCACCGGACGACGCCGGCCGACCGCCATGTCGGCCCGCCCCGAGCGGACGTCGTCGAGCAGGACGAGCAGCTCGTCGGGGTCGAAGGAGCCGTCGCCGTCCATGACGGCGAGGTAGTCCCTCGTCGCGGCCTCCACCCCGGCGTGCACGGCTGCGCCGTACCCCGGGACCGTCTCCCGCACCACCTGGGCGCCGTTCTCGACGGCGACACGGGCCGTGTCGTCGGTGGAGTTGTTGTCGACGACGATCACCGAGAAGGCCGCGGGGATGCGCGGCAGCAGGTCGCGCAGCGCCGGCCCCTCGTCCTTGCAGGGCAGGACGAGATCACAGCAGGGCTGGGCGCCCGACGACTGCTTCTCGGTCGACGACATAGGGGACAACCTATGTCGGACACGGTTGGGCCATCTCCTAGGCTCCCCGGCATGTCGACCACCCGGCGCGCCGACGACCTCGCGACCACGCCGGGCAGGGCCTCCGCCCGGGGAGCCGCGATCGGCCTAGCGGTGACGCTGGTCGTGATGGCGGCCTCGACCGCCGTGCCCCTGCTGACGGGGTGGGAGGTGTGGACGCACTCGACCATCGAGGGCGACGAGTTCCCGCCGCTGCACTCGCGCTGGGACCCGAAGGTCGGCCCCGGGACGATCCCGGCCGTCGCGATCGCCGTCCTGGGCCTGCTGTTCGCCCGGAAGGTCGCCGAGCGCCTGTCGTGGCGGCCCCTGCTCGCCGTGTCGTACGTCGTGGGGCTGGGCTGGCTGCTGTCGCTGGCGTACGTCGACGGCTCGTACGGGATCTCGCGGGTGCTGGGGAACCCGTACGAGTACCTGATCACCGCCCGGGAGATCACCGACATCCCCGCGATGATCGACGGCTTCACCGAGCGGATCCCCTACGCGCACCCCGACAACTGGGTGGTGCACATCGCCGGCCACCCGCCGGGGATGTTCCTCTACTTCGTGTGGCTCGACCGCCTCGGGCTGGGCGGCGACTGGATCTCCGGCATCGTCGTCACCCTGGCCGGCGCGACCACTCCCCTGGCGCTGATGGTGGCCATGAGGGCGCTCGGCGCCGAGGCGATGGTGCGCCGCGCGCTGCCCTTCCTGGTGCTCGGCCCCGCCGCCCTGTTCACGGCGGTCTCCGCCGACGCCCTCATCGCAGTCACCGCCTCGTGGGGCCTCGCCCTCATGGCGATCGCCGGCACCCGCTCCTCACGGGGCGCCATGGCGGCCTGGGGCGCGGCGGCGGGCGTCGTCCTCGGCTGGACGGTCATGACGTCCTGGGGCATCCCCCTGATCGGCCTGGTGGCGCTGACGATCCTGTGGCTGACCCGCTCGTGGTGGCTGTTCCCGGTGGTCGCGGGCGCCGCGCTCGTGCCCGTGCTGGTCTTCTCGTTCTACGGCTTCCACTGGTGGGAGGCGTTCCCCGTGCTGCGCGAGCGCTACTGGGACGGCCTGGCCTCCGACCGCCCCGCGGCGTACTGGATGTGGGGCAACCTCGGCGCCCTGGCGTACGCCGCCGGCCCCGCCGTCGGCGCCGGCCTCGGTCGCCTCGCCGCGATGCGGCCCTCCCGGCTCGACACCGTCGCCGAGGAGACCGGCACCGACCGCCGCGCCGTCACGGTGACCGTCGCCCTGTCGCTCGCCATGGCGGCCGCCGTCACCGCCGCCGACCTGTCGCGGATGAGCAAGGCCGAGGTCGAGCGCATCTGGCTGCCGTTCGTGCCGTGGCTGCTGCTCGCCACCGCCCTGCTCCCCGCCCGCTGGCGCACCCCCCTGCTGGGGCTCGGGCTGGTCGTGGCGCTCGTCGTCCAGCACCTGTTCTACACGTCCTGGTAGCGCTCGTCACACGTGTCGCAGGGGCCTCACCTGTCGCGGGTTTCACCAGCCGGCTGGTGATGTCCCGACCTGGCCCCCGAAGCTTCGTCAGCCAGGTCGCGACATCACGGGTCGGCTGGTGAAACCCCCGGATCGGCCCCGGATCGGCCCAGATCAGCCCCGACCCCGGATCGACCCCGGGATCAGGCCCGGAGCGGGGCGGTGGCGAAGTCGGCGAGGCCCTCGGTGGGGCGGACGCGGGCGGTGAAGCCGAGCTCGGCGGCGGCGCGCTCGGGGGAGGCGACGATGTGGCGGACGTCGCCGAGGCGGTACTGCCCGGTGACGACGGGCTCGATCCCGCTGCCGGTGCCGGCGGCGACGCGGCGGGCGACGTCGAGGATGGCGACGGGCTCGCCCGAGCAGACGTTGTACGCCGCGTGGGAACCGACCGGCGCCCGGAGGACGGCGTCGATCGACAGCACGTTGGCGCGGGCGACGTCGGTGACGTGGACGAAGTCGCGCATCTGGCCGCCGTCCTCGTAGACGGTCGGCGCCTCGCCGCGCTCGAGCGCGGAGCGGAACATCGCCGCGACGCCCGAGTACGGCGTGTCGCGGGGCATGCCCGGGCCGTAGACGTTGTGGTAGCGCAGCGACACCGCCGCCGCGCCCGCCTGTCGGACCCACGCGATCGCGTAGTGCTCCTGCGCGACCTTGGAGGCGGCGTAGCTGCTGCGGGGGTCGAGGCGGGCGTCCTCGTCGACGGTCTCCCACCCGAGCGGCTCGCCGCAGACGGGGCACGGGTTCTCGAACGCGCCGCCGTCGAGGGCCTCCGTGGTGCGGGTGCCCGGGAGCTGGTGGCCGTGGGTGGGGCAGGCGTAGCGCCCCTCGCCGTACACGACCATCGAGGACGCCTGCACGAGCCGGGAGACGCCGTGCTCGGTCATGGCGGCCATCAGGACGGCGGTGCCGAGGTCGTTGTGGCCGGCGTACTCCGGCATGTCGGCCACGGTCACCCCGGCGCCGACCATCGCGGCCTGGTGGCAGACGACGTCGACGCCGTCGAGCAGCTCGCCCCAGGCGCCGGCGTCGCGGACGTCGAGCTGGTGGACGCCGTCCGGCGCCGCGGCGGCCCCGTGGGCCGCGGGGAGCATGAGGTCGACGCCGACGACCTCGTCGCCCCGCTCGGTGAGCTGGGAGGCGATCTGCGCGCCGATGAACCCGGCAGCGCCGGTGAGCAGGACGCGCATCAGCGGCCCGGGATCTCGTAGGTGAGCTCGACCCCGTCGGTCCACGCGGCGCAGGAGCAGCCGTCGGGGTCGGGCAGGTCGGCGATGGTGTGCGTCAGCAGCTCCTTGAGCCGCTCGATCCTGCTCGCGAACAGCGCGAACACCTCGTCCTGGGAGACCCCGGAGCCCTCCTCGACGCCGGCGTCCATGTCGGTGACCAGGGCGATCGCGGAGTAGCACATCGTCATCTCGCGGGCCAGCACCGCCTCGGGGTGCCCGGTCATGTTGACGAGCGTCCAGCCCTGGGCGGCGTAGTGCTGCGACTCCGCCCGCGTCGAGAAGCGGGGGCCCTCGATGACGACCATCGTGCCGCCGTGGGCGACGTCGTCGCCCTGCACGGCCGCGGACAGGCGCCCGCAGTACGGGTCGGCGAACGGCAGGTGCACCGCGCCGGTCTCGACGTAGGACTGGGTGCGGGTGAAGGTGCGGTCGACCAGCTGGTCGGGCACCACGATGTCGCCGGGGGCGACCTCGGTGCGCAGGCCCCCCACGGCGCACGGCGCGAGGACCTGTCGCACGCCCAGCGACCGCAGCGCCCAGAGGTTCGCCCGGTAGTTGATGGCGTGGGGCGGGAAGGCGTGGTGCTGCCCGTGCCGCGGGAGGAACGCCACCGAGCGCCCGGAGACCGTGCCGATCGCGATCGTGGACGACGGGTCGCCGTACGGCGTGGTCACGGTGTGCTCGACCGGGTCGTCGAGGAACGAGTAGAAGCCGGTGCCGCCGATGACGGCGACGTCGGCGGAGGGCTGGTCCTGGGGCTCGGCCGCGGGTGTGCTCACAGCCGAACTCTGCCAGCCCGGGCCCTCAGCGCTGGGACGCGGGCAGCCCCAGGACCTCCCAGACCGCCGCCCAGACCTGCTTCGGGGGGACGCCGGCCGCGAGCGCCTGCTGCGGCGTGCGGCCGTCGAGGGCGGCGATGACGGTCTGGCCCGCCCAGAACTCCGCGTAGTCCTCCCCCAGCGCCTCACGCAGGCGTGCCCAGAGCTCGGTGTGCCTCACCCGGCCATCCTCCCAGCCGGACCCACGGGCGCGCCGGGGCCGGGGTCCGCGATGATGTCGCGATGCCTGGCTATGCCACCCGCTCCGCGACCGAGCGCGACCTCGCCACGATCGCCTCGATCTACAACCACGCCGTCGAGCACAGCCACGCCACCTTCGACCTCGAGCCACCCGACCTCGACTACTGGCGCGCCCGCCTCGACGGGCAGCACCCGGGCGACCACCTCCTCGTCGCCGTCACCGAGGACGACGACGTGGTCGGCTACGCCTACTCGTGGTCCTTCCGGCCGCGTCCGGCGTACGACTACACCCGCGAGACCTCGATCTACCTCGACACCTCGGTGCGCGGGCAGGGCATCGGCCGGATGCTCTACCCGGCGCTGCTGCAGACCATGGCGGTCTCGGGGGTGCACACCGCCGTCGCCGCCGTGGCGCTGCCGAACCCGTCGAGCGAGAACCTGCACGTGCACTGCGGTTTCGAGAAGGTCGGCCACTTCAAGGGCGTGGGCTGGAAGTTCGGCCAGTGGATCGACATGGCCTTCTACCAGCGGATGCTCGTCACCCTCCCCTAGCCGCTCCGATCCGGGGTACCCGGCTCACCGAGGGCACCGTCGGTGCCGTCGGGAAGGATGGGCGGGTGAGCACGCAGGCGGAGGGACCGGGGGGAGCCGTGGCCCTGGAGGGGTTCAGCCCCGCGACGCGCACCTGGTTCTCCGCCGCGTTCGCCGAGCCGACCGCGGCGCAGGCGGGCGCGTGGGCCGCCATCCGCAGCGGCCGCCATGCCCTGGTCGTCGCCCCCACCGGGTCGGGCAAGACCCTGTCGGCGTTCCTGTGGTCCATCGACCGGCTGCTGACCACCGAGCCGCCGGAGGAGCCGCAGCACCGCTGCCGCGTCCTCTACGTCTCGCCGCTGAAGGCGCTGGCGGTGGACGTCGAGCGCAACCTCCGTGCGCCGCTGGCGGGCATCGGGCACACGGCCGCCAGGCTGGGGCAGTCCGTGCGCGACGTCGCGGTGGGGCTGAGGTCGGGAGACACCTCGGCCGCCGACCGCCGCAGCCTCGCCAGCCGCCCGCCCGACGTCCTCATCACGACGCCGGAGTCGCTGTTCCTGATGCTCACCTCCCAGGCGCGGGAGTCGCTGCGGGGCGTCGAGACGGTGGTCCTCGACGAGGTCCACGCCGTCGCCGGCACCAAGCGGGGCGCCCACCTCGCCCTCACCCTCGAGCGGCTCGACGCGCTGCTCGACAAGCCGGCGCAGCGCATCGGCCTGTCGGCCACCGTGCGCCCGCACGAGGAGGTCGCGCGCTTCCTGGGCGGCACGGCCCCGGTCGACGTGGTCGCCCCGCCCTCGGCAAAGGAGTGGGACCTCACGGTCGTCGTGCCCGTCGAGGACATGTCCCACCCCGCGCCGTACGACGACTCGCGGCTCGCCGCTCCCCCCGTCGAGCCGGTCGAGCCGCCCACCGGCGAGCCGATCCCGCCCGACCCGGACGCCGAGTCCGACGACGACCCCTTCGCGCACCTGTTCGGCGGCGCGGGCCCCGGTCCCGGCACCAGCCCGCCGGCGGCGCCGGCTGACCCGGAGCGGTCGGGGTCGTTGTGGCCGCACGTCGAGCGCAGCGTCCACGACCTCGTCGTGAAGCACTCCTCGACGATCGTGTTCGCGAACTCGCGTCGCCTCGCGGAGCGGCTCACGGCCAAGCTCAACGAGATCGCGGCCACCGACGCGGGCCTCGCCGCGGACGACGCGGCGGACCCCGACCTGCCGGCGGCCCAGAACCCCGGGCAGTCCGGCACGTCGCCCGGCGCGGCCCCGCTGGTCGCGAAGGCGCACCACGGCTCGGTGTCGAAGGAGCAGCGCGCGGTCATCGAGGACGAGCTCAAGCGCGGCGTCCTGCCCTGCGTGGTCGCCACCTCCAGCCTCGAGCTGGGCATCGACATGGGCGCGGTCGACCTCGTCGTCCAGGTGGAGTCCCCGCCGTCGGTGGCCAGCGCCCTGCAGCGCGTCGGACGGGCGGGTCACCAGGTGGGCGAGGTGTCGCGCGGCGTGCTCTACCCGAAGCACCGCGGCGACCTCGCGCAGACCGCGGTGGCGGTGCAGCGGATGCGCTCCGGGGCCATCGAGTCGCTGCGGGTGCCGGCGAACCCCCTCGACGTCCTCGCGCAGCAGGTCGTGGCGATGACCGCGCTCGACGCGTGGGACGTCGAGGAGCTCTACGCGCTGGTGCGCCGCAGCGCGCCGTTCTCGCAGCTGCCCCGCGGCGCCTTCGAGGCGACCCTCGACCTGCTGAGCGGCCGCTACCCCTCCGAGGAGTTCTCCGAGCTGCGCCCGCGCATCGTGTGGGACCGCGTCGCGCAGACCCTGACCGGCCGCCCCGGCGGCCAGCGCCTCGCGGTCACCAGCGGCGGCACCATCCCCGACCGCGGCATGTTCGGCGTCTTCCTGGCCGGCGGCGAGGGCCCCGGACGTCGTGTCGGCGAGCTCGACGAGGAGATGGTCTACGAGTCCCGCGTCGGTGACGTGTTCGCGCTGGGGGCCACGAGCTGGCGCATCGAGGACATCACCCACGACCGGGTCCTCGTCACGCCCGCCCCCGGTGTCCCGGGCCGGCTCCCGTTCTGGCGGGGTGACTCGCTGGGGCGCCCCTCCGAGCTCGGCGAGGCCATCGGCGCCTACACCCGCGAGCTGGCCGGGATGGACCCCGCGGCGGCGCGGGCGCGGGCGCGCGAGAACGACCTCGACGAGTGGGCGGCGGACAACCTCGTCGCCTACCTCGGCGAGCAGACCGACGCGATCCCCACGCTGCCCAGCGACCGGTCGCTCGTCGTCGAGCGGTTCCGCGACGAGCTCGGCGACTGGCGCCTGGTCCTCCACTCGCCGTACGGCACCCCGGTGCACGCGCCCTGGGCGCTGGCGATCAACGCCCGCCTGCGGGAGCGGTACGGCGTCGACGGACAGGCCGTGGCCTCGGACGACGGGATCGTGATCCGCATCCCCGACACCGACGGCGAGCCCCCGGGCGGCGACGTGGTGGTCTTCGAGCCCGACGAGATCGAGGACGTCGTGACCACCGAGGTCGGGTCGTCCTCGCTGTTCGCCTCGCGCTTCCGCGAGTGCGCGGCCCGCGCGCTGCTGCTCCCCCGCCGCGACCCCGGACGACGCTCGCCGCTGTGGCAGCAGCGCCAGCGCGCCGCCCAGCTGCTCGAGGTGGCCGTCCGCTACCCGTCGTTCCCGATCGTCCTCGAGGCCGTGCGGGAGTGCCTGCAGGACGTCTACGACCTGCCCGGCCTGGTCGGGCTGATGAGGCGGGTCGACCGGCGCGAGGTCAGCGTCACCGACGCCGAGACCTCGTCGCCGTCGCCGTTCGCCCGGACCCTGCTGTTCGGCTACGTGGCGCAGTTCGTCTACGAGGGCGACTCCCCCCTGGCGGAGCGCCGGGCCGCGGCACTGTCGCTCGACTCCAGCCTGCTGGCCGAGCTCCTGGGCCGCGCGGAGCTGCGCGAGCTGCTCGACCCCGACGTCCTCGTCGAGGTGGAGGCCGAGCTGCAGCGGCTCGCCGACGACCGCCGCTGCCGCGACGCCGAGGCCGTGGTCGACATGCTGCGGCTGCTCGGCCCCCTGACCACCGAGGAGATCACCGCGCGCAGCGTCGAGGAGGCCGGGGCGGACGTCGTCCGCGACTGGCTCGCCGACCTCGCGAGGGCGCGCCGCGTGGTGGAGGTCCGCGTGGCCGGGGAGGCCCGCTGGTGCGTCGTCGAGGACGTCGCCCGCCTGCGCGACGGCCTCGGCGTCCCCGTGCCCCCGGGGACCCCGTCGGCGTTCACCGACCCCGTCGAGGACCCGATCGGCGACCTGGTCTCCCGCTACGCGCGCAGCCACGGGCCGTTCACCGCCGACGAGGTGGCGGCCCGGCTGGGGCTGGGGGCCGCCGTCGTCCGGCAGGCCCTCGGCAGGCTGGCGGCCTCGGGGCGGGTCGTGGACGGCGAGTTCCGCCCCGCCGGTGCCGGCACCGAGTGGTGCGACGCCGAGGTCCTGCGCAAGCTGCGGCGTCGCTCCCTGGCGCGGCTGCGCAAGGAGGTCGAGCCCGTCGACCCCCAGGCGCTGGCGCGGTTCACCACCGCGTGGCAGCACGTCGTCGTCCCGGCCACCGGTCGCCGCCGCGGCGGGCGGGCCGGGCTGCGCGGCGTGGACGGCGTCCTCCAGGCGGTGGAGCAGCTGGCCGGGACCCCGGTGCCGGCGTCGGCGCTGGAGTCGCTCGTGCTGCCGGCCCGGGTCTCGGACTACTCCCCGGCGATGCTGGACGAGCTCACCGCGTCCGGCGAGGTCCTCTGGTCCGGCCACGGCTCGCTGGCCGGGTCGGACGGCTGGGTCTCCCTGCACCCCGCCGACATCGCACCGCTGACGCTGCCCGACAGCGAGGCCGCGGCCGCCCTTGAGGGCAGCGAGCTCGCGGACCGTGTGCTGGAGGCCCTCGAGCCCGGGGGCGCGTGGTTCTTCCGCCAGCTCGCCGACGCCCTGGGCACGACCGACGACGCCGCCCTGGCCGCGACCCTGTGGGACCTGGTCTGGGCCGGGCGCGTCAGCAACGACACGCTCGCCCCGCTCCGGGCGCTCGTGGGCGGGGGGCGCACGACCCACCGCAGCCGCCGGGCGCCGGCACGGACCCGCTCCCGCCGGCCGGGGCGTCCCGGCCGCGGCGGTCCGGGCGTGCCCACCCGCTCCGGGCCGCCAGAGACCGTCGGCCGCTGGGCCGCGCTGCCCGCGCTGGACGACGACCCGACGCGTCGCGCGCACGCCGCCGCGGAGAACCTCCTGGAGCGGTACGGCGTCGTCGTCCGCGGTGCCGTCGTCAACGAGCGGGTGCCCGGCGGGTTCGCGGGCGTCTACAAGGTGCTGTCCGCGTTCGAGGAGTCCGGCCGCTGCCGCCGGGGCTACTTCGTCGAGGGTCTCGGGGCCGCGCAGTTCGGCACCGCCGGCTCGGTGGACCGGTTGCGGACCTTCGCCGAGCTGCCGACCGACGCCGAGCCGGTCGCCGTCGCGCTGGCCGCGACCGACCCGGCCAGCCCGTACGGCGCCGCGCTCGCCTGGCCCGACCGGCCCACCGGGGAGGACGGCGGCACCGGGCACCGGCCCGGCCGCAAGGCGGGGGCCATGGTGGTCACGGTCGACGGTGCGCTCGTGCTGTACGTCGAGCGCGGCGGTCGCACCCTGCTGACGTGGAGCGACGACGAGAAGGTGCTCACCCCGGCCGCAGCCGCGCTTGCCGAGGCGGTGGCCGCAGGCTCGCTCGGCCGGTTGACGGTCGAGAAGGCGGACGGCACCCAGCTCCTCGGCGCGGGCACGACCCCGTTGCGGGCGGCCCTGGACGCCGCCGGGTTCGTCTCGACGCCCCGAGGCCTGCGGCTCCGGTCCTGACCCGGGAGGTCAGGCCGCGGAGGGGACCCGGCGCTGCGGCGCCGGAATGACGATCGGGGCCGGCACGCGCGCGGCCTCCTCGATCGCGGTGAGCTCGCTGACCTCACGCAGGACGTCGGACAGCGCCACGTCGAGGGCGTCGCACAGCGACGCGAGCAGCTCGGACGACGCCTCCTTGCGACCCCGCTCGACCTCGGAGATGTAGCCGAGGCTGACGCGCGCGTCGGCCGAGACCTGGCGCAGGGTGAGGCCACGTTCGGTGCGCAGGCGACGGAGGACCTGGCCCAGCAGGCTGCGGAACACCACCACGATGGCCTCCTCTCCACGTCGCTGACTGCCCGAGTGTTCTCGCAACGCTACTAGAGGCCCGGTTCTTCCCGACGCCGGACCGCCGTCGGACGCCGAGTCGGCACGTCTGCGCACGTCAGGACGGTCGAGTCGGCACGTCTGCGCATCCCAGGATGTCGCCGCCGACCGAGGAGTCGATATGCCCGCGCCCGCGGCGCGACCACAAGTCGTACGGCTCCATGACCCTGGGGCTGCTCAGACGTGCCGACTCGACCCCGAATGGGTGCGCAGACGTGCCGACTCGACGTTGCAACAGCGACCGGGAGCCGCCCCCGAAGGTGACGGCTCCCGGCCTGGTGCTGCTGTGCTGCTGTGCTGGTTGTGCTACTGGCGGACGACCCGGAAGGTGAGGGTCTGCGGACCACCGTCGGCGACCACGTCGTCGGCGGCGCTGTCGAAGGTGACCTCGACGGTCTTCTCGCCCGGCCCGAAGGTACGGGTGAGCTTGAACCGACCGTTGGCGTCGACCTCGCCGGAGCCGAGCTCGCGACCGTCGCGGGTGACGGTGACCGTGCCGGTCACCGGGACCGCCACACCGTCGCGCTCGGCCGTCACCCGGGTGACGATGTTGATCGGCTCACCGGCCACCCGCGGGCGGGGGTTGGCCACGACCTTCAGGGTCGGGTCCACCGGCTCGCCCACCGGGGGCTCGTCACCCGCGGCCACCGGGACGGTGACCGTGGTGCCGCTCGGGTTCGCCACGAAGTCCACCACCGAGCCCTCGGGGGCGTCGGCGGGGACGTCGACGCTGATCTCCGAGGTGCCGCCGGCGACGGTGCCCACCTGACCGAGGTCGGTCTCGGTGCCGTCGGGCGCCACGAGGGTGGCGGTCACCGCGGTGTTCGTTGGCGCGCCACCGGCCCGCATGTCGAGGCGGCTCAGGGTGAACGTCTCCGTCGTGCCCGTCGCCAGCTCGGCCGGCAGGTTCGTCTCGTCCACCTGCTGGCGGGCGAAGTCCGGCGCGATCGGCTCGGAGCCCTCGCCCTGCGAGGTGTCCTGCAGGTAGCCGATCCACACGTCACGGTCCACCAGACCCGTGTCGCGGGCGTCGCCCTCGGCGAAGGCGGTGAAGTTGTCACCGCCGGCGGCGAGGAACGAGAACGTCGAGACCGTGTAGGTCTCCGCCGGGTCGAGCGCCTCGCCGTCGATGCGGACGGAGGTGATCCGCTCGCCCTCCGGCGCGGTGCGGTCCGTGGTGACCTGGACGTTGTCCGACAGCCCCAGGTGCAGGTACGGGCGGTCGGCACCGGCCGGCTGGAACTGCTGCTCCATCACGTCGAGCAGCTGCTCGCCGGTCAGGTCCACCAGCGAGACGTTGTTGGTGAACGGCAGGACCGTGTTGGCCTCCGCGTAGGTCACCACGCCGTCGGTGTTCTGCGGGTTGTTCGACGTGTTGCCGGCGAACGTCAGGTCGGCGCGGAGGCCACCCGGGTTCACCACGCCGAGGTCGGGCGTGCCCGCGCTCTCGGGCAGGCCGTCGCGCAGTGCGTTGCCGACCAGCTCACCGATCGGCGACTCGTCCCCGCGGTCCTCGGTGCCGCTGGAGGTGCGGGCGCGGGTGATGTCGGCGCTGATGCGACCGACCGGCACGTTGCCCACGACAGCGGCGTCCCGGATCGCCTGGTCGACGATCTGCTGGACCTCGCCGACGACCGGGAAGCGGTCGATCAGGTCGGCCCGGGGGGTGGTGACGCGGTCACGGACCGCGATGGTGCGGGTCGTGACCTCCTCGGTGTCGCGGTCGTAGGTCATGGTCACCCGACCGACGTGCTCGCCGTACTGGCCGGCCTGCACGATGGCCCGGCCCCGCGGGGCGCCGTTGGGCTGGCGCAGTGCGTAGACCTGGTGGGTGTGACCGTTGAAGATCGCGTCGATGTCGTCGCTGACGCCGGCCAGCTGCTGGAACTCGCTGTCCGCGTCGGTCGCCGCGATCGCCTGCTCGTACGTCGCGTCCTCGGCGAAGCCCTGGCCGCCGGCGTGGGCCAGCAGCACGATCACGTCGGCCTCACCGTTCGAGTCGTCACCGTCGGAGAGCTGGGCGGCGACCCGGTCGGCCGCCTCGGCGGCGTCCCCGAACTCGAGACCCTCGATGCCGGCCGGGCTGACCAGCGACGGGGTCTCCTGGGTCACGACGCCGATGGCGCCGATGGTCACGCCGTCGATCTCGTAGGTGGCGTACTCCGGCAGCGCCGGGGTGGTCGTGCCCTCCTCGTAGACGTTCGCGCCGAGGTAGGGGTAGTCGACGAGCTTGTCGCCCTCGACGCCCACCCGGTCGACCAGGTCGTCGTACCCGGCGTCGAACTCGTGGTTGCCGACCGAGGAGCCCGCCATGCCGAGCGCGTTGAACACGTCGAAGGTCGGGACGTCCTCGTTGATGGCCGAGTTGAACTCCGAGGCGCCGTACAGGTCGCCGTTGCCGAGCAGCAGGGTGTGGTCGCGACCGCCGGGGGCGTTCTCACGGATCTGCTCGATCGTCCCGGCGTACTGCGCGGTGCCGGTCTGGGCCCCGTCGGACGAGGTCGAGTTGTTGATGCGGCCGTGGAAGTCGTTGGTGCTGACGATCGTGAGGTCCACGGTCGGCTCGGTCTCGGCCGGGTTGATGCCCACGACCATCGGGTCGTGGTCGGAGGCCCGGAACACGTTGTCCTCGTAGAACTGCGTCCGGTTGTAGTTGTAGCGGCTGTACTCGAAGGCGATCGACTCGCCGGAGTTGATCGACCAGTAGTCCGCGCCGGTCACGAGGCCGCGGGCGGCGGCGTTGCCGACGAAGTGGTCGAGGGAGCCCGACAGGCCGGAGAACGAGTAGGAGTAGTCGCCCGCCTGGTCGGAGCTGATCTTCCGGTAGCCCTCGCCGTAGAGGACCTGCATCGGGTCCTCCTGCGTGTAGGAGTTGAAGTCACCGGTGAGGAACACGGCCTCGACCTCGCGGTCGGCCGCGAACTCGTCGGCGAACGCCGCGAGGGCGGTCGCCTGGCGGGTGCGGTCGCCGTTGTAGCCGCCCTGGCCGGTGTCGACGTTGTCACCGGTCGCGCCCGAGGTGCTCTTCGACTTGAAGTGGTTCACGACCACCGCGAACTCGCTGGCGGCGCCGCTGCCCACCGGGCGGAAGACCTGCGCCATGGGCTCGCGGGCGTTCGCGAAGACCGGCTCGTCACCGATGGACGCCGAGGCGCCCACGGTGCGGACCGCGGCTCGCTTGTAGATGATCGCGTTGCGGATGACGTCCTGGTCGGCCACGTCCGGCAGCTGCGAGGCGTCCGGGCTGGGCACGAACGCCCAGGTGCCGGCGCCCGCCGACGCGTTGAGGGCGTCGACGAGGCGGCTGACCGCGAAGTCGCGGTCCTTGCCGAAGCGCGCGGAGTTCTCGATCTCCTCGAGGGCCACGACCTCGGCGTTGGTGCCGAGGATGCCCTTGACGATCTTCACCTCCTGGCGGGCCAGGTTCTCCTCGTCCCAGGCGCCGCGGGGGCCGTCGGGGTCGCACGAGTCGACGGTGATGGGGTTGCCCTGGCGGTCGTCGAACGCCGAGCAGTCGGCCGGGCCCTCGTCGATCCACTCCACACCCGTGGTCGGGAAGTAGTTGAGGACGTTGAAGGTCGCCAGCTGGACCGAGCCACCGACGTTGCGCGGGGCGGCGTTCGCGGCGCGGGTGTTGGTGAAGGTCGCGGGAGCGGTGTCGTTGCCCGTGACCCGGCTGCGCGGCTGGAACTTCCAGACGTTGTTGCGGAAGTCCATGATCACCGGCTGCGTGATCGTGGCGCGCGAGCCGACCCGGATCGGGTTCGCCCTCGTCAGGTAGGGCAGCGGGGTGCTCTGCGACGAGTTCGTGTAGTTCACGCTCGCGCCGTCGTCGAGGTTGATCCGACGGTTCGCGTTGGCCGCGTTGGCCGCCGAGATCGCCGCGGTGTCCTGCGCGTCGATCGTCTCGGTGGGCTGCACCAGCGGCGTGGTGCCGCTGGCCAGGCCGACCTCGCCGAACGAGTTGATGTTGTACGTGTCGGTCACGGTGAACGCGACCGAGGACGCCGGCTGCACCAGCATGGACTCGACGGTCTCCCGCGCCGCGCTGGTGGCCGGGTAGGTGCTGAACGTGGTCGGGGTGACCGCGGGCAGCGGGGTGTCGAGCGCGGTGACCGAGCCCGTGTCGCCCGGGGTGATCTGCGTCAGGCCGTTGAACTCGCCCGCGGTGCCGGTGACCTCGACCGAGTCGCCGACGGCGGGGTAGGTGTCGAAGCCGCCCTGGCCGCCGTAGACGAAGATCGCGTCCGAGGCGCTCCTGGTGCCGAGGGCACCGCCGGTGCCGCCGGTCTGGATGACGAAGCCGTTGAAGCCGCCGGTCGGGTACGCCGCAGTGACGACGCCCTCGGTGGTGACGGCCCGGCCGTTGTAGCCGGTCTGGGTGCCGGTGCCCTGGATCTCGGCGATCGTGAGGTTCTCCGGCTGCTGCGGCGGGGCCGTGGTGTCGCCCTCGGCGGCCGTCGGGGACGGCGCCGCGCTGGTGAAGTCGGGGGCGTTGTCGTCGGTGTCGACGCCCTCGGTCGCGCGGACGGCGGCGAGCGTGCTGCTGAGCGCCTCGCCCGTCGCGTTGGTCTCGTAGCTCGTGACGGCGGTGTTCGACGCGCCGTAGCCGACCATGTCGATGACCCCGGAGGCGGCGGAGAGGTCGCCGGTGGCGGTGACCGCCGTCGTCGTCGCCGCCAGGATGACCTGCCCGTTGGTGCCCGACATGGCCAGCGCGCTGCCGTCCTGGTCGGGGGCCAGCGCCGCGCCGGTGGTGCCGGTCGTGCTGACCTTGACCAGGAAGCTGTCACCGGCCGGGACCTGCTGGGCGGCGTCCAGCGGGAGCACCGACGGCGTCTGGGTGGACTGGTACGCCGCGGAGCGGTACTGCAGGCTCTTGCCGGCCAGGCCGATGGGCTCGTCGGTCGGGTTGTAGAGCTCGACGTAGTCGGCGTTGAACGGGGCGCCGGAGTTGCCGCCCCCGCCGTACACCTCGTTGATGACGAGGTCGGAGCCGTCGGGCTCGGCCGCCGCCGGGGCCGCGGTGGTGACCGCGAGGCCCGACGAGGCGACGGCGAGGCCGGCGACGCCGGCGAGGAGCCGCCGGGCGCGGCGGCGTGGACTGGTGCCCGCGGCGGGAGACGCGGGAGGGGGTGTGGCGAGGGTCACTCGGGAGACCTTTCGGGCACGGAGGTGTCGTCGACGGGGAAGTCGTCTCGGACCCTAATCGCGCCCACCGACATCAAAGCCGTCAGACAGGTGACGGTTTGGTGTCGATTGGTCTAGACCACTACAGCACGCGCTTCGCGCTCGTCCGGTCGGCGTCCCGGCGCGCCCGCCAGACGTCGCGGTAGAACTCGTAGCCCGACCAGAGCGTCATGACGACGGCCGCGGCGAGGACGACCTGGGTGACGTAGAACAGGACCTCGCCGGGCAGGTCGAGGGCACCGTCGACCTGCAGCAGCGGCAGGCTCAGCCCGCCCAGCGCGAGCGCCTGCAGCGTGGTCTTCACCTTCCCGCTCTGCGCCGCCGGCAGGACGACGCGACGCAGCAGCGAGAGCCGCAGCAGCGTCACCGACCACTCCCGCAGCAGCACGACGATCGTGACGACCCACCAGATGTCGCCGACGATGCTGAGCCCGATGAAGGCCATCCCCGTCAGCGCCTTGTCGGCGATCGGGTCGGCGATCTTGCCGAAGTCGGTGACCTGGCCGCGGGCGCGGGCGAGGTCGCCGTCGATCTTGTCCGTGATCATGGCCGCCGCGAAGATCACGAAGGCGACCGTGCGCCACAGCACCGACTCCCCGCCGTCGACCAGCAGGGCGGCGCCGAAGAACGGCACCATCGCGATCCGCAGCGCGGTGAGCGCGTTGGGGAGGTTGAGGTTGCTGACCTTCTCGTCCGTCACGACCGCGTCTCCCCCGCCGGCCGGCCCCCCGCCGGCGCCACCACGGGCTCGGCGACGAGGTCCGCCCCCTGCGCGTCGACGACGACGGCCTCGACCAGGTCACCGACGGCGTGGCCGTCGCCGGTCAGCAGCACGGACCCGTCGACGTCCGGGCCCTGGTGCTCGGCCCGGCCCTCGGCGCCGTCCTCGCCGACCGACTCGACCAGCACGCTCACGGGCTCCCCGATGCGCTCCTCGGCCCGCTGGGCGGTGAGCTGCTCGACGAGTGCGGTCATGTGCTCCACGCGGGCGGCGATCTCGTCGGCGTCGTGCTTGCCGTCGAGGGTGGCGGCCTCGGTGCCGTCCTCGTCGGAGTAGCCGAAGACACCGGTGACGTCGAGGCGGGCGGCCACCAGGAAGTCGCACAGCGTCTCGAGGTCGTCCTCGGTCTCGCCGGGGAACCCGACGATCACGTTGGATCGCACCCCGGCCCGCGGGGCGGCGGCCCGGACCTGCTCGAGGAGGGCCAGGAAGGAGTCCTTGTCACCGAAACGACGCATGCGCCGCAGCAGCGGTCCCGACGCGTGCTGGAACGACAGGTCGAAGTAGGGCACGACCCCCGGGGTTCCCGCGATGGCGGAGACCAGACCCGGGCGGGTCTCGGCGGGCTGCAGGTAGGAGACCCGCACCCGGTCGACGCCGTCGACGGCGGCGAGCTCGGGCAGCAGCGTCTCGAGCAGCCGCAGGTCGCCCAGGTCCTTGCCGTACGACGTCGTGTTCTCGCTGACGAGGAACAGCTCGCGCACGCCCTCGCCGGCGAGCCAGCGCGCCTCGCCGAGCACGTCGGAGGGGCGGCGGGAGACGAAGGAGCCGCGGAAGGCGGGGATGGCGCAGAAGCTGCACCGGCGGTCGCAGCCCGACGCCAGCTTGAGCGGCGCGGTGGGCCCGGAGCCGAGGCGCCGGCGGACCGTGCGCGGTCCGCTCGCCGGGGCGAGCCCCTCCGGCAGGTCGGGCGCCGCGACCACGGGGGCGACCTGGTGGCCCGGCACGCTCACGGTGGAGGCGTCGCGGTCCACCGGGGAGATCGGCAGCAGCCTGCGCCGGTCGGACGGCACGTGCGAGACGTGCTCCTCGCCCGCGAGGATCGAGCGCAGCCGGTCGGCGATGTCGGGGTAGTCGTCGAAGCCGAGGACGGCGTCCGCCTCGGGCAGCTCCCCGGCCAGCTCGACGCCGTACCGCTCCGCGAGGCAGCCGACCGCGACCACGGCGCGGGTGACGCCGTCCGCCTTGAGGTCGGCCGCGGCGAGCAGGGTGTCGACGCTGTCCTTCTTCGCGGACTCGACGAAACCGCAGGTGTTGACGACGACGGTGCCCGCGTCGGCGGGGTCGTCCACGAGCCGGAAGCCGTCGGCCTCGAGCCGGCCGGCCAGCTCCTCGGAGTCCACCTCGTTGCGGGCGCAGCCCAGGGTGAGGACCGCGACGTCGAGGGGAGCCGGGGTCGGGTGGCCGTCGGCGGGCTCGGTGGCTGGCTCAGTGGTGGTCGTCATGGCGATCCCCCAGTATGACGGCCGGGCCGGGTCCGCCCCAATGCGCGGCCCGGCCGCCGGTCCCGGTGGCCTCCTGCACCTCTCAGCGCGGGGGGACCAGGGTGTCGCTGGCGGGCTGGCCCGCCTCGCCGAGCGGCCCGTTGTCGCGGCCGTCGAGGGTGGTCTCGATCGCCCCGCCGTCCGAGGTCTGGATCCTCACGGGCGGGGCGAGCTCGAGCTCGGTGCTCTCCCCCATCGCCAGGTCGTCGTCGAAGCGGACCTCGCCCTCACCGTCGGTCACCGTCACGGTCGCGCCCGCGTTGACCGCGGTGATCGTCAGCGGGACCGGGTCGGCGACCGGGGCCGGGGACGCCGGGCCCGCGGAGCCGTTCAGCGCCGGCGCCGGGTCGAGGTCGACCGGGTCGTCCATGACGAGACGGGCGACCGACCAGGCGAGGACGACGACCATCACGGCGGCCACCAGCACCGACCACGACGGCCCACCGCGGGTGCCACGGATCGAGCCGTGGGACCCCGTCGCCAGCTCGGCCGCGAACACGCGGCGCGGGTCGATCGGGGCGTCGGAGTACCGCTCGTCGTACGCCGCGAGCAACGGGGCGGCGTCCACGCCGAGGACCCGCGCGAGGGTGCGCAGGTGCCCGCGGGCGTAGAAGTCGCCGCCGCACGGCGCGAAGTCGTCGACCTCGATGGACTCGATGACGTGCGGCCGGATCCGGGTGCGCTCCGCGAGCTGGTCCACCGACAGCGAGAGCCGGGTGCGGGCCGCGGCGAGCTCGGGACCGACGACCGGGTCGGCGGCCGGCTCGACCCCGAAGTCGTCGATGGCGAGCGGCTCGACCGGGGCGCCGCCCTGGGCGATCGGGCGGACCCGGGCGCCCCACACCTCGTCGTCGCCGACGAGGTCGACGCTGCCCGGCCGGCGCAGGGCGCGGACCTCCGGCAGGTCGTCGGCACGGGCCGGCTGCTGCCCGGTCCGGGCGACGTCGGCGTGACGGACCTCGCTGCGTGCCGCCGCGCGGCGCTCGCGGGCCGGCTCGGGGGTCTCGGTGACCTCGTCGACCTCGTCGACCTCGTCGACCTGGGGCTTCTCGGGGGTCACGTCGTGCTGGACGTCCCTCGACCGGGTCGTCCCGGTCGACGGCTCCGCGTCGTCCTGGTCGCCGTCCTGCTCCCGGTCCTGCTCCCGGTCCTGCTCCTGGTCCTCGCCGCGGTCCTCGTCGCGGTCGGAGAGCCAGGCGATGAGACGGGCCAGGGTCGGGCGGGGGTCGCGCACCCGGCGCTCGGACGCGGGCACCGCGACGGCCTCGGGGACCTCGGTGTCCTCGGTGTCGTCGGCGTCGCCGGTGTGCTCGGTGGCGGCGGGCTCGGGCTCGGGCTCGGGCTCGGGGCCGCGGACCCGCGCGGCCGGGGCCGTGAGCGGGACGGGCGCGGTGACCTCGGTGTCGGGGTCCTCGGTCTCGGGAGCCGTCCGGTCGGTGACCTCGGGCGCCGGCTCGGCGGCGGGCTCCGGCTCGACGATGCGGGTGTCGGCGCCGGCGAGGCTGCGCAGGACGTCGCCGACCTCGTCGGCGGCGACCCCGGAGAGCCGGGTCGACAGGCCCAGGGGCACCGCGAACGGCGCACCGTGGAGCGTCGCGGCGACGCGGGCGTGGCGACGTCCGGAGCCGTCGAGGCCCTCGAGGAGCGGGGTCGTGGCGCGGGGCACGAGCACGATCCGGCCGTCGCGGCCGAGGCCGCGACGCGGGTGGTGCTCGACCCGGTCGAGCCCGCGCCACGGCAGACCCTCCCAGGTGCGGCCGAGCCGGACCCGGACGCCGTGGGCGTCGGCGACCAGCAGCGGCGTGCGTGCGTCGAGCAGGCTCCACAGCCACGCCACCGCGAGGACGGCGGTGACGCCGGTCAGCGCCCAGTCCAGCGGCGCGCCGGTCGTCGTGGCGCGCCCCAGGTAGGCGATGGCGATGGCCGCCGCGACCACGCCGACGACGCCGGCGAGCACGCGGTTGCGGCGCACCTCGACGACCTTCGGCTCGGGTCGCTCGGCGGGGGGCCGGCGCTCGCCGTCGACCGCCGTCATGGTCCCCGTGTCGGGACCCGTGGCGCGGGCGGGACCCGCCCCGCGCTCGTCGTACTGCTCCGCTGCACCCATCACTGCTCCCCTTGCACCGTGGCGATGACGCCGTCGACCTCGTCGGGCTTCACGAGCACGTCACGCGCCTTGGAGCCCTCGCTGGGCCCCACCACGCCACGGCTCTCCAGGATGTCCATCAGTCGTCCGGCCTTCGCGAACCCGACGCGGAGCTTGCGCTGCAGCATCGAGGTCGAGCCGAACTGGGTGGAGACGACCAGCTCGATGGCCTGCACCACGAGCTCCAGGTCGTCGCCGATGTCGTCGTCCAGCTCGCGCTTGGACGCCGCCGGCGCGGTGACGTCCTCGCGGTACGTCGGCGTCAGCTGCTCCTTGCAGTGCGCGACCACCTGGGCGATCTCGCTCTCCGTGACCCACGAGCCCTGCACGCGGACCGGCTTCGAGGCGCCCATCGGCAGGAACAGTCCGTCACCCTGGCCGACCAGCTTCTCCGCGCCGGGCTGGTCGAGGATGACGCGGCTGTCGGCCAGCGACGACGTCGCGAACGCGAGCCGCGACGGCACGTTGGCCTTGATGAGGCCGGTCACGACGTCCACGGACGGCCGCTGCGTCGCGAGGATCAGGTGGATGCCCGCCGCCCGCGCGAGCTGGGTGATGCGGACGACGGCGTCCTCGACGTCGCGCGGCGCGACCATCATCAGGTCGGCCAGCTCGTCGACGACGACGCAGAGGTAGGGGTACGGCGTCAGCTCGCGCTCGCTGCCCGGCGGCACCTCGACCTTGCCCGCCCGCACCGCCCGGTTGAAGTCGTCGATGTGGCGGAAGCCGAAGTTGGCGAGGTCGTCGTAGCGCATGTCCATCTCGCGCACGACCCACGCCAAGGCCTCGGCGGCCTTCTTGGGGTTGGTGATGATCGGGGTGATGAGGTGCGGGATGCCCTCGTAGGCGTTCAGCTCGACCCGCTTCGGGTCGACCATGATCATCCGGACCTCGTCGGGCGTGGACCGCATCAGCAGCGAGGTGATCATCGAGTTGATGAAGCTCGACTTGCCGGAGCCCGTGGCGCCCGCGACGAGCAGGTGCGGCATCTTCGCGAGGTTCGCGACGACGAAGCCGCCCTCGACGTCCTTGCCGAGCCCCGCGACCATCGGGTGGTGGTCGCCGCGGGCGACGTTCGACCGGAGCACGTCGCCGAGGGAGACGATCTCCTTGTCGAGGTTGGGGATCTCGATGCCGATGGCGGACTTGCCCGGGATCGGCGACAGGATCCGCACGTCGGCGCTGGCGACGGCGTACGCGATGTTCTTGGAGAGCGCCGTGACCTTCTCCACCTTCACCGCGGGGCCGAGCTCGACCTCGTAGCGGGTGACGGTCGGGCCCCGCGTGTACCCGGTGACGGTGGCGTCGATGGTGAACTCGCGCAGCACCTGGGTGAGCCGGTCGACGACCTCGTCGCTGGCCTTCGACCGCGCCTTGTGCGGCGAGCCGGGCTTGAGGACCTCGCTGGTCGGCAGGGAGTAGGTGACGTCCCCGGACAGGGAGAGCTGCTCGACGCGCTGCGGCAGGTCCGCGTGCGGCGGCGGCTCGAGCTCGACCTTCTCCTCGGGCTCCGGGCGCGCGCCGGGGCGACGGCGGGGCGACGTCGGGACGGGCTCCGCGGCCACGAGGTCGAGCGCGGGGTCGTGCGACACGGGGGCCGGCTCGGGCGCGGCCTCGCGGTGGTCGTCACGGCCGGTGTGGCCGGTGTCGTCGGCGTGGTCGTCCAGGCTCTGCGCGACGTCGATCGGGTCCGGGGTGCTGCGACGACGCGTGGAACGACGGGCGACCTCGGGGTCCTCGAGGACCGGGGAGTCGTACGCCGGGTCGCCGTCCCAGGGGTCGAGCTCGTCGTCGTAGCGGTCGTCGGCGCCCTCGCTGCGCGGCGCCATGCCCATGAGGCGCTCGTAGCCCTCGCGCAGCCGCGTCGGCACGCGGTGGACGGGGGTGGCCGTGATGACGAGCAGGCCGAACAGGGCGAGCAGCACGAGGAGCGGGACGACGAGGTACGCCGTCCGCAGCAGGTCGAGCAGGAGGCTGGCGACGACGAAGCCGACCGCTCCCCCGCCGTCGCGCAGCGGGGTGGCGTCGCCGTAGAGGGGCTGCGGGTCGCCGGCGGCGATGTGGACGACGCCGAGGACGCCGAACGCGAGCGCCGTCCAGCCGATCACCTGGCGACCGACAGGGCCGTTGCGCTCCGGGTCGCGCATCGTGCGCCACCCCATGGCGACGAGCATCAGGGGCACGAGCCAGCCGACGGTGCCGACCGAGCCGGTGACGATGGTGCGGACCAGCTCCATCGCGCCGCCGGGCAGCTGGAACCAGACGCCGGTGGCGACGACCAGGGCGAGGCCGATCATCAGCAGGCCGGCGCCGTCGCGACGGTGCTCCGGCTCGAGCTCGGCCGCGCCGTGCCCGACGCGGCGGACGACGGTGGCGACGGCGGTGGCGGCCCCGGTCCAGAGCGCCGCGAGGGCGCGGAGGACGAGGCCGAAGAAGCGGGCGACCGGTCCGGGGCCGTTGCGCACCGCGCGCGGCGGCACCCGCTTGGGCGCAGGACGCTTCGCCGGGGGTCGCTTGGACGCCGGGGTGCGGGTGGTCGTCCCCCGGGTGCGGGTGCTCGATCCGCCCGTCGTGGACGACCGGGACCGGGTGGTCCCGGACGTGCCGGAACGGGTGCTCGAGCTCCGCGACCCCGACGGGGAAGACGTACGGGTCGCCATGGAAACCGACCCTAGGGCTTCGTCACACCAGTCACACGCTTCACACGCGTGTGTCGGCCGACGGGTCTGTCACAGGCTGTGACCGAGGCCCTCCTCCCCGGATCTGGAGGGCCTCCGGGCCCCGACGAGGGGCCACGAGGCCCGCGCGCGGACCGGCGGTCCCGACGCGCCCGCCGCCGGCGCTCCTCCCCGCTCGACCACCTCGGCGCCTCCCCTGATGGTCGCGGCGTCCGGGTCGGACGACTGCTGAGTGCACGCATGTCGGCTACCGCGGGGTACGGCCCCGAGGACCGGAGGGGGGCGGGGGCGCGCCTACCGTCGAGGAGCCGACATCCACGGCACTCACCGACGTCAGGACCCACCCGTGTCCCAGAACTCGACCCACCACTACACCCGCGCGAGCGTCCTCTCCGTCGAGCGCGTCGAGGCTCCCGTCCGCGTGACCTCCGCGGAGATCGACGACCGACTGACCGACGTCTACCGCCGTACCCGGATGCGCGGCGGGCTGCTCGAGAGCCTCGTCGGCATCCGCGAGCGACGCTGGTGGGGCGAGGGTGAGGACGACGCCGACTTCGTCGCCGGCGCCGCCGCCGCCGGACAGGCCGCCCTCGCGGCGAGCAGGGTCCCCGCCGAGCGGATCGGCCTCATGGTCAACACCTCGCTGAGCCGCCACTGGCTGGAGCCCGCGACCGCCGTGGTCATCCACGACCGCATCGGGCTGCCGACGTCCTGCCAGAACTTCGACACCACCAACGCCTGCCTCGGCTTCATGAACGGCATCGAGATCGCCGCCACGATGATCGAGACCGGGATGATCGACTACGCGCTCGTCGTGGACGCCGAGGACTCCCGGCCGGTGTCGGAGTCGACCATCGAGCGCCTGTCGAACGACGTGTCGACGTCGCGCGACGTGATGTCGGAGTTCGCGGCGCTGACCCTCGGGTCGGGCGCCGTGGCGATGGTGCTCGGCCCCGCCGAGGACCACCCGGAGGGCCACCGGGTCGTCGCCGCGGTGAGCCGCGCCGGCACCGAGCACCACGAGCTGTGCGTGGGCGACAACGAGTCGATGGTCACCGACCTCAAGGGTCTGCTCGAAGCTGGCCTCGACCTGTCCGACGCGCTGTGGACCGAGGCCGCCCGGGCCCACGGGTGGGACGGCGGGATGGACCGCTACGTCATCCACCAGGTCTCCCAGGTCCACACCGACGCGCTGTGCGACCGGCTCGGCATCGACAAGGAGCGCGTGCCCCGGACCTTCCCCGAGTACGGCAACATCGGGCCCGCCTCCGTGCCCTTCACCCTCGCCGGCGAGGCCGGCTCGCTGGCCTCCGGCGACCGGGTGCTGCTCATGGGCATCGGGTCCGGCCTGAACGCCTGCGTCCTCGAGCTGGCCTGGTGAGCGCGCTGCGCACGGTGGGGACCGGGCCCGTGCCCCGGGCTCTGCCCGGCCTCGACCCGACCTGGTCGCGCACCGTCGTCGTCCCCGACAGCCGCGGCGTCGAGCGCACCTGGCACCTGCTCGACAACGGCGCCGAGCCCGTCCACGGCACGCTGGTGTGCGTCCACGGCAACCCCACCTGGTCCTACCTGTGGCGTCACCTGCTCGCCGGGGTGCCCGACGGCTGGCGCGTCGTCGCGCCCGACCAGCTCGGCATGGGTTTCTCCGAGCGGCTCGGGGACGACGACCCGCCGTACACCGTCGCCGAGCGCGTCGCCGACCTCGGCCGCCTCACCGACGCCCTCGGCATCGACGGCCCCGTCGTCAGCGTCGGGCACGACTGGGGCGGGATCATCTCGCTCGGGTGGGCCCTCGGACGCCGCGACCGGCTGCGCGGGATCGTCGTCGGCAACACCGCGGTCGCGCAGCCCCCGGGCGACTTCGGGCCGCCGCTGATCCGGCTGGCGCACACGCCCGGCGTCCGCCCGTTCGGGTGCGTCGCGACCCCGATCTTCGTCCGCGCCACCTCGGCGCTGTCGTCGCCCGCGCTGCCGAAGGACGTCCGCGACGCCCTCGCCCTGCCGTACGGCGACTCGCACCACCGGCGCTCGGTCGGGGACTTCGTCGCGGACATCCCGTTCTCCCCCGGCCACCCGTCGTACCCGGCGGTCGCGACGATCGCCGAGGACATCCGCGACCTCGACGTGCCCGCGCTCATGATGTGGGGGCCGCGCGACCCGGTCTTCGGGGAGCGCTACCTGCGCGACCTGCGCGACCGGCTGCCGCGGGCGCAGGTGCACCGCTTCGAGGGCGCCTCCCACCTCGTCACCGAGGACGCACCCGAGCACGTGGACGCCGTCGCGGCGTTCCTCGACGACCTGCTCGACCCGCCCGCCGACGCCCGACCCGTCGCCGAGAGCTCGTCGGGCGGCGCCGACCGCATGTGGACCGCCCTGGACGCCCGCGCGGACGACGACTCGGTCGCGGTCGCCGCGGGCGGCGCCACCGTGTCCTGGCGCGACCTCGCCACCCGGGTCACCGCGCTCGCCGCCGGCCTCCGCGCGGCCGGCGTCCGCCCCGGCGACCGCATCGGGCTGCTCGTGGAGCCGTCCACCGACCTCACCACGATCGTGTACGCCGCGTGGCGGGCCGGCGCGGTCGTCGTCGTCGCCGACAAGGGGCTGGGGTTCGCCGGGATGCGGCGCGCCCTGCGCGGCGCCACCCTCGACCACGTGGTCGGACGCCGCACCGGCCTCGCCGCCGCCCGCGCGATGGGGCTGCCCGGCTCGCGGATCTCGGTGGACCCGCTGGCCGCACCCGTCGCCCTCCTGCTGGGCGTCTCGCAGCACCTCGACGGCCTCGTCGCGCTCGGCGCCGGCGCCACCGCGGGCGACCTGCCGGAGCCGGACCTCGACGCCGACTGCGCGATCCTCTTCACCTCGGGTGCGACGGGCCCGGCCAAGGGCGTCGCCTACACGCACCGCCAGGCGCGCGCCGAGGTCGACCTGGTGAGGGCGACGTACGACCTCGGCCCCGACGACGCCTTCGTCGCCGCCTTCGCCCCGTTCGCGCTGTTCGGGCCCGCCTTCGGGCTCGCCTCCGCCGTGCCGGCGATCGACGTCACCGCGCCGGACACGCTCACCGCGCCGCTGCTCGCGGACGCCGTGGCGGCGGTCGACGCGCGGGTGGTGTTCGCCTCCCCCGCCGCGCTGCGCCGGGTCGTCGCCACCCGCGAGGAGACGACGGACGACCAGCGCGCCGCGCTCGCCGGCGTCCGGCTGCTCATGTCGGCCGGCGCGCCCGTGCCGCTGGGCGTGCTCGAGCAGGTCGCCGAGGTCCTCCCCGGCGCGGCGCTGCACACGCCGTACGGGATGACCGAGGCCCTGCCCGCCACCGACGTCTCCCTGGACCAGATCCGCGAGGCCGGCCCCGGCGAGGGTGTCTGCGTCGGGTGGCCGCTGGAGGGCGTGTCCGTCGGGGTGGTCCCCTTCGGCGAGGAGGCCGCCGGGCCGCTCGAGACGGCGGCGGGGACGGGTGAGATCTGCGTGCGGGCCGCGCACGTGAAGGACCGGTACGACGACCTGTGGCTCACGCAGCGCCGCTCGACGGCGTACGCGGGCTGGCACCGCACCGGCGACGTCGGCCACCTCGACGACGCCGGCCGCCTGTGGGTCGAGGGACGGCTCGCGCACGTCGTCCGCACCGCCGACGGCGTCGTGACCCCGGTGGGGGTCGAGCAGCGCGCCGAGACGGTGGACGGCGTGTCCGCGGCCGCCGCCGTCGGCGTGGGCCCCGAGGGCACCCAGCAGCTCGTGGTGGTCGTCGTGGGTGGGTCCGCGTCCTCGCGCCGGAGCGGACCACGGGGGCCGCTCGGGGTGCGGGGCGCGGACCTCGACCTCGCGGACGCCGTCCGCGCGGCGGTGGGGCGACCGGTCGCGGCGGTGCTCGTCGCGGACCGGCTGCCGCTCGACGTGCGGCACGCGTCGAAGGTCGACCGGGCCGAGGTCGCGCGCCAGGCCGCCCGGGCGCTGGCGGGGCGCCCGTGAGGGTGCTGGTCACCGGCGCGTCCGGGCTGCTCGGGGCGACGACCGCCCGCGCGCTCGCCGCGCGGGGCGACGAGGTGACCGTGATGCAGCGCCGGCCCTCGGGGCTCGGGCTGCGCGAGGTGCTCGGCGACCTCGGCGACCCGGCCTGCGCCGGGCTGGTGCGCGAGGCGGCGCGGGGGCAGGACGCGGTCCTGCACCTCGCCGCGAAGGTCGACGTCGTCGGCCCCGCCGCGGAGTTCGAGCGCGCCAACGTCGGCGGCACCGGCGCGGTCGTCGACGCCTGCCGCACCGAGGGGGTGGCGCGACTGGTGCAGGTGTCCTCGCCGTCGGTCGCCCACGCCGGCCACGCCCTGGTGGGCGTCGGCGCCGGCCCCGCGGACCCCGCCTCGGCGCGGGGCCACTACGCCCGCACGAAGGCCACCTCCGAGCTGCTCGCCCTCTCGGCGGACTCCCCGGGTACCGGCCTCGCGGTGCTCGCCGTCCGCCCCCACCTGGTCTGGGGGCCGGGCGACACCCAGCTCGTGGCGCGGCTCGTCGAGCGCGCCCGGGCCGGCCGGCTGCCGGTGCTCGGGTCGGGCACGGCGCTCATCGACACCACCTACGTCGACGACGCGGCCGACGCCCTCGTCGCCGCGGTCGACGCCTGCGGCTCGCCCGACGGCGCTCACGGGGAGGCCCTGGTGGTCTCCGGCGGCGAGCCGCGCACGGTCGCCGAGATCCTCACCCGCGTCTGCCGTGCGGCCGGCCTCCCGGCGCCCCGGCTGCGACTGCCCGTGGCGGCCGCGGCCGCGGCCGGCGCCGTCGTGGACGGCGTCTGGGCGGCCACCCGTCGTACGGACACGCCGCCGCTGACCCGCTTCCTCGTCGAGCAGCTCACCACCGCCCACTGGTTCGACCAGCGCCGCACCCGCGAGGTCCTCGGCTGGACGCCGCGCGTCGGGATCGACGAGGGCTTCCGCAGGCTCGCGGCGTCGTACGGCGAGGAGCCTCGAAACCGGTGACGAGCCCACGTTCACGCGCGGGGTCCCGAGGCTCCTCGCCCGGGCGCGTCGCACCTCGACCGCCGTGCCTCCCTACATCAGCGAGGACGCCAGACGGCAGACGTTGTCGACGTAGCGGGCGCGCAGGGGCTGGGTGCGCCACTCGTCGAGGGTGAGCTCGCGGGAGACGGCGAGGTACTCGGCGTCGCTGGCCAGCAGCCGGTCGACGAGGTCGCCGCCGAAGCCGAGCAGCATGACCTCGTAGTTCAGCGCGTACGAGCGGTAGTCCATGTTCGACGACCCGATGACGCCGACGTGGCCGTCGACGGTCATGTACTTCGCGTGGAGGACGGCGGGCGCCGGGTAGAGGTGCAGGTGGACGCCGGCCTGGAGCAGGGTCGTGTAGTACGAGCGCTGGGCGTGCCCCACGACGAACTGGTCGGCCTTCTCCCCCACGAACACGTCGACCCGCACGCCGCGGTAGGCCGCCGAGGTGATCGCGGTCAGCAGCGCCTCGTCGGGCACGAAGTACGGGCTGGTGATCGACACCGAGCGGACGGCCTGGTGCACGAGGTGGGTGAACATCCGCAGGTTGGGCTCGGTGGGGAACCCCGGTCCCGACGGCACCAGCTGCATCGCGTCGTACCGGCCGCCGGGCGGGTGCGACTCGTGCCCGGCGAAGAACAGGTCGGGCGCGAGCCGCTCGCCGGTCTCGGCGTACCAGTCGGTCGCGAAGACGGCCTCGATCGCGGTGACGACCTCGCCGCCGACCTGGATCGACAGGTCCTTCCACAGCCGGCCGACCCGGGCGTTCCTCTCGCTGCCGTACGACGGCGCGATGAGGTTGTGGGAGCCGACGAAGGCCCGCGTGCCGTCGACGACGAGCAGCTTGCGGTGGTTGCGGAGGTCGGGCCGGCGCCAGCGGCCGCGGAACGGCTGGATCGGCATCATCAGCCGCCAGTCGATGTCGGCCTCGGTGAGGCGGCGCTGGAGGGCGGCGAACCCGTCGTACGCCCGGGAGCCGAGGTGGTCCATGAGGAAGCGCACCTCGACGCCGCGCGCCCGGGCGGCGACGAGCGCGCTGAAGACGGGGTCGGTGACGTCGTCCCAGCTCGCGATGTAGAACTCGACGTGGACGAACCGCTCGGCGCGGTCGATCGCCTCCGCCATCGCCTTGAAGGCCGCGGCGGTGTCGCCGTAGGTGCCCTCGTCCGACCCGACGACCACCGGGATCCCGGTCAGCGTGCGGTTCATCCGCGGCAGCGTCGTCAGCCCGGGCCCGGGGGCGGCGCCGTCGGGCACGCCCGGCATGGCCATCGTGTGCTCGATGAGCAGCCGGTTCGCCTCGTTCTGCAGGTCGTGTCGCCGACCGGTGACGAACGGGCTGCCGATCATCCAGTAGAGGGGCAGCCCGACGACCGGGATGAAGAAGATCGCCATCAGCCACGCGGACGACGACCCGGGGTTGCGGCCCTCGGGGACCGTCCCGACGGCCGCGACCTTGACGACGTACTCGACGACCAGCAGCGTGCTGGCGACGAGGCTGGCGACGTCCACCGGCGCAACCTAGCGCGCCGGGGACGCCGCCCACGTCGACGAGGGCGGCAGAGCCCTCAGGACTCGATGACCACCGGGATGATCATCGGGCGGCGCTGCAGCGACTTGTTGACCCAGCGGCCGACGACGCGGCGCACGGTCTGCTGCAGCTGGTAGGAGTCGCGGACGCCCTCGGCCACCGCGGCGTCGATCGCGTCGATGATCGGCTGGCGGATGTCGTTGAACCGCTTGTCGTCCTCGGCGAGCCCGCGGGCCTGGATGGTCGGGCCGGCGGCCACCTTCCCGGTCACGGAGTCGACGACGACGATGACGGAGACGAAGCCCTCCTCGCCGAGCACGCGGCGGTCCTTCAGCAGCGACTCGGTGAGGTCGCCCACCGACGAGCCGTCCACGAACACGTAGCCGCAGTCGACCTTGCCGACGACCTTCGCGACGCCGTCGGCGAGGTCGACGACGACGCCGTCCTCGGCCATGACGACGTTCTCGACCCCGGTACGGCGGGCCAGGTCGCCGTTGGCGCGCATGTGCCGGATCTCGCCGTGGATCGGCAGCACGTTCTTCGGCTTGACGATGTTGTAGCAGTACAGCAGCTCGCCGGCGCTGGCGTGACCGGAGACGTGCACGAGCGCGTTGCCCTTGTGGACCACCTCCGCGCCCCAGCGGGTGAGCCCGTTGATGACGCGGTAGACCGCGTTCTCGTTGCCGGGGATCAGCGAGCTCGCCAGGACGACGGTGTCGCCCTCCTCGATGTGCACGAAGTGGTGGCTGCGCTGGGCGATCCGCGACAGCGCCGACAGGGGCTCGCCCTGAGAGCCGGTCGAGATCAGCACCTGCCGCTCGGGCGGCAGCTTGGCGAGCTCCTTGGCGTCGACCATGACGCCCGGCGGGACGGTCAGGTAGCCGAGGTCCTGCGCGATGCCCATGTTGCGGACCATCGAGCGGCCGACGTACGCCACCTTGCGGTTGTTCGCGACCGCGGTGTCGAGGATCTGCTGCACGCGGTGGATGTGGGACGCGAAGCAGGCGACGATGATCCGCTGCTTGCTGCGCGCGAAGACCCGCTCGAGGACCGGGGTGATCTCCTGCTCGGAGGTCGTGAAGCCGGGGACCTCCGCGTTGGTGGAGTCGGTCATGAACAGGTCGACGCCCTCGTCGCCGAGGCGGGCGAAGGCGTTGAGGTCCGTGATCCGGCCGTCGAGCGGCAGCTGGTCCATCTTGAAGTCGCCGGTGTGCAGCACGGTGCCGGCGCCGGTGCGGATGACCACCGCCAGGGCGTCCGGGATGGAGTGGTTGACCGCGACGAACTCGAGCTCGAACGGGCCGAAGGTGAGCGACTCGCCCTCCTTCACCGGGAAGTGGACGGTCTCCTTGAGCCGGTGCTCGCGCAGCTTGGGCCGCACCAGCGACAGGGTGAGGTTCGAGCCGACGAGCGGGATGTCGTTGCGCTCGCGCAGCAGGTACGGCGTCGCGCCGATGTGGTCCTCGTGGCCGTGCGTCAGGACGAGCGCCTCGACGGCGTCGAGGCGGTCCCGGATGGGCTCGAAGTCGGGGAGGATCAGGTCGACGCCGGGGTGGTGGTCCTCGGGGAACAGCACGCCGCAGTCGACGAGCAGGATCCGGCCGTCGTACTCGAAGGCGGTCATGTTGCGACCGACGTCGCCGAGGCCGCCGAGGGGGATGACGCGCAGGGCGCCGGGGGCGAGCGGCCCGGGTGCGGACAGCTCGGGGTGGGTGTGGGTCATGGGTCCTTTCCGGGACGTGGGTCAGAGGAGCCCGGCGGCGACCAGGCCGGCGCGCAGCGCGGCCACCTCGTCGTCGTCGAGCTCGACCAGGGGGCCGCGGACGCGGCGGTTGTCGAGCACGCCGAGCAGCTCGAGCCCGGCCTTCGCGGTGGTGGCGCCGTAGTTGGCGGCGCCCATGACGGCGTCGACGGCGGGCATCGTGGCGGTGTACGCCGCGAGCGCGCCGGCCGTGTCGCCGGCGTGCCAGGCGTCGACCATCTGCCGCAGGCGGTCGCCCGCGACGTGGCCGACGACGCTGACGAAGCCGGCCGCGCCGTGCGCGAGCCAGCCGAGGTTCGCCTCGTCGTCGCCGGAGTAGACGGCGTAGCCGAGCTCGCGGAGCCGGACCCCGCGGGCGAAGTCGCCCACGGCGTCCTTGACCGCGACGACGGGGTCGAGCGTGATGGCGGCCTCGTAGGTCTCGAGGCCGATCTGGGTGGCGGTGCGGCCGGGGACGTCGTACAGCATCACGGGGACGTCGGTCGCGCCGACGACGGCCCGGAAGTGCTGCAGGACGCCGGCCTGGCCCGGCTTGGAGTAGTACGGCGCCACGAGCAGCAGCCCGTCGGCGCCCAGCTTGGCGGCCTGCTCGGCGAGCTCGACGCTGTGGGCGGTCGAGTTCGTGCCGACCCCGGCGACCACGACGGCGTCGTCGCCGACGGCGTCACGGACCGCGCGCAGGATCTCGCCGTCCTCGGCGACGCTGGTGGTGGGCGACTCCCCCGTCGTCCCGGAGACCACGACGCCGTCGTGGCCGTGCGCGACCAGGTGGCGCGCGATCGCGGCGGTGCCGTCGAGGTCGACGGAGCCGTCGGGGGCGAACGCGGTGGCCATCGCGGTGAGCACGCGACCGAACGGTGCTCCCGGGTCGGAAGGGGTCGCGGCGCTCATGGGACTCAATCTAACGCCGGACGCCGACATCCCCGACTCCGGCGCGCTCCTCACACGTGCGGCATGACCTCCGCGGCCACGAGGCGCAGGTGGTCGAGGTCGCCGAGGTCGAGGACCTGGAGGTAGACGCGGTCGCACCCGGCGTCGGCGTACGCCCGGAGCCGCTCGACGGCCTGCTCGGGGGTGCCGGCGACGCCGTTCTCGCGCAGCTCGTCGGGCTCGCGGCCGATGGCGGCGGCCCGGCGGGCGACCTCGCCGTCGTCGGCACCGACGCAGAGCACCTGCGCCGCCGACCACTGCATCGTCGAGGGGTCGCGCTCGACGCCCTCGCAGGCGGTGCGCACCATGTCGAAGGTCTCCCGGGTCGTGGCGAGGTCGCTGAAGGGCACGTTGAACTCGTGGGCGTACGTCGCCGCGAGCGCCGGGGTCCGCTTCCTCCCGCGCCCGCCGACGATGACCGGCAGCGGCTCCTGGACCGGCTTGGTCAGCGCCGGGGAGTCGACGACCTCGTGGGCGCGGCCGGCGTAGGAGAACGTCTCGTGGACCGGGGTGGCCCACATCCCGGTGAGGATCGCGAGCTGGTCGGTGAGGCGGTCGAACCGCTCGCCGAGGCTCGGGAACGGGATGCCGTACGCCGTGTGCTCGGCCTCGAACCAGCCGGCGCCGAGGCCCAGCTCGACGCGCCCGCCGCTCATCTGGTCGACGCCGGCGACGGTCACGGCGAGGGGCCCGGGGTGGCGGAACGTGGCGCTGGTGACCAGCGTGCCGAGCCGGATGGTGCGGGTGTCGCGGGCGAGCCCGGCGAGCGTCGTCCACGCGTCGGTGGGGCCGGGGAGCCCGTCGCCGTCGCCCATCGACAGGTAGTGGTCGGAGCGGAAGAACGCGCCGTACCCCTCCTCCTCGGCGGTGCTCGCGACGGCGAGGAGGTCGTCGTACGTGGCGCCCTGCTGGGGCTCGGTGAAGATGCGCAGCTCCATGGCGCTCAGCGTGCCAGCCGCCGGCGCAGGAAGACGCGCTGGTAGCCGTCGTGGGGCTCGCGCGCGGTCTCCTCCCACTCCGCCGCGTCGTACGCCGGGTAGAAGGCGTCGCCCTCCGGCTCGAGGTCGACCTCGCTGACCACCTGCTCGTCCGCGAGCGGCAGCGCGGCGGCGTACACCTCGCCGCCACCGGCGACCATCACGTCACCGGGCTGCTGGGCGGCGAGCGCGAGCGCGTCGTCGAGGGTGTGGGCGACGAGGACGCCGTCCGCGCTCCAGTCGGGGTCGCGGGTGAGCACGATCGTGGTGCGACCCGGCAGCGGGCGACCGATCGACTCGTACGTCGTCCGCCCCATCAGCAGCACGTGGCCGAGCGTGACCTCCTTGAACAGCCGCTGCTCGCCGGGGAGCCGCCACGGGATGTCGGGGCCGTTGCCGATGACGCCGTTGCGGGCCACGGCGGCGACGAGGACGACCCGCTTCCCGCCGGCCGCCCCCACCCCGGCCTCAGACGGCAATGGGGGCCTTGATGCCGGGGTGGGGGTCGTAGCCCTCGACCGCGACGTGCTCGAGGTCGAACGCGTCGAGCTGGGTGACGCTCGGGTCGAGCCACAGGGTCGGCAGCGGGCGCGGCTCGCGGGTGAGCTGCAGGCGGGCCTGGTCCAGGTGGTTCGAGTAGAGGTGCGCGTCGCCGAGGGTGTGCACGAAGTCCCCCACGCCGAGGCCGGTGACCTGGGCGACCATGTGGGTCAGCAGGGCGTAGCTGGCGATGTTGAAGGGGACGCCGAGGAACACGTCCGCGCTGCGCTGGTAGAGCTGGCAGCTCAGCCGGCCCCCGTCGGTGGGGTCGACGTAGAACTGGAACATCGTGTGGCACGGCGCGAGCGCCATCCGCGGGACGTCCGCCACGTTCCACGCCGACACCACGTGGCGGCGCGAGTCGGGGTCCGAGCGGATCGCCTCCACGACCTGGGCGAGCTGGTCGACGTGCCCGCCGTCCGGGGTGGGCCAGGAGCGCCACTGCGCGCCGTACACCGGCCCGAGGTCGCCGTCGGCGTCCGCCCACTCGTCCCAGATGGTCACGCCGCGGTCCTGAAGCCACTTCACGTTGGTGTCGCCGCGCAAGAACCACAGCAGCTCCGCGAACACCGAGCGCGTGTGCACCTTCTTCGTGGTGACCAGCGGGAACCCCTCCCGCAGGTCGAACCGCATCTGGTGCCCGAACACGCTCCGCGTGCCGGTGCCCGTCCGGTCCGCCTTCTCGACGCCGTGGGTCAGGACGTGGTCGAGGAGGTCGAGGTACGCGCGCACGCGGCCAATCTAGACCTCGCCGCGGACACCCGCCGCCGGCCGCACCGGCGGGCTCGGACGCCGCGGGCGGTCGAGGTCTCGACAGGCTCGACCGGCGGTGGCCCGGACCGGCGCGGAGCCGCGGCGCGTCAGGCGCGCAGCGACATCGGCCCGTAGACGCGGCGGTCGAGCTCGAAGAGCGTGACCTGCTCGACGCCCTCGTCGGCGAGCAGCCGCCAGACCTCGCCCACCCACGACTCGGCGTCGCCCTGGTTGGGGAAGCGGGCGTCGGCGTGGGCCTCGCCCACGCGGACCTCGGCGCCGGCGGCGTCCTCGAGGCGCCACCACCAGGGCCGCTCCGCCGGGGTGGGCGGACGGAACGTCGGCGGCTGGTCGGGCAGGCTCATGCCCGCAGGCTACGCGCGGCCGCCGACAGCGAGCGGGAGGACGGCGGAGGCGTCAGGACCGCACCGACGTGTCGAGGAACGGCGGCCGGACGACCTCGAACGGCTGCGGGCGGCCGCGGACGTCGACCTCGACGACGGCGCCGTCCTCGATGCCCCTGCCGGTCGCCAGGTAGGCGAGGCCGACGCCCGTCCTCAGCGTCGGCGAGAAGGTGCCCGAGGTCAGCTCCCCCACCGGCTCGCCCTGGAACGTCACCGTCATGCCCGGGCGCGGGATCCCCCGGCCGGTCGCGCGCAGCCCGCGCAGCGAGCGGGCGGCGCCGGCCTCGCGCTCGGCGCGGAGGACGGTGTCGCCCCAGAACGACGGCTTGTCCCAGCCCACCGCCCACCGCATCCGGGCCTGCACCGGCGTCGTGTCGAGCGAGAGGTCCTGGCCGTGGAGCGGGTAGCCCATCTCGGTGCGCAGCGTGTCGCGGGCGCCGAGCCCGGCGGGGGTCAGGCCGTGGGGCTCACCGGCCTCGACCAGCGCGTCCCACAGGGCGCCCGCGGAGGCGGCCGGGGCGACCAGCTCGTAGCCGTGCTCGCCGGTGTAGCCGGTGCGGCACACCACCAGGTCCGCCGAGCCGCCGGGCACGGGCGCCTCCAGGAAGCTCATGTAGTCGTGTCCGGTGGGCAGCCCGAGCGCGTCGAGGACGGCGGCGGACGCCGGCCCCTGGACGGCGAGCACCGCGTGGTCGGTGTGCTCGTCGTCGACGCGGACGCCGTCGGGCGCCTCGGCGACCAGGCGGCGTACGACCTCGGCGGCGTTGGCGGCGTTCGGCATCAGCAGCAGGCGCTCGTCGGAGTGCAGGTAGACGATCAGGTCGTCCACGACGCCGCCCGTCGCGGGGTCGCAGCACAGCGTGTACTGGGCCTGGCCGGGACTGATCCGCCGGAGGTCGTTGCTCAGCGTCGCGTTCACGTACGCCGCCGCGCCGGGCCCCGTGACCTGCACCGTCCCGAGGTGGCTGACGTCGAACAGCCCGACCCTCTCGCGGACCGCGGTGTGCTCGGCGACGACGCCCGTGGCGTACTCCAGCGGCATCTCCCAGCCACCGAAGGCGGCGAGCTTCGCACCGAGCGCGGCGTGCCGGTCGGCGAGGGGCGAGGGCTGCAGGGGCGAGGCGGCGGTCGTGTCGTCCACAGGCGGCGACGCTAGCGCAGGCCGACGTTGTCTACGCTCGTACGGATGACCACGTACGCCCTGCGCAAGGCCAGCCCCGCCAGCACCCGCGCCGACGCGGTGGTGGTGGGGGTCCTCCCCACCGACTCCGGGCCGCGCCTGCACCCCGCGGGCGATGCCGTCGGCGAGGCGTGGGGCCGCCGGCTCCAGCCGCTGCTGGCGACGCTGGGCGTGACCGGCGAGGCCGGTGAGGTCCACCAGGTGCCGACCGCCGGGACGATCACCTCGCCCCTGCTCGTGCTCGTCGGGCTGGGCTCCGCGGACGCCCCGTCGAAGGGCGGCAGGAAGCGCCGCGGGTCGCTGCCGACCAGCGTGGGGCACGACGCCGTACGCCGGGCCGCCGGCGTCGCCGCCCGCAGCATCCCCAACGCCGCCTCGGTCGCGCTGGCGCTGCCGGCCGACGAGCCCGCGCTGGTGCGCGCCGTCCTCGAGGGGTGGATCCTCGGCGGCTACACGTTCGACCGCTACCGCAGCGAGGCGAAGGCCTCCGACCGCCGTCCCGGCGAGGTCGTGATCCTCACCGACGGCGCACGGCGCAAGGAGACCGTGGTCGCCTTCGAGGAGGCCGAGCTGCTCGCGGGGGCCGTCGCCGCCGCCCGCGACTGGGTGAACACCCCGGCCGGCGACCTGACCCCGCCGCAGTTCGTCGAGGCCCTCACCGAGGCCCACGGCACGCTGACGAAGGGTCGGGGCGCCCCGAAGGTCGGCCTGCGCGTCATCGAGGAGGACGAGCTCGCCGAGCTGGGCTGCGGCGGCATCCTCGGGGTCGGCAAGGGCTCCGCCGCCCCGCCGCGCCTGGTCGAGCTGACCTACGAGCCGAAGGGCGCGACCAGGCACCTCGCCCTGGTGGGCAAGGGCATCACGTTCGACTCCGGCGGCCTGTCCATCAAGCCCGCGGCGTCGATGGCGACGATGAAGCTCGACATGGCCGGCGCCGCCGCCGTCACCCACGCGACCTTCGCGATCGCCGCGCTCGGCCTGCCGGTGCGCGTCTCCACCTTCGTGCCGCTCGCCGAGAACATGGTCTCCGGCACCTCCACCCGCCCCGGCGACGTGCTGACGATGTACCGCGGCAAGACCGTCGAGGTCTCCAACACCGACGCCGAGGGACGCCTGATCCTGGGCGACGCGCTCGGCCGGGCGGTGGAGGCCGGGCCCGACGCGATCGTGGACGTCGCCACCCTCACCGGGGCGATGGTCATGGCGCTGGGCGAGCGGGTCACCGGCGTCCTCGGCACGGACGACGTGGTCCAGCAGGTCCTCGACGCCGCCGGCGCCGCCGGCGAGGCGTCCTGGGGCATGCCGATCCCGGAGGAGATGACCGACCGGGTGAGGTCCAGCAAGATCGCCGACCTGGCCCAGGCGGACGGCGTCCGCTGGGGCGGCGGCCTGTTCGCCGCGGCCTTCCTGCGCGAGTTCACCGACGGCCTGCCGTGGGCGCACCTCGACATCGCCGGGCCGTCGTTCAACACCGGCGACGCCTGGGGCCACGTCACCGCCGGCGGCACCGGCACCGCCGTGGCGACCCTCGTGGACCTGGCGCGCGCCTACGCGGAGTAGCCCCGTCGACCCGTCGCGGTCCCGACGACGCGCGCTCGCTGCGCCGGCGTGCCGCACGACCACCCGACGCCCGAGGGGGCCGGGCTCAGCCCTCCAGCAGCCGCTTGCGCTCGGCCTTCTCGGCCGCGCGCTTGCGCGAGTTGTAGTCGCGCATGCGCTGCGGGATGCCGACCAGGCCGGCGTCGTAGCTCGGCACCTGGTGCTTGTTGCAGAAGGAGTGCGCCCACTGCACCGACGGGACGCGGCGTCGCGTCCACTCGCCGTCGTGGGCCACCAGCAGCAGGGTCACGTCGCTGACCGCGGTGCGGGGCTCGACGAACCCCTCCACGCCGCGGCGTGCGGTCACGAACTCCCGCAGATGCTTCTCGTCCTCGTGGTCCGAGGCGCGCACGGTGGTCGAACCGGTGCGGGCCGTCTCCCCGCCGGGACGGCGCATCCGGGTGCCGCCTCCGCGGCGGAACCGGTCGAACAGGGCCATACCTCCATTGTGCCAACTCGCTGTGCACCCGGTGTCCCCTCGACCCCCATGGGTGGTTGGATGGTCGCGCCGTGACGCCACCTCCGTCACCGGCACCGCGACGACGGGGAGGCGAGGCGCAGTGACGCAGGACAGCGCGGGCACGCACGCCGACGTGCTGGTGCTCGGAGCCGGGTCTGGTGGCTACGCGTGCGCACTCCGCGCGGCACAGCTCGGCCTCCGCGTCATCCTCGTCGAGAAGGACAAGGTCGGCGGCACCTGCCTGCACGTCGGCTGCATCCCGACCAAGGCGCTGCTGCACGCCGCCGAGGTCGCGGACGCCGCGCGCCACGCGGAGTCCGTCGGCGTGCGCGCCACGCTCGACGGCATCGACATGCCCGCGGTGAACGCCTACCGCGACAAGGTCGTGGGCCGCCTCTACAAGGGCCTGACCGGCCTGGTGAGGGGTCGCGGCATCACCGTCGTCGAGGGCGCCGGCCGCGTCACCGGGCCGGGCACCGTCGAGGTCGACGGGACGACGTACACCGGCGAGCACCTCGTGCTCGCCACCGGCTCCTACGCCCGCTCCCTGCCCGGCATCACCCCGGACGGCGACCGCGTGCTGCTCAGCGACCACGCCCTGGCCCTCTCCGAGGTGCCCGAGTCGGTCGTCGTGCTGGGCGGCGGGGTCATCGGCTGCGAGTTCGCCTCCGTGTGGGCGAGCTTCGGCGCCCGGGTGACCATCGTCGAGGCGCTGCCGCGGCTGGTCCCCGGCGAGGACGAGGCGTCGTCCAAGGCCCTCGAGCGCGCGTTCAGGAAGCGCGGGATCACCGTCCGCACCGGCACGGCGTACGAGAGCCTCAAGGTCGGCGAGGGCAGCGTCGCGCTGACCGTCACGGGCGGCGAGGTCGTCGAGGCCGAGCGGATCCTCGTCGCCGTCGGACGCGGTCCCGCCACCGAGGGCGTCGGGCTCGAGAACCTCGGCGTCACCGTCGACCGCGGGTTCGTGCTCGCCGACGAACGGTGCCGCACCGGGGTCGAGCGGACGTACGCCGTCGGCGACATCGTGCCCGGCCTGCAGCTCGCGCACCGCGGGTTCGCGCAGGGCATCTTCGTCGCGGAGGACATCGCCGGGCTCGAGCCCGAGCCGGTGGACGAGTCCGCGATCCCCCGCGTGACCTACAGCCACCCCGAGGTCGCCTCGGTCGGCTTCGACGAGGCGTCCGCCGTGACGGCGTACGGCGAGGACGCCGTCGAGACCGTCACCTACGACCTGGGCGGGAACGGGAAGTCCCAGATCCTGGGTACCTCCGGCTTCGTGAAGCTCATCCGCCGCACGGACGGTCCCGTCGTGGGGATCCACATGGTCGGCGAGCGCGTGGGCGAGCTCGTCGGCGAGGCCCAGGTCATCTACGGCTGGGAGGCTCACCCCGAGGACGTCACGCCGCTCGTCCACGCCCACCCCACGCAGCACGAAGCACTCGGTGAGGCCCACCTGGCCCTCGCCGGCAAGCCGCTCCACGCTCACGCCTGACCGAACACCTGCGAAGGAAGAAGCCTCATGGCCACCGAAGTCACCCTCCCGGCCCTCGGCGAGTCCGTCACCGAAGGCACCGTCACCCGTTGGCTGAAGTCGGTCGGTGACGAGGTCGCCGTCGACGAGCCCCTGCTCGAGGTCTCGACCGACAAGGTCGACACCGAGATCCCCTCGCCGGTCGCGGGCACGCTGCTCGAGATCAAGGCCGAGGAGGACGAGACCGTCGAGGTGGGCGCCGTCCTCGCGACCGTGGGCGAGGAAGGCGAGGGCTCCGGCTCGGCCGACGACGGGGCGAACGACACGGCCACCCCGGAGGCGCAGCCCGCCGACGAGGACGAGGCCGCGAAGAAGGCCGAGCAGGAGGAGCAGATCGCCGAGGAGAAGGGCGGCGAGCTGCCCGACGGCGACGTGACCCCGGAGAAGGAGAAGCAGGACGACACGCAGGCCCCGGCCGCGGAGTCCGGCGACTCCTCGCAGGCCTCCGGTGGCTCCGGTGGCTCCGGGGGCTCCGGGGGCTCCGGCGGTGGGTCCGACGACGCGACCGCGGTGACGCTGCCCGCGCTGGGCGAGTCGGTCACCGAGGGCACCGTGACCCGCTGGCTGAAGTCGGTCGGTGACGAGGTCGCCGTCGACGAGCCGCTGCTCGAGGTCTCGACCGACAAGGTCGACACCGAGATCCCCTCCCCCGTCGCCGGCACCCTGCTGGAGATCAAGGTCCAGGAGGACGAGACCGTCGAGGTCGGCGCCGAGCTCGCGCTCGTCGGCTCCGGCGAGGGCGGCACCGCGACCCCCGAGGCGCAGCCGAAGGACGAGGACGAGGCCGAGAAGAAGGCCGAGCAGGAGCAGGAGATCGCCGAGGAGAAGGGCGAGCTGCCCGCCGGCGACGAGACCCCCGAGTCGGAGAAGTCCGACTCCCCCGCGGGCGACTCCGGCTCCGACGCCGGCTCCGAGGAGCAGGGCGCCGCCGCCGAGACGAACGCCGAGGAGCCCGCTGCCGAGAAGGCGCCGGCCCCGACCAAGGAGGACGCCGCCCCGGCCGCGTCGTCCACCACCTCGAGCTCGTCGTCCTCGTCGTCCTCGTCGGGCGGCAGCGCCGGCGACGGCGCGGGCTACGTGACGCCGCTCGTGCGCAAGCTCGCCGCGCAGCACGACGTCGACCTGTCCAGCATCACCGGCAGCGGCGTCGGCGGTCGGATCCGCAAGCAGGACGTCCTCGACGCGGCCAAGGCCCGCGAGTCCGCGGCGGCCGAGGCCCCGGCGCAGTCCGCTCCCGCGGCGTCGTCCGCCCCGGCCGCCTCCGCCGCGGCGCCGTCCGCCCCCGCGGTGGACCCGTCGCCGCTGCGCGGGACGACCGAGTCGATGTCGCGCCTGCGCAAGGTCATCGCCACCCGCATGGTCGACTCGCTGCAGACGTCGGCGCAGCTGACCCAGGTCATGGAGGTCGACGTCACCAACGTCGCCCGCCTGCGCGACGCGAAGAAGGCCGAGTTCCAGGCCCGCGAGGGCGTCAAGCTCACCTACCTGCCGTTCTTCGCCAAGGCCGCGATCGACACCCTCAAGCAGCACCCGAAGCTGAACGCGACGATCGACGCCGAGAAGGGCGAGGTCGCCTACCACGACCGCGAGAACGTCGCCTTCGCCGTGGACACCGAGAAGGGCCTGCTGACCCCGGTCGTCAAGGACGCGGGCGACCTGTCGATCGCCGGGCTGTCGAAGAAGATCGCCGACGTCGCCGAGCGCACCCGCACCAACAAGATCGGCCCGGACGACCTGTCCGGCGGCACCTTCACGATCACGAACCTCGGCAGCTTCGGGGCCCTGTTCGACACCCCGATCATCAACCAGCCGCAGGTCGCGATCCTCGGCCCCGGCGCCGTCGTGAAGCGGCCCGTGGTCATCGACGACCCGAATCTGGGCGAGACCATCGCGGTGCGCCACATGGTCTACCTGGCGCTGACCTACGACCACCGCCTCGTGGACGGCGCCGACGCCGGTCGCTTCCTCCGCGAGGTCAAGCAGCGTCTCGAGGCCGGACAGTTCGAGGTCTGAGACCCGTCAAACCCGTCCACCCTGGAGGGCTGAGGTCATGAAGGTCGTCGTCGCAGGATCCTCCGGGTTCCTCGGCAGCCACCTGGTACGCCGCCTGCGCGAGCGCGGGCACGAGGTCACCCGCCTCGTGCGCCGCGCGAGCGAGGGGCCGGACGAGTCCACGTGGGACCCGGAGGGCGGGGCGCTGGACCGCACGCTGGTCGGTGGCGCCGACGTGGTGGTGAACCTCGCCGGCTCGCCCACCGCGGGCAACCCGCACTCGAAGGCGTGGGCCCGGGAGCTGCGGGAGACCCGCGTGCGGACGACGAGCCTGCTCGCCGGGGTCGTCGCGGACGCCGAGCGCAAGCCCGCGTTCCTCGCCGGCAACGGGATCTCCTACTACGGCGACCACGGCGCGGAGCCGCTGTCGGAGAGCGCCGACAGCCGCGGCGACGCGCTGCTGACGTCGGTGACCCGGGAGTGGCAGGCGGCCGCCGACCCGGCCGCCGAGGCCGGCGCCCGGGTGTGCGTCCTGCGCACCGCGCCGGTCATGGACCGCCGCGCCGCGCCGCTGAAGATGCTGCTGCCTCTGTTCAAGGCGGGCCTCGGCGCCCGCCTGGGCGACGGCAGCCAGTACATGCCGATGATCTCCTGCCGCGACTGGGTCGCCGCGACCGTGCACGCCGCGGAGCACGAGACCCTCAGCGGTCCGCTGAACCTGGTGTGCCCGGACGTCCCGACGAACGCCGAGTTCACGCAGGCGTTGGCGTCGGCGGTCCGCCGCCGTGCGTTCTTCGCGGCGCCGGCTTTCGTCCTCGACAAGGCGGCGGGGGCGATGGGCCCCGAGCTGCTGGGCTCGGTCCGCGCGCGCCCGGTCGCGCTCGAGGGGTCGGGCTTCACCTTCCGCGACGCCGACGTCCGCGACGTCATCGCGACCGGCCTGCGCTGACACAAGCCGACACCGATGGCCGCGACCGGATCGAGATGCGGGTTTGAGTTGGTTGGCGCTAGAGCCTGCCAAGCAGTTCGGTCTTCTTCTCGGTGAATTCCTGTTCCGTGAGGATCCCCGCCTGATGCAGCTCACCGAGCGTACGGATCTGGTCGAAGACTCGCGCGGCGTCGTCGCCTGGTACGGCGGGTGTAGGCGCCTTGGCGCCGGGCTGAATCGACGGGTTGTTTGACGGCACGTCCCTTGCCGCGAATGCCTGCGGAGGCATGGGGCCGGTCATGGGCGGTGCCTGATGAAGGCTGCCAGCGCTGATACGAGCGCGAACTGCATCCACGATGTTCTTGCCGTCCGACTTACTCACGTTCTTGATTTCCGACTTGTTCCCAGAGACGAACACAGTAACCGTGCCCATGAGCATGCCGGTTTGCCACTGGATCGAGCTGATCTTGTCGAAGGGAAAATCCTCAGACAGCTTCGCTGTGAACCCATCCTTCAGGAACAACAAACGTCTGTCCGTCATGACCAAGATCCCCATGCCCGGGCCGTAGGTGCCTGAGGCCAACGCAAACACCGACTCACCGTGCCAGAGGTGTTCGGGCAGTCGTTTGATCTCGCGCTTCGCCCCGATCTTCGTCTCCATCTTCGCCATGGCGGCGGCAACGTCGGGGCGCAGTTCTTCGCTCATGATCGATGACCCTATGCAAACAAAGGCAGTCTGTCGCTCTAGGCGGGTATCCCATGGTCGACGCCCGATGAGGCGAGAGGCTCGGCCTCACCGGACAGACGTGAGCAGCCAGTCGCCGTCGACGAGCCGCCAGGTCATGCGGTGGGTGGTGGCGGCGTCGACGGGCAGCGCCTCGCTCGTCTGGCCGTCGGTCACCGCGCCGCCCACCACCCGGTCGGTGACGGCGAGGACCCGTCGTACGGGGGTGGCCCGGCGGACCTCCGCCGACAGCACCTGCGTGCGCAGCCCCTCGACGCGGAGCCCGCGCTCGGCGTACCGGGTCAGCATGGCGACGTCCGCCGCCCCCGCCGCCGACCCGGGCGCGTAGAGCCGCTCCAGGGCCGCCGGGTCCCCCTCCGCCCAGGCCCGGGAGCGGGCCTCGTCGAAGGCGCGGAGCATGTCCAGGCCGTCGGGGCCCCGCGGCACGTCGAGGGGGTCCTCCGGTGACGCCACCGGGGCGTCGGCGGAGGCGTAGCGCGGCACCGCCTCGGACGTCGAGCTGCTGACGACGCCGGTGACGACGACGGCCGCGGCGACCAGCACCGCCGAGGCGAGGACGGCGAGCAGCGCCACGACGGGTGGTCCGGTGCGGCGACGGGCGGCGTGTCTCACGTCGTCCACCCTCACCCGCCGGGCGTCGGCGCGCATCCGGTCATCCACAGGCCAGGCGGGCCCCGGGGGTCACCGCTGGTCGAGGTGTGAGGCGCCCCGGCGCCGAGCCTCGGGGCCCGGTGACCCACCTCCGGGGCTAACCTCGACGACGTGGATCTCGACGTGCAGGTGCTGGGGCTGGGCGACGACGCGGTGGACTACCGCGAGGCCTGGGAGCGCCAGCGCGAGGTCCACGCGGAGGTCGCCTCCGGCCAGCGTCGGCCGACGCTGCTGCTGCTCGAGCACCCGCCGACCTTCACCGCGGGTCGTCGTACACGCCCCGAGGACCACCCCCTCGACCCCGCCGGCGCCCCCGTCATCGACGTCGACCGCGGCGGCACCATCACCTTCCACGGCCCCGGGCAGCTGGTGGGCTACCCGATCGTGGCGCTGCCCGAGCACGTGCGGGTCGTGGACTACGTCCGCCGCGTCGAGGAGGCCCTCATCGGTGTGTGCGCCGAGCTCGGGGTCGAGACCGCCCGGGTGCCCGGCCGCAGCGGGGTCTGGCTGAGGGCGGACGAGCCGGGGCGCGGGCTGCGTCCCGAGCGCAAGGTCGCCGCCCTCGGCATCCGCGTCTCGAGGGGCGTGACGATGCACGGGTTCTCCCTCAACTGCGACGTCGACCTCGGCTGGTTCGACCGGTTCACGCCCTGCAGCATCGACGACGCCGGGGTCACCTCCCTGAGCGTCGAGCTCGGTCGCCGGGTGACGACGACCGACGTGCTGCCGCTCGTCGAGCGCCACGTCCGGGACCTCCTCGCCTGGGCGCCGTACGCCGCGACACCGGACTACGAGCCCCGCCCGGACCCGGCGAAGCGCGGCCCGCGCGTGGAGGTGCTGCGCCCCGGCGCGTGAGCCGGCTTGGGGGTGCCCCGGACGACGGGGCAGGCCGCCGCTGGGCGCCGGCGTCCACCTGGGCGTGCTCCTGACGCTCCTGGCCGCGGCGGCCGTCGCCGCGAGTCGGGCCCTCCGACCCGTGCGGCGTAGGCTGCCGGGGTGACCATCGCACCCGACGGACGCAAGATGCTGCGCCTCGAGGTCCGCAACAGCGAGACCCCGATCGAGCGCAAGCCCGAGTGGATCAAGACCCGCGCGAAGATGGGCCCGGAGTACCGCAAGCTCCAGGACCTGGTGAAGGGCGAGGGCCTGCACACCGTGTGCCAGGAGGCCGGCTGCCCCAACATCTTCGAGTGCTGGGAGGACCGCGAGGCCACGTTCCTCATCGGTGGCGACCAGTGCACGCGGCGGTGCGACTTCTGCCAGATCGACACCGGCAAGCCGCAGCCGCTCGACCGTGACGAGCCCCGCCGCGTCGCGGAGTCGGTGCAGAAGATGGACCTGCGCTACGCCACCATCACCGGCGTCGCCCGTGACGACCTGGAGGACGGCGGCGCCTGGCTGTACGCCGAGACCGTGCGCGCCATCCACGAGCTCAACCCGGACACCGGTGTCGAGAACCTCATCCCCGACTTCAACGGCAAGCCCGACCTGCTGCGCGAGGTCTTCGAGTCGCGCCCCGAGGTGCTCGCCCACAACGTCGAGACGGTGCCGCGGATCTTCAAGCGGATCCGCCCAGCGTTCCGCTACGAGCGGTCGCTCGACGTGATCACGCAGGCCCGCGACTTCGGCCTGGTCACCAAGTCGAACCTCATCCTCGGCATGGGCGAGACCCGCGACGAGGTCAGCCAGGCGCTGCGCGACCTGCACGAGGCCGGCTGCGAGCTGATCACGATCACCCAGTACCTGCGCCCCTCCGTGCGCCACCACCCCGTCGAGCGGTGGGTGAAGCCGGAGGAGTTCGTCGAGCTGAAGGACGAGGCCGACCAGATCGGGTTCTCCGGCGTGATGAGCGGCCCGCTGGTGCGTTCGTCGTACCGGGCCGGGCGGCTGTACCGTCAGGCGATGGACGCGCGGGCCACCGCCTCCGAGATCACCACGGCGACCGCCTGACGCAGGAAGAGGCACAGCACCACGATGTCGAGCACCACCGGGCAGACCCGCGCCGAGAAGCGCGCCGCGAAGAAGGCGGCCAAGGCGGAGGGGGGCGGCGGCCGCCTCTCCCAGATCCGCGACACCTATGCGATGACGAAGCGGGCCGACCCGAAGATCGGCCTGATCCTCGCGCTCAGCTTCGTCGTCGGCGCGCTCGTCGGCTTCGGGATCTTCTTCTTCATCCCCGGCCCCAGCCTGCTGTTCGCCATCCCCGGCGCGATCCTCTTCGGCCTGCTGGCCACGGTCATCGTCTTCGGACGGCGTGCCCAGGCGTCGGCGTACTCGCAGATGGAGGGCCAGAAGGGCGCCGCCGCGGCCGCGCTCACGATGCTCAAGCGCGGCTGGAAGACCGACCCCGCCGTCGGCTTCAACAAGCAGCAGGACGTCGTCCACCGCGTCATCGGCCCGCCCGGCATCGTCCTGGTCGGCGAGGGTGACAGCCAGGCCCGCCTGCGCACGCTGATGGTCTCTGAGCGCAAGAAGCACGAGCGCGTGCTCGGCGACGTCCCCGTCCACGAGGTCATCTGCGGCCGCAACGACGGCGAGGTGCCGCTGCCGAAGCTCGTGAAGCACATCCGCAGGATGGACAAGCAGGTCAAGCCCGCCGAGCTGACCGACGTCCGCGCGCGCATCAAGGCCGTCGACGCCCGCCGCGGCACCGTCCCGCTGCCCAAGGGCCCGGTCCCGACGAACATGAAGGGGATGCGCCAGAACATGCGCGGCCGCTGACCCTCCCGTCCAGGGAGGTCGAGAACCCAGCGAGCCCCGGCGAGCGACCCTCGAGCACGAGGTGGTCGAGCAGGGAGCGAGCCCTGGCGAGCGACCGCGTCGAGACCGCCGACCCGGGCTCGGAGTGGAGGCGCCGGTGCTGACGATCCTGCTCGTGTACGTCGCGGGCTTCGTCCTGACGTGCGTCGCCGTCGCCGCTCTCGCCCGCCGGTACGAACCGCTGGGTCGCGGCCGCGTCCTGATCTTCGCCGGACTCTGGCCTCTCGTCCTCGCCGGGCTCCTCCTCACCGGCGCCGTCTTCGCGCCGATCGAGCTCGCAGCGCGCCGGCGGCGCCGTCGCGACGAGGGCTCCGGGCGCTGACCGGCACGTCGCGCCGCTCGAGGAGTCTGGAGCGCAGCGTCGGGCCTCGACCACCGGGGCCGCGGGTCGACGGACAGCCTCACGCGCCGCCGGTCGAGCTCGTCGAGACCGTGCCCGCCCGCACCGACGCACCACGCGCCCGCCGCGACGCCGCCGCAGCGAGGACGACGAGCACGGCGCCCATCACCCACAGGTTGACCTCGCCGGCGACCCAGGACGTCGAGGGGACGACGGCCCGGCCGACGACGTCGCCGACCGCGGCGGCCACCGCCGCCACGGCCAGGCAGCCGAGGACCAGTCCGGCGCGAGCGGGCAGGCCACGCCCGGCGCCCAGGGCCAGACCCGCGGCGACCGCGGCGACGACGGCCGCGAGCAGGCCGGGGTAGAAGAGGACGCCGGCGGCGGTGCCGTACGGCTCACCCGTCACGGCGATGGCGACGGACTTCAGGGCGAAGAGGGCGACGGCGGTCAGCGCGGCCACCAGCGGGAGCTGTCGGAGGGTCATGGTGGTCATGCTCGATCGCTCTCCGCGCCGTCGTCGTCACCCGCGGGAGTGATACGGGCGCTGACTCGGGTCGCCGGGTTTCGAGGCTCGCCCGCTCGTTCCTCGCGGGCTCGCACCTCAACCGACGGCGGACCTCGCGGGCTCGCACCTCAACCGACGGCGGACCTGGCGGGCTCGCACCTCAACCGACGGCGCCGGCGACGAGCGCCAACGACCCCAGCGCCAGCGACCAGCTGACGAAGGAGCCGACGAGGAAGTACTCGGTGAGCTGGTGGACCTGCGCCTGCTCGGTGGGTGACTGCAGCTCCGGCCAGCGCAGGAGGCCCTTGGCCGCGATGACGATGCTCGCCGCCGTCACCTGGCCCGCGAGGCCGAGGCCGAGGATCAGCAGCCGCTCCATCGGACCCAGCAGCCGCCCACCCTTCAGCGCCTGCGAGGGCCGGCTGGCGGAGTCGATGATCTCGGGGGCGGCCGTGCGGGTGGCGGCGAGCACCAGCCGGACGGCGAGGTTGCCGGTCGCGAGCTGGACACCGACCAGCGCGACGACGAGCAGCAGCCGGTCGGGGTCCGCGGCGGCGACGGACCAGGGCAGCTCCCGCGCCCACGTCGCGAAGGGGCCGCCGGCCGCCGGGGCGAGCGGTGAGGCGAGGAGCGCCAGCACGACTCCCCCGCCCAGCGTCGACAGCGCCAGCAGGGCGGCGAGCGGGGTCCCGGCGGGCGTGGTGGCCAGCCGCACGAGCAGGCTCCAGCCGACGACGACGGCGCCCGCGAGCAGCAGGACGCCGACGTCGGTCGGCCCGGCGCCGACCAGGGCCCCCGCGACCAGCACGGTCAGCGCACCGACGATCTCGGGCACCACCGGCTGCGACCAGCGGCCACGGACGAGGTCGACCACGGCGACCCCGAGCAGCAGCAGCGCCAGCCACGTCACGTCAGACCCCCTCCAGCAGGTGCTCGGCGGCCACCAGGGCGGTGATGCCGTCGCGGCGTACCCGCTGGGAGACCGCCGACGCCGAGATCTGCTCGGACTCCGCCAGCTCCAGCTGCGACCGCCCCTCGAGGACGCCGAGCAACAGCCTGCACGAGCGCACCGACATCGCGCCGACGACCTGGTCGCGACAGATCAGCAGCGACTCGACGAGGGAGGCGTCCGGCCCGCCGCCCGTCGCGGGGTCGGCCCGGTACGACGTCCGCCGGTGCCGCAGGCCCGCCCTGCCCGCCTCGGCCTCGACGCCGGTGAGGGCGTCGCGGGCGACCCACCACGCGGTGCCGTCCTCGATCCCCCGCTCGGCGTCCACCACGGTCACGTCGCCGCGGCCGAGCCCGAACCGGACGTCGCAGCCCGGCTCCCCCACCAGCAGGGCCATCCGCAGCCACAGGGTGGTGCGCAGCGCCTGACCGAGGGAGGCGAAGGCGCCCTGGAACTCGTCGCCGACGGTGACCCTCAGGGGCGTCGCCGGGCCGAACCGCTCGTTGGCCTCGGCGAGCACGTCCACGACCCGCCGGTGCAGCGCGGCGCGGTCGGACGACGTCCGCGACGCCACCAGGTCGGCGATGACGGCGATCGTCGCCCCGCTGCCCGCGGGCGCTGATGAAGCCTGAGGCTGCACATCCATCTGATGAAGGTATCATCTTCACCAGAGTCAGATGAAGGTCAGACCTTCACCAGCTTGACCGTCCGGGTGCCGGCGGCCAGGTCGTGCAGACCACGGCCGTCCTCCTTGAACACGAGCGGAGGGATCACCAGCGCGACGAGCACCTGCCGCAGGAGCAGCCGCATCGGGTTCACCGCCGACCGGATCGTCGCGCCGGGCCCCGCGGGGATGGTCCGCAGGCCCGTGACGAGCTTGCCGAACGAGCCGCCCGCCAGTGCGGTGAACAGGGACGACTCGACGACGAAGACACCCAGCGTGATCAGGCCCGGGGTCTGCTCCCCGCTGCCGTAGTAGCCGTCGAACCCGACGAAGGCGACGACGACCAGCGTCGAGGCGATCCAGTCGACGAGCAGCGCGCCCATCCGCCGCGCCCAGCTGGCGTACGTCGGGTCGCTCGTCCCGGTCACGTCGGCGGCCTGCTCGCTCACGCCTCCACGCTAGCCAGCGCCCCCCGGGAGGACCACGCGGACGAGCCGCCGTCGGCCGTGAGACCTGTTACACGCAGGAAACAATCGGGATACGGTCAAGAAATCGCCCGTCCCTAGGTTGGGTGGCACCCCGCAGTACACGTACGGCCGTCCGCGGCCCCAGGAGGATGAATGTTCGAGTCCAGCGAGGACCTGCTGAAGTACATCAAGGACGAGGGCGTCGAGATGGTCGACGTCCGCTTCTGCGACCTGCCCGGTGTGATGCAGCACTTCACGGTGCCGGTCTCCTCCTTCGACCAGTCGGTCTTCGACGACGGCCTCGGCTTCGACGGGTCCTCGATCCGCGGGTTCCAGGCCATCAACGAGTCGGACATGTCGCTGTTCCCCGACCCGACCACCGCGTACATCGACCCGTTCCGGAAGTCGAAGACGCTGAACGTCAACTTCTTCATCCACGACCCGATCACCGGTGAGGCCTACTCCCGCGACCCGCGCAACATTGCGCGCAAGGCGCTGGCCTACCTGTCGAGCACGGGCATCGGCGACACGGCGTACTTCGCGCCCGAGGCCGAGTTCTACATCTTCGACTCGGTCCGCTACTCGACCGACGTCAACGCCGGCTACTACCACATCGACTCCGTCGAGGGCTGGTGGAACTCGGGCAGCGAGGGCCAGGGCGGGGAGGCCAACCTGGGGTACAAGACCCGCCTGAAGGGCGGCTACTTCCCCGTCGAGCCCTACGACCACTACTCCGACCTCCGTGCGGACATGGTCAAGAACCTCGAGGCCTGCGGCCTGCAGGTCGAGCGCGCCCACCACGAGGTCGGCACCGCCGGGCAGGCGGAGATCAACTACAAGTTCGACACCCTGCTCAAGGCCGCCGACGACGTGATGAAGTTCAAGTACCTCATCAAGAACACCGCCTGGCAGGCCGGCAAGTCCGTCACCTTCATGCCCAAGCCGATCTTCGGCGACAACGGCTCCGGCATGCACGTGCACCAGTCGATCTGGAACGAGGGCGAGCCCCTGTTCTACGACGAGTCCGGGTACGGCGGCCTCTCCGACACCGCGCGCTGGTACATCGGCGGCATCCTCAAGCACGCCCCGTCGCTGCTGGCGTTCACCAACCCCTCGGTGAACTCCTACCACCGCCTGGTGCCGGGCTTCGAGGCCCCGATCTCGCTGGTCTACTCCTCGCGCAACCGCTCCGCGTCGGTCCGCATCCCGATCACGGGCGCGAACCCGAAGGCCAAGCGCATCGAGACCCGCTTCCCCGACCCCTCGGCCAACCCCTACCTCGCCTTCTCGGCGCTGCTGCTGGCCGGCCTGGACGGGATCAAGAACAAGACCGAGCCCGCCGCGCCGATTGACAAGGACATCTACGAGCTGCCGCCGGACGAGATGGCCGAGATCGACCAGGTGCCGACGTCGCTGAACGCCGTCCTCGACGCGCTCGAGGCCGACTACAGCTACCTCACCGCCGGCAACGTCTTCACCCCCGACCTGGTGGAGACCTGGATCGACTACAAGCGCTCCGAGGAGATCGCCCCCGTGCAGCTGCGCCCGCACCCGCACGAGTTCGAGCTCTACTACGACATCTGAGAACCACGCTGGTCGCGTCGCACCACGCTGGTCGAGCTCGTCGAGACCCGAACCGCCGGTCCCCGCTCTCGCGGGGGCCGGCGGTTTCGTCGTCCGGGGCCGTGCTCCCGTCCGGCCCGGACGGGGCCGGGCACACGACAGGCCCTACCGCAGCTGCCAGCGCCCGCCGCGGCGCACCAGCGTGCCCTCGACGGAGCCGCTCAGGCTCTCGATCACGGCCCCGACCTCGATCTTCCTTCCCGCCGGGACGTCGGTGTAGCCGTACCCCGCCTCGTCCATGACGTCGCCGTAGCAGTCCGCGGGCCGCCGGGCGTAGCCGGGGATCGGCAGGATCGGGCCGCCGTACGACCACGCGGTGGCGTCGACCGGGGCGACGTCCCAGCGCGGGCGGCAGGGGCGGCGCCGGTCCGGGTTGCCCGTGGCGCGGAACGCCTCGCCGCCGGTGACGACGAGGCCGTCGACGGTCGGGTTCGGCAGGGGCAGGCGCACCACGTCGAAGGCGCGCGCGCCCTCGCGCCACAGCAGCGACTCCTCGGCCCCGCGCGACACCAGCAGGGACGGCTGCAGCTGGACCTGCGGCACGAACGCCGGCCTGTCGAGCGGCCGGGCGACCCACCTGCGACCGTCCGCACTGCCGAGCGCGAGCCCGGACACGGGCGTGGGCCCACCGTACTGGTCGCCGGACGCGGCGTCCTCGGGCCAGCACGCCACGAGGAAGACGACGTCGGTGCTGTCGGTGAGGTACTCCGCCTCCGCACCCCGGCACCGCTGGCCCGGCGCCGCGCGGGCCACGGTGGCTGGCCGGGTCCACTCGCGCTCACCCCGGGGCCGGTACTGCGCCACGATCCGCCGGCCGTCGGGCGACCCGATGGCCGTGGTGCTGCCGTCCTCCAGCCGCACGGGCTGCATGGCGATGCCGGCGCGACGGCCCCGGTCCTCGACGGCCAGCAGCCCGGACTCGGGCAGGTCGTCCGTCCAGCTGTCCCCGGAGGGCCGGATGGCGGCGGTGTCACCCGTCGTGCTGGTGCTGAAGGTGACCGCCGTCCCGGTGCTCCGGACGTCGTCGAGCACGCAGTAGCTGCCGCCGAGGGAGGGGGTGCGGTACACCTCGGTGAGCTCGCTGGAACGGGGCTCCCCGGCCCACAGCACGTACCGGCACCCGTCGGACTCGTCGGTCCGCACGGTCGCGAGGCGACCGTCCTCCAGGAGCACCAGCCCCGGGCGCAGGAACGACTGCATGTCCAGCGGCGGTCCCTCGACCGTCGTCTGCTCCCACCGACCACCCTCGGCCGTCCACGTCGCGATCCGGTACGGCGGCGCCGGGTCGGTGGACCGCACGTCGTCGTTCGGGATCGTCACCGTCGCGAAGGTGCCGTCCTGCGCGAGCTCCGGCCCGCCGGCGCCCTCGATCGGCTCGCAGGACACGTCGCGGCACACCGCCGCGTCGACCCGCGCGTAGGTCTCACGCTCGTCGTCGTCCGCGCCGTACCAGTCGAAGGAGGCCACGGCCGTCATCCCGTCCGCGTCCAGCTGGACCCCGGCCGCGACCAGGTCACCCCCGTCGACCACCGTCTGCGGAGAGGTCCACCCCTCCCCCTCCGGGTCGCTCCACTGGGCCGCGTACTCGCCGTCCCCGACGTACCCGACCGCCAGCTCGCTCCCGTCGGACAGCGTCACCCGCTCGTGGCCCCCGGTGCCGTCGTCGTCGACGCTCAGGTCGTCGCCGTACGACGGCCCACCGAGGCCCAGCACGGCGCAGCCGCCGGCGGCGAGACCGAGCACCGCGACGACGACGGACCCCCGTGCTCGCGACCCCATGACCCTCCCCCGTCGTCCGCCGGCACGGCGGTGATGCCCGCGATCGAGTCGCGGGAAAACGCATCCTGACCTCATGACGCGACCGGGGCGGGATCGGTTGCCGCTGGTGCCGGCAGCGGCGCCCCTCCCGCGCGGAGGACGTTCGCGCGGGGCCCCCGGTCCGCGCCGAAGCACGGGTTGGGGCCCCGAGGGGCTAGCGTCACGACGTGGTGTCCTTCGGTGCGGTCAGGCAGTTTCACGTGCAGCGGGCCGTGCAGGAGTACGACCAGCTCGGCGGCGACGCCTTCCTCGAGAAGTACGGCTTCGGTCGTGCGGTGGACTACCTCCTCGTCCAGGACGGTCGCGAGTACGACTCCAAGGCGATCCTCGGTGCCGCTCTCGGCTACGCGGTGGGTGAGCCGGCGACGCCCGGCGAGTTCAACGGGGGCCGCACCGGCGCGGCACGGGTCCTGCGCGACCTGGGCTTCGACGTCGTCGACCAGACCGCGCGCGACAGCGAGGACGTCGACCCCGCCGAGGCCCGCGCGACCTGGGCCGAGGCCGCCCGCGCCGCCCTCCTCGAGACGGCCAGGCACTACCAGACCGTCGTCAGCCAGAAGGTGCTCGCGACGGCCGTCCAGGACCGCACCGGCCTCACCTCGGCGCAGCCGGTGCACCTCTGGATCGGCGACGTCCTGCTCGCGGTCGCCGAGGACAACGCGGCGCGCTCCGAGCCGTCGCTGCCGTCGCTCTGCGTCGACGAGCGCGGCCGGGCGGGGCAGCGCTACACGCGCGTCGTCAAGGCGATGACGGGCGCCGTCCCCGAGGACGCCGACGACCACGCGGCCGCCGAGCGGCTGCGCTGCCACCAGCACTTCGGCGCCGTCGACCTCCCGTCGAACGGTGGCCGGGCGGCGGTCACCCCGCAGGTCGCTCGTGCCCGGGCCGCGGCCGCCCCGTCGCCCGCGGACCGCATCCCTCAGCTGTGCCCCACCTGCTTCGTCGCCGTCCCCGCGAGCGGGATCTGCGACGCCTGCGCGTGACCGACTCCGGTCCGGTCCACCCCGGTCCGGCCCACCCCGGTCTGGCCCACTCCGAGCTGGTCGGCCGCTACCTCGAGGCGCTGGCGCGAGCCGACCTCGACGGCGTCCTGGCGTTGTTCGCCGAGGACGCCGTGGTCCACTCCCCCCTGTACGGCGACCGCCCGGCGCAGGCGTTCTACGAGGAGCTGTTCGCCGACACCGAGCGCTCGGAGCTGACGCTGCGCAGCGTGATGCACGGCGAGCGGGACGGCCACCCGGTCGTCTCGTTCTGGTTCGACTTCGACTGGACCCTCGCGGACGGGACCCCGGCGCCGTTCACCGTCGTCGACGTCGCCGAGCTCGACGACGAGGGCCTGGTCACGGACCTCCACATCGTCTACGACACCGCACCGCTCCGGGCGGCGTTCGAGCGGCAGCGGGCCCGGCCGACCCGCTGACGCGGGCCGGCGCGGGCCGGCGGGCCGGCGCGGGTGGCCGCGGTCGGCTCAGGTGTACCAGGTCGGCTCGGGGATCTCGCCGAGCAACGTCCACCGCCCGACCTCGGCCCGCTTGTGGGCGACCGGGTCGTGGAGGCTGTGGGTGCGGATGTTGCGCCAGAACAGGTCGAGGCCGACCGCGCTGGCCGAGGCCCGCGCGCCGGTGACCTCGAAGACCCGGGTGCCGACCTCGAGGCCGACGTCGATCGCGACCTGCTTGGCGGCGGCGATCACCACCGCCGCCTCGCCGCGCTCCTGCTCCGTGACGTCGTCCGGGTGGGCGTTGACGGCCTCGACGAACGTCGCCGCCCGCTCGGCCAGCGCCTCGGCGGCCCACAGCTTGGAGCGGAGGTCGCCGTACGTCTCGAGGACGTAGAACTCCTCGCTCCCCCGCTGCTTGAGGTCGGGGGTGTAGGGCCAGGCGCGCGTGCGCTCGCGGGTGTACGTCGCGGCGGTGGTCAGCGCGCCCTCGGCGATTCCGACGTAGAGGTTCGCGAAGATGATCTGGATGAGCGGCACGTTGAGGGTGTTGTAGACCCGTGGCCGGAACACGTGGCCGCCGTCGGGGGTCTCGACGTACCCGGCCGCGGCGGCCCACGGCACGCGGACGTCGTCGATGCGGACGCCGCCGCTCTCGGTGAGGCGCTGCCCCAGGCTGTCCCAGTCGCCCTTGAACCGCAGCCCCGGCTGGTCGGTGGGGACGATGGCGAACACGTGGTCCTCGGTCCCCTCGATCACGCCCTCGAGGACGGTGGCGTCGGAGATCCGCCCGCCGGTGGAGAACGACTTCTCGCCGCTGAACACGAGCTCGTCGCCCTCGACGCGGATGGTCAGGTCGGTGTCGCGCGGGTTGACGGCGCCCCCGAAGAACCAGGTGTTCTCGGTTGCCTGCTGCTCCACCGCCTCGATCTGCTCCGGCGTGCCGACCAGGCGCGCCGCCCACGCCCACAGGTAGTGGTAGCCGAGCAGCTGGCCGATGGACCCGTCGCCGGCCGAGACCGCGCGGACGACGCGCAGCGCCGTCGTCCAGGTCTGTCCGCCGCCGCCGTGACGGGTCGGCCCCAGGAGGGTGACGAGCCCGCTGTCTTTCAGCAGCCGCACCTCGGCGTACGGCGGCTGGTTGGCGCGGTCGCGCTCGAGGGCGTCGACGGCGAGCCGGGAGGCGACGTCCCGGGCTCGCTCGACCCAGGCCTCGGGGGTGGTCGGGGCCGGGCCCCACTCGGGGACGGCGCGGACCTCGGCGGTCGCGGTCTGGTCGGTGACGGTCATCGAGTGGTCCTCCGGTGTCTGTGCCCGGCCCATTGTCGAGCGGTTCGGTACACCATGCCTCGGGTCGTTTCAGGAGCCCAGGACCGGGAAGGAGGCGTCCCCGACGGGGGCTCCACACGGGACCGATCCCGTGACACCCGCGGACGAGACGACCACGACGAGACGGGAGCGACCTGATGGCCGCCGACGAGGACCGACCCACCGGATCGACACCACCCGGGCGCGAGCCCCTGCCGCGTGACGAGCTCCGGCGGTCGGCGTGGATGGCGCACCTGCGGACCCACCTGGGGCCGGAGGCCCTGGTCCTCGAGGAGGAGACCAGCCTCGACGTCGAGCTGGACCTCCTGGTGTTCCCTCCGACACCGGAGCGCGACTTCGTCACCGTCGTCACCTCCGGCATGGCTGACCTCCCGGCGCGTGAGGGCCGGACCGCGGACGCGCCGGAGGCGCCGCGGGTGGAGCTGGCCGTCGCCGTCCCCCCGGGCTGGCCCGGCCTCGACCCACCGGCCGCGGGGGCACTCGACGACCGGGCGGACCCCTGGCCGCTCCTCGTCCTCCGGGTCGTCGCCCGACTCCCCCGCGACGGCGGCACGGACCTCCGCTGGGAGGACACGGTCGCGAGCCTGGGCCCCCTCTACCCGGACGGGTCGTCCTTCGCGGGCGCCGTCCTCGGTCCGCCGGTCGGCCTGCCGCCGGCGGTCGTGCTGCACGACTCGCCCACGGGTCGCACGGAGCTGCTGGCCGTCCTCCCGGCCACCGAGAGCGAGCTGGAGTACCGCACGCGCATCCCCGGAGGCGGCGACTCGCTGGTGGAGCGCCTGGTCCGGGCTGGGGTGTCGATGGTGGTCGACCCCGCCCGCGGCCCGGCGGTGGCGCCCCCGCCGTACGCCCTCCACCTGCTGCTCGACCGTGTGCCGGCCCATCTGGGTGAGGTGCTGGAGCCCGTCGTCCCCCACTTCGCGGCCAGGCTCACCGAGGATCGGCGCGACGAGGCGCTGTTCCCGCCCGAGCCCAGCCCGACGGTCCCCCAGGTGCGGATGCGGGTGGGCCCACCGTTCGCCCCCACGGTCCTCGCCGAGGCGGTCGCCGGCGACCCCGCGCTCGTCGCCGCCGTGGACGGGCACCGCGCGACGGTGACCGTGTTCCCGGAGCACGCGGTGGACCCCGACGACCTCCCGATGAGCCCCTACTCGTTCGCACAGATGCTCGCCGACACCCCGAGCACCACGGCGGTCTGGCTGCCCCACCAGCGGCGGCTGCTGACCGCGGAGTCGTTCGTGCGCGCCATCGACGACGAGCCCATCACGCTGGCCTCGGTGCACGAGACCACGACGGCCGACGGCACGCCCGCCGCCCGCACCCACGGACTGGCGGCCGTCGGCGCGCGCGAGATCTGGTTCAGCGAGCCGGGGACGACGGGACGCAGCGCCGCCAAGCGCGTCGCCGCCATGCTGAACCGCGGCGGGGACGGCGCCGTCCCCCGCGCCGGCGACGACGTCCGCTACGGCACCACCCGGTACGGCCTCACCGACGGCACCGTGCCCGGGACGGACGAGCCCGTGCTGGTGATGTCGGAGGAGGTGAAGGAGAGGCGGCGGCTGTTCGGCCGCAGAGCCTGACCGAGCCCGAGCCCGAGCCGGCGTACCGGTGGCCCCGCTGCGTGTCTGCCGGGGCGCGTCCGCCCACCGGCGACTGCGCGATCCGAGCCGTCCGCGCAGTCCGCCGGTGGGTCGCACCCCCATGGCAGACCGCAGACTAGGTGCTCGGCGGGCCGGTCGGCCCCCTGGTCCAGACCACTTTCACAGGCCACGCGACCCCCACGACCGGAGGCAGGGACAGACCATGGAGCAGCACCCGGTCTGGCGGGCGCCGGTGCGCTACGCCGAGTGCGACCAGCAGGGCGTCGTGTTCAACGCCCACTACCTGACGTGGGCCGACGAGACCTCGATGGCGTGGTTCGCCGACGTCGTGGGCCTCGACGCCGACGACCGCGGCGCCGTCCTCGACGCGCTGATGCTCCGGCGCAGCACGCTGGAGTGGTCCTCCGGCGCCCGCTTCGGCGAGACGGTCGAGGCGTACGTCGACGCGCTGTCGCTGGGGCGCAGCTCGCTCGTGCTGCGCTTCACCCTCACCGCCGCCGGGCGTCGCTGCTGCGTCGTGGAGACGACGTACGTGTGGACGTCCGGGGGCCGCTCCGCGCCCTGGCCGGAGCACCTGCGCGCGGCGGTCTCGACGAACCTCCTGGTCCCGGGCGGGGACTGACCCTCCTCGGTTGCGGCCCGGGCGGTCGCCCGCGACGCACCTAGAGGCGGCCCGTGGCGCGGAGGTGGTCGTAGGCCTGGCGCACCCCGATCGCGCCCTCGCCCGCGGCGGACGCAACCCGCTTCACCGAGCCGCTGCGCACGTCACCGACCGCGACGACCCCCGACCGGTCGGTCCCGAAACCGGTGACCGACCCGCCCGGGAGGTCCCCGGTGAGGACGTACCCGCGCTCGTCGAGGGACACCTGCCCCTGCAGCCAGGACGTGTGGGGCTCGGCGCCGATCAGCACGAACAACGCCGTGGCGGCGACGCGCTCGCGGCGACCCGTCTCCAGGTCCCGGACCATCACTGCGTGGAGCGCGTCGTCGCCGACCAGCTCCGCGACCTCGCTCGAGCGTCGGACCGTGATCCTCGGGTCCCTCTCGACGCGGTCGCTGAGGTAGCGCGACATGTCCCGCGACAGGTCGTCGTGACGGATCACGAGCTCGACGGTGGCGGCGTTGCCGGCCAGGAACACCGCCGCCTGGCCGGCGGAGTTCCCGCCCCCGACGATCGTGACCGGGTCGCCGCGGCACAGCCGCGCCTCGAACTCGGTGGCGGCGTAGTACACGCTCGGGCCCTCGAGGCGATCCATGCCGGGCACGTCGAGACGGCGGTAGTGGACGCCGGTGGCGAGCACCACCACGCGCGCCTCGACCTGCCCGCCGTCGACGAGGCGCACGACGAAGTGGCCGTCGACGCGGTCGAGCGCCCGGGCCTCCGCGGGGATCGTGAAGGTGGCCCCGAACGCACGCGCCTGGACCACCCCACGGTCGGCGAGCTCGGCCCCCGAGACGCCCGCCGGGAAGCCGAGGTAGTTCTCGATCCGCGACGACGTCCCGGCCTGGCCCCCGGTCGCGACCGCGTCGAGCACGACCGTGGAGAGACCCTCGGACGCCGCGGTCACCGCGGCGGCCAGACCGGCCGGGCCCGCGCCGACCACCACCACGTCGTACGTGTCGTGCCCGGGCGCCTCCGCGCGCAGCCCGAGCAGCGCGGCGAGCTCGGCGTTGGAGGGGTTGCGCAGGACCGTCCGCCCCTTCCAGATCACGACGGGCGTCTGGTCCGGGGGCACGGCGAAGGCCCGCAGGGTCTGCTCGGCGTGCGGGTCGTCCTCGAGGTCCTCCCAGCGGTAGGGGATCCGGTTCCGGCTGGCGAAGTCCCTCAGGCGGCGGGTGTCGGCCGAGAAGCGCGAGCCGGTGATCCGCAGGCCGGCGCCGAGGTCGGCGTGGATGGAGCGCCGCACGATGAGGGCCCGCAGGACCAGGTCCCCCAGGGCCTGGTCCTGGACGACGGCCTCCCGGAGCCGCTCGAAGGGGACCTCCAGGACCTCCACGTCGGTCCGTGCGACGGCGGTGACGTGGACCGCCTGGCCGGTCAGCATCGACAGGTCGCCCACGAACCGGTGCGGCCCGTGGACGGCGATCACGCGGGGGCCGACCTGGGACTCGTCGCCCTGCACCACGGCGACCAGGCCCTCCAGCACGACGAACAGCCCGCAGTCGCGGTCCCCCTCGCAGAAGAGCATGGCGCCCTCGGGGAACGTCCGGCGCTCGCCGTACCGCGACAGCAGCAGCACCTGCTCCTCGTGCAGCCGGGGGTAGGCGCCCGTGGTGTCCGGCGTCTCGGTCAGCCCCGGGGCCCCGGCCTCAGACGAACTGGTCGTCGACATAGCACCACCTCCAGTCCTCGCCCGGTTCGATCGAGCGGACGACGACGTGGCCGGTCGTGGCCGCGTGGGCGCGGGTGTGGCGCATCGGGGAGGAGTCGCAGCAGCCGACCTCGCCGCACGTGAGGCACTGGCGCAGGTGCACCCAGGGCGTGCCGAGGCGCAGGCACTCGGCGCAGCCCGGTGTGCGGGGTGGCCCGACCGGGCGGATGAGCGGCAGGTGCGGGTCCGGGACGGACGGGGTCGGCTGGGTGCTCATGATCGGTCCTCCGAGGTCGGCTGGTCGTGGTCGGGGCCGGGCGCGGCAGCGCTCCCGGGCAGGTTGTCGGTGAGCCAGGCCCGCAGGGCGGCCGCGGGTGCGGCGCCGATCTGACGGGCCACGACCGTTCCGTGGTGCAGCAGGACCAGCGTGGGGATGGCCTGGACCTCGAAGCGACGGCTCACCTCGGGCGCCTGGTCCGCGTCGACCTTGACCAGCTTCACCCGGCCCGCGAGCTCGGTCGCGAGCTGCTCCAGGGCGGGGCTGACCCGGCGGCAGGGGCCGCACCACGGCGCCCACACGTCGACGAGCACGGGGATGGTCGACCCGTCGACCACGGCGGCGAAGTCGGCGTCGGAGGTGTCGACCACCCACGGCAGCGGGTTCCCGCAGCTGCCGCAGCGCGGGGCGCCGTCCGCGGCGGCGGGCACCCTGTTCCGCGTGCCGCAGTGCGGGCACACCACGACCCGCGCGGGGGTCCTCGTCGTCGTCATGCCACGGCCTCCCTCTGCTCGACGTCGGGTGGCTCGACGTCGGGTGGCTCGACGTCGGGTGGCTCGACGTGAGGTGGGTCCGCGTCGACGGTGAGGACGTCGCCGGTGACGTCGACGACGATCGTCGAGCCGGCCGGCAGGTCGCCGCGCAGGAGCGCGCGGGCCACCCGGGTCTCCACCTCGCGAGACACGAACCGCCGCAGCGGGCGAGCGCCGTACGCCGGGTCGAACCCCTGCTCGGCGATGAACCGCCTGGCCTCCGGGGTCGCCCGGAACCCGATCTGCTGCTCCGCCAGCCGGTCCCTCAGCTCGCCCAGCTGGAGGTCGACGATGAGCTCGATCTCGCCGAGCGTCAGCGGCGTGAACAGCACGATCTCGTCGATCCGGTTCAGGAACTCCGGGCGGAAGTGCGACCGCAGGGAACCCATCACCCGGCTGCGGGCGTCCGCCGTCACCTCGCCGTTGCGGGTGACCCCGTCGAGCAGGTGCTCCGACCCGATGTTGGAGGTCATGACGACGACGGTGTTGCGGAAGTCGACCGTGCGCCCGTGGGAGTCGGTCAGGCGCCCGTCGTCGAGGACCTGCAGCAGGGTGTTGAAGACGTCGACGTGGGCCTTCTCGATCTCGTCGAGCAGGACCACCGAGTAGTGCTTGCGTCGCACCGCCTCGGTCAGCTGACCACCCTCCTCGAAGCCGACGTAGCCGGGTGGGGCCCCCACCAGCCGGCTGACGGTGTGCCGCTCCTGGTACTCGCTCATGTCGAGCCGGACGATGTTCTCCTCGCTGTCGAAGAGGGCCTGCGCGAGCGCCTTGGCGAGCTCCGTCTTGCCGACACCCGTCGGACCGAGGAAGACGAAGGACCCGATCGGGCGCGTCGGGTCCTTGATGCCGGACCGCGCCCGCACGACGGCGTCGGTCACGAGCTGCACCGCCTCGTCCTGACCGATCACCCGCTCGTGGAGCACGTCGTCGAGCCGCAGGATCTTGGCTCGCTCGCCCTCCTGCAGCCGGCTCACGGGGATGCCCGTCCACCGCGCCACGACGGTGGCGATCTCCTCGTCCGTGACGACCTCCCGGAGCAGACGCCTCGCGCCCTGCTTCGCCTCCAGCCTCTGCTCGGCCGCCGCGAGCCGCCGTTCGAGCTCGGGCAGCCGGCCGTGGCGCAGGCTCGCGGCGCGGCTGAGGTCGTAGTCCCGCTCCGCCTGCTCGCTCTCCAGCCGGACCTGCTCGATCTCCTGGCGCAGCCCCTGGACCTCGCGGAGCGCCTGCCGCTCCGACTCCCACTGGGCGCGCATGGAGTCGGCCTCGGCCTTCAGGTCGGCGAGCTCCTTGCGGAGCTCCACCAGGCGGCGCTCGCTGGCCGGGTCGGTCTCCTGGCCGAGGGCGGCCTCCTCGATCTCGAGGCGGGTCAGCCGACGGGTGAGCCCGTCGAGCTCCGCCGGCATCGAGTCGATCTCCGTGCGCAGCATCGCGCAGGCCTCGTCGACCAGGTCGATGGCCTTGTCGGGGAGGAACCGGTCGGAGATGTAGCGGTGGCTGAGCGTGACGGCGGCGACCAGGGCACCGTCGTGGATCTTGACGCCGTGGAAGACCTCGAAGCGCTCGCGCAGGCCCCGGAGGATCGAGAGGGCGTCCTCGGTCGTGGGCTCGTCGACGACCACCGGCTGGAAGCGGCGCTCGAGGGCGGCGTCCTTCTCGATGTGGGTGCGGTACTCGTCGAGCGTCGTGGCCCCGACCATGTGCAGCTCGCCCCGGGCCAGCATCGGCTTGAGTATCTGGCCCGCGTCCATCGCGCCCTCGGACGCGCCCGCCCCGACGACGGTGTGCAGCTCGTCGACGAACAGCAGGATCCTGCCCTCGGCGGCCAGCACCTCGTCGAGGACGGCCTTCAACCGGTCCTCGAACTCGCCGCGGTACTTCGCGCCGGCGACCAGCGAGCCCATGTCGAGGGAGAACACGGTCTTGTCGCGCAGGCCGTCCGGGACGTCGCCGTGGTGGATGCGCTGGGCGAGGCCCTCCACGATGGCGGTCTTGCCGACCCCGGGCTCCCCGATCAGCACCGGGTTGTTCTTGGACTTGCGGGACAGGATCTGCACCGTCCGTCGGATCTCGGCGTCCCGGCCGATCACCGGTTCGAGCCGCCCGGCCGCCGCATCGGCGACGAGGTCGCGCCCGTACTTGGTGAGGGCCTCGTAGGTCCCCTCCGGGGTCGCGGACCTCACCCGCTGGGAGCCTCGGACGGCGGTCAGCGTGGTGAGGAAGGAGTCGCGCGTCACGCCGTGCTGCGCGAGGAGGCGACCGACGGCGGAACCCGCCCCCTCGACGAGGAGCGCGACCACCAGGTGCTCCACCGACACGTAGTCGTCCTTGAGCCTCCGCGCCTCGGTCTCGGCCGCCTCGAGGACCCGGTTCAGCCGCGCGGTGACGTACACCTTCCCCGGCTCCGCACCGGACCCGGTGACGCGTGGGCGCCTCCCGAGCTCGGCCTCCAGCTCCTCGCGCAGCCTGTCGGTGTCCGCCCCGGCCCGCGCCAGCAGCGGTGGGACCAGGCCGTCGCCCTGGTCGAGCAGCGCGAGCAGCAGGTGCTCGCCGTCCACCTCCTGGTGGCCGAACCGCAGCGCCGTGGTCTGGGCGTCGTGCAGCGCCTCCTGGGACTTCTGCGTGAGTCGGTTCAGGTCCATCGGGCTCCACCGTCCTCGGGCGATCGGCGCTGGGACCTCTCCAGGTGGGAGATCCGGTCGAGCAGGTCCATCACCAGGCCGAGGGAGGAGTAGGTGAGGTTGAGCCGGAGGTGGAGCCGCTGGAGGGTCGCCATCTCCCGGACCGCGGACGGCGCGAACCAGAGGCCGCCCTCGGCGTCCCGGGTGACCTCGAGCAGCCCGAGGGCCACCAGCCGACGGACCAGGTCGGGGTGCACCCCGGTGATGCGGGCGTAGCTGTCCAGGCTGAGGCGGGCGGGCCGCGCGAGCGCCCACGTCGTCCCCCGTGGCGTGGGTGGTGTCGTCGTGGTCATCGTGAGCTCCTCGGGTCGAACGTCGAGACCTGGTCGAGCCGCTCGAACAGGGCCCGCTCCTCCGGCGAGGGCGACGGCGGCACCCTGATCTGCGCCTCGGCGTACAGGTCGCCGGGCCGGCCCCGGGCGTTCGGCAGCCCGCGGCTCCTCAGGCGGAGCCGGCGGTGGCTGGACGTGCCGGCCGGGACGCTGACCGTGGCCCGGCCCCCGGGGGTGTCGACGTCGACCGACGCCCCGAGCGCCGCCTCCCCCGGGGCCAGCGGCAGCAGCACGTGCAGGTCGCGGCCGTCCAGGCGGTAGCGCGGGTGGGGTGCGATGCGGACGGTGAGGTATAGGTCGCCCGGCAGGCCCCCGTCGGATCCCTGGCTCCCCTGGCCGCGCAGACGGATCCGCTGACCGTCCACGACGCCCGCGGGGATCCGCACGTCCAGCGACCGCGGACCGTCCGGGCCGGTGATGGTCAGCGTCCGCTCGGTCCCAGCGTAGGCGTCCTCCACGGTCACCTCCACCTCGGCCTCGTGGTCGGAGCCGGCCACCGGTCCCCAGCCGCCCCGGCCGCGGCCGCGGCCACCGAAGATGCCGCCGAGCAGGTCCTCCAGGTCCACGTCGTCGCCGGAGCCGGAGTAGCGGAAGCCGCCCGGTCCCCCGGCCCCGCCCCAGCCGCTCGCCCTGCCGCTGCCGCTGCCGGCCTGCGCGTACGCCTGCGCCCGCTGGTAGGCGTCGGGGTCGACGTCCGCGCCGACGCGCCGGAAGTCCTCCCCGAACGCGTCGTACCGCCGGCGCTGGTCGGGGTCGGAGAGCACGTCGTACGCCTCCGACAGCTCCTTGAACCCCTCCTCCGCACCGGGGTCCTTGTTGACGTCGGGGTGGAGCGTGCGCGCCAGCCTGCGGTACGCCCGCTGGATCTCCGACGGGTCGGCGTCGCGGGACAGCCCGAGGACCTCGTAGAAGTCCCTGGCCATCACTCGCTCCGGGTCGCGACGACGACGGACGCCGGCCGGAGGATCTGGCCGTCGGGGCCGTAACCGGGCCGGACGACCTGCGCCACGGTGCCGGGGACGAGCTGCTCGTCCGCCACGGTGCTGACGGCCTCGTGCTGGGCGGGGTCGAAGGCCCTCCCGGTCTCGTCGTCGCGTCGCGGGTAGCCCAGGTCCGCGAGGACCGAGAGGGCCTGGCGCTGCACGGCACGCACGCCCTCGACGATCTGGTCGGGGTGCGAGGCGGCGTGCTCGAGGGCGCGCTCGAGGTTGTCGAGCACCGGGAGCCACCGGGCGGCGACGGCGGCCCGCTCCTGCTCACGGGCGCGGGCCACGTCGCGCGCGGACCGCGTGCGGAAGTTCTCCAGCTCCGCGGCGGTACGCCGCCAGGCGTCCTCGAGGTCCGCGACCCTCCGGGCCGTCCCGGACTCGGGGTGGGTGCCGGTGGGGGCGCCCGTGGCGCCGTCGACCGCGCCCTCGTCCCTGTCCGGGGACGGGGACGGGGACGGGGACGGGGACGGGGACCGGGGTGGCTCCTGCTCGACCATGGCGACGTCGTCCCTCAGTGGGTCGTGAACTCGGCGTCGATCACGTCGTCGGAGTCCTCGCCCGCTCCTGGGTCGCCCGTGCCGCCCGTGCCGCCGGTGCCGCCCGTGCCGCCCGTGCCGCCGGAGCCGGCCCGAGCCCGGTCGGAGGTCCCCAGCGCCTGGGCCATCTGGTGCAGCTCACCCGTGAGGGCGCGCAGACGGTCGATCGGCGTCTCGTCGGTGAGGGCGGCGCGTGCGTCGCCGACCAGCATCTCGGCGCGCGCCCGGTCGTGCTCGGCGAGGGCGCCGTCGGCTTCGTCGAGGCGTCGCTGCACCTGGTAGGACACCGAGTCGAGGCCGTTGCGGGCGTCCACGAGCTCGCGGAGCTGGGCGTCCTCGCTGCGGTGCACCTCGGCGTCCGACACCATCCGCTCGACCTCCTCGGGGCTGAGGGTGGAGGTCTCGCTGATGGTGACCTCCTGCTCGGCGCCCGTGTCGGTGTCCCTCGCGGAGACGTGCAGGATGCCGTTGGCGTCGAAATCGAAGGTGACCTCGATCTGGGGCGTGCCCCGGGGCGCGGGCCGGATGTCCTCCAGGCGGAACCGGGCGAGCACCCGGTTGTCGCCGGCCCGCTCGCGCTCGCCCTGCAGGACGACGACGTCCACCGCCTCCTGGTCGTCCTGGGCGGTGCTGAAGACCTCGGTGCGACGTGCCGGGATAGTCGTGTTGCGCTCGATGACCCTGGTCATGACCCCGCCCTGCGTCTCCAGCCCCAGGGAGAGCGGCGTGACGTCGAGGAGCAGGACGTCCTTCACGTCGCCCTTGATGATCGCCGCCTGGACCGCCGCGCCCAGGGCGACGACCTCGTCCGGGTTGACGGTCATGTTCGGGTCCTTGCCCCCGGTCATCCGGCGGACCAGGCCCTGCACCGCCGGGATCCTCGTCGAGCCGCCGACGAGGATGACCTCGTCGATGTCGTCCGCCGTGAACTTCGCGTCGGCCATGGCCTGCTCGACCGGGCCCATGCAGCGGTCCACGAGGTCCGCGGTCAGCTGCTCGAACGTGGAGCGCATCAGGGTCACGTTGAGGTGCTTGGGGCCGGAGGCGTCCGCCGTCACGAACGGGAGGTTCACCGCGGTCTGCGTGACGGACGACAGCTCGACCTTCGCCTTCTCGGCGGCCTCGAACAGCCGCTGCAGGGCCTGGGGGTCCTCCCGCAGGTCGATGCCGGTCTGGTTCCTGAACTCGTCCGCGAGGTGGTCCACGATGCGCCGGTCGAAGTCGTCCCCGCCGAGGTGGGTGTCGCCCGCCGTCGACCGGACCTCGACGACGCCGTCGCCGACGGTGAGGATGCTGACGTCGAAGGTGCCGCCGCCGAGGTCGAAGACCAGGACCGTCTCGTTCTCGAGCTTGTCCATCCCGTACGTCAGGGCCGCCGCCGTGGGCTCGTTGATGATCCGGAGGACCTCGAGACCCGCGATCCTGCCGGCGTCCTTCGTGGCCTGGCGCTGGGCGTCGTTGAAGTGCGCCGGGACCGTGATGACGGCCTCGGTGACGCGCTCGCCGAGCGCCTTGCCCGCGTCCTCGGCCAGCTTGCGCAGCACCTGCGCGGCCAGCTCCTCCGGCGCGTAGAGCTTGCCGTGGACCGAGAAGCGGACCGCGCCGTCGGGACCCGGGACGACCTCGTAGGAGACCGTGTGGAGCTCGCTCTGCACCTCGTCGTACTTGCGGCCGATGAAGCGCTTCGCCGAGTAGATCGTCCCCCGGGGGTTGAGGATCGCCTGCCTGCGGGCCATCTGGCCCACGAGGCGCTCGCCGTTCTCGAGGAAGGCGACCACCGAGGGCGTCGTGCGGTTCCCCTCCGCGTTCGCGACGACCTGGGGCTGGCCGCCCTCCATCGCCGCGATCACCGAGTTGGTCGTTCCCAGGTCGATACCTACAGCCTTGGCCATGACGCCCTCCCGTGGATCCTTGCCGGATCCGGCCATGCTGTCGCCGGGCGCGGAGCACCGGCATCCCGTGATCGGGGGCGTTCGTGGCCCGGCGGTCACGGGCCGGGTCTCAGGTGCTCGGGCCCCGGGACCGGAGGGCGAGGACGGTCAGCTCGACCCGGGAGTGGATGCCGAGCTTCACGTACATGTGCTTGAGGTGGGCGTCCACGGTGTGCGGGGAGACGGACAGCTCCGAGGCCATGACCCGGTTCGTCATGCCGCTCGCCGCCAGCTCGGCCACGCGCAGCTCGGCGCCGGTGAGGGACAGCCAGCGGCTCGCTCCCTCGGGGCCGGGGCCGGGGCGCGTCGCGAGGGGGTAGCGGGCGCCGGCCTCCAGCGCGGGCCGGGGACGGGCTCCGGGCGCCGGGCGGTGACGGTGGTGGAGCACGCTCCCCTCCAGCAGGACCGTGGAGTGCACCCGCAGGAGGTCGACGAGCGTCTCGTTCCCGAGGCGCCGCAGGTCGTGCAGGCAGAGGAACACGGCCGGGACCGCGGCGAGCACCGCGCCGACCGCCGACTCGTGGTCGAGGAGGTCCTGCACGGTCGGCTGCCGCGTCCAGGGCATCTCCGCGGCGGCCCGCACGGCCGGGACGTCGGGCCTGCCGGACGACGCCGTCGCCGTCGTCGTCGCCGTCGCGAGGAGCCTGGTCGCGCGCTCGACGGAGAGCTCCCCGGGTCGGGAGCAGACGTCCGAGGCCGGGTGGACGTGCAGGCGTCCGCCGCCGGCCGCGGCGGGTCCACCGGCTCGCCGGCGCGTGCCCGCCGGATCCATCCCGTCGACGAGGCACAGGCACTCGTCGCCCGCGCGGAGGCCCTCCCGCAGGAAGGGGAGCAGCACCCGGTCCCGCTCCTGCGGCCCCGAGTAGAGCGCGCAGACGTGCACCCTGCGGCCGGGCCGCGGGCGCGGCGACCGGGACGCGCCGCTACCGGTCGCGGGTCCGGGCTCCTCGGCGTCCGTCGTCCTCACGTCCCACCCCGTCGGGTCCCCCTCGTCGTCCTCCACCCTCGGCGGGGGGTGAGGTGACGCCGCACTGTGGCTCGACCATGCCCGTGCGCGGAGCCCGGCACAATCGGTCGTTCTGCCCATGGGCAGGCGAGCCCCGGGCGGCACGGGTGGGCCGTTCTGCCGATGGCGCCGCGCCGGCGGTCGCCGGTTGACTGCACGGACCGGTCCGGCGTCGCGTCCGGGCCGGTCCGTCGGACCCACGAGGAGGACCATGCGCCCCGAGACAACCGTTCCCACGGTGCAGCTGCCCGCGGGCGAGTCCGTCCCCGCGATGGGTCTCGGCACGTGGTACCTCGGGGAGGACGCCGGGCGGCGGGCCTCGGAGGTCGCCGCCCTGCGCCAGGGGCTGGACAGCGGGCTCACCCTGGTCGACACCGCCGAGATGTACGGCAGCGGCGCGGCGGAGGTGCTGGTCGGCGAGGCCCTGGGCACACGCCGGGACGAGGTGTTCCTCGTCAGCAAGGTCCTGCCCTCGAACTCCGGGTACGAGGACACGCTCGAGGCGTGCCGCCGCAGCCTCAGCCGCCTCGGGACCGACCGGCTGGACCTGTACCTGCTCCACTGGCGGGGGCGGGTGCCGCTCGCCGAGACGGTGCGCGCCTTCCAGGAGCTCGTCCGCCGGGGCATGATCCGCTACTGGGGCGTCAGCAACTTCGACCTCCACGACATGGTCGAGCTGGAGGACGTCCCCGGCGGGGAGGGCGTCCAGGTCGACCAGGTGCTGTACAACCTCACGCGACGGGGCATCGAGTACGACCTGCTGGACACCATGCGGGTGCAGGGCGTCCCGGTCATGGCCTACTCACCGATCGAGCAGGGCCGTCTGCTGGACCACCCCGCGCTGGCCGCGGTCGCCGAGCGGCTCGACGCCACGCCCGCCCAGGTCGCCCTCGCCTGGGTGATGACCCGGGAGGGGGTCCTCGCCATCCCCCGGGCCGGCACGCCCGAGCACGTCCGGGAGAACAGGGCCGCCCTCGACCTGCGGCTGGGCGAGCAGGACCTGCAGGCGCTGGACGAGGCCTTCCCGCCCCCTCGTCGGCACCAGCCCCTCGAGGTGCTCTGACCTCTTGACCTCGAGCGCGCTCGAGCTCCTAGCGTCGCGGACATGGACGACACGACGCGGGACGAGGGACCGGCAGCCGTCCTGGTGCTCGGGGCCACGGGCCGGACCGGCCGTCACGTGGTGGACGGTCTGCTCCGGAGGGGCTCCCGGGTGCGGGCCCTGGTGAGGAGACCGGACGAGGCCGCCCTGCCCGACGGGGTGGTCGTCGTACCGGGTGACCTCGGTGACGCCGCGTCCGTCGCGCGGGCCGCGGCGGGCACGCGGGCGGCGTTCCTCCTGTGGCCGGGACTCGAGGCGACGGGCGCGGACGGCGTGGTGCAGGCGCTGGCCGAGCACGTCGACCACGTGGTCCTGCTCTCCGCGGCCGACCTGCACGCGACCGGACCGGACCGGCCGATGCCGGGGGTGTGGGCCGACCTCGAGTCGCTCCTGCTCCGGGCGCGCACGACGCACACGTTCGTGCGCGCGGGCGGCTTCGCGGCGAACACCCTGGGGTGGGCAGAGCAGGTACGCCGCGGCGACACGGTGCGCCTGCCGTTCCCGCGCGCGGGCAGGTCGCTGGTCGACGAACGGGACCTGGCCGAGGTCGCGGTGGCGGCGCTGACCGAGCCGCGCTGGCGGGGCAGCGCCCTCACCGTCACCGGCCCGGAGACCCTGACGCAGGCCGAGCAGGTGCACACCGTCGCCGAGCTCCTCGGGCGTGCGCTCCGGGTCGAGGAGCAGCCGGCCGAGGAGGCCCACGCGGAGCTCGCCGCCGGCCTCGGTGAAGCCTTCGCCCGGTCGTCGCTCGCCTACTGGGCCTCGCTCGTGGCGGGCCCCTGAGCCGGTGCGGGAGACCGACGTCCTCGAGGTCCTCGGCCGCCCCGCGCGCCCGTACGCCGCCTGGGTGGCGGAGCACCGGACGCACTTCGGCGGCTGACTCACACCCCGGACGGGGACGTGCTCTGCTCCTCGACGGGGCTGAAGAACAGCTGCAGGCAGCCGTCGACGGTCATCGGGCGGGCCTCGATCCGGTAGACCTCGCGCAGCAGCTCCGGGGTGAGCACCTCCGCCGGCGTGCCGGTGGCGACGATCCGGCCCTGGTGGAGGGCGACCAGCGTCGTGCAGTAGCGCGCGGCGAGGTTGAGGTCGTGCAGGACGACGACGGTGGTGACGTCGAGCCGGCCGACCATGCGCAGCAGGTCGTGCTGGTAGCCGATGTCGAGGTGGTTGGTCGGCTCGTCGAGCAGGAGGTGGTCCGCGCGCTGGGCGAGCGTGCGGGCGACCAGCACCCGCTGCTTCTCGCCGCCGGACAGCGTGGCGTAGCGGCGCTCGGCGAGGTGCCGGGCGCCGACCCGGGCCAGGGACGCGGCGACGACCCGGTGGTCGTCGCGACCGAACGCCGCGAGCGCGCCGCTGTGGGGGGCGCGGCCGAGCAGCACCATGTCCGCCACCGTGACGGGCAGGTCGGACGGCGTCTCCTGGGCGACCACGGCGATCCGCCGCGCGAGGTCGGCGCCGCGGAGGCCCGCGACCGGCTGGTCGTCGACGGTCACGAGACCCGCACGGGGCCGCAGGGCGGCGTACAGGGTGCGCAGGAAGGTGGTCTTGCCGCTGCCGTTGGGCCCGATCAGGCCGACGACCTCCCCCGGGCCGGCGCTCAGCCCGACGCCGTCGACGACGAGGTGCTCGTCGTAGCCGACGGAGACGTCACGGGCGGTGATCACGGTGGGGTCCTCCTGCTCAGGGTCAGCGGGTCGGGTTGAGGCGTCGGACGAGCACGAACAGCAGCGGCGCCCCGGCGATGGCGGTGATGATGCCGAGCGGCAGCTCCTGCGGGGCGAGGACGATACGGGCGAGGACGTCGGCCCACACCAGGAACACCGCCCCCAGCAGCGCGGCGACCGGCAGCAGCAGCCGGTGCGCGGTGCCGACGCACATCCGCGCGACGTGCGGGATGATCAGGCCCACGAAGCCGATGCCGCCGGACGCCGCGACCAGCGCCCCGACGCACAGCGCGGTCACCGCCATGACCACCGCCCGCAGCCGGTTCGGTGAGATCCCCAGCGCCTGGGCGGTCTGGTCGCCGATCGCGAGGGCGTCGAGGTGGCGGGCGCGGGCGAGCAGCAGCAGCGTCGTCACGAGCACCACCGCCCCCGTGACCAGTGCGGTCTGCCCGGTGGCGAGGGTGAGCGAGCCGAGGGTCCAGAACAGCACGGAGCGGCCGGCGTCCGGGTCGTCGGAGGCGAAGATCAGGAACGAGGTCGCCGCCTGCAGCACGTAACCGACCGACACCCCGGCGAGGACCAGGCGGGTCGAGGTCATCTGGCCCCCGACCCGGCCGAGCAGGAACACCGCGACACCGGCGGTGAGCGCGCCGACGAAGGCGCTGCCGGCCAGCGAGCTGGAGCCGATGCCGGTGCCGACCCCGAACAGGATGGAGGCGGCGGCCAGGGTGGAGGCGCCGGAGGTGACGCCGAGGAGGTAGGGCTCGGCGAGGATGTTGCGGGTCAGCGCCTGCAGGGCGACCCCGGCGATCGCGAGGCCGGCGCCGACGGCCGCGCCGAGGAGCACCCGCGGGGTGCGCAGCAGCCAGACGATCGACTCCTGCGCGGGCGACCAGGTGACCTCGACCGGGACGCCGAACACGTGGTGGCCCACGACCCGGGCGACCACGTCGACCGGAACGGCCACCGGACCCAGGGCGACGGCCAGGGGCAGGGAGACCAGCAGCGCGACCGTGAGCCCGCCGACCCAGGCCAGGCCGCGGCGGCGCCGGCGGTCGTGGTCGAGGTCGTCGAGCGGGTCGAGGTCGGGCAGCGCCGTCCCGGGGCTGACGGCCTGGCCGGTGGCGCTCACCGGGGTGCCGTCCGGGGCGCGGTCCGCGACGGGGCCGCCCGCAGCGTGAGGGCGGCGGCGAGCGCCACGAGCGTGAGGACGACGAGGACGACGGCGGCGCCGGCGTACCCGGCCACGCCCAGGCCGGCGCCCGCGGCGGCGGTGCCGAGGAACAGGCCCAGGCTCATGCCCGCCGAGTTGAGGCTGAGCGCCGGCCCGCGCACCTCGGCGCTGCGCCGGACGAGCAGCGTGACGACCGCGGCGGCGACCACGGCGTGGCTGACCGACAGCACGGCCGTGCCGAGCAGCGCGAGCGGCAGCACCGGGGCCGTGTAGACCCCGACCAGCGCCACCAGCGAGACCAGGAGGCTGAGCGCCATGACCCGGACGGCGCGGTCGTCGCTCTCGTCGGCGTTGACGAGGCGTCCCGCGAGGAGGTGGCCGACGAAGAACGACCCGCCGCTGACCGACCAGACGAAGGCGAACAGCGCCGGGGACAGGTCGAACCGGTCGGCGTACAGCGGCGCCAGGAAGGCCAGGTGCCCCATGAAGGCGCCGGCGCGGGCGAACGCGACGACGAGCAGCGCGCGGGCGCCGGGCACCGCCGAGAGGCGGCGGAAGGCGGCGAGGTAGCCGAGCCGCTCCGGCGGCGGGGCGTCGTCCGACCGGGTCCGGCCGAAGCGCACCAGGACGGGCGCGAGCAGGAACGCCAGCACGGCGATGGCCACCAGGTCGCCCTGCCAGCCCCACCACAGGGTGGGCAGGACGATGAGGGGCGCGCCCAGCGTCGAGGCCAGGGTCTGCGCGGTCATCACCAGGGTCGCGGCGCGGCTCGCGGCGGGCCCGGAGCCGAACCGGTCCGCGGCCGCGGTGGACAGCGCCGGGTAGAGCAGGGCGTTGGACACCCCGGTGAGCAGGCAGAACGCCGCCAGGGCGAGCCACCACTCCAGGCTGCCGACGAGCGAGGCGACGCCGAGCAGCACCAGCGCGACGGCGGCGACCTGTCCGGGCGCGATCCGCGCCAGCAGCGGGGCCAGCGCGACGCCGGCCACGACGGCCCCGATGCCGCCGAGCCCCCGCAGCGACCCGACCTCGGCGGTGCCGTCACCGGCTGCCCGGGCGATGTCGACCAGGAAGGTGGTGAACACCGTGAAGGGCAGCAGCCCCACCGCGGAGGCGAGCAGCGTCGGCCAGACCGCCGCGACGACCTTCCGCTCGCTGGGCAAGGCCTCCGGTCCGGAGGTCCCCGTGCCGCTCTTCGTGTCCTTCTCCGTGCTGCTTTCCCTGCTGCTCACACCGTCACCCCCAGGCCGGCGCGGACCATGTCGACGTCGGCGTCGAAGTCCTGCACGACGAAAGCCTCCGACAGCGGGTCGGGACGCAACGCCCCCGCCGCCCGGACCAGCGCCTCCTCGTAGGCGCCCAGCAGACCGTCGATGGTCGGGCAGGCGACGCCCAGGTGGCGCGCGACGCCCTGAATGACCTTCGTGCGGTAGTAGTCCTCCTTCGGCATGCGCGGCACGTCCCACTCCCCCGCCGCGTTGCGGCCGACCCCGCGGATCGGGATGCCCGAGAAGTCGAAGTAGCGGCCCTCGGCGTCCGGCTCGGAGAACGGGTCGATGAGCAGCGAGGCGTAGCGGACGTAGACCAGGTACTCCTGGTGCACGCGCGGCAGCGACGGGAACGCCGCGACGTCCGCGGGGCCGATGCTCTCCGGCCGCACGGGGTAGCTGTCCTCGAGCATGAAGGCGAGCAGGTTCACGCCCGTACCTCCGAGCGACTCGACCACCGCGGTGAGCTCGCGCCAGAACGCGACCATGGTGGCGATCAACGACGGCGTGACCGGCCCCTCGGGGTAGAGCTTGTAGACGTAGCGGGTCGGCGCCGGTCGCTCGGAGCCGGGCGTCAGCACCGGGCCGAACACGGCGTCCAGCGTCACGTCGTTCATGAACAGCGCGGGGTGGACGTACAGCGAGATGTTCCGGGACTCCGCCTCGATCGGCTGCGCGAGCAGCTCGAGGTGGCAGCCGACCGAGGCGTGCAGCGCGCGCAGGCGCTCCAGGGCGGGCGAGCCCGGCAGGGTGGACGCCGCATAGGTGCGGCGCTTGACCCCGGCCGTGAGCACGGCGTCACCGGGGCTGCCGCCGGGCCAGCGGGTGTCGCCGAGGTAGCTGGAGAAGCTGATGACCTCGGGGGCGGCGCCGGCGCGAGCGGCGTACTCGCGCACCAGCGACGCCGAGCCCAGCGTGGGCGAGAGCAGGACGACGCGGTCGAGCCCGCGCAGGACCCCGCCGTCCAGCTGCTGCAGCACGGCGACATAGGCGTCCGCGGTCACGGTGAGCACGAGGGTGTGCCACTGTCCTGCGACCGTCGGGTAGCCGCGGAACCACTCCGTGAGGCGGACCTCCCCGGCGAGCGGGCGGTGCGCGTCGTTCTGGACGTCGACCCGCAGGGTGCCGCCGCTCGCGCCGAGCGCGGCGAAGAACCCCTCCGAGCGCGCCGACTCGCGACCGACGACCGCGACCGGCCCGCCGAGCCTCGAGAGCATCACCGCGGTCTGGACCGCGGTCGGCCCGGTCCCGGCGACCAGGACCTTCCCCAGCTCGTGTGTCATCGTCCCGCCTCTCTCGTGCGTGGTTTCGTGTAGACCGCGACGTCGAAGACCTGGCCCGGACGACGGACCGTCTCGGCGAGGCGCCACCGCTGCGGGTCGACCTCCTGCCGCGGGTAGTTGAACAGCGACTTCAGGCCGTCGCCGTACCGCATGGCGACGACGACGTCGTCGCGGGTGACCGGGTGGAGCCGGTCGAGCAGCGCGTACTTCACCGGGATGGTGGAGCTGAACACCACGTGGGTGGCCCGCCGTGCGAACTCCAGCTCGTCGGGCTCCCGGCGCTCGATCGTGATGTCGGCGCGGGGGTCGAGGTGACCCACGACGCGGCGCCCGAGGTCGACCGCCTCGGGGTCGATGTCGACCCCGGCCACGGCGGCGTCGGTGAGCGCGGCGACGTGCAGCAGCGTCATCGGGAACGACCCGGAGCCGACGAGGAGCACTGACGACGCCGAGGTGGGACCGAGCGCGCCGAACTCGTCGGCGATGCACGACTCCACGTTGGCGAAGTAGCCCGTCGTGGCCTCCGCGCCGTCGAGCAGCCGCAGGGCGCGGTACTTCTCGGTGATCGCCGCGCACCGCGCCGACACCGCGCGCAGGTCGTCCACCAGCGTGAGGGCGTCGGGGTCGGCGACGAGCGCGGCGAACGGTGCCTCGTGGCGCTCGTCGGTGACCAGCGCGGCGTACTCGGCGGTCGCCTGCTCCAGCGCGGTGGCGTGGCGGGTCGAACCGTCGTAGGAGGCCACGGCGTCGGCGAAGCGACGCCGGAAGTCCTCGAGGACCTCGCGCAGGGCCGCCGCCCCGGAGGCGTCGGGCACGTGCCGGGTGGTCGTGGTCGTGTCAGTCATGGACGTACGCCGTCCCCTCGGCCACGACACGGACCCGCCCGCTGATCCGCAGGGCGGTCCCCCCCTCGTCGTCCACGTCGGCGCGGACGTGCATGGTGCCTCCCGGCTGCAGCAGGTCGGTGCTCACCGGTGCGCCGGCGGCGTCGGCGAGGTGGGCGCCGACGGCGGCGGTCCCGGACCCGCAGCTGCGCTCCCAGACCAGGCTGTCGAGCGACGGGACGGCGACCAGCGGCGCCAGCTCGAGGCGCTGCGGGTCGTAGAGCATGACGCCCACCAGGGGCACGTCCTCGGCGGCCGCGAGCTGCGCGGCGACCTGCTCGGCGTGCGCCCGGGTGGCGGGGTCGAGCTCGTCGCACTCGACGACGAGGTGCACGGCGTCGTCGTAGCGCACCAGGCTCGACCCGCCGGTGGCCGGGCCGCCGAAGGGGTGCGGCTCGACGCGGTCGGGCGCGGGCATGGGCAGCTGGCACTCGTAGTCGTCGCCGTGCCGCTCGACCCGGCACGTGAGGGGCTCCTCGACGCCGGAGGACTCGACGGTGACCTCGGTGCGCTCGCCGTCGCGCAGCCCTGACTCGAGCGCGGTGAGCGCGGCCAGCGCCATGCAGGCGTTGCCGCAGAACTCGTCGCCGGCCATGTGCAGCCGCACGTGCGCCGCCGGCGTCGTGGCCTCGCGGACGAACCCCACCTGCTCGGCGTGCACGTGGGCCACCGAGAGCAGCTGGGCGGCGATCGCGCGGTACGACGCGACCGGGTGGACGCTGCGGACGAGCACGGTCATGTTCTGCGTCGGGCTGAGCTTGACGAAGTCGACGCGCGTCGCCTGCGTCGTCTGCTGTGCCCGGTGGGCGCTGGGCGCGGGGAGGGTCTCCTGCGCGCTCACCGGGCCGACAGCCGCTCGGCGAGCTGCTCGAGGCCGTCCACCGCGAGGGGGCCGGGCGAGGTGTAGAAGTAGTTGAGCGGCACGACGGCCGCGTCGTCGTCCACGGCCTCGACGCCGTCGAGCTCGGGGCGGCCGCGCAGCTCGTCGACGACGGCGTCGTCGGTCTCGAGCTCGGAGGAGCCGGTGGGCAGGTACATCGCGAAGACCAGGTCCGGCTCGCTGCCCACGACCTCCTCGCTGCTGGGCTCGAAGTAGCGCTTCGGCACGTCGGCGAACACGTTCTCCAGGCCAAGCGCCGCCATCTGCTCGGAGACGAGCGACTGGCCGCCGTACGAGCCGAGCGGTCCCCCGGCGGCGACGTACAGCGGGACGGCGGTGGTGCCCGCGGCGGCCTCGACCTGCTCGGTGGCGGCCTGGGTGCGGGCCCGCATGTCGGCCACGGCGTCCGCGGCCTCCTGCTCGGTGCCGAACAGCTCGCCGTAGGTCTCGACGTCGCGGTAGATGAGGTCGAACCCGCTCGCCCCGCCGGTGGAGCGGCCCTCGATGCCGGCGCAGTAGCCGCTCACGGTGACCAGCTGGATCCCGGCAGCGTCGAGGCGCTCGGCCAGCGAGTCGATGTCGACGCCGGAGGTGATGTCGGTGCCGATCACGGTGTCGACGCCGGCGTTGACGATCATCTCGAAGGAGACGTCGTGCGAGTCCTCGGTGACCCGCTCCGCGCCTTCCAGCACGTCGGCGGTCTCCGGCTCGAAGGGGACCTCGAGGCTGCCCGCGTAGTGAGTGATGCGGTCCCCCGCGCCCGCCGCGACGAGCAGCGACGGCGCCTCCGAGCCGACGGCGAGCACCCGCTCGGGCGGCGCGTCGAAGGTCACCTCCCGACCACAGCTCTCGACGGTGACCGGTGCCGCGTCGCCGGACGCGCTCGTCTGGCTGTCGGCCGGGGCCCCGCACGCCGCGGTCGCCGCCGCCACGAGCGACACCACCGCGACCACGCTGCTGCGCCTTCTCATCTGATGGTTCTCCGTTCTCCGGGCGCGCCGAAACGCCCCCGCCCGAGATGTGTGAGCGGACGCCACGGGGCACGCCCGCGCTACGCCTCGCTCGGTGAGGACGGCACGACCGTAGAGAGAATGATTTTCAAAGTCAATGTGCGTCCGAGCCAGGACGCGCGGGGTCGTCAGTGCATCGTCGGTCCCGCGATCGCCGGGACGCCGCTGCTGCGTCGTGAAGACGACCTACGCGTGGACGGCCGGGGTCGTGGCGGGGCCTGAGCGGCGGCGGTGACGGACCGCCGGCACCCGGACGCCGAGCCGACCGCGTTGGAGGAGCCTGGGGCTCAGCCCAGGTCGAACCGCACCCCGGTCCACTCCTCGGCGCGGTCCCACAGCTGCGCCGCGAGGTGGGTGTCGCGCGCGTGGCGGGACAGCTTCGCCGCGCCCAGACGGCCGCGGGTCTCCCGCAGACCGGTGGGCCCGACGTACGACCCGGGCTCGGCGTACGTCGCCGCCCACAGCGTGGGGTTGGCGCCCGCGGCGGAGGACTGCGTCAGGACCGCCCCCACCACCGGGGCGACGTACTTGACCAGGGGCAGGCCACCCAGGCCGTCCTTCGACGTGACGAGGCCCGTGTTCGAGACGCCGGGGTGGCAGGCGGTCACGGTGAGCGGGGAGCCAGCCGCGGCGGCGCGGCGCTGCAGCTCGAACGCGAACAGCAGGTTCGCCAGCTTGGAGTTCCCGTACGCCTGCGACGCCGAGTAGGCAGCGCGGTTCGCGTTGCCGGCCAGCACGCTCTCGTCACCTTGGTGGTGGGCAATCGAGGACACCACGACCACCCGCGGGGCCGCGGCCTCGAGCAGGCGAGGCATCAGCCGACCGGTGAGGGCGGCGTGGCCGAGGTGGTTCGTGCCGAACTGGAGCTCGAAGCCGTCGGAGGTCTCGCGGTAGCGCGGCGGGGCCATCACCCCCGCGTTGTCGACGAGGAGGTCGAGCGGGCCCGTCCAGCCGTCGGCGAATCGGCCGACGGAGTCGAGGGAGGCGAGGTCCAGCTCCGCTACCTGCACGCCGTGCCCGATGTCGGACTGCGCGCTGCGGGCCCTGTCGAGGGACCGGCACGCGATCGTCACCTCGGCGCCGTGCTCGGCCAGCGCCTTCGCGGCGTGGAAGCCGATGCCGGAGTTCGCGCCGGTGACGACCGCACGGAGGCCGGACAGGTCCGGGAGGTCGGCCGGGCCGAAGCCCGCCAGGTCGGGGGTGCTCACGTCGGTCGTCCTGTCGGGTCGGCGGTCATCAGGCACCCCCATCGTCCCGCCGCCCCCCAACCGCCCGGCCGCCGGCCGACCGAACACATAACGATTTCTGCACATCTTGCGGCAGGTCTTCGTGATCTGTGGGTTCGGTGTGAGCGTGAACGCCGTCACGACTCGGTGACAGACCATCGACCGCGTCTTCTCGGGACGCAGAAGGTAGACACGTCATGCTCCGCACCATCTCGGGTGCGGTCGGAGCACTGAGCGCCGCTGCCGTCGCAGGCAGCCTCCTCCTTCCGGCCACAGCCGCCACCGCCCACGAGGGTGACCCCCTCACCGAACCGACCACCGGCATCCTCGGCACCGGGGTCGACGACCGCGACCTGGACGCCCGCGACGGCGTCGTCGCCCCCACCGTCACGCAGCGCGCCGCCGACCGTCGCACCGACGCCGACGTGCGCTGGAACGCCTTCGGGACGCCGGGGACCGTCGCCACCGACGACCAGTCGCTGGTCGCCCGCGGCCTGCCCGCCTCCCCCGAGGCGACCGCCCGGGGCTACCTGCGCGACAACCTCGCGCTGTTCGGCCTGGACGCCGACGACGTCGCCGACCTGGACACCCTCGCCGTCACCCCCGTGGGCTCCGGCGCGATCGTGACGTTGCGCCAGCGCATCGGCGGCCTGCCGACCACGCAGGGCGGTCTGGCCACGGTCGTCGTCCGCGACGGCACCGTGCTGCAGGCGTCCTCGACGCTGTCGCGCGACAGCGCCGTCCTGGGCGCGGCGTCCGCGATCAGCGCCGACGAGGCCCGCGACGCCGCGATCGAGGCCTCCGAGCTGTCGGCGGACGACGCCGACGTGCTGCGGACCCGCCAGGTCGTCGTCCCCACCGCCACCGACGGCGCCCGCCGCGCGTTCGAGGTCGTCGTCGCCGAGACCGACGGGCACGGCGCCGCCTACACCGTCCTGGTCGACGCGGCGGACGGCGGACTGCTGGTCCGCGAGAGCCTCGTCGACCACCTCGAGGACGACAACCCGCGCTGGGACGTCTTCCCCGCCACCCCCGCCGACAACGACGACACGCAGCGCGACGCGTGGTGCTGGGTCGCCGGCGCCGCCTGCGACGACGTCGTCGGCAACCCGGCGTCCCCGGACCCGTGGGACGTCAACCCCGACACCGGCCAGTCCACCGGCACCACCGTCGGCAACAACGCGATCAGCGGCAAGTCGTGGACGCTGCCGCCCAACCAGAAGTCCGTCGAGCGGACCGCGCAGGCCAGCCCCGACCGGGAGTACGGCTACTCCTTCGACAACGTCTGGCACGAGTCCGGCTGCAGCCCCGACGCGTTGACCACGGACGACGGCAACGACGTGGACGCTGCGATCGCGAGCCTCTTCGCCCACCACAACCGCCTGCACGACTTCTCCTACAACCTCGGCTTCACCGAGGCGACGTGGAACGCGCAGCAGAGCAACTTCGGGAAGGGCGGGCTCGGCGGCGACCCGGAGATCGGCAAGGCGCAGTCCGCCGCCACGCTGAGGACGCGCAACAACGCCAACCAGTACTCCACCCCGGACGGCGTCGCCCCGTGGAGCAACATGTACCTGTGGCAGCCCATCGCGGGCGCCGCGAACGTGCCCTGCGTCGACGGTGACTTCGACGGCACCGTGATCGGCCACGAGTACACCCACCTGATCAGCAACCGCATGATCGCCGGTCCCGACTCCGGCCTGTCCGGCTACCAGGCCGGCGGCATGGGCGAGAGCTGGTCGGACCTCGTCGCGATGGAGTACCTCTTCGAGCTCGGCGAGCGCCCCAAGGGCGACACGCCGTACGTCACCGGCGCCTACGTCACCGGCGACGACCGCCAGGGCATCCGCAACTACGACATGTCGAAGAGCACCCTGAACTACTCGAACGTCGGCTACGACGTCGTCGGGCAGAGCGTGCACTCCGAGGGCGAGATCTGGTCGGCGGCGAACTTCGCCGTCCGCCAGGCGTTCATCGACCGGTACGGCGAGGGCACGCCCGCCCAGCTGCGCGCGGCCGCGGACGGCGACGTCCCCGCCGGCCAGGCCCCCGGCAGCCGCCGCTGGATGCAGCTGGTCTTCGACGCGTGGCTGGTCCCCGCCACCGGTCAGGTCTCGATGGTCGACATGCGCGACGCGATGCTCGTCGCCGACGAGCTCCGCTTCGACGGCGCCAACCAGGACATCATCTGGAACGCCTTCGCCGGCCGCGGCCTCGGCGAGACCGCCAGCTCGAACGGGCCGAACGACCTCAACCCGGTCCCGAGCTTCGCCTCGCCGTTCGCCAATGACGCGCAGGTGCGCTTCCAGCCCACGGGCACGGGCTCCAGCGCCGACACCGGCCCGGTGCGGATCTACATCGGCGAGTTCGAGGACGGCTCCTCCCCCGTCGCCGACACCGATCCCACCACTGCCCTCGGTGACCGTGCACCGATGGTCCCCGGCACCTACCAGGCCGTCGCGGTCGGCCCGAACGTCGGCCACCACCGCTTCGAGTTCACCGTCCGCGCGGGCCAGCAGCGCACCATCCCGGTCCGCGTCGAGGAGAACCTCGCCGCCTCGAGCCTCGGAGCCACCGCGGTCGGCGACGGCACCGGCGCGCAGGACCTCCTCGACGGCACCGAGTCGTCGGAGTGGTCCGCCGAGTCCCCCACGACCGAGGTGAACGACGTCGACGGGCTCGGCGTGAACGTCGACCTCGCCGGCGACGGCGCCCAGCAGGTCAGCCGGGTCGGGGTCAGCGCCTTCTACGAGGCCGGCAGCCGGTTCAGCGCCCTGCGCCAGTTCGCCATCGGCGTCTGCGACACCACCCGCGGCGCCGCCTGCACCGAGCGTGGGGACTACGACCGGGTGTTCGTCTCCAGCCCCGATGCCTTCCCCGGCGACGGCATGCGCCCGACCTCGCCCGACCTCAACGCCCAGTCCTTCGCCATCCCCCGGTCGCGCGCCACCCACATGCGGTTCGAGGTGCTCAGCAACCAGTGCACCGGCGGCGAGGACTTCCAGGACGACAAGGACACCGACCCCGCCAACAACAGCGACTGCCCCACCGGGGCACCCACCGTCGCGCGGGTCGTCAAGGCAGCTGAGCTGCAGGTGTTCCGCCGCTGAGGTGAACAGGGCACGAGAAAGTGCGTCGGACCGCCGGCTCCACGACGGGGGCCGGCGGTCCGCCGTTCTCGGAGAGCGAAGGACGAGAGCGTCGACGGACCGCGTCCAGTTGCTAGCCCGATCCCTGCGGCGAACTTCTACACGACCCGCCCGCCCGAGTCTGTCCACTCTTCAGGCGTTCGCCGTGTCGGGTTCGGAATCCCAATTGCCGCGACGGTATGAACGATCTCAGCCCCCATTCCCGCTATCACCGACGCTAGCAAAATCCAGCAGTGATCTTCGTCGGCGCCAGGTAGTCCGGACGTCGAGCACAGAAGACTAATTTTCTTCAAAGCCTGACTGGTCGAACTTGAGCGTCTTGGCGTTTTCAGAGACTGTCCGGACACGATTTTCGTTGAAGCCCTCGCTGTCGGTGGCCTCAATCTCGAGCCGGACCGTGACATGGGTGCTTTCGCCGGAGCGCAGGTGCGCCAAGACCTCATCCGCAACGTTCTTGAACTCGAGCGCGATCTTGTCGGAACTAAGGGTCTTTACCCCGTAAAACCGCGTCGGCCAGACGATGTCGACCTTCGGAGACGGGCCGAGGTCGGGTTGAGGGGTGGGCGAAGGGCTAGTGCCCGGCTCAGCGTCGGGGCCGGGAGCCGGCACCGGCTCGTCCGAGCGCTGCTTCTGCGCAACGTCCGGGCGGACCAGCAGGAGCGAGTCTGTCGCGACCGGCGCACTCCCCTTCTCCTCCGGCGTCCAGAGTCCGATGTAGCGTCCGGCCGACTCGTCATAGCCAGCCGCCAGCGCGAAAGCGTCCGTCTGCCAAATCATCGGCAGATCGACGATGCCCGCGTCGAGAACGGACCGGTCGCGCAGACGCGGCATGTACGGGTAGCGGCAGTAAAGCCCCCACAACGAGCCGAGCGAGACGTGGCCGTCCTTCCAGATCTGGGGCACCTTGCCGATGGCGAGTCGGATGGTCGCCGCGGCCTGGCGCGTCGACAGATCGCCGTCGTTCCCGAGTCGACGCGACACCCGGTCCGCGAGCGAGTCGGACTGCCCTTCGACCTTTGTCTCCCGGACAACGAACGGGGCGCCGGGGTCGGGCTGGGCCGGGACAAGGGCCCAGGTGAACGTCTGGAGCAGGCGTGCCGTGACTGTCTCGTCGGCCTGGGTCACCCGCTGCGACGCCTGGTTCTTCTGGTTCTGCGTCAGATCGAGGTCAGCCTCGTTCGACAGCACGTGCTTCCAGCCGAGGAAGTCGCGCGTAGCGTTGTCGAGCTCTTCGAGCCGAGCCTCGTCGGCCGCGAGATACACCAAGGCATTGCGGTGAGTGCGGTTTGAGCTGCCGCGCTGCTCGGTGGCCTTGTGGGCGAACTCCTTGGCCGCGGACTCTGCGCCCCGCTTGTGGGCGACCTTCGGGTGCAGGATGACGAGGCGAGCCTCGTCGGTGTCGGGAATGTCGGCGTTCGATTCAGGGCACACGTGTACGCCGGCAAAGTCGCCTCGCTTGCGGCCCTGGTCCTGGAGCCGACGGACGATCTCGGCCCAGACGTCTTCCTTGTGAAGGCGTTCGGCCTGGTCCTTCGCGGTGCGGGTGATGTTGGGCTGGACGTCGTACCAGTACTTGCCCGAGCCGGAGTAGAAGTACGTCGCACGGTCGCCAAGCTGCGTAAGTGCGGAATGGAAGTTGCCGGGGACATCGCCCGGGATTGCCGTTCCGAGGAACACACGCTGCGTCCCGATGCCCTTGTGCACCGAACCGGGAGCAATCGTCGGGGCGGCACCGAAGAACACAGTCCGGGCGAGACGCTTGGTCAGCGCACGCTGACCGAATAGCGGCTTCTCCTTGTCGATACGCGCCGGCTCAGAGTTCGAACCGTCGACGTCGGCATCGATGATCGCCTTCCAGGAGTCCTGGAGGTACTGCGTGAGCTCAGAGTTCACGTTCGACGTGGCGAGCGGGATCGAGGAAGGCATGATCATCGGCGACTGGTCTTCACCGGTCCACAATGCGTGAATGACCGTGCTCATCAGCCGCAGCACGCCACGGGTCCGCTGGAAACGCTCCAGCGACGACCACTCCTCGTAGAGGGTGTCGAACAGCTCGGGGTGGATCGGATAGGTCCGCTTGATCCGATCCTCGTAGGCGCCGTCGCGGGCGTCGCGCGGGAAGTCGTCAGAGAACTTGCGGTACATCTCGACGTACGCCCGAGCGGTCGCGCCGATCGCAGCGAGCGCAGCAGCGTCCGGCTGCTTGAAGAGCCGCTGCTTGACGATGTGATACGCCTCGTCGGACGAGGCAGGCCGCCATTGGTCCGCGACACGGCGTACTACGTTTTGGAGTCGCTTGAGCGCTTCGAGCCCGTTCTGGCCGCCGACCTCTTCAGCATTGCCGGCGACGATCTTGTCGGTGGCGTCGCCAGTCTCCGAAGCGGGGATAGAGATGGCGAGCAGGACGCCCTTGGTGCCCTTGGCTGCCTCTGTGAGCGACTGGGCGAACGTGAACTGGTCGTCGAAGGTGCCGCCGGCCAGGTCATCGCGACCCACGAGTGAGCGCGCGTACGCGACCCACTCGTCGATCAGGATGACGGCCGGCGCGTGCGTGGCGAGCAACTCATGGAGAGCTTCGCCGGGGTGGGTACGGTCCCGGTCGGCCTTGGCCACGACCGCGTAGGCGTCGGGGCCTCCGAGCTGCCACGCGAGCTCGCCCCAGATCGTGTTGACGTGGGTGCCATCGTCCTTGGTCACGCCGGACGGGCTGAAGTGGTTGCCGACGATGGCGACGCGATTGACCTTTGTGGCCGAGTAGCCGTTGGCGGTCAGGAGCTCCTGGGTCTCCTGCGGGAAGCTGCCGACTGGCAGGCCCGCGGCCACGTGCCAGAGCGAGAGCATCGAGTGGGTCTTGCCGCCACCGAAGTTGGTCTGAAGGTTGATGACCGGCGAGGCGTTGTCGTCTCCCGCGAGTCGACGGACCGCGCGCCCGATGAGGTCACGCAAACCCTCGGTCAGGTAGGTACGGCGGAAGAACTCGACGGGGTCGGCGTAGTCAGAGTCGACCTCTCCCCCGGTGGCGACCTTGTAGAGATCTGCGGCGAACTCGGAGGCGTGGAAGTTGCCGGTGGCGACGTCATCGTGGGGCTGGAGCACCTCGCGCCAAGGCCGCAAGCCCGCGCCCTCGGGATTGTCCACCGCGGCCTTCAGGACCTTCTTGTCATCCTTGTCGGCCGTGACACGGCGCAGGTTGAGTCGAATGCCGCGGACCTCATCGGCCTCCCTGGCCGCACCGATCAGCTTGAGGAGTCGCTCGCCGGTGTCGAGCGCCCGATAGGCGTCGTCGTCGGTGAACGTCTTGTTGTGCGCCCACTCGTTGCGCACCTCGCGAAGCTCGCTGGCGAACGTCTCGCCCGTGCGGCCGATCGCCTGGTCGAACGGATACCAGCCCGGCTTGAAGCCACCCGTGATGTTTCCTTCGGTGAGGATGCGGAACTGCACCTGGGGGTCCAGGGCGTCGTACGTCTTCGTCGACGGCGCACCGTTCTTGCTGTCCTTCGCCTGCACGAGCTTGGTCCAGACCGCGCCCAGCGATGGATTACTCTGGCCGACGACCGTCGAAATGAAGTCGTCGAGCGACGGTGCCAGCACCTGGAACATCCTGTCGATGCGGTCGCGGTTGCTCAGTGCCATGTCAGATGAGCTCCCATTCTTTGACGAGTCGCCCAAGAAGCTCCTCGTGGCGCGCTTGGACGACGCTCGGCGTCCAAGCGTCCTGTCCCAGTACTTGAGTCGTCAGCGCGAAGATCGCCACGCCGTTGGCGGTCGTGAAGTACTTCGCCTTCTTCTTGTCGAAGTCATAGCGCTGCGCCTCACTGTTCTTTGCGCGGTTCAGTAGTGCCAGGTTTCCGAGCTTGTGAGTCCACTTCGCCCGCTCCTCTTCAGTGAAGCTGGCGACCCACTCACTGTCGGCCTTCGGGTTCTGGGGCAGCACGTGCTCGACGGTAATCATCTTGTGCTGATAGCTCACGCCAGGCTGATTGGCCAGCAGCTCGTCGAGGCGCAGAAGCACGTACTTGCGGACGGGGTTGACCAGGTAAATGTCGCCGTCGAGCCGAGACCGGGTTGCCTCGATCTCCTCGCCAGTGAGCTCGAAGGCGGATGCGTGGAGACCTTCACCGACTTCGAGCTGCTTAAGCAGGTCGCCGTAGCGCGTGGTTCGCGGCGTCGAGTAAGTACGTCGGATGAGCAGGCTGGCCGCGAGCCGCTCAAGGCGCCGCAGGAACTCGGTCAGGAACGCCGGGTCGCTGGCGTGGTGCCGCATGGCCCAGAGTGCAGGCGGACGCCAGTCGTTGTTGTCGAGCTGCGTGAGCCGCGCAAGCCAGTTGTTGACGGCGCCCCACCCGCCGGTGGCCGGCAGGTTTTGGGTGATGAGGTGCTCGTAGGCGTCGGAGTAGGGAATCAGTACGTCGTCGACGAACGCCTTGCCCTTCCCCGGGAGGTAGCCACTCAGCACCTGCTCGTCGAACTCCTGCAGCAGCTCCTTCCTGGCGCGTTCCTTCGCGTAGATCATGCGGACGTGGCCGAATAGCTCGGCAAAGCCGTCACGCCCGAGATCCTGCTCCTCTTGCTCCCACTTGTTGGCGTACGACGAACGGTCGGCCTCCGGGATGTCTCCGATGATCATGGACTTGAAGATGTCGGGCGCGGTCAGCGGCAGTCCGCGGGAGTTCATGACGCTGAAGATTCGGAACGCGCTGGTCAAGTCAGGGGTGCTGACGACGACGAGGTACGTCCGGCCGCCGAGCATCTTGAACAAGGCTGTCCGCTCATCGTCGCTCCACTGTGCGAGCGCGTCGTGGAGGTGTATGGCGTTGTCGCGGATCGCCTTCTGAGCGTCGGTCCCGAGCGCCTGCGTGGGAAGCGCGATGAGGCCAGCGATAGCGCCATCGGTCTGGACATGATCGCGGAAGAAGGCGGCATCCCGTGCGCGCAGCCGCAGACGGGGGCGCGCCGGCTTGTCGTCCCAGACGACTTCCGGCTCCTCTATGAACTTGTGGATGTCGGCGCGCAGCGCCGCATTCTCCGTGAGGTCGCGCAGCACAGCGCAGAGGATGGTAAGCGTCGTCAGCCGCTGCTGTCCGTCGATCACCTCGGCGGCCGGGTTCCCCTTCTTCTTAACCAGGACAATGGAGCCCAGGAAGTAGGGCTCGTCGTTCGTGCTCGCGAGAGCGTCCTTGAGGTCGTCGAGGAGCTGGAGGGTCTGGTCCTTCCCCCAGGCGTAGGGCCGCTGATAGTCCGGAATCGTGAAGTCATACTCGGCGGAGAAGACCTTGCCGACTTGGACCTCGCCTGCGTCGAGCAGCTTCATCATTCGTCTCCCTCATCGAAGTCAAAGGCGCCCTGCTCGGCAGCAAGCTTCTTCACGCTCCGCGCCACCTCAAGAATCTCGGGCCAGCTGGTCACGAGGTTGTTGAAGCTCAGGGCGTCCTTCGTCCAGCCGTTTCCCTCAGCAATGCGGAACAGGAGGTGAGCAAGCTCTTTGACCAGGTCAGCGTCAACGGCGCCATCGGGGCGGGTCAGCGCCGCTTGGAGGAAGTCGCCGGCGGGTGCGATGCCATCTCGCCCCAGCACCCTGATCAAGTGGTGTAGGGCCTCCCAGTTCGACGTGTGAGCGTCCTTCAGCACGTCGTAGTCCCTGGGGAGGTCCGCAGGCTTGACCAATTGGACGTTGCCAGCGCGGCTAATCAGGATCTCGTCGCGGTCCATCGCTTCCACGCTGGTGTTCCGCGCGTTCGCGAGGTTATTGGCGTCGCCGAAGTCGCCGACGCCGTAGCCATTCAGGCGGTACCAAGCGATCGCGAAGCGCGACGTTGGATCGAACTCGCCCTCCTGCTCGTTCAAGACGCGGTCGAGGATCTCATTGATCCTTGCGAGCGCTGAGCGCACGCTCATCCGAGAGCCGTCCGGCTCAAGAACTGCGTCGTAGCGGCTGAACACCGCCATCCCTGGGCCGATTGCCGCCTGTGGCAGGTCTACTGGTGCCACCTGACCCTGTTGCAGCCGCCTCAAAGCGTCCGGGAGTTCCGCCTCCAGGGTCGCGATAAAGCCTCGGCGGTCGATCGAGAGTGAGCCTTCCGGCCGCGGCCGCAGCGACAGCACGATTGACGATGCCAGGGCGTTCGCTCCTTGCCCCCTCATGCGAGTCGTCATCTCGCTCCTCACGGGCCAAGTGCCAGTGATACTCCAACCAGAATCGATCATTCCCTCGAGAAGAGTCTCCCAGCCGGTCGAAGCCGTACCACTCTTACTGGTCTCGGCCTGCTTGAAAGCGTAATAGACCACGATAGGGAACTGATCGTCGGCCGACTCTCGGACCTTTGTAAATACTTTTCGGAACCCAGACTCGAAGAACGATTTCGCGCCGTCCTTCCCCTCGTGCCGGAAGGGATTGGCTACCAGCTCCTCGGCCTTCGGAACCAGCATCGTTCCGAAGAGGTCAGGATGAACCGAACCAAGACTCCTCCGCAGCCACACATAGAAATAGTCGGCTAGGTCCGAGTATCCGATGTTGTCATAATAGGGAGGGTCCGTATTTATCACTAAACCTACATATTCGCGCTCTGCGGCATTAGCTTGGGTAACGATTGCCGGGGCCGCTCCCCCAAGCTGCTCAAGCGAGCGCAACACAGTCGACAGACACGCGCCAAAGCTGCCGACGCTGCTCGGAGCAAGGGCCGAAGTCTCCGAGAAATCCCAGGTCATATTGACTGTCTGCTTGCCAAAGACCTGCTGCGACACCTGGCCGACAGGCTCCCAGCGGCAAAGCGACCCGCTCCAGTCACTGAGTCGCGACACGACGAGGCCAAGGTAGGTAGCGACAGCGTCGGCGTAGTCTGGGTGACCGCCATCCCTGATGACCCTGTTGCGCGCCTCCGCCACCAAGTCCGCGAGCGTACTCAGTGCGAGCAGTTGGCGAGACGTGAACAAGTCCGCCCAGCGGCGGAGCCCGTATGCCTGGACTCGAAACCCCAGAGCTTGCTTCGGTAGCTCGGCGTGCGCGGCTTCGGGAGCGACCACCTCCCGAGCGATCTTCTCGTGCTCGGGATCCGGATCGAGATACACCCGTTTCCGATCACCTTCTGCGACAATCGCAAGCAGCCGCGCTCCCATTCGACCTGCGGAAGCCTCCTCACGAAGGTAGGCGAATGACACCGCCGAGCCGCAAGCGATACAAGTTGCGCCAGTTGAAGTCATGGTTCCGACCACGTCGACCGAAGGCGGACTTCCCGCGCCCTTCGCCACGCTAAATCGCACGGTGGTGGTTCCGTCGCTGTCGGACTCGAGCCGGTAGGTAAGGTATGCCTGCTTCCCTGCCTTCTTGCTCAGCCACCACGACTTGGCAAGAGGCATCGCCATACCACAGGCGGGATTGGGACACGTCACCGTCCGGGCCCAGATCCACGACACGACGCGCATCCCAGCCGCGTCAGGATACAGATGACCGATGCGTGAATGCGCCTCCTTGCGCATCCATTCGCCATATGCGCGCACGTCCGCCGCGAGGCCCTGCGAACCTGTCCACGCCCCCATCCGGGACTCCGCAAGTCCGGGATAGACCGGCGCCGAGCTGTTGTGCTTGGCAGGTATCTCGATGAGGCATCGAACCAGCAGAACAGCGACCGGATTCAGGTCCGAGGCGACCGTCTCAGCACCGAGCCGCTGCGCCTCAAGGGGAATCGCTCCGCCACCTGCGAACGGATCCAAGACCTTAGGCACGAACCCGTTGTTTGAGTTCCGGATTTCGCAAGCCGCTGCCGCCAGCAACTGCGGGTTCCCTATCGCGTCCCAGGCGGCGAGGTCAGCCAAGAGGCTATGGAGGCGTTCCCGCTCCGCTCGCTGGGATGCCTCATCCGGGAAGCGCTCAGGTGCTGAGGAGGGGTCGTTCACCAGTTGGGCGAAGAGCATCGCCCTAGCAGCCGTGATTGGCCGTCGAGCCCACCAGTGATGAATTTGCTGCGGCTTCCCGACCTTACGCGCCTTCTCGGCCGCAGCAGCTCGGTTGATTGCCTCCAGCGGCAGAGCCACCTCGATCAGCTTGCGCTTGTGCACTAGTTCCTCGACCCTTCGTGCCCGAGATGACGGGCGAACCTCACCGACGACTCGGCACCTATTTTATGTGCATGAACCTACCGGCGGGGCCCGACTCTTTGGTTGGAACGCGAGTGATTGGTAGGCCCCAGAAAAATCAGAAGGGTTGCGTCCCCTTGGCCCAGGTCTTCGCCCAGTCACCCCGGATGCCTGTGGCCTCGAAGTCGCCGAGATCTGTCGTGGCGAACGGGTCGTTGAGGTAGCGAACCTCGTCGTACTGCGCGCCCCGCTGGTCGACCCTAACCAGCGCGAGCCTGTAGCGCGGCACAGCGTTCTTGCCGGTCATGACCTCGTTGTGGGTGACGAAGAAGTCCTTCGAGCCCTCGATGCGTGCCTTGACCTCGATCCGGTAGGTGTCGCCATTGGCGTCAGTCGACAGGATGTCGAAGCCTGGGTTGTTGAAGGCCTGCTCGACCGGCTTGCGGCCAAGTTCACGTTCGCGCGCGATCACGAGGTCGACGCCGCGGCGTTCGACTGCCTTGGTCTCCTTGGCGTGCATCGGCGCAGTCGCAGGGATTTCGCTTTCGAGCATGCCGATCGGGAGGACCAGCGCCGCCGTGACGATGTGTGGCGGCTTTGTCGACATCAGTTGCTGTTGGTCGAGCAGCGCCAGGCGCTTGCGAAGGCGAGAGTCCAGCTCAACTGCCTTGCGATTGAGGCTGTCAGAGGACTCCTTCGCCTTCTCGCCCTTGCGCTCCTTCTCAGAGGCGATCGCGGCGTCAAGCAGGAGTCGCTCGCTCTCAGAGCTGAGTCGCTTCGTGACCAGGTCCCGCGCCTTCTCGAGCTCGGCGAGTCGTCGCGGCTGGACTTCTGCGAGGTATTCGGGCAGCCGGTTCGCGATGATCCAACTAAGGGCCTTGTCCTCGGCGTCGCCGAGCCACTGGAGTGCCCGCGCGGCGTCGGACGCGGCACCCGGCGGTGCAGCAACACAGTCCAGGTAGGGCGCCGGGCCGGCAGGGCTCACTGTGCCGAAGGAGTCGACATAGGCATACCCGAAGCGCCGGGCAACTGAGTCGCCGGTCGCATCGGCCACTTCTTCGACAACACCGACGAGAAGTTGCGGCTCCTCAAGGGTCGATGAGACGAGGACGGTCCCCTGGTTAAGAGCGCCTCCGAAGTTTCGGATTGCCTCGCCCATCACCGCGTCGTGCAGCGGGTGGCCGGGGGCGAGGAGGTCGGCGCGGCTCAGGTTGTCTGGCTGAACGTGGCCGATATCGAAGGTCACCCTGTCGTACTTGGTGGCGATCGGGCCCGTGCCAGCCGAGCGGATGTGCTGCGGGACGTTGGCGATCTCGTAGCGGCCGTGCTCCCTCTTCACGATCCGGCCGCCGAGTTTCGTGAACGCCGCCTTGAAGGCGAGTTCGATGTAGTGCGGCTGGAGGCGCCGCGCTCGGGCCTCGTCCATGGCCGCTCGCAGCGCGTGGAGGTCGGCGTCGGCAAGGTGCTCGGAGGCGAGGGCTCGCTCGTCGAGCAGATCCTTGAGACCGTCGCCGACGGAGGCGTCGATAACCTCGTGCATCTTGGCCTTCACGTCGGCGCGCTCGCCGTACTGAATGGCATCAAGCAGGAGGTTGCGCAACGGGGTGTCGCTGAAGGCTTCGCCGAGGACGTCGAAGACCTTGCCGCCGTAGGTCTCGCGCATCTGGTCGAGCTTCTCCAAAAGCCGGGTGAAGACCTCGCCCTCGCGGGTGTTGGAGGCGACAAGGTTCCAGAGGCGGCAGACTTCCTCCTGCCCGATGCGGTGGACGCGACCGAAGCGCTGCTCGATTCGGTTCGGGTTCCACGGAAGGTCGTAGTTGACCATAAGGTGTGCGGCCTGGAGGTTGAGGCCCTCCCCCGCGGCGTCGGTGGCGAGAAGGATTTGGCAGTCGCGGTTCTTGGTGAACTCCTCGGTGATCTGGCGGCGTTCCTGGCGACGTACACCACCATGGATCGCGCGAACCGCATCAGGCTTGCCGAGGAGCGAGCCGATCCTGCCCTGGAGGTAGTCGAGGGTGTCGCGGTGCTCGGTGAAGATGATGAACTTGCGCGGCCAGCCGTTCTTGTCGGTGACGAGCGCGTTGTCCTGGAGGATGTTGGACAGCTCGGTCCACTTGCGGTCGGTTCCCGCCTCGCGAACGAGACGGGCTGTCTTGATGAGGTCGGCGAGTTCGAGGAGTTCTGCGTTGAGCTCTTCGACGGTCTGGGCGGCCGTGGCCGCGTCCATGACGTCTTCCTCCAGTTGCTCGAGCTCCTCGGCGTTGAACTCGTCCTCGTCGATGTCGTTGAGCACGAAGACTGGCTCGGTGTCCTTGTAGGTGCCGTTCTCGATCTCGAGCTTCTTTCGCTCGAGACGCTCGGACCGCCGTACCAGACTCTTGTAGATCGCCTCGGGGCTGGACGCGAGACGTCGTTGGAGGACGGTGAGCGCGAACCCGACGGTGTTCTTCCGCTTGCCGCCGATTCGATCGGCGCGGTTCATTCCCTCGCGGACGTAATGCGTGACGTCCTCGTAGAGGTTGTACTCGAGAGCGGTCAGCTCGTAGGGAACGGTCTCTGCAACGCGCTCGGGGAAGAGCTTCTTTCCCTCGAAGGTCAGCAGGTCTTCCTTGACCATGCGGCGCATGATCCCGCTCACGTCGGCGGACTTCTTCTGCTTGCCCTCAAAGCGATCGCGGTCAAGCAGAGTGAGGAAGAGCTGGAAGTCCTCCTCCTTGCCCGAGTGCGGTGTGGCGGTCATCAGGAGTAGGTGGCGTGTGATCTGACCGAGGATTTCGCCGAGCAAGAACCTCTTCGTCTTGCGGAGCTCGCCACCGAAATAGTGAGCTCCCATGCGGTGAGCCTCATCGACAATGACGAGATCCCACTCGGTCTCCTCGAGCTGGGCCTGCAGTTGCTCGTTGCGCGAGAGCTGATCCATCCGGGCGATCAGCAGCGGGTTGGTCTCGAAGACGTTGAAGTTTGCCTGGGCATCGATGAGCTGGTTCGTCAACAGGTCGAAGCGAAGACCGAACTTAAAGAAAAGCTCGTCCTGCCACTGCTCGACTAGCCCACCTGGCGCGATAATCAAACACTGCTTTACATCGTCCCGAAGAAGCAGCTCCTTGATGTAGAGACCGGCCATGATGGTCTTGCCCGCACCGGGATCGTCGGCAAGCAGAAATCGGAGCGGGGTGCGCGGCAGCAGCTCGCCGTACACGGCTCGGATCTGGTGCGGCAGCGGCTGCACGTCACTGGTCGCGACAGCCAGCATCGGGTCGAACAAGCCGGCAAGCGAGATCCGTTGGGCCTCGGCGACGAGCTTGAAGTCGCTGGCCGAGGCGTCGAAGGCTCGGCTACCGCTTTGCGCCATGGAGAGCTTGTCCTGATCCTTACGGAACACGACCTGCTGCCCGAGACCGCCTCCTGAGTTTTTGTAGGTCAACTCGAGCGCGTCGGTGCCGTGCCACTGAGCGGCGATGACTGTGATGACCTCGGCGGGGATGAGTCCGTCGATCCGCAGACCGGGTTTCAGCTCTTCAAGCTGCACGAATGACCTCCTGTTTGACAGCTGCGGACGCTACTCCGCCCTACCGACAGTTTCGCTAGCCCACCGTATTGGGTAGCTTTCCCTCACTTGACACACGCAGCCAAGGAGACAGATGAACCGCGCCGAACGGCAACAACTCGGCGCGGTCACCGAGGAAGTCCGTGCCTGGCTCCATGCCGCCCAAGAGATCCGACATCTCGCAGGACACCTGCCTTACTCGCCTGACGGCGACCCGAGCGCCCAGCTTCCCCTCCTCGTCTCGTTGGGCCAGGTCGAGGCATCGGGCGACCTCGCGGCTGCCACTCAGCTCGCAAAGACCGTCTGGTTCGGCAGACGCAAAAAGCTGCAACCTGCACACGAGGCTGCGACTCGACTGTCAACGTTCCACAGTCAGGTCAAGGCTGCTCAGTCCGACAGCGCGTTGACAACGTTCCGTGAACGGCTCGCAAGCAAGACCGGCGGGGAGCGGCAACGCCTCCATGCCGTTCTCGCCGAGCTGGTCGAGCTGCGCTCCGCGGCCGCGAACACGCTCAACGACGTTGTTCACATGCCGGTCAGCCGCAGCGGCGTGCTTAGCGAGGCCGAAGACCAAGCAATGCGGTCGGTCATTCAACTCGTCGACCTGCATGGCCCACATGCGCAGCAGCTCCTCGACCAAGGTCCATGCGCTACGGGGACCTGCGAGCGATCGCACTCCTCTGCTCGGCTACTGGTCGATGTGCAGCGTGAGTCCGGCGCGGCGCGTACGGCAAAGGCCATCCGATCGGCCAATGCACGGGTCAGGAAGCAGTTCCAGTCCGAGCAGGCTCAGGTCAAGAAGCTCGCCGAGCAGGTCGGCCGCTGGGACGCCCGAGCCCAGTCGGTCCTGGTCGCTCGGCCTGAGGCCGAGAAGGTGGTAGCGAATCGAATCAAAAGTGCGCTGACCCTTGGAATCGACGCCAAGTTTGATGGCGGGGCTGTGAAGTTGGTTCCGCTCGTTGCCGAGGACGCGGTGCTACTTCCGAACTTGACGTTGCTTCGAGACTTCTCGCTCACTGCTTCTGACAAGTCGGCATTGGGCGACACTCGGCAGGTTGCAGCACGGATTGAACCGCGTATTCAGAGCACATTCAACGCCCGATGGGAGTGCCGACGCGATGGCAGTTGCATCGCCCTGCACGACGAAACACCAAAGCTGCTGGACCAAGCCAAGGCCATTGAGGCACGTCTGGCCGGTCTGGAGCCGCCCCCCGTCGAGGGCAAACCAAAACTCGACCTTCTCTCTGATCCATCACTCAGGGTCGTTTCGGTCCTGCCGGCGAAGCCTTCGAACCTTGAGCTCGTCGATGCGCAATTAACCGCGCGCGCCAAGAGTGGGGTCGGTGCAGTTCTCAACGCCGCCAAGGCGGCTAAAGCAGCAGCAGCCGACGCGAGGTCAGCCGCCGAGCGGGTGCACAGCGCGGATGTCGCCCGAGCGTTAGCGGGCATGGATCTCGAGGTTCTCAAGAAGGCCACTCCGGACCGGGTCCGGGTGACTGCGCTGTCGAATGCCGGCCTGGACAACGTGTGGAAGGTCTACAAGTACGCCGAGTCATCCTACCTGGAGGCGCTCCCGGGTCTGGGCGAAACCTCGGCGATCTCGATCGAGCAAGCAACGCGGCGACTCTTCGAAGCTGTGCGCGAGGAGACGCCTGTCCGAATTGACGTGAAGCCCAAGGACAGCGAGACCAAAAAGCTCCTTGAATCATTGAGGCGATGGCATGCGCTTCGGCAATTCACTCCCAGCCGCGACGAGACCAGGCTTGCCGAAGCTCTGGTCAGGCTCTTTAAGGCGAAGTGCACCCCGACCCACATGCTCGCCTTCACCGAAGGCCCGACCGACGCTGGCCCACAGGTCATCTCGACGTTAAGCGACGCCCTGAATCGCAGCGCGGCGTCCGTGGGGACTGGCGACGTATGGAAGGACTTCTTGTCCCGCCCAGCCGACTACTTCGGCATGCTGACCGAGCTCGGCTTCGTGACGGAAGACGAGAAGAAGATGCACGGCGATCTTCCTGAGGAGATCATCGAGGCGGTCCGTGCCAAGGAGCTCAAGCGGGACTACCTCACCGCCTCACTCCGCACATATCAGAGCTTCGGCGCTCGCTTTGCGCTCGTCCAGGAGAAGGTCGTCATTGGGGACGAGATGGGTCTCGGCAAGACCGTCGAGGCCCTCGCGGTCTTTACCCATCTTCGAGCCACCGGGCACTCCCACTTCCTCGTCGTCTGCCCTGCCGCCGTCGTCAGTAACTGGATCAGAGAAACTGAGAAGCACACAAGACTGGCGGCGACGCGGCTCCATGGGCCGCTTTGGGACCGCAACTACGCCGCCAAGTCATGGATTCGCAGCGGCGGCGTCGCTGTCACGACCTACGACCTCCTGCCGTGGGCTCAAGAGCATCTGAACAAGGTCGAAGTCGCCGCAGCCGTGTTCGACGAAGCGCACTACATCAAGAATCCGCTTGCCAAGCGCTCGATCGCGGCGGCTGTCGTCATAGACTCGCTCAAGTACGTGATCTTGATGACCGGCACACCGCTGGAGAACAGCGTCCAAGAGTTCCGGAATCTCATTGGCTACATCAGGTCTGACTTGTCCGACTTTGCGCCCGGGTACCTCGCGTCACGGTTCCGAAAGCACGTGGCGCCGGCATACCTGCGCCGCAATCAGGAGGACGTGCTCACGGAGCTCCCCGAGATGGTGGAGATCGACGAGTGGATGAGCTTGTCGGACGCCGATGAGGGCGCTTACCGAGCCGCCGTACAGGACGGCAACTTCATGTTGATGCGGAGGGCAGCGATGCTCTCTGAGAGATCGCTCAAGGTCAGTCGGCTCCAGGAGATCGTCGGCGAAGCGGAGGCCAACGGGCGGCGGGTCATCGTCTTCTCCTACTTCCGAGATGTGCTGGATCACGTCGCGCGCCTCCTACCTGGACATGTCCTCGGTCCCCTGACGGGCTCAGTTGGGGCTCGCGACCGCCAAGCCTTGGTCGATCGCTTCTCGAAGTCGGGCCATGGGGCGGTGCTCGTCGCACAGATCACCGCCGGCGGCGTCGGCCTCAACATCCAATCCGCGTCCGTGGTGGTCATCTGCGAACCGCAGTTGAAGCCCACGATGGAGGCTCAAGCCATCGCCCGCGCACACCGCATGGGTCAGACGAACACGGTGCAGGTCCATCGTCTACTCACGGAGAACAGCGTGGACGAGCGCATCCGGACGATTCTGGCGGACAAGATGCAACTCTTCGACGAGTTCGCACGTGACAGCGTCATTGCCAACCAAGCTCCTGACGCTGTTGACGTCACCGACGCTGAACTCGCCCGCATCGTGATCGCCGCCGAACGCGAGCGTCTGTTTGGACGGTGATGATCGACGGACCCGCTGCCCAGTTGCACTCGCGCTACTGCTGGCTTGCGCGACCTGCAGAAGGCTAATTGGGGCGGGCGAGGTCCTTTGGAGTCTCCTCGTGCGCTGGGTCTGGTAGCGACTCAGGGCGGACCGACGGCGACTTCGATCCATTCCCGTTACGCGCACGCCAACATTCTTCACCACCTGGCCCGCTTCACCGCTTGCCGTGCTCCGTTGGGCTTCGGGAGCCAACTGCGACGATCGACTGAGATCACCCCATGGAGCCGGCAGGATTCAGGCAAGCCGCGATGCGGTGGCTTGACGAACGACAACAGTCTCGGGTTGATTACTCGTGGGCAAGCTCTTTCGTCTACGAGGGAAATCGCATCCCCCTAATGGATCTTCAGCGGGGGATACGAAAGCCTGCAAATTTCACCTCAGCGCTTGCCATTCGAACCACTTTTACCGCGCCGGGCGCGAAGCCACCCTATGCAGACTCTATTGGCGAGGACGGCCTTCAACGCTACAAATATCGCGGAGACAACCCTGACCATCCTGAAAATCGCGCCCTGAGGCGAGCAATGCACGACCAAGCCCCGCTGATTTGGTTTGTCGGGGTTGAGAGCGGTCTGTACGAGCCAATCTATCCGGTGTGGGTTGTTGGAGACGAACCAAACCAACTGCAATTCGCTCTTGCCCTCTACCAGGGCCAGCGCTTTTGGTCGCCAAGCTCAGAGCTTGACACTGACACGCGCCAGTACCTCGAGCGCCTCACAAAGCAGAGGCTCCATCAGAAGGTCTTTCGGTCTCGCGTGATGCTAGCTTACGGAAGCCGTTGTTCTGTGTGTCGTCTTGCACACGACGAACTTCTTGACGCCGCGCACATCTTGCCGGACAGCCATCCAGACGGCCTGCCGGTCGTGCCCAACGGGCTCTCACTTTGCAAAATTCACCATGCGGCCTTTGATCACGGCATTCTCGGCATTCGTCCCGACTACTCTCTGCACGTTCGCGACGACGTGTTGGAGGAGATTGACGGCTGGATGCTGAAGGGCGGCATTCAGAGCGTGCACAACACACAGCTGAGTGTGCTGCCGTCCGGGCGCACTTCACGTCCCACACCCGCTCGATTAGAGCAGAGATACGCCGAATTCCTTGCTGGATAAGTCCGAATCAGCCGGCTGCATCTCAGCACCCATCATGCCGGCTGATCGCTAGCCCAATAACGACGTCACCTACCAGCGGGTGCTCGACGTACGACGGTTAGTCGGCCGCGTCGGTCTGCGGCCAGGTCCGCGGGTCGTCGCCGACGGCGATCCGGACGGCGAGCGCGGTCAGGTCGATGGTCCGCAGGCCGGGCCAGCCGTGGAGGATCCGCTGCCACGCGAGCGGCACCGCGGTGACGCCCCACCGGGCACCGAGCAACCCGCCGGCGATGGCGGCGACCGTGTCGGTGTCGTGGCCGATGCCGATCGCGGTGGCCAGGGCGTCGCGGAGGTGGCGGCCGGGCAGGTCGACCGGGGTCGGGGTGTGGGTGATGGCCGACCAGGCGGCCTGGAGGGCGCCGACGACCCAGCCGTTCTCGGTGAAGGTCTCGGGCTGGTTCGCCTCTGCCTCGGCAAGGACCTCGAGCCAGCGGTCGGGGTCGCGGAGGTGACCGACGAGCTCGCCCGGCGTCGGAAGGTCCCCGGTCAGGACCGCCTCGCGGACCATCAGGCACCACAGCGCTGCGCCATCGCCAGCGAGCGGGTCGTGGTGGGTCAGCGCGCTGACCGCGTGGGCGGCCTCGACGAGGGCGGCCTGCTCCCCCGGGCCGAGGTACGCCAAGGCGACGGGCGCCGTCCGCATGAGGGAGCCGTTGCCAGCGCTCCGGCCGGAGCGATCGTGCTCGGCCTTGGCCGCCGCGGTCATCGTGGCGGCGGTGGGGTGGCGGCCAGCGGCGCGGAGAACCTCCGCGGTCTGGATGCCGACGTCGGACGGCCCGCCGGCGTACCACTCGGCGAAGCCGGCGGCGATCGCGTCGAGGGCCTCGGTCGAGCGGAGGTCGACGCCGGTGGCCGCGACACGGGCGATGGCCATCGCCTGGGCGGTGTCGTCGGTCCACTCCCCCGGCGCGAAGCCGCCGAGCCCGCCGCCGATCATGCGCGGGAGTCCGTCGTACGGCGCGGAGCCAAACTCGTAGCCGGCGCCCAGGGCGTCGCCCGCTGCCGAGGCGACGAGGGTGCCGATGGCGCGGTCGGTCTGTGCTGCGGTGAGGGTCATGGCTCAGGCCTCGTGGAGCATCGGGTGGCGCAGGTTGGTCAGCCTGCTGTGCAGGGTGCGTCCGCGCCAGGTCGTGTGCCGCACCTCCGCGTACGAGGTGCGGCCGGTGGTCCATTCGGCGAGGCCGGCGGGGCCGCGCTGGTCGGAGCGGACCTGCTCGCAACGGCGGACCATCCGCAGCGCCCGGCGGGCGGGGGTCGACTCGGCCACGAGACCGCGCGCGTCGACCCGGGCGGCCTCGAGGATCTGCTCGAGCGCCGCGTCGAGGGCTGCGGTCGAGTCGAAGACCTCCATCACGTACGGCTGGCCGCCGACGCCGACGAGCACGCCGGTCTGGCCGGGCAGCAAAGCGGGCGGCTCCGAGCTGAGGAGCGGGAGCTCGTCGTCCAGGTGACGGACGAGGCTGGTCGTCGGGTTGTCGGTCCCACCAGCGACCGAGGTGAGGCGCTCGACGCGGCGCCACACCTCCTGCTGGGCACCCCAGGGCTGGGCGTCGGTCGCCGCCTGGCGGACGTACGGCGTCGCGCGGCGACCGCCGGTGCGCTGGTCGACCTCGCCGTGCCAGCGACCCTGCTCGACGCAGGCGACGTTCACGCGGACCCGCTCGCCGACGCCGACGAGGTGGCCGGTCAGGGCCATGCGGTGCTGCCAGCCGCCCTCGAAGAGCTGGCCTTCGAGGATCAGGACCGGCTCCGGGCCGCTGTTGGTGACCATCAGGCCCTCCACCTCGGGGCCGTCGTCGCACTCCGACACGGTCAGGGTGTCGGTGGCCAGGGCGTACCCGGCCTCGCCCTCGGTCGGGCGCCAGACCGGAAAGACGGTCAGGCCCTCCCAGCCGACGCCGCGTCCCACGTGCAGCTCCTCCACCTTCATGTCTCCCCCTCGAGTCTCGGGCCCTTTGTGGGCCGGTGCGAGGAGGATGCGACGGAGGGCCCCTATTCGTGGGTTAGGCGCCTAACCCCCGATCGTCAGTGGTGCTCATCCGGGAGGTCGTTCCAGCCAATGGTGCGGGTGAGCTTGACCAGGTAGTCGCCGAGCTGGTGGGCGTCCTCGAGCTTCGGGCCCCAGCGTTCGACGTTGATGTCGCGGCGGATCTCGTGCAGCTGGTTCGTGAGTCCCTGGCTGCTCCTCCCCATCCGCTCGCCAGCGGCCTTGACGAGATTGGAGGGCGGCGGGTCTCCGGTCAGGAGGTGCCTAAAGGTGACGGCCAGAACCCGGCGCTGGGACGCACTGAGCGTGTATCTCCCGACGGCGTACGCCGTCCCTTGCTCGGGGTCGTCCAGGTCGTGCTGGTCCGTGACCTCAGGCAGGTCCGCAGCAGCGTCGGTGCCGACCACGACGGCGAGCTGGCACCAGTCGTCGAGCTCGGGGAAATCGAGGACAGCGTGGCCTTCCTGTAATGCCACGAGGGCCCGCCGTTCAAAGACGTGGTCGCCGACCCAGGGGTCGCGGACACGCATGCGGGCACGCGGCCCCACCTGCACCAGCCACCCGAGATCGGTGGCTGTGAATCGACACAGGCCACGCGGAACCCACTTGTTCGGCAGATGAATCCCGCTCGAGGCAGCCCTGCCGACCGATACGGGTTCCCACCGTGAGAGCCCGCACCAAGGCCTCTTCTTGTCGCCGACCGCTACCTGAATCCGTGCCTCATGCATTGCCGCAGGGTAACGGCCGCCAGGGTCTCGAAATGAAGCTCGGCCTACCCAATCATTAGTCGAAACGAGTTAGGTTGCCGCAGTGCAGTCACCGGGATTCTCCAGCGCGCACGCTCAGTTGCGGCAATTGGCGACTGCAGTCGCTGATCTGAAGTCTGCAGACCCGCTGAGGCCTGTGACCGTTCTGGCGCCGTCGAATACCGCGGCAATCACCGCGCGCAGGTTCCTCGCCGCGCAGGGCGGTATTGCGGCACTCAACGTCACGACAGCGCGTCGATACGCCGAGACCCTGGCAGCGGCACGCATGTCGCCCAGACGCCCCGCCACCCGACCTGTCGTCGCCGCGGCATGGCGGCACGCACTGTCCGGCGACCCCGGTGCGTTCGCAGATGTTGCAGACCACCCGTCGACGGTGGGGGCGTTGTCCAGGGTGTATCGAGATCTCCGCGAACTCAGATCGCACCACCTCGATCTCATCGCTAGCAGCCCCACGCCGGCACCCGATCTGGTCAGGCTCTTCAAGGAGGTCGAGGCCGCACTAGCGCCAACCTGGTTCGACGATGTCGACCTCTTGAGGTCTGCAACCGACGTCGCTGACGTTTTAGATGAGCCCGTGGTGCTCTACCTCCTTGGACGCGTGTCCCCCGGAGAACACGGGCTCCTGAGCGCTCTCGCGGGAGCCCGCGAAGTCGTGACCATCGACGGCGATGACCGACTGCATGCGGCGAGCCGGGTTGTCCATGCCTCTGACTCCGATGACGAGGTCCGCGTTGTCGTTCGCGACCTGCTCGTCAGTCTGGAGCAGGAGAAGAGGGTCGCCGTGCTGTACGCGGACCCGCGACCTTATGCCCGTCTGCTGGCTGAGCAGCTGGGCGTCGCTGGAGTGAGCATCAACGGGCCAGGGGCCCGACCCGTCGCCGAGCGGGCCGTAGTGCGGAGCTTTCTCCAACTGCTCGACCTCGCAGATCAGGGCGTGCCGAGGGCCCAGCTGTTCGACGCCGTCAGCTCGGCGCCGTTCATCGATTTCGCCGGCCAGTTGATTCCCACGGCCCGCTGGGAGAGGCACTCCCGTGCCGCCGGGGTCGTACGCGGCGACCACTGGGATCTTCGGCTTCGGACGTGGATCGACGTCGAAGCACCCGAGTGCGACAAGCGATCCGGCCAGGATCTGCGTGACTTCGTCGCCGAGCTGCGCCGAAGGTTCTCCTCTGTCGGCGAGACATGGCCGGAGACGGTCGACTGGGCGCGGGATCTGTACTGCACGCTGCTGGTGGGGCCGAGCGGTCTCCGCTCCCTGCCCCCCACTGAACAGCATGCGTATGCGGCGCTCGACCTCGCCATCGGGACACTCGCCGTGTTGCAGGCCAGCCAGATCGTGCCGTCTGTGAGGTCCCTGCACGATCTCCTTGCCGTCGAACTCGAGAGCTCCATTCCCCGGGTGGGGAGGTTCGGCGACGGCGTGTACGTCGGCCCGCTGAGCACCGCCGCAGGGCTCGCGGTCGACGTCACCTACATCGTGGGGCTCAGCGAAGACCTCTATCCGGGGAGCCCGTCGGAGGACGTCCTGCTTCCCGACAGGATCCGCGAGCAACTCGACGGGGCGTTGCCGACTCTCCGCGATCGCATCGAGGACAAGCGCCGCGACCTCGCCTCGGCCTTCGCCAGCGCTCCCGAGGTCGTGGCCTCCTTTCCCCGGGGGGACCTCCGTCAGTCCCGCGAGCGGCTGCCGTCCCGTTGGCTGCTGCCCACTCTGAGGCACTACGCGAACGATCCGCAGCTCCCTGCGACTCGGTGGGAGGACGCCGACTACGGCGAGGCCGTGCTGTCGGCCGGATCCTTCGCCGGCGAACTGCTGTCGACGAGCCGTATGGCGACGGAACAGGAATGGCGGATCCGCGCCGCCGTCGCGGGACAACTCAGCGACGTGGTCGCCGAGGCCGCCCACGAACTCCTGACCGCACGTGCCGGTACCGACTTCACCCGCTTCGACGGCAATTTGACCGGTCTTGGGACCTTGCCCGACCCCCGACAGGGATCGGCCAAGGTCTCACCCACAGCGCTTGAGAGGTACGCGGGCTGCCCCCACGCCTATTTCGTCGAACGAATGCTCCGGATCGGGCCGGTCGAGAACCCGGAGGACATCGTCACCATCCCCGCCTCCGAGCTCGGCACGTTCATCCACGAGTGCATGGACGAGCTCATCAAGAGCACCGACCGACCGGGGGCAGGTGAGGCGTGGACCACCACCCATCACGAGGTTCTCCGACAAATCGCAGAGAAGAAGGCCGCATCATTCGAGCAGCGCGGCGTGACCGGCCATCAACGGCTGTGGTCGGTCGAGAAGGAGAAGGTGTTCTTCACGCTGACGACGATGCTCGACGAGGACTCCGCCTGGCGTTCCGACAAGAATGCGGCGGTCCATGCATCCGAAGTCGAGTTCGGGTCCAACGGCGATCCGGGAGTCGAGGTCGACATCCCCGGCGGCGCCATCCGGCTCCGAGGAAGTGCGGACAAGGTCGATCGAGCTGAGGGACGCCTCTACGTCACAGACATCAAGACTGGCCGGCGAACCGACTTCACCAAGATCAAGCAGGACGACCCAGCGCCCCATGGAGCGAAACTGCAGTTGCCCGCCTATGCCTTCGCGGCCCTGTCCATTCTCGACGTGGACCTCCCGGTCACGGCCGGCTACTGGTTCGTGCACAAGGACAGCGGGCGTGTCGATCTCGAGATCGACGACGACGTGAGAAACCACTACGGGCGAGTGCTCGGAGTCCTAGCGTCAGGTATAGCCGACGGCCTCTACCCTGCCAAGCCACCGGAGAACGACGACTTCACCTTCGTCCAATGCCCGTTCTGCAATCCTGACGGGCTCGGCTACGCCGGACGGAGGAGGGAATGGGCGGCGAAAGCTGCCCACCCCGACCTCAAGCAGCTCGTCTCCCTCAACGTCGACAACGAGGTGACCGATGCCTGAACCAGTCGACCAAGCGGCCCGCACCCAGATCCGGGAGCAGACCGCCAGCACCCTGTTCGTCAGCGCCGGCGCAGGGTCCGGGAAGACCACTGCGCTCGTCGGCCGGGTCCTCCGCTTGGTCCTCGACGACGGCGTCCCCATGGCAACGATCGCGACGGTGACGTTCACCATCAAAGCCGCTGTCGAACTGCGCGACCGGTTGCGGGCCGAGCTGGAGAAGGCGCTCCTGTCCGGAGATTCAGGTGTAACACGCGATCGCGCCCGGCAGGCGCTGGACAACCTCGACCTCGCGGCCATCGGCACGCTGCACTCCTTCGCCCAGCGAATTCTGGCCGCGCACCCGATCGAGGCAGGTCTGCCGCCAGCGATCGAAGTGCTCGACGAGATCGCCTCGTCGATTGCCTTCGAGGAACGATGGTCCCGTCTGCAGCAAGAACTGCTCGACGACGACTCGATCGCCGACGCATTGATCCTGAGCATGGCCGCAGGGGTGACCCTTCGCCAGGTCCGTCAGCTCGTCCGCTTGCTGGGTCAGGACTGGGACCGCATCGACAGACATGTACTCAGCCACCCCCCGACGCCGATCACGGTGCCGGACCTCCAGTGCGTCGCCGATGCAGCGTCAGGTCTGGTTGCGCTACTCGCACGATGCTCGAATCCGCACGACAAGCTCTGCCTAAAGCTCGACGAGTTCGTCGGTCTCCTCACCGGACTGAGCTCAGTCACCACCGTCAGGCAGTTCCTCCAGCAGTCCGCCGCCATCAACGAGTTCAAGACCGGCCCGGTTGGCAGCAAGTCGAACTGGGCGGGGGAAGATCCCACACTCATTCGTGCTGAGATCGGGAGCGTGCGGGAGCACGTGGAGGGATTACGCACTTCAGTCGTCGGCACCTGCGTCAGACACCTCGCCTACTGGGCCGGACGAGAGGTGCTCAACGCGGCCCACGAGCGGCGTCGAAGCGGGCGCCTCGAGTTCCACGACCTCCTCGTTCTCGCCAGAGACCTCCTGACCCATTCCGAGCACACCCGCGCAGTGCTCCACGAGCGGTACCAGCGACTGCTCCTCGACGAGTTCCAGGACACCGATCCGATCCAGATCGAGCTCGCAGTGCGCATCGCAGGCGGACGCGAAGCGTCCCAACCGCGATGGGAGCAGGTCGACGTACCGGCAGGGCGACTCTTAGTGGTCGGCGACGCGAAGCAGTCCATCTACCGCTTCCGCCGCGCAAGCATCAAGACGTATCTCGATGCGCAGGAGGTCATCGGCGAACAGACCACGCTCTCCACGAACTTCCGCTCAGGACCGGGTGTTGTGACGTGGGTGAATGAGGTGTTCGGTCAGCTCATCGCCTTCGAAGCCGACGGGCAGCCCGACTACGAGCCTCTTATCGCCCACAGATCGGTGGACACGGAGCTGGTCGGCCCTCCGGTGGCGATCCTCGGCTCCGAGAAATCGCCGAAGATGAGCGCCGAGGCCCTCCGCCGAATCGAGGCGACAGAAGTAGCCGGAGCGATTGCGACGATGCAGTCCGAGCAATGGACCGTCTTCGACGAGAAGCAGCGCGCCTACCGGGCTGCCCGGCCATCTGACATTGCGATCCTGCTCCCATCCCGGACCTCGATGCCCATGCTCGAGGACGCCCTGGACGAGGCCGGCATCCACTTCCGCGCCGAGTCCATGTCCTTGGTCTACGAAGCACCGGAGGTCCGCGACGTACTGATCGCGGCGCGCGCTATCGCTGACCCCTCGGATGCCCTCGCTCTGGTCGCTGCTCTTCGATCCCCGCTGTTCGGGTGCGGGGATGATGACCTATGGCGCTGGCGGAACGCCGGCTTCCGTCTCGACCTCTTCGCCAGATGTGACGACGAAACACAGTCGACGGGGCCGGTCGGGCGCGGTCTCGACTATCTGCGTCAACTCCACCGAGCAGCGCAGTGGCTCACGCCCAGCGAAGTCCTCTCGCGCATCATCGAGGACCGGCGAGTTCTCGAGGTCGCGACCCAGTTGCCGCGGACTCGGGACTCGTGGCGCCGTCTCCGCTTCGTCGTCGACCAGGCTCGAGCCTGGACCGAGACCTCCCTCGGGGGTCTGCGCGCCTACGTGAACTGGGTGGCCCATCAGGCCCAGGAGAAAGCCCGGGTGTCGGAGGCCGTCCTTCCTGAGCAGGACGTGAATGCCGTCCGCGTGATGACCGTCCATGCGGCCAAGGGACTCGAGTTCCCCATCGTCGTTCTCAGTGGAATGTCGACCCGCCCCAAGCGCGAGTCCGGCGTGCGCATGTTGTGGAGCGAGGACGACTACTCCGTCAGCCTGCGAGGGGATCTGCGGGACCCGACTTTCGAGACCCTGGCCGCGATCGACGAGCAGATGGGTGACCTCGAGCGCACCCGGCTGTTGTACGTCGCTGCCACACGGGCGCGCGACCACCTCGTGGTGTCGTTGCATCGCATGGAGCGGGGTTCTCCAACACAGCTCACACCTGCGGAGCTGATCGACAGCGTGGGCGGGGCGGTTGTCGGCGACCCCGTCCTCCTCTCATCCGAGGCGACCACCGGTTCTCTTTCGGAGGCTGAGACGGCAGCGGCGCCTCCTGCCTTTGAGGAGTGGCGGGCAGGAGTGATCCGAGCACGGGCCAACAGCAGGGCGCGCGCGGCGTTGACGGCGTCCGGGCTCGAGGGCACCGAGCCGGAGGTGGTGATGGGTGAGGCGGACGAAGCCGGCTCCGCGAAAGGACCCCGTGACCTCGCGCTGCCTCCGTGGACGAAGGGGCGTTACGGCTCAGCGGTGGGCCGCGCTGTCCATGGTGTCCTGCAGATGGTGGATCTCAGGACTGGCGCCGGCCTGCCCGACGCCGTCCAGTCACAGGTGATTGCCGAAGGCATCCCTGACCTCGGTGCTGTCGTCACGAAGTTGGCCGAGGCAGCGCTCAGCAGCGGGCTCGTCCGGCGTGCGTCGGAACGCCGACACTGGCGCGAGATGTACGTCGGGGCCCCCCGTACTGACGGCACGTTGGTGGAGGGGATCATCGACCTCCTCTTCCTCGAGGACGATGGCTCTGTCGTGGTGGTCGACTACAAGACCGACTTCGTCACGCCCGAGACGCTGCCGGCCAAGGTCGCGTTCTACCGGCCACAGCTCGGCGCCTACGCCGAGGCCCTGTCGGCGTCAGTAGATGTCCCCATCGCGACCCGGCTCCTCTTCCTGCACCCGCAAGGGTCGGTGGAGGCCGCGTTGTGACCGGGTCGGTCCTCGCGCGAGAGCACTCAGTATCCGAAGACGTGCACGCTCACCACGTCGATCTCACGGCGCTGACTGCCGAAGAAGGCGCCGAGTCGTCTCGCCACCAGTGGGAACGGCTTCTCCCTCGACGTCCCGTCTGCCCGCCAATTGCTCTGCGGAACGATCAGGAAGAGATGCTGGACGTCGGGTGCGACGTGGGCCTTCCAGAGGTCCTTGAGGTCGTGGTTGTTGGTCGTCGCCCCGCCGCGCTCAACCTCAGCGATAACACCTCGGTCGCCGCTGATGGGAAGAAAGAAATCCGGACGTGCTTGCGTCACGAGCCCCGTCTGCGGGGTCAAGACCACTTCTTCACCAAAGCCCAGTTCGTCCTTCAGCAGTCTCGCCATGTGATCCTGAACCGCTTTGCTCTGCGCACCGTGAACATGCAGATCCTTGATCTCGGGAGCCGTGTCACCGATATGCGATCGCAGACGGTCGGCCAATGCATCGACGGCCACCAGCTCAGCGGACTCCTCGGGTGTCAGCTCGGACTTGGCGTGACGTTTGTAGCTCTCCACACGCCGAGCTTCACAGCTTGCGAGCCGAGAAGCTATTCGACTGCGGGGCCGTGCTCCGTTGCCCGAGAGTTGCGAACAACCTGCCCATCTTCAAGCATCGGCTACATCCGCCGCGGAGGTGTCCCATGGCCGAGTTGACGTATACCCCGCGCGGTCGCGGTTTCGCGGTCGACCTGAGCGCAGGCAGTCTGGATCTGCACGTGAAAGGTGCGGGGTTGGACCATGACAGCCCACAGATCGGGGGTTCCAGCGACCTGACCGACAACGTTGCGTTGATGGCGTTGGTCCTCGGCTATGCCGCCAACGAGCTGGCGTACCGACGTCTGCGATCACCGGAGAAACGGAAGAGTCACAGGGACGCCGCTGACAACGAACGCGTGCAGGCGATCGGCCTGGCCGAGCTCATCGTCCGAGCTGAGGCTTCCACGAGTGACGCCTGGTGTTCCGGCTGTTTCACCTTCAGCCCTCGACGGCGAGTGCGAAAGGCTAGTCGTCCGGTGGAGACGTGGCTGTGTGCCGCGTGCGGCACCCCTTCGGTCGGCTGTGCAGTCCCTCGTTGCAAGAACCACGCCGTGGTGCATCCGCTGGCGAGAACGAACCTCCGATATTGCGCTGAGCACCAACACGAGATTCCTTCCTTCGAGAAGCTGGAGGCAACCTTTTGCTCACTTCTTGACTACGAAGACTTCCTCTCGTACGACGTGCGGAATGCAGCACGCATCACCAAGGTGACCGGCGGGATGATCGGCGCAGCCTTGGTAGTGGCACCCATGGCGCTCCTCGCAGCGCCCGCCGTGGGTGCCGCGCTCGGTGGTTCAGCACTCGGTGGCTCGCTCACCGGTGCGGCGGCAACCAGCCATGGCCTCGCGATGCTCGGCGGCGGTGCAGTCGCCTCCGGAGGGCTCGGCATGGCCGGTGGGACGATGGTCGTCACCGCCACTGGGTCGGCCCTGGGAAGCGCGCTGGGTGCCACAACGGTCTCCGCCTACACGTCGTCCGACAAGTCGTTCCGCATCGAGAAGGTCCGAGACGGGACTGGTACGCCGGTCATCTTCGCTACCGGTTTTCTGACAGAGGGCCTGGGCGGATGGACCGGATGGCAGCCTTTGGTCGACCAGCGATACCCCGATTCCCCGGTTTACCAACTCCACTGGGGATCGAAGGAGCTCAAGGATCTCTCCGTTCTGCTGGTCGACGCGGGTGTGAAGGCGGTCGTGCACCGGCTGGTCAAAGCAGGGGCCAAGCGGGGCGGCAAAGCGCTGAACCTGCCGGGCATCGGATGGGCACTCGGCCTAGCCGGCGTCGCGGCGAACCCGTGGACCGTCGCGAAGACCCGCGCTGGCATGACCGGAGTGGCGCTCGGGACCCTTCTCGCCCGGTGCGACGAGGGACCGTTCGTCCTGATGGGGCACAGCCTGGGAGCTCGGGTGATGGTGACCGCCGCGGAAACCCTCAGCACCAAACCGGGCGCGAAGAAGGTCGAGGAGATGCATCTGCTCGGCGCCGCGGTCAACAAGAGCCGCGACTGGCGCAGTCTGCACGAGGCGGTCAATCACCGTGTTTGGAACTACTGGTCCGCCGAGGACGACGTACTTCGTTGGCTGTACCGGCTGGCTGAGCTCACAGCGACGCCGGCCGGCCAAGCTGGCTTCACCTCGAAGTTCACCCGCATCTCCGACCGCAACGTGACGAAGAACGTCCGGTCACACTCGGCCTACATCGCTCACGTCAAGCTCGCCACAAGAGCCAGCCGCGACAACGCCCGCCCACACCCCGGAGCTTGAAGTGACCAGTCTCGACCACCTCCTCGACCTGACTCTTCCCCTCAATCGCAAGGAGCGCTACTACACCGGGACGGTCCTGCCCGCGTTGCTCTGTGCTGACTAGATGCGTCATCTGGCGCGACTGGCCGCGCCGGAACTGCTCGACCTGGGCGAGCTAGACGTCCGGGCGCTGCCGCACGACTGCACCGTGCTGTTCTTCACCGAGTACAGCATCATCGAATCGGCGATCGGGCAATCCAGTGCGAACTTCCCCGGCCTCCAAGGCCTCCCGAAGGACACGCCGGACCTGGTCATCCTCGTGACGGCCCCACATCCGGTCCTCATCGCTCTCGAGGCGAAGATGTACGACCGTCCTTCGCGACCTGACCTCCTCAAGCAACTGGCTGCGCAAACGACACAGCTCGAGGCGGTGGCTGATGCGTTGGCGCGACTTCTCGACGTCCCGGCGGTGGAAATCGCCCACGCTGCTCTCCTGCCAAGCAAGCTCGCCGACTCCGTCGGGCCGCTACCCGTGAGGGTCATCACCTGGGAGCAGATCCTGGAGACCTACTCAGATGTCAATCAGGCGTACTTTCTGGCCATCCTGCGCACCGCCCTCGACCGGTACGACCACCTCGTCTCCAAGTGGGCCGGATATCAGCAGGGAGATCTGGCGGGGGCGAACCTGGTGATGCGGTCGCTCGCGGGCGATGAGACGTGGCCGTGGATGGGCATCCAAGGAGGGCTGAAGGGTCAGCGACTCGCCCATGCTGTCTCGGACGGATCGTGGGGCACCCGTGTCTTCCAGTGTCGGCACGACCCGTTGCCCAACAATCCAAACTGGTTCCCCGTGACCGACTTTATCGGCAAGCTGCGGGACGCGGGCGAGGACGTCCAGTCGCTTGGTCCCACGCCCGCGGACGAGGGCTGAGCACTCTGGACGGCGGCCAGCGCGGTCGAATGGGAGGTCCCGTCGGGTTGTCGGAGCTCCTGCAGAACAGGGTCCTCGCCGCACTCGCTGCCGAGTCGCCCGCCGGCCAAATCACCGAGCAGAGCAGGCGACTGGCCCAGAGGGCCCGTGCGGGCGGATGCGGGGCCCCACCGCGGCCCCTCAGCCAAATAGAAGACTCGTGAGCTCTGACATCGTCGCAACACGGGAGAACTTGCCAAGGGCGATCTCGCGGTGCAACGGCTTCTCTTTCTTCAATCCGGTCGAGTCCCCCTTTGTATGCTTTGCCAACCTCTCTCCTAAGTCGGGAATCCTCTGGTGAGCCCCACCGCCGAACCATCGGTATTCGAGGTCGAGACGGGTCGCACCAACCGGTTGCTTCCACTCCAGAACAATGACGCATGCTGCTGGCTGGTTGTAGAGCAGAGTGCTGAGCTTGTACTTCGCAGTCTTGCTGTCCGCTCGCTTCGTCTTGAGCTGGACGTGTCGAGTCACTCCGCCCGATTGAAGTACCAGGTCATAACCGAAAGCGTCGACGGGCGAATGCAAAACATCAACGACCTGGGCCCGTGCGAACCACATCTCTTGAAGGAGTTCGCTCAGGAAAAGACTCTCGAGCATCAGCTCGAAGGCCACGGAGTTGGCGATGTTGCTCAGCTCGGGAGCGACAACGGGGCTTGAATCGTCGGGGTTGATCTGCGACAGATTGCTCATGACCCACAAGATGAAGTCTTCGCGCCTACGTGCTGGCAGTCTGACCGGCGGATCACGCTTATGAGCCCGGTAAGAGCTGGGTCTAGCGAGCGTTCAGGCGGTCGGACGCGACGACCGGCCTGGCTGAGAAGGTCGGCATCTTGCGCCGCCCGACGGCGGCGTGACCGCGGGACATCTTGCGGCCCCAACGAACGCGCCGCGGGCCATCGCATGCGGCAGTCGACGTTGATGGGACTAGGCGAGTCAACTCCTGCCCTTCGCGGAAAGCTCCCAGACTCCTCTCTCGCGACTCGGCATGATGAGCCCCTCGTCCACCATCTTTTTACGCTCCCACCTCACCGCATTTCTCCATCTGACCTCATTGTTGTCAACGAGTCCGTAGTCCCCATCGGTGAATGCATCTTGCATCCGTGATTCGAGCTCAGAAGTGAGCTCTTCCACGCTGAGTCGACCGCCACGCTCCCTGAGGATGTCAAGGATGACTGGACGAAACTCGCTTTGCGGGGTGAGTCGGCTAGTCCTGACCCCCTGAGGTCGTCGCCCAGATCGACGATTCGCAGAGCTGTTGCTCTTCGCCCTTGCCACAACGGCCGGAGATGCAGGAACAGACCGTCCGTGCCCGCACTGAGCCAGGGGAAGATCACAATGGTCGCAATGGCTTCCGCTCATGGTCTCCAAAATCCTTGATCCTAGACCGGCACTGCCATCGTCTAATCCTCAGAACCATGTCGAGGCAGAATCAGCCGCTGAGGGCCGCCGAGACGACCTCGCGCGCCTCGGCCTGGACCTCGGCGAGGTGGTCGGGCCCGCGGAAGGACTCGGCGTAAATCTTGTAGACGTCCTCGGTGCCGCTGGGGCGGGCGGCGAACCACGCCGACTCGGTGGTCACCTTGAGTCCGCCGATCGCCGCGCCGTTGCCGGGGGCTTCGGTCAGCTTGCCGGTGATCTCCTCCCCCGCCAGCGACGTCGCGGCCACGTCGTCCGGGGAGAGCGCGGCGAGCTTCGCCTTCTGCGCCCGGTCGGCGGGCGCGTCGACCCGGGCGTACGCCGGCTCGCCGTGCTGGGCGACCAGCTCGGCGTAGTGCTCGCTTGGCGACTTGCCGGTCGCGGCCTGGATCTCCGAGGCCAGCAGGCACAGCAGCAGGCCGTCCTTATCGGTGGTCCACGTCGAGCCGTCGCGGCGGAGGAACGACGCACCGGCCGACTCCTCGCCGCCGAACCCGAACGAGCCGTCGATCAGCCCCGGCACGAACCACTTGAACCCCACCGGGGTCTCCACCAGCGGCGCCCCCACCTGCGCGGCGACCCGGTCGATCATCGACGACGACACCAGCGTCTTGCCGATCTGCGCGCCGGCGGGCCAGTCGGGGCGGGCGCCGCCGAACAGGTAGCCGATCGCGACCGCCAGGAAGTGATTCGGGTTCAGCAGCCCCGCGTCGGGGGTGACGATGCCGTGGCGGTCGGCGTCCGCGTCGTTGCCGGTCGCGATGTCGAAGTCGTGGCGCCGCTCGATCAGCGAGGCCATCGCCGACGGCGAGGAGCAGTCCATGCGGATCTTCTCGTCCCAGTCCAGCGTCATGAACCGCCACGTCGGGTCCACCAGCGGGTTCACCACCGTCAGGTCCAGGCCGTGCCGCTCGGCGATCTCGCCCCAGTAGTGCACGCTCGCGCCGCCGAGCGGGTCCGCACCGATGCGCACGCCCGCGTCGCGGACCTTCGCCAGGTCGACCACCGACGGCAGCGCGTCGACGTACGCGCCGAGGAAGTCGTAGCGGTGCACCTGGCCGCGGGCCTTCTCCAGCGGCGTACGACGGACCTCGGCGAGCCCGCCGCGGATCAGCTCGTTCGCGCGGGCGGCGATGGTCTTGGTGGCGTCGGAGTCCGCGGGGCCGCCGTGGGGCGGGTTGTACTTGAACCCGCCGTCCGCGGGCGGGTTGTGCGACGGCGTCACCACGATGCCGTCGGCCAGCCCGGAGCCCGTCGTCCGGCCGCCGTTGGCGTCGATGATCGCCAGCGACACCGACGGGGTCGGGGTGTAGCCGTCGCGGTCGTCGACCATCACCGTCACGTCGTTGGCGACCAGCACCTCGACCGCGCTCACCCACGCCGGCGTCGACAGCGCGTGAGTGTCCGCGCCGAGGAACAACGGGCCGTCGTACCCCTGGCTGCGTCGGTAGTCCACGATCGCTTGGGTGGTGGCGAGGATGTGCGCCTCGTTGAACGACGTCCTCAGCGACGACCCGCGGTGGCCGCTCGTGCCGAACGCGACCTGCTCGTCCGGGTTCTCCGGGTCGGGCTGGCGGGTGTAGTACGCCGTGACCAGCGCCGGGACGTCGACGAGGTCCTGCGGCTGGGCGACGGTGCCGGCGCGGGATGCGGTCATGGGGGGTCTCCTGGTCCTGGGTCCGTCAGGTCGTCGTGCGGGGTCACCGGGTTTCGAGGCGCCTCGCTGGCGCTCGGCACACCTCAACCGGCGGTGACAGGGATGGCGCTCGGGGTCTCGACAAGCTTGACCGTCGGTGGTGGCGGGGTCACTCGATGACCTGGTCCTTGGCGAGGACGGTGAGGCCGTCCTCGACGGTGAAGCCGCGGGCGCGGTCGGCCTCGGGGTCGACGCCGATCTGGGCGCCGGGAGGGACGACGACGTTCTTGTCGAGGATCGCGTTCTTGATCACCGCGCCCTCCCCCACGTGGACGCCGTTGAGCAGGACGGCGCCGTCGATCTTCGCCTCGGAGTCGACGCGCACCGACGGCGAGAGCACCGAGTCGCGCACGGAGCCGCCGGTGACGAGCACGCCCGGGGAGAGGATCGAGTTGAACGTCGTGGTCGGCGCCATCCCCGGGCCCTCGGTCAGCTTCGCCGGGGGCAGCGGGCCGTAGTCGGTGTAGATCGGCCACTCGTGGTTGTAGAGGTTGAACACCGGCAGGTGGGCGACGAGGTCCATGTGGGCGGCGTAGTAGGAGCCCATCGTCCCCACGTCGCGCCAGTAGCCGCGGTCGCGGTCGTTCGCACCGGGGACGTCGTTGTCCTTGAAGTCGTAGACGCCGGCGGCGTTCTGCTCGACGAACGCCGGGATGATGTCGCCGCCCATGTCGTGCTTGGAGTCGTCGTCGGCGTCCCGGACGACGGCCTCCCGCAGCGCGTCGGCGTCGAAGACGTAGTTGCCCATCGACGCCAGCACCTCGTGGGGGGCGTCGGGCAGGCCGACCGGGTCCGTCGGCTTCTCGAGGAACGCACGGATGCGGGACGGCGAGGACGGGTCGACGTCGATGACGCCGAACTGGTCGGCGATGCCGATCGGCTGGCGGATCGCGGCGACCGTCGCGGCGGCCCCGGACTCGATGTGCGCGTCGACCATCTGCGAGAAGTCCATGCGGTAGACGTGGTCGGCGCCGACCACGACGACGATGTCGGGCTTCTCGTCGTTCAGCAGGTTCAGGGACTGGTAGATCGCGTCGGCGGAGCCGAGGTACCAGCGCTTGCCCACGCGCTGCTGGGCCGGCACGGGCGTGACGTAGTTGCCGAGCAGCGTCGACATCCGCCAGGTCGTGGTGACGTGGCGGTCGAGGCTGTGGGACTTGTACTGCGTCAGCACGACGACCTGCAGGTAGCCGGAGTTCACGACGTTGCTGAGCGCGAAGTCGATGAGGCGGTAGATGCCGCCGAACGGCACCGCCGGCTTCGCTCTGTCGGCGGTGAGCGGCATCAGCCGCTTGCCCTCTCCCCCGGCCAGGACGATCGCCAGGACCTTCTTGCGGCTGCGGCTGCGTACCGGGGCGGTGGTCATGGCTTCACGCTAGTGGTGAGCGTCGTCACGGGCGAGAGAAGCCTCTTCGGGCTCGACCCCCGCTGGGGGGGGGGGGGGGGGGGCCCGGGGGGGGGGGGGGGGGGCCCACAGCGGGCCGCCGGGGGGGGGGGGGCCCTCGGGGGGGTCGCCTTAGTGGGCGGGGGTGGACCCCCCCCCCGCCAGCTCGGCGCCGGCCATCGGCGCCGACGCCTGCACGCGCTCCAGGAGCGCGGCGGCGTCGGTGGTCGTCGAGGAGATGCCCACGCGCATGGCGCCGCGCTCGCGCAGGTGGCGGGTGAGCGCCCGGGTGTCGACCCCGGAGATGCCCACCACCCCCTGCTCGCGCAGGGCGTCGTCGAGCGAGGCGTTCGCACGCCAGGACGACGGGCGGCGCGCGGGATCGCGGACGACGTACCCCGCGACCCAGATGCGACGCGACTCCGGGTCCTCGTCGTTGACGCCGGTGTTGCCCACGTGCGGGGCCGTCATGACGACGACCTGCCGGTGGTAGCTCGGGTCGGTGAGCGTCTCCTGGTAGCCGGTCATGCCGGTCGAGAACACGGCCTCGCCGAAGGTCTCCCCCTCGGCGCCGTAGGACTCCCCGGTGAACGTGCGTCCGTCCTCGAGCACGAGGATCGCAGGCGAGACCACGCCGTACCTCCTTCTCCGCCTCACGGGACGGCCAGTTAAAGGATGTCGGTCGGCGCGACCCTACCAGCGCGGCGACCCACCCATTCCTGACCGTTTCACTACACTTCGGCCATGACCGTCCTCGACCTGGGCCTGCCCTTCCTCGACGAGCCGCGCGTGGTCGTCCCCGCGCCCGACGCGGGCCCCGGCAACTGGAGCGGGGCCGCGTCCGCCGTCCTCGTCGACGGCGTGACCTACCTCACCTACCGCGTCCGCCGCCCGCTCACGGAGGGCCGCGGGGTCGCGGTCGTCGTCGCGGCGTCGCCGGACGGCGTCGCCTTCGAGACCGTGTGCGAGGTCGAGCGGGACGAGTTCGGGGCGGAGTCCTTCGAGCGTCCCGTCGTGCTGCGGCGTCCGGACGGCGGCTGGCGCCTCTACCTGTCGTGCGCCACCCCCGGCTCGAAGCACTGGTGGGTGGAGGCCCTCGACGCCGACACCGTCGAGGAGCTGCCCCGGGGGCGCCGCACCGTGACCCTGCCCGGTGACGAGACCGTCGGCGTCAAGGACCCCGTCGTCGCGGTGGACGACGCCGGCGGCTGGCACCTCTGGTCGTGCGACCACCCCCTCACCGACACCGGGGAGGAGGACCGCATGTCGACGTCGTACCACTCGAGCTCCGACGGCCTGGCCTGGACGCGGCACGGCACCGTCCTCTCCCCGCGGTCCGGCATGTGGGACGCGCGGGGTGCCCGGGTCACCGCGGTGGTGTCGCTCGACCCCCTCGTCGTCCTGTACGACGGGCGCCCCCGCAAGGAGGACAACTGGCACGAGCGCTGCGGGGTCGCGACCGGGGAGCCCGGTGCCGGCCCGGCCTCGGCGCTGACGAGCCGGACGACGCAGCCGCTGGCCTCCCAGGACTCCGACGGCGCCTGGCGGTACGCGGCGACGGTCCGGCTGCCCGACGGCCGCCTGCGCTGCTACGCGGAGATCGCACGCCCGGACGGCGCGCACGACCTGGTGACGGGGATCCTCACCGGCTGGTGAGGCCCCGGCGCGGGGCGGACCCGGCCGGGCTCAGCCGGCCTGGCCGACCCGCTGCTGCTCCTCCGCCTGGCGGGTGGCGAACGACCCGCCGTCGCGGTGCAGCAGCCACTCGGAGAAGTCCTGCCCGGTCAGCTCGGTCAGCAGCGCGATGTCCTCGCGGTGCGGCTCGAGGAGGAGCGAGCGCTGCTCGGGCGTGAGGCTGGGGCGACCGCCCTCGCCGCTGCGCTGGAGCTGACGGACCAGCGGGCTGCTGGCCCTGCGCCACGCCTGCGGCGGTGCGAACTGGCCCGCCCACGCCCCGGCGCGGATGACGGGGCCCAGGAGCCTCGTGCGCAGACCGTCCTCGACGAAGGGTCGCGAGTTGTCGGCAGGGATGGTCTCGATCTCGACGGGCGGGACGCCGAGGAAGTCGAAGACCCGTCGCAGGGTCGGTCCGGGCGAGGCGACCAGCTCCTTGTAGCGGAGCAGGAGCACCTGGTCCGCGGGGACGTGGTCGTACAGGTCCGCCAGCTGCCGGCCGTACATGCCCAGCGACGAGTAGTGCCAGAACGGCGCCCAGCCCTGGTCGATGCGCCACTGCTCGCGCTTCACGGCCTCGACGACGTCGCACCGGGGCTCGAGCCCGTCCATCCACAGGTGCATCCAGTTGGAGTACGCCCGGTCGACCGGGTCCCGGAGCACGGCGACGAGCTTCGCGTCGGGGTTGTCCGCGGCGATGCGGCGCCGCGCGTCGCGGTTGTACAGGTAGAACGGCGTGCTCTCACCGCGCAGCGCGCCCTCGGGGGCGCCGTCGAACAGGGCGAGGTAGCGCTCGCGCTGCCAGACCCACTCCTGGTTGCTGTGGGCGTCGCCCGGGCCCTTGTACGCCGGCGGCGGCGAGTCGCCGCACATGTAGTACTTCGGCTCCTTCGGGCGGGACAGGAACAGCCCGGGGTGCTGCTCCAGCGCCTTGTGCAGCGCGCTCGTGCCCGCCTTCGGGGCGCCGATCAGGAAGAAGTCAGGGCCGCGGCGTCGTGCCATGACCAAAGTGTAGTCATCTGATCGACTTGGTGGCCATGGCTGCACCGGACCGCGCCGGCGCCGAGACCCCCTCCCGCGGCGTCGATGGCCGCTGAGACAGTGGGGTCATGGCCCTCCCCCGCCTCGCGGCCGTCCTGGCCGTCCCCACCCTCGCCCTCGGCCTCCTGCTCGGCTCCGCCACGCCCGGAGTCGCCGCCGACCCCGAGGACGACCCGCGCTTCACCCTCGCCGTCATCCCCGACACCCAGGACGAGGTGGTCCGCGCCGACGACGGCCGCTTCGCCCAGCGCACCCGCTGGCTGGCCGACCGTGCCGCCGCCGACGACCTGCGCTTCGTGCTGCACACCGGTGACGTGGCGAACTGGGGCTGGGCGGCGCCCGAGCAGCTGTCGCGGGCCAAGGCGGCCATGCAGGTGCTGGGCGCCGCGGGCGTCCCGTGGCAGCTCGCGCTCGGCAACCACGACAGCCGCCGGCACGGGTGGGACGGGCAGGGTGGCTACGGCCGGTTGCCCTACGTGCAGAACCCCGAGTGCACGCAGCGGTTCGCCGCCGCGTGCACCGACGCCGCGCTGCTCCGACGGACCGACGAGACCGACGAGGCGTTCGCGCGGGGCTTCGCCGGGCGCTTCGAGGCGGACTCGATCGCCAACGCCTACCGGCGCTTCGACGCCGGCGGGCTGCGGTGGATGGTGCTGAGCCTCGAGCCGTGGCCCCGCGCCGAGGTGGTGGCCTGGGCCAACCGCGTCGTCGCCCAGCACCCGCGACGCAACGTCGTCATCGCCACCCACAGCTACCTCGCGGACGACGGCTCCATCGCCACGTCCGCCGAGTACGGCGACACCAGCCCGCAGCAGCTGTGGCAGCAGCTGGTCTCGCAGCACGCCAACATCAAACTCGTCTTCTCGGGCCACACCGGCGCCGCGGCGTACCGCACGGACACCGGGGTGCACGGCAACCGGGTCGCGTCGTTCCTCGGCGCCTTCCACTCCCCCGACGCCAACCCGGTCCGGCTCGTCACCGTCGACCCGGAGGCCGGTGCCGTCTTCTCCCGCTTCCGCGTCCCGTCCACCGGCGGGCACCTGTCGCAGTACGACGCCTACGTCAACGGGCTGGACTTCGTGCGCCCCTGACCCGACCGGGGTCGTCCCCGACCGTCGGGCCGCGGTCAGACCGCGTGGGTGACCCGGCCCCGCAGCACGGTCGCCCGCACCCGACCGACGAGCTCGCGCCCGTGCCAGGGGTTGTTGCGCGACAGCGAGTACGTCGCGTCCCGGTCGACCCTGACCCGCGCCGACGGGTCGACGAGCACGACGTTCGCCGGCTCCCCCACGGCCAGCGGACGGCCCTGGCCGGCCAGGCCGGCGATGCGGGCCGGGTTGGCGGACATCACCCGGGCGACGTCGTCCCACCCGAACGGGCCTCCCTCGGCACCGGCCACCATCACGGTCGACACGACCGCCAGGGCCGTCTCGAGCCCGACCATGCCGAACGCGGCGTCGGTGAACGCGTGCTCCTTGTCGTGCCGCGCGTGGGGGGCATGGTCGGTGGCGACGGCGTCGATGGTCCCGTCGGCCAGGGCGGCCCGCAGGGCGGCGACGTCCTCGGCGGGGCGCAGCGGCGGGTTGACCTTGTACGTCGGGTCGTAGCCGGCGAGCTCGTCGGTGGTGAGCAGCAGGTGGTGGGGGGTGACCTCGGCGGTGACCGGCAGCCCCTGCGCCTTGGCCCAGCGGAGCACCTCGACCGTGCCGGCGGTCGAGACGTGGCACACGTGCACCCGCGAGCCGGTGTGGCGGGCGAGCATGACGTCCCGGGCGACGATCGTCTCCTCGGCGACGCCGGGCCAGCCGGGCAGCCCGAGCCGCCCCGAGGTCTCGCCCTCGTGGCAGCAGGCGTCGGGCCCGGCGAGGGTGGGGTCCTGGGCGTGCTGGGCGACCACGCCGCCGAACGCCTTGACGTACTCCAGGGCCCGTCGCATCACCCGGGCGTCGGCGACGCAGCGCCCGTCGTCCGAGAACACCCGGACGGCGGCCCGCGACCGCGCCATCAGCCCCAGCTCGGCGAGCTGCTGGCCCTCCAGGCCATGGGTCACGGCCCCGACCGGCTGGACGTCGACGAGCCCCGCGGCGCGCCCGAGGTCGAGCACGCGCTCCGCGGCCTCGGCGGTGTCGGTGACCGGCGAGGTGTTGGCCATCGCCAGGACGGCGGTGTAGCCCCCCGCCGCCGCGGCCCGCGAGCCGGTGGCGACCGTCTCGGCGTCCTCGCGGCCGGGCTCGCGCAGGTGGGTGTGGAGGTCCACCAGCCCGGGCAGGGCGACCAGGCCGTCGGCGTCGAGCACCTCGGCGTCCCCGGGCGCACCGGCGTCGACGCCGGACCCGGTCGCACGCACGAGCCGCTCGGCCAGCAGCAGGTCGCCGCGGGTGCCGTCCGGCAGCGTCGCACCGCGCACCAGGAGCGGCCGGTCGGTCGTCTCACTCACGCGGGTTCCTCCCCAGCGAGCAGGTGGTAGAGCACGGACATGCGGACGGCGACGCCGGCCGAGACCTGGTCGAGGACCATTGACTGGGCGGCGTCCGCGGCGTCCGCGGCGATCTCGAGGCCCCGGTTCATGGGGCCGGGGTGCAGCACGGGCACCTCGTCGCCGAGCAGGGCGAGGCGGTCACGGGTCAGGCCGTAGCCGACGGTGTACTCCCGCGCGGTCGGGAAGAACCCGCCGCTCATGCGCTCGCGCTGGACCCGCAGCATCATCACCGCGTCCGCGTGGGGCAGCGCGGCGTCCAGGTCCCAGGAGGTGGCGAACCCGTCCTGCTTCGCCCAGGCCTCGACGCCCGACGGCATCAGGGTGGGCGGCGCGACGACGGTGACGCGGGCGCCGAGCCGGGTCAGCAACCGGACGTTGCTGCGGAACACCCGGCTGTGGGTGAGGTCGCCGACCAGGACGACGTGCCGGTCCGCCAGGTCACCGAGGCGGCGGGTCAGCGTGTAGGCGTCGAGCAGCGCCTGGGTCGGGTGCTCGTGGGTGCCGTCGCCGGCGTTCACGACCGACGCGTCCACCCACTCGCTGATCCGCTGCGCGGCGCCGCTCGCCCCGTGGCGGACGACGAGCGCGTCGACCCCCATCGCCGCGATCGTGAGCACGGTGTCGCGCAGGCTCTCGCCCTTCGACGCGGAGGACCCCTTGCCCGTGATGTTGATGGTGTCCGCCGAGAGCCACTTGCCCGCGATCTCGAAGCTGGATCGCGTCCGGGTGGAGTCCTCGAAGAACAGGTTGATGACGGTGCGGCCCCGCAGGGCGGGCAGCTTCTTCACCGCCCGCCGCTGGACGTCGTGCATCTCCGCGGCGGTGGCGAACAGCACGGCGACGTCGTCGGTGGTCAGGTCGTCCACGCTCAGCAGGTGTCGCCTCATCCGATCAGCACCTCGTCGCGGCCGTCGGTCTCCTCGAGCCGGCAGCCGACCCGCTCGGCGAGGGCGCTCGGGAGGTTCTTGCCGACGTGGTCGGCGCGGATCGGCAGCTCGCGGTGGCCGCGGTCGACGAGCACCGCGAGCCGGACGGCGGCCGGCCGGCCGAGGTCGGCGAGCGCGTCGAGGGCCGCGCGGACCGTGCGCCCCGAGAACAGGACGTCGTCCACGAGCACGACGACCTTGCCGTCGACGCCGCCGGGGGGCACCTCGGTGTGGTGCACGCCGCGGGTGGGCTGGCGGCGCAGGTCGTCGCGGTAGAGGGTCACGTCGAGGGACCCGGTGGCGACCGGGGCGCCCTCCACCGCCTCGATCCGCTGCGCGATGCGACGCGCGAGCGGGACGCCGCGCGTGGGCAGCCCGAGCAGCACCAGGTCGGTGGCGCCGCGGTTGCGCTCGAGGATCTCGTGCGCGATCCGGGTCAGCGCCCGGGACACGTCGCGGGCGTCCATGACGGCGCGGCCGTGCTCGTCGAGCTCGGTGGGGACTCCGACCACTCCGGCCACCCCGACCTCCTTCCCCGCCTCACGGGACGGTGACTTAAAGGACGTCTGTGCGCGGGTGACCCTACCCCTACCGCGAGAGGTGCCGGGCCCGCGCGAAGCAGAACAGGCCGAAGCACCCGATGCCGAGCGCCACCGCGAGGAGCAGCCACGGGCCGTACGGCAGGTCCAGGAGGCTGGCCAGGCCGTCGTCCAGGCCGCCCGACTGCCCGGACTCGTGGGTCGCGGCGGCGACCGCGAACAGGACCCCGACCAGGCCGATCGCGATGCCCTTGCCGATGTAGCCGACCTTGCCGACCAGCAGGTACGCGCGGCCGGCGTCCCCGGTGCGTCCCTCGGTCGCCAGCTTCTCGGCGTGCTTGCCGGAGACGCCCTTGCGCACGTGGTCCGCCGCGACCGCCAGGATCACCAGCGCGACCAGGCCGACCAGGAGCTGACCGCCGGGCAGGTTCATGATCCGGGCGGTGAGGGCCTCCTCGCCGCCCCCGCCGCCGTTGCTGCGCAGCGGCCCCGTCGCCGTGGTCGCCGCGGTGATGCCGAGGACGACCCAGCCGGACGCCTTGCCCACGTCCGTCGCCCGGTGCCGCCACAGCTCGGCGCCGTCCTCGCCGCGGTGGCCGGCGACGAGCTCGATGGCGCTCCACACGACCAGCAGCAGCATCCCGAACGCGATGAGCCACAGCGCCGCGCGGCCGAAGAGCTGCTCGGCCACCGCCTCCATGGCGCCCGAGCCGCTGGGCGCCTCGGAGCGGTCACCGAGGGCGAGCTGCACCGCGAGGGCGGCGATCACGAGGTGGACGACGCCGTACAGCACGAGCCCGAGGCGGGCGGCGCGGTCGACCCAGTCGGAGTTCCGCGCCTGCCGGGCCGTGGCCCGGGCGTCGGCGGCGGCGGTCACGGGCGCCTCACCCGAGCTCGTCGAGGGCGGACTCGACGGCCCGGTGGAAGGTCGGGTAGGCGTAGATCATCGAGCGCAGCGTCGCGGTCGGGACCCGGGCGTGGACGGCGAGCGCCAGCAGGCCCAGGATCTCCCCGCCGGACGGCCCGGCGGCCGTGGCCCCGACGAGGACCCCGGCGTCGGCGTCCTCGACGACCTTGATCACTCCCCTGGCCCCCGGGCCGTGGGTGAACCCGCGGGACGACGCCTCCAGCGGCGTCACCCCGACCCGGACGGTGAGCCCGGCGTCACGGGCGGCCTGCTCGGTCATCCCGACGCCGCCGACCTCGGGGTCGGTGAAGGTCGCGTGCGGCACGGCGTGGTACTCGGCCGGGTGGTGCTCCGCGCCGGTGACGTCGGCCAGGGCGACCGCGGCCTGGTACATCGACACGTGCGTGTACGCACCCTTGCCGGTGATGTCGCCGATGGCCCACAGCCGCTCCCCGGCCCGCATCCGCTCGTCCGTCTCCAGGGTGCGCGCGGACGGGTCGAGGCCGATGGTCTCGAGGCCCAGGTCGTCGAGGTTGGGGGTGCGCCCGGCGGCGACGAGCAGCTGGTCGGCGACGAGCTCCTCGCCGTCGTCCAGGGACAGGGTGAAGGTGCCGTCGGCGTAGGACGCCCGCGTCACCTCGGCGCCGGTCATCACGCGGATGCCCTCGGCGACGAAGACCTCCTCCAGCAGCCGGCCGGCCTCGGGCTCGTCGCCGGCGAGCAGGCGGTCGCCGTGCTGCACGACCGTGACCCGGCTGCCGAAGCGGGCGAAGGTCTGGGCGAGCTCGCACCCGATCGGGCCACCACCGAGGACGACCAGGCTGCCGGGCACGTGGTCGGCGCGGACTGCGTCCCGGTTGGTCCAGTACGGCGTGTCCGCGAGGCCCTCCACGGGCGGCGCGGCGGGGCGGGTGCCGACGTTGAGCACGACGCCACGGCGCGCCTCGAACGTCGGGCCGGCGGAGCCGTCGGGGAGCTCGACCGCGACCGTCCCGGTGCCGGTCAGGCGCCCGATGCCGTGGTACACGGTCGCGCCGGCGTCGGTGAGGCGGTCGACGGCGACGGTGTCGTCCCAGTCGGCTGTCGCCTCGTCGCGGACGCGGGCGTGCACGGGCGCCCAGGACGGGCTGACGCTCACCTCGCCCGCGAGCTCCGACACCCGGCCGGCCTCGGCGAGGGCGTCGGCCGCGCGCAGCATCATCTTGGAGGGGATGCAGCCGTAGTAGGGGCACTCGCCGCCGACGAGGTGACGGTCGACCACGACGACCTCGAGACCGGTCGCGGCGGCCCCGGAGGCGAGCGACTCGCCGCCCGGGCCCGCGCCCAGGACCACGAGGTCCACCTGCGTCGCTGCGCCGTCGTCGGCGCCGTCCTGGGGGCTGCTCATCGGGTCTCCTCGCTCATGGTCGCCAGCATGCCGGTTCTGGTTGGGTGGTGCCCGTGGACCCCGGCACCGATTCGTTCGTCTCGTTCGGCGAGCAGGGGGCGCAGCTGACCTACGGCAGCTACCTGCGCCTGCCCGACCTGCTCGACGCCCAGCACCTCGAGTCGGACCCGCCGGCGCACGACGAGCTGCTGTTCATCACGATCCACCAGGTCTACGAGCTGTGGTTCCAGCAGCTGCTGCACGAGCTGGAGGCGGTCCGGGCCGCGATGACGTCCGGCGAGCTGTGGCGCGCCCAGCACCTGCTCGGGCGGGTGCACGTCATCGAGCGCGTGCTGGTCGAGCAGGTCGACGTCCTCGAGACGATGACGCCGCAGGACTTCGCGACCTTCCGCCAGCGCCTGGCCCCGGCGAGCGGGTTCCAGTCCGTGCAGTTCCGCGAGCTGGAGTTCCTCTCGGGCGCGCAGGACCCGGGCTACCTGCGCCGCTTCCGCGGGCTCACCGCCGAGGAGGAGTCGCGGCTCGAGCGGCGGCTGTCGGAGCCGACGCTGTGGGACGCGTTCCTGGACGTCCTGCGCGCCGCCGACCTGCCCACCGACGACGACGAAGCGGTGCTGTCCTCGATCCGCTCCCTGGCGCACGACCGCAACCGGTACGGCGCCGCCTGGGCGCTGTCGGAGGCCCTGCTCCAGCACGACGAGCTCGCGGCCGGCTGGCGCGCCCGCCACGTCGTGATGGTCGAGCGGATGATCGGCGCCAAGTCCGGCACGGGCGGCTCCAGCGGCGCGGCCTACCTGCGCGGCCGCCTCGACCTCCGCTACTACCCGCTCCTGTGGGAGGTCCGCAGCACCCTGTGAGGCCTGCCGTCCCGAGGGGTCCCTGGCCAGGCCGTGGCCGACCTGGCTCCCGTCGACAGGCTCAGGACACCGCCTCGACCACCGGACGGGTCAGGCGGCTCGCGGTCACAGGGCCGAGGCCATGCCCGCGCAGGCGCGGAGCCAGGAGTCGCGGGTGCTCCGCGACAGCTGGGCGTAGGGGATCTCCGAGCCGGAGACCAGCGACGGGTCGTAGGGCACCCGGTAGACCTCGCGGGTGCGCTGCTCGTAGACCTGCATGAGGTCGTGGGCCAGCGTGGCGTCGACGCTGGGGCTGGGGTCGGACAGCACCGTGATCGTGCGGTGCTTGAGGTCCTGGTAGCCGGCGTCCTGCAGGGCGTCGAGCATCCACAGGCCGCTGTAGCCGGTGTCCTCACGGACCGTGCTGGTCACGACGAGCAGGTCGGCGGCCTCGGCGGCGGCGAGCCAGTTCTCGGCGCGCATGTTGTTGCCGGTGTCGACGAGGATGACCCGGTAGAACCGTTCGAGCAGCTGGTGGACGGCGGTGAAGTCCTTCGCACGGATCGTGCCCGTCACGTCCGGCCGCTCGTCGGAGGCGAGGACGTCGAAGTGCGCGTCGCCCTGCGCCCGCACGAACGCCCCGAGGTCACCGATGCGCGACTGGTAGACGTCGCTGAACTTCTCGAGGTCCTCCAGCAGCTCGCGGGTGGTGTTGCGGTGCGTGCTGCGCATCGCGCGGATCCCCAGCGTGCCGCGGGTCTCGTTGTTGTCCCACGCGACCACCGTGCCGCCGCGGACGGTGCCGAACGTGTAGCCGGCGGCCAGCACCCCCGTCGTCTTGGCCGCGCCGCCCTTCGGGTTCAGGAAGGCGATGGTGCGCGGGCCGTCGAAGTCCTTCTGGATGACCCGGCGGTAGTCCTCGTGGACCATCTCCGCCGGACCCATCTGGGGCGAGACCAGGCCGCCCGACCAGCGACGCACCCGGCCGCGCCAGCCCCACGTGGCGGGGCCGTACTCCACGACGTCCGCGCGCCGGTCGAGGAAGTCGGTGGCCGTCATGAAGCGACGCGGCTCACCCTCCGGACCCTGCTGGGGGCCTGGCGCCTCCGGCAGGGGGCCGGGCTGCTGCTGCCAGCCGGGCGGCGGGCCCTGCCGACGTCCCGGCTGCTGGGCCGGCTGCTGGGCCGGCTGCTGGGCCTGTTGCTGGGCCTGTTGCTGGGCCGGCTGGCCCCATCCCTGCGGCGAGGCGGGACCCGGGCTCCAGCCCGGTGATGTCTGCTGCTGCTGCTGCGGCTGCTGCGGCCACGCGGGCGGGGCCTGCTGGGCCGAGGGTGCGGCGGCGATGCGGGTCTGCTCCGCGCCGCCGCCCTCGACCGGGCGGGCGGGGCCGGGGGCGTTCGGGTCGGGCACCGGACCCGGGCGCGCCTCCTCCGCGGGTCGACCGGGGCTCGGGGAGCCCCCGACCATCGGGTCGGTGAGGGGGTCGCCCGTCACCGGCCGGCCGGACGGCGTCGGCTCCGCCTCGAGCCGGGCGCCGTAGTCGGCGAGCTCCTCGGTCGTGTACAGCCGCTCGCTGGTGTCGGGCTCGTGGGCGGGGTCGTGCCGACCCTCACCCTGCTCGCTCCCGCCCTGCTCCTGCGACATGCTGGTCCCCCTCGTCTCGCGGCCTCACGCACCGTCTGCCCGCTGGGCCCGAACGTTAGTCCTCCGACGGCCCGTCCTCGTCGACATCCGGGAGGTCCGGCCCCGGCGTCGCGTCGGTCCCGGTGTCCCCGACCGCCTCCAGCTCGTCGGCGACGGAGGCGAGGACCCCGTTGACGAAGGGCGGCGACTCGTCGGTGGAGAGGTCGCGCACCAGCGCGACCGCCTCCGACAGGGCGACCGGGCTCGGGACGTCGTCCACGGCGAGGAGCTCGTACACCGCGAGGCGCAGCACGTTGCGGTCCACGGCGGGCATGCGGGCCAGCGTCCAGCCGCGGCTGTGACGGGTCAGCAGCTCGTCGATCCGGTCGCGCTGCTCGACGACGCCCCGCACGAGGGTCTCGCTGTACGGGTTCGTCGGCGCGTTGCCGTCGGTGACGAAGGCCTCCAGGGTCACCAGGGGAGGCTCGCCGCGCAGCTCCGCGGCGTAGAGCACGTCGAGGGCCCGCTTGCGCGCCTTGGAGCGCGCGGTGGTCCGGGTCGCCATCGGCTAGGAGCTCACCCGTCCGAGGTAGGAGGAGTCGCGGGTGTCGACCTTGACGCGCTCACCCGCGGAGATGAAGAGCGGCACGTTGATGGAGTGGCCGGTCTCCAGCGTGGCGGGCTTGGTGCCGCCGGTGGACCGGTCACCCTGCAGGCCGGGCTCGGTGTAGGTGATCTCGAGCTCGACGGAAGCGGGCAGCTCGATGTAGAGCACGCGACCGTCGTTCGTGGCGACGATGGCCTCGCCGTTCTCGAGCAGGAAGTTCTTCGCGTCGCCGACGATCTCCGGCGACACCTCGAGCTGCTCGTAGGTGCCGGTGTCCATGAAGACGTACGACGTGCCGTCGTTGTAGAGGTACTGCATGGTGCGCTTGTCGACGTTCGCGACCTCGACCTTGACGTCCGCGTTGAAGGTGCGGTCCACCGTCTTGCCGGACTCGATGTTGCGGATCTTGGACCGCACCACCGCGCCGCCCTTGCCGGGCTTGTGGTGCTGGAACCACATGACCTGCCAGAGCTGACCGTCGAGCCGCAGGACCATGCCGTTCTTGAGGTCGTTCGTCGTCGCCATGCCCAGCAGTCTAGGAGCGGCGGGGCATGGCGACCGACCCGGGCTCAGCGCTTGAAGGCGTCCTTGACCTTCTCGCCGGCGTCCTTGAGGTTCGCCTTCGACTGGTCGTTCCGGCCCTGGCGCTCCAGGGCGTCGTCACCGGTCGCCCTGCCGACGGCCTCCTTCGCCTTGCCGGCCAGCTTGTCCTTCGTGTTCTCGGCCTTCTGCTCGTCGCCCACGCGCGTCTCCCGATCGGTCGCAGCCTCTGCCCGCGGGGCCCCGCGGGTCCCACGACGGTAGCGGCGGGCGGGCGCCGCGTCAGCCCGCGAGGAAGGCGAGCGCGTCGCGGTAGCCGTCGACGCCGCGGCCGGCGATGACGGTGGCGGCGTGCGGCGTGACGAGCGAGGTGTGCCGGAACTCCTCCGGGCGCTGCTTCGGTTCGGAGATGTGCACCTCGACCAGCGGGGCCTCGAGCTGGGCGCAGGCGTCGTAAAGGGCGTAGGAGTAGTGCGTCCAGGCCGCGGCGTTGAGGACGACGGGCACGGCGTCGTCCGCGGCGGCGTTGAGCCAGTCGATCATCTGGCCCTCGTGGTTGGTCTGGCGCACCTCGACCTCCTGGCCCCGCTCGCGGCCCCAGGCGACGCAGCGTGCGGCGAGCTCGTCGTGGGTGGTCGAGCCGTAGATCTCGGGCTGGCGACGGCCCAGGCGCCCGAGGTTGGGTCCGTTCAGCACGAGCACCTTCATCGGGGTCCTCCCAGCGCGGCGTACGCCTCGGCCAGCACGGCCGGGTCGGGGTCGGTGAGGATGCGGGGCGAGCCGACGTCGTCCAGCACCACCAGGCGCAGGCTCGCGCCGCGCGCCTTCTTGTCGACGCGCATGACGGCGAGCAGGTCGTCGAACGACGCCGCGTCGTACGTGGTCGGCAGGCCCAGCCCGGCGAGCACGGCCGCGTGGCGGTCGGCGACGTCGTCGGCGAGCAGCCCGCTGCGGCGGGCGACCTCGGCGACGAACACCGAGCCGATCGCGACGGCCTCGCCGTGACGGACCGTGTAGTCGGAGGTCCGCTCGACCGCGTGGGCGAGGGTGTGGCCGTAGTTGAGGGCCTCGCGCCCGGGGTGCCCGCCGGCGCCGCCGGTCTCCCTGAGGTCGCCGGCGACCACGTGGGCCTTGACCCGCACCGCGCGCAGGACGAGCTCCGCCAGCACGTCGCCGGACGGGTCCAGCGCCGCACCGGGGTCGGCCTCGGCGATCTCGAGGATGCCGGGGTCGGCCACGAAGCCGCACTTGACGACCTCGGCCATGCCGGCGACCAGCTCGGGTCGGGGCAGCGTCGTGAGCAGGTCGAGGTCGCACACGACGGCGGCGGGCTCGTGGAAGGCGCCGACGAGGTTCTTGCCGGCGCCGGTGTTCACGCCGGTCTTGCCGCCGACGGCCGCGTCGACCATCGCGAGCAGGGTGGTGGGCACGTGGACGACGGCGACCCCGCGCAGCCAGCAGGCGGCGACGAAGCCCCCGAGGTCGGTCGTCGCTCCCCCGCCGAGGGTGAGGACGGCGTCGCTGCGGGTGAAGCCGGCCTCCCCGAGCCGCTCCCAGCAGCGCTCGGCGGTGGCGACGGTCTTGGCGACCTCCCCGTCGGGGACGGCCAGCGGCAGCACCGTCACGTCGTCCAGGGCGTCGGTCACGGCGTCGCTGAGCGCCGCGGCACGGTCGGCCAGCGGCTCGGGATGGACCAGGGCCACCCGCCGTACACCGGGCAGCAGGTCGGCGAGCAGGCGCGGGACCTCGGCGAGCAGCCCGCGGCCCACGAGGACGTCGTACGGCGCGGCGGTCGCGACGCGCACCGCCTCCACCCCGGCCCCGGACCCGGCCCCGGCCCCGGGAGCCTGGGTCACGCCCGTACCTCGACGGCGTCGCGGACGGCCTCGGCCACGGCGGCGGAGTCGAGGTCGTCGGTGTCGACGACGACGCTCGCCACCGCGGTGTAGACGGGCGCGCGCTCGTCGAGGATCGCCTTGAGGCGTCCGCGGACGTTGCCGAGCAGCAGCGGCCGGGCGGAGCCCAGGCCGACCCTCGACACGGCCTGCGTCAGTCCGACGCGGAGGAAGACGACGGTGTGGCCGGCCAGCCGCTCGCGGGTCTCGGAGTCCATGACGGCGCCGCCGCCGAGGGCGAGGACGCCGTCGTGCTCGGCGAGCGCCGTCGCCACGGCCTCCCGCTCGAGGGCCCGGAACCGGGCCTCGCCCTCCTCGACGAACACGTCGGCGACGCTGCGGCCCGCCGTGGTCTCGACGTCGGCGTCGGTGTCGCGGAACCCGACGCCCCAGGCCTCGGCGAGCAGCGGGCCGACGGTGCTCTTGCCGGCGCCCATGGGGCCGATGAGCACGACGCGGGGTCCGCTCACGGCTGCTGCCACTTCGCCGCGATCGCCTCGAGGTAGGTCCGCGCGTTGCGGCGGGTCTCCCCGAGGGAGTCGCCGCCGAACTTCTCCAGCGCGGCGTCGGCGACGACGAGGGCGACCATCGCCTCGGCCACGACGCCCGCGGCGGGCACCGCGCACACGTCCGAGCGCTGGTGGTGCGCCACGGCCTCCTCGCCGGTGGCGACGTCGACGGTGCGCAGGGCCCGCGGGACGGTCGCGATGGGCTTCATGGCCGCGCGGACGCGCAGCGCCTCCCCGGTGGTCATGCCGCCCTCGGTGCCGCCGGCACGGCCGGTCACCCGCGAGAACGAGCCGGCCTCGTCGCCGTGGACGATCTCGTCGTGGGCCAGCGAGCCGGGGGTCGCGGCGAGCGCGAAGCCGTCGCCGACCTCGACGCCCTTGATGGCCTGGATCCCCATGAGCGCCCCCGCGAGGCGGGAGTCGAGCCGGCGGTCCCAGTGCACGTGCGAGCCGAGACCGGGCGGCAGCCCGTGGACGACGACCTCGACGACGCCGCCCAGGGTGTCGCCGTCCTTGTGGGCCTCGTCGACACGGGCGACCATCGCGGCGGACGCCTCGGGGTCCAGGCAGCGCACCGGGTCGGCGTCCAGGCGCTCGACGTCGTCGGGCACCGGGACCACGCCCGCGGGCGCGGCGACGCCGCCGAGCTCCACGACGTGCGAGACCACGTGGGCGCCGAGGGCGTGCTCGAGGAACGAGGCGGCCACGGTGCCGAGGGCGACGCGGGCGGCGGTCTCCCGGGCGGAGGCGCGCTCGAGGACGGGCCGGGCCTCGTCGAAGTCGTACTTCTGCATGCCGACCAGGTCGGCGTGGCCGGGCCGGGGCCGGGTGAGCGGGGCGTTGCGGGCCAGGGAGGCGAGCTCCTCGGCGTCGACCGGGTCGGCCGACATCACGCGCTCCCACTTCGGCCACTCGGTGTTGCCGACGCCGATGGCGACGGGTCCGCCCTGGGTCAGCCCGTGGCGGACGCCGCCGACCAGGGTGACCTCGTCGGCCTCGAACTTCATCCGGGCCCCGCGGCCGTAGCCGAGCCGGCGGCGGGCCAGGGCCGAGGCGACGTCGGCGGTGGTGACGGGGACCCCGGAGGGCAGTCCCTCGAGGATGGCGACCAGGGACGGGCCGTGGGACTCCCCCGCGGTGAGCCAGCGCAGCATGGGGGCGAGTCTGTCACGGGCCGCTGACGGCCCAGGACCCCGCTGCCGGGCCGAGCAGGACGCCGACCACGACGCCCAGCAGGAGGAACGGCCCCAGGGGGTAGGCGCGGCTGCGCCGGCGGTCGAGCAGCCGCAGCAGCAGGCCGCCGACGCCGCCCAGGAGCAGGCCGGACCACAGCCCGAGCAGGAGCGGGGCCCAGCCGAGGTGGCCGAGCACGATCCCGATCAGCCCGGCCAGCCGCACGTCGCCGTACCCCAGCGAGGCCGGCGAGAGCAGCCACAGCAGGAGGAAGAACCCGCCGCCGACGGCCCAGCCGAGGGCGGAGCCGACGACGCCGTCCCAGTCGCCGGAGACCGGGCGGCCCAGCAGCGCGAGGGGGACGACGACGGCGTACGTCGGGAAGACGAGCCGGTTGGGCAGCATCCGCGTGCGCAGGTCGACGTACGCGAGGACGACGCCGGGCGGGACGAGCACGAGCAGCAGCACCAGCGCCCAGGTGGCGCCCGTCGCGGCGGCCAGGGCGGCGCCGAGGATCCCGGCGACCACCGCGGCGCCGGCGCGGAGGCCGCGGGCCGCGCCGATCGCGGCGTACGTCGGCCTGGGGGCCTCGTCGTCGCGGCGGGCGGGCGGCTCCGTCGGCTCGGGCAGCCGGGCGACGCCGGCCGCGACCGGCAGCGTGGCCAGGGCGCAGAGGAGCGCGCAGGCGACGACGAGCACGGGGCCGTCGGCGAGCGGGGCCACGTCAGGCCCGGGTGGCCAGCGCGGCCAGGCCCGCGTCGCGCATCGCGCCCAGCGGCGCCGCGTGGCCCGTGAACAGGGCGAGCTGCAGCGCGGCCTGGTGGACGAGGAGGTCGAACCCGCTCACGAGGACGGCACCGGTGGCCTCGGCGGCGCGGGCCAGCGGGGTCGGCCAGGGGTCGTAGAGGGCCTCGAAGACCGCACCGGACGCCCCGGCCGCCACGACGCAGGCGGCGACCAGCTCCTCGGACTGCGCGGCGGCGGGCACCGTGGACACGACGAGGTCACCGGTCACCGTCGACGGCTCGAGCAGGTCGATCTCCACCCTCGGTGCTGCGGGGTGCGCCCGCACCGCCGCGGCCGCCTCCTCCGCGCGGCCGGGCTCGCGCACGCAGAACCGCACCACCTCGGCCCCCAGGTCGGCGGCGGCGAGGGCGAGCGACGCCGCCGTCGCTCCCCCGCCCAGCACCGCCACCCGGCGGGGCAGGACGTCGCGCTCGGCCAGCGCCGCGACCGCCCCCGGCACGTCGGTGTTGTGCCCGTGCACCGGTCCGACGACCCCGCCGGACCCGGGGTCGAGCACGAGGGTGTTGACGCCGCCGGCGCGCGCCGCGGCGTCGTCGAGGCTGCCGCGCCGCTCCGCGAGGGCGTGGGCCTCCCGCTTGAGCGGCATCGTCACCGACAGCCCCCGCCACCCCTCGCCCGAGCCGAGGAGCTCGTCGACGAACCCCGCGAGGCCACCCGCCGGCACCCGGTGCGCGGTGTAGCGGCCCGCGAGCCCGAGGGCGTCGTACGCCGCGGCGTGCAGCACCGGGGACAGCGAGTGCGCGACGGGGTCGCCCACCACGCCGCAGCGGATCAGGGCAGCGGGCACCAGACCCTCAGCACGCGTCCGAGGTCGTGCAGTACTCGTTGAGCTCCGCGACGTTCTGCTCGTGCTCGGCGAACGTCTCAGCGAACTTCGTCTCGCCGGTCGCCAGGTCGACGGTCACGTAGTAGAACCAGTCGCCGTCCGCGGGGTTCGCCGCCGCCTCGATGGCGGCGTCTCCGGGCGCCTCGATCGGCGTCGGCGGCAGGCCCGGGTAGCGGTAGGTGTTGTACGGCGAGTCGATCTGCCGGTCCTCCTCGGTGGTGCGGGCACCGAGGTCCTCGCCGGAGGCGTAGTTGACCGTCGCGTCGAGCTGCAGCAACCCGTCGGTCTCGTCGCCCTCCAGGCGGTTGTAGATGACGCGAGCGACGCGGGCGCGGTCCTCGGGCCGGCTGGCCTCCGCCTCCACGAGGCTGGCCACGGTCATGACCTCCTCCGGCGTGTAGCCCAGCTCCTGCGCGCGGCCGACGAGGTTCGCCGCGTCGGCGGACTGCTGCCACCGGGCGACCATGGCCCGCAGCATGCTGCGCGGGGACTGGTCCTCGCCGAAGTCGTACGTCGCGGGGAACAGGTAGCCCTCGACCTCGCCGCCGGCGAACGACGGCAGCCCCAGCGCGTCGGGGTTCTCCAGCGCCTGCTCGAAGCGGCGGACGGGGACGCCGGTGCCGTCGCTGAGGACGTCCACGATCTCCTCGACCCGCAGCCCCTCCGGGACGGTGACGCCGTTGCCGCTCACGAGGTTGTCGGGGTCCACGAGGACCTCGAGGGCCTCCTGCGCGCTCATCTCGCGGCGCAGCTCGTAGAAGCCGACCTGGATGCCGGTCGAGCGGTCGTCGGTGGACGCCGCGTCGGTGAAGGCCTCGGCGGACGCCACGACGTCCTCGGCGACGAGGCCCTGGGCGATGTCGGTGGCGTTGTCGCCCTGCTGGACCTCGAACTGCACCCGTCCCGTCCCGGGGCCGGGGTAGTCGTCCGGGCCGTCGCCGAAGCGCGACTCCAGGGCGCCGATGCCGCGCGAGACGGCCAGGTAGAGGCCGCCGACCACGAGGGCGAGGACGACGACGGCCACGAGGCAGCCGACGCCGGAGGTGCGCTTGCGCTTGGCGCGGCGGCTGCCGGGGCGGCGGGTGGCGACGAGCACCTCGCCGCCGGCCGTAGCCACCAGCGGGTCGCCCCGGTCGTCGACGACCGGCTCGCCCTGCTCGTCGTAGATCGGCTCGACGGGACCGTCGTAGGTGACCTCGCCGTGCTCGTCGAACAGGTGCCCGTCGTACGGCTGGTCGTCGTACGCGCCGCCATCGTGGGGCGGGCCGCCGGGCTCGGAGGCGTGAGGATCGGGTCCCAGGGCGTCGTCGTCGACGCCGTGGGGGCGGGGATTCCCCGGTTCGCTCATGCCTCTCCTCCTCCGGACGGGGTGTCTCCCGTCGCGGGGTGTGTCTGCGGCTGGTCCTGTGACGGTGTGGTGGGTCGGCCTCCCGAGACGACCTCGCCGGGCGCAGCCCCCGTGCTGCGCTCGGTGTCCAGGGCGTGCTGCAGGATCAGCACCGCGGCGGCCTGGTCGACCACGTCGCGCCGGGCGCGGCCGTGCCGACCCTGCTCCCGCAGCATAGATTCTGCCGACACGGTGGTCAGGCGTTCATCACACAGCCTGACGGGGACCGGGGCAACCTGACGCGCCAGGCGACGCGCGAACCGTCGCGACTCCGCGGCGGCGGGGCCCTCGCCCCCGTTCAGCGAGCGGGGCAGCCCGACGACGACCTCGACGGCCTCGTGCTCGCGCACGAGGGCCGCGAGGCGGCGCAGGTCGTCCTTGCCGCGACGGACCGTCTCGACGGGGACCGCGAGCACACCGGCGGGGTCGCTGCGGGCGACCCCGATCCTGGCCTTCCCGGGGTCGACGCCGAGGCGCGTGCCGGATCGCACCCTCAGACCCCGCCGACCTGCCGGGACACCTCGGGGGCCACGACCGCGACGGCGTCGTCCGCGCGGGAGACGTCGCTGCCGCCGCCCTGCGCGACGTCCGGCTTGCCGCCACCGCGGCCGCCGACGACCTCGCCGACCGCGCGGACGAGCGCGCCGGCGTCCGCGCCGAGGGCGCGGGCGGCGTCGTTGGTCGCAGCGACGAAGGCGACCTTGCCGCCGTCGACGCCGAGGACCACGACGACGCCGGGCTCGTCCGCGGGCAGGCGACCACGCACGTCCAGCGCGAGCTGGCGCACGTCACCGCCGCCGAGCCCGTCGGCGCGGTGCGCGACGACCTTGACGGGGCCGACCTGCCGGGCGCCGTCGGCGAGCGAGCCGGCGGCGGCGAGCACCTGCGCCGCACGCACCCTCTCGAGCTCCTTCTCGGCGCCCCGCAGGCGCTCGACCATCTCGGACACGCGGCCCACGAGGTCGTCGGGGCGGGCCTTCAGCATCGAGGTCAGCTCGGTGACGACGTCGCGCTCGCGGGCCAGGTAGGCGAACCCCTCGACGCCGGTGAAGGCCTCGATGCGGCGGTTGCCGGAGCCGACGGACGACTCCCCGGTGACGACGATGGTGCCGATCTGCGAGGAGTGGTCGACGTGGGTGCCGCCGCACAGCTCGCGCGACCACGGGCCGCCGATGTCGACGACCCGGACCTGCTGGTCGTCGTACGTCTCGCCGAAGAGGGCCAGCGCGCCCGCCTCGCGGGCCTCGGCGAGCGTCATGTAGCGCCAGTCGACGGGCAGGTCGGCGCGCAGCGCCTGCTGGGAGACGGTCTCGATGTCGCGGACCTGCTCGGGGCTCAGGGACGACGTCCACCCGAAGTCGAGGCGCAGGTAGCCGGGCCGGTTGTACGAGCCGGACTGCAGCGCCGTGGGGCCGAGCACCTCGCGCAGCGCGGCGTGGACGACGTGGGTCCCGGAGTGCGCCTGGCGGGCGCCGGTGCGCCACTCGCGGTCGACGGTGGCGAGCACGCCCGCGGAGGGGTCGAGCTCGCCCTCGACGACGCGGACCTGGTGGACGACGAGGCCACGCACGGGGCGCTGGACGTCGACCACCTCGAGGCGGGCGCCGCCGCTGACGATGGTGCCGGCGTCGGCGACCTGGCCGCCGGACTCGGCGTAGAACGGCGTGCGGTCGAGCACGAGCTCGCCGACCTCGCCCTCGGAGAGCGCCGGGACCTCGTGGCCCCCGCGCAGGAGCGCGACGGGCCGCGACTCGGTCTCGAGCGTCGAGTAGGCGAGCCACTCGGTGGGGCCGTGGGTGTCGAGGACGGTGCGGTACACGCCGGTGTCGGCGTGGGCGCCCTTCTTGGCGCGGGCGTCGGCCCGGGCACGGTCCCGCTGCTCGGTCATGAGGCGGCGGAAGCCGTCCTCGTCGACCCGCAGGCCCTGCTCGGCGGCCATCTCGAGGGTGAGGTCGATCGGGAAGCCGTAGGTGTCGTGCAGCGCGAACGCCCGGTCGCCCGGGAGCACGGTCTCGCCGCGGGAGGCGACCTCCCCGGCCGCGAGGTCGAAGATCTGCGTGCCGGAGCGCAGCGTGGTGCGGAACGCGTCCTCCTCGGCGTACGCGACCTGCGCGATGCGGTCCCAGCCGGTGACCAGCTCGGTGTACGTCTCACCCATCTTGTCGCGGCTGACGGGCATCAGCTCGGGCAGCGCGCGGTCCTCGTAGCCCAGCAGGCGCATCGAGCGGACGGCGCGTCGCAGCAGGCGCCGCAGCACGTAGCCGCGGCCCTCGTTGCCCGGCGTGACGCCGTCGTTGATGAGCATCATCGACGAGCGCACGTGGTCGGCGACCACCCGGAAGCGGACGTCGTCGCCGTGGTCGGCGCCGTACCGGCGGCCGGTCAGCTCCTGCGCCCGGGCGATGACGGGGAACATGACGTCGATCTCGTACATGTTCTCGACGCCCTGCATCAGGTAGGCCACCCGCTCCAGGCCCATGCCGGTGTCGATGTTGCGCTGCGGCAGCGACCCGGCGACGTCGAAGTCGGACTTCGAGCGGACGGCGGACAGCTCGTCCTGCATGAAGACGAGATTCCAGAACTCGAGGTAGCGGTCCTCGAGGCGGGGGTCCATGTCGGTGCCCATCGACGCCCAGTCGGCGTCGGGGCCGTACGCCGGGCCGCGGTCGTACAGGATCTCCGAGCAGGGGCCGCCCGGGCCGGGCACGCCCATCGACCAGTAGTTCTCCTTGTTGCCCAGGCGCACGATGCGGTGGTCGGGCACGCCGACCTCGTCGCGCCACACCGCCAGCGCCTCCTCGTCGCCGTCCAGGATCGACGGGTAGAGGCGGCCCTCGTCGAAGCCGAAGCCGCCGTCGGCGACGGACTTCGTCACGAGGTCCCAGGCGAGCCGCGCGGCGCCGGACTTGAAGTAGTCGCCGAAGGAGAAGTTGCCGCACATCTCGAAGAACGTGCCGTGGCGGGTGGTCTTGCCGACCTCCTCGATGTCCGGCGTGCGGATGCACTTCTGCACGGTCGTCGCCCGGTCGAACGGGGGCGTCTGCTGGCCGAGGAAGTACGGCTTGAAGGGCACCATGCCGGCGTTGACGAACAGCAGCGTCGGGTCGTCGGCCAGCAACGAGGCCGACGGGACCACCGTGTGCGGACCCACCGTGGTGTCCCGCTCGAAGTGGGAGGTGAACCGGCGGCGGATCTCCGCGGTGTCCATCAGTCCTGGTCCTCTCTCGACGTCGGCTCCGGCACCGGGCCCGACTCCAGCGCGCGGTACCCGGGCTCGGGCACCCCGTAGCGCTCACGCAGCTCCACCTCGCGCTCGACGGCGCCGGCGCGGACCTCCTCGGCCATGATCCGCGCGCCCAGCGCGACGGCACCGATGCGGTCGCGCAGGCCGTCGGCCGTGAGGGACTCGGCCAGCCGGCGCGCACGGGCCATCGCGTAGACCCCCGCACCGGCCCCCGCGACGAACCACAGGGTCCTGGGCATCAGGCGGCCTCCCGCTCCTCGGCCTGCATCCGGCGCAGCGCGGCCTTCATGTCGCTGCGGCGCTGCTTGCGCGCGCGCCGCACCTCGCGCCGCATCTCGAAGCGGACCCGGTTGCGGGTCTCCGCGTTGAGCGCGCGTCGTACGCCGTGGGTGAGGGAGGCGAGCCGGATGACGGACTCGCGCAGCACCATGTCGGTGAACACCGGCGCCGGCAGCGCGCGGCCCTCGACGGCGGCCGCGCCGACCGAATGGTCGGGGTCCCCGTCGTCCGGGAGTCCGAGCGGCACGCTCGGGGTGACGGCGGCCGGTGCCGCCGGCCTCGCGGACCCCGTCGGGGTCACCCGCCCGCGGCCGGCCTCGAGCTCGTCGAGACGCCGCCGCAGCTCGGCACCCTCGGCCCGCGCGGCCTCGAGGTCCCGCCGCGCGGCCCGCCGCGTCCGGGACGCCAGCAGCAGGGCCCCGAGCCCCGCCACGAGGGCGGTCCCGGCGCACACCAGCAGCGCGACGTCCATGACGCCGCACCCTACCCGCGCGCCGAGTCGGCCCGAACGCACCGCCCCACGACGCCGAGTCGTCCCGAACGCACGCCCCCACGACACCGAGTCGTCCCCAACGCACGCCCCCACGACGCCGAGTCGTCCCGAACGCACGCCCCCACGACACCGAGTCGTCCCCAACGCACGCCCCCAGGACGCCGAGTCGTCCCCAACGCACGCCCCCACGACACCGAGTCGTCCCGGACCGTCAGCGGGTGAAGTGAATCCGGCGGCCCGCGCGCCGCCTCGCCTCACGGACTCCGGCGCGCAGCAGGAGCTCCGCGTCCTGGTGAGGACCGACCAGGTTCTCGTTGCGCACGACGACGATCGTCCAGTCCTGGGTGCTCTCCAGGTCCGCACGGCGGTCCAGGTCGTTCGCCACCTGCCGCTCGGAGGAGTGGAATGCGACGCCGTCGTACTCGGCCGCGAAGCGCAGGACCTCGTCCCCGAGGTCGAGCCGGGCCAGGAACCGTCCGTCGTCGTGCACCTCGAGCTGAGGCACGAGTCCCTCGATCCCTGCCTGCAGGCAGCGCAGTCGCAGGACAGACTCGGGTGGGGACTCCGCCCGGCCGTCCGCCAGCGGAGCGATCTCGCGCAGCGTCCTCACCCACCGCTGCCCGGCGAAGCGCGGCACGCTGGCCAGGATCTCGGCCGGCGAGAGGCCGCCGAGCCGGACCATGGCGTCCATACCGGCGATCGCCCGGTCCGGGTTGCGCACCCGACCGAGGTCGAGGGCAGTCCGCAGCCGGGTCGTGACGGGGAGGCCCATGACCTCGGTGACGTCGTACGGCGCGAGTGCCCTCTCGCCACCAGCCGCGAGATCGCCCTTGACCCGCCCACGGTCGCTGAGCCGAGCGACGGAGACGGGTGAGAGGTGCAGGTGTTCGTTCGGCGCGAGGACCATGTCCGCTCCGTGGAGGTATCCCGCGTGTCGATCGACGATGTAGCTGTCCGGCGGCAGCACCAGCGCGAGTGCCTGTGACCGGAGCAGCGGCGAGTCCCCCGCCTGCGCGGCCAGGTAGACCCGGCGCACCGGTCGTCGGAGCAGGCCCAGCGCACACAGCCGGGTCAGGTCGGGTGACCTGACGCCCTCGGCGCGCGCTTGGTCGAGGGTGAAGGGTCGGTCGAGTGGCAGCGGGAAGGCAGGGCCGAGGAAGCGCCCGTCGGTCGTGAGCGGGATGGTCTTCATGTGCCGGGTCTGCCCGGACCCATCCGCTTCAGCCCACTGATCTCTCCGCCCTGTGCAGGAGCGATGCCCGTCTGCGGCTGTGGATGACTCGCGGCTTGCGCAGACGTGGCCCCAGCGGGTGACACACGGTGCGGGCGTTGGGGCCGACTCGGCGCCCCTACGGGGGTCCGTTTGGGCCGACTCGGCGCCCCTACGGGGTGCGTTCGGGCCGACTCGGCGCCCCTACGGGGTGCGTTTGGGCCGACTCGGCGCCCCTACGGGGTGCGTTCGGGCCGACTCGGCGCCCCTACGGGGTGCGTTCGGGCCGACTCGGCGCCCCTACGGGGTGCGTTCGGGCCGACTCGGCGCCCCTACGGGGTGCGTTCGGGCCGACTCGGCGTCCCTACGGGGTGCGTTCGGGCCGACTCGGCGCCCCTACGGGGTGCGTTCGGGCCGACTCGGCGTCCCTACGGGGTGCGTTCGGGCCGACTCGCGCTTCGTGTGCCGCGGATGAGGCGGCGGACGCGCTCCCAGCGCTCCTTGACGGCGCCCTCGGCGCCGAGGGCGGTCGGCTGGTAGTAGGTGGCGTCGGCGACGACGTCGGGGGCGTACTGCTGCTGGGCGATGCCGTACGGCGCGTCGTGGCTGTAGACGTACGACGAGCCGTGGCCCAGCTTCTTCGCGCCCGAGTAGTGGGCGTCGCGCAGGTGGGAGGGGACGGGGCCGACCTTGCCGGCACGCACGTCGGCGCTGGCCGCGCCGATGGCGGTGGTGACCGCGTTCGACTTCGGAGCGACGGCGAGGGCGATGGTCGCCTGGGCCAGGGTCAGCCGGCCCTCGGGCATCCCGATGAGCGCGACCGCCTGGGCCGCGGCGACCGCGGTGGTGAGCGCCGTCGGGTCGGCGAGGCCGATGTCCTCGCTGGCCAGGATGATCAGGCGGCGGGCGATGAAGCGGGGGTCCTCCCCCGCCTCCATCATCCGCGCCAGGTAGTGCAGCGCGGCGTCGGCGTCGGAGCCGCGGACCGACTTGATGAAGGCGCTCGTGACGTCGTAGTGCTGGTCGCCCTGGCGGTCGTAGCGGACGGCGGCGACGTCGACCGCGGCCTCGGCGGTGTCGAGGTCGATCACGTCGAGGCCCCGCGCGGACGCCGCCCGCGCCGCGGCCTCGAGGTAGGTCAGCGCGCGCCGGGCGTCGCCCCCCGCGAGGCGGACGAGGTGGCCGCGGGCGTCGTCCGCGAGATCGACCGTGCCACCCAGGCCGCGCTCGTCGCCCAGCGCGGAGTCGAGGACCCCGCCCACGTCGTCGTCGGTGAGCGACTCCAGCCGCAGCAGCAGGCTGCGGGAGAGCAGGGGGGAGATGACGGAGAAGAACGGGTTCTCCGTGGTCGCCGCGACGAGGGTGACCCAGCGGTTCTCCACGCCGGGCAGCAGGGCGTCCTGCTGCGCCTTGCTGAACCGGTGCACCTCGTCGACGAACAGCACCGTCTCGGTGCCGGTCGCGACCAGGTCGCGCCGCGCGGCGTCGATGGCGGCGCGGACCTCCTTGACGCCCGCGGCCACCGCGGAGATCTCCACGAACCGCCGGTCGGTCTGCCGCGACAGGATCGAGGCGATCGTGGTCTTGCCCGTGCCCGGAGGTCCCCACAGCAGCAGCGACATCGACGCGTCGCCCTCGACGAGCTGGTGCAGCGGCGACCCGGCGTCCCGCAGCTGGGACTGCCCGGCGAGCTCGTCGAGGGTGCGCGGGCGCATCCGGACGGCGAGGGGCGCCGAGGCATGGTCGCTGGCGCCGAGGGACCCGGCGGAGCCCGACGTCCCGGAGGGCCCCGTGGAGGGAGCCCCCGGGACGTCGAAGAGACCGTCGCCGCTCAGCCGGCGTCCTGCGTCGTGGACCTGGAGGTCGCCCCGGCCATCTGGCGCTTGTCGAGGTCGAACCAGGTGTCGGCGAAGCCGGGCGGGTTGCCCAGGTCCGTCGGCGAGCCGCCCGGGTCGGGGCTGCCCTGGTCGTCCACGCCGAGCAGGCGCGCGGTCACGGGCTCCTCCGGGTGCTTGCCGAGCTCGCCCGGGAAGTGGCACGCGACCTTATGGCGGCGCCCGATCTGCATGAGCGGGGGCTCGACGCGCGCGCAGATCTCCTTCGCCAGCGGGCACCGCGTGCGGAAGCGGCACCCGGACGGCGGGTTGATGGGGCTCGGCACGTCGCCCTCGATGCGGATGCGCTCGCGGCGCCCGCCGACGGCGGCCTGACGGACGTCGGGCACCGCTGACAGCAGCGCCTGGGTGTACGGGTGGTGCGGCCGGTTGTAGAGCGTCTCCCGGTCCGCGATCTCGACGATCTTGCCGAGGTACATCACCGCCACCTCGGGGCAGAAGTGACGCACCACAGCGAGGTCGTGCGCGATGAAGAGGAACGCGATCCCGAACTCCTTCTGGAGGTCGTCCAGCAGGTTCACGACCTGCGCCTGGATCGACACGTCCAGCGCCGAGACCGGCTCGTCGGCGACGAGCAGCTTCGGCTGCAGGGCGAGCGCACGGGCGATGCCGATGCGCTGGCGCTGGCCGCCGGAGAACTCGTTCGGGTAGCGGTTGTAGTGCTCGGGGTTGAGCCCGACGACCTCGAGCAGCTCCTGGACCCGCGACAGCACCTTGTTCTTCGGCACCATGTCGTGGGTCACCAGCGGGCTCGAGACGATCGCCCCGACCGTGTGACGCGGGTTCAGCGAGCTGAACGGGTCCTGGAAGATCATCTGGACGTCGCGCCGCATCGGCTTCATCTGCCGCGGGCTCAGCTTCGCCAGGTCGGTCCCCTCGAACCGGATCGCCCCGGACGTCGGGTCGTGCAGCCGCGTGATCAGCCGGCCGGTCGTCGACTTGCCGCAGCCCGACTCCCCCACCAGGCCGAGCGCACCGCCGGCGGGGACCTGGAACGAGACGCCGTCGACGGCCTGGACGTGGCCGACGGTGCGGCGCACCAGCCCCGAGGACTTCACGGGGAAGTACATCTTCAGGTCCTCGACCTCGAGGACCGGCTCGCCGCCGCTGCGGTGGCGGGTGAGCGTGGCGTCGGCGTCCTTCTGGACCGAGACCATCACGCCTCCTTGTTCGTGGGGGCGGCCGCGGGGGCCGCGGGAGCACCGTCGGCGAGGTCGGGCGCGATCTCGGGCAGGATCTCGGTCGCGTAGATCCGCTCCGGGTCGGCGAGGTGGCACCGCTTCAGGTGGCCGGGCCCGCGACCGCCGGGGCTCAGGTCCGGGATGGTCGTGGTGCACAGGTCGCCGGGGACCTTGTCCCGGTGGACGCAGCGCGGGTGGAACGAGCAGCCCGACGGCGGGTCCAGCAGGCTCGGCGGGTTGCCGGGGATCGGCAGCAGCCGGGCGTCCACGTCGCCCGACACGTCGGGCACGCTCGACAGGAGCCCCCAGGTGTAGGGCATCTCCGGGTGCGTCAGCAGCTCGCGGGTGGCGCCGTACTCGACCGCGCGCCCGGCGTACATGACGAGCACCTCGTCGGCCATCTCCGCGATGACGCCGAGGTCGTGGGTGATGATGATGATCGCGGAGTCGAACTCGCGCTGCAGGTCGCCCAGCAGGTCCAGGATCTGCGCCTGCACGGTCACGTCGAGCGCCGTGGTCGGCTCGTCCGCGATCAGCAGCGACGGGTCGTTGATCAGGCCCATCGCGATCATGGCCCGCTGGCGCATGCCGCCGGAGAACTGGTGCGGGAAGTCGTCGACGCGCCGGTCGGGCTGCGGGATGCCGACGAGGTCGAGCATCTCGATCGCCTTGCGGCGGGCGTCGCGCGCGCTGGCCTTCGGGTGGTGCGCGGCGTACGCCTCGGACAGCTGCTTGCCGACCCGGTAGAACGGGTGCAGCGAGGCCAGCGCGTCCTGGAAGATCATCGCCGCGCTGTTGCCGCGGATGCGGCGCAGCTTGGCCTCGGACAGGCCGATGACCTCCTGGCCGTCGACGCGGATCGAGCCCTCGATGCGGGTGCGCCGGGGGTCGTGCAGCCCGAGGACCGCCATCGACGACACCGACTTGCCCGAGCCGGACTCGCCCACGATGCCCAGGGTCTTGCCCCGCGCGACGCCGTAGGAGAGGTCGGTGACCGCGTTGACGAGGCCGTCGGCGGTGGGGAACTTGACCGTGAGGTGCTCGACCTCGAGCAGGCGCTCCCCCGCCGCGGCGGCGCCGGCGGCGCCGGTGGTGACTCCGGTGTCGGTGCTCACGAGATCCTCACTCGGGGGTCGAGCACCCCGTAGAGGATGTCGACCACGATGTTCGCCACGATCACCACGATGGCACCGAAGAGCACGGTGGTCTGCACCACCGGGAAGTCCTCGATCTGGATGGCCTCCAGGCCCCAGCGACCGATGCCGTTGATGCCGAAGATGATCTCCGTGAAGATCGTACCGGCCAGCAGGAACGCGAAGTCGATGCCGAAGATCGTCACGATCGGCACGAGCGCGGAGCGCAGGCCGTGCTTGAACGTCACGGTCCGCGAGCTCAGGCCCTTGGCCCGGGCGGTGCGGATGTAGTCCTCCGACAGGGCGTCGATCATCGCGCCCCGGGAGAAGCGGGTGTACTGCGTCGAGTTGTAGAAGCCGAGCGCGAGCCACGGCAGCAGCAGGCCGCTCAGCCACGCCACGGGGTTCTCCGTCAGCGGGGTGTAGCCCGCCTCGGGGAACACCTCGTTGATGACGTTGAGGTAGAGGTACACGAGCAGTGCGAACAGCACGTACGGGATCGAGCTCATCAGCAGGGTCGCGCTGACCAGCGCCTTGTCGGCGACGGTCCCGCGACGGCGGGCGGCGAGGACGCCGCTGGTCACGCCGACGAGCAGGATGATGACGGCCGCGCCGACCGCGAGGCTGATCGTGGCCGGCAGGCGGCGCACGAGCTCGTCGAACGCGGGCACGAAGGTCCGGTAGGACAGCCCGAGGCACGGGGCGGAGCACTCGACGAACGTGTTCGCGCCGAGCTGGATGTCGCGGCCGGTGAAGATGCCGGCGACGTACTTCCCGAGCTCGGAGAGCATCGGGTTGTTGTAGCCGAAGTTCTCCTCCAGCTGGGCGCGGAAGTCCGCGGTGCAGCGGTTGTTCGTCCGCTGCTCGCACAGGCCCTGGACGGGGCTGCGCGGGCCGTACCAGAACAGCAGGAAGATGCTGACGACCAGCGTGCTCAGCACGAGGAGGCCGGCCAGCAGGCGCTTCACGATGAACGCGAACTTGCCCACCGTGGGCCGCGGGGGGGGCGGCGGGCCCACCGTCCCCCGCCGCCGCCCGCCCGCCCGACGGGCGTCGTGCCCGGCCGGCTCAGGGCCGACCGGACACGACGGGGTTGGTGCGAGGTGGTGCTGCTAGCTCAGGCCGGTCACTCCGGGACGACGTACATGTCGCGCCAGTTCGGGAAGCCCTGGGCGGCGTCGTTCTGGAAGTTGCCCACCCGCTCGCCGTAGGCGAACAGGTTGTTGAGGTAGCCGAGCGTCAGGGTCGGGAAGTAGTCCTGACGGATGGTGCGGTCGAGGTCGGCCCACGCGGCGGGCTGCTCCTCCACCGGCAGGGACGAGATCTCGCCGATGCGGTCGTCGACCTCCTGCTCGGAGAAGTTGCCGGTGTTGTACTCCTGGCCGCTCTCGAACAGCGCCGGGATGAACGTCGAGGCCGACGGCCAGTCCGAGCACCAGGCGACGCCGCGGACGTTCAGCTCCTGGTAGATGTTGTTGTCCGGGTCGGTCCACACGTCGTACGGCGAGCCGCCGTAGCCGAACGCCTGGGTGGCGAAGCCCGCGTCCTCGAGGGCGGTCTCGATCTGCTCCTTGGCCGCACGGCCCTCCGGGGTGGAGTTGGTGAAGGAGAAGCGGATCTCGTACTCGCCGGGCTCGTAGCCGGCCTCGGCGAGCAGCTCGCGCGCACGCTCCGGGTCGGTCTCGATGGTCTCGCCCGGGATCGCCTCGTAGTCCTCGCGGCCGGCCATGCCCGGGGGCAGGATCGGCTCGCCGAAGGTACGGGTCAGGCCGGGGATCTCACCGGCGGCCGCGGCGGCGTCCTCGTAGGGGTACGCGAAGGCGAGGGCCTGGCGGACCTCGATCTCGTCGATCTTCTCGTAGTCCGGGTTCCAGAACGAGGTGCAGGCCTGCGAGGCCGGCACGACGCGGTCACCGAGGTTCTCGGTGGCCTGCTGGTACGACGAGCCCTGGAGCGCGGTGAGGACCGTGGTCTCGGAGTCGGCGGTGTTGTTCAGCATGACCTGGTCGCTGGCCGTGGTGTCCTGGCCGAACTCGAACACGTACTCGTCCGGGTACTGGTGGCGCGACGCGTCGGTGTTGGGGTCCCACTCGTCGTTGCGCTCGAGGCGGAGGATCTCCCCGGCGCGGAACTCGGCGACCTTGTAGGGGCCGGTGGCCAGCGGCGCGTTGCCGTAGCCGGGAGCCTCGCCCTCGGGGCCCGAGGGCACCGGGCCCATGGCCATGAAGGAGCCCCAGTAGTCCATCTCCGGGAAGGGCTGGGACATCTCGATGGTGATGTCGCTGCCGTCGACCGTGATGGCCGGGAAGTCCTCGCCGTCCTCGTACGGGCCGGCGTAGTCCTTGCCGCCGGCGAAGTACGTCTTCGAGTACTTCGTGCCGGGGCCCTGCAGGTCGGCCGACTCCGACAGCGAGCGCTTCATGCCGAAGGCGACGTCCTCGGCGGTGACGGGATCACCGTTCTCCCAGCGGATGCCGTCCTTGATCGTGAACGTCCACTCGGTGAAGTCGTCGTTCGGGGTGCCGAGGTCGGTGGCGAGGTCGGGGACCAGCACCATCTCGTCGGTCTCGTAGTCGTACTTGAAGGTCGTGAGCGACCGGAAGACGAGGTTCTGCAGGATCGAGTTGTCGGTGACCGACCACCCGGCCGTGGGGTCCAGGGTCGTCGGGCCCTCGTCGGGCAGCGGGAGGAGCACGTTCAGCGTGCCACCCTCCTCGGCGCCCTCGATGGGCTCCGCGGGGCCCTGTGCCTCGGGGTCCTTGAGCTCGCCCGCGGCGCCGCCCTCCTGGAACCCCTCGCCGGCCTGAGGCTGGTCGCCTCCACCGCCGCCGCCGCCGCATGCCGCCAGCGTGAACAACGCTGCCGCTCCTGCGACCGCAGCCATGGACTTGCTGCGCTTCATGTCCAGCCTTCCTTGTCGTGATGGTCGGTCGCGGTGTGGATGCCGCGTCCGCGTTCCCGAGAACGCTTCTGGCGCCTCGAAGATCGGAGCAGGCGTCAGCGCCTGGTCTTGGGGTCGAGGGCGTCGCGGATCGCGTCGCCCAGGAGGTTGAGGGCGATGACCAGGAGGACGATCCCGATCACCGGCTGCCACAGGTACTGCGGGTAGACGTCGAACCACTGCACGGCACCCGCGACGGTCTGGCCCCACGAGGGCCGGTCGACGACGCCGATGCCGAGGTACGACAGCCCGGCCTCCGCGGCGACGTACGCCGGCAGGGCCAGGGAGAAGGCGACCACGATGGGGGCCACCAGGTTGGGGAGGATCTCCTTGCGGAGGATCCGGTGGGTGGGGACGCCGATCGCGCGGGCGGCCTGCACGAACTCGCGCTCGCGCAGCGACAGCACCTCGCCGCGGATCAGGCGGGCCATCGTCATCCAGCCGAAGAGCGTCAGCACCGCGATGACGGAGTAGAACTGGATCTCCCCCAGCCGCTGGGGGTCGGTGCCGAACCGGTCGGACAGGATCGGCGCCAGCGCGAGCGCGGCCAGCAGGAACGGGATGGTCAGGAACAGGTCCGTGACGAACATCAGGACCCGGTCGACCACGCCGCCCAGGTAGCCGGCCAGCAGGCCGACGATCACGCCGACCACGGTCGACAGCACCGCCGCGGACGCCGCGATGATCATCGACGTCCTCGCGCCGTACAGCCACACGGCGAGGTTGTCGGTGCCCACGCGGGGCGCGACGCCGAAGGGGTGCTCGGGGTCGAAGCCCCCGAAGGGCGGGCCCTCCAGCGGCAGCTGGCTGATCAGGTTGATCCGCTCCGAGGCGAGCGGGGTCTCCAGCGAGACGCCGAACAGGTTCGCGATGGCTCCCGCGAACACGGCGATCACCGCGAAGACGAGGACCACGAGCAGCGACGCCATGGCCAGCCAGTCGCGACGCAGCCGGTCGAAGGCGATGCGGGTCGGCGACTTGCCGGCGATGGCCTTCGGCGCCGACTGGGGGGCCCCGGGGGGCTCCGTCGACTGCGTCTGCACCTCCGCCTGCGGCAGGGTCATGCTCACCTCGTGTTCGTCACCCGAATGACCGTGCGCCCCGGTGGCGCGTGGTGAGCCTAGACCGGCGCGGATCGAGACAGGATCACTGCGGAATAACGATTGCGTCTCGCGCCGGTCCTTGCTAGGAGCCCGCTGAGGACCCCGCCGCGGCGTCGGGCTGAGGTGCCTTCGGCTTCGCGTCGACACCCGCCTCGCGCCGCTGCTCGGGGCTGATGGGCGCCGGCGCGGCGGTCAGCGGGTCGTAGCCGCCGCCGGACTTCGGGAACGCGATGACCTCGCGGATCGAGTCCGCCCCGGCCAGCAGCGCGACGATCCGGTCCCACCCGAAGGCGATGCCGCCGTGCGGCGGGGCGCCGTAGGCGAAGGCGTCGAGCAGGAAGCCGAACTTCTCGGTCGCCTCCTCCTCGGAGAGCCCCATCACCGCGAAGACGCGCTTCTGGACGTCCTCACGGTGGATACGGATCGACCCGCCGCCGATCTCGTTGCCGTTGCAGACGATGTCGTAGGCCCACGCCGGTGCCTCGCCGGGGTCGACGTCGAAGGTCTCGAGGTCCTGCGGGCTGGTGAAGGCGTGGTGGACGGCGGTCCAGGCGCCCGAGCCGACCGCGACGTCGCCCGCGGCCTGGGCGTCGGACGCCGGCTCGAACAGCGGCGCGTCGACGACCCACACGAAGCTCCAGGCGTCGGTGTCGATGAGGCCGAGGCGGTGGCCGATCTCCAGGCGCGCGGCGCCGAGCAGCGCCCGCGAGGTCTTGGGCGGGCCGGCGGCGAAGAAGACGCAGTCCCCCGGCTGGGCGCCTACGTGGGCGGCCAGCCCGGCCTTCTCGGTGTCGCTGATGTTCTTGCTGACCGGGCCGGTCAGCTCGCCGTCGGGCTGCACCAGGACGTAGGCCAGGCCCTTGGCGCCGCGCTGCTTGGCCCACTCCTGCCACGCGTCGAGCGTGCGGCGCGGCTGGTCCGCCCCGCCGGGCATGACGACCGCCCCGACGTACGGCGCCTGGAAGACGCGGAACGGGGTGTCGGCGAAGAACGCGGTGCAGTCGACGAGCTCCTGGCCCATCCGCAGGTCGGGCTTGTCGGTGCCGAACCGGGCCATGGCCTCGGCGTACGGCATCCGCGGGATCGGCGTGGTGATCTCGTGGCCGACCAGGCGCCACAGGGCGGCGAGGATCTCCTCCGACAGGGCGATCACGTCGTCCTGGTCGACGAAGCTCATCTCGACGTCGAGCTGGGTGAACTCGGGCTGGCGGTCGGCGCGGAAGTCCTCGTCGCGGTAGCAGCGCGCGATCTGGTAGTACCGCTCGAGGCCGCCGACCATCAGCAGCTGCTTGAACAGCTGGGGGCTCTGCGGCAGCGCGTACCAGGACCCCGGCCGCAGGCGGGCGGGCACGAGGAAGTCGCGGGCGCCCTCCGGCGTGGAGCGGGTGAGGGTGGGCGTCTCGACCTCGACGAAGTCGTGGGAGGCCAGCACCCCGCGGGCGGCGGCGTTGACCTTGCTGCGCAGGCGCAGCGCGTGGGCGGGCCCGGCGCGACGCAGGTCGAGGTAGCGGTGGCGCAGGCGCGCCTCCTCCCCCACCTCGCCGCCGGCGTGGCCGGAGGCGTCGTCCACGGGGAACGGCAGCGGGGCGCTGGCGCTGAGCACCTCGAGGTCGGTGGCGACCACCTCGATGTCGCCGGTGGCCAGGGCGGGGTTCTCGTTGCCCTCCTTGCGGGCGACGACCTCCCCGGTCACCTTCACGCAGTACTCGCTGCGCAGGCTGCCGGCGACCTCCTCGTCGCGGACGACGACCTGCACCACGCCGGACGCCTCCCGCAGGTCGAGGAAGGCGACGCCGCCGTGGTCGCGGCGGCGGGCGACCCAGCCGGCGAGGGTGACGGTCTGGCCGACGTGCTCGGCGCGGAGGGCTCCGGCGTCGTGGGTGCGGATCACTGCTGCTCCTTCGCCTGCACGCGGGGGCGCAGGTCCTCGGTGGGTGGGGTCCAGGTGTCGGGGTCGGCCGTGACCTGCTCGCCGCTGCGGATGTCCTTGACCTCGTGCTCCGTCGTCTCCCCGTCCGTGCCGGCGGGCGCGGGGAACCAGACGTACGGGATGCCGCGCCGCTCGGCGTAGCGGATCTGCTTGCCGAACCGCTGCGGCGTCGCCGCCACCTCGCAGGGGACGTCGCGGGCCCGCAGCCGGTCGGCCACGGCGTCGGCGTGGGCCCGGGACGCCTCGTCGGGCAGCGCGACCAGCACGGCGCTCGGCACGGCCCGGTCCGCCGCGAGACCCGTGCGGGCGAGCAGGGGGACGACGACGCGGCTGACGCCGAACGAGATGCCGACACCCGGGTACGTCGTCCTGCCGTCGGTCGCGAGGGCGTCGTAGCGCCCGCCCGAGCAGATCGAGCCCAGCGACTCCCAGCCGCGCAGGCGGGTCTCGAAGACGGTGCCGGTGTAGTAGTCGAGCCCGCGGGCCACCGAGAGGTCGGCGACGACCGAGACCCGGTCGTCGACCAGCCCCGCGCAGGCGCCGAGCACGCCGACCAGCTCGGCGAGGCCCTCCTCGAGCAGGGGGTCGGTGACCCCCAGGGCGCGGACGTCGGCCTCGAGCGCGGCGGCGTCCGTGGCGCGGACGGCCGCGAGCGCGAGCACCCGCTCGGCCGTGGCGTCGTCCAGGCCGACGGGCCCCACGAGCTCGCCGCGGACGGACTCGACGGGCAGCTTGTCGAGCTTGTCGACCTGGCGCATCACCTCGTCGACGAGCTCGCCGCCGGTGATCCCGAGGCCCGCGTAGTAGCCGGCGATGACCTTGCGGTTGTTGACCTGCAGCGTGAACCCGGGCAGAAAGTCCAGGCGACGGAGCGCGTCGACCATGACGCGCGCGACCTCGGCGTCGTGGTGGGTCCCGAGCTCGCCGCGCCCGACGATGTCGATGTCGGCCTGGGTGAACTCGCGGAACCGGCCCTCCTGGGGCCGCTCCCCGCGCCACACCTTCTGCACCTGGTAGCGGCGGAAGGGGAACTCGAGGTGCCCCGCGTGCTCCAGCACGTAGCGCGCGAAGGGGACGGTGAGGTCGAAGTGCAGGCCGAGGCCGGCGTGGCCGTCCGCGGAGGTCTCGTGGAGGCGCCGCAGCAGGTAGACCTCCTTCGCGGTGTCGCCCTTGCGCAGCAGCACGTCGAGCGGCTCGACGGCGCGGGTCTCGACGCCGGCGAAGCCGTGCAGCTCGAAGACGTGGCGCAGGGTGTCCAGCACCTGCTGCTCCACGGCGCGCTGCGCGGGCAGCAGCTCGGGGAACCCGCTGAGCGGGGTGGGCTTGCTCATCGACTCACAGACCTCGGGTGACTCGTCCGGCGTCGTCCCCGCGCTGGAGGTCGAGCAGGTAGGGGTTGGTGGCGCGCTCGCGGCCGATCGACGTCTGCTCGCCGTGACCGGGGAGCACGACCACGTCGTCGTCCAGCGGCAGCACCTTGTCGGCCAGGGTGCGCAGCATCGTGGCGTGGTCGCCGCCCGGCAGGTCCGTGCGGCCGATGGAGCCGGCGAACAGCACGTCACCCGCGAACAGCACCTCGCTGACGCCCTGCTCGGGGTGGGGGGTGCGGAAGGTCACCGACCCACGGGTGTGGCCGGGCATGTGGTCGACGGTGAAGGTGATCCCGGCGAGCTCCAGGGTGGTGGTGTCGTCGAGCAGGCGGACGTCGTCCGGCTCGACCCACGTGTGCTCCCTGCCCCCGAGCAGCTGCGGCATCATCTGCCGCGTGTCGGCGCTCATCCCCGCGAGCGGGTCGGTGAGCAGGTGCCGGTCCTCGCCGTGGATCCAGGCGGTCGCGTCGTACGCCCCGGCGACGGGGGTCACGCACCAGACGTGGTCCAGGTGGCCGTGCGTCGCGAGGACGGCGACGGGCTTGAGGCCCCGCTCGCGGACCACCTGGGCCACCCCGTCGGCGGCGTCCTTGCCGGGGTCGACGACGACGCACTCGCTGCGGTCGCCGGTGGCCACGACGTAGCAGTTCGTGCCCCAGGGTCCGGCGGGGAAGCCTGCGATCAGCACCCGCCGCACACTACCGATGCGGTGTGCGGACGGAGCCGACGCCCACGGGCCCGGCTCTCGATACGATGATGCGGTGACCAGCCACGAGTGGGGCCGGGTGGACGACGAGGGCACGGTCTTCGTCAGGACGGCGGACGGCGAGCGCGCCGTCGGCTCCTACCCGGCCGGCACACCCCAGGAGGCCCTGGCGTTCTTCACCGAGCGCTACGACGGACTCGCCTTCGAGGTCGAGCTGACCGAGCAGCGGGTCCGGGGCGGTGTGGTGGGGCCGGACGAGGCCGCCGCCGCCGTCGCCCGGGTGCGCGGCCAGGTCGACGGCGCGAACGCGGTCGGCGACCTCGACGGCCTGCTGCGCCGCCTCGACGCGCTCGGCGAGGTGATCGCCACCCAGCGCGAGGCGAAGCGCGCCGAGAAGGCCAGGGCCCAGACCGAGGCGCGCACCGGCAAGGAGGAGATCGTCGCCGCCGCCGAGCAGATCGCCGCCGGCAACGACTGGCGCCACGGCGCCAACCGCCTGCGCGAGCTGCTGGAGCGGTGGAAGGCGCTGCCGCGGCTGGACCGGCCGACCGACGACGCCCTGTGGAAGCGGTTCTCCGGCGCCCGCACGGCGTACACGAAGGCCCGGAAGGCCCACTTCGCCGAGCAGGACACCAAGCGGGAGGGCGCCAGGGTCGTCAAGGAGCGCCTGGCCGCCGAGGCCGAGTCGCTGGCCGGCTCGACCGACTGGGGCCCGACGTCCGGCCGCTACCGCGACCTCATGCGGGACTGGAAGGCCGCCGGCCCGGCGCCCCGCGACGTCGACGAGGCGCTGTGGCGGCGCTTCCGCGGCGCACAGGACCAGTTCTTCGGCGCCCGCGACGCCGCCAACCGCGCCCAGGACGAGGAGTTCGCGGCGAACGCCGAGGTCAAGGAGGCCCTGCTGGTCGAGGCCGAGGCGCTGGTGCCGGTGACCGACCTCGACGCCGCGAAGCGCGCCTTCCGCGACCTGGCGGACCGCTGGGACGAGGCCGGCAAGGTGCCCCGGGACCGGATGAAGGAGCTCGAGGGGCGCTTCCGCGCCGTCGAGTCCGCCATCCGGGGGGCCGAGGACTCGCAGTGGTCGCGGTCCGACCCCGAGAAGTCGGCCCGGGCCGGTGACCTCGTCGCGAAGCTGGAGGCGGCCATCACCGGCCTCGAGGCCGAGCAGGAGCAGGCCCGGGCGGCCGGGGACGAGAAGAAGGCCGAGCGCCTCGAGTCCGACCTGGCCTCGCGCAGGATGTTCCTCGACGCTGCCAGGCGGGCGTCCGCGGACTTCTCGTGACGCCCGAGGCGGGAGCCGAGCCGGAGCGGCGCAGCCGCGGGCTCGACGCCCTGGACCTGCTGGACACCCCGGCCGAGGAGCGCTTCGACCGGTTCACCCGGCTCGCGCTGGTGCTCTTCGACGTCCCGATCGCCTCGATCACGCTCGTCGACGGCGAGCGGACGTTCTTCAAGTCGCTGACCCGGATCCCCCAGGTGCCGCAGCCACCGGCGAGCGACGACTTCTCCCTCGCGTGCGTGAAGTCCGGGGAGCTGCTGGTCGTGCCCGACGCCCGCGAGGACCCGACGTACGCCGGGGCGCCCACGGTCGTCGGCGCGCCGCGGGTCCGGTTCTGGGCCGGTCACCCCGTGCACGACGCCCACGGCACCGCGATCGGCACCCTGGCGCTGGCCGACCGCCGGCTGCGGCCCTGGGAGGACCGCGACGCCCAGCTGCTGCGGGAGCTGGCCCGCTGGGTGGACACCGAGCTCCAGACGGAGGGCGAGGCGCAGCGCGCGACCGCCGTCCAGGAGGCGCTGCTGCCGCCGCCGCTCGTGCTCGACGGGTACGACGCCGCGGCCGTCTGCCTGCCCACCTCCGTCGTCTCCGGCGACTTCTACGACCACGCGGGCTTCGGCGACGCCGGGCACCTCCTCGCGCTCGCCGACGTCATGGGCAAGGGCACCGGGGCGGCCATCCTCACCGCCACCGTGCGCGCCTCGCTGCGCGCCGAGGCGACGGCGTACGCGCAGGGCCGCGGGGGGCGGCACGAGGACGGTGCCGACCTCGGCACGGTGGTCTCCGCGGTCAACGCGCTGCTGGTCAGCGACCTGGCGGCCTCCGACGCCTTCGTCACCGGGTTCGTCGCCTGGGCGCACCCGGGTCGGGGCGAGGTGCGCTGGGTGGACGCCGGCCACGGCCTCGCCCTGGTCTGCCGCGCCGACGGGGCGGTGGAGCAGCTGCGGGGCGGGGACCTGCCCCTCGGCATCACCGCGGACTGGACCTGGACCGAGTCCTCCGTCGGGCTCGAGCCGGGCGACTGGTTCGTGCTGACCAGCGACGGCCTGCTCGACCTGCTGGGCGGGACGATGGACTCCCTCGGCGAGATCGCCCGTCTCGCGCTCGCCGCCGAGCACCCCCGGGCGCTCGTCGAGCGGGTCGCCGAGCTCGCGGAGACCGACCCCGCACGGGACGACGTCACCGTTCTGGCGATTCGGCGAACAAGTCCCTTGTAACTACCTAGGGTTCAGGGGTGTCTCGGGACAGTCCCCCCTCCCCCGCACCCCAGTGGCTCATCCGGGTCGCGGTGCTGCTCACCGTCGTGCTCGGCGTCAACTACGTCGTCTGGCGCTGGCTGTTCTCGGTCAACTGGAACGCCTGGTGGATCGCGGTCCCGCTGGTCGTGGCCGAGACGTACAGCATCATCGACGCCCTGCTGTTCGGGACGACCGTGTGGAAGGTGAAGCGCCGGGGCGAGGCGCCCCCACCTCCCCCGGACGCGACCGTCGACGTCTTCGTCACGACCTACAACGAGCCGCTCGACCTCGTGCAGCGCACCGCGCTGGCCGCCCGCGACATCCACCACCCGCACCGCACCTGGATCCTCGACGACGGCTCCCGCACCGAGCTCCACGACTGGGCCGAGGCGCACGGCATCGGCTGGATCCGCCGCAGCGAGGACTGGGTGGACCGGCCACGGCACGCCAAGGCGGGCAACATCAACAACGCCCTCATGCAGACCGAGGGCGAGTTCCTGCTCATCCTGGACGCCGACCAGGTGCCGGCCCCCGAGATCCTCGACAAGACCCTCGGCTGGTTCACCGACCCCGAGGTCGCGCTGGTGCAGACCCCGCAGTACTTCGTCAACGTCCCGAGGTCCGACCCGCTCGGCAGCCAGGCGCCGCTCTTCTACGGCCCGATCCAGCAGGGCAAGGACGGCTGGAACGCCGCGTTCTTCTGCGGCTCCAACGCCGTCCTGCGCCGCGAGGCGCTCATGCAGCTCGGCGTCTCCCGGTACGCCCAGGAGGTCGAGACCGCCGTGCGCCGGGCGCTCAAGACCTCCGACGCGGTGCTGGCCAACGCACGCGACGACCTCGACCCCGACGACCACCGTCTGCGCGCCGCGATCGACGAGGTGGCGGCGGAGGTCCGCCACGCCCGCGCGGAGCTCGACGCGGGCGCCGCGCTCGCCGACGTCACCTACGGCTTCCAGCAGCGCATCGACGCCGTGACCGACCGGCTCGTCGCCGAGGACCTCACCGCCCTCCGCGCCGACCTGGAGGTCATCGCCGGCCTCGAGGGCGCCATCGCGGAGGAGTCGAGCCCGCTGGCCGTCCTCGACGAGGTCGCCCTCGACCGGGTCACACGACGGGAGTGGTCCCCCCTCGGGGCCCTGGAGACGGTCAAGGCCCTGATCAGCGCCGTCGACATGAGCCGCGACGACGAGGCCCAGCCCGTCATGCCGCTGGCGACCATCTCGGTCACCGAGGACATGGCCACCGCGATGCGGATGCACGCGATGGGCTGGCGCTCGGTCTACCACCACGAGGTCCTGGCCCACGGCCTCGCGCCCGAGGACCTCGGCTCCATGCTCACCCAGCGGCTGCGCTGGGCCCAGGGCACGATGCAGGTGATGTTCCGGGAGAACCCCCTGTTCGTGAAGGGGCTCAGCGTCCCGCAGCGCCTCATGTACTTCTCCACCATGTGGAGCTACCTCTCGGGCTTCGCGGCCGTCGTCTACGTGACCGCGCCGGTGGTCTACCTGTGCTTCGGCGTGCTGCCGGTGCAGTCGCTGTCGAGCGAGTTCTTCGCCCGCCTGATCCCGTTCCTCGTGGTCAACCAGCTGATGTTCCTCGTCGTCGGCAAGGGCGTGCCGACCTGGCGCGGGCAGCAGTACTCGCTGGTGCTCTTCCCCACCTGGATCAAGTCGGTGACCTCCGCCTTCGGCAACGTGTTCCTCGGCCGGCACCTCGACTTCTCGGTCACGCCCAAGGAGCGTCCCGTCACCGACGGGCCGCAGTGGCACCTGGTCAAGCCGCAGCTCATCGTCATCGGCGCCCTCGTGGTCGCCGTCGCCCTCGGCATGGTCCGCCTCGCCGTCGGGCAGGCCGACCCCCTCGGGGTGTGGGCCAACGTGGCGTGGGTCCTCTTCGACCTCCTCATCTTCAGCGTCGTCATCCAGGCCGTGCTCTACCGCGGTCCCGACCCAGAACCGGATCCCCAGGAACACCCCCAGGAAGGGAGCACGCCGTGAGCGACTTCGAGGTCACCGTCACCGACGAGGGCGTCGGTGTCGTCCGCCCGCTCGACCGCCTGACGATGGTCTCGGCCAAGCGGTTCTCCGGACACGTCGCCGACCTCATCGGCGGCGGCACGTCGCGGATCGTCGTCGACCTGTCCCGGACCGGCTTCGTCGACTCCTCCGGCCTCGGCGCGCTGATCGCCGGGCTCAAGTCCGCCCGGCAGGCGGGCGGCGACCTCCGTCTCGCCGCTCCCTCCGAGCAGGTCACCACGATCCTGTCGCTGACGAACCTCGACAAGGTCCTGCGCCCGCGGGACAGCGTGGAGAGCGCGTTCTGATGGACGCCGAGCTGGTGCGCTCGGTGCGGCTGCCGGGCCGGGTCGAGAGCGTCGACGCCGTCGGGCGCGAGCTCGCCGACGTGTGGCGCGACGCGCCGGACGTCTCCCCGACCGACCGCACCCGGGTCGAGACGGCGCTGGTCGAGGTCGTCGGCAACGTCGTCGAGCACGCCCTCGCGGGCCGGCGCGGCGGCGAGGTCGTCGTGCAGCTCCGCGTCACGGGCCGGGAGGTCGTCGCCGAGGTCGCGGACGACGGCACCGAGCTGACGGTCGACCCGGGCGCGGCGACGATGCCCGGCGCGGACGCCGTCAGCGGGCGCGGGCTCGCGATGGCGGTCGCCGTCACCGACGAGCTGCACTACCGCCGCGACGGCGACACCAACCGCTGGCGGCTGCGCTGGGAGCGGGGTGACGGGTCGTGACCACGCTCCTGCGTCGCCTCGCCGCCCTGCCGGGCGCCGTCCTGGTCCTCCTCGCGCTCCTCCCCGCCGGCCCGGCCTCCGCGGCGGCGGCCGACCCGGTCCCGGCGCCGTCGGGCGGGCCGTACTTCGGCCCTCAGCTCGACTGGACCGACGACTCGGCGGCGCAGTACGCCGACCGGCTCGGCGCCCGCCCCTCCGCGTACGCCCAGCTGGCCGCCTACCCGCTGTCCGGCGCCGACGTCACCGTCGTCGAGCAGTTCGCGCAGCAGGCCGCCCAGCAGGGCGCGCTCGCCGAGCTGACCCTGGAGCCGTCGGTCGCGCTGGAGGAGCTCACCGCGGACGACGCCGAGGCCCTCGTCGACGTCCTCGTCGACGTGCACGACCAGTACGACACGACGGTCCTCCTGCGCTTCGCACCGGAGATGAACGCCTCCTGGACGCCGTGGGGCCAGGAGCCGTCGGCGTACGTCGACGCCTTCCGCGAGCTGGCCGACGTCGTCCACGCCGGCGCGCCGGACGCCGTCATGGTGTGGGCGCCGTCGTACGGCTCGGGCTACCCGTTCACCGGCAGCTCCGGTCGCATCGAGGGCCTCGGCTCCCGCGACCTGGCGCGCCTCGACACCACGGGCGACGGGCTCGTGGACGCCGCCGACGACCCGTACGGCCCGTACTTCCCGGGCGAGGACGCGGTCGACTGGGTCGGCCTCAGCGTCTACCACTACGGCGTGCGCCTCGACGACGGCGAGACCGACGACGAGACCGAGGGCATCGACGAGGAGACCAACACGGTCCCCGAGCCCGGCGCGTACGCCGCCCGGCTGGAGGAGGCCGCCGGCTACGGCGACGACCGCACCCGCGAGAGCTTCTACGACCGGTTCTCCGCGGCGTACGACCTGCCGATGTCGGTCCGCACGGGCGCGTTCTACGACCCCGAGGCCTCGGGCGACGACGGCCCCGAGGAGATCAAGCGCTCCTGGTGGCGCCAGGTGATCGACCCCGACACGGCCGCGGCGTACCCGAACATCGAGCTGATCACCTGGCTCGAGGTGCGGCGGGCCGAGGCCGAGACCGGCGACACCGTCGTCGACTGGCGGGTCACCCACACCCGGGCGCTCGCCGGGGCGCTGCGCACCGACCTGCGCGCCGCCGGGGTCGACCTCGGCCCGGTCACCCGCGTCATCGACCAGGAGGCGTCGAACGAGGCGACCAACCAGTACCTCACCGACCGCATCGACGCCGGCGACCAGATGGGGTGGATCACCGCGCTCGTCGTCGCGGCGTTCCTCGCGTTCGTGCTGTCCGGGCTCCTCGGACGGCTGGTGCCGTCCTGGCGCTACCCGACGCCCGACGACCCGCGCGACCAGCGCCTCGACCTGCTGCGCGGCTGGATCATCTGTGCCGTCGTCATCACCCACATCGAGGTCGCAGGCCCGTACAGCTACGTCGCCCTCAACGCCATCGGCGCGATCACCGGCGCCGAGCTGTTCGTGCTGCTGTCCGGGATCGTGCTGGGGATGGTCTACCCCGTCGCGGTGCGCCGGCAGGGTGAGTACGTCGCCGCGGTCCAGGCCCTGCGCCGCGCCCGCAAGCAGTACGTGACCGCCCTGGTCGTCGTCGTCCTGGTCTTCCTGATCTCGCTCGTGCCGTTCGTCGACGCCTCGGTCATCACCACGTTCACCGACCGCGGCACCGGCTCCGCCGGGCCCGAGGCCGCCGGGCAGGTCTACGACCTGTACGTCAACGCGCCGCGGCTCTTCGACTACCCGCCGCCGTGGTACGCCGTCCGGCAGCTGCTGCTGCTCGAGATGGGGCCGTGGGTCTTCAACATCATGGGCCTGTTCGTGGTCCTGTCGTTGCTGGTGCCGGCCCTGATGTGGGCGATCCAGCGGGGCTTCTGGTGGGCGGTGCTGCTCGGGAGCGCCGCGCTCTACGGGCTGGACCACTGGGTCGGTCTCGACCTGCTCCCCTCGCAGTTCGACGACGTCTTCCCCCTCGCGGTGTGGCAGGTGCCGTTCTGCGTCGGGCTGGTCGTCGGCAAGTACCGCCGCGAGATCACCCGCGCGCTGACCTCCCGGGTCGGCAAGGTCGCGGTGGGCGTCGCCCTCGGTGCGTACGCCGCCACCCTCGGCCTGCTGTGGCTGCAGCACGGCTCGGCGTACGACTGGCTCTACCCGAACCTCTACCAGCGCACCGAGCTCCAGGGCGGCCGCCTGATCGACCTGGTCCTGGTCATCGTCGTCGCCTACGCGATCCTGACCTGCGTGTGGAAGCCGATCGCCGCGGCGTTCGGCTGGTTCCTCGTCCCGCTCGGCCGGGTCAGCCTCTACGTGTTCATCGTCCACGTGTTCTTCGTGCTCGCCGTCGGCAACGTCCCCGGCCTCGACCGCACCAGCTGGTGGCAGGGCCTGGTCGTCCACACCGTCGTCCTGGCGGTCATCTGGGTGATGGTGCGGACGAAGTTCCTGGCCAAGGTGATCCCGGCCTAGGAGGCGGGAGGTGGTCGAGCAGCGGAGCCGTGGTTCCTGAGCCTGTCGAAGGGCGCCCGCGGCTCCGCGTCGAGACCTCGGCGACCGACCTACTGGGTCACGCGGTAGGCGTCGAAGACGCCGGGCACGGTGCGGACCGCGCGGAGGACCGAGTCGAGGTGCTTCGCGTCGGCCATCTCGAAGGTGAAGCGGCTCTTGGCCACGCGGTCGCGGGTGGTCGACAGCGACGCGGACAGGATGTTCACGTGGACGTCGGACAGCGCCATGGTGATGTCCGAGAGCAGGCGGGCCCGGTCGAGGGCCTCCACCTGGATGTTGACCAGGAACATCGACTGCGCCGTCGGCGCCCACTCGACGGCGAGCAGCCGCTCGGGGTGGGACTGCAGCTCCCGGGCGTTGGTGCAGTCGCCGCGGTGGACCGAGACCCCGCCGCCCTTCGTGACGAAGCCGAGGATGGGGTCCGGCGGCACCGGGGTGCAGCACTTCGCCAGCTTCACCCACACGTCGGGGGCGCCGGCGACGATCACGCCGGGGTCGCCCGCGGCGGCGGCCTTGGAGCGCCCGCGGCGCCCCGTGATGGTGACGGCCTCGGCGAGGTCCTCGGCCGCGCCGGCGTCGCCCCCGTGGAGCTCGATGACGCGGCGTACGACGGCCTGCGCGGAGAGGTTGGCCTCGCCGACGGCGGCGTAGAGCGACGTGACGTCGGAGAGGTGGAAGTGCGTCGCCGCCTCGGTCAGCGTCTCGTGGGACATGAGGCGCTTGAGGGGCAGGCCCTCCTTGCGCATGAGCCGCGCGATCTGGTCCTTGCCGCGCTCGATGGCCTCGTCGCGGCGCTCCTTCGTGAACCACTGCCGGATCTTCGACCGGGCGCGGGGTGACTTGACGAAGCCGAGCCAGTCGCGCGACGGGCCGGCGTTCGCGGCCTTCGACGTGAAGACCTCGACGTTGTCGCCGTTCTCCAGCTGCGACTCCAGCGGGACCAGCCGCCCGTTCACGCGGGCGCCGATCGTGTGGTGGCCGACCTCGGTGTGGACGGCGTACGCGAAGTCGACGGGGGTCGCGCCGGCCGGGAGGGCGATGACGTCGCCGCGGGGGGTGAAGACGTAGACCTCGGACTGGTTGACCTCGAAGCGCAGGGACTCCAGGAACTCGCCCGGGTCCTCGACGTCGCTCTGCCAGTCGAGGAGCTGCTTGACCCAGGTCATGTCGTCCAGGTCGCCGCGACGCTCGGTGTCGGCACCTGAGCGGCCGTCCTCCTTGTACTTCCAGTGCGCCGCGACGCCGTACTCCGCCCGGCGGTGCATGCCGTAGGTGCGGATCTGCAGCTCGACGGGCTTGCCCTGGGGGCCGATCACCGTGGTGTGCAGCGACTGGTACATGTTGAACTTCGGGAGCGCGACGAAGTCCTTGAACCGGCCGACGACGGGGTTCCAGCGGTGGTGCAGGACGCCGAGCACGGCGTAGCAGTCGCGGTCCTGCTCGACGAGGACGCGGATGCCGACCAGGTCGTAGATGTCGGAGAACTCGCGGCCGCCGACGATCATCTTCTGGTAGATCGAGTAGTAGTGCTTGGGCCGGCCGGTGACGGTGGCCTTGATGCCCGCGGCCTTGAGGTCGGCCTCGACCTCGCTGATGACCTGGGCGAGGAACGAGTCGCGGGACGGCGCCCGCTCGGCCACCAGGCGCACGATCTCGTCGTAGATCTTGGGGTGGAGCGTCGCGAACGCGAGGTCCTCGAGCTCCCACTTCAGGGTGTTCATGCCCAGCCTGTGCGCGAGGGGGGCGTAGATGTCGAGCGTCTCGCGGGCCTTCCGCTCCTGCGTCTCCGGCTTGACGTAGCGCAGCGTCCGCATGTTGTGGAGCCGGTCGGCGAGCTTGATGACCAGCACCCGGATGTCGCGGGCCATCGCGACGATCATCTTGCGCAGCGTCTCGGCCTGGGCCGAGTCGCCGTACTTGACCTTGTCGAGCTTGGTGACGCCGTCCACGAGCTGCGCGACCTCGTCGCCGAAGTCGGCGCGCAGCTGGGCGAGGGTGTACTCGGTGTCCTCGACGGTGTCGTGCAGGAGCGAGGCGACGAGCGTCGGCTCGGTCATGCCGATCTCGGCGAGGATGGTGGTCACCGCGAGCGGGTGGGTGATGTACGGGTCCCCGCTCTTGCGCGACTGGTGCGAGTGCAGGCGCTCCGCGGTGGTGTACGCGCGCTCGAGCAGGGCGAGGTCCGCCTTGGGGTGGTGCGTGCGGACCGCCTTGAACAGCGGCCCCAGCACCGGGTTGTCACCGGAGCTGCTGCGCGTGCCGATCCGCGCCAGGCGTGCGCGCATCCCGCGGGCGGAGGTGACCGGCTCGGGTGCGGGACGGGGCTCGGGCGGCGGCGCCGCCGGGCTCGTCTCGACCCGGGGCTCGGTGGCGGTCCCGGAGGGAGCGCGCCCGGTGTCGTCGGTCACGCCTCCAGTGTAGGGCCGTGCCCGACGCGACTCAGACCGCGAGCAGGCTCGTCAGCGGGATGTCGCCCAGCGACTCGCGACCGGGCAGGAACGTGAGCTCCATGAGCATCGCGACGGACGTCGTCCGCGCGCCGCAGCGCTCGACGAGCTCGCGCGTGGCGGCCAGCGTGCCCCCGGTGGCGAGGACGTCGTCCACGAGCAGCACGCGGTCGCCCTCCCCCAGCGCGTCGGTGTGGATCTCGAGGGTGGCCTCGCCGTACTCCAGCGAGTAGGAGACGGAGTAAGTCTCGCGCGGCAGCTTGCCCGCCTTGCGGACCGGCACCAGCGGCACCCCGAGGGCCAGCGCGACGGGCGCGGCGAGCAGGAAGCCGCGGGCCTCCATGCCGACGACCGCGTCGACGGTGGTCGTGCCGTCGGCGTCGCGGCCGGCGGCCGCGAGTGCCTCGACGACGTCGCCCAGACCGGCCGGGTCGGCCAGCAGCGGGGTGATGTCCTTGAACACCACGCCCTCGGTCGGGAAGTCCGGGACGTCGACCACCAGCCGCTCCATGGCGGAGCGGGCGCGCTCCAGGGCGTCGCTCACTCAGAGCTCCTTGCGGGTGTCGTCGGTCGTGTCGACGGCCGGGTCCGCGGCGGTGTCGCCGAGCGGGGTCCTCTCCGGGACGACCGTGGCGATCGCGGCGCGCGCGACCGTGACGACGACGCCGTCGGCGATGGAGACGTCGACGCGCTCGGGATCGTCGACGGCCACGAGGGTCCCGAAGATGCCGGAGGTGAGCATGACCTCGGAGCCCACCCCCAGCGCCGCCTGCATCTCACGCTGCTGCTTGGCGCGCTTGGACTGCGGCCGGATCACCAGCAGGTAGAAGATCGCGACGATCGCGATGATCGGAAGGAGGGCGGACAGCTGCTCCACGAGGAGACCTTTCACGGGTGGGTGGGACCGACCCGAGTCTAGGAGGAGGCTGTCACCGCCCCGTCCGAGGTGGTCGGTTCCGCCGGTGAGCCACGAGATCGCCTCGCGGGCCCGGGAGCACCGGCCCGGGTCGACGCGGCCTCGGGCCCCGCGCACGACCTGGTCCCCGCCGGCTCGACCGGCCGTGTGCCGGCGACCGGGAGCGTCAGCCCTCGAAGAGCGTGCTGTCGCCGCCGGTGACCGGCGGCGGGGTGAGGCCGAGGTGGGCCCAGGCCGCAGGGGTGGCGACGCGGCCGCGCGGGGTGCGCGCGAGGAGGCCCTGCCGGACCAGGAACGGCTCGGCGACCTCCTCCACCGTCTCGCGCTCCTCCCCCACGGCGACGGCGAGGGTCGAGACGCCCACGGGGCCCCCGCCGAAGCGGCGGCAGAGGACGTCGAGGACGCCGCGGTCGAGACGGTCGAGCCCCGACTCGTCGACCTCGTAGAGGTCGAGCGCCGCGCGGGCCGCCTCGGGCGTGACGACACCGTCCGCTCGGACCTGCGCCCAGTCACGCACGCGGCGCAGCAGGCGGTTGGCGATGCGCGGCGTGCCGCGCGAGCGCGACGCGATCTCGGCGGTGCCCTCACCGGTCACGTCGACCCCGAGCAGGTCGGCCGAGCGACGGACGATGAGGTCGAGCTCGGCGGGCTCGTAGAACTCGAGGTGGGCGGTGAACCCGAACCGGTCCCGCAGCGGCCCCGGCAGCAGCCCCGCCCGGGTCGTCGCGCCGACCAGGGTGAACGGGGGGATCTCGAGCGGGATCGCGGTCGCGCCGGGGCCCTTGCCGATGACGACGTCGACGCGGAAGTCCTCCATCGCGACGTAGAGCATCTCCTCCGCCGGCCGGGCGGTGCGGTGGATCTCGTCGACGAAGAGGACGTCGCCCTCGTTCATCCCGGACAGGATCGCCGCGAGGTCGCCGGCGTGGGTCAGCGCCGGGCCGCTGGTGATGCGGAGCGGCGCCCCCATCTCGGCCGCGATGATCATGGCCAGCGTGGTCTTGCCCAGGCCGGGCGGCCCCGAGAGCAGCACGTGGTCCGGGGCCCTCCCGCGCCGACGGGCGGCCTCGAGGACCAGGCCGAGCTGCTCACGGACCCGGTGCTGGCCCACGACCTCGTCGAGCGAGCGGGGCCGCAGGGCGGCCTCGACCGCGCGCTCGTCGCCGTCCGCGTCGGCGGCGACCAGCGACCTCAGGTGGGTCGCCTCGACGGCCTCGTAGTCGTCCAGGCCGTGCTCCGGGCCAGCATCCACGACGTCAGGCCTTGCTCAGCGCGCGCAGCGCGGCTCGCAGCAGCGCCCCGACGTCGGGCACCGGGCCGGCCTGGTCGGCAACCGTCTCGACCGCCCGGTCCGCCTCCTTGGCCGACCAGCCGAGGCCGACGAGACCCTGGTGGACCTGGCCGCGCCAGGCGTCGGCGGAGCCCGCGGCCGGGCCGGCCGGGGTCGTGGTGGCGGCACCGACGGGCGGACCGATCCGGTCCTTGAGCTCGAGGATGATCCGCTGGGCGCCCTTCTGCCCGATGCCCGGCACCGCCGTGAGGCGCTTGGTGTCCTCCGCGGCGATCGCCCGGCGCAGCTCGTCGGGGCCGAGGACGGCGAGCATCGCCTGGGCGACCTTCGGACCCACGCCGGAGGCGGTCTGCGCCAGCTCGAAGCAGTCGCGCTCGTCGTCGCTCGCGAAGCCGAACAGGGTCAGGGAGTCCTCCCGGACGACGAGCGAGGCCGCGAGCGTGGCCTCCTGCCCGGTCCGCAGCCCCGCCAGGGTGCCCGGCGTGCAGGCGAGGTGGAGGCCGATGCCGCCGACCTCGACGACCGCGCCGGTCAGGGTCACGGCCAGGACGGGGCCGCGGACGCTGCTGATCATCGTGCTCCTCCCGAGCGGGCCAGCGCGGCGTCCAGCCGCGCCTGGGCGCCGCCGCGCCAGATGTGGGTGATCGCGAGCGCGACGGCGTCCGCCGCGTCCGCGGGCTTCGGGGCGGCGGGCAGCCGCAGGATGCGGGCGACCATCAGGCCGACCTGGGCCTTGTCGGCGCGGCCGTTGCCGGAGACGGCGGCCTTGACCTCGCTGGGGGTGTGTGTCGCGACGGCGATCCCCCGCCGCGCGGCCGCGACCAGCGCGAGGCCGCTGGCCTGCGCGGTGCCCATCACGGTCGAGACGTCGGAGCGCGCGAAGACCCGCTCGACCGCGACGGCGTCGGGGCGGAACTCCTCGATCCACTCCGCCAGCCCGGCCTCGATGGTCACGAGCCGGGTCGCGATCGGCACCCCCGCGGAGGTCCTGATGACGTTGGCGTCGACGAGCCGCAGCGGCCGGCCCACGTCACCCTCGACGACGCCGACCCCGCACCGGGTCAGCCCGGGGTCGATCCCGAGCACGCGCATGGGCCACCTCTCGCCGTACGAACACCTGTTCGCACACGCTAGCGGCCGGCACCGACGTCGCCCACGCGACACGCCCCGGCGGGACGGCCGGGGGCTCAGGCGTCGACGGTCGCCATGACCTCGTCGGAGACGTCGAAGTTCGCGTAGACGTTCTGGACGTCGTCCAGGTCCTCGAGGGCCTCGACGAGGCGGAACACCTTGGGCGCCACCTCGGCGTCGAGCTCGACCTGCGAGTCCGGGACGAAGGAGGCCTCGGCGGAGTCGTAGTCGAAGCCGGCCGCCTGCAGCGCGGTCCGCACGCCGAGCAGGTCGGTGGCCTCCGAGATGACCTCGAACGACTCCCCCAGGTCGTTGATGTCGTCCGCGCCGGCCTCCAGCGTGGCCTCGAGGACGTCGTCCTCGGCGAGGGTGCGCCCCTCCTGCTGCTGAGGGACGACGACCACGCCCTTGCGGTGGAAGAGGAAGGACACCGAGCCCGGGTCGGCGAGCGTGCCGCCGTTGCGGGTCATCGCGGTGCGGACCTCCATGGCGGCCCGGTTCTTGTTGTCCGTCAGGCACTCGACCAGCAGCGCGACGCCGCCAGGGCCGTAGCCCTCGTACATGATCGTCTGGTAGTCGGCCCCGCCCGCCTCGGCGCCGGAGCCGCGCTGCACGGCGCGCTCGATGTTGTCCTTCGTGACCGACGACTTCTTCGCCTTCTGGATGGCGTCGTACAGCGTGGGGTTGCCCGCGGGGTCGCCGCCGCCCATCCGGGCCGCGACCTCGATGTTCTTCACGAGCTTGGTGTTCATCTTGCTGCGCCGCGCGTCGATGACGGCCTTCTTGTGCTTCGTGGTCGCCCACTTGGAGTGGCCTGACATCGCTCGTCCCTTCGTCGTCGCTGCGCACGGTCAGGGGCCGCCCGACCCCTCCGCGAGGATCGATCCTACCGACCTGCCGCTGGTCGCCCGGCGGGCACGGGAGCGCTCAGGTGCCGGTGCCGCAGGTGAAGTTGGCGATGAGCAGGCCGCCGTTGCGGAAGTTGCGGAGCCGCGCGGGGCTCGACTCGCGCGCGGAGTCCGTCAGCCGGGTCGTCACCCGGGCCTGGTAGGCCGTGTCCTGCAGGAGCGTGAGCCCGCCCCCGTCGAAGGTGAGCGTCGCCGTCGTCGGCCCGACGTTCATGAGGAAGTCCGGACCCAGCTTGGTCGCGGGGGTGACGTCGACCCGGTAGACGCGCAGGACGTACTGCACGCCCCCGCGCGGCGGCTCCGCGACGCGATCGGTCGTGAAGGTGACGCTCGCGCCCGGGTTGAGCGTCGGTCCCGACTCGACGCAGGACACCGGGTTCGCCGCCGGGGGCACGAAGACGGTCGACGCGCCGACCTCGCCGGTGGTCGAGGCCGCGGCGTCGGTGTAGACCGCCGCGGTGCCCGCGACGTGGCCGGGGAGGAGCAGCAGCAGTCCGGCGAGCAGCGTGGCGGCCACCGCGGGGCGACGCCGGACCATCAGGTCACCTGGGTCAAGGTCGCGCGCAGCAGCAGCGTGCCGGTCTTGCCCTGGTTGCCGTTGCCGGCGTTGACCGAGATCCCGATGCGCACGCAGACCGACTCCTGCGCCCCCGCGGCGAGGGACCGCGCGGAGGTCGTCAGCGAGAACGCGGAGGTGCTGGTGAGCAGCTGCTCCGGGCCGAGGGCCGCGCCCGAGCAGGTGTCCTGCACCGGGTAGGTCGTGTCCTCGACCGGGCTCCCCGTGTAGGCCTGCACCACGACGGCGTCGTCGAGGTAGGTCCAGGTGCCGCCCCGCAGCGCCTCCAGCCGGTACGTGCCCGGGGGGTCGCCGACGTTGCGGAGCGTGAGGCTGTACGCCTCGTACTCCCCCGGGGTCCGGTTCGCGAACGCGATCGACGACTTGGTGTAGCCGGCGCCCTGGCCGACCGCCTGGTCGTCCACGCGCAGGTCCATCGTGCCGGCGCTCACCGAGCCCGTCCCGACGTCGGCGCGGTCGTTCCAGAACGCGTACGTCCCCCCACCCCCGACCCCGACGCCGAGCGCGGCGACGAGGGCGAGCGCCAGGGCAGCGCGGTGGCGGGTCCGGCGCGGCAGGGAGGCCGGGGTCGCGCGGTGGCGGCTCACGTCGGGACCTCCGCCGGCGCGGGCTCCGCGGTGGGCCGCCCGGCGGGGGCGGTGCCGTC
>NZ_JAKUHT010000012.1 GCF_022436705.1 Nocardioides sp. CFH 31398 | reverse complement strand
GTCGGCCAGGCCGCTCTGGGGGCGGCCCGGCCGCTCGGCGCCGCACGCGTGGTCGCGGGGTGCCGCCCGGGCCCCGCGGCCGAGCGCGCCACCGCCGCCGGGGCGGACGCCGTCGTCGACACCAGCGGGTCGCTGACCGAGGTGGCTGCCCGCCTCGGGGAGGCCTGCGGCGGGAGGGTCGACGTGGTGGTCGACCCGGTGTGGGGTGCGCCGGCCGAGGCGGCGCTGTCGGTGCTGTCGCCGGGCGGGCGGCTGGTCAACCTGGGCAGCGCCGCCGGGGAGACCGCCTCGCTCTCGTCGGCACTGCTGCGCAGCCGCTCGGCCGCCGTCCTCGGTCACACGAACAACGCCCTGAGCGCCGCCGAGCGCGACGAGGGCCTGCGGACGATGCTCGCCCACGCCTCCCGCGACGAGGTCCGCGTCGCCCACAACGTCGTCGGTCTCGACGGCGCCGCCGACGCGTGGGCCGCGCAGGCGTCGGGCGCCGCCGGCGTCCGGCTCGTCATCACCCCCTGACGTCGACCACCACGGTGGACGAGCAGGGAGCGCACCGGCGCGCGACCGCGTCGCGACCGCCGGTCGGCGGACGCCCGCCTCAGCGCAGGCCGGTCGACCGCGTGAGCGCCAGGTCGACGAGGCGGTCGAGGAGCGCCGGGTAGTCGAGGCCGGTGGCGGCCCACATGCGCGGGAACATCGACAGCGACGTGAAGCCGGGCATGGTCTCGACCTCGTTGACGATGACCCGGCCGTCGGGCAGGACGAAGAAGTCGACGCGGGCCAGGCCCTCGACCTCGAGGGCCTCGAACGCCCGCTGGGCGAGGGAGGTGATCTCGGCGCGGAGGTCGTCGTCCACGTCGGCGGGGACGGCGAAGCTCTCCTCGAGGTACTTCGCCTCGAAGTCGTAGAACTCGTGGCCCTCCCCCACCAGGATCTCGGCGGGGACGCTGACCTGCGGCACGCTGCCGTCGAGGGCGTCGAGTACGCCGACCTCGATCTCGCGGGCGTCCTGCGCGGCGGCCTCGACGAGGACCTTCGGGTCGTGGCGGGCCGCCTCGTCGACGGCCGCGTCGAGCTCGGCGGGCGAGTTGACGCGGGTGATGCCGTGGCTCGAGCCGGCGCGGGCCGGCTTGACGAAGACCGGGTAGCCCAGCGCGGCGACCTCGGCGCGGACGGCGTCCGCGTCTCGCTCCCACGCGCGGGGTCGGACGACGACCCACGGCAGCACGGGCAGGCCCGCGGCGCGGAAGAGCTGCTTCATCACGTGCTTGTCGGTGCCGACGGCGCTGGAGAGCACCCCCGCGCCGACGTACCGCACGCCGGCCATCTCGAGGAGGCCCTGCAGGGTGCCGTCCTGGCCCCAGGGGCCGTGCATGACGGGGATGACGACGTCCACCTGACCGAGGACGTCCGGCACCTGCGACGGCTCCGCGGCGACCAGGCCCTGGCCGGGCACGAGGGCGACCTCCCGGTCGCTGCTCACCACGGGCAGCTCACCGCCCGGGCCGAGGGCGAGGCGGGCGGGGTCGGCGGACTCCAGCACCCAGCGGCCGTCGGTGGCGATGCCGACCGGGACGACGTCGTACCGGGCGGGATCGAGCGCGGCGATGACGGAGCCCGCCGAGATGCACGAGATGGAGTGCTCGCCGGAGCGGCCGCCGAAGACGACGGCGACGCGGGTACGGCGTCCCGTCGGCCGGTCCCCCGGCTGGTCGGTGGCGGTGGTCGCGTCGTCGGCAGGCATCGTCGGGACCCTATCGGCCGCCGTGGGAGGCTGGCCCGCATGGACGTCGTGGATGGATCCGGACACCCTGAGCCCGTCGACCTGGCCCGCACCCGGATGGCGACCCGGGCCGCGCGGCTGGGCCGCCCGCCGCACCGGCCGGACCAGCCGTTCAACGAGCCCATCACGATGGCGTCGGTGTACGCCGCCGGTGGTGAGCTGGAGTACGGCCGCTACGCCAACCCCACGTGGTCGGCGTTCGAGGAGGCCCTGGGCGGCCTCGAGGGCGGCCGTTGCCTGGCCTACCCCAGCGGGTTGTCGGCCGTCGCGACGCTGCTCGACCTCGTCGGGCACGGCGAGGTCGTCGTCGCCCCCAAGCACGCCTACCTCGGGTCCCTGACCCAGCTCGGCGACCTCGAGCTCCGGGGCCGGCTCAAGGTCCGGCTCGTGGACGTCACCGACACCGCCGCCGTCGTCGCCGCCTGCGAGGACGCCGCGCTGGTCTGGATGGAGTCCCCCACCAACCCCGCCATGGAGGTCGCCGACCTGCCCGCGATCGCCGCCGCGGCTCACGACGCCGGCGCGCGCCTCGTCGTGGACAACACGTTCGCGACCCCGGTGCTGCAGCGTCCGCTCGAGCTCGGCGCCGACATCGTGCTGCACTCGGTGACCAAGTACATCGGAGGGCACTCCGACCTGCTGATGGGCGCCGTCGTCGTCGCCGACGAGCAGCTGTGGACCGTGCTCAAGCAGCGCCGGGACTCGTTCGGCAACGTGCCCGGCACCCTGGAGGCGTGGCTCGCGCTGCGCGGCCTGCGGACCCTGCCGCTGCGCGTCGAGCGCGCCCAGGCCTCCGCGCAGGAGCTCGTCCGGCGGCTCGCCGAGCGCGACGACGTGGTCGAGGTCCGCTACCCGGGCTTCGGCGGCATGCTCGCGCTCGTGCTCGACTCCGGGCCCCGCGCCGACCTCGTCCAGCACTCGACCCGCCTGTGGGTCTACGCGACGTCCCTCGGCGGCCTCGAGTCCACCCTCGAGCGCCGCCGGCGCTGGCGCTCGGAGCCCGAGACGATCCCCGAGGGCCTGCTGCGGCTGTCGGTGGGCGTCGAGGACGTCGACGACCTGTGGGACGACCTCGTCCAGGCCCTCGACTCCGCCCGCCTGTAGGACGTCGAGTCGGCACGTCTGCGCACCCCACAGGGGTCGAGTCGGCACGTCTGCGCACCCCACAGGGGTCGAGTCGGCACGTCTGCGCACCCCACAGGGGTCGAGTCGGCACGTCTGCGCGGCCCGCGCACGGCCAGCGAGCTCGATCGGCTCCGACCCTGCCCGCCCTGCGCGGTGGACGTCGTGACGCAGCATCGCGGCCGTCGCTCGACGCCGTACGCCTGCGCAGACGTGCCGACTCGACGCCGTACACCTGCGCAGACGTGCCGACTCGACGCCGTACACCTGCGCAGACGTGCCGACTCGGCGCCGTACACCTGCGCAGACGTGCCGACTCGGCGCTAGTCGGTCTCGGCCTTGGTGTCGCGGGCGATGAAGGCGTTGACCATGTCGATCGGGGTGATGTGGCCGGCGAGGACGGCGCTCACCGCCTCGGCGATCGGGGCGTCGACGCCGTGCTCGCGGGCGAGGGCGAGGATCGAGTCGCAGGACTTCGCGCCCTCGGCGACCTGCCGCGTCGAGGCGACGATCTCGTCGACCGTCATGCCCTGGCCGAGCTTCTCGCCGAAGGTGCGGTTGCGTGACAGCGGCGAGGAGCACGTGGCGACGAGGTCGCCGAGGCCGGCCAGGCCCATCAGGGTCAGCTGCTGGGCGCCGAGCGCGCCGGCGAGGCGTGCGGTCTCGGCGAGGCCCCGGGTGATGACGGACGCCGTGGTGTTGTCGCCGAAGCCGAGCCCGACCGCCATGCCGACGCTGAGCGCCACCACGTTCTTGTAGGCGCCGCCGACCTCGCAGCCGACGACGTCGGTCGAGGTGTAGGGACGGAAGGCCCGGGTGTGCACCAGTCCCTGCAGGCCACGGGCCACCGACTCGTCCTCGCAGGCCACGACGGACGCTGCCGGCTCACGCGAGGCGATCGGACGGGCGAGGTTCGGCCCGGAGACGACGGCGATGCGCTCTGGTCCGGCGCCGGTCACCTCGGTGATCACCTCGCTCATCCGGCGCAGGCTGCCGAGCTCGACGCCCTTCATCAGCGAGACGAGGACGGCGTCGCCGGGCAGCGCCCCGGCCCAGTCCACGAGGTTCTCGCGCAGCCGCTGCGAGGGCACGGCGAGGACGACGACGTCCGCCCCGGCCGCGGCCTTCTCGGGGTCGTGGGTCGCCTCGATGCTGGGCGGGAGCTCGACGCCGGGCATGTACTCGGCGTTCTCGCGGCGCTCGTTGATCTCGGCGCACAGCTCCTCACGGCGTCCCCAGATGCGCACGTCGTTCCCGGCGTCCGCGAGGACGACGGAGAACGCCGTGCCCCACGAGCCCGCCCCGAAGACCGCCACCGTGCTCATCGCGCCTCGCCCTCCTGCCGGGTGTCCTGGGTCGTGCCGAGTCCGTCGCCCCCCGCGTCGCCGGGGGCGGGGCGAGCCCTCCGGCGCGGGTCGTACCGCTCGGCCGGTGGTCGCTCGCCGCGGATCTCGGCCACGAGGTCGGTGATCGCGGTCATGATCGTCTCGGTCGCCTCGAGGAGCACCGCCGTGGTCAGCGGCCGCTCGGCGTAGGCCGACAGGTCGACGGGCTCCCCGACCTTGAGCGTGACGTGCGTGCGGGGCAGCAGGTTCGGCTTCTTCGCGTACGGCGCCAGCAGGTCCTGCGCCCCCCACTGACCGATCGGGATGACCGGGCAGCCGGTGCGCAGCGCGATCCGGGCCGCCCCGGTGCGGCCGAGCATGGGCCACAGACCGGGGTCGCGGGTCAGCGTGCCCTCCGGGTAGACGATGACGCACTCACCGGCCTCGACGGCCCTCACCGCGGCGTCGAAGGCGGTGGAGGCCGCGGCGCCGTCCCGGCTCACGGGGATCTGCTGGGCGTTGCGCAGCAGCGCCCCGAGGAACCGGTTGTGCCACAGCGCGTCCTTCGCGAGGTAGCGCGGCAGGCGGCCGTGGTCCCACACGACGTGCGCCGCGATCAGGGGGTCGACGTGGCTGAGGTGGTTCAGCACGATCACGCAGCCACCGCGGGCGGGGATCCGCTCCGCGTCGATCCAGGTGCGCCGGGTGAGCGTGACCAGCCCCGCCTTGATGATCGCGCCGCCCACGAGGAGCGCCCAGCCCTTGCGCTGGTACTTCGGCCGGACCGCCACCTCGCTCCTCCCGCTCGACCACCGTCCCTCGGGCGTCACGCGCGATGCGTCGACGCCGGCAGCAGCCTACTGGTCGGTACTGCAAGACTGTGCCCGGTGAGCAACCGGGGAGAGGGCGGCTGGGTCTGCCTGCTCCCGACGAAGCCGCCGTCCGTCGGCAAGAGCCGTCTCGACGTCCCCGACGCGACGCGCCGCGAGCTCGCCGCCGCGTTCGCGCTCGACACCGCGACGGCGGCGCGCCTCGCCGTCCGCGTCGCCGTCGTCCTCGCCGTGACCGACGACGCGCGGTTCGCCGACCGGCTGTCGGTGCTGGGGTGCGAGGTCGTCCCGGACGGCGTCGGCGCCGACCTCAACGGCTCCCTCGTGCAGGCCGCGGCCGAGGCCCGCCGACGCTGGCCCGGTCTCCGACCCGTCGCGCTGTGCGCGGACCTGCCCGCGTTGCGGCCCGCCGACCTGGACGCCGCCCTCGCGGCGGCCGAGGCGGTGGACGGGTCGTCGTACGTCGCGGACGCCGACGGCGTCGGCACCACGCTCTACGCCGCGTCGTCGTACGACGCGTTCGTGCCGCGATTCGGGCACCGGTCGGCCACCGCGCACGTCGACGCCGGCGCCCGGGCCGTCCCCGGGGACCTGGCGACGCTGCGCCGCGACGTCGACACGGCCGCGGCCGTCGCGCGACTCGAGGTGTGAGGGCGGGCGTCAGCCCAGGAAGCCCACCAGCGCCTCGTTGAACTCGTCGGAGTGGCTGACGTTGAAGCCGTGCGGGCCGTCCTTGACCACGTGCACGGAGGCGTTGCTCAGCGCGGCGACGGACCGCTCGCCGGACGCCTCGAAGGGCACGACGGCGTCGGAGTCGCCGTGGAGCACGAGCACCGGGACGGTGATCTTCTCGAGGTCGCCGCGGAAGTCGGTGCGGCCGAAGGCGTTGATGCAGAGCAGGACGGCCTCGTCCCGCGCGGGCTTGGCCAGCTCGAGGGCCTCCTGGCGCTGCTCCTCGGTGACCTTGAGCTCGTCGCCGGCGGTGAAGAAGGTGGTGATGAACTCGTCGAGGAAGCCCTCGCGGTCGGTGGTCACCGACTGCTCGAAGTCGTGGATGCCCTCCTCGGGCAGCGCGCCGTCGGGGTTCTCGTCGCTCTTGAGCAGGTACGGCGGCACCGCGCCGGCGAGCACGGCCGAGCGCACGCGACCCTCGCCGTAGGTCGAGAGGTAGCGGACCACCTCACCGCCACCCATGGAGAAGCCGACCAGCGTCGCGTCGGAGACGTCGAGGCCGGTGAGCAGCCCGTCGAGGTCCGCGGCGAAGGTGTCGTAGTCGTACCCCGCCTCGGGCTTCTCCGAGGCGCCGAAACCGCGGCGGTCGTACGAGATGACGCGGTAGCCGGCGGAGGTCAGCGCCGGCACCTGCTCGGACCAGGACGCGCCGGACAGCGGCCAGCCGTGGATCAGCACGACGGGTCGGCCGTTCCCGCCGGTGTCCTCGTAGTTGAGGGTGATGCCGTTGGTCTCGATCTCGGGCATGGTCCGCCTTTCTAGTCGGGTGTGTCTCGTGTGCAAGACAGTCACCAGAACCGCCGCGGACCATGCGGCCTTCCCCGCGTCTCACATGACGGGAACGCGTCTCAGAGGGTGGCCGGCTTGAAGCTCGGCCGCCCCTGCTCGTACGCCGTGATGTCGTCGGCGTGCCCGAGGGTGATGCCGATGTCGTCGAGGCCCTCCAGCAGGCGCCAGCGGGTGTAGTCGTCGATGTCGAAGGAGTCCTCGATCGCGTCGGCCCCCTCGCCCGCCTTGACGGTGCGCGACTCGAGGTCGACGGTGACGACGCCGCCGGGGTTGTCCTCGAGGAAGTCCCACAGCCGGCTGACGACCTTGTCGTCCACCTGGGCCGCGACGAGGCCGGCCTTGCCGGAGTTGCCGCGGAAGATATCGCCGAAGCGGGGGGCGATGACGGCGCGGAACCCGTAGTTCATCAGCGCCCACACCGCGTGCTCGCGCGACGAGCCGGTGCCGAAGTCGGGTCCGGCGACGAGCACCGAGCCGTTCGAGTACTCGGGGCGGTTGAGCACGAAGTCGGGGTTGTCGCGCCAGGCGGCGAACAGGCCGTCCTCGAAGCCGGTGCGGCTGACCCGCTTCAGGTAATGCGCGGGGATGATCTGATCGGTGTCGACGTTGCTGCGGCGCAGCGGCACGCCGACGCCGGTGTGGGTGGTGAACGCGTCCATGTCGGTGTCCTCTCGGGCCGTCGGGTCAGTCGAGCGCGGGCAGGTCAGCAGGGCTGGAGAGCGTCCCGCGGACGGCGGTGGCGGCGGCGACGGGCACCGAGACGAGGTGGGTGCGCCCGCCCTTGCCCTGGCGGCCCTCGAAGTTGCGGTTGGACGTCGACGCGCTGCGCTCGCCGGGGGCGAGCTGGTCGGGGTTCATGCCGAGGCACATCGAGCAGCCCGCGCCGCGCCACTCGGCGCCGGCCTCCTTGAAGACCACGTCGAGGCCCTCGTCCTCCGCCTGGAGACGGACCTTGGCCGAGCCGGGGACGACGAGCAGACGGGTGTCGGGGTCGACGGTGCGGCCCTTGATGACCTCGGCGGCGAGGCGCAGGTCCTCGATGCGGCCGTTGGTGCACGAGCCGACGAACACGGTGTCGACCTTGACCTCGCGCATCGGGGTGCCGGCGGTCAGCGCCATGTACTCCAGCGCCTTCTCCGCGGCGACCCGGTCGCTCGGCTCGTCGAAGGACGCGGGGTCCGGGACGGCCTCGCCCAGCGGGACGCCCTGGCCCGGGTTGGTGCCCCAGGTGACGAACGGCGTCATGGTGGAGGCGTCGAGGACGATCTCCTTGTCGTACGTCGCGTCGTCGTCCGTGACGAGGCCGCGCCAGTGCTCGACGGCGGCGTCCCAGTCCGCGCCCTTCGGCGCCTCGGGCTTGTCGGCGAGGTAGTCGAAGGTGGTCTGGTCGGGGGCGATCATCCCGGCCTTGGCGCCCCACTCGATCGACATGTTGCAGATGGTCATCCGGCCCTCCATGGAGAGCTCCTCGATGGCCGGTCCGCGGTACTCGACGATGTAGCCCTGCCCACCGCCGGTGCCGGTGTGGGTGATGAGGGTGAGGACGAGGTCCTTCGCGGTGACGCCGTCCGGGAGCGAGCCGTTGACGGTCACCGCCATCGTCCGCGGGCGCTTCTGCGTCAGCGTCTGCGTGGCCAGGACGTGCTCGACCTCGGAGGTGCCGATGCCGAACGCGAGCGCCCCGAACGCGCCGTGCGTCGAGGTGTGGGAGTCGCCGCAGACGATCGTCATGCCGGGCTGGGTCAGGCCCAGCTGCGGGCCGATGATGTGGACGATGCCCTGGTCCTTATCGCCCAGGGCGTGCAGGCGGATGCCGAACTCCTCCGCGTTCCTCCGCAGCGTCTCGACCTGGGTCCGCGAGACCGGGTCGGCGATCGGCTTGTCCCAGTCGACGGTGGGGACGTTGTGGTCCTCGGTGGCCAGCGTCAGGTCCGGACGGCGCACCGTCCGGTCGCTGAGCCGGAGGCCCTCGAAGGCCTGGGGCGAGGTGACCTCGTGGATGAGGTGGAGGTCGATGTAGAGCAGGTCGGGCTCCCCCGGTGCCGTGCGGACGACGTGCTCGTCCCAGACCTTCTCGGCCAGTGTCCTGCCCATGCTTCCTCCATGCTGCTCGTGTCGACTCGTGCTGCTGGACCACGCACCGGGTGCGCGGCCGGCCTCGCGCATCACCGTACGCTTGCGTCCCAGGATCTGAGACTGCAGTATTGCCATATGGACAGCGGAAGTGGCGTGGGGGTCCTCGACAAGGCGGCCGTGGTGCTCGCGGCGCTCGAGAGCGGACCGGCGACCCTGGCGGGTCTCGTGGCGGGGACGGGCCTGGCCCGACCGACGGCGCACCGCCTGGCGGTGGCCCTGGAGCACCACCGCCTGGTGGCGCGCGACATGCAGGGGCGGTTCGTCCTCGGCCCGCGACTCGCGGAGCTGTCGGCCGCCGCGGGCGAGGACCGTCTGCTCGCCGCGGCGGGCCCGGTGCTCGCCCGCCTGCGCGACATCACCGGCGAGTCGGCCCAGCTGTGGCGTCGCCAGGGCGAGCAGCGCGTCTGCGTCGCCGCCGCCGAGCGACCCAGCGGGCTGCGCGACACCATCCCCGTGGGCTCCCAGCTCACGATGCGCGCCGGCTCGGCCGCGCAGGTGCTCCTCGCGTGGGAGGACCCCGAGCGCATGCACCGCGGCCTGCAGAACGCGGCGTACTCGGCGACCGCCCTGTCGGGCATCCGTCGGCGCGGCTGGGCGCAGTCCGTGGGCGAGCGCGAGCAGGGCGTGGCCTCCGTGTCGGCCCCGGTCCGCTCCCCCGGCGGCAAGACCATCGCCGCCGTCTCCGTCTCCGGTCCGCTCGAGCGCCTCTCGCGCCAGCCGGGCCGCATGCACGCCCCCGCCGTCCTCGCGGCCGCCGAGCGCCTCAGCGAGTCCCTGCGCCGCCAGGCGGAGTAGGCGCGCCCGGGCGCGTCTGTCTGTCGTGGGCGCGCGGCCCGTCGGGACTGCCCGTCGCTCACCACGCCAGGCAGGCGAACCGACGCCAGGCGCGGCGGGCTCACCGGGCTACCCGAGGGCTCGCCTTCCTAGCGTGGTGAGCCGCGGGTCCGGCCGGTGGCGCCTCAGAACAGGGCGCGCGACTCGAGGTCGAGCAGGGTCCGCTTGCGTTCGACCCCGCCGGCGAAGCCCGTGAGCGTGCCGTTCGCGCCGATCACGCGGTGGCACGGCACCACGACCGGGATCGGGTTGCGGCCGTTGGCGGCGCCGACGGCCCGGGAGGCGCCGTGGACGAGACCCAGCCGCTTCGCGACCTCGCCGTACGACGCGGTCTCGCCGTAGCCGATCCGGCTCAGCTCGCCCCACACGCGACGCTGGAAGTCGGTGCCGACCGGGTCGAGCGGCAGGTCGAACTCCTTCAGGTCGCCCGCGAAGTAGGCGTGCAGCTGGCGGGCGGCCTCGACGAGCACGGGGTGGTCGTCGGCGCGCTCGCCGAGCGCGAGCCCGCCGGGCGGGTCACCGAAGGGGCTGAACTCGATCGCGCGCACGGCGTCGTCGGACGCGACGATCCGCAGGGGGTCGATGGGGGTCTCGATCACGGTCCACACGGGTCCTCCTCGGGACGCTCGGACGTGCTGACGGGTGGGAAGAGCGGGTCGACGACGGTGTGCCAGAGGTGGAGCAGCGCGACGGAGCGCCAGGGCGACCAGGCCTCGGCGATCGCCGCCGCCTGCTTCGCGTCGCAGGGGTGGCCGAGGTCCCGCAGCGCGTTGCGCACCGCGAGGTCCCCGGGCAGGAAGACGTCGGGGTCGCCGAGCGCGCGGATCGCGACGTAGTCGGCGGTCCACGGCCCGATGCCGGGCAGCGCGACCAGGGCGGCGCGCACCTCCCCGCGCGCCGTCCCACCGTCGAGGTCGAGGCTCCCGTCGGCGAGGGCGGTTGCGAGGCCGACGAGCGCCCGGCCGCGGGCGCGAGGCATGGGCAGGGTCTCGGGGTCCACCGCGGCCAGGGCGGCCGGGGTCGGGAACAGGTGCGTGAGACCCGGCTCGTCGGTCGGGACCTCCTCGCCGTGCTCGGCGACGAGACGGCCCAGGACGGTGCGTGCGCCGGCGAGGCTGACCTGCTGGCCGACGACGGTCCGCAGGGCGGTCTCGGCGCCGTCGACCTGACCGGGCACCCGGAGCCCGGGCTGACGGGCGACCAGGGGTCCGAGCACCGGGTCGGCGCCGAGGGTGGCGTCCGCGGCCAGCGGGTCGGCGTCCGCGTCGAGGAGGCGCCGGGTCCGCGCGGTGGCGGCGGGGAGGTCGCGGACGTCGCTGAGCCGGACCCACGCCTCCAGGTGGCCGACGCCGGGGCCCGGCAGGTCGGCCAGCCGGACCCGGAGCGTCCCGGGCCCGTGCGGCAGGCGGAGCGTGCGGGCGTAGACGGCCCCTCCGGGCCCGTCGGTGGCCGTCTCGACCCCGGCGACGACGTGGGCGGCCAGGAAGCGCCACACGGCCAGACCGGCGTACGGCGTGCGCACGGGCACCCGCAGTCGCACCTCGCCCGGCGACGCGGCGCCCGTCGCGGACGCCCGGCGTCGCCGGAGCTCCCCCGGGGTGGCGTCGTACACGGCGCGCACGGTGTCGTTGAACTGCCGCACGCTGGCGAACCCGGCCGCGAACGCCACGTCGGCGAGGGCCAGGTCGGTGGTCTCGAGCAGGGTCCGCGCGGTCTGGGCGCGGCGCGCCCGCGCGAGCGCGAGCGGTCCGGCGCCGAGGCGGTCGCCGAGCAGCCGACCCAGGTGACGCGGGGTGAACCCCAGGCGGTCGGCGAGGCCCTCGACGCCCTCCCGGTCGACGACGCCGTCCGCGATCAGGCGCATGGCGCGACCGGCGACGTCGCCGGCGAGGTCCCACTCCGGGTCACCGGGGACGGCGTCCGGCAGGCACCGCTTGCAGGCCCGGAAGCCCGCCGTCTGCGCAGCCGCGGCGCTGCGGTGGAAGGTCATGTTCGCCGGCGCCGGCGTGCGCGCCGGGCACGAGGGCCGGCAGTAGATGCCGGTGGTGGTCACCCCGACCCAGAACACGCCGTCGAAGCGGCGGTCGCGGCTGGCCGCGGCGCGGTAGCAGGCCTCGGGGTCGAGGTCGCGGGTCGCGGCGGGGGCGGTGCTCATGGCCCCATCCTGCCCCGCGCCACCGACGGTCTCCGGCGGGTTTCGGACACGGCCGTCGCCCCAGGCCGACAGGCCCCGGAAATGACGAGGGCCCCGGACCGCATCGCGATCCGGGGCCTCCCGGTGGTGTACCCCCGACCGGATTCGAACCGGCGCTACCGCCTTGAGAGGGCGGCGTGCTAGGCCGCTACACAACGGGGGCTTGACGATCAGGAACCCTAGTCAACCAGCCCCTGACGCACCAAATCGCCCCCGACTTGCTGCCTCGGAGGGCGATCTCGCTGGGATACCTGGACTCGAACCAAGACTAACTGAACCAGAATCAGTCGTGCTGCCAATTACACCATATCCCACTGCTGCAGCCTCCGGACCGTCGCTCGCGCGAGGCCCTCAGCCGAGAGATGACCTTACACGCGCCGCTGCGAGGCCACCAAAGCGCGTCCGCTCGCCCGGGTCGCGACCCCCATCCGGCGGGCCACGAGGACGGCCAGACCGAGGTAGACGAGGGACTGCGTGAGGGTGCTCGGGATCATCCACCAGCTGCCACCCGTGGGGGTCAGCGAGCTGCCGATGTCGCCGAACGCGAGCGCCAGGCCGAAGGCCAGGAAGTTGTTCAGCACGTGCATGGCGATCGCCGCCTCGAGCCCACCGGTCCAGACCACGAGCAGGCCGGCGACGACCCCGAAGGCGAACCGGTCGAAGAACACCGGGACGCTCTGGCTGCCGTGCGCGAGGGCGAACAGGAAGGCGGGGACCAGGACGGCGACCCACACCCGCCCGAAGACGCCGCCGAGGGCCTGCGTCAGGTAGCCGCGGAACAGGTACTCCTCCCCCGCCGCCTGGAACGGGACCAGGAAGAGCACGATCAGCAGGAACCACAGGGTGGTGGTCGTGAACGGGTTGGCCCCGCCGGTCGTGTCCATGCCCGCGGTGTCGCCGCCGGGCAGGAGGGCGCCGACGACGACCGTCGCGACCAGCGCGACGACCGACAGGCCGAGGCACACGGCGAAGAACCCCCAGCGCATGCGCGGGCCGACCGAGGTCAGCCACCGTGGCCTCACGCCGTGGATCACCCGGGCGACGAACCACGCGGCCGGGATCAACGACGCCAACGTCAGCATGAGGTAGGCCAGCATCGACGGCGACGGGTCGCTGAGCGTCCCGAGCGCCGAGAGCCACGCGAGCCAGTCCTGACCGGTCGCGACCAGCCACACCACGAACGGCACGAGCCACACGACCGGCGCCAGGACGAGCATGACGAACGCCATGGTCAGCGCCCCGAGGAGGCTCCACCAGAAGCCGAACCGGGGTCCGCTGCGCAGCAGCTGGTGGAAGCGCAGCGACGGGTAGGCCTGGCCGTAGCGGGCGTCGAACTCCTCGTCGCTGAGCGCCAGCGGGTCGACCGCCCCCTCGGGCGGTGACGGCTCGTACGTCGGTGGGGTGGGCGCGTCGTACGCCGGTCGCTCGTCGTACGGCGTCGGCCGGGCGGGCTGCACCTGCTCGCTCATGTCGTCCCCTCGTTCGGTGGGGACGAGTCTGTCAGGCGCGTGTGCGCGCGGCGTCCAGTCGCGCGAGACCGCGCGCGCGTCCGAGCAGCTCGAGCGACTCGAACAGCGGCGGGCTGACCCGCTTGCCCGTCACCGCGACGCGCACGGGGCCGAACGCCACGCGGGGCTTCAGCCCGAGGCCGTTGACGAGCGCCGCCTGGAGCGCCTCCTGGATGGCGTCGGTCGACCAGGTCTCGACCGCCTCGAGCGCCGTGTACGCCGCGTCGACGACGCGGAGCCCGTCAGCGTCCAGGAGCCTCTCGGCGTCGACGGGGTCGAGCGTGAAGTCGGCCTCGTCGACGAACAGGAAGGCCAGCAGGTCCGGCGCCTCGCCGAGCGTGTTGATCCGCTCGGCGACGAGCGGCATGGCCTGCTCGAGCAGCTGGGCGTCGCCCGGGCTCATCGGGTCGCCGACCACGCCGGCGCGCTGGAGGAACGGCAGCGCGCGGGAGGTGATCTCGTCGACGGACAGCCGTCGCATGTGGGCGGCGTTGATCGCGGCCAGCTTCTTGCGGTCGAAGCGAGCGGGGTTGGGGTTCACCCGGCGGATGTCGAAGGCCTCGACCATCTCCTCGAGGGTGAAGACGTCGCGGTCCTCCGCGATGCCCCACCCCAGGAGGGCGAGGTAGTTGATGAGGCCCTCGGGGAGGTAGCCGGCGTCCACCCACTCCGCGAGGCCGGAGCCGGCGTCGCGCTTGGAGAGTCGCTTGTTGCCCTCGCCCATGACGATCGGCAGGTGACCGAACTCGGGCACGCCCTGCCCGACGCCGATGCGCTCCAGCGCCCGGTAGAGGGCGATCTGGCGGGGTGTGGACGACAGCAGGTCCTCACCGCGCAGCACGTGGGTGATCTTCATCATCGCGTCGTCGACCGGGTTGACGAGCGTGTAGAGCGGGGCGCCGTTGGCGCGCAGGAGCGCGAAGTCGGGGACGTCCTTGGCCTGGAACGTGACCGTGCCGCGGACCAGGTCGTCGAAGTCGATCGGCTCGTCGGGCATGCGCAGGCGCAGCACGGGCGTGCGTCCCTCGGCCTCGAACGCTGCGCGCTGCTCGGCGCTCAGCTCGCGGCAGTGGCCGTCGTACCCCTGGACCTTGGAGCCGGAGGCCTTGCGGCGGGCGTCGACCTCCTCGGTGGTGCAGAAGCAGTCGTAGGCCTCGCCCGCCTCGCGCAGGCGGCTGGCGACGTCCGCGTAGACGTCGAACCGCTCGGACTGGCGGTAGGGGCCGTAAGGGCCGCCGACCTCGGGACCCTCGTCCCAGTCGAGGCCCATCCAGCGCAGCGAGTCGAGGATGGAGTCGTAGCCCTCGTCGGTGTTGCGGGCGAGGTCGGTGTCCTCGACGCGCAGCACGAAGGTGCCGCCGTGGTGCCGCGCGAACGCCCAGTTGAACAGTGCGCTGCGGATGTTGCCGACGTGGATGAAGCCGGTGGGGCTCGGGGGGAAGCGGACGCGGACGTCACTCATGCGGGGACCTGCTCCTGGTGCTGCTCGGTGGGCGGTTCGGGTCAGTCGCGGACGGCGACCGGGTTGGTCAGGGCGCCGAGGCCCTGGACGGACACCTCGACCTCGTCGCCGACCTCCATCGGGCCGACGCCGTCGGGGGTGCCGGTGAGGATGACGTCGCCGGGCAGCAGCGTCATCACGGAGGTGACGTGCTCGACGAGGGTCGGGATGTCGAAGATGAGGTCCTTGGTGTTGCCGTCCTGCTTGAGGTCGCCGTTGAGGTGGGTCTGGATCGACCGCCCCTCGGCGAAGTCGTTCGGGTCGAGGTCGGTCTCGATCCACGGCCCGAGCGGGCAGAAGGAGTCGAACCCCTTGCCACGGGTGAACTGGACGTCCTTGCGCTGCAGGTCGCGGGCGGTGACGTCGTTGCCGAGGGTGTAGCCGAAGATCACGTCGGTCGCCTGGTCGGCCGGCACGTCGCGGCAGATGCGGCCGATGACGACGGCGACCTCGCCCTCGAAGTGCAGGTTGCCCGTCTGGCGCGGGTAGAAGATCGGGTCGCCCGGGCCGATGACGCTGGTGTTCGGCTTGATGAACATCAGCGGCTCCGTGGGCAGGTCGTTGCCCATCTCGGCGGCGTGGGCGGCGTAGTTGCGGCCGATGCCGACGACCTTGCTGCGCGGGATCACGGGCGCGAGCAGCCTCACTCGCTCGAAGGGGATCTCCTCGCCCGTCGGCTTGATGCCGACGTAGAAGGGATCCCCCGACAGGGGCACCACCACCGTGCCGTCGGCCGGCTGACCGAAGTCGTCGACCTCTCCGGTGACGACGCCGTACGCCGGCTCCTCGCCCGTCGTGAACCTCGCGATACGCACCCCACGACCCTACCGAGGCCGACGGGTCGCCGCCGCGGCGCGGCACGTCGACCGGCCGCGAGCACGGTGGCGGGCGGGCGCCGGCCGTGCCGGGACGACCACACGTCGACAACGGAGGGGATCACTGTCTCTCACGGACAGTGATCCACTCCGATGACCGCCGGTCGGCGGCCTCGTAGGCTCCTGGGGTGCTCGCCGCTCCCCCGCTCGTCGTCCTCGACGAGGCCGAGGTCGCCGAGCGGACCGCGATGCACGAGGCGCGGTGGGAGCGGCTGGTCGGGCCGTACGCCGAGCGCCGGGCGCGTGGGGAGAAGCACCCCGTCCACGACTTCCTGTTCACCTACTACGCCGAGCGGCCGGGGCGGCTGCGCCGCTGGCACCCCGGCTACGGCGTCGCGCTGCCGCCCGGGGTGCCACACGCGGGGTGGCGCGGCTACACCACCGACGCCGCGAGCGGCCGGGTCGCCGTGTCGGCGGACTTCCTCGCCGAGCGCCGCCTGCTCGTCGAGACGCTGCACCGGCTGCTGCGGGCGACCCAGCGCCGTCCCGCGCACACCCGCTGCTTCGGGCTGCACGAGTGGGCGATGGTGCACGGGCAGGCGGACGGCGACGTCCGCCACGCCCTGCCGCTGCGCCTCGGCGCCGCGGGCACCGACCGCGTCGTCGAGGGCCACCGGATCGCCTGCTCGCACTTCGACGCCTTCCGGTTCTTCACCGACACCGCCCGGCCGCTGAACACGCTGCGGCCCGCCTCCGACGACCGGCCCGACTTCGAGCAGCCCGGCTGCCTGCACGCCGGCATGGACCTCTACAAGCACGCCTACCGCCTCAGCCCGCTCGTCGACTCCGACTTGGTGCTCGACTGCTTCGAGCTCGCGGCGGACGTCCGGGTCCTCGACATGCGCGCCTCGCCCTACGACCTCACGGGGGTGCCGGGCGTCGACACGACGCCCGTGCGCATCGAGACGGCCGCGGGCAAGCGGGAGTACGCCGCCGCCCAGGCCACGTTCGCCGAACGGGCCGCGCCGCTGCGCGCGCGGGTCGCCGACGCGTGCGAGCTGCTGCTGGGCCTGGCCTAGGCGACGTCCGGCGCCAGCATCGTGGCCACCAGCGTGTCCGCGAGCCAGCGCTCGTACTCGTCCCCGCTCCAGCCGCACCGCTCGACCAGGTCGGCGAAGACCGTCGCCGAGGTCAGGACGTAGAACCCGTCAGCCGCCCTCTCCACCGTCAGCCCGGGCCGCAGGAGCCCGAGCTCGGCGAGGTGCGCGGCCGGGCCGCGACTCCCGGTCCGGCGCTGCTGCTCGGCACGGTCCAGCAGCTCCTGGGCGTCGTCGTGCGAGACCGCGGCGGCGCGGAGCAGGGCGTGGACGGGTGCGATCCGGACGTTGACCTCCCGCGCCATCGCCGCGAAGAGTTCCAGCTTTCGCACGGGGTCCGGCTCGTCGACGATCGCGAGGACGGCGGGCCGCTCGGCCTGCGGGACCGGCTCGTGGTCGCCGGCGAGCGTGACGTCGTACACCAGCCGCCCCAGACCGGCCTTGCCTCCCGGCGCGGCGGCGTAGACGGTCTGGACGGCCACGCCGGCGCGGGCGGCGATGGCGCTCACGGACGCCCTCGCGTAGCCGCGCTCGAGCATCACCTCACGGGCGGCGTCCACGACCCGGCGACGGGTCGCCTCCGCGGCCTCGCGGCGCGCGGGACTGTCGTAGCTCCGCTTCGTCACCACCCGCACTGTTCCAGACCCGCCCGAGGTATTGACTGGAACGCCCTCTATCCAAAAGGATGCTCGGCACGGCGTCCACCGTGGCGCCACGAGGGAGGCCCGATGGTCCTCGCAGCCGTCCGCGCTCTGGCGCTGCTGCTGGTCGGCGTGTACGCCGGCGGCGTCGTCTTCTCAGCGCTCGCTCCGAGCGTCTACCGCCTCCCGGGCAGCGCCTACGTCCGCCTCTGGCAGGCCCAGAACCACGACTACGGCGCCACGATGCCCGTGCTGCTCCTAGCCGGGCTCGCCGCGCTCGTCCTGACGGCGGCGCTGTCCCGGTCCAGCGGGGCACTCGTCCTCGGACCCACCGCCCTCGCCGCGGTCCTCCTCGTGGCCACGATCGTGCTGACGGTGACGCAGCTCGAGCCGTTCAACCGGGCGGCGGACGGCTGGAACCCGGACCGACTGCCCGCCGACTGGTCGAGCACCCTCGACGCCTGGCGCAGGCTCCACACCGTGCGCATCGTCCTGGCCGTCGCCGCGTTCTCCCTCCTCCTGGCGGCGCAGGTGGCCGACACCCGGCCGGGCCCGCGCGAGCGGACCGGGTCGGAGGCCGCCGTGGCCGCCTCGCACTGACCCCTCGCCGACACGGCCCTCGACAGGGGGGTCGCGGGACCGGTAGACCAGCGAAGGCCCGGATCCCCCTCGGAGGAGCACCCATGAGCGAGCGCAGGCACGACACGTCCCCCGGACCGACGGGGGGCACGACCGCGGAGGAACCGCACAAGCTGCCGATCCGCACGCTCATCGCTGCCAGCGTCGGGAACGCGGTCGAGTGGTTCGACTGGACCGTCTACGCGACGTTCTCCATCTACTTCGCCACCCAGATCTTCTCGGCCGAGAACGAGTCGCTGGCCTTCATCGGCACCTTCGCGACGTACGCGCTGGCGTTCTTCTTCCGCCCGCTCGGCGGCGTCCTGCTCGGCCGGTACGCCGACCTCCGGGGCCGCAAGCAGGCCATGCTGCTCACGATCACCCTCATGGCGGGCGGCTCGCTCGTCATCGCGATCCTCCCGACGTACGAGACGGTCGGCTGGCTCGCCCCGATCCTCCTGCTGCTGGCGCGCATCGCCCAGGGCATGTCGCTCGGCGGCGAGGTCTCCAACGCCTCGGCGTACCTCGCCGAGATCGCCCCGCCGGCGCGTCGCGGTCGCTACTCCTCGTTCTTCTACATCTCCACCGGCACGGCGGTCCTGATCGCCTCCCTGCTCGGCGCCCTGCTCGCCGTGAGCCTGACCGACGAACAGCTGTCGAGCTGGGGCTGGCGCATCCCGTTCCTCATCGGCGCGCTCCTCGGCGTAGTCGGCATCTGGCTGCGCCGCGACATGGCGGAGACCGAGCAGTACGAGGAGAACGCCGAGAAGGCGCGCGCGCTGAAGAACCCCCTGCTCACCACCGTCCGGGAGCACCCGAAGGCGGTCGGCCAGCTCATCGGCTTCACGCTGCTCAACACGCTGTCGTACTACGTGTTCTTCTCCGCGATGACGCCGTACGCCGTGAACGCGAACGGCATCGACGACAGCGTCGTCTTCTGGGCGCTGTCCGCCGGGACGGCGTTGTTCGTGGTGCTGCAGTACCCCTTCGGCTGGGCGGCCGACCGGTTCGGTCGCAAGCCCCAGATGCTCGTGTGGTCGGGCGCGATGGCGGTCCTGATCGTGCCGGTCTCCACGCTGGTGAGCCCCGGTGCGGGCTTCGGCAGCATGCTCGTCGTCTTCTGCTTCGGCCTCGGGCTCTACGCGATGATGGCCTCGATCGCGCCGGCCATCATGAGCGAGCTGTTCCCCACCGAGCTGCGCGGGCTGGGCATCGGCGCCTGGTACAACCTCACCGTCGCGGTCTTCGGCGGCACCGCTCCCCTGGTCATCCAGTACCTCGGCGACGCGGGCCGCAGCGACTGGTTCTTCATCTACGTCGCCGCGGGCGCCGCGATCACGTTCCTCGTCACCCTGTCGCTGCCGGAGACGAAGAACTCGGTGCTGCGCTGAGCCTGCCGGCCCTCGCGGCCCGCGGGCGCGCGTGGACGCCGTGACACTCGGTGAACGGATGTCGGTAAGGTAAGCCTCACCTAATCCCCCACGCGAGGAGCGTTCTCGGTGTCGCTCTCCCCCTCCCACCACCTGTTCGGCCCCGACTCGCTCGACGACTACGTCGCGGCGATGCGGGCCAGCGTCGACCACCTGGCGACGACGGTCCGCCACGTCGACGGGCCGGCGACGGGCACGTCGCCCGAGCAGGCGGCCAAGCTCGTCACGGACGTCGACCTCGACCGCCCGGTCGGCGACCTCGGCGCCGCCCTGGCCGAGATGAGCCGCGTCTACCTGGACGACGCGGTCTGGTTCCACGAGCCGTCGTACGCCGCGCACCTGAACCCGCCGGTCGTCGTCCCGGCGCTGGCCGCGGAGGTGTTCGTGTCCGCGGTGAACTCGTCGATGGACACCTTCGACCAGTCCGTCGGCGGCACCTTCGTCGAGCGCCACCTCGTGGACTGGACGTGCGCCCGCATCGGGTTCGGGCCCGGGGCGGACGGCGTGTTCACCTCCGGCGGCTCGGCCTCGAACCTGCAGGCGCTCCACCTGGCGCGCGACGCGGCCCTGGCGGGCCCGGCCGCCGGTCACCTGCACCGGCTGCGGGTGCTGGCGAGCGCGGACGGCCACTTCAGCGTCCAGAAGGCCGCCCGGCTCCTCGGGCTCGGCGCGGACGCCGTGCTCGCCGTGCCGATCGACGCCGACCGACGCCTCGACCCCGTCGCCCTCGAGCGGATGCTGGCCGGGCTCGGCGATGTCGGGCTGGTGCCGATGGCGGTCGTCGCCACCGCCGGCACGACCGACTTCGGCGCCATCGACCCGCTGCCCGCGGTCGCCGACGCCTGCGCGGCGCACGGCACCTGGATGCACGTCGACGCGGCGTACGGCGGGGGCCTGCTCGTCTCCCCCGCCCTGCGGCACCGCCTCGACGGCATCGAGCGGGCCGACTCGGTGACCGTCGACTACCACAAGACCTGGTTCCAGCCCGTCTCGTCCAGCGCGCTGCTGGTGCGGGAGAAGGCGCGGCTCACGCACACGGCGTGGCACGCCGACTACCTCAACCCCGCGGACGACGACCGGCCCCACCAGGTCGACAAGAGCCTGCAGACGACCCGGCGCTTCGACGCGCTGAAGCTGTGGCTGACGCTGCGGACGCTCGGCCCCGACCTCATCGGCTCGCACCTCGAGGCCGTCGTCGACCTCGCCACCCGCAGCCACCGCCACGTCCTCGCGCACCCGGACCTCGAACCGGCCCTCGCGCCGCACCTGTCGACCCTGGTGTTCCGGTTCCGGCCCCCGTCCCTGACCGAGGACGACGCCGACGAGCTCGTGCCGCGGATCCGCCAGACCCTCTACGACCGGGGCCAGGCCCTCGTCGCCGCCACGAAGGTCGACGGCCGCGACTTCCTCAAGCTCACCCTGCTGAACCCGGCCGCCACCGACGCCGACGTCACCGGCGTCCTCGACCTCGTCGGCGCCGTCGGCCGCGAGCTCCTGGCCACCGGGAGCCGGTGGTCGGCATGAGCGCCCCCGCGACCTCGCACGCCGCCGTGCACGACTTCGTCGCCGTCGGCGCCGGGCCCTTCAACCTCGGCCTCGCGGCGCTCGCCGACCCCGTCGACGACCTCGACGGCGTCGTCCTCGAGGCCCGCGACGAGGTGACCTGGCACCCCGGGATGCTGCTGCCCGACTCGACGCTGCAGGTCCCGTTCCTGGGCGACCTGGTCTCGATGGCCGACCCGACGAACCGGTGGTCGTACCTGAACTGGCTGAAGCAGACCGGCGGGCTCTACCCGTTCTACATCCGCGAGGACTTCCACCCGCTGCGCCGCGAGTACAGCGACTACCTCCGGTGGGCCGCGGACGGGCTCGACTCCGTGCACCTGGGGCAGGAGGTCGTCGCCGTCGACCACGCCGACGGCGTCTACGTCGTCACGACCGCCACCGGGGAGGTGTTCCGCGGCCGCCGCCTCGTGCTCGGCGTCGGGACGACGCCGCGGATGCCCCGGTGCGTCACCGCCGCCGGCGGGCCCGCGCTGCACTCGGCGCAGTACCTCGCGCGCCGCGAGGAGCTGCTGGCGCTCGACTCGGTGACCGTGGTCGGCAGCGGGCAGTCCGCCGCCGAGGTCTACCTCGACCTGCTGACCGCGGCGTCCGAGCCCGGAGCCGGCGGGCCGGAGCTCACCTGGCTCACCCGCAGCCCGCGGTTCTGGGCGATGGACGACTCCCGGCTCACGCTCGAGATGACCTCACCGGAGTACACGGCGTACTTCCAGGGCCTCGACGCCGCCACCCGCGAACGGCTGCTCGCCGAGCAGCCGATGCTCTACAAGGGCATCAGCACCCACACGATCGACGCCATCGCCGCGCTGCACTACCGGCTGCGGGCCACCGGGCAGGGTCCGCGCTCCACGATGGTCGCCGCGACGGCACTCGCCGACGCGGCGTGGGACGGCACGGCGTACGACCTCGGGCTGCACCACACCGAGACCGGCGAGTCGTTCGGCCTGCGCACGCAGGGGCTCGTCCTCGCCACCGGGTACGCCGCAGGGCCCGCGCCCGCCTTCCTCGACGGTGTCCGCGACCGGCTGCGCCTCGACGAGCAGGGGCGGTTCCTCGCCGGCCCGACGTACGCCGTCGACCACGCGCAGCGCGAGGTCTTCGTCCAGAACGCCGAGGAGCACACCCACGGCTTCGTCGCACCCGACCTCGGCATGGGCGCCCACCGCAGCTCCGTGCTCCTCAACACGATGACCGGCCGCGAGGTGTACGCCGTCGAGAAGCGGGTCGCCGTCCAGAGCTTCGGCGTGCCCGACCACCTGCGCACCCCTCCGACCTCGAGCCAGGAGGCCTCGTGACCTCGATCGAACCCCTCGACCACCACGCCCACGCGGACCTCCTGCACGCCTGGGTCACCCATCCGCGGTCGGTGTACTGGCAGATGCAGGGCCTGAGCCGGGCCGAGGTGGTCGCGGCGTACGACGAGCTCGCCGCCGATGCCGGCCACGACTGCTGGCTCGGGTGGGTGGACGGGCGGCAGGCGTTCCTGACCGAGACCTACGACCCGGCGACCGCGAAGGCCTCGGAGGTCCGGGACCGCCCCGAGCTCCGCCCCGGCGACCTCGGGATGCACGTCCTCGTCGCGCCGCCGGGCGACGGCGAGGCCCCGGTACCGGGGTTCACCCGCCGCTGCTTCGCGGCCGTCATGACGCACTGCTTCGACGACCCCGCCGTCGAGCGGGTCGTCGTCGAGCCCGACGCCCGCAACGACGCCATCCGACGCCTGAACGCCGAGGCGGGGTTCGTCGTCCTCGGCGAGGTGCCGCTGGGCTCGAAGACCGCCGCCCTGTCGGTCTGCGACCGCGACGGCTGGCTCGACTCGACGCTGGCGGGGGTGCGCCCGTGAGGCACCCCGCGCACTACACCCCCGACCTGCTCGCCCGCGCGCAGCGCCACCTCGTCGCGAAGGCCGTCGCGGAGTACACCCACGAGCGGCTGCTGTCGCCCGTCCCGGACGGTGACGACTGGCGCCTGACCTCCCCCGACGGCCGGTCGGTGCTGCGGTTCCGCGCCGAGGTGCTGCCGCTGGAGCACTGGCTGGTCGACGAGGCCTCGCTGGCCCGCACCGTCGACGGCGAGCCCGCTGAGCTCGACGTCCAGGCGTTCGTCGTCGAGCACGCCGAGGCGCTCGGCATCCCGCCGCGCATGCAGCCGCTGTACGTCGAGGAGCTGGCCGCCACCCTGGCCGCGGCGTGCTGGAAGCTCGCCCACCGCACCGAGACCGCCGCCGAGCTCGTCGACGCCGACCTGCAGACGATCGAGGCGGCGATGACCGAGGGCCACCCGGGCTTCGTCGCCAACAACGGCCGCATCGGGTTCTCCCCCGACGACCACGCGGCGTTCGCGCCGGAGGCGGGGCCCGACGTCCACCTGCTCTGGCTGGCCGCCCGGCGCAGCGGCGCCCGGCTGTCGCTCGGGGCGGGCCTCACCGAGGCGCGCCTGTACGACGCCGAGCTGGACCAGGCGACCCGCGCGGCGTTCTCCCGGGTGCTGTCCGACCGGGGGCTTGACCCCGCGGACTACCTCTGGCTGCCGCTGCACCCGTGGCAGTGGCGGAAGGTCGCCATCACGTTCGCGCCCGACCTCGCCCGCGAGGACCTCGTGCTGCTCGGCGAGGGCCCGGACACCTACCGGCCGCAGCAGTCGATCCGCACCTTCTACAACGTGTCGCGCCCCGACCGGGACTACGTGAAGACGGCGCTGTCGGTGCAGAACATGGGCTTCGTCCGGGGCCTGTCGCCGGCGTACATGGCGGCGACCCCGGCGATCAACGACTGGGTGGCGCAGCTGGTCGAGTCCGACCCGGAGCTCAAGGGGTGCGGCTTCACCGTGCTGCGCGAGCACGCCGCGATCGGCTGGACCGGCGACGTCTACCACCACGTCGAGGAGCGCTCCCCGCAGCGCAAGATGCTCGCGGCGCTGTGGCGGGAGTCCCCCGCCGGCGTCGCCGGCTCCGGGGAGCGGCTCGCGACGATGACGTCGCTGGTGCACCGCGACGCGGCCGGCGACTCGGTCGTCGCCGCGCTGATCAGGGCCTCCGGGCTGGCACCGGCGGACTGGGTCGGCCGGTACCTCGAGGCCTACGTCCGCCCGCTGGTGCACTGCCTGCTCGCGCACGAGCTGGCGTTCATGCCGCACGGGGAGAACCTGGTCCTGGTACTGCGCGACCACGTCGTCGACCGTGTCGTCATTAAGGACATCGGCGAGGAGGTGCTGGTGATGGACGGCCGCCCGGTGCCCGAGGGCGTCGACCGGGTGTCGGCGGAGGTGGAGATGGACGTCCGCGCGCTGTCCCTCCACACCGACGTGATGGACGGCTTCCTGCGCCACCTCGCCGGGATCCTCCACGCCGACGGGCTCCTGGACGCCGGGTCGTTCTGGGGCCTGGTCGCCGAGGTCGTCGACCGCCACGCCGCCGACCACCCGGAGCTGGCCGCGGCCGCCGCCCGCTACGACCTGCGCCGCTCCACGTTCCGCCACTCCTGCCTCAACCGGCTCCAGCTGCGCAACACGCTGCAGATGGTGGACCTCGCCGACCAGGCGGGCTCCCTGGCCTACGCCGGCCAGATCGAGAACCCGATCGCGCAACCAGCGACGAGGCACGAGTCGTCGGCGTAGCGCGATCGGGTCGAGCAGCCCCACGACCGAGGAACGAGGTCGTGACGGGCGTGTCGAGACCCCGGTGACCCGGCGGTCCCACCGCTGGTCGAGGTGCGAGCGCAGCGAGCCTCGAGACCCCAGTGACGCGGCGGTCCCACCGCTGGTCGAGGTGCGAGCGCAGCGAGCCTCGAGACCCCGGTGACGCAGCGGTCCCACCGCTGGTCGAGGCGGTGTCCTGAGCTTGTCGAAGGGTGCGAGCGCAGCGAGCCTGGAGACCCCGGTGACCCCACCAGAGCGACCCACCGACCCGCGTGCAACCGGCCGCGCTGCCCAGGCGTCATCCTCGGAGACCCCGGCACCGCCGGGGCCGACGAACAGGGGTGGTGCGATGCGGGAGACCGCGGAGTTCGACGACTTCTACGCCGGGACGGCCTACCGGGTCGTGGGCCACGTCTACGCCGTCACCGGGGACCTGGCGGCGGCGGAGGACGCCGTCGCCGAGGCCTACCTCAAGGCGTGGGCGCGCTGGTCGACCGTCCGGGGCATGCGCAGCCCGGAGGCCTGGGTGCGCTGCGTCGCCACCCGTGACGCGGTGAGCCGCTGGCGGGTCTGGCGCAACCGCCTGCGTGCCCACGACCGCGCGGCGAGCGACGCCACGCGGTCGGTCGCCGAGACGGTCGGGCCGGACCACGTGGCGCTCGTCGCGGCGCTGCAGCAGATCCCGGCGGCGCAGCGCGTGGCCGTCGTCCTGCACCACCTCGTCGGGCTGAGCGTCGCCGAGATCGCCGACGAGGTCGGCGCACCGGCCGGGACGGTCAAGGCCCGCCTGTCCCGGGGCCGCACGGCCCTCGCACGCCTGCTCGACCCCGAGCCACCACCCGACGGGCCCACCGACCGCGCCCCCCGCACCGGCACCGAGGAGCTGACCCGATGACCACACCGACCGAGACCGGCCCCGAGGCCCTCCGCGACCTCGCCCACCACGGCACCGCCTCCGCCCACCTGCCGAGCCCCGCCACCGTGCGCGCACGGGCCGACCGTCGTCGGCGGAACCGCCGCGTGGCCGGGGGTGTGGCGGTCGCGGTGGCCGCCGTCGTCCTGGCCCCGACGGTCGGCGGGCTGGGCGCCCCGCGGACGACGGGGACCGGGCCCTCGGCACCGGTGGCGTCCGACCCCGCGACCGACCCGACGACCGACCCCGCGACCCGGGTCGTCGACATCAGGACCTACGCGGACCGCTGGGTCGTCCCCGACGTCGAGGGCGGCATCAGCAGCGTCGTCTCCCTGAGCCGCTCGCCGTTGCCGACCGGGTGGCGGCTGGAGACACGGGACGACGGCGCCACCCGTCTGGCCACGGTGGCCACCACCGACGGTGCGCCCCACTGCCTGACCGCGCGCCGCGAGGGCAGCCTCGGGCTGCAGGAGTGCGACGACTCCGTGGCGGGCCAGGCCCTCACCGTGAGGGTGCTCGACCGGCGCGGTCAGGTGAACATCCGCACCGTGGCGGGGCTGCTGGCCGCCACCCCGGACCACGGGCTGCGCCCCGACAGCGGACCGGAGAGCCCGGCCGTGGTCTTCGTCCTCGAGTGAGGCCGCTGGGTCCGGCCGTCCCGGCTCAGCCGCCGGCCCCCGCGTCACTCGCGTCACGGGCCCGCAGACCGGCGAGGACGAGACCCACGGCGGCGTCGACGTCCGGCGCGGGGCGGGGGTCGCCGGTGATCGCGCCGGCGGAGTGGGCCTGCAGGTGGGTCTGCTCCTGCGCGGTCTGACCGAGCACGAGGTGGAGCAGGGCGCCGGTCGCCGTCCGCGCGAGGTCGTCGGCGACCTGCTCGCGAGCCACCGCGGCCGCCAGGGCCTCGGAGGCCGCCGTCCCGCCCAGCCCGAACGCCAGCGCGGCGGCGACGACCTCGGCGCCGTCGCGGTAGGCCAGCAGCGCGTCGCGCAGGCGACGGCAGGCCGCGGCGACGTCGTCGTCCGGGGCCGCACCGACACCGCCCCGGGCGAGCAGCGCGTCGGCGACCGCGCCGAGGAGGTGCTGCTTGTCGGCGAAGTGGTGGTAGAGCGCGCTGGGCCTGACGTCGAGCTCGGCGGCCAGCCGGCGCATCGTGAGGTCGGCCAGTCCGTAGCGGTCCAGGACGTCGAGGGCGCGGTCGACGACGTCCGCACGACGGTGACGCGCCACCGACCCACCTCCTGCCGACCCCGCGTTGCACCCGGACGACGCCCAGCCTAACCTGAACGCCGTTCAGGTCGCTGACGCTGCGACCTCCTCACCGCAGGAGCACCATGGCCACCCGCCGATCCACCCCCGCCGACGTCGCCCTCGTCGCCGGCTTCGCCGCCCTGATCGCCGTCTGCGCGCTGCTGCCGGCGATCCCGACCGGCACCCCCGTGCCGATCACGCTGCAGACGTTCGCCGTGCTGCTCGCCGGCGCCTGCCTCGGCGCACGCCGTGGCTTCCTCGCCGTCGTCCTGTACGTCGTCGTCGGGGCCGCGGGCCTGCCCGTCTTCTCCGGCGGCGCCTCGGGCTTCGCGGTGCTGGTCGGGCCGACCGCGGGCTACCTGCTCGGCTTCCCCTTCGCCGCCGCGCTGGCCGGCTTCCTCGTCGAGCGTCTCCCCCGACGCCGGGCGGCCACCAGCGTGCCGCTGATCGCGCTGTCCGGCCTCGCCGGGAGCTTCGCGTTCATCCACACCCTGGGCATCGCCGGCCTGGTCCTGCTGGCGGACATGACCTGGGGCCAGGCGTTCGCCGTCGACCTCGTCTTCTGGCCCGGCGACGTCGTGAAGAACCTCGCGGTCGGGGTGGTCGCGACCGCCGTGCACCGGGCGTTCCCCGACCTGCTGCCCCGCCGGCGTGCGACCTCGGCCGCGAAGGACCCCGCGCCCGCGTGAGCATCCGCCTGGAGTCCGCACGGGTGGTCGTCGACACCGTCGACGGCCCGCTCGAGGTGCTCCAACGGACCTCGCTGGACCTGACGGAGCGACGCGTCGCCCTGATCGGCCCGAACGGGTCGGGCAAGTCGACGCTCGCCCGGCTCGTCAACGGGCTCGTCGAGGCGACGTCCGGTCACGTCCTGGTCGACGGCCTGGACGTCGTCCGCTCGGGCCGGGAGGTCCGCCGGCGGGTCGGGTTCGTGTTCACCGACCCCGCGGCGCAGCTGGTGATGCCGACCGCGGTCGAGGACGTCGCCCTGTCGCTGCGACGCACCCACCGCGACGCCGCCGCCCGGCGCCGCGCGGCGCAGGACGTGCTGGCGGCGTACGGGCTGGCGGGTCTGGGAGACCGCAGCGTCCACACGCTGTCCGGCGGCCAGCGCCAGCTGCTCGCGCTCGCCGGCGTGCTCGCGACGGACCCGACCGTGCTCGTCGCCGACGAGCCGACCACGCTGCTCGACCTCGCGAACGCCCGCCGGATCGGCGACCTGCTGCTGTCGCTGGACCAGCAGCTGCTGCTCGTCACCCACGACCTGGAGCTGGCCGCGCGCTGCGACCGGGCGCTGCTCGTGGACGGCGGCCGGGTGGTCGCCGACGGCGCCGCGGACGAGGTCGTCGCCCACTACCGGGCCACCGCGTGAGACGCCCGTGAGCGACCTCCTCGGGCTGCACCGTCCCGGCACCACGGTGCTGCACCGGCTCGGGGCGGGCACTAAGCTCCTCGGCCTGATCGTGCTCGGGGTCGTGGTCGTCGTGGTCAGCGGACCCGTCACCGCCCTGCCGCTGGTCGTCGGGGCGGCCGCCGTCCTCGCCTGGACCGCCGGTGGCGTCCGACCGGTGTGGCGGGCGCTGCGCGGGGTCCTGCTGCTCGTCGTCCTGCTCGGCGCCTGGCTGGCGTGGGCCCAGGGGTGGGAGCGCGCGGTCGAGCGGATGGGGGACGTGGCGACGCTGGTGCTGCTGGCGACGGTCCTCACCACGACCACCCCGATCGACGCGATGCTCGACGCGATCACCCGCGGGCTGCGCCCCCTGCGCCGCCTGGGGGTCTCACCCGAGGCCGTGGCACTGGCGTTCTCGCTGATGCTGCGCGGCGTCCCCGCCACCCTCGACCTCGCTCGCGAGACCCGCGACGCGGCCCGCGCCCGGGGGCTCGAGCGCAACCTGCGCGCCCTGCTCGTCCCCCTGGCCCTGCGCACCGTCGCGAACGCCCGCGCCACCGGCCAGGCCCTCCACGCCCGCGGCGTCGGCGACGACTGACGTCGTCCCTCCCGTCACCCACCGCGGTCGCTCGGAGCGCCCGGGGCTCAGCGGCTCACCAGAGGTCGCCGAGGCGCCAGTCGCAGGTCAGGCCGCCGTCGAGGTCGAGCGGGACGCCGGGCAGCGCCATGACCAGCACGTCGCCCTCCTCGTCCGGGGTGGGGACGACGCCGGACGGCGTCAGCGCGGACAACCGGCCGCGCCACGGCACCCAGCCGCGCCGCAGGTAGAGCGGGCGCCCGTCGTCGGTCGCGCCCAATGCGCCGACGTCGAACCCGGCCAGCAGACGCTCGACCTCGGCCATGAGGGCGTCGGCGATGCCCCGGCGCCGCCGGTCGGCGCGGACGACGACGCCCTCGACGTAGCCGCAGCGCAGCGTGCGGCCGTCGTGCAGCACCCGGCGGCAGACGAGCGCGGCGTGGCCGACGACCTCGCCGGCCTCCCGGGCGAGCACGTGGTGGCCACCGAGGGTGTGGTCCCAGTCGGCGTCGGTGAAGCCCTCGTCCCCGGCGTCCCCGAAGACCTCGACCAGCAGGCCACGCACCGCGGCGAGCGTGGGCGCGTCGACGTCCGCGGTGGCGCAGGTGCTCTGCCGGACCGTCACGACAGGCGGCCTCAGGCCAGGTTCGCGCCCACGTGGGCCATCGCCTGGGTCAGCAGCAGCCCGCGACCGCCCTCCAGCTCGCCGCGCAGCTCGGCGCTCAGCGCCTCCGCGGGCGTCAGCCAGGTCAGCTCGAGGGCGTCCTGGCGGGGCTCGCAGTCCCCGGTCACCGGGACGACGTACACGAGTGCGACGGCGTGCTGCCGGGGGTCGTGCAGCGGGCTGACCCCGGGCATGGGCAGGTACTCGGCCACCGTGAACGGCACCGGGCACGCGGGGAGCCGGGGGAACGCCATCGGGCCGAGGTCCTTCTCGAGGTTCCGCATGAGCGCGGTCCGGATGGACTCCCCGTGGTAGACCCGCCCGGAGACCAGCGTCCGGGTGATCTCCCCGGTGCTGGACCCGCGCAGCAGGACGCCGACCTGCTCCACGACGCCCTCGGGCGTCAGCCGCACGGGCACGGCCTCGACGTACAGGATCGGGACCCGGCTCCGGGTCTCCTCCAACGCCAGCTCCGAGAGCCAGCCGGGGTTGGGGTCGGGGGTGCGCACGGACGACATGCGCCCATCCTCCCCCAGCCCCCGGCGGGTCCTCCGAGGCCCCTCGCTCAGGCCGCGGCGGTCTGCGGCTCGGCGGCGACCAGCGTGCGCAGGGCGTCGCTCAGGCGCTGCTGCACCTGCTCGTCGGCGAGCACGTCGACGTCGATCGACGACTGGGAGACGGTGACGTCCTCGACGACGGTCGCACCGGCGATCCCGGCCGAGCGGGCAGCGTCCGCGTGGGACCACTTCCCGCCGTACGGCGTGGGCGTGACGCCGACGACGCCGAACGGCTTGCCGACCACGGCGCCGGCGCCGTACGGGCGCGACAGCCAGTCCAGGGCGTTGTTCAGGACGGCGGGCATCGTGCCGTTGTACTCCGGCGTCACCGCCAGCACGCGGTCGGCGGCGGCGACCTGCTCGCGCAGGTGGACGGCGGCCTCGGGCGTGCGGCCGGGCGCGTCGACGTCCTCGTTGTAGAAGGGCAGCAGGTCGAGGCCCTCGACGATCCGGAGCTCGACGCCCTCCGGGGCGGTGTCGCGCAGGCGCTCGGCCACGCGGCGGTTGACGGAGTCGGCGCGGAGGCTGCCGACGAGGACGGCGACGGTGGTGGTCATGGGGATCTCCTCTGGGGGGTCGGTCTCGGTCGCCACCCCTAACCGGACCGCAGTCCGTTTCTATTCCCGGGCTGGCCGGGGGCGTCCCCACTACGTTGGGCGCACCATGGTCGACCTCCTCCCCCTCGTCGGGGACCCGCCCCCGGAGCGCAGCGACGCCGTGCGCAACCGCGAGCTCCTGCTGCGCGCCGCCCACGCCCTGGTCGCCCGGTGCGGGGTGGAGGCGGTCACCACCGACGCCGTCGCGACCGAGGCCGGGGTCGGCAAGGGCACGGTGTTCCGCCGGTTTGGCTCGCGTGAGGGCCTGATGACCGCCGTCCTCGACGACTCGGAGAAGGCCTGGCAGGCCGCCGTCATCTCGGGCGAGCCGCCGCTGGGGCCCGGGGCGCCGCCGTGGGACCGCCTCGTCGCCCTGGGGCGCTCCCGCCTCGAGACCACCCTGCTCAACGCCGACCTCATCCGGGCCGCCGGCGGGTTCGGACGTCGGTCCGGGCCCGCCCACCTCTTCACCGTGCTGCACGTGCGCCACCTGCTGCGTGAGCTCGGCGTCACCGGCGACCTGCCCATGCTCGCCACCGCCCTGCTGGCGCCGCTCGAGGTCCCCCTGCTCGACCCCGACCTGCGCCGCGCCGACTTCCCGGTCGACCGCGTGCTCGAGTCCTGGACCGACCTGGCCCGCCGGATCGTCCGGGAGTAGCACCGGCCCCCCGGGTCGGCCCGGGTTCGGTGGTCAGGCCACGTGGTGGCGGCGCAGCCCGTAGGTGAGGCCGTCGAGCAGCGCGGCCCAGGAGGCCTCCACCACGTTGTGCCCGACGCCGACGGTGACCCAGGTGGTCTCGCCGTCCGCGGTCTCGATGAGCACGCGGGTGACGGCGTCGGTGCCGTGGCCCTGGTCGAGGATGCGGACCTTGTAGTCGACGAGGTCGAACTTCGCGACCTCGGGGTACGCCCGGCCGATGGCGCCGCGGAGGGCCTGGTCGAGGGCGTTGACGGGACCGTTCCCCTCCCCCGTCACCACGTGGCGCTCGCCGCCGGCGCGGAGCTTGACGGTGGCCTCGGAGACCGCCTCGGGACCGGCCGTCCCGCCGCCGCTCTCGGTGATGACACGCCACGACTCGATCTCGAAGTACGACGGCCGCCCGCCGCCGGCGAGGTCGGCCAGCAGCAGCTCGAACGACGCGTCGGCGGCCTCGAAGCTCATCCCGCCGGCCTCGAGCTCCTTCACCCGGTCGGTGATGGTGGTGAGCAGCTCCTTGTCCGCCGACAGGTCGAAGCCCAGCTCGCGGCCCTTGAGCTCGATGGACGCGCGGCCGGCCATGTCCGAGACGAGCAGGCGCATGTCGTTGCCGACGCCGGCGGGATCCATGTGCTGGTAGAGGTTCGGGTCGACCTTGATGGCGCTGGCGTGCAGCCCGGCCTTGTGGGCGAACGCCGAGGACCCGACGTACGGCTGGCGCGACGCGGGCGGGATGTTCGTGTTCTCCGCGACGGCGTGGGCGATGCGGGTCGCCTCCGCGAGTCGGCCCTCGGGGAGCGCCTGGCGACCGGTCTTCAGCTCGAGGTTCGCGACGACGGTGACGAGGTCGGCGTTGCCGGTGCGCTCGCCGTACCCGTTGAGGCAGCCCTGGACGTGGGTGGCGCCCGCGGCGACGGCGGCGAGGCTGTTCGCGACGGCGCAGCCGGTGTCGTTGTGCGCGTGCATGCCGACGCGGCCGCCGGACTCGTTCGCGACGGTCATGACGTCGGAGACGACCTCGGTCACCCAGGGCGGGAGCATCCCGCCGTTGGTGTCGCACAGCGCGACGACCTCGGCGCCGGACTCCCAGGCCGCGCGCAGCACCTCGAGGGCGTAGTCGCGGTTGTCGCGGTAGCCGTCGAAGAAGTGCTCGGCGTCGACGAAGACCTGGCGGCCCTCGGCACGCAGGTGGGTGACGGTGTCGCGGACCATCGCGAGGTTCTCCTCCAGCGTGGTCCGCAGCGCCAGCTCGACGTGGCGGTCGTGCGACTTGGCGACGAGGGTGATCGTCTGCGCGCCCGAGTCGCGCAGGGCGGCGACCAGCGGGTCGTCGGCGGCCTTCGCCCCGGCCCGGCGGGTGGCGCCGAAGGCGGTCAGACGGGCGTGCTTCAGGTCGAGCTCGGACCGGGCGCGGCGGAAGAACTCGGTGTCCTTCGGGTTCGCCCCCGGCCAGCCGCCCTCGATGTAGCCGACACCCAGCTCGTCGATGCGCCGGGCGATGGTCAGCTTGTCGGCGACGGAGAGGTTGAGGCCCTCCTGCTGCGCGCCGTCGCGCAGCGTCGTGTCGTAGACGTGGAAGTCGCCCTGCAGGTTCATCGGTTCGGCCTTCTGTGTGGGACTCGGGACATGAAAAAACCTCCTGTGGGAGCAGGAGGTCGGCGCGTCGGCGAGAGGTTCGCGGACGCGCTAGAGAATGGCGATGAGGTGACGCACGTCGGGCAGTCTGGCACGGATCCGTCGTCCGGCCCAGGGTGGGACCGTCAGGCGGGCGGTCAGGCGCCGGCCCGGCCGCCGAGCAGGTCACGCAGTCGCGGCAGGCGCCAGCCGTCCCACGGGGCGGCCTCGGCCGGCAGCCACGAGGTCCCCTGCGACGACACCAGCAGGGCCAGGACGACGGCCGCGCCGCCGACCAGCAGCAGCGCGACGCCCCAGGACGCGGCCTCCGCGGAGACGGGCCGCAACAGGCCGCGCACGGGCCGCCGCAGGCGTCCGCCACCGGGCCCGGTCCACAGGCAGAGGGCCAGCACGGCCCCGAAGAGGCCGAGGACGGCGCTCGACCCCGCCCCGACGCCCCACGCCAGGACGGCGGCGCACCCGGCGAACCCGAGGGACCACAGCCAGAGCAGCACCGTCACGGGCACGGTCGCCACGAGGTGCCACGGCAGGAGCGCGCTCGCGCGGGGGACGTCGTACCAGCGGCGGCCGCGGACCATGCGGCGCTCGGCCACCGAGCTGCTCGCCGCGGACACGGCCCGCAGCAGCCACACCACGACGACGAGGACCATCAGCGTGATCCAGGGGTACGCCGCGACACCGGCCGCGACACCGACGCCGCCGAGGACGACGAGCAGCGAGGAGCGGAAGCGCTCCGCCGCGCTCTGCCGCGGCGGGGCGTCCGGTGCGTACGGGGGCCGTGCACCGTAGGGGTCGCGGGGGTCGTACGGGTCCCACGCGGGTGCGTCCGGGTCGGCGGGTCGCAGCCGGGGGTCGATCGGCGGCGGCTGCTGGTACGGCGCGCGCTGCGGAGCCAGCCCGATCACGGGCCGCTCGTCGTAGCCCCCGTCGTACGCGTCGTAGCCCCCGTCGTACTCGTCGTCGCCCTCGTCGTAGCCGTCCTCGACGTCCTCGAGGTCGTCGTCGTCGAACCGGTCGTCGAACCGGTCGTCGTAGCGGGTCTCGACCGCGGTCGGGGGCAGCGGCTCCACGGTGGTGGCGGCGTCGGCGTCCTGGGCCGAGCGGGCCTCGCGCTCGTCGCGGAGGACAGCGGCGTACGGCAGCGTCAGCGGGGGGTCCTCGAGCGTGTCCTCGACGTCCACGACCGGCACGGGAGCCGGTGCGGGGGGCCGGGGGGCCTCCAGCTCGACGGCGATCTCGTCCAGGGTGGGGCGGACCAGCGGGTCGGGGTGAAGCGCGGGCTCGAGCAGCCGCCGCGCGGGCCCGGGCAGGCCGGCGAGGTCGTGGGCGCCGCGGCGGACCCGGTCCATCACCGCCATCGCGGGGCCGCGGCCGAACGGCGAGCGGCCGGTGCCGGCGAAGACGACGGTCGCCGCCCACGAGTGGACGTCGGCCGCGGACGTCGGGTCGTCCCCCTCGAGGATCTCGGGGGCCAGGTAGCCGGGGGTCCCCAGCAACCAGCCGGTCTGTGTCAGCCGCTGGTCCTCCTCGGCGAGGCGGGCCAGCCCGAAGTCGATGAGGACGGGGTCGCGGCCCTCGATGAGCACGTTGGAGGGCTTGATGTCGCGGTGCAGCACCCCGACGTCGTGCACGGCGCGCAGCGCCTCGGCGAGCCCGGCGGCGAAGCGCCGCAGCGTGCCCCCGGTCATGGGGCCCTCGTCGGCGACGAAGTCGTGCAGGGCGGGACCGGGGACGTAGCGGGTCGCGACGTACGGGATCTCGCCCCAGGGGTCGGCGTCCACGATCTCCGCGACGCGGCGAGACCGGACGCGGCTCAGGGAGGTGACCTCGCGGGCCAGGCGGGCGCGCCCCTCGTCTCCGCCCACCACGTGGGGCCGCAGCACCTTCAGGGCGACGCGCGGGCCGTTGCGGCGCTGGGCGAGGTGGACGACCCCCATGCCGCCCTCCCCGATCTTGGACAGCAGCGTGTAGCCGTCCACGACGATCTCGCCGGGAGGGCGAGCCCAGGGGGTAGCGGTCACGGACCCACGCTACCGGCGCGAGGCGCCCCGGCCCGTGACCCCGCGTGTCATCTTCAGGTGGCGCTCAGGCCCCGGCCCGGCCCCGCTCAGCGGGAGTCCAGCTCCTTGACGGCCGAACGGCTGGCGACCTGGCGGAAGGAGGCGTCGAGCAGCTCGGCGACCTCGGTCCAGTCGACGTCCTCGCCGTCGAGGTCGAGCCCGCGCCAGCCGAACGGCCCGTAGTAGGCCGGGACGAAGAAGCGGGGGTCCTCGTCGAGCGCCGCGACCTCCCCCGGCTCGGGCTTGACCAGGACGGCGCGGTCGTGCGGCTCGTGGTCGCCCGGCGCGACCTTCACCCCGCCGCCGTAGATCGCGAAGATCTTGCCCGCGCGGAACGTCGGGCGCCCCCAGGCCTCCTTCTCGTAGGCCTCCGGCAGGGCCAGCGCCAGCTCGCGCAGACGCGTCAGCAGAGGGTCGGCGTCGTCGTACATGCGGTCGTGCGCCATGCCTCGACAGTGTGCCCCAGCCCGCCGACATCGGTCACCGGACGGGGAGGGCAGCCGGGCTCCTGGCGGCCGTCGCCGCTCCTGGCTAGCGTGCCGGACATGCACCGGATCTTCACCACGGCCGTCGCGGACGTCTACCCGCACTACGTCACGAAGGCCGAGAGGAAGGGCCGGACGAAGGACGAGGTCGACGAGGTCGTGCGGTGGCTGACCGGCTTCGACCAGGCCACCCTGGAGCGGCACCTCGAGGGGCGGACGACGTTCGTCGACTTCTTCGACGCCGCGGACCTCAACCCCTCCGCCTCCCTCATCACCGGGTCGGTCTGCGGCGTGAAGGTCCAGGAGGTGGAGGACCCGCTGATGCAGAAGATCCGCTACCTCGACAAGCTGGTCGACGAGCTGGCCAAGGGCCGGCCGATGGCGAAGGTGCTGCGCAGCCCCGTCACGGCGTGACCCACTCGAGGTCGGTGACCAGGTCGGTGACGTCCGGGACGCCGCCCAGCACGGTCACCTCGGCCAGCGGGTCGCCGTACCGGCGGCGGTGGGCGTCGTACGGGTAGTCGGCGATCGTCGACCACGAGCCGGGGCCGCGGACCGGGTGGCTGAGGTGGGTGCAGGCGCCGCTGTTGAAGCGACAGAGCCGGACGGCGTCGGCGTGACGGGCCACCAGTGCCACGGTGTCGACAGTGAGCACGACCTGGGGACGGCCGCGGTAGGCGCGGGCGCCGAGCAGCCGGTCCAGGCGCGCGCGGGTGGCGGCGAGGTAGGTGCGGGCGTTGAGGGCGAGGCAGAAGTCCTCGACGGTGGTGCCGGGCTCGACGAGGCGCTCGATGAACTTCAGGGGCAGCTGGTCGCGGACGACGGCGACGCCGAGCTCGGGGTCCTGCAGGGTCACCGACCGCGGACGCGGTCGGCGCAGCAGCGAGTCACGCTCCTCGCCGGTGACGCCGTACCTGTCGAGCAGGGCCTCGGCGGACAGCAGCCCGTGGCGCTGGATCGACGGCCACGACTCCGCGGCCGCGACGTGGAACACCCGCGGGTGCTTCTCGACGAGCTCGGCGACCTCCACGCCCGTGCGGGTACCCCGGAGCCGGTGCGGTCGGTCCCGTCGGCGTCGTCGGCTGCGGCCCGGCCGGTCACCCCGCCACCGGCGGTCTCATCGCGCTCGTCGCCGAGGCCGCTTGCTGGTCGAGCAGCAACCGAGCCCCCGGCGCCCGTTGACAGGCTCAGGAACCGCGCGGCCGTCGAGACCATGCCGACTCTCACCGGGAGGTCCCGGTCTCGACCAGCTCGACCGCCGCGGTGCCAGGACCACCGCCGGCGACCGGCGGTCTCGACGCGCTCGTCGCCAGAGCTCCTCGCTGCTCGACCACCTCGACCAGCTCGACCGCCGCAGTGCCAGGACCACCCCCGGCGACCGGCGGTCTCGACGCGCTCGTCGCCAGAGCTCCTCGCTGCTCGACCACCTCGACCAGCTCGACCGCCGCGGTGCCGGGACCACCTCAGCGGGCACGGCATGCTCGGCTCGTCGGGACCTCACCACGTCAGGAGGGACCCAGCTCGGCGTCCAGTCGGGCGGGCCAGTCGGCGTGCTCCAGCCCGGCGTCGACGAGGAGGTCGCGCCAGTCGAGTGCCGCGAGCCGCAGGGCGGCCTCGAGGTGGTCCGGCCGGGCCCGGGCGGCGAGGACGATCGCCGCCTGCAGCCGCTCGGTGCTCCCCGCCGCGGCGACGGCGTCGACGACGGCGTCGGCCCGCTCGCCGAAATCGGCCTCGATCCGGCGTCGCACCCGGGGCGTCGGAGCGGTCATCGGGCCTCCCGTCCCGCTCCGTCGCCAGCCCGTCGGTGGGTGTGCGCGAGGCGCACGAGCCGCGACACCACGGCGAGGACGACGGCGACCATGACGCCGACCACGACCGCGGCGACGAGTCCGTTGCCCCGCGTCACGGGCTCGAGGCTCGACATCACGACCGCGAACAGCAGCGGGAGCACGATCAGCGCCGCCAGCGTCCCGAGCACCAGGACCGCGGGGTGCAGCCGCCGGCCGCCGGCGGCCGCCTTGCGGGCCGGCTCCGGGATGCTGATGCCCGAACGGGTGCGCCGCGCGGCGGGACCCGACCGGTCGGCCGCGTCGGTCGCGGCGACTCCGATCCGCTCGGCGAGGACCAGGGCGCTCCGCAGGCGGCCCTTCTCCCTCGGCCTCAACCCACGGGTGCCGTACACCGTCACCTCGCGCCACCCGACCTCGACGGCGACAGGGCCGAACAGGGCCGTGAGCTCCTTCTCCGCGACGGCGTCGACGACCCGGCGGGCCACGTCCGCAGCGCCCACCGGGAGGGCACCGTCGACGACCACCCGCAGGTAGGCGGTCGCGACCCGGGCGGACTCCCCCATACGGAGCGGGGTGACCGGGAACAGGTCCCCGACCTCGACGAGGGTGTCGCCGTCGAGGCGTACCGCGGATTCCACCACGTGGGAGCCGTCCGCGAACCGGCTGCCTCGGTAGTGGGTGGCGACCGAGCCGCTGAGGTGTCGCAGACCGTTGACCTCGGCGAACCGCTCGAGGCCTCCCGGGCCACCGGCCTGCCGGAGGACGTCGGCGATGGCGTACAGGCCGCCCGCCGCGACCAGCCCGAGGAAGAAGAGCAGTCCCCCGTCCTCGGTGTGCCCGCGGGCGACCATCACGACCAGGGCCACCGCGGGGACGGCGAGGGTCAGCACGGAGACGGTGCCGCCGATGACGAGGCGCGGGCTCCTGCCGACCGCACGGAGGCGCTCGCCGAGGCCCGCGCCGCGTTCGACGGGCCTGTAGTCGAGGTCGGCGAGCCCTGCGCTCGGGTTCACCTCAGTACTGCTCCCCCGCCTCGACCCGCGCCTCGAGCCGGTTGCCCGGCGGCGCGAGGGGGCAGCGCCACCGCGGGTCGTAGCGGCACGACGGGTGGTAGGCGAAGTTGAGGTCGATCGTCAGCGTGCCGTCGGCGACGCCGAGGTGGGCGCCCTTGGCGGTGTCGACGAGGTACCTGCCCCCGCCGTACGACGACGCGCCGTCGTCGCCGGGCACGCCCGAGGTGCCGTCGCGCAGCGGCACGAACAGCCCGCCGCCGTACTGGTGGAGGCGCCAGACGTCGAGGCTGCCGAGCCCGGGCAGGTCGACCCGGCCGACGCGACGCAGCGTGGTGCCGCCGTCGTCCCCGGTGTCGACGCCGAGCTCGTCGGGGCCGGTCGCGTCGGGACCGGCCTCGGCCAGGCGGACCTCGAAGCGCAGCGCCGGGTCGTAGGGCCAGTAGGACAGGCCCCGCTCCCGCAGCTCCGGCTGTTCGCGCAGCGGGCTGTCCGGGTGGTGCGCGAACAGGTCCGCGCGGCCCTCGCGCCACAGCGCGTGGCCCGTGGCCGGGTCCTGCTCGGCGCGGACGGCGGCGAACAGGGCGGCCATCCGGTCGCGCCAGTCGACGAGGGTGAAGGGGCTCGACACCCGCTCGACGCTACCGGTCAGCGCCTGGCCACGGCGTCGGTTCGCCGAGCCGGCCACAGGCCGAGCACGGCCACGACGAGCGTCACCACCGCGGCCAGGGCCAGCCCGGCCGCGGCGTGCACGAGGAGCAGCAGCGCCCCGACCAGCGCCCCGAGGAGCATGAGGACGACCGCGGACGAGCGACGGCCGGCGTCGCGCCACGAGCCGCTGCGGCCGGCGTCGGCGAAGAGGCCGGTGATCGTGGAGGTGACGACCACCGTGGTCACGTCCTTGACCCCGACCGCCCGGGCGGTCGCGGCCTGCAGCCCCATGGCGGCGCCGAGCGCGGTCGTCGTCCCGACCGTCACGCCGTACGGCGGCTCGTCGCCCGCCACGAGCACCAGGACCGCCGTCGCGGCGACGACGAGCCCGGTGACGAGCACGAGCACCGAGGTGCGCCGTGACCAGCCCGAGCCGCGGACGAGGCGGCCGCCGAGGAAGGCCCCGACGGCGAAGCCGACCAGCGCCAGCACGGGCCCGAGGACCGGGAGGTCGTCGGCGCCCGCGAGGCCCATGCCGAGCACGACGACGTTGCCGGTCATGTTGCCGACGAACACGCGGTCGAGCCCGAGGAAGCCCACGGCGTCGACGACCCCGGTCGCGAAGGTCAGCGCGAGCACCAGCGGCAGCGCGCCGACCCGGGGGCCGGCGGCCTCGACGCGGGCGTCGGGAGCGGCGGTGGCGATCAGACGACCCGGTGCATCCAGCCGAAGGTGTCCTCGGCGCGGCCGTACTGCAGGTCCACCAGCGCCTGGCGGATCGCCAGCGCGACCGGCGAGCCGTTCGTGGTGGCGGGGACGCCCCCGCCGTCCCACTTCAGCTCGCCCACGGGGGTGATCACCGCGGCGGTGCCGCACGCGAAGATCTCGGTGATCTCGCCGGAGGTCACGCCGTCGCGCCACTCGTCGATCGAGAAGCGGCGCTCCTCCACGTGGTGGCCCATCTTGCCTGCGAGCTCGATGACCGAGGCCCGGGTGATGCCCTCGAGGATCGTGCCGGTCTCCGGGGTCGAGATGTGCCCGTCGCGGTGCACGAAGTACATGTTCATGCCGCCGAGCTCCTCGACGTACCGCCCGTGCTCGGCGTCGAGGAAGACGACCTGGTCGCACCCGGCGGCGATGGCCTCCTGCTGGGCGACGAGGGACGACGCGTAGTTGCCGCCCGTCTTCGCCGCGCCCATGCCGCCACGGCCCGCGCGGGTGTACTCCTCGGTCAGCCACAGCGAGACCGGCTGCACGCCGCCCTTGAAGTAGGCGCCGGCGGGCGAGGCGATGACCATGAACGTCACGTGCTGGGCGGGACGGACCCCGAGGAACGCCTCGGAGGCGAACATGAAGGGGCGCAGGTAGAGGCTCTTCTCCCCCTCGCCGTCCGGGACCCAGCGCTCGTCGGTGCGCACCAGCGCGTCGACGCAGGAGACGAAGTCGTCGGCGTCGAGCACTGGCAGCGCGAGGCGGTGCGACGACCGCACCATGCGCTGGGCGTTCTCGTCGGGCCGGAAGGTCCAGACCGAGCCGTCGTCGTGGCGGTAGGCCTTCATCCCCTCGAAGATCTCCTGCGCGTAGTGCAGGACGGCCGTGGCCGGGTCGAGGCTGAGCGGGCCGTACGGCGTGATCCGCGCGTCGTGCCACCCGGCGTCCGGGGTCCACTCGACCGTGAGCATGTGGTCGGTGAAGTGGGTCCCGAACCCGGGCGCGGCGAGGATCTCGGCCAGGCGCTCGTCGGGGACCGGCGTGGGGTTCGGGGTGGTGCTGATCTGCATGACGGGCACGCTATCCGTTCTCGTGGTGGGGCTCACCCGCTCCCGCGGGCGATCAGCGGGAGAGGCGGGCGGCGATGGCGTCGCCGACCTCCGCCGTACGACGGGCCTCGCCCGGGGTGCGGGCGGCCAGGTCGTCGAGGACGGCGCGCTCGACGGCCTCCGCCTGCTCGGGCAGGCCGAGGTGGTCGAGCATGAGCGCCGCCGACAGGATCGCGGCGGTGGGGTCGGCCTTCTGCTGGCCGGCGATGTCGGGGGCCGAGCCGTGGACCGGCTCGAACATGCTGGGCGCCGTCCGGTCGGGGTTGACGTTGCCGGAGGCGGCGAGCCCGATGCCGCCGGAGATGGCGGCGGCGAGGTCCGTGACGATGTCCCCGAAGAGGTTGTCGGTGACGATCACGTCGAAGCGGGCGGGGTCGGTGGTCAGGAAGATCATCGTGGCGTCGACGTGGAGGTAGTCCACGGTCACCTCGGGGAACTCCCGGGCCACCTCGTTCACGACCCGGCTCCAGATGCCGCCGGCGTGGACGAGGACGTTGGTCTTGTGGACCAGCGTGAGCTTCTTGGCCGGGCGGCGCTGCGCCCGCGCGAAGGCGTCGCGGACGACGCGCTCGACGCCGTACGCCGTGTTGACGGAGACCTCCGTGGCGACCTCCGCCGGGGTGCCGACGCGCAGGGCGCCGCCGTTGCCGGTGTACGGCCCCTCGGTGCCCTCGCGGACGACGACGAAGTCGACCTCGCCGGGGTCGGCGAGGGGCGACACGACGCCGGGGAACAGCCGGGTGGGCCGCAGGTTGACGTAGTGGTCGAGCTCGAAGCGGAGCCGCAGCAGCAGCCCCCGCTCGAGGACGCCGGCGGGCAGCCGGGTGTCACCCGGCTTGCCGCCGACCGCGCCGAGGAGGATCGCGTCGTGGCCGCGGACCTCCTCCAGGACCGAGTCCGGGAGCACCTCGCCGGTCGCGAGGTAGCGCTCCGCACCCAGGTCGTACGTCGTCGGGGCGAACTCGACACCGCTCGGCGCCACCGCCTGCAGGACCTTGAGGGCCTCGGAGGTCACCTCCGGTCCGATCCCGTCCCCGGGGATCACCGCCAGGGCAACGGTGCCGGTGGGCGGGGTGACGGTCGGCGGAGTGGTCGCGGCGCTGTCGTTCATGCCCCGGACGCTAGCGACTCCTCAGTTGTCGTCGGGGCGGGGTCCACCCTGGTCGCGGCGGTCCATCGCCTCCTGCAGCGCGTCGGTGCTGGAGGGGTGCTCGGGGTGGTGACGGGCGGGGCCCCAGTCGGGATACATGTCGTACATGGCAGGTCGTCTCCTGGTCTCGGACCACGGCGTGGTCCGTCGGGGGTTTCGAGGGTGGTGGGCTCCGCACCGGGGAGGCGAGGACGACGTGCCACGGATCGCGTGGCACCGCTCTCGGCCGAGCCAGGAGACGGGTGGGCCTGTGACCCGGCACGGAGCCGCCGATCCGGGAAGCGGATCGGGGTCGAGCTGAGAAGGGGGTCGAGAGGCCTGACGCAACGCCGAACGCCGCGGCGAGGTGGCCTCTCTGTCAGGCCCCGCCGCGGCGGTCGATGAGTACGAGCACGCTGCGCATAGTGCTTCGCACGCTACCCGGCGACTCGTCGGCTGTCTCGGGGGTTTTCCCGCAAGTTCACGATGCGAGACGGGAGTCTTGCGATGAGGGACTCGGCCAGACTCGGTGGATGAGCGCGCCCCCCGAGCTTCCCGAGATCGTGCGCCGCGCCTTCGACGTCTCCAGACGAGCCGGCTACGCGTCGTTCTGCCGCAACGAGACCGGCCGGCTGCTCGCCACCCTGGCCGCGACGCGGACGGGGACGATGGCCGAGTTCGGCACCGGCACCGGCGTGGGGACCGCCTGGCTGCGCTCCGGCGTCCGCTCGGACGACGTGCGGCTGGTGACGGCCGAGCTGAACGCGAAGCTCGCCGACGCCGCCGCGGAGATCTTCGACGGCGACGACCAGGTCGAGGTCATCGGCGCCGACTGGTCGACCCTGCGCGACCGCGCTCCGTTCTCCCTGCTCTTCGTGGACGCCGGCGACCCGGCCGGCGTACGCGTCGACGCGATCGCCGACCTCGTCGGCCCGGGCGGCATCGTCGTCCTCGACGACTTCGTGCCGTGCGAGTCGTGGCCGCCGATCACCGGCGGCCGCGTCGACTACCTGCGCGAGGAGTGGCTCACCGACGAGCGCTTCACCGCCGCCGAGGTCATGGTCGCCCCCGACGCCTCCGCGGTGCTCGCCACCCGCCGCTGACCACTGGAGCGCGCCGCGGTCTCGACGCGGTCGCTCGCCATGGCTCGCTGCCTGCTCGACCACCTCACGCGGAGGTGGTCGGGCGCGTCGGGACCGCCGACGGCGGTCCCTCAGGCGAAGAGCGCCTGCCCGACGTGCTCGCCCTCACCGGCACCGGGTGGGACGGCGAAGACGGCGGAGCCGGTGACGCGGAGGTACTCCGTCATCGCGTCGTGGCGGGACATCGCCTGCTGGACCGGCACGAAGTCGGTGAGGGGGTCTCGGACGAAGGCGAGGAAGAACAGGCCGGCGTCGAGGCCGCCGAGGTCGGTCGTGCCGTCGACGAAGGTGTAGCCGCGGCGCAGCATCCGCGCCCCGCCGTTGTGGTCCGGGTGGACGACGCGCACGTGGGAGTCGACGGGGACGACGGGCTGGCCGTTGCTGCCGGGCATGGCGAAGTCGATCGGGGTGTGCTCGTCGCCGCCCGACAGCGGCGCGCCGGTCCCCTTCGTGCGCCCGACGATGGACTCCTGCTCGGCGAGGGTCTGGCGGTCCCAGGTCTCGATCGTCATGGCGATGCGGCGGGCGACGAGGTAGGAGCCACCGGCGAGCCAGGAGCCGGCCGGGTCGTCGTCCTCACCCACCCAGACGTGGTCCGCGAGCGCCTGGGTCTCCTCGGCCAGGACGTTCGCGGTGCCGTCCTTGAAGCCGAACAGGTTGCGTGGGGTCTCCTGGCTGGAGCTGGTGCTGGAGGTCCGCCCGAACCCGAGCTGCGACCACCGCACCGAGACGGTGCCGAAGCCGATCCGCACGAGGTTGCGGATCGCGTGGACGGCGACCTGCGGGTCCTGCGCGCAGGCCTGGACGCAGAGGTCTCCCCCGCTGCGTCCCGGCGCGAGGACGTCGCCCGGGAAGTGCGGCAGGTCCCTCAGCGAGGCGGGCTGTCGGCCGGCCAGCCCGAAGCGGTCCCTGCCGTCGGCGTCGCGGAACAGCGACGGCCCGAACCCGAACGTGATCGTGAGCCCGCTGGCGGGCAGGCCGATGGCCTCGCCCGTGTCGTCCGGCGGCAGGTCCGCGGCGCCCTCGACGGGCCCGACCGGACCGGCCGGCTCGCCGGCCGTCATGCGCTCGGCGGCCGCCGTCCACGCCGTCAGCAGCGCGACGAGCGCCTCCCGGTCGTCGGTGGTGACGTCGAAGGCGGCGAAGTGCAGGCGGTCCTGGGCGGGCGTGACGATCCCGGCCTGGTGCGCCCCCCGGAACGGGTAGGTCTCGGCGACCCCGGGACCCGGCCAGGGCGAGGACCCGTCCGAGGCGCCCGCGAGCGAGGCGCCGACGACGCCCGCCCCGGCCAGCCCGGCGGCGGCGACACCGCCGCCGAGCAGACCCCGGCGACTGATCGGGGGCACGACGTCAGGCCACCACGACGGCGGTCAGCCGCGACAGCGGCTCGGACAGCGCGTTGACGGCGTCGGCGAGGTCGCGGACCTCCTGCTTCGACAGCTCGTCGTACGACACGAAGCCGTCGCCCTCGCGCTGCGCGTCGAGCAGCTCCTGGAGGTCGGTGAACCGCAGCTCGAGCTGGGAGGCGAGCTCGGGGTCCTTCTCCTCGACGATGGGCGCGACGCCGTCGTACCCGACGCGGGCGCCGTCGACGTTGGCCTGGAAGTCCCACAGGTCGGTGCGCGACCAGTACTCCTCCTCGCCCGTCACCTTGCCGGTGGCGACCTCCTCGAGCAGGCCGCGGGAGCCGTTGGCGATCTGGTCGACGGTGAAGTCGAGGTCGCCGATACGGCGGTCGAGCTCCTCGGTGTCGGCCACCAGGCCGTCGGCGAAGGTGCGGCGCTGGGCGTCGGTCAGCGGCGTGTAGTCGCCGGCGCGCTGCGGCCAGAGGTCCTTCTCCATGCGGTGCCAGCCGGTCCAGCGCTGGCCGGGCTCGAGGTCGGCCTCGCGGGCGTCCATGCGGGGGTCGAGGTCGCCGAAGGACTCCGCGACGGTCTCGATGCGCTCCCAGTGCGTGCGCGCGACGGGGTAGAGCGCGCGGGCGGCGTCGTCGTCCCCGGCGGTGTAGTCCTCCGCGAACTCGCGGGTCTTCACCAGCAGCTGGTCGGACTGGTCCTGCACGTAGGTCTGGTACGACGACTCGGCGGCGTCGACGAGCTCCTGCTCGTCGGCCGAGACCTGCACCTCCTCGTCGGACGGCGTCACCGTGAAGTCGGAGCGGATCCCCTCGCCGACCATGCCGGGCTTGCAGGCGGTCACGTAGTCCCCGGCGGGGGCGTTGACGACGAGCTGGCGGGTCAGCTGGGGGCCGACGTTCTCGACCTCGCCGACGATGCGGAGCCCGTCCTCGCCGAGCAGGTAGAACTCGGTGACCTCGTCACCGGCGTTCGTGACGTCGAAGCGCAGCGTGCCGGCGGGCGCCTCGGTGGCCGACACGTCGCAGGCGTCGGCGGACGACGAGACGGTGAGGGTCCGGCCGTCGCCGTCGCTCCCCTCGGCGGCCGGGGCGTTCTCGGTGCAGGACGACAGGACGGGGACCGCGAGCGCGACGAGCGCGACGGCGGCCGTGAGACGGCGGGTCATGGGTGGGCCTTCAGGTGCTGGACGGGACGGGAGCGGGGGCCACCGGCGCGGGCGCCGTACGCCGACGCCGGGCGGCGAGCAGGAAGAGGGTCATGGTCGGCACGGCGTACAGGACCCAGGCGGCGGCCTCGAGGTACGTCGTGGCCGGGGAGAAGTTGAGGGTGCCCTTGAGCAGGACGCCGTACCAGGAGCCGGCGGGGACCTGGGCGGAGACGTCGAACAGGTAGGCGTTCAGCCCGGGCAGGATCCCGGCCTCCTGCAGGTCGTGGACGCCGTACGACAGCACGCCGGCGGCGACGACGATGAGGAAGGCGCCGGTGACGGTGAAGAACCGCGTCAGGTTCAACCGGATCGCGCCGCGGTAGAGCAGGTAGGCGATCCCGACGGCGACCAGGATGCCGAGCAGCGCGGCGAGCAGCGGCTCCCAGGTGGGGGTCGCGGCGCCGGCGCCGCTGGTCGCGACCTGGCTGGCCGACCACAGGAACAGCGCGGTCTCGAGGCCCTCGCGGCCGACGGCCAGCGCGGCGATGAGCGCCAGGGCGAACCAGCCGCCCTCGGCGGCGACGTCCACCTGGCCGCGCAGCTGCCCGGACAACGAGCGGGCCGCGCGAGCCATCCAGAACACCATCCAGGTCACGAAGCCGACGGCGACGATCGACAGGGTGCCGCCGATCGCCTCCTGGGCCTCGAAGGTCAGCCCGCGGGGCCCGAAGGTCAGCAGCGCGCCGAACCCCAGCGACACCGCGACCGCGAGGCCGACGCCGGCCCACACCCGCGGCAGCAGGTGGGACCGGTCGGAGCGCACGAGGTAGGCGACGAGCACCGACACGACGAGGCCGGCCTCCAGGCCCTCGCGCAGGCCGATGAGGAAGTTGGCGAGCACGGACCAGGAATCTACCGTCGGACTTAGGTATGCCTCACCAAACCTTGCTGTGAATCCTCACAGGTTCGACGGGCCTGCCTATGCTCGCCGCACTCGTCCGGAGGGGGACCCATGCGGCGGCTCGGCGTCATCGCGGCCTCCGTGCTGCTGCTCGGTGGCTGCTCCGCGGCGGACGAGCCCGCCGCCCGACCGCCGGAGCCGACCGACACCATCGGGGTGCTGCCCGAGGACGACGCCGTGCGGGAACGGGCGCGCGCGCTCCGGCCGGGGGTCGTCGCCCGCTTCGGCATCGGCTTCGGCACCCTCTGCACCGGCCCGCAGGGTCGACCGAGTCCCCCGACGGACCCCGACGTGCGCGACCAGGTCTCCGACCTCCGTCGTGTCGACGGCCTGACGGTGACCAGGGAGCTGACGCTCCACCGCGACGCCGCCGCGGCCGGCGCCTGGGTCCGCCGCCTCCGCTCCGAGGGACCCTGCGTCCGTGTCGACGGCCTGCGGGTGACGGACTCGACCCTGACGCCGCTGGCGCCAGACCCCCGGGCCCCGGACGGGATCCCCGGCGGGACGCTCCTGCGCAGCCAGGTGCTGCGGACCAACGGCGGCACGGACCCGGTCCTGCTCGTCGATCTCGTCTCCCGTCGCGGCAGCGCCGTCCTCGTGACGCAGGTGATGCGGCTCGCCGCCGGCCCCTGGGCGTACGACGTCCCCCTCCCGGCGGCGGGGTCCGGCCGGGTGGTCCGCCGCGTCGACGTCGAGGCCCGGGAGGGGGTCCGACTGCTCGACCGCGTGGCGCGACCCGGGCGGGTCGAGCGCTAGGAAACCGGTCGCGCCCGCCGCGCACCGCCCCTACCGTGGACGACGTCCTGCCGTCTGCCCAGCGAGGTCCCGTTGCTCGGTTGAGTCCGCCGCCCGTCCGTCGCGCGTACTCCCTGGAGCACCCATGCCCTCGTCCCGTCCGTCCTCCCCTGCCGCCGCCACCCTCGACTCGGTCGAGGTCGTCTGGCCCGACGGCACCACCGCCCTCACCGGCCTCGACCTGGCGCTCCCGCCGGGTCGCAGCGCCCTGGTCGGCGCCAACGGTGCCGGCAAGACCACGCTGCTGCGCGTCCTCGCCGGCGAGCTGGAGCCCACGTCGGGCCACGTGCACGTCGCCGGCCGCGTCGAGCACCTACGCCAGGACCTCGCCTGGGCGGACGACACCTCGGTCGCCGCCTTCCTCGGCGTCGACGACACCCTCGACGCGCTCCGCCGCGTCGAGGCCGGGTCCGTCGCGCCGGAGGACTTCGACGCCGTCGGCGACGGCTGGGACGTCGAGGAGCGCGCGACCGCCGCGCTCGCCCGCCTCGGGCTGCCCGACGACGTCCTGTCGCGGCGGCTGACGCAGCTGTCCGGCGGCGAGGTCGTGCGCCTCGGCCTGGCCCGGGCTGTGCTCGCCCAGCCCGACGTCCTGCTGCTCGACGAGCCGACCAACAACCTCGACGCCGAGGCCCGCGACCGGGTGCACGAGGTGCTGGCCGGGTGGTCGCGCACGCTGCTCGTGGTCAGCCACGACCGCGACCTGCTCGAGCTCGTCGACCGCGTCGGGGACCTGCGGGCCGGCTCGGTGACCTGGTACGGCGGCGGCTGGACCGCCTACCGCGCCCAGGTCGAGGCGGAGCAGGACTCCGCCGCGCGGGCGGTCGCGACCGCACGGGCCGACGTACGACGCCAGCAGCGGGACCGCGTCGAGGCGGAGCGCCTGCTCGCCCAGCGCAAGCGGCAGGGCGCCCGCAACGCCGCCCGGTCGAACATGGGCAAGGGTGCGCAGGACTTCTGGCGGAACCGCTCGGAGAGGAACGCCGGCGACTACCGCGCCCTGCACGACGCCCGCCTCGAGGGCGCCCGGGCCGGCTGGAGGACGCCGAGGCCCGCCTGCGCGACGACGACGCCATCCGCGTGGACCTGCCCGGGACGGCGGTGCCGCGCGGCACGGTGGTCCTCCAGACCGCCGACCTCGTCCTGCGGACGGGGCTGTCGGTCGACCTCGCCCTCGACGGGCCGACCCGCCTCGCGGTGACCGGACCGAACGGGTCCGGCAAGTCGACCCTGGTCCACACGCTGGTCGGGGACGTGGCGCCGGCGTCCGGCTCGGTGCGGATCGGCGTCCCGCACGGCCTGCTCCCCCAGCGCTACGCCGTCCTCGACCCGTCGCTGTCCGTGGCCCGGAACGTCGCCGACCGCGCCCCGGAGGCGGACGCGAACACGGTGCGGGCGCGGCTGGCCCGCTTCGGCATCCGTGGCGCCGCGGCCGACCGCCCCGCCGGCGGGCTGTCGGGCGGTGAGCGCTTCCGGGCCACCCTCGCGGCCCTGCTGCTCGCCGAGCCTCCCCCGCAGCTGCTGCTGCTCGACGAGCCCACGAACAACCTTGACCTGGCGTCGTACGACGCGCTGGTCGCGGCGCTCGCCGCCTACCGCGGCGCGCTCATCGTGGTCAGCCACGACGAGCGGTTCCTGGACGAGATCGGCGTGGACCGGCGCCTGGGGCTGGGCTAGCGCTGCACGTCGTACACGCCGAGGGTGACGCCGTTGCCGTACGCCGCGTGCTCGACGAGGGTGAGCCTCTGGTGCAGGTGCTCGTCGCCGAACAGGCGCTTCCCGCCGCCGAGCACCACCGGGAACGTCAGCAGGTGGTAGCGGTCGACCAGTCCCGCTGCGGCGAGGCCCTGGGCGAGCCTCGCGCTGCCGTGGACCTGGATGTGCCCCTCGTGCGACTCCTTCAGCGCGGCGACCTCGTCGAGGGAGCGCAGGACCGAGGTGTTGTTCCACTCGGGGTCGCTGAGGGTGGAGGACACGACGTACTTGGGGATTGCGTTGTAGTGGGCGAACTCCTCCATCGTCGGCCACACCGGGGCGAACTCGTCGTAGCTGACGCGGCCGAGCAGCAGCGCGGTGGCCTCCTCGGTCTCGCGACCCTTGATGGCGTAGGCGGCCTCGTCGAGCTCGACGTCCTTGAACGTCCAGCCGGCGGCCGGGTGCTCGCCGCCGCCCGGGGAGTCCATGACCCCGTCGAGCGACAGGAAGGTGGTGACGACGATCTGGGCCATGCGCTTCTCCTCCGGTGCGGTCCGTGCTTCCGGGCTATCCGACCAGAGGCGCGCCCCGGACTCATCGGTCAGGTCTCGCACCGGATTTGATCCACCAGGTGGGTCAAACCCGGTGCAGGACGGGCTGTCCACAGGCAGGGAGCGTGAGTCCAGCGAGACAGCGCCTCGATGGCGCAGGCTCTCGGGTGTGCCCGATCGCTCCCTCCCACCCGACCTGGTGCGATTGCTGACGCACCAGGACGGCGTCGTCACGCGGCGCCAGGCCGAGGACCACGGGCTCAGGCCGCACGACATCGCACGACTGCTGCGCCGCAAGGAGTGGGCTCGCCTGTGGCGCGGCGTGTACGTCGACCACACCGGTCGACCCACGTGGCGGCAGCGAGCGTGGGCCGCGGTCCTCTCGTGCTGGCCGGCGGCTCTGGACGGGGCGTCGGCCCTCCGGCCGGTCGAGCGGCTGCACCAGGACGACGACGCCCCGGTCTTCGTGGCCATCGACCGTTCGAGGACGCGGCCGGTGGCGCCTCCGGGAGTCATCATCCGGCAGGTGAGCGGGTTCGAGGACGGCGTTCAGTGGAACGCGTCGCCTCCCCGCAGGCGGTACGAGGAGGCGATCATCGACATCGCGGCAGACGCCGACGACGACCTGGCGGCGGTGGAGGTCCTGGTCGCCGCCTGTCGGTCCCGACGGACGACGCCTCAACGCCTCGCGGTCGCACTCGACATGCGCAGGTGCGTGGCCCGACGGGCCTGGATGATGTCGGTGCTGGACGACGCAGCACACGGCACGCACTCGGTGCTCGAGCACGGGTACCTGCACCTCGTGGAACGGGCGCACGGCCTTCCGACGGGTCGACGCCAGCGGCGACGGGACGGCACCCGGGTCGCCTATGAGGACGTGGGGTACGACGGTGGGGCGGTCGTCGAGCTCGACGGATTCGCCTTCCACAGCTCGACACGGCAGCGGCACGCCGACCTCGCGCGGGATCTCGAGCACGCCGCAGCGGGCGGCGCGACCGTCAGGCTCGACCACCGGCACGTGTACGCCGAGCACTGCGCCACGGCCGTCGCCGTGGCCGCCTTCCTGACGGCCCGCGGGGTCCCGGTGGCCGCACACGGCTGCGGCCCCGGCTGCCCCCTCGAGCGGGGCGACCGGGGCCGCAGTGGCGAATCTCAGCCGCGCGCCGAGCTGCCCTCGACGTAGTCGGAGTCGTGGCTCTTGACCCACGCCATGAGCTTGCGGAGCTCCTTGCCGGTGCTCTCGATCGGGTGCTGGGCGCCCTTCTCGCGGAGCTCGTTGAACTCCGGGGAGCCGGCGTCCTGGTCGTCGATGAAGCGCTTGGCGAAGGAGCCGTCCTTGATGTCCGCGAGGACGGCCTGCATGTTCTCCTTCACCTGCGGCGTGATGACGCGGGGGCCGGAGACGTAGTCGCCGTACTCGGCGGTGTCGGAGATCGACCAGCGCTGCTTGGCGATGCCGCCCTCGTACATCAGGTCGACGATCAGCTTCAGCTCGTGGAGGCACTCGAAGTAGGCGACCTCGGGCTGGTAGCCGGCCTCGATGAGGGTCTCGAAGCCGTACATGACCAGTTGCGAGGCGCCACCGCACAGGACGGCCTGCTCGCCGAACAGGTCGGTCTCGGTCTCCTCGGTGAAGGTGGTCTTGATGCCGCCGGCGCGGAGACCGCCGATGCCCTTGGCGTACGACAGGGCGAGGTCCCAGGTGTTGCCGGACGGGTCCTTCTCGACGGCGACGAGCACGGGCACACCGCGGCCGTCGACGTACTCGCGGCGCACGAGGTGGCCGGGGCCCTTGGGGGCGACCATGAAGACGTTCACGCCCTCGGGCGGGGTGATGTAGCCGAAGCGGATGTTGAAGCCGTGGCCGAAGACGAGGGTGTCGCCCTCGGCGAGGTGGGGCTCGATCTCCTCGGCGTACAGCTTCCGCTGGTGCTGGTCGGGGGCCAGGATCACGACGACGTCGGACTCCTCGACCGCCTCGGCGGGCGTGACGACCCGCAGGCCCTCCGCCTCCGCCTTGGCGCGGCTCTTCGAGCCGGGCTGGAGGCCGATCCGCACGTCGACGCCGGAGTCGCGCAGCGACAGGGCGTGGGCGTGACCCTGGGACCCGTAGCCGATCACGGCCACGGACTTGTCCTGGATCAGGGAGAGGTCGGCGTCGTCGTCGTAGAACATCTGCGCCACGAGGGTGGGCTCCTTCTGCTGGGTTGCGTGTGTACGTCGGGGTGCGATCAGGTCTGAACGCTGTCAGACCGCGCGCGGCGGCGGCGCCGGGGTCGGCACCGGCCGCATGGTGCGCTCCGAGATGGACCGGGAGCCGCGGCCGATGGCGACCATCCCGGACTGGACGAGCTCACGGACGCCGAAGGGCTCGAGCACCCGCAGGAAGTCGGCCAGCTTGTCGGCGTTGCCGACGGCCTGGATGGTCACCGCGTCGGGAGCGACGTCCACAACCTTGGCGCGGAAGAGCTGCACGCACTCCAGCACCTGGCCGCGGGTGGTCGCGTCGGCGCGGACCTTGACCATCAGCAGCTCGCGCGAGACCGACTGGGAGGGCTCGAGCTCGACGATCTTGATGACCTCGACCAGCTTGTTGAGCTGCTTGGTGACCTGCTCGAGGGGGAACGACTCGACGCTGACCACGATGGTCATGCGGGAGACGTCCTCGTGCTCCGTCGGGCCCACCGCGAGGCTGTCGATGTTGAAGCCGCGGCGGCTGAACAGGCCGGCGATGCGGGCCAGGACGCCCGGCTTGTCCTCGACCAGGACGCTCAGGGTGTGGGTCGACATCAGACGTCGTCCTTCTCGAACTCGGGCGCCAGGTCGCGCGCGTACTTGATGTCGTCGTTGCTGGTGCCGGCGGCGACCATCGGCCAGACCATCGCGTCGCGGTGCACACGGAAGTCGACGACGACCGGGACGTCGTCCACCTCCATCGCCTTGGCGATGGTCGCGTCGACCTCCCCCGGGGTGTCGCAGGAGAGCCCGACGCAGCCGTACGCCTCCGCGAGCTTCTCGAAGTCCGGGACGCGGACCGGCGTGCCGGGCTGCACGCGCGGCGACTGACGCTGCAGGTCGGTGTTGGAGTAGCGCTCGTTGTAGAAGAGCGTCTGCCACTGCCGGACCATGCCGAGCGACTGGTTGTTGATGACGGCGACCTTGATCGGGATGCCCTCGATCGCGCAGGTCGCCAGCTCCTGGTTGGTCATCTGGAAGCAGCCGTCGCCGTCGATCGACCAGACGGTGGTGTCGGGGCAGCCGACCTTCGCGCCCATGGCGGCGGGGACCGAGTAGCCCATGGTGCCGAGGCCGCCCGAGTTGATCCAGGTGTTCGGCTTCTCGTAGTCGATGAACTGCGCCGCCCACATCTGGTGCTGGCCGACGCCGGAGGAGTAGATGGCGTCGGGACCGGCGATGGCGCCGAGACGCTCGATGACGTACTGCGGGGCGAGGCTGCCGTCGGCGGGGGCGTCGTACCCGAGGGGGTACTTCTTCTTCGTCCCCGCGAGGAACTCCACCCAGGCCTCGTAGTCGCCGGTCTCGCCGGCGTCCTGCGCGGTGCGCAGCGCGACGAGGAGGTCGCTGATGACCTCGCGGCAGTCGCCGACGATCGGGACGTCGGCGTGGCGGTTCTTGCCGATCTCGGCCGGGTCGATGTCGGCGTGGATGACCTTCGCGTTCGGGGCGAAGGAGTCAAGGTTGCCGGTGACGCGGTCGTCGAAGCGGGCGCCGAGGCTGATGATCAGGTCGCTGCGCTGCAGGCCGGCGACCGCGGCCACCGTGCCGTGCATGCCGGGCATGCCGAGGTGCTGCGGGTTCGAGTCCGGGAAGGCGCCGCGGGCCATCAGGGTGGTGACCACGGGGATGCCGGTCAGCGCGGCCAGCTCGGCGAGCTCGCGGTGCGCACGGGCGCGGATGGTGCCGCCGCCGACGTACAGCACCGGACGACGGGCCTCCAGGATCAGCCGGGTCGCCTCACGGATCTGCTTCGCGTGCGGCTTCGTCACCGGGCGGTAACCGGGCAGGTGCAGCTCGGTCGGCCAGCGGAACCGGGTCTGGGCGGTCAGCGCCGACTTCGCGACGTCCACCAGGACCGGCCCGGGACGCCCGGTGCTGGCGATGTGGAACGCCTCGGCGATCTTCTGCGGGATCTCGGCCGGGTCGGTGACCAGGAAGTTGTGCTTGGTGATCGGCATCGTGATGCCGCGGATGTCCGCCTCCTGGAAGGCGTCGGTGCCGATCATCGCGGCGCCGACCTGCCCGGTGACGGCGACCATCGGGACCGAGTCCATGTGCGCGTCCGCGAGCGGCGTGACGAGGTTCGTCGCGCCCGGGCCCGAGGTGGCCATGCAGACCCCGACGCGGCCGGTCGCGGCGGCGTACCCCTGCGCGGCGTGGCCGGCGCCCTGCTCGTGGCGCACGAGGATGTGGCGGATGGCGGAGGAGTCCATCAGCGGGTCGTACGCCGGGAGGATGGCGCCGCCGGGGATGCCGAAGATCGTCTCGACGCCGGCGTGCTCCAGCGACCGGATCAGGCTCTGGGCGCCGGTGATCGGCTCGGCCTGGCTCATCTGCTCTTCCTTCGTTCGTGTCGTGCCCGGGTGGTCGGTCGGTTCCATCGTCTGCCCAACAAAAAACCCCTCGGCCAGCAACGGCGGCGAGGGGTGGACGCGTGGGGAGCCTCGGGGCTCAGCTCACGCGTCTGTGGGTACGAGGAGGATCCGTCGCATGGCGCTACGGTCCCTCCCGGCCTCCCGTGCCGTCAACCGAGTGTGACAGCCGTCTCGGATGTCGGGACGGACGTCTCGGATGTCGGTCAGGCGCCGCGGCGTCCCTCGGTGGAGCACACGCAGGCACGGTTGCCCTGGGCGTCGGCGAGGACCCAGAACGACGGCGCCTCCGAGTCGTCGACGAGCGTGCCGCCGGCCGCGAGGACGGCGTCGACCCGTGCCCTCGCCTCGTCGCGGTGGACCCACACGTCGAGGTGCCAGCGCTGCCGCGGGGTCTCGTGCTCCTCGGCGTCCTGGAACCAGATCGTCGGGTAGGAACCGGCCGGGTCGACGACCTCCCGGTCGTCCGCGCTGCCACCCAGCAGGGCCGCCAGGAACGGCTGGACCTCCTGCCCGGCCCAGGTGTCGAGGCCTAGCTCGACCAGGGTGACGGCCGCCGGGTCGGCAGACACGCCCGCCTCGTCGGCGTACCCGCTGATGCGGTGGGCCAGGTCGAGGTCGCGGCTGGTGATGCCGCCGACGTCGTGGCTGGACAGGCTCACCGTCACCGTCGGGTAGGTGAGGACGACGTCCGGGTGGTGGTCGGCCTCCTCGGCCGCCGCGCCGATGCGGTCGACGAGGGCGAGGCCGGTCGCGAAGTCACCGGTCGCGAACACCGCGCGGATCCTCCCCGGCACGTGCGCCCAGCCGGGCGGGGCGGCCTCGGCCACCTCGTCGGCACCCAGGGTCCGCCTCGGGTCGCTCTGCTCGCTCATCCGTGCTCCTTCGAGTCGGGGACCATCAGTCGGGCGAAGTCGCCCGGGGCCCAGGCGACCTCCCAGCGGTAGCCGTCGGGGTCGGCGAAGTAGCCGGAGTAGCCGCCCCACTCGCGGTCGGACGCCGTCTCGACCGGGTCGGCGCCGGCGGCGCGGGCGTCGTCCAGGACGTCGTCCACCGTCGCGCGGTCGCGGCAGTTGTGGGCCAGGGTGATCGGCGCGAGGCCGGCTCCGCGCCGTACGGGACCGACCTCGGCCTCGAACGACGTCTCCTCCCACAGCGACAGCAGGACGCGGTCGGCGACGGTGAACATCAGGACGTCCTGCTCGTCGACGGTCGCCTCCCACCCGAGCCCGTCGACGTAGAACGCCCGCGATCGCGCACGGTCGGCCACCGCGAGGGTCACCAGGCTGAGTCGCTGCTCCATGCCTGCCACCCAACCACCGCTAGCCGACGGCGGGGAAGGCCGACTGAACGGTGAGGGGGTGGCGCTGGTGGCCGTGCTCGTCGAAGGTGGACGGGGCGAGCCAGGCCTCGTGGGCGGCGCGGACGACGGGCCACTCGCGGTCGAGCATCGCGAACCAGGCGGTGTCGCGGTTCAGGCCCTTGACCACCCTGTGCTGGCGGAAGACGCCCTCGGCGGTGAATCCGAGGCGGACGGCGGCGCGCTTGGAGGGCTCGTTGAGGTCGTCGCACTTCCACTCGACGCGGCGGTAGCCGGCGTCGAAGGCCTGCCGCAGCAGCAGGCTGACCGTCTCGGTCGCGGCGGCGGTGCGCTGCAGCGTGGGACCGAAGACCACCCACCCCACCTCGGCGCAGCCGTGGGCCGGGTCCTGGCGCATCCAGCTGACCCTCCCGGCCACCGCTCCCCCGCCGGGTCGGACCACGAAGGTCTCCAGGCCGGGGTCCGCGAGCTGCTCCTCCACGAGGGCACGCATCGTCGCGACGTCCCCCGGCGCCTCGACGGGCAGGAACCGCCACGACGTGCCGGAGTCGCCGATCGCCACCTGGAGCGCCTCGGCGTGGTCGACGGCGAGCGGCTCCAGGACGACGTGGGTCCCCTCGAGGCGGGTCGCGGTCAGCGTCGCGGGCGGCGTCCAGTCGAGCACGGGCCGACCCTAGGCCCGCCCGGCCTCAGCGCCCCAACGACTTCCGCCACCCCGTGAACGACTGCACCGGCGCGGGCCGGGGCCGCACCAGCCACGGCCACGGGTGGGTCTCGACGACGTCGAGCCGCGCGGCCCGTTTCGCCCACCCCGGCACCGGCGCGTACGTCGCGGCGAGGGGCGTGCCGGACAGCTCCTCGACGACGTCGCCCCGACGCACCTCGAGCGCCCGCGTCGCAGCGAGCTCGCCGAGCGTCTCCGCGAGGAACACCAGCCGCTTGCCGGACAGCCGCAGTCGGCGCAGCAGCGGCTCGTCGTACACGAAGACCGCGGGACGCTCCGGGTCGGCGGCGAGCGCCGGGTCGCGCTCCGACAGCGACTCGGCGGTCAGCCAGACCGTCTCCGCCCCACCGGCGCCCTCGACCTCGGCGGGCCCGGCCGGGATGTCGCCCTTGCGGAGGTCGGGGCCGTCGACGGACGGCCCGGTCTCCGCCTCGGGCCAGCCCTGCACCGGGCAGTCCTTCCGCAGGGCGCACCGCTTGCACAGCTGCGGCGCGCGCTTCTCGACCTGCCAGCGGCTGAACCCGTACGGCTTGCCCGACCCGGTGCCGATCGTCCACTGCCAGCCGAGCCGGTTCGCGGCGCGGGAGCCGTCGACGAGGTGGGCGAACATCGCGTCCTCGCCGTCCCGCCAGGTCGCGCCCGCCCGGACGGCCCACTGCGAGGCCAGCCACATCCGGGTCTGGTTGACGACCCACCCGTCCTCGTGGAGCTCGCCGACGACGGCCTCCATGCAGGCCATGCGCTCGGGCCACGGCTCGTCCCAGGCGGGCGGTCGCGGCTGCTCGCGGCGCAGGCTGCGCCCGAGGTCGGGTCCGACGCGGGCGTAGAGGTGTCGGGCGTACTCCTGCCACATCAGCTCGTCGCGGTACTTCGCGCGGTCGCGGCCGGGCGCGTCGGCGACGGCGTCCCACACCTCGCCGAGACTCAGCAGCCCGTGCCGGATGTACGGCGACATGCGGCTCGCGCCGCGCCGTGACACCGGCAGGACGGTCGAGCGGGTGCGGGCGTAGTTGCCGACGTCGAGGGTCGCCAGCGCCGTGTCGGCGGCCGACTGCCCGCCCCGGAAGGCCCCCGAGCGGACCCCGTCGGGGCCCTCCAGGGTCAGGTCGCCGAGGTGCTCGGCGACCCACGCCTCGACGTCGGCGACCTCGGCGCCGTCGGCGACGGACGGGGGGCTGGGGAGGACGGGCATGTCAGCAGGTGCCCGAACGCCCCTCGCGAGGCACCCCCGGACGCCGACCCGTCGTCACGGGCCCGGGCGCAGCAGCGCCGCGACCTCCTCGAGACCGCGCCGCACCTCGTCGTACGACGTCGACAGCGGGGACAGCCCGATCCGGAGCCCGCCGGGGTCGCGGTAGTCCGGGATCACGTCGCGCTTCCACAGCGCCGCCACGACCTCGCGCATCCGCGGGTGCACCAGCGTCACGTGGCCGCCGCGCTGCGCGGCGTCGCGCGGCGAGGCGAGGGTGACCCCGAGGGGCAGAAGCAGCTCGTCGGCCAGCTCGATCGCGTACGACGTCAGGCCGACCGACTTCGCCCGCACGGCCGGCATCCCTACGGCCGCGACCAGCGCGAGCATGTCGCGCATCGGCTGCATCGCGAGCACCGGCGGGGTCCCCGACAGCAACCGGCGGACGCCGGGGTCCGGGGTGTGCCCGGGGCCCATGGCGAAGGGGTCGGCGTGGCCCATCCACCCCGACACGGGCTGGTCGAGCTCGGTCAGGTGGCGCTGCGCGACGTACCCGAAGGCCGGCGAGCCCGGCCCGCCGTTGAGGTACTTGTAGGTGCACCCGACGGCCAGGTCGACGTCCCACGCGTCGAGCTCGACGGGCACCGAGCCGACCGAGTGCGACAGGTCCCACAGCACCAGCGCCCCGGCCTCGTGCGCGAGGGCGGTGATGCCCGGCACGTCCGCGACGTACGCCGACCGGTAGGCGACGTGGCTGGCCAGCACGACCGCGGTGCGGGGGCCGACGACGGACGCCGCCTGCTCGAGGGTGAGGCCCAGCGCGGGGTCGGTCTCGACCCAGCGCAGGTGCAGCCCGCACTCGCGGGCGACGGCCTCCGCGACGTACCGGTCGGTCGGGAAGTTGTCGGTGTCGAGGACGATCTCGGGCCGGTCCGGGCGCGCGGCGACGGCGGCGCGCAGCAGCTTGTAGAGGACGACGGTCGTCGAGTCCGCGACCACGACCTGTCCGGGGGCGGCGCCCAGGCACACCAGCCCGAGCTCGTCGCCGACGACGAGCGGCAGCTCCATCCACTGCTCGTCCCAGCCGCGGATCAGCCGGCCGCCCCACTCGTGCTCGACGAACACCCCCATCCGGTCGGCGGTCACGGCCAGGGGTCGCCCCAGCGAGTTGCCGTCGAAGTAGGTCAGCGACGACGACGCACCCACGAACCGGTCGCGGTAGGCGGCCAGCGGGTCGTCGTGGTCGAGCGCCTCGGCCCGCGCCGCCGCGCCCGAGGACTGGCCGGTCGCACCGCCGGTGGAGGTCGTCATGGGGAAGTCCTACCCGAGAGGGGTGACGGCCGTCTCCCCGGGCGCGGCCGGCAGGCCGATCGTCGTGACGAACGGTCGGTGGTCGGAGGACGATGTGGGGGCGAGCACCCGGGGCGCCTCGAGGTGCGTCGCGGCCGCGTCGACGAGCGCCCCGTCGATGAGCCGGGACCGGACGTGGCCCTCGCGCTCGTCGTCGAACGTCCCGGGCCCGTCGTACGACGCCGGCCAGGCGGGGACCAGCCCGGAGCCGGCCCAGGCCTCCCGCAGCAGGGTGCGCGCCCAGGGCCGCTTGGCGTCGACGTTCCAGTCGGCGACGACCAGACGCACGTCCGGGTCGTGGCGCCTGGTCATCGTGTCGACCTGCTCGCGGTAGCCGGCGAGCGCGTCGCCGTACGCCGCCAGCCGGCTGGCGAGCTCCGGGGCCCGGTCGAGACCGGTGCCGTCCGCCCGCTCCACCAGTGACGGCAGGTGCGCGACGGTGACCAGCAGGACGACGCCCGTGTCGCGCCGCTCCAGGACGGCGGCCGTCGCGTTCGGCGTGATCCCGCGGGCGGCGCCCTCCTTCACCGGGTAGGTGCGCTCCGACAGGGGCAGCGAGGCGCGGGCACGCTCGACCCACACCGCGTCACGCCACCGGACGCTGGCGTCGGCGCGGCGTCCCGGACGGGGCCCACGGCCCTCGAACCAGGCCGTCGACCACCCCGGCGCCCGCAGCGCCGCCTGCCGGACCCCGCCGCCCGACTCGGTCATGGTGAGCAGGTCGACGGACCGCTGCCAGCCGCCCACGTCCGCGGCGACCACCGGGGGCGCCGTCGTCCACGCCGAGCTGGAGTGGAGGTGGCGCAGGCGCAGCGACCCCGGGGGTGGCGGTTCGGGCCCCTCGCCCACGACCGGGGCGGCGGCGGCCGGCGGGGCCGCGGCCGGGGGCCCGAGGAGCGAGAGGCCGAGGAGCAGGCAGGACAGGACGACGTGAACCCGAGACGTCACGTGCCGCGACGCTAGGAAGGGGTCTCGACGGGCGGATGACCCGCTCGTGAACGGACCTGGGACTGCGGTGGACGAGTACGGATAGCGTGCCGACGTGCGACGCATCCTCGGTCTCGCGGGTCCGCCCGGCGCCGGCAAGACGACGTACGCCGTGGCGTGGGCGCGCGACCTGGGTGCGGCCTACCTGCCGATGGACGGCTTCCACCTGGCCGACGTCGCCCTCGACTCCCTCGGGCTGCGCGACCGCAAGGGAGCACCGGAGACGTTCGACGCCGCGGGGTACGCCGCACTGCTGCGCCGGCTGCGGGAGCGCCCCGACGAGACGGTGTGGGCGCCCGCGTTCGAGCGCGACCTGGAGCAGCCGCTGGCCGGTGCGATCCGGATCGGCCCCGAGGTCGACGTCGTGGTCACCGAGGGCAACTACCTCCTGCTCGACGACCCACCGTGGCGCGCCGTCCGGGAGGCCCTCGACGAGTGCGCCTACCTCGACGTCGACGACGCCGTACGGACCGAGCGGTTGGTGGCTCGCCACGTCGAGTTCGGCAAGTCGACGGCGGAGGCCGAGGCGTGGGTCGCGGCGGTCGACGAGCCCAACGCGCGGCTGGTCGCGGCGTCGCGCGGTCGGGCCGACCGGGTGGTCAGCGCCGCCGTTCGGTGAGACCTGACGAAGAAGCGGTCACCCGGCCCCCTCCCCCCGCCCCGGGCGGCGAGGCGTCCGGAGGATGGCCTCCGGCCGGGCGGGACCGACACCCGCCTGACCTGCGAGGACACGGCGTCGCGGACACCCGGTGTCGGCAGAGATCCACCAGTGGGCGGCACCGTTACACCACAACCTGCCGAAACCCGGGCCGTCCCGGGCGGTGGGGAGTCGCCCGGTCACGGCCGTCTCTGCCAGGGTCGTGGACCGCGGGCGGCCCTCCGGGGCCCTCCACCTCACCCTCGGGCCGATCCCCCCACGGCCCGAGCGCGGTGGAGGGTCTCGGGGGCCGCCAGCCAGGGCAGCACCGCGAGCAGGCTGATCAGCGCGGTGGCGCCGAAGGCCCAGCCGAAGCCGAGCCGGTCGGCAACGACGCCGACCAGGATCGGGCCGAGGATGGCGCCGGAGTCCTGCGCCATCTGGAACACCCCGAGCACCGGGCCCCCGCCGCGGGCGGTGCCGACGACGTCCGCGACGGTGGCCTGCTGGCCGGGGTTCACCAGTCCGGCCCCGAGCCCGGAGACCGCCGACAGCACGAGCAGCACGAGCAGGTCGCCCGACAGCCCGATGGCGCCGAGCCCGGCGGCGGTGACGACCAGCCCGGTGAGCACGAGGGGGCGGCGTCCGACGCGGTCGGCGACCCGGCCCGCGACCTGCAGCGCGGCGGCGGTGCCCGCCGCGGCGAGGGCCAGCGAGACGCCCGCGACCCAGGTGGCGTCGTGGACGGCGACCGCGAACTGCGGCAGCACGGCTGCCCGGACGCCGAAGTTGCACCAGCCGTTCGCGAACGCCGACGCGAGCGCCGCCCGGTAGGCCGCGTCGCCCAGCGCCTCACGCACCTTCATCGGCGGCGGGGGCGGTCCGTCCTCGCTGGGCCGCAGGGAGGCGCTCGAGAGCCGCAGGCCGACCACCGAGGCGGCCACGAGCAGCGCGACGGCGTACACGACGAACGGGACGCGCAGCCCGAACCCGGCCAGCGCCCCTCCCACGACCGGGCCGAGCATGCCGCCGAGCAGGAACGACGAGGCGTACGCCGAGCTCACCCGGCCACGGATCGTCGGCGGCGCCAACCGCACCAGCAGCGCCATCGCCGAGACCGTGAACATGGTGGAGCCGATGCCCCCGACCCCGCGCAGCACCAGCAGCTGGACGTAGGACTGTGCGAACGCCGTCGCCAGCGAGGACGCCGCGACGACGAGCAGGCCGGTCAGGTAGACGGGCCGCTCCCCCAGCCGTGAGACCAGCGCGCCGCCGGCGGGGGCGAAGACGAGCCGGAAGAAGGCGAACGCCGACACCACGGTCGACGCGGCGGCGACGCCGACGTCGAAGCTCCGGGCGTACGCCGGCAGCACCGGCGAGACCAGGCCGTAGCCGATCGCGATGACGAAGGCCGAGGCGACGAGCACCTTGATCTCGGCCGGGATGGGCAGACGCGTGTCGTCAGCCCCGCCCTTCGCGCCCGCTGGTCGCGTGGACCGGCCGGCCCAGGGCCGCTTCAGCTCGTCACGGCGCCGTGCGCCGCCGACTGCACGACCTGCCGGTACTTGCCCAGGACCCCACGGGTGTACTTCGGCGGCTTCGGCGCCCAGCCCTCGGCACGGGCCTCGAGCTCCTCGGCCGACACGTCGACGTCGAGGCGCTTGTTGGCGACGTCCAGCGTGATCCGGTCGCCGTCGCGCAGGAACGCGATCGGGCCGGCGTCCACCGCCTCGGGGGCGACGTGGCCGACGCAGAGCCCGGTCGTGCCGCCGGAGAAGCGGCCGTCGGTCATGAGCAGGACGTCCTTGCCGAGGCCCGCGCCCTTGATCGCACCGGTGATGGCGAGCATCTCGCGCATGCCGGGGCCGCCCTTGGGGCCCTCGTAGCGGATGACGACGACGTCGCCGGCGACGATCTGGCCCTCGGTGAGGGCGTCCATCGCGGCGCGCTCGCCGTCGAAGACGCGAGCGGTGCCGGTGAAGACGGACTCGTCGAACCCGGCCGACTTCACCACGGCGCCCTCGGGCGCGAGCGTGCCCTGGAGGATCGTCAGGCCGCCGGTCGCGTGGATCGGGGTGTCCAGGGCGCGGACGATGGTCCCGTCGAGCTCGGGGACCTCGACGTCCGCGAGGTTCTCGGCGAGCGTCCTGCCGGTCACGGTCAGGGCGTCGCCGTGCATGAGGCCGGCGTCCAGCAGCGCCTTCATGAGCACGGGGATGCCGCCGACGCGGTCGAAGTCGGTCCAGACGTACTTGCCGAACGGCTTCATGTCGGCGAGGTGCGGGACCTTGTCGCCGATGCGGGTGAAGTCGTCGAGGGTGAGGTCGACCTCGGCCTCGCGGGCGATGGCCAGCAGGTGCAGGACGGCGTTGGTCGAGCCGCCGATCGCCATCGCGACGGCGACGGCGTTCTCCAGCGACTTCTTGGTGATGACCTGCCGCGCGGTGATGCCCTTGCGGAGCATGTTGACGACGGCCTCGCCGGAGCGGTGGGCGATCTTGTCGCGGCGGCGGTCCACGGCCGGCGGGGACGCCGAGCCGGGCAGCGCCATGCCGAGCGCCTCCGCGACGGCGGCCATGGTGTTCGCGGTGTACGCGCCGCCGCAGGCACCCTCACCGGGGCAGATGGCGCGCTCGACCTTGTCGACCTGCTCGCGGCTGATCTTGCCGGCCAGGCACGCGCCGACGGCCTCGAAGGCGTCGATGATCGTCACGTCCTCGCCGTCCACCTTGCCGGGCAGGATCGTGCCGGCGTACAGGAACACGGAGGCCAGGTCGAGGCGTGCGGCGGCCATGAGCATGCCGGGCAGGGACTTGTCGCAGCCCGCCAGCAGCACCGAGCCGTCGAGGCGCTCGGCCATCATGACCGTCTCGACGGAGTCGGCGATGACCTCGCGGGAGACCAGCGAGAAGTGCATGCCCTCGTGGCCCATGGAGATGCCGTCGGAGACCGAGATGGTGCCGAACTCCATGGGGAAGCCGCCGGCGGCGTGCACGCCGCTCTTCACGGCCTGCGCGAGCCGCTGCAGCGAGAGGTTGCAGGGCGTGATCTCGTTCCACGACGACGCGACGCCGATCTGGGGCTTCTCCCAGTCGTCGTCGCCCATGCCGACGGCCCGCAGCATGCCGCGGGCGGCGGCCCGCTCCAGGCCGTCCGTGACGTCGCGGGAGCGGGGCTTGACGTCGATCTCGTTCGTGGCGTCCTGAGGGGTCTCGGCCATGCCTCGCACGATATCCCCGCCGCCGCGGCGGGTCGCACGCGCGATCGCCGCATGAACACCGATCGCGTGGGAACGGTGTCGCGGGCGAGCAGCGATCCCCCGCGATCGGTGGTCACCCGGGCCAGTTCGGGGTCCCGGCCACGTGACGACCGACGCACGCCTACCCTCGTTGCCCGTGGACTGGTCGCGGTACGACGCCGCTCTCTTCGACCTCGACGGCGTGGTGACGCCGACCGCCGAGGTGCACATGCGGGCCTGGGCCGAGATGTTCTCGGACTTCCTCTCCTCCTGGGACGGCGCGGGCGACACCAGCGCCTACACCGACCAGGACTACTTCGACCACGTCGACGGCAAGCCCCGCTTCGACGGCGTGCGCGACTTCCTGACCTCCCGCGGCATCGAGCTGCCCGAGGGCGCCGACGACGCACCGGCCGACGAGGTCAGCGTGAAGGGCCTCGGGAACCGCAAGAACGACGCCTTCAACGCCGTCCTGGAGCGCGACGGCGTGACGGCGTACCCCGGTTCGGTGGCGCTGCTGGACCACCTCCGCGACCTCGGGATGCCGCTGGCGGTCGTGTCCAGCTCGGCCAACGCCCCCGCCGTCCTCACGGCCGCGGGGCTGCTCGACCGGTTCGCCACGGTCGTCGACGGGCGGGTCGCCAAGGAGCTCGGGCTGGCCGGCAAGCCCGCACCCGACACGTTCCACCACGCCGCGCAGGTGCTCGAGGCGCCCGACGCGAGGGCCGTCGTCCTCGAGGACGCCACCTCCGGGGTCCGCGCCGGGCGCGCCGGCGACTTCGGCCTGGTCGTCGGCGTCGACCGCGGCGCCGGCGCGGAGGCGCTGCGCGCCGCGGGGGCCGACGTCGTGGTCTCCGACCTCGCGGAGCTCGTCGGCGCGGGTGACGAGGGGGCCGGCTCGTGATCCTGCCCGACATCACCGAGGACTCGATGGACCGCTCGCGGTTCCCGGTCGACGAGTGGGCGCTCCGCGAGACCGCTCACCGCCCCCAGGACCTCGGGACCACCGAGACCCTCTTCGCCGTCGGCAACGGCTACCTGGGCATGCGCGGCAACCCCGAGGAGGGGCGCGACGCCGTCCAGCACGGCACGTTCATCAACGGCTTCCACGAGACGTGGGAGATCCACCACGCCGAGCAGGCGTTCGGCTTCGCGCGCACCGGCCAGACGCTGGTCAACGTCCCCGACGCGAAGGTCATGAAGATCTACGTCGACGACGAGCCGCTGATCCTGGGCACCGCCGACCTCGAGTCCTACGAGCGCACCCTCGACTTCGCCGCCGGCGTGCTGCGCCGCAGCCTGGTCTGGCGCACCCCCGCCGGCAAGCGCGTCAAGGTCGACTCGACCCGCATGGTGTCGATGACGGAGCGCCACCTCGCCGTCCTCGAGCTCGAGGTGACGATGCTCGAGGGGGACGCCCCGATCGTCGTCTCCTCGCAGGTGCTGAACCGCCAGGACGGCGAGGACGAGTACCACGTCGCCGACGCCGCCATGGGCGAGAGCCGCGACCCCCGCAAGGCGGGCCGCTTCTCCGGCCGGGTGCTCGTGCCGCAGGAGCACCACGCGGACACCGACCGGATCTTCCTCGGCTACCGGTGCCGCAACTCGGCGATGACGCTGGCCGTCTGCGCCCACCACGACCTCGAGACGACCGACGAGGTCGAGCGGGTCGTGCGCAGCGAGGACGACCTCGGCAAGATCGCCTTCCGCATCGACGCCCACGAGGGCGTGACCACGAAGCTGACCAAGATGGTCACCTACCACACCTCGCGCGGGGTGCCGGTGCGCGAGCTGTCCGACCGCTGCGACCGCACGCTCGACCGCGCGGTGCGGCACGGCGCGGCGGCGTACAAGGAGGACCAGCGGCGCTGGTTCGACCACTTCTGGACGTCCTCGGACGTCGTCGTGGAGGGCCAGCCGGCGCTGCAGCAGGCCGTCCGCTTCAACCTGTTCCACCTCGCCCAGGCCGCGGCGCGCTCGGACCAGCAGGGCGTGCCCGCGAAGGGTGTCACCGGCAACGGCTACGAGGGCCACTACTTCTGGGACACCGAGGTCTACGTCGTCCCGTTCCTCGTCTACACGATGCCCGAGATCGCCCGGAACTGCCTGCACTTCCGCTCGCGCATGCTTCCGGCCGCCCGCGACCGCGCCCACGAGCTGGCGCAGGTGGGTGCGCTCTACCCGTGGCGCACCATCAACGGCGAGGAGGCCTCGGCGTACTACGCGGCCGGCACGGCCCAGGTCCACATCGACGCGGACGTCGCCTACGCGCTCAGCAAGTACGTCGACGCGACCGGTGACACCGGGTTCCTGATGCGCGACGGCGTCGACATCCTCGTCGAGACCGCCCGGTTGTACGCCGACCTCGGGTTCTGGCGCCACCCGGTCAACGGCGACGCGGAGAAGTACGGCCACGGCCCGACCTTCCACATCCACGGCGTCACCGGGCCCGACGAGTACACGACGGTCGTCAACAACAACCTCTTCACCAACGTCATGGCGCGGTTCAACCTCGAGCGCGCCGTCCGGGCGGTCGACGAGGTCCGCGACGCCGACCCGGTCGAGCACGAGCGGATGATGAAGCGGCTGGGCCTGCGGTGCGAGGAGGTCCAGGAGTGGCGCGAGGCCGCCGAGGCCATGTGCATCCCGTACGACGGCAACCTGGGCATCCACCCGCAGGACGAGCACTTCCTCGACCGCGAGGTCTGGGACCTCTCGCGCACGCCCGCCGAGCTCCGGCCGCTGCTGCTGCACTACCACCCGCTGGTGATCTACCGGTTCCAGGTGCTGAAGCAGGCGGACGTCGTCCTCGCGCTGTTCCTGCAGGGCGACCGCTTCACCGCCGAGGAGAAGCGCGCCGACTTCGAGTACTACGACCCGATCACCACGGGCGACTCCACGCTGTCGGCGGTGGTGCAGTCGGTGATGGCGGCCGAGGTGGGCTACCACCAGCAGTCGCTGTCGTACTTCCGCAAGGCGCTGTACGTCGACCTGCTCGACCTGCACCACAACGTCGTCGACGGCATGCACGTCGCGTCGGCGGGCGGCGTCTGGAGCGCGCTGGTCTCCGGCTTCGGCGGCATGCGCGACCACGGGGGCGAGCTGAGCTTCGACCCGCGCCTGCCCGTCGACTGGCCGGCCCTGACCTTCCCGCTGCTCTGGCACGGCAACCGGCTGCGGGTGCGGGTGACGCAGGACGCGATCACGTTCGTCGGTGAGTCCGGCGACGGCACCGTGACCGTCGACGTCCGCGGCACGTCGTACGACGTGGGGCCGGGTGAGACCGTCGAGGTCCCGCTCGAGCACCAGGGCCCTCGGATCGACGGCATGCTCGGTGACCGCCCGCTCATCGGCGGCCGTCGTGCGGACGGCTCGCGCATCACCGCGGGCGTCCCGTCGCCGTCGTACCCGATGGACGAGGCGGAGCACGCCGACCACCTGGTCTGACGTCCTCGCTCCAGGACGATCTGTGCGAGATCCGGCCCGGATCTCGCACAGATCGTCCTGAGCCGTCTCGTAGCAGCGCGGAGACCTACTGCGCCGGCGTCGGCGGGATGGCCCGCGCGGAGCTGGCCGTCGCGCCCGCGACGGCGACGATGACGCAGGCCACGGCGGCCCACTGCACGGGCGCGAGGACCTCCCCCAGCACGAGGATCGCGGCGAGCGCGGCGACAGCGGGCTCGAGGCTCATGAGGATCCCGAAGGTGGACGACGGCAGGGTGCGGAGCGCTATCAGCTCGCACGAGTACGGCAGCACCGAGCTCATCAGCCCCACCACGAGCCCGATGAGCAGGATGCGCGGGTCGAGCAGCGCCCCGTCGTGGTCGGCGAGCACGAACGGCGTCAGCGGCAGCACCGCCACCAGGCTCGCCACGGCGAGACCCTCGACGCCCTCCCAGCGGGCACCGGTGCGTTGCGAGAGCAGGATGTACGTCGCCCACGCGGCGCCGGCGAGCAGCGCGTAGGCGACACCGAGAGGGTCGAGGTCGGCACGCTCGACGCCGAGCAGGACGACGCCGAGCCCGGCGAGACCGACCCACAGCAGGTCCCGCGCCCGCCGCGAGCCGAACAGCGCGACACCGAGGGGCCCGACGAACTCGATCGTCACCGCGATGCCCAGCGGGATGCGGGCGAACGACTGGTAGATGGCCCAGTTCATCAGCCCCAGCGTCAGCCCGAAGGCGACGACGGTGAGCAGGTCGTCGCGCGAGCGGCCACGCAGGGTGGGCCGGGCGACGGCGAGCAGGACGAGGGTGCTCGTGGCCAGCCGCAGCCACACCATCGTCGTCGGCGAGACCTCGTCGAACAGGTCCTTGGCGAACGCCGCGCCGACCTGCACCGACAGCACGCCGACCAGCACGAGCAGGACGGCGCGGTTCACGGCGGCACGCTACGAGGGGTGGAAGGTCATGGTTCACACGGGTGTCACATCACGTTGACGGGGAGCACAGGTTCGCGGGGTTAGGGTGAGCCGAACCCCCCCCCGCCACACCACCTCGGAGCACCCCATGCCTCACGTCCCCTCCTGGCGGACCACCCTCGGTGACGCCGTCTCGCGGTGGGCCGTGGAGTCGCAGCAGGGCGCCCGCCGCAACGCGATGGTCGCCTCGACGGCCCTCGCCGCGCGTCGCAAGGAGCGGGCCGACGTCGACGACTTCCTCGCCGAGCGGGGCGACGCCGTGGCCCTCGAGCACGTCGAGCACCACGAGGTGCGCGGCGCTCTCTGAGACCCACCCCGACCGGGTGGTCGGGCTGGGGCACAATCCCGGCCATGGTGGGGACCCCGGCCGAGCACGCACCTGATCCCGACGACCCGCTGATCGGCGGTGCGCCCGAGCCGGCGACGCTGACCTTCCGGGACGTCACGAGTGCCGACGGCACCCGTCTGCGGGCCTGGAGCAACGAGGGCATCGCGGGTCCCGACGCGCCGACCGTGCTGCTGTGCAACGGTCTCGGCACCAACCCCTACACCTGGCCGGCGCTGCTGCGCGAGGGCTGCGGCGTCCGCGTCGTGTCCTGGTACCACCGCGGCACCGGCGGCTCCGAGCGACCACGGCGCCGTCGCGACGTGACGATCGACGACTTCGTCGAGGACGCCCTCGCGGTGATGGCGGACGCCGGCCTCGACCGGGTGCCGGTCATGGGGTGGTCCATGGGCGTCAACACCGCCTTCGAGCTCGCCGTCCGCCACCCGGAGCGGGTTGCCGGGCTGTTCGCGGTCGCCGGGGTGCCCGGCTCGACGTTCGCGAGCATGCTGGGGCCGACGCGCCTCCCCCGTCCGGTGGCGCACGCGCTGACCGTGAACGCCGCCCGCGTGCTCAAGTACGCCGGCCCCGCGATCACCCCGGTCGCCCAGCGGCTGCGGATGGGCCGCCTCGGCGTACGGGTGCTGACGCACTCCGGCTTCATGTTCCCGACGCCGGACCCCGAGGGCACGGGGCGCGCCGTCCGCGACTTCCTGACGACGCCGGTCGACTGGTACGGCCACGTGGCGCTCGCGACGTCCCGGCACCGACGGGTGCCGCTCGGGACGATCAGGGTGCCGACCGCCTTCGTGGCCGGGCGCTGGGACGTCCTCGCGGGTGCCCGCGACATGGCCTCGGCCGCGGCGCGGATCCCCGGGGCGACGTACACCGAGGTGCCGGCGACGCACTTCGTCCAGATGGAGCACCCCGACGAGGTCCACGCCCTGCTGTTGGACTTCCTTGCCACAGTGGAGGAATGAGGCCCTCCCGGACCCTTCCCGCCGTCGTCCTCGCCGGGCTGCTCGGCTCGACTGCCCTCGTGGCCTGCGGCTCGGAGGACGTCGACACCGGCAGCGAGCCCACGGTGACGGCCGAGTCGTCGCCCGAGGACGACGAGTCGTCGCCCGAGGCGGACTCCGGGAGCGAGTCGCCGGAGGCCCGTCGGGTCGGACCGATGGAGGTCACCGGGACCGTCACCGACGACCTGCAGGCCCCGTGGGGCCTCGACTTCCTGCCGAACGGGGACGCCGTCCTCACCGAGCGGGACACCCGCCGCGTGCTGCGCATCGACCCCGAGTCGGGCGAGCAGACCGAGCTGGGCGTCGTCGAGCCCGCCACCCCAAACGGCGAGGGCGGGCTGCTGGGCGTGGCGGTCTCCCCCGACTTCGCCTCGGACCGGACGCTGTTCCTCTACTACACGACCGGCGAGGACAACCGCCTCGCGCGGGCCACGCTGGAGGGCGACACCCTGGGCGAGCCGGAAGTGATCCTCGACGGCATCCCGCTCAACACGTACCACGACGGCGGCCGCCTCGCCTTCGGCCCGGACGGCATGCTCTACGTCTCGACCGGGGACGCCGGGAACCCCGACCTCTCCCAGGACCCCGAGTCGCTCGCCGGGAAGGTGCTCCGGATGACGCCGGACGGCGAGGTGCCCCGCGACAACCCGACCCGCGGCTCCCTGGTCTACACGCTGGGCCACCGCAACGTGCAGGGCCTGGCGTTCGACGACTCCGACCGGCTGTGGGCCTCGGAGTTCGGCGACCAGACCTTCGACGAGCTCAACCGGCTCGAGCCCGGTGGCAACTTCGGGTGGCCGGTCAACGAGGGCCAGGGCGACGTCCAGGGCGGCGAGCTGATCAACCCCCAGGTCGTGTGGAGCACCGACGACGCCTCCCCCTCGGGCCTGGCGTACGCCGACGGCATGTTCTTCGTCGCCGCCCTCCAGGGCGAGCGCGTCTGGCGCGTCCCGCTCGAGGGCTCCCGCGCGGGCGAGCCGCAGGACTTCTTCACCGGCGAGTACGGCCGCATCCGCGAGATCAAGCCCGCCCCCGACGGCGACCTGTGGGTCATCACCAACAACACCGACACCCGCGGCGAGCCCCGCGAGGGCGACGACCGCATCCTGCGGGTGACGACGGGCGTCGAGTAGGCGGCCCACGGTGGCCGCGCGGTGACCGAGCGCCGGCGAAGCAGCGCGTCGGGACCTCCTCGGGTCCCTGGCCGCGGCGGCCGTCAGCCCGGGGTGACCGTCGCGCGCCGGGCGGCGCGGCGCAGGGTCGTGAGGATGGCGGGGCCGAGCAGGACGATGCAGAGCGACGTGGTGACCGCGCGGCCGGTGTCGAAGCTCGTGGTCGACGTCAGCAGCGTGTAGACGCCGAACCGGCGGAGGTTGTCGAGGACCGGGTCCCCCGGGACGAAGGCGAGGCCCTCCGAGACGCCGGGGAGGTCGATGCCGAGCAGGAACGGCCAGCCCGACAGGTTCATGAAGAGCCCGTACAGGTACGCCGCGACGACGGCGTACGCCACGAGCAGCACGACCTCCGCCCTACCCGCGACGCGCCGTGGCAGCAGCCCGGCGCCGAGGCCGACCCAGGCGGCGCAGAGCATCTGGAACGGCAGCCACGGCCCGACGCCCGCGGTCAGCAGGGCCGACGCGAACAGCGACGTGCAGCCGAGGACGAACCCGAACCCGGGTCCGAACACCCGCCCGCCCAGGATCAGCAGGAAGAAGACCAGCTCGACGCCGGCGGTCCCGGCGCCCATCCCCCGCAGCACGGCGTTGACCGCGGTGAGGACACCGAGGACGGCGAGGACCCGGGAGTCCATGCCGCCCTCCGACAGCTCCGCCAGGACGACGGCGAGCACGACGGGCAGGAGCGCGAGGAAGAGGAACGGCGGGTCGAGGCGGTCGGTGCCCTCGGCCGGCACGAGCAGCAGCGGCCAAGTCAGCATCGCCAGGCCGGCCAAGGACGCGATGCCCATGACGAGCGCGGAGCGCGGCGACACCCGGACGGCGGTCGCGAGCCCGGTCCCGACGGGCGGGGCGCTCATCGGCCCGCTCCGGCGAGGGCGGCGGCGACCTCGTCGACGTGCAGCCACCCCGGGCCGAGGACCTTGCTGACCTGCGGCGCGAAGGACGGCGACTCCGCGACCACCCGGCGTACCGGGCCGTCGGAGACGACCTCGCCGTCCGCGAGGACGACGACCGCGTCGGCGACCGTCGCGACGAACTCGACGTCGTGGGTGGCGACCAGGACGGCGCGCCCGGCAGCCGCCTGGTCGGCGACGGTGCGGGCGAGCACCCGCTTGGCGGCGTAGTCGAGGCCGCGGGTCGGCTCGTCGAGCAGCAGCAGGTCGGGGCCGGCGGTCAGGACGATCGCCAGGACGAGCGCGAGCCGCTGCCCCTCGGACAGGTCGCGGGGGTGCTGGGCGTGGTCGACCCCGGTCACCATCGCGTCGAGCAGGCCCGCACAGGTCCCGGCGGGAGCGTCGGCGCCGCCGTCGGCCGCGTCGCACTCCTCGGCGACGGTCTCGAGGTAGAGCAGGTCCGCTGCGGTCTGCGGCACCAGCCCCACGCGGCGCCAGCGGTCGGAGCCAGGGAGGTCGGCGGGGTCCACCGCTCCCCCGGCGGAGCCGTCGGCGACCCGCACCGACCCACCGTGCCGGGTGCCGGGGGCGGCGCCCTGCAGGGCCCACAGCAGCGTCGACTTGCCGGCGCCGTTGCGACCCATCAGGGCGGTGACGCGTCCGGCGGGGAGCGTCACGGAGACGTCGCGCAGGACCACCCGTGGCCCGCGGGCCAGGGTGAGCCCCCGCACCTCGGCGACCGGCGGGCCGGGCTCGGGCTCGGGGGCGTCGGGCGGGGCGAGGCCCAGGTCGCGGGCCCGTCGGCGGGCCTCGCGGACCGTCAGCGGCAGCGGGTCCCAGCCGGCGAGCCGCCCGAGCTCGACGATCGGCGGAGCCGGCTGGTCGGCGTCCGCCACGGCCAGCACGTCGGCGGGGCGGCCCTCCCGGACCGCTCCTCCCCCGGCGAGCAGGACCATCCGGTCGGCGAACGGGACGACGCGCTCGAGCCGGTGCTCGGCGAGGACGACGCCCAGCCCGACGTCGTGCACCAGCCGGGTCAGCGTCGCCAGGACCTCCTCCGCGGCCGTGGGGTCGAGGGCCGACGTGGGCTCGTCCAGCACGAGGTAGCGCGGGTGCATCGCCAGCACCGAGCCGATGGCCACGCGCTGCTGCTGCCCGCCGGACAGCGTGCGCAGGTCGCGGTCGCGCAGCTCGGCGATGCCGAGCAGGTCGAGGGTCTCCTCGACGCGGCGCCGCATCGTGGCGGGCTCGAGGCCGAGCTGCTCCATGCCGTAGGCGAGCTCCTCCTCGACGGTGTCGGTGACGAAGCCGGCCGCCGGGTCCTGGCCCACGTACCCGACGAGCCCGGTCCGCTCGCGCGGCGGGGTGGCGGTGATGTCGGTGCCGTCGGCGAGGACGTTGCCCGTGAGCGCGCCCCCGGAGAACCGGGGCACCAGCCCGGACAGCACGCCGAGCAGGGTGGACTTGCCGACACCGGTGCGGCCGGCGACGAGGACGAGGTCACCCTCCTCCAGCGTCAGGTCCACCCCGTCGAGGACGCGTCGGGTGGTGTCGTCCGGCCCGGCGTACGTCAGCGAGACGTTGCGGAGCTCGATCACGCGGCGACCTCCTCGCGGTCGCGGACGACGAAGGCCGCCGGCGGGCCGCTGGTGGCGAGCACCGGTGGGGGCGCGGCCACGGCCGCGACGAGACCGAGCAGACCGGCGGCGAGTGCGGCCACGGAGACCTGCGGGACGGACAGCAGGGCCGGGTAGGCGATGACCGGTTCGTGGGTGGCGACCCAGTAGGCCACGACCGCCGCACCGACACCGGAGGCGACGACGACGATCTCGGCGCCCCGCCAGCGGTCCGGGCGGTAGCGGGTGCGGACGACGGACCGCCCGGCGCTGACCATGCCGAGCACGGCCACGCCGAGGCCGCCGAGCAGCATCGGCAGGGCGAGCCAGCGGGGAGCGGTGAGGTCGAGGACGCCGTACGTGCCGACCGCGACGCCGAGCAGGCCCGCGACCATGAGGACGCCGGTCCGCACCCGCTGGCGCCGCGGGACGTCGCCGGCGCGACCGTAGCCACGGACGTCCATGCCCGCCGCGAGGCTGAGGGAGCGCTCGAGGGCGTCCTCGAGGATTGGCACGAGGAAGCGCCGCAACGACCGCACGCGACCCCTCGGTCCGGGGCGCAGTCGCTGTGCGGCGCGGACCCGGCGGGCGGAGTCGGCGAGCTGCGGCACGACCGTGACGGCGACGACGAGGACCGTGCCGATCTCGTAGAGCGCGGGCGGCAGCGACTTCAGCAGCCGCTTCGGGTTCGCCAGCGCGTTGGCCGCGCCGACGCAGAGGACGAGGGTGGCGAGCCGCAGCCCGTCGTACAGGCCGCCGAGGACGTTCTCGGCGGTGACCGGGCCCAGCAGGCGGATGCCGAGCACGATGTCGGGCAGCGGGACCTCCGGCAGCGTGAACAGCACGGTGCCGCCGTACCCGCCCCCGAGCAGCACCCGGAGCACCACCCGCAGCACGACGATGAGCACGGCGAGCCAGACGTAGATGCGGAAGGCCCGCGACCACGGGTGGTCGCCGCGGCGCAGCGTCACCGTGATCGCGGCGACCGCGATCACGGTGAGCAGGAGCAGCGGGTTGAGGGTGAGCGACGCGACCGCCGCGAGCCCGAGGGCCCACAGCCACCAGGCCACGGGGTGCAGGTCCCGCGGCAGTCGCGTCGTCATCGATCCATCCTGCGCCTCAGGCGTGGCCACCTGTACGGCGCCGCCACACGACGGCCCCGACGCCGCCCGCGGCCAGGACGACGAGCACCGCGATCGGCACCCAGACGGGCAGCCCGGCCGGGTCCTCCTCGGACGCGGACGACACCTGCTCGGTGTCGCCGTTCTCGTCGGTCAGCGGCGAGTCGACGGACTCCCCGCCGCCCTCGCGGGCACCGTCGCGGTCGCGGCGGTCCTTCCTCGCGCCGGCGCGGTCCTTGCCCTTCGCCGCGGTGCCCTTCGCGCCCTTGCCGGCCCTGTCCTTCTTCCCGGCCTGGCCGCCGGTGGAGTCACCGCCGTCGGCCGTCGGGTCCTCCGAGGCGTCCTCCGAGGCGCTGGGGTCGGCCTCGGGCGCGTCCGAGGGCGCGCTCGACGACGGCCCGTCCCCGGGCGAGCCCGCCCCACCGGAGCCGCCGCCGGTGGTGCCGCCGCCGGTGCCGCCACCGTTCGCACCGCCGGTGCTCGGCGGCGCCTGCGGCTCAGGCCTGGATGCCGATGCCGACGGCGCTTGCTTGGTCCAGGACCACGCCACGAACCCGCCGGAGCCCACGGACAGCAGGTCGACGCCCTCCTGTGAGTACGTCCACCTGCCGTTGCCATCGGACCACCACAGGCTCCAGTAGGCACCGTTCGAGACGCGGCTGCACGCCTCCGGCCCCGGCTTGTTCTGGACGCGACACACGAAGCCCTGCTCGCCGGTCACGTCCTGCATGCGGACGCCGGCGCGCTGGAAGAGGCCCCGCGCCGAACCCCCGCTCCCGGCCACGCAGGCCTGGGAGACGCCGCCGCCCAGGCCGTTGAAGTCGACCACGACGGTCACGCCGTCCGTACCGGTGCAGGCGTCTGCGTGCGCCGGCACGGCACCGAGGAACGGGACCGTCGGGGCCACGACCGGCGCAGCCAGGCTCACCCCGAGGGCGAGCCCGGCCGCCGCGAGAAGCCGGCCGAACGTCCTCATCGGACGCGGAAGGCGTTGTTGCCGTTGCGCGCGCCGGGGAACTGACCCTTCGCCACCAGCGGCGCACGGCCCTTCTCGCCGAAGACCTTGAACGTCGTCCGGAAGGTCCCCTGCTGGGAGGCAGTACCTGCGCCGACCTGCCGGTTCCGGAACTCGACGCTCACCTTCTCCTTGGGGGCCAGGCCCCGCACCGTGACCGTCTGCTTCGCCCCGCGCGCCACGACGTCCTTCCGGGCGATCGTGAGGTTCTTGGCGCCCAGCGCGCGCACCGTCACCGAGCCACCGACGCCGGCGAGGCGGTACGTGCGGTTCGCCGTGCCGCCGGGTACGTCGAGGGAGACCTTGCCCGAACCGACCACCATGGCGCCGCCACCGCCACCGACGACACAGTCCTTCTGACCCGCGGCGAGTCCACGGACGCGCAGCTGCGTCGGTCGACCTGCCTTGACGAAGCGGCCGGAGGTCGCCCGCTCCAGCGTGCCCGACTCGGATCGCGCCGGGAGGGACCTCAGCACGGGGAGCGCCTGCGCGGTGGCAGTACGCCACTGGTCGTCCTTGGCGGGGAGATCGATGCCGGTGACCACGTCGCGGTCGAACTGCGCTCGACCGAGGGCGATCGCACCGACGTCGTCGGGAACGAGCGCGCCCTCGCACTGGGCGAATCCAGCGACCTGCACGGCCGCGACCCGGACTGCGGCTCGCTGGGCCGCTCCATCGGCCCCGACGGTGGCGAGCGCCCACCCGGCGAGGCCGGTGCTGTTGGTGTTGTCGCCGCCGATCGCGCCGTTCGGCGTCTGCTGGCTGCGCAGCCAGTCGGCAGCCTGGTCGATGACTGCCTGCGCGTCGGAGCCGGCAGGGGGCCGAGTCGCGGACAGGTTCAGCACGGCGAAGGCGGTGGTGTCGATGCTCGGCTCATCCGTGCCGTCGTCACACGAACGCCCGGCCCCGGACCCGAACCCCTCCGGGAAGTAACCGTCGTCGCACTGCTGGGTCAGGAGGAACTCCTCGGCCCTCCCTGCGGCCTGGCTCCCCGCCTCCGCCAGGCCGCGGACGGCCCACGTCTGGCTGATGACGTTGGCGAAGTCGTCGTTGTTGCCCGTCTCGTCGCCGTCGGCGATGCGGCCGCTGGGCCTGACGAGATCCTCCATCTGCTGCTGGAGGTCCACGCCACCGACGTCGGTGGTGTCGAGACCGCGGGACTCCGCGAAGGCGAGCAGCTTCCCGGTCGCGCCCGCGCTGGTACCGGCGAACCGCTCACCGCCGAACTCGTAGTCGAACGTCGTGTACTCCTCGACGTTCTCGGGCGTCGTGAGCGAACCCGTGGTCTCGGCGAGCTGCGCCGCGAAGTCACCCCCCTCGAACTCGGCCAGGGACAGGGCGGCGTCGATGGTCAGGCCGTACTGGACGGACTGGAACTCGGCGTTCTCGAGCAGGCCGTCGGCGTTCAGCTGGCCGACCAGCCACTCCCCGCCGGCCACGGCGGCGGCGGAGTCGTTCTCGGGTGCGGCCGAGGCCGGGGCGGCCGGGGCGACGAGCAGGGTGCCGGCGGCGAGGCCGAGCCCGGCGAGCAGGGCGGCGCTACGGCGCCCGGGACGAGGGGTCATGACGGTTCCTCCACGCTGCGACAGCAGAGGACCTCAGCTCCCCTGCTGCTTTCCGCGACAGCGACGGGTAAGACGCCCCGCCGTGGGCATCCCGGCTCGCCCCCGCCGTGCTTCGCGGGGACCTACGGTTGCGGGTCAGCGCCGGACTTCGACCGGCTTCCCCCGCGACGGGCGTGGATGGTGTGCTCCCGGCCGGGAGCGGTCGGAGCGTAACACCGAGCGAGAGGACCACTCCCGCCACTGAGGTGTGGCTCGTACCACGCTCGTACGACGCTCAGTCGGCCCCCACGCGTGCGTCCGGGCCGACTCGGCGCCCCCGGGCGTGCGTCCGGGCCGACTCGGCACCCCCCAGGGGTGCGTCCGGGCCGACTCGGCGCCCCCCAGGGGTGCGTTCGGGCCGACTCGCGTTCAGGCGGGCCGGTCCTCCTCGTCCATGAGCTGCAGCAGCACGTCGGGGGTCAGCCCGGGCTCGCGGTCCGGGGCGCCGGCCGGCTCCTGCAGCACGTCGTTCAGTTCGGGCACGGCCGCGGCCTCCTCGGGCGTCAGCTCCTTGAAGGCCATGGTCCAGGTGGAGAAGGTGCGGCGCATGGTCGTCTCCCGCCAGACCTCGATCACCTCGGTGTGGCGGGCGTCGGAGACGATCCGGTCGTAGAGCGCGCTCACCGCCGCCTGCGGCCCCTCGATGGTCTGCACGAACGTCCCGGCCGAGTAGACGAGGATCCCCGTGATGCCGAGCGCGGCGTTGCTCGCACGAGCCTGGCCGACGAGGTGCGCCAGGGCGTCGGGGGTCAGCGCGGAGGACGCCGCGCTCAGGTAGGTGATGGACAGCACCAGGGGCCTTCTTTCGCCGGGTCGGAGTGCGGGTACCCCGAGGTCGCGTCGAGTGGTCCCGTGGGACGGCGACAACCTAGCGGGACCCGCGGCCCGTCATCCGCGCGTGCCCTCCGTCCCGAGGCAGGGGCGCGAACGCCGTCCTCGAGCTCCTCCCCCGCGGCGCCGGCGAGCCCGTGTGCGTCGTTGGAGGTGGCGAGCCGCCGCCGGGCCCCCTCGGAGTCGCCGCGGCCGCGCTCAGCAACCAGCCCGGCCACCCGCTTGGCGGCCGCGCCGACACCGAACAGGGGCAGAAGGGGGGCCCCCCGCCCCCCCCCCCCCGCTCGCCCCCGCGCCGCCCCCCCCCCCCCCCCCCCCCCCCCGCCGCCGCCCCCCCACGACTCCGACGAGGTCCTGACGGCGGCCCGCCTCCTCCGGCACTGGTCCGACCCTCAGACCAGGCCGGGGGTCCGGGTGCGGGCCCGCTCGAAGCGGGACTGCACGTCGGCCCAGTTCACGACGTTCCACCACTGCGAGACGAAGGTGGCCTTGTCGTTCTTGTAGTCCAGGTAGTACGCGTGCTCCCACATGTCGAGCATCAGCAGCGGCACCAGGCAGGCGGGCAGGTTGCCCTGGTGGTCGTAGAACTGCACGATGAACGGCCGCTGGGCCAACACGTCCCAGGCGAGCACGGCCCACCCGGAGCCCTGCACGCCCAGCGCCACCGCCTCGAACTGCGCGCGGAACCTGTCGAAGTCGCCGAAGTGCTCCTCGAGGAGCTGCTGCGTCTCCCCGGTGGGCTTGTCCCCACCCTCGGGCGACATGTTCGGCCAGAACACCGAGTGGTTGACGTGACCGCCGAGGTGGAAGGCCAGTTTCTTCTCGAGCGTGGTGATCGATCCGAACGAGGAGGCGTCGCGAGCCTCCTCCAGCTGCTCGACCGCGGTGTTGATGCCCTTGACGTAGGTCGCGTGGTGCCTGTCGTGGTGCAGCTCCATGATCGCGCCCGAGATGTACGGCTCGAGGGCGGCGTAGTCGTACGGGAGGTCGGGGAGCGTGTAGGCGGCCACGCCGCCCAATCTACGCTATTGCAACTTATGTGCAACAAGTCTGCGCGGCCGCGTGGACTCCCTCACTGAACGCCGAATGACTTACGGTTCTCTTAAGCATTCGTCGGACGATCTTCAGGTCTGACGCTGTTCGACGAGAGGACATCCCATGACTGACGTACGACGTGTCGCCGTCGTCGGACTCGGCAAGGTCGGCGAGCTGGTCGCCGTGCTGCTGGGCCGCGCCGGATTCGCCGTGGTCGGGTACGACGCCCGCACCCGCTCCGACCTGGCCTTCGAGGCCCACGCCCTCGAGGTGACTGACGCCGAGGCCCTGCGCGGCGCCCTCGGCGGCGTGGACGCCGTCGTGGCCTGCCTGCCCTACGACCTCAACATCGTCGTCGCCGAGGCCGCCCACGCGACCGGGACGCACTACTTCGACCTCACCGAGGACGTCCCGACCACCGCCCGCGTCATGGAGCTCGCGACGCTGCCGAGCCCGGCGGGCGCGGCCGCGTTCGTGCCGCAGTGCGGCCTGGCCCCCGGCCTCATCGGCATCGTGGGCTCCTCGCTCGCCGCCCGCTTCTCGGAGATCCGCTCCATCGAGCTCAAGGTCGGCGCGCTCCCCCAGAACCCGACGGGCCTGCTCGGCTACGCGTTCAACTGGTCCGCCGAGGGCGTCGTCAACGAGTACCTCAACGACTGCGAGGTCATCCGCTCCGGCGTCCGCCGCATGGTCCCCGCCATGAGCGAGCCCGAGCGCGTCGTCCTCGACGGCACCGAGCTCGAGGCCGACCTCACCTCCGGCGGCCTCGGCACCATGTGCCAGACCTACGAGGGCAGGGTGCGCCGCCTCGACTACAAGACGCTGCGCTACCCCGGTCACTTCGCGCAGATGCGCTTCCTGTTCGACGAGCTCGGCCTGCGCGACCGCCGCGCCGAGGTCGGCGCGATGCTCGTCGACGCGAAGCCGCCGGTGAACGACGACCTCGTCTACCTCCACGCCTCCGTCGAGGGCGTCATGGACGGGCTGCCCCACCGTGAGAACCACGTGCGACGCTGGCTGCCGATCGAGATCGACGGCCGTGTGTGGCGCGCGATCAGCTGGACCACCGCCGCCTCCGCGGTCGCGGCGGTCGAGCTGCTGGCCCAAGGCACGCTCCCGGCCACCGGTTTCGTGCGCCAGGAGGACATCTCTCTGGCCGACCTGTACGCCACCACGTCCGGTCGGCTGTTCGTCGAGGAGGAGGAGAAGATTGACTGACGTCGCTGGACTCGCCCGCGAGGTCCTCGCCCGCATGGGCGCCGAGGACCCGTTCCTGGCGGACGACGCCGAGCACACCGGACCCGTCGTCGAGGCCCGCACGCCCGTGGACGGCACCGTCCTCGGTCGCCTGCCCGCCCACACCCCGGACCAGGTCGCCGAGGCCGTCGGCCGCGCGCAGGCGGCGTACGAGCAGTGGCGCAGCGTGCCCGCCCCCGTGCGCGGCCAGCTCGTCCGCGAGCTCGGCGAGCTGCTGCGCGAGCACAAGGAGGACCTGGGCCGCCTCGTGAGCATCGAGGCCGGCAAGATCGTCAGCGAGGGCCTCGGGGAGGTCCAGGAGATGATCGACATCTGCGACCTCGCGGTCGGCCTCTCCCGCCAGCTCACCGGCCTCACCATCGCCACCGAGCGCCCCGGTCACCGGATGATGGAGCAGTGGCACCCGCTGGGCGTCGTGGCCGTCATCTCGGCCTTCAACTTCCCGGTCGCCGTCTGGTCGTGGAACACGGCGCTCGCTCTGGTCTGCGGCGACGCCGTGGTCTGGAAGCCGTCGGAGAAGACCGTGCTGACCGCCCTCGCCTGCCAGGCGCTGCTCTCCGAGGCCGCCCGCCGCGTGGGCGCCCCGGCCGACGTCTCCCAGGTCGTCGTCGGCGAGCGCGAGGTGGGCGAGGCGCTGGTCGACGACCCGCGGGTCCCGCTCGTCTCCGCCACCGGATCGACCCGCATGGGTCGTGAGGTCGCCCCGCGCGTCGCGGCGCGCCTCGGTCGCAGCCTCCTGGAGCTGGGCGGCAACAACGCCGCGATCGTCGCACCGTCCGCGGACCTCGACCTCGCCGTGCGCGGCATCGTGTTCTCCGCGGTCGGCACCGCCGGTCAGCGCTGCACCACCCTGCGCCGGGTGATCGTGCACGAGTCGATCCGCTCCGAGCTGGTGCGTCGGCTCGCCCAGGCCTACGAGACCCTGCCGATCGGCTCCCCGCTGGAGTCGTCGACCCTCGTCGGCCCGCTCATTGACGCCCGCGCCCGCGAGGGCTTCGAGGCTGCCGTGCGCCGGGCCACCGAGGACGGCGGCACCCTGGTCACCGGCGGCGAGAAGGCCGACGGCGTCGCCGGCGGGGAGTACGTCCGCCCCGCCATCGTCGACATGCCCTCGCAGACCGAGGTGGTGCGCGAGGAGACCTTCGCACCGCTGCTCTACGTCCTCGGCTACGAGACGCTCGACGAGGCCATCGCGCTGCACAACGGCGTGACGCAGGGCCTGTCGTCGTCCATCTTCACCCTCGACGTGCGGGAGGCCGAGACCTTCCTCTCCGCCGTCGGCTCCGACTGCGGCATCGCCAACGTCAACATCGGCCCCTCGGGCGCCGAGATCGGCGGAGCGTTCGGGGGCGAGAAGGACACCGGCGGCGGGCGCGAGTCCGGCTCCGACGCCTGGCGCGCCTACATGCGCCGCGCGACCAACACCGTCAACTACTCGACCGAGCTGCCGCTCGCGCAGGGCGTCGAGTTCGTCTGAGGAGCACCCGCCGTCGTACGACGGACCGGTCCACGGCCCGCCATCCCCACGGGGGTGGCGGGCCGTCGTCGTCGACGGTCCGGCCCCCCGTCCGTCATTACGCCGTAAGGCCCGGGCGACTCAGCGGCCCCGTGGTGGGTACGAAGCGGGGAACCGGCTCGTCCGGTGCACACCCCCGAGAGAAGGACATCCCCCATGAGAGACGCCCTCGCGTCCGGTCTGGCGACCATCGCCGACTTCGTGCCCAAGCTCGTCATCTTCCTGCTGATCCTGCTGATCGGCCTGTTCGTCGCCAAGGCGATCGGCAAGGCGCTCAGCGCCCTGCTGACCCGTGTCGGCTTCGACCGCGCCATCGAGCGCGGTGGCGTCAAGCGCGCCCTCGCCAACTCCGACCTCGACGCCAGCGACGTCGTCGGCAAGCTGATCTACTACACGCTGCTGCTGTTCGTCCTGCAGCTGGCGTTCGGCGTCTTCGGGCCCAACCCGATCAGCGACCTGCTCACCCAGGTCATCTCGTTCCTGCCCAGCCTGATCGTGGCCATCGTCATCGTCGTGGTGGCCGCCGCCATCGCCGCCGCCGTGAAGGGCCTCATCGAGAACACCCTCGGCGGCCTCTCCTACGGCCGGCTGCTCGCGAACGGCGCCTCGGTCTTCATCCTGTTCCTCGGCGTCGTGGCCGCCCTGAACCAGGTCGGTGTCGCCACCACGGTCACCACGCCCATCCTGATCACGATCCTCGCCACCGTCGGCGGCATCCTCGTGGTCGGCGTCGGGGGCGGGCTCGTCAAGCCGATGCAGCACCGCTGGGAGGACGCCCTCACGAAGGCGTCCGCCGAGGTGCCGAACATCCGCGCCGAGGCCGCCAACGCACCGAGCCTGTCGGAGCAGGCACGCCAGGCCCGTGACCAGGCCCAGCAGTACGCCCAGCAGGACCAGTACCAGGGTCAGCACTACGGCCAGCAGCAGTACGGCCAGGAGCAGTACGGCCAGGAGCAGTACGGCGGCCAGGAGCAGTACGCCCAGGAGCAGTACGGTCAGCAGCCCTACTCCGGCCAGGCCGGTCAGCAGCAGGCCGACCCGTACCAGACCCAGCAGTGGCCCGGCCCGGAGCAGCAGCCCTACCCCGGGCAGCCCGGTGGGTACGACCCCAACGCACCCCGCTGACCGCTGATCGCTGATCGCTGATCGCTGAGGAGACGACATGAGCGACCCCTACGGAACCCCGCCGCCCGGACAGCCGGGACCGACCGGCCGGCCCCCCGGCCAGCCCACCGGCCAGCCCGTCCCGCCGCCCCGGCAGGACGCGGCGCCGCCGCCGGCCACCAGGCACGACCGGCACGACCACGACCGGCACGACCACGACCGGCACGACCACGACCGGCACGACCACCACGACGACCGTGCGGCGGTGTCGCGCCGCGACGTCCTGCGCCGTGAGAAGGAGGAGCACGGCGGCATCAAGATCGGCGCGGCCTTCTTCGGCTGGCTGACCGCGACCGGCATGGCCGTCATCCTCACGGCCCTCGCCGCGGCGGCCGGAGCGGCTGTGGGAGCGGCCCAGCCGGGCGACGTCGCCGACGCCGCCGACTCCGCGACCGTGAACGACCTCAGCTCGATCGGGCTCGTCGGTGGCATCGTCCTGCTCGTCGTGCTGTTCGTCGCCTACTACTGCGGCGGCTACGTCGCCGGACGCATGGCGCGCTTCAACGGCCTCAAGCAGGGCCTCGCCGTGTGGCTGTGGGCCGTGGTCATCGCGATCGTCGTGGCGATCCTCGGTGCCGTCGCCGGGTCCCAGTACGACGTCCTGTCGCAGCTCAACAGCTTCCCCCGGCTGCCGTTCGGTCAGGGCGACGTCGGGGTGGCCGGGCTGATCGCCCTCGCCGCCGTCGCGGTCGCCAGCCTCGTCGGCGCCCTCGTCGGCGGCCTGGCGGGCATGCGCTACCACCGCAAGATCGACCGCACCGGCCTCGGCCGGTAGTCGACCCTCGCAGCACGACGGGGGCCGCGGAGCAGACGCTCCGCGGCCCCCCGTCGTCGTCCACGCCCTGCTACGCCTGGTCGGCGACCTTCACGACGAGCTTGCCGAGGTTCTCGCCCCGCAGCATCCCGACGAAGGCGCGCGGGGCGTTCTCGAGGCCCTCGACGACGTCCTCGTGGTAGCCGACGGTGCCGTCGGCGACCCAGGCACCCATCTCGCGCAGGAAGTCGTCGTGGTGGGTGGGGACGAACTCGGTCTGGATGAAGCCGCGCAGCGTCAGCGACTTCGTGAGGATCGACGACATCAGGGCCGGGACCCGGTCCGGACCCTGGGGCAGGGACGTCGCGTTGTAGCCGGAGACGAGGCCGCAGACGGGGATCCGGGCGTACAGGTTGAGGTGGCGCCACACCTCACGGGTGACGCGGCCGCCGACGTTCTCGAAGTACACGTCGACGCCGCTGGGGACCGCGGCGGCGAGGTCGTCGGCGAAGGTCTCGCTGCGGTGGTCGACGACCGCGTCGAAGCCGAGCTCGCGCAGCATCTCGAGCTTCCTCGGACCGCCGGCGATGCCGACGGCGCGCGCCCCGCGCTGCCGGGCGATCTGGCCCACCGCGGAGCCGACGGGGCCGGCGGCCGCGGCGACGACCACGGTCTCCCCCGCCTGCGGCCTGCCGATGGCGGCCATCCCGGCGTACGCCGTGAAGCCGGGCATGCCGAGGACGCCCAGCGCCGTCGAGACCGGCGCGACGCCGGGGTCGATGCGACGGACGTGCTTCGCGGGCACGACGGAGTGGGTCTGCCAGCCGCCGTACGCGACGACGACGTCGCCGGGCGAGTAGCCGTCGGCGTTCGAGGTGACGACCTCGCCGACCGTGCCGCCGGGCATGACCCCGTCGATCGGGGTGGGGTCGGCGTACGACTCGGCGTCGCTCATCCGGCCCCGCATGTACGGGTCGAGCGACAGGTGGAGCGTCCGGAGGAGCAGCTGCCCCTCGCCGGGCTCGGGGGTGTCGACGGTCTCGGTGCGGAAGTCGTCGTCGGTGGGCTCCCCGTGGGGGCGGGCGGCCAGGACGATGCGGGTGGTCGGGGTGGTGGTCACCCTCCGACGGTAGGCCGCGCCCGCCCGGGGCGCGGCCCACCCCCCGGTGGACCGGAGCCCCGGGTCAGGCGATACGGCGCAGGCGGGTGATCGTCAGGCCCTTGTCGTCGAGCAGCTCGGGGATCTGGGCCGCGAAGTCGACGAGGTGCGGCGTGGCGAGGTGGGCGTCGAGGTGCTCGGGGGTGGCCCAGTTCTCGTAGAAGAAGAAGGTGCCCGGGTCCTCGACGCTCTCGTGGAGGTCGTAGTTGACGTACCCGTCCTCCTGGCTGGTGGGCTCGATCAGGGACTTCAGGCCCTCGCGCAGCTCGTCCTCCTTGCCGGGGGCCGCCTTCATGTACGCGATGACGGTGAGCAGGTCGCGGTTGTCGTCGGTGGGGGTGGGCACGGGGCGCCTCCTGGTTCTCGTGGGTGCTCGGCTCTGAGCGGGGCCATGCCACCACACGGACGGCGGCGGTGGTGGTTGCGCGCTGTATTACTTTGCGACACATGAGCTCCGCCCGACGTGACTGTGCAACCGCCATGGCCGAGGCCGCGACCACCTGGCTCGACTCGCTCGACGACGAGCAGCGTCGCGACGGCACCGGCGCGGTCCCCGCCGACGACGAGTCGGACGGCGAGCGCCGCCGCTGGTTCTACACCCCCACCGACCACGGCGGCCTCGAGCTGCACCGGCAGAGCCCGACGCAGCAGCGCAGCGTGATGCGGCTGGTCGCGACCGGCCTGAGCGACGCCGGCTACGTCACCGTCGCCACGACGATGGGGCTGGAGAACGTCCTCGACCAGGTCGAGGGCTTCGTCACGAGGTTCGACCGGGAGCGCGGCCGCGACCCGGGCCTGTACTACCTGCGGGTGTTCGGCGAGCCCGGTCCCACCGGCGCCTGGGGATGGCGCTTCGGCGGCCACCACGTGTCGCTGAACAACCTCGTCGTGGACGGCGAGCTGGTGTCGACCACGCCCTGCTTCATGGGCGCCGACCCCGCGTCGTCCCCGCTGCTCGGCGGTGGCGTGAACCGGCCGCTGGCGCGGGTCGAGGACCTCGCCCGGGAGCTCGTGGCCTCACTGACCGTCGAGCAGCAGGGGCGGGCGATCCTGCTCGCCAAGGCGCCGTCCGACTTCGTGACCGCCAACCGCACGGTGGTCTCGGAGGGCGACCGGGTCATCCCCCTCGCCGGCATCTGGCGCGACGAGAGGTTCCCCGACGAGGTCGAGCAGGAGAAGCTCCAGAAGCTGAGCGACGCGATCGACACCGCCGCCGACTACACCGACGACGACCACGAGGCCGTCGCGTACTCCCTGGAGCCGCGCGGCGTGGCCGGCCGCGAGCTCGACCCGCCGCAGCGCCACCTGCTGCGCCGGCTGTTGTCGACGTACTTCGACCGGGTGCCGGAGGGCGTCTCCCCCATGCCGGCGTACGACGACGAGGCGGCGCTGGACGCCGTCCACATCGCCTGGGCCGGCTCGCTCGAGGCGGGCGCGCCGCACTACTACCGGCTCCAGGGGCCGCGCCTGCTGATCGAGTGGGACAACACCCAGCGCGGCGCCAACCACGCCCACTCCGTCTGGCGCGACCCCGACGCCGACTTCGGCGCCGACGTCCTCGCGGAGCACCGCGCGCGGCACCGGCACTGAGCCGCGCACCGCCCGACCACCTCAGCCAGCGCCGGTCGAGCTCGTCGAGACCTCGCCGACCGTGAGGGTCTCGACAGGCTCGACCAGCGGGGGTTGAGGCCGCTTCGGGTGCGGGTCGGCGTCAGCGGTCGAGCAGCTGCCGCAGGACGTCCTCGAGGGTGGCGGCGGGGTCGTCGGTGAGCTCGCGGGAGCGCCAGGCGACGTGGTTGTCGGGGCGCACGAGCACGCAGCCGTCCTCGTCGACCTCCCGCAGTCGCGACCAGTCCTCGTAGAGGTCCGTGACGTCGGCGCCGGGCCCGACGACCACCGCACGGACGTCCACGCCGAGGCGCTCGGCGACCCGCGCGGCGGCGTCCGACCACGCCCGGCCGGTGATGCCGGTCAGCAGCGTGAAGCGGCCGTGGCCGGCGACGTCGTGCGTGCTGACCCGGACGCCGTCCCGCCCGAGCCAGCAGTGCGGCAGGCGGGCGCCGGGCCAGGTGGTCGGGTGGTAGTACAGCTCCGGGTCGCGCGTGTACGGCGGCTCCTCGGTGCCGTCGGCCACCACGGCCGACGAGGCGTAACGCTGACCGAGCTCGACGCCGTGGGCGTTGAACTCGTAGTCCTTCAGCTCGAGCGCCTTCCGGATCGCCCTCCGCTTCTCGGCGCCCTCCACGCTGTCGTCGGCGCGCCCGGCGATCCCGGCCTGCATCGCCTCGACGTCGTCGGTGCCCGTGACCTCGAGCGCCTCGAGCAGCGCGCCGAACTCCTCGATCGACTTGTTCGCGCGCAGCACGATCTGCTCGCCGACCGGCGCCCGCTCGGCGTCGAAGCTGTCGAGCAGCCCCGGCCCGGCCTCGCCCCGCAGCACGTGGGCGAGCTTCCAGGCCAGGTTGTACGAGTCGCCGATCGAGGTGTTCGAGCCCAGCCCGTTGGACGGCGGGTGGCGGTGGACGGCGTCGCCGACGGCGAACACGCGGCCCTCGCGGTAGCGCTCGGCGTACATCTTGTTGTTGCCCCACAGCGACAGCGAGCGGATCGTCACCGGCACCGTGTCGTCGCCGACGAGGTTGTGGACGATCTCGGTGGCCATCTCGTCGGTGAGGTCCGGCGGCGGCTCGTCGATGTCGTAGCCCCAGGTGATGAGCCACTCGTTCCACGGACGGACCATCCGGATCAGGCCGAGCCCGATGCCGCCGATCGTCGCGCCGGGCTGCAGCACCCAGTACAGGACGCTCGGACGGTGCGCGACGTACGCCGAGAGGTCGGCGTGGAAGACGATGTTCATCGAGCCGGCGACGTCCATCTCGCCCGCCATGGGCAGGCCGAGGTCGGCGACGACCTTGCTCCGCCCGCCGTCGGCCGCCACGACGTACTTCGCGCGGATGTCGTAGGAGTGGCCCGACAGCCGGTCCCGGACGCGGACGGTGACGCCGTCGTCGTCCTGGGTGAGCGAGAGGTACTCGGTGTCGAAGCGGACCCGGGCTCCCCGCGACGCCGCGTGCCCGACGAGGATCGGCTCGAAGATCGTCTGCGGCAGGTCGCAGTTCATGGACGGCGACGCGAGGCGGTAGTCGGCCTCGCGCTCGGGGTGGGTGCCCCAGGTCCGGATCCTGCCGATCTCCTCCCCCGCCAGGCTGCTGCAGAAGACGGTGTCGCCCATGAGGTCGTGGGGCGTGGCCTCGGCGAGGACCTCGTCCTCGATGCCGAGGTCGCGCATGATCTCGACGGTCCGCTGGTTGGTGATGTGGGCCCGCGGGGTGTTCGCCGTCCAGCGGTACTTCGTGATGACGAGGACGTCGACGCCGTACGTCGCGAGGAACAGCGCCGCCGACGCGCCGGCCGGCCCGCTGCCGATGACGAGGACGTCGGTGGTGAGGACGGCCTGGTCGGCCCGCTCCTCGGTCTGCTGGGTGGTCATGCGGTCTCCTCGGGGGCCAGGACGATGTCGAAGTCGGCCTGCGACCAGGCCACGTCGGGGGTGGAGCCGTCGGGCGCGGTCTCGCCGGCGGGGTGCTCGACGAAGTCGACGACGAGGGAGTCCTTGACGCCGAAGACGGCGTCGGAGTCCTGGTGGTCGTCGCCGCGCACGAAGATGTGGGTCACCAGCCGGTGCATCCCGGGGGCGGTGACCATGAAGTGCAGGTGGCTGGCGCGCATCGGGCTGCGGCCGGCGGCGGTGAGCAGGTCGCCGACGGGCCCGTCGTGCGGGATGGGGTACGGCGTCGGCGTCACGCACCAGAAGGAGTAGCGGCCGTCGTCCGCGCTGCGCAGCCGGGCGCGGCCGGTGACGCGACCATCGCCGTGCTGGACGTCGTACATGCCGTCGTCGTCGGCCTCCCAGACGTCGATCTCGGCGCCCGCGACGGGGGTGCCGTCGACGTCGGTGACGGTGCCGGAGACCCAGCAGGGCTGGCCGGCGGCGCCCTGGGCGGCGTCGCCGCCGACCTCGATCTCGGGGGCGCCCTCGGCGAAGAACGGCCCGAACACGGTCTGCTCCGTGGCGCGGGGCTCGTCGGGCTCGTTGACCGTGATGGTCTGCATCGACAGCCCGAGGACGTCGGAGAGCAGGATGAACTCCTGGCGCCGGTCGTCGGTGATGTGGCCGCAGCGGGTCAGGAAGCCGATCGCGGCCTCCCACTCGGCCTCGGTCAGGCGGGTCTCGCGAACGAAGGCGTGGGCGTGCCGCACCAGCGCCTCGAACAGCTCGCGGTGCCGGGCGTCGGGGGTGTCCGCGAAGGACCCGAGCACCTTGTCGGTGACGGCCTGCTCGCGCTCTGCGTGAGCCTCGCTGGCGTCGGGGGCGGTCATCAGCCGATCTCTCCTCGGGGGTCGGTGCCGTTCCAGGCGTCGGTGAGCAGGCGGACGGCGTCGTCGTACGACACCGGGCGGGGGTTGGACGGCGGGGTGGCCTCGACGACGGCCTCGGCGTCGGCGGGGATGTCGGACTCCGCCATCCCGAGGTCGCGCAGGGCGGTCGGGGCGCCGAGCTCGTGGCGCAGGTCGACGAGGCCGGCGACGGCCTCGGGCGCGTCGAGCGCCGCGGCCACCCGTCGTGCGGCCTCGGGCGCGGCGGGGGCGTTGAAGGCCAGGACGTGCGGCAGCACGACGGCGTGGGTGTCGGCGTGCGGCAGGTCGTGGGCGCCGCCGAGGACGTGGCAGATCTTGTGGTGCAGCCCGGAGCCCGCGGAGGCGAACGCGACGGCGGAGAGGTAGGCCCCGTAGAGGCAGCGGTCGCGGGCCCCCGCGTCGGCGGCGCCGTCCGGGTCCGCGACGACGGCGCGCAGGCCGGCGGCGAGGGCACGGATCGCCTCGGTGGCGAGCGCCGCGTCGACCGGGTCGACCCGGGGCGCCCAGAACGCGTCGACGGCGTGGGCGAGCGCGTTCAGGCCGCTGGTGACGGACAGGGCGACGGGCATGGTGGCCGTGAGGTCGGCGTCGTACACGACGGTGCGGGGCAGGACGACGGGGTCGACGCCCGTGGTCTTGCGGCCGGCCTCGGTCAGGCCCCAGACCGCGGTCACCTCCGAGCCGGCGTACGTCGTGGGGACGGCGAGCACGGGCAGCCGCCCGGTGAGCGCCACGGCCTTCGCCGTGCCGGTGGTCGAGCCGCCGCCGATCGACAGGACGACGTCCGCGCCGACCTCGGTGGCGAGGGTGCGGACCTCCTCCGCGACCTCGACCGGCACGTGGGGCCGGACGCCGTCGAAGCGGCCGACCACCTCGACGTCGCCGTGGAGCTCGGCCGTCAGCCGGTCGGCCAGCGCCGCCTCGGCCGTCGCGGCGACGAGCAGGACGCGGCTGCCGAGCCGCGGCAGCTCCTCGGCCACCCGCGCCGCCGCGGCGCCGGGCGCGAAGACCACCCGCTGGGTGAGGGTGTCGCGCTCGAACCCGAGTCGTGCGTGCTCACGCTCGCTGTTGCCCACGTCACACAGCCTGCCCGCCGTCCTGACATACGTCCAATATGTATCGGGATGGCCACTGATACTTTCCGTGGATGGATCTGCGCCAGCTGCGCTACCTCACCGCGGTCGTCCACGAACGCAGCGTCACCCGCGCCGCCGCCCGCCTCCACATGACGCAGCCGCCGCTGTCCGCCGCGATCGCCCAGCTGGAGGCGGAGCTCGGCGTCCCCCTGCTGGAGCGGCACGGACGTGGGGTCGAGCCCACCGCGGCCGGGGAGCACCTCGTCGCCCGGGCCGCCGTCCTGCTGCGCGACCTGGACGACGCCGCGGCCAGCGTGCGGGCCCTCGGCTCCGGGCTCCAGGGGCGACTGGGGGTCGGGGTCGGGCCGGGGGTCGCCGCAGACCTGCTGCCAGCCCTGCTGTCGTCGTACGACCGCGCCGCGCCCGAGGTCGACGTCGACCTGCTCGACCTGGCCGAGCCAGACGCCCTCGACCGGGTGCGCACCGGCGCCTGTGACGTCGCCGTCCTGTTCTGCGCCCGGGCGGCCGAGCTCGAGCGACTCCACGCGCGCGAGCTCGAGGTGGCGATGATCCGACGCGAACCGCTCGTCGCGGTCGTCCCCGCGTCGTCCGCCCTCGCCGAGCCGGCCTCGCTGCCCGGCCTCCGCGACTCCGGTCTGCCGTGGCTCGCCCCCCTGCACCACGACGGCTTCCCCGGGCTGGCCACCCGGCTCGGTGACGCCTGGGACGCGGTCGGCGGCGCCCCGCCGACCAGGCGGCACCTGTCGTCCACGGAGACCGCGGTGCGGCTCGTCGCCTCCGGCGCGGGTCTCGCGATCGTGCCGTCGTCGGTGGCCGCCGTCCCGACGCCGGGTGTGCGCGCCGTGTCGCTGGCGACGCCCGTCGCCCCGGTCGAGGCGGTCGCGGTCTGGCGCCGCGGCGAGCGGCCCTCCCCCGTGCTGACGCGGTTCCTCCGCTCCGCCCTGGCCACCCCGGAGCCCGACCGACTCACGCCGGAGCACGCGCGTCCGCCGGGCTGAGCGGCGGTGGGCGGGGCTGCCTCCCACCGCCGTGCCGGACCGCCGCGGCTACGACGACAGCCAGAGCAGCGCCGGGGCCGCCTGGGCGGTCGCGCGGCGGACCTGGTCCTCCTGCGCGGTGGGGATGCGGGCGTCGAGGACGCCGACCGAGGCCTGGTCGTAGGCGATGGCGCCGGCTTCGGGGCCGTCGCCCGCCTGCAGCTGCTCGACGGCGCCGGCCGCGGCGCCGGCCGCGTCGGTGTCGCCGTGGAGGCCGAGGGCCCAGCCGGCGAGACCGGTCGAGTTCGCGTTCGCGTCCGGGCCCTCCTCGCCGGCGACGCCGCCGTCGGCGTCCTGCGCGGACCTCAGCCACGCCGCGGCGTCGTCGAGGGCGTCGGACAGGCCGTCGACGTCCTGCCCGAGCTCGTCGGCGACCGGGCCGAGCACGAGCAGCACGATGGCGGTGGTGTCGTTGTCCGGGGAGGAGTTGTCGTCGCCGTCGCAGGTCTCGTCGCTGGCGCGCGGACTGGCGAAGGCGGCGCGGAACCAGCCGTCGTCGCACTGCTGCTGGAGGAGGAACTCGGTGACGGCCTGGGCGTCCTCGCTGCCGCCGTCGTGCAGCGCGCGGGCGCCGTACGCCTGGCCGGCGACGTTCGAGTAGTCCTCGTCGGCGTCGTCGCTCAGCCGGCCGACCGAGGGGCCCTGGTCGACCACGAGGTCCTCGAGCTGCTGCAGGAGGGGCCCGGCGTCGGCGCCCTGCATCTCGAGGAACATCAGCGCCTTGGCCGTGGCGCCGGCGTACACGTCGTCGCCGAGCGTCGTGTACGCCGCCTGGTCGGTGCGGACGGCGTCGGTGACGGTCGCGACCTCGCGGTCGTAGCCGCCGATCTGGTCGAGCGCCATGCCGACGTCGATGCTGAGACCCAGGTCCTCCGTGCCGTACTGCCGGTTGCGGATGACGCCGTCGACGAGCTGGTCGCCCAGCCAGTCCCCCGCCGCGGTGGCCTGCGGGGTGGCCGACGGGGCGCCCGAGGACGACGACGCCGAGGGCGACGACGAGGACGAGCCGTCGCCGGCGTCGGAGCCGGACCCGCACCCGGTCAGCAGCAGGCCGGAGGCCACCACGCAGGCGGCCAGGGAGGCGGTCGCGCGGACGAACGGGGCGCGGGGTCGAGACGTCATGTCCGGCTACTCCATCCAGGTGAGGGCGGCGATCCCCTGCACGGTGGCACGCCGCCAGTCCCCGGGCGGAGGCACCCCCAGCCCGTAGGCCTCGCCGTCGGCGAGGTCGACGGCGTCGTACGCGACGGCGCCCCGGTCGACGCCGCCGGCCAGCTGCAGCCCGGCGACCGCCGCGGCGGCCCGCGACGCGGCGTCCGACTCGCCCCACACGCCGAGGGCCCGGGCCGCGAGGCCGGTGCTGACGGCGTTGGCCCGCTCGCCGTCGCCCTCGGCGAGGGAGCCGCCCTCGAACAGCCCGTCGGCGTCCTGCTGGGTGACGAGCCAGTCCGCGGCGGCCTGCATCGACCGCTCGACGCCCCTGACCTCACCGGCGAGGGGACCCAGCACCAGCAGCGCGAGCGCGGTCACGTCCGTGTCGGGCGCGCCGTTGTCGGAGTCGCAGGTCTGGTTCGGGGAGTCGAGCTGGGAGAAGCCGACGCGGAAGTAGCCCTCCTCGCACTGCTGGTCGAGGAGGAACGACACGACGTCGTCCGCCCGGTTGCTCCCGGCGTCGACGAGCGCGCGGGCGCCGTACACCTGCCCCTCGACGTCGCCGATCTCGTCGAGCGTCGAGGTCCGCAGCCGGCCGGGGAACGCCGGGTCGGTCGACGCGACCTGCTCCAGGGTCCCCTGCAGGCCGGCGGAGTCGCCGTCGGTGAGCTGCAGCAGCAGCAGTGCCTTGGCGCTGGGGCCGACGAGTCGCTCCCGGCTCGCGATGGTGTAGGCGACGCGCTGCACCTCGATGGCGTCGCTGATCTCCGCCACCTCGGTGTCGTGGCCACCGGCCTCGATCAAGGCGAGGCCCAGGTCGACGGTGGAGTCCAGGTCGATCTCGTCGCGCTCCTCGTCGCGCAGCGCGCCGCGGACGAGCTGGGCGGTCATCCAGTCGGCCGCCGCGTCGGAGCGGACGGCGGGCTCCGGCTCGGTGGCGACGCGGGTGCGGGGCTGCGGGTCGCCGCCGGCGACGGCGAACGAGACGACCACGAGCAGCAGGACGGCGCCGAGCACGATCCCGGGGATCAGCAGCTGGCGGCGCCAGTCCGGGCGCGGGGGGCCGGCGGGCGCGTCGGCCTGCTCCTCCGACGTGGTGCCGTCGGTCTCGGGGGGCGGGGTGGTCACGTCAGGTCAGGCGCTCGAGGACCAGCTCGCGCACACGGGCGGCGTCCGCCTGGCCGCGCATCTCCTTCATGACCGCACCGATCAGGGCGCCGGCGGCCTGGACCTTGCCGTCGCGGATCTTCTGGGCGACGTCCGGGTTCGCGGCGATGGCGGCGTCGACGGCCGCGCCGAGCGCGCCGTCGTCCGACACCACGGCGAGGCCGCGCTTCTCCACGACCTCGGCCGGGCTGCCCTCGCCGGCGAGCAGGCCGTCGAAGACCTGGCGGGCGAGCTTGTCGTTGATCGTGCCCGCGTCGACGAGCGCCTGCACCTCGGCGACCTGCGCGGGGGTGACGCCGAGGTCCACGAGGTCGACGCCGGCGTCGTTGGCGCGCCGGGCGAGCTCGGAGCCCCACCACTTGCGGGCGGCGGCGGGCGAGGCGCCCGCGGCGACGGTCTCCTCGACCAGCAGCAGGGCGCCGGCGTTCACGACGTCCCGCATCTCGAGGTCGCTGTAGCCCCACTCCGCCTGGAGGCGGGCGCGCTTCACCGTCGGGTTCTCGGGCAGCGTGCCGCGCAGCTCGTCGACCCACTCCGCGGGCGGCGCGACCGGGACCAGGTCCGGCTCGGGGAAGTAGCGGTAGTCCTCGGCGTCCGACTTGGCGCGACCGGACGTCGTGATGCCGGTGTCCTCGTGCCAGTGGCGGGTCTCCTGGGTGATGGTGCCCCCGCCGGCGAGGACGGCGGCGTGGCGCTGCATCTCGTAGCGCACGGCGCGCTCGACGGAGCGGAACGAGTTGACGTTCTTGGTCTCCGTGCGGGTCCCGAGCACCCCCGAGCCGCGGGGCGCGAGGGACAGGTTGACGTCGGCGCGGAGGTTGCCGCGGTCCATGCGGGCCTCGGAGACGCCGAGCGCGACGATCAGCTCGCGCAGCTGCGCGACGTACGCGCGGGCGACCTCGGGGGCACGGGCGCCGGCGCCCAGGATCGGCTTGGTGACGATCTCGATGAGCGGGATCCCGGCGCGGTTGTAGTCGACCAGCGAGTAGTCGGCGCCGTGGATGCGGCCGGTGGTGCCGACGTGGGTCGACTTGCCGGTGTCCTCCTCCATGTGGGCGCGCTCGATCTCGACGCGCACCACCTCGCCGTCGGCGAGGGTGACGTCCATCCAACCGTCGAAGCAGATGGGCTCGTCGTACTGCGAGGTCTGGAAGTTCTTCGGCATGTCCGGGTAGAAGTAGTTCTTCCGCGCGAAGCGGCACCACTCGGCGATCCGGCAGTTCAGCGCGAGGCCGATGCGGATCGCGGACTCGACGGCCACCCGGTTCACCGCCGGCATCGAGCCGGGCAGGCCGAGACAGGTCGGGCAGACCTGGGTGTTCGGCGCGGCGCCGAACCCGGTCGGGCAGCCGCAGAACATCTTCGTCGCCGTCCCGAGCTCGACGTGGACCTCGAGGCCCAGCGCGGGGTCGAAGTCGGCGAGGACGTCGTCGTACGCCACCAGCTCAGCCGTCATGGCGCCCATCGTAGGTAGACCCGGCCCCGCTCCCCCAGTCGGCCCGAACCCATCGCCCCACGACGCCGAGTCGGCCCGAACTCACCGCCCCACGACGCCGAGTCGGCCCGACCTCATCGCCGTACGACGCCGAGTCAGCCCGAACCCACCGTTCGACAGGCTGCGACGAGCTCGACCAGCGGTGGTCGAGCCCGTCGAGGCCGTGTGGAGGGCTGCGCCTGAGGCGCCAGTCGCCTCACCGGGTCTCGACCCGCGGCCGCGACCTCGCAGGCTCGGTCGCGCGCTCGCTCGACCTGCGCCGCGTCGCGGCCTCGCAGGCTCGGCCGCGGCGGCTTACTCGGGCGGGGTCTGCGGGCCGCCCCACTGCTGCTGCAGCAGGGCCTCCAGGGCCGCGCCGACGCGGTAGCAGCGGTCGTCGGCGAGGGCGGGGGCCAGGACCTGGAAGCCGACGGGCAGGCCGTCCTCGGGCGCGAGCCCCGCGGGGACGGATATCCCGGGCACGCCCGCCAGGTTCGCCGGGATGGTGGCGAGGTCGTTGAGGTACATCGCCAACGGGTCGTCCAGCTTCTCCCCCAGCTTGAATGCGGTGGTCGGCGCGGTGGGGCTGACGAGGACGTCGACCTGCTCGAAGGCGGCCGCGAAGTCGCGCGAGATCAGGGTGCGGACCTTCTGCGCCTGCCCGTAGTAGGCGTCGTAGTAGCCGCTCGACAGCGCGTAGGTGCCGAGGATGATGCGGCGCTTCACCTCGTCGCCGAAGCCGGCGTCGCGGGTCGCGCGCATGACGTCCTCGGCGCTGGGCGACTCCTGCTCCGGCATCACGCGGATGCCGTAGCGCATCGCGTCGAAGCGGGCCAGGTTGGACGACGCCTCGGCCGGGAGGATCAGGTAGTACGCCGCGAGTGCGTGCACGAACGACGGGCACGAGACCTCGACGACCTCGGCCCCCGCGGAGCGCAGCAGCTCGACGCCCTCGTCGAAGCGCTGGCGGACGCCGGCCTGGTAGCCCTCGCCGCCGAGCTCCGCCACGACGCCCACGCGCAGACCGGACAGGTCGCCGGTGGCGCCCGCGCGCGCGGCCTCGACGGGGTCGGCCAGGACCTCGGTGGTGCTCGTCGAGTCGAGCGGGTCGTGCCCGCCGATCACCTGCTGGAGCAGGGCGGCGTCCAGGACCGTCCGCGTGACGGGGCCGACCTGGTCCAGCGAGTTCGCCAGCGCGACCAGGCCGTAGCGCGACACGGCACCGTAGGTCGGCTTGATGCCGACCGTGCCGGTCACGGCGCCCGGCTGACGGATCGAGCCGCCGGTGTCGGTGCCGACCGCCAGCGGCGCCTCGAAGGCCGCGACGGCCGCGGCGGACCCGCCGCCCGAGCCGCCGGGGATGCGGTCGTGGTCCCACGGGTTGTGGGTCGGCCCGTACGCCGAGTGCTCGGTGGAGGAGCCCATCGCGAACTCGTCCATGTTGGTCTTGCCGAGGATCGGCAGGCCCGCGGCGCGCAGCCGCGCGACCACGGTGGCGTCGTACGGCGGGACCCAGCCCTCGAGGATCCGCGAGCCGCAGGTGGTCGGCAGCCCCTTCGTGGCCAGCACGTCCTTGACGGCGATCGGGACGCCGTCCAGCGCGGACGCCGGGGACCCGGCGGCGCGGCGCTCGTCGGAGGCCCGGGCCGCGGCGAGCGCGCCCTCGGCGTCGACGTGGAGGAAGGCGTGCAGGGCGCCGTCGACGGCGCCGATGCGGTCGAGGTGCGCCTGCGTGAGCTCGACGCTCGTGGTCGAGCCGTCGGCGAGGGCGTCGGCGAGCTCGGCGGCGGTGCGGCGGGTCAGGTCGCTCACTGCTCGTCCCCCAGGATCCGCGGGACGGCGAAGCGCTGCTCCTGCGCGTCGGGCGCGCCGGCGAGGGCGTCCTCCGGGGAGAGCCCGGGGGTCACCACGTCCTCGCGGAAGACGTTGGTCAGCGGCAGCGGGTGCGACGTCGGCGGGACGTCGTCCCCGGCGACCCCGGAGATGGAGGCGACCGCGTCGAGGATCACCGACAGCTGCGGCGCGAGGTGCTCCAGCTCGGCGTCGGAGAGGTCGATCCGGGCGAGGTCGGCGAGGTGTCGTACCTCGTCGGCGCTGATCTGGGCCATGGGGGCCAGCCTAGAAGTGTCCGGGGTTCGGGATGATCCCGGCCCGGGCACCGGTTGGATGACACGACATCCGTCCCCCATCGAAGGGTTCACAGTGACCAAGGTCGCGATCGTCTACTACTCCTCCTACGGCACCGCCGAGGCCATGGCGCGCCGCCTCGAGCAGACCGCCGGCGGTCTGGGCGCCGAGGTGCGCCGCCGCCACGTCCGCGAGACCGCTCCCCGCGAGGCCGTGGAGTCCCAGGAGGGGTGGAAGGCCCACGTCGACGCGGTGGCCGACGAGCCCGTCGCCACCCCCGACGACCTCGACTGGGCCGACGTCGTCATCTTCGGCTCCGGCACCCGCTACGGCAGCGTGACCAGCCAGCTGCAGTCCTTCATCGACACCCTCGGCCCGCTGTGGGGCGAGGGCAAGCTGGCGAACAAGGTCTACTCGGCGTTCACCTCGAGCCAGACCCTGCACGGCGGGCAGGAGACCACCCTGCTCGCGATGATGACCACCTTCACCCACTTCGGCGGCATCATCGTGCCGCCCGGCTACACCGACCCGGTGAAGTTCGCCGACGGCAACCCGTACGGCGTCGGCAAGGTCACGGGCCAGTCCGCGGAGCTCGACGAGACCGACCTGGGCGCGCTCGACCACCTGGTCACCCGCGCGATCGAGGTCTCGCAGAAGCTCGGCGCCTGACCTTTCCTCGACGCCCCGGATCCGGTCCACCCGATGGACCAGGTCCGGGGCGTCGTCGTGTCCGGGCACCAACCGGATCGGACCCCCGCGGCATCTGGGAGGGTGACCGACCACCGAGGGGGACCGACATGGCCCGACCACCGACCGACGAGGACTTCGCGGACCTCGTCCACGCCGCCTGGCCGTCGCTGTACCGGACGGCGTACCTGCTCCTGGGCGACGCCGCCGAGGCCGAGGACCTGACCCAGACCGCGCTGGCGAAGACCTACGCCTCGTGGGGCAGGGTCCGAGAACCGGCAGCGGCCCGCGGCTACGCGCGGACCGTCCTCGTCAACACCGCCACCTCGTGGTTCCGCCGCCGCTCGTGGCGCAACGAGCTGCCGACCGAGACCTTGCCGGAGCGCGCCCACCCGGACGCGACGAACGACGACCGGCCCGTGCTCCTGGCGGCCCTGGCTCGGTTGGCGCCCCGACAGCGGGCGGTCGTGGTGCTCCGCTTCTACGACGACCTGTCGGTCGCCGAGAGAGCGCGCGCCCTCGGCGTCTCCGAGGGGACGGTCAAGTCCCAGACGTCCGTCGCCCTCGACCGCCTCCGCGACGTCCTCGGGGACTCGCTCCTCCACCCGATCGACGGCACGTCCGAGAAGGGGGTCTGACATGACCGAGCCACTCACCCGCCTGCTGCACGACGTCGGCGACGACGTCACCGCCCCGCCGCCGCCCACCTCCGCCGTCCTCGAGCGGGGCCGCCACCTCCGCCGACGCCGGACGGCGGTGCTCTCGGCGGGCGTCTCCGTCGCGGTCGTGGCCGTCCTCACCGGAGCGCTGCTGCTCCCGGGCGGGGGCGACGACCGGGCCGTCGACCCCGTCGCCCCGTCGGGCCCCACGTTCGACGGCGTCACCTTCGCCGTCGGCGACGAGGTGTACCTCGACGGCGGCGAGACGGTGGTCCAGATCGACGACCGCGCCGTGAAGTCGCTGTACTACAGCTCGGTCGGCGTCGTGGTCCGGCACGGGAACGACAGCGCCTCGGACGGCGGTGGTCCCCAGCGCTTCACCCTGATCAGGCCGGACGGCACCGTCAGCCCGGCCTCGGTCGAGACGGAGGAGACCGCCCACGGCGTCGACCCCGACCAGCCCTACCTGGCCTGGGCGGAGGCCGCCGGCGGCGGCGTCGAGGTCGTCGTCCACGACGTCGGCACCGACACCGAGGTCGCCCGCGTACCGGTGGAGGGTCGGTTCACCTGGTCTCCCCCGCCCGTGGCGCTGGAGGGCGACACGGTGTACGTCGGGGGCAGGCCGGGCGAGGACCCCGCGTTCCTCGCGGTCGACTGGCGCACCGGCGAGGTCACCGAGAGCGAGCGGACCGGGTACTTCCCACAGCTGACCGGTGAACGGACCGTCGAGTACGACCGGGAGCCGACCGTCGTCGACGTGACGAGCGGCGAGGTGCTGTACACGGCCGACGGCCGCGACGGGTTCCTGACTCTCTCGCCCGACGGCCGGTTCGTCGCCGAGACGGGGTTCGACGAACGGACCTTCGAGAACCTGGACGCCACCGTCGTCGACCTCGACACCGGCGCCGGGCTCGAGATGCCGGGCAGCGACGTCGGGTGGTCCGAGGGCGGCCAGCCGTTCGTCGTGGGCGGGGGCGAGGTCACCGTCTGCGACGGCACGTCGGGCGACTGCCTCACCGAGGACGTCGACCTGGGCACGAAGCGGCCCCAGGTCCAGCTCGGCGGTCGGACCTACGAGTCCTGACCCTCCAGCGTCCGACCTCACGCGACCCGCTCCGCGTCGAGCACCCGGTCGGAGACCTCCGCCAGCAGCGGGGCGTCGTGGGAGACCACCAGCATCCCGACGCCCCGCTCACGGGTGACGGCCAGCAGGTCGCGCCAGAGCGCGGCCTGGGTGAGCGGGTCGAGGCTGGCCGAGACCTCGTCGGCCACGAGGTAGCGCGGCGAGGCCAGCAGGGCCCGGGCCAGGCTCACCCGCTGGAGCTCGCCGCCGCTGATCTCGTGGGGGAAGCGGTCGAGCCACGACTCCTCCACCAGCCCGGGCTCCGCCCGCCCGGGCGGCCCGGCCTCCGCGAGCACCTGGCCCACGCGCCACCGCGGGTTCATCGCAGCGAACGGGTCCTGCGCCACCAGCTGGACCGGCCGGGGGCCGCCCCGGTGCCGGGCGAGGTCCGCGCCGTCCACCACGACCCTCCCCCGGGCCGGGCGGTGGATGCCGCAGGCGACGCGTCCCAGCGTGGTCTTGCCGCACCCGCTCGGACCGACGAGCCCGACCACCTCGCCGGGGTCGACCGTCAGGCAGGCACCGCGCAGCACCGGGTCGCCCGGTCGGTGGGCGAACCACACGTCGTCCAGCTCGAGCATCAGCGACCTCCGATCGTCGGCGCGGTGAACCCGTGGCCGGGCAGCGCGCGCCACAGCGCCCGCGTGTAGGGGTGCACGAGGCGGCTCCCGTCACCCGTGAAGTCGGCGACGGCGGCCTCGTCGACGGTCCGCCCCCGCTCGCAGACCATGACGCGGTCGGCCACCGTGAGCGCGCCGCGCAGCTCGTGGGTGATGAGCAGGACGCCGGCGCCGTCGTCCGCGAGGCGCCGCAACCCGCCGAGGGCCTCGGCGACGGCCGCGGGGTGGAGGCCGGGCGTCGGCTCGTCGGCGATCACCACGGACGGGCGGCCCATGGCCGCCATCGCACCGATCACCCGCCGGGCCATGCCTCCGGACAGCTCGTGCGGGTAACGCCGGGCCACCGACGGGTCGAGACCGCGCCCGGTCAGCGCCGTCGCGGCCGCGGTCCGGGGCGCGGCCCGCCCGGCGAGGACGGCGGACCGGCGGACCTGCGCACCCACCGACGCCGTCGGGTCGAGGGCCGAGACCCCCTGCGGCAGCAGGACGACCTCCCGCCCGGCGAGGCGCCGACGCGCGGCGTCGTCCAGCGGCCGGCCGTGGTGGCGCACCGAGCCCGAGGACACGGCGTTCGGGGGCAGGACGCCGAGCACCGCCTGGCCGAGCAGGCTCTTGCCCGCCCCGCTGGCGCCGATCAGCGCGACCACCTCCCCGGCGCCGACGACGAGGTCCATGCCCCGCACCGCCTCGACGACGCGGCGCCGCAGGCCACGCTCGTACTGCACGAAGGCGACGCGCAGGTCCTCGACCTGCAGCAGGGGCCCCCCGGACTGCTCCTGACCGCTCACAGGTGGTGGCTCCTCGGGTCCAGCAGGGCGCGGGCGGACTCCCCGATCGTGTCGACGAGCTTCACGACCACGAGGAGGGCCAGCCCCGGCAGGAGGGCGAGCCACCAGTAGCCGGCCGACAGCGACCGCATGGCCTCGGACAGCATCACCCCGATCGCGGGCAGGCCCGGGTCGATCCCGAGACCCAGGAACGACAGGGACGCCTCGTGGAGGATCGCGTGGGGGAACATCAGGACCGTCCCCACCGACAGCTGCGGCAGCAGGTGCGGGACGAGGTGGCGTCGGGCGACGTACCCGCGACCGTGGCCGAGCCCGCGCGAGATCGCGACGTGGTCGGACCCCGCGACCTCGCGGGCCACCGCGGTCAGCACCAGGGTCAGCCGGGGCCAGTGCGTCACCGCGATGGCGAGGACGACCGCCGTCGTCCCGCCGCCCAGCGCGAAGGTCAGCAGGATCAGCAGCACGAGGTGGGGCAGGGCGAGGAACAGGTCCACCAGCCAGGTCACGACCGCCTCCCCCACCCGGCCGCCGGCGACCGCCACCAGGGCGAGCACGAGGGCGATCGCACCGGAGCCGAGCGCGGCCGACGTGCCGACCACGAGGCTGAGGCGCAGGCCGACGAGCGTCCGCTCGAGGACGTCGCGGCCGAGCCGGTCGGTGCCGAACGGGTGGTCCGGCGAGGGGCCCTCGTTGCGGGCGGGCAGGTCCGTGTCCCCGGCACCGCCCGACACCAGCGCCGCCGCGACGACCAGGCCGACCACCAGGAGGACGGCGACGCCGAGCCAGACCAGGGTGCGGGTACGTCGGCCGCGCCCGGGGAGCACCACGTCGCCGGGGCCGCCGTCCAGCGCGAGGTCATCGGTCGTCCTGACCAGGAGGCTCATGCGGCGAGCACCGCCGCCCGCGGGTCGACCACGCGGCCGAGGACCCGGCCCACGGCGTTGCCGACGAGCACGACCAGGGCGGTGACCATGGCGATCCCCAGCAGCAGCGGGACGTCCTGGCGCAGCGCCGCCTGCGTCGTCGCCTCCCCCAGCCCCGGGTAGGTGAAGACCTGCTCCGCCAGCAGCGAGCCCCCGAAGAGCTCGCCGATCGTGGCGAACTGCAGGACGACGGCCGGCCCGGCGGCGTTGCGCAGCACCCGGTGCAGCACCAAGCCCCACCCGCGCTCCCCCTGGGCGCGGGCGAAGGCGACGTGGTCGCTGGCCATCGCCTCGACCACGGCCTGTCGCGTGTGCAGCAGCACGGGCGAGACCCCGACGAGGCTGAGCGTCGCCGCGGGCAGGAGCAGGTGGTGCAACCGCTCGCCGACGGTGGCCTCCCCGGGGAGCGTGCCGGACGGCACCGCACCGCCCACCGGCGTCCAGCCGAGGGAGACCGAGAACAGGTAGAGCAGCAGCAGACCGACCCAGAAGGTCGGCGCCGAGGCCAGCAGGTAGGCCCACCAGCTCAGCACGCGGTCGACGACGGTGCCCGCCCGGACGCCGGCGAGCACCCCGAGCGCGAAGCCCAGGACGCCCGAGAGCACCCAGGCCGTCGCCATGAGCGCCAGGCTGGCCGCCGCGCGGTCGGCGAGGACGACGGCGACGGGCTCACCGAAGATCTGCGACTCCCCGAGGTCACCGGTGAGCACGTTCCCGGCCCACGCCGCGAACCGCTCGAGCGGCGGGTCGTCGAGCCCCCAGCGCTCCGCGATCTGCTCACGCTGCTCCGGCCCGATCGCGGCGACGTCCGCGCCGACGTAGGCCTGCACCGGGTCGACCGGCGAGGCCGCCATCAACCAGAACGAGCCGACGACCACCGCGACCAGCAGCGAGACGACGCGGGCGAGGCGGAGCGCCGTCCGGGCCACAGGGGTCGTCAGCACCGCCAGGACCACTCCGTGATGTTCGCCGTGATCGGCCAGCCGTGGCCGTGCGGCTCGACCTGCGGCGTGCCGACGTCCAGGCAGTCGTCGGTGAGGTAGGTGTGCTCGAGGTTCACCAACCACGCCCAGGCCGCGTCGGCGGGGGCGGTGAACCCGTTGCCCTCGGCGTCCAGCTGCGCGGCGCGCCACTGCTCGTTCGCCTCCGCCTCGTCGGTGGCGCGCATGGCGGCGTCGAGGTGGGCGTCGACGGCCTCGTCCTCGTAGAAGCCGGGGTTGTAGTACTCCACCCCGGCCATCGACGAGTGGTAGAGGTTGTACATCTCCGTCGGGTCGTGGCTGCCCCAGCCGAACAGCACCGGGTCGGTGTGGAGCCGGCGGTCGATCTCCTCCCACGACACGCCCTCGGGCACGATCTCGAGGCCGGCCGGCTCGACCATGTCGGCGACGGCGAGGGCGAGGCCCTGGCGCAGCGAGTCGTCGGCGGAGTACAGCAGCGGGAACGACGCGCGGACGCCGTCCTTCTCGCGGACGCCGTCACCGTCGGTGTCGGTCCAGCCGGCGTCCTCGAGCAGTCGTGCGGCCTCCTCCGGGTCGGCGTCGGTGATGCCGGCGTCGGTGTTGGCCCACGGGGTGGAGTCGGCGGGGCCGATGGCGGGCGAGCCGTACCCCTCGAGGATGCCGTCGACGAGCGCCTCGCGGTCGACGGCGACGTTCACCGCCCGGCGGACGGCGAGGTCGGCGGTCACGTCGTTGCCGATCGCCAGCCCGTCGTCGGTCCGCTCACCGGTGTCGGGCACGGTCGGGAGGACGACGCCGCGGTTGTCGACCGACTCGACCACCGTCCAGTCCATGCCGTCCACGGTCTGCGTGGCCAGGGTCGACGGCAGCCCCGCCATCTGGACCTCGCCCGCCCGGGCGGCCGCCAGCGCGCCGTCCTCGTCGGCGAAGGAGAACACGACGCGCTCGAAGTCCGGCACCTCGCCGTAGTAGTCGTCGTTGCGCTCGACCACCAGCTGCTGGCCCCGCTGCCAGTCGACGAACGTGAAGGGCCCGGAGCCGACGGGGTTCGTCGCGTAGTCGTCGCCGTGCGCGTGCTCGGGCACGATGCCCAGGCTGACCAGGCGGTTCACGAAGGCGCTGCGCGGCTCGCTGAGCGTGAGCTCGACGGTGTCGTCGTCGACGGCCGTGGCGCCGTCCAGCGCGGTGACGTCGGTCAGGCCGCCCTGCTCGGCGGCGGTGGCGAACGTGTAGGCGACGTCGTCGGCCGTCAGCGGCTCGCCGTCGCTGAAGGTCACGTCGTCGCGGATGTCGACGGTCCAGGTGAGTCCGTCGTCGCTGACGGACCAGTCGGTGGCGAGGTCCCCCTCGATCGCGAGGTCGGCGTCGCGGCGCAGCAGGGTCGACTGGAAGAGGGGCGAGCCGTAGCGGCCCCAGCCGAGCGTCGGGTCGTAGCCCTCCTCCGACTCCCCGCCCAGCGCCAGCCGCAGCTCCGTCGGGGTCTCCCCCGCTGCCATGCCACCGCCGACCGCCGTCTCACCGCCGCAGGCGGTCAGGGCCGCCATCCCCAGCACGGCCGTCGCCGCGATCCCCACGAACCTCACACCGAGCCGCCTCTCGTCCGTTGTTGCAAGCGATACGCAACAAGGACCCTAGCCGGAGGCCCCGACGGGTCACCCCTCCGACCGGGCAGTCACCGGTGGTCGAGGTGCGCGGGCCGCCGGGCCCGAGCCTCGGAACCCCGGCCGGCAACCGGCGCACCGGGTCTCGAGGTGGTTCCTGAGGAGCCGAGGCACGAGGCGTCTCGAGGGGCTGTTCGTCTCCTGCGTCGACTCGTCACACCTCAACCGGCGTGGGCGGGCGGACCGTTCTCCAGCAGGTCGACGAAGCCCGCCTCGTCGAGGACCGGGACGCCGAGCTGCTCGGCCTTGTCGGCCTTGGAGCCGGCGTTGTCGCCGACGACCACGAAGTCGGTCTTCTTCGACACCGACCCGGCGGCCTTGCCGCCCCGGGCGAGGATCGCCTCCTTGGCCGAGTCCCGGCTGAAGCCCTCGAGCGAGCCGGTCACGACCACGGTCAGGCCCTCGAGGGTGCGCTCGACGGACTCGTCGCGCTCGTCGGCCATCGACACCCCGGCGGCGGCCCAGGCGTCGACGATGCGGACGTGCCACGGCACCGAGAACCACTCGATGACCGCCTCGGCGATGGTCGGGCCGACCCCCTCGGCGTCGGCGAGCTGCTGCTCGGTCGCGCCGCGGATGGCGTCCATCGACCCGAACTCCTGTGCCAGGGCCCGGGCCGCCGTCGGGCCGACGTGACGGATGGACAACGCGACCAGCACCCGCCACAGCGGCACCCGGGTCGCCTTCGCGAGGTTGGCGAGCAGCCGCTCACCGTTGGCCGAGACGACCCTGCCGTCGACGGCCCGGTCGGCCTCCGTCCTCCTCGCCGCCCGCGTGAAGAGCCCGGTGCGGAGCAGCGCCGTCTCGTCGAGGTCGAAGACGTCGCCCTCGTTGGCGATCACCCCGGCGTCGAGCAGTGCGACGGCGGCCTCGTAGCCGAGACCCTCGATGTCGAAGGCGCCGCGGCTGGAGACGTGGAAGACGCGCTCGCGCACCTGCGCGGGGCAGTGCTCGTGGTTGGGGCACCGCCGGTCCCGGTCGCCCTCCTTCTGCTCGTACAGCTCGCTGCCGCAGGCGGGGCACTCGGTGGGCATCACCCACTCGGGCAGACCCTCGGGCCGCAGGTCGAGCACCGGACCGACGATCTCGGGGATCACGTCGCCGGCCTTACGGAGCACGACGGTGTCGCCGGGGCGGACGTCCTTGCGCTTCACCTCGTAGGCGTTGTGCAGCGTCGCCTTCTCGACGGTCGACCCGGCGACCTTCGTCGGCTCCATGCGCCCGAAGGGCGACACCCGGCCCGTCCGCCCGACCTGGACGTCGATCGCGAGCAGCTTCGCGTTGACCTCCTCGGGCGGGTACTTGAACGCGATCGCCCACCGCGGCGCCCGGCTGGTCGAGCCCAGCCGCCGCTGCGCGGAGACGTCGTCGACCTTGATGACGATGCCGTCGATCTCGTGCTCGACGTCGTGCCGGTGCTCGGCGTAGTAGGCGATCATCTCGCGCGCACCGTCCAGCCCGTCGACCACCTTCGCGCGCGACGACACCGGCAGCCCCCACGCCGCGAGCGCCTCGTACGCCGTCGACTGCGACACCGCGCCGAACCCCTCCCGCGCCCCCAGGCCGTGGCAGACCATGTCGAGCGGACGGGTCGCGGTGACCCGCGGGTCCTTCTGGCGCAGCGAGCCCGCGGCGGCGTTGCGCGGGTTGGCGAAGGGCGGCCGACCGGCGTCCACCATCGTCTCGTTGAGGCGCTCGAAGGCCGCCGTCGGCAGGAAGATCTCGCCACGCACCTCGACCAGCGCCGGCACCGGGTACTCGTCGGTCCCCGTCAGGCGGTGCGGCACGGTCTTCAGCGTCTTGACGTTGGGCGTGACGTCCTCGCCGGTCCGGCCGTCGCCCCGCGTCAGGGCCCGGGTCAGCCGGCCGTCGGTGTAGAGCAGGTTGATGGCGAGGCCGTCGACCTTCAGCTCGCAGAGCAGCGCGGGGTCGTCGACGCCCTCACGACGCAACCGGTCGTGCCAGGTGAGCAGCTCGTCCGCGGTGAACGCGTTGTCGAGGCTCATCATCGGCTCGAGGTGGTCGACCGCCGTGAAGTCGGTCGAGACCGCCCCGCCGACCCGCTGCGTCGGCGAGTCCGGCGTCCGCAGCTCCGGATGGGCCTCCTCGAGCTCCTCGAGGCGCCGCATCATGCGGTCGAAAGCGGCGTCGTCGACGGTGGGGCTGTCCAGCACGTAGTAGCGCCACCGCGCGTCCTCGACCTGCTCGACCAGCGCACGGTGCTCCCCGCGCGCGTCGGCCCCGGCGTCCTGCACCTCGCTCATGCCCACATCCTGCCGTGCCCCACCGACAGCCCGACCGTGCACGGTCGGGACGCCGCTCACCTCCCGGGCAGCGCCACCCACTCGTCCCAGGTCAGGTCGCGACCGACGTACCGGGGGTGCTCCAGCGGCCAGTCCTCGGCGATCCAGGAGGGCACGAAGGCGTCGAGGGTGGCCTCGAGGTCGGAGCCGACGTGCTCGTCGCGGACCCACCAGGAGATCTCGGCGTCCGCCTCGCCGACCTTCTCCGGCGGGTCGACGTACACGCAGCCGACGAGCTCGGTCTCGTCGGCGTCGAGCAGGGCGTAGTTGAAGGACGACTGCCTCGCTGCCTCGTCGGCGTGGTGCTGCAGGTCCTCGCGGTCCTGCTCCGCCGTCATGTGCTCCGGCGGCCACCCCCAGGCCCTGCCGTAGATCGACCACAGGCGCTCGCGCGAGCCCATGACGGCGGGCATGTCGAGCTCGGTGTCGTCGGGACCGATCGGCCGCAGGTGGTGGGTCTCGGTGACCTGGACCCGCGACGGGTGCCGCCAGGTGGAGGGGAGCCAGGTGGGGGTCCCGGGCGTGGTGTCGTCCATGACCCCACCGTGGCCGCACCCCCTGGTACCGCGCTGGCAGTCCGCTGGCAGCTGGCGTCCGTCGTCCGGGGCCGTGGCGGTGACGCGGATCACTCCCCTCCCCGTCGGGTACGAGGCGCGGCTCGTCGCCACCACCGGAGGTGCCCGTGTCCAGACCCCAGCCAGCCACCCACCAGGCCTCGTCGTGCTGGCGTCGGTGAGCGCCTGGTCCCGCCACCGGACGTCGACAGCGGACGACTGGGACCGGGTGACGCTCTCGCGCCGACGCGGCCGGACGACGACGAGCGTGGTGCTGCCCGCCCGCGACGAGGCGGCCACGGTGGGCGACATCGTCACCCGGATCCGCCGCGAGCTCGTCGAGCGCTGCCCCCTGGTCGACGAGCTCGTCGTCGTCGACTCGGGCTCCTGCGACGACACCGCCGCGGTCGCCCGGGCGGCGGGGGCGACGGTGGTGCGGCAGGAGGACGTCGCCCCCGAGCTCGGGGACCGTCCGGGCAAGGGCGAGGCCCTGTGGAAGTCGCTGCTGGTCACCCGCGGCGACGTCGTCACCTTCGTGGACGCCGACCTGCGCGACTTCGACCCGCAGTTCGTCGTCGGGCTGCTCGGTCCGCTCCTCGACGACCCGGCGGTGCAGTTCGTCAAGGGGTTCTACGACCGGCCCCTGCGCTCCGGCGAGTCCGTGATGCCCGCGGGCGGCGGACGCGTCACCGAGATGCTCGCCCGGCCGCTGCTCGCCGCGCACTACCCGGAGCTCGCGGGCTTCGTGCAGCCCCTGGCCGGCGAGTACGCCGGTCGCCGGGGTCTCCTCGAGCGGGTGCCGTTCGTCTCCGGCTACGGCGTCGAGATCGCCCTGCTGGTCGACGTGCTGGAGAGCGCCGGGCTGCACGCGATGGCCCAGGTCGACCTGGGCCGGCGCGTCCACCGCAACTCCGACGACGCGGCGCTGGGCCGCATGGCCTCGCAGGTGTACCTGGCGCTGCTCTCCCGCCTGGAGCGCCACGGTGGCGCCGTGCTCGCCCGCCCGGCCGCCACCACGCTCACGCAGTTCCGACGGTGCGGCGACGGCTTCACGCCGACCGACGCCGACGTCGCGGTGACGGAGCGCCCGCCGGTGTGCACGGTCGCCGGCGGCGGCCCGCGCAACCTGGTGGAGGCGCCGTGAGCCTGCGCGTGCTGATGAACGCCGGGCCGTGGCTGCCCGTCCCGCCCCGCGGGTACGGCGGCATCGAGTCCGTGGTCGCGACCCTCGTCCCCGAACTCCGGGCCCGGGGCGTCGAGGTGGTGCTGGCCACCGTCGGGACCAGCACCCTGCCCGCGGACGAGGTCCTGCGGCCGCTGGCCGAGGGCAGGCTCGCGTCGGTGGCGGCGCCGTACAACCGGGTCGCCGGGATCGCGCACGCCCACATGGGCGGGGTCGCGCGGTGGCTGCGCGAGCACGAGGTCGACCTCGTGCACGACCACCTCGAGGTGGTCGGCCCCGCGGTGCTGGGCGCGATGGGCCGGACCGCTCCTCCCGCCCTCCAGACGCTGCACTGGGACCTCGGCAGGCACCGGGACTTCTACACGTCCTTCGAGGGCGACGGGCGGGTCCGCTTCGCCGCCGTCTCGCGCGACCAGCTGCGACGGGCCCCCGCGAACCTGGCCCGCCAGACGGCCGGGGTCGTGCCGCTCGCCGTCCCCGACCCCCCGACCGCCCCCGGCCCGCGGGGCGAGCACGTCCTCGCCCTCGCCCGCATCACCGCCGACAAGGGGCAGGACCTCGCCGCGCTCGCCTGCCACGCCGCGGGCGTCCCGCTCGTCCTCGCCGGGCCGGTGGCCGGGTTCGACGGTCCCGCCGAGCTGGAGCACGGGCTCGCGGTCGACCCGGGGCTCGCCGGTCACCCCGACGTCCGGTTCTGGCTCGACCACGTCGCACCCCTCGTGGACGGCGAGCTCGTCCGGTGGGTCGGCGGGGTCTCCGGCGAGCAGAAGGAACGCCTGCTCGCGACGGCTCGCGCGCTCCTGACCCCGGTGCGCTGGCCCGAGCCCGGGGCGACGTCCGTCGGCGAGGCGCTCGTGCGCGGCGTCCCCGTCGTGGGCACGCGCTGCGGGGTGCTGCCGGACCTGGTCGCCCACGGCACCACCGGGTGGCTCGCCGACCCGCCGGGACCACCCGGCCAGGACCCGTCGACGTCCGTCGCCGAGCTCGGCGACCTGCTCGGCGCTCTCGACGACCTCTCCCCCGCGGCCTGCCGTCGCGCCGGGGAGGCGTGGAGCCCGGCGACGATGGCCCAGGCCTACCTGGACCTGTACGCCCGCGTGCTGGCGGACGCCGCGTGACCCGCGTCGTGCTCGTCGGTGCCGGCGGGGTCGGCCAGCGGCACGCCGCCGTCCTGGCCGGTCTGGACGGCGTCAGCGTCGAGGCCGTCGTCGACGCCGACGCCGACGCCGCCCGACGTCTCGCCGAGACCTGCGGCGCCCGCGCGGTCGCCGAGGTCGCGGTCGCCCTGGACGAGGTCCGCCCCGACGCCGTCTACGTCTGCGTCCCACCCTTCGCGCACGGCGAGCCCGAGCGCGCCGCCCTGAGCCGCGGCATCCCGTTCTTCGTCGAGAAGCCGCTCGACGTCGACCTCGAGGTCGCCGAGCTGGTGGCCCGCGAGGTGGACCGCCGCGGTCTCGTCACGGCCACGGGCTACCACTGGCGCCAGCTGGACACCGTCGCCACGGCTCGCGACCACCTGGCCCGGCGACCCGCTCTGCTGGCGACCGGCACCTGGCTCGACAAGCGACCCCCCGTCGGGTGGTGGGCGCACCGTTCCCGCTCGGGCGGGCAGGTCGTCGAGCAGGTGACCCACCTGGTGGACGTCGCCCGGGTGCTGCTGGGCGAGGTGGAGGAGGTGCACGCCCTCGGCGCCCGCCGACCGGCGCCGGGCGGCACGGACACCGGCGACGTCGACGACGCGACCGTCGCCGTCCTGCGGTTCACCTCCGGGGCGGTGGCGTCCCTCGCCGCGACGTCCCTGCTCGAGGTCAAGCACGAGACCACCCTGCGCCTGGTGGGCGAGGGCCTGGTGGCGGAGCTCTCCGAGACCGCGCTGTCGGTCCAGGAGGGCCTGGGGGCCCCGCAGGTCACCTCGCCCCGTGTGGATCCGCGCGTCGAGGTCGATCGTGACTTCGTGGCGGCCGTGCGCGGGGAGCGGGACGCGACCCGGGCGCCCTACGCGGACGCGCTGCGCACCCACCGGGTGTGCGTCGCGCTGGCGGGCTCCGCGGCGTCGGGTCGACCGGTCCGGGTGAGCGGGGCCGGCCGATGAAGCGGCGCACGCTCGTGGTGCCCGAGCCCGGCCGGGTGGAGGTCGTCGAGGAGGACCTCCCTGCCGTCCCGCCCGGAGGGGTCCTGCTCGAGACCCTGGCGAGCGGTGTGTCGGCCGGCACCGAGCTCACCTTCGTCAAGGGTGACCACCCGGGTCTGCACCGGCGGCACGACACCGAGCTGGGGCTGTTCCTGACCACCGCGCCCGCCACGCCGTACCCGGTCGGGCGGCTCGGCTACATGGAGGTGGGCCGGGTGGTCGAGAGCCGGGGGTCCGGCTTCACCGAGGGCGAGCTGGTCGCCGCGGCGTACGGCCACTCCACCGCCCACGTCGCGGACCCCGTCCGCGAGCACCTGGTCGTCCTGCCGCCCCACCTCGACCCCCTGCTCGGGGTCTACGTGGCCCACCTCGGCCCGATCTGCGCCAACGGGCTGCTGCACGCGGCCGCCGAGCTGGCCGGCCCCGTCCCCGCCCGGCTCGGTGACGGGGTGCAGGGCCGACGGGTCGCGGTCGTCGGGGCCGGGCAGATCGGGTTGCTGGCCGCACTCTTCGCCCGCGAGGCCGGGGCCGCCGAGGTCGTGGTGCTCGACGCGGACCCACGGCGGCGGGCCGTGGCCTCGGCGCTGGGCTTCCTGCCGCTCGACACCGACGGCGCCGACGACGACGGCGCCGGCGACAGCGACCCGGCACGGATCGTCAAGACCCGCTGGCGCCACGGCCCCTCCGACCACGGCGCCGACGTCGTGCTGCAGTGCCGGGGGCGCCCCGGCGCCCTCGCCCTCGCCCTGCGCCTGTGCCGGCCCCAGGGCGTGGTGGTGGACCTGGCCTTCTACACCGAGGGCGCCGGGGAGGTGCGGCTCGGCGAGGAGTTCCACCACAACGGCCTGAGCCTGCGGTGCGCCCAGATCGGTCGGACCCCCCGTGGCACCGCGGGACACTGGGACCGGCACCGGTTGTCGGTGGAGACCGTGCGCCTGCTCGACGCCTGTGGGCCGCAGGTCCGTCGCCACCTGGTCACCGACGTCGTCGCCTTCGACGACGGGCCCCGGCTCCTGCTGGACGTCGCCCACCGGCGTCGGCACGTCGTCGGCGCGGTCCTCGTGCCCGACCCGTCCGGGGTCGACGGCCCCTGACGCACGCGGCCCGGACCCCGTGCGGGGTCCGGGCCGCGTGGGGCGGTGTGCGGCCGACTCAGGCGTCGCCGGCGTCCGTGGCCACCAGCGAGCGGGAGATGGCGTCGATGAAGGCCGGGATGTCGTTCGGGTTCCGGCTGGTGATGAGGGTGCCGTCGACGACGACCTCCTCGTCGACCCACTCGGCGCCCGCGTTGCGCAGGTCGTCCACCAGCGAGCTGTAGCTGGTGAGGCGACGGCCCTTCGCGAGGCCGGCCGAGACCAGCAGCCACGGGGCGTGGCAGATCACGGCCAGGGGCTTCCCCGCGGCGGTGGCGTCCTGGACGATCTTCTGGGCGGTCTCGTCGGTGCGGATCGTGTCCGCGTTCACCGTGCCGCCCGGCACCACGACGGCGTCGACCGAGGCGACGTCCACGTCCGCGAAGGTGCCGTCCACCTCGACCTTCTGCGTCGGGTCCGTGTCGCCCTCGACGGCCTGGATCGGGTCGGTCGAGGTGGAGTAGACCTTCACCTCGGCACCGAGCTTCCTCAGCTCGTCACGGGGCTGCACGAGCTCCGCCTCCTCGAAGTGGCTCGTCGCGATGATGGCGATCCTCTTGCCGGTCAGGTCGGCCATGGCAGTCCTCTCGGTGGTCGTGCGTCAGCTGGTCGGGGGTCGCCCTCGGGGTACCCGATGGTCTAGACCGCATCGTCACGAACTCGTCACGGATGGGTTCGCTTCCCTGGTCCGGCGCCGATCGTGGTCTATCTTTCCCACCGTCCGGCCGATCGTTGGACTCGTACGACGTCCCACACCGTCCAGCACTGCTGTCGAGTCACCTGGAGGACCGTGACCGTTCAACGCCCCCACCGCGAGCCCTGCGACCTGCACGGCCTCCGGCTCGTCCGCGAGGTGGCCCCGTGACCGGTCTCCCGTTCGGCGAGTGGCTCTCCCAGAACCAGCTCGACATCATCTTCCGCGTCCAGCAGCACTTCCTGCTCTCGATCTACTGCGTCGGCCTCGCCGCGCTGGTCGGGCTCACCATCGCGCTGCTGACCTACCGCTACGTGACGCTGCCCAACATCTCCATCGCCGTCATCGCGATCCTCTTCACGATCCCGTCGGTGGCCATGTTCGGCTTCGTGTTCTCCCTGACCGGCAACGCCCTGCTGACCCTGATCCCGGTGGTCGTGATGTACGGGCTCCTGCCGATCACCCGCAACGCGATCGTCGGTCTCCAGGCCGCCGACCCGGCCGTCATCGACGCCGCCAAGGGCATGGGCGTCGGCTCGTTCCGGATGCTGTGGCAGATCCGCTTCCCGATCGCCTGGCCCGTCATCCTCGCCGGCCTGCGCGTCTCGACCCAGCTGACCATCGGCATCCTCGCGATCGCCGCCTACGTCACCGACTTCGGGCTCGGGATCTTCGGCTTCAACGCCCTCAACAACCTGGGGTCGGTCAACACCGGCAACCAGGCCCTCGCCTGCGTGATCTTCGTGGCCGCCGTCGCGCTCTTCTTCGACGCCGTCTTCGTCCTCGTCCGCCGCTTCACCACCCCGAGAGGTGTCCGTGTCTGAGCAGACCATCGAGAAGTCCAGCTCCGGGTCGTCGGCCGAGTCGACGCACGGGGTGCCGATCTCCCTCAAGAAGCTGACCAAGCGCTACCCCGGCACCGAGAAGGCCGCCGTCGACGCCGTCGACATGGAGATCCCCGCCGGGGAGATCGTGGTCTTCGTCGGGCCCTCGGGCTGCGGCAAGACGACGACCATGCGGATGATCAACCGGATGATCGCCCCCAGCGACGGGGTCGTGGAGATCGACGGCGAGGACGTCGCCTCCCTCAACGACACCACGCTGCGCCGGCGCATCGGGTACGTCATCCAGCAGATCGGCCTCATCCCGCACCTCACGATCGCCTCGAACGTCGCGCTCGTGCCGAAGCTGCTGGGCTGGGACAAGAAGCGCATCGCGAAGCGCGTCGACGAGATGCTGACCGTGGTCGGCCTCGACCCCGAGCAGTACCGCGACCGCTACCCCCGGCAGCTCTCGGGTGGTCAGCAGCAGCGCGTGGGCGTCGCCCGCGCCCTCGCCGCGGACCCGCCGATCATGCTCATGGACGAGCCCTTCGGCGCCGTCGACCCGATCACCCGCGGTCGGCTGCAGGAGGAGTTCCGCACCCTGCAGAAGACGCTGAAGAAGACCATCGTCTTCGTCACCCACGACTTCGACGAGGCGCTCAAGCTGGGCGACCGCATCGCCGTCCTGCGGGAGGGCTCGCAGATCGCCCAGTACGACACCCCGGAGAACATCCTCGCGAACCCGGCGGACGACTTCGTCTCCGGCTTCATCGGCGAGGGCGCGGCCCTGAAGCGCCTCTACTTCGAGCCGGTCTCGAGCGTGCCGCTGGAGCCGGCCACCGGTGCCGCGGGCGACGTCTCGGTGACGCCCGAGGACAACCTGCACCACGCCCTCGACACCATGGTCGGCAAGGGGCTCGACTCGATCCCCGTGGTCGACGGCGGCCGGGTCACCGGGTCGGTGTCGGTCCAGTCGATCCTGGCGCGCGTGGGCCGCAGCGAGGCCGGGCAGGCCCGCTGATGACCGACACCTTGGGCCCCGCGCCCGCCACCCACGCCGAGGCGGCCGCCGACGACGTCGACGTCTACGAGGGCACCGGGGGCGGCCCCCGGCCCACGCAGGCGCAGCGGATCGTCACCCCGCGCGACGCCGTGCTGCCGATCGTCCTCCTGGCGACCCTGGTCGCGCTCTACGTGTGGGTCCAGGGCCAGACCCTCGACAACATCTCCGTCAACATCCTCGCGACGGACGCGATCGTCAGCGCCACCATCGAGCACGTCTACATCGCGTTCACCATCGCCATCCTGGTGGTGCTGATCGCCGTGCCGCTCGGCGTGCTCGTCACCCGGGAGCGGACCAAGTTCCTCGCCCCGATCGTGCTCGCGGTCGCGAACTTCGGCCAGGCGGCGCCGAGCCTCGGGCTCCTGGCCCTCGTCGGCATCTACTACACCGGCTTCTGGGCCGTGGTCGTCATCCTGACCGGCTACGCCCTGCTGTCCGTGCTCCGCAACACCATCGCGGGCCTGCAGCAGGTCGACAAGGGCGTGCTCGACGCCGCCAAGGGCATGGGCATGTCGCCCATGGCCGTGCTCCTGCGGGTCGAGCTCCCGCTCGCCGTCCCGATCATCGGTGCCGGCGCCCGGACCGCCCTGATCCTGGCGGTCGCCACCGTGCCGCTGGGCGCCTTCCTGAACGCCGGCGGTCTCGGCCAGCAGCTGATCGCCAGCATCAAGACCGACCGCGCGGCGGCCACCCTGGCCATCGCCGTGATCATCGCCGTCCTGGCCCTGTTCCTGGACTGGCTGGCCGGGATCCTCCAGCGCGCGGCGACCCCGCGCGGGGTCCGCTGAGCCCACCCCACACCCGTCAGAGCCTCACGTTCACGCGTCACCACCTCGAAGGGACCACCCTCATGACCATCCACCTCACCTCGCGGCGCACGCGCCGCCTCGTCGCCGGGCTCGGCGCGACCGCGCTCGCCGTCGGGCTCGCGGGCTGCGGCCTCGACGAGGACTCCTCGGTCGGCAACCAGGTCGCCGGCGGTGACTGCAACGGGCTCGTCGCGGGCGACGACATCGACCCCGAGGGCCTCACCGACGTCCCGGTCGTCGTCGGCTCGAAGGACTTCGACGAGCAGCTGATCCTCGGCGAGCTCACCTCGCAGTACCTGTGCCTGTGGGGCGCGGACAACGAGACCGACCTGAACACCCAGGGCTCCACCGCCGCGCGCGAGAAGATCATCCGCGGCGACAACAACATCATGTGGGAGTACACCGGCACCGGGTGGATCAACTACCTCGGCAACGACGAGCCGATCTTCGACCCGGTCGAGCAGTACGAGGCCGTCAAGGAGGCCGACGTCGAGAACGGCGTCGTGTGGGGCCCGCTGTCGCCGTTCAACAACACCTACGCGTTCGCCGTGACCTCGGAGTTCGCCGAGGAGAACAGCATCGCCACGCACTCCGACATGGCGGCCTACATCGACGAGAACCCGGACGCGACCGTCTGCGTCGAGGCCGAGTTCGCCAACCGTCCCGACGGCTACCCGGGCTTCAAGCGTGCGTACGACGTGACCGGCGGTGACGAGCAGAGCCTCGGCACCGGCGTCATCTACACGCAGATCGCCCAGGGCAACTGCGACTTCGGCGAGATCTTCACCACCGACGGCCGCATCGCCGCGAACGACCTGGTGGTGCTCGAGGACGACCAGTCGTTCTTCCCGCTCTACAACGGCGTGCCCGTCACCTCCGTCGAGTACAACGACGAGCACCCCGAGGTCCTCGAGGCCCTCGCGCCGCTCGCGGAGTCCCTCACCACCGAGGTCATGCAGGACCTGAACACCCGCAAGTCGGCGGACGGTCAGTCGGAGACGCAGATCGCCAACGACTACCTCCTCGAGGCGGGCTTCGCGCAGGAGGGCTGAGCCCCACCGGCAGCACCACCACACGACGGGCCGTCCCCCTGGGGGGCGGCCCGTCGTCGTCCCCGGGGTCGCACCGGCCCCGCCGGAGCACCCGCGCCTACAGCGAGCGGGCGGCCCCGGCGAGGAGGGTGCAGGCCTGCCGCGCCGCGGCGTACGTCGCGCCCGCCAGGCCGCAGGACGGGCTGAGCGCGACCTGGCCGGACATCGCGCCCAGGTCGAGGCCGGTCATCTCGAACCACCGCTCGACGCGCTCGACGACCGCCGTCTGCGACGTGCCCGGCTCGGCGCCGGTGCCGGGCAGCACGCCGAGCACGGCCGTCGCGCCGTCCTCCAGCGCGGCGGCCAGGGCGTCGTGGCCGGTCGCGTCCAGCAGGCCGAGGTCGACGGCCAGACCACCGGCGCCGGCGCCGCGGAGCAGGCCCAGCGGCGCGTCGGGCGCGCAGCAGTGCACCCACGGGGTGCCGCCCGCCGCGGTGACCGCCCCGAGCACCTCCTCCAGCAGCGCGGAGGCCTCGGGCGGGTGGATCGTGCGGTGCCGCCCGATCCCCGACACGGTCGGCACGGCCCCGGCGAGCACGGCGGGCAGCGCCGGCTCGTCGAGCTGGACGACGACCTCCGTCGCCCCCGGCACGCGTCTGAGCACGTCGGCGACGTGGGCGCCCACCCCCTCGGCGAGGCCCTGCGCCAGCTCCCGGCGCGCCCCGTGGTCGGCGAGCAGGACGTCGCCGCGCGGGCGCTCGACGGTGGCCGCGAGGGTCCAGGGGCCGGCCACCTGCACCTTGACGGCACCGGTGAGGCCCTGGGCCTGCTCCTCCAGCGCGTCGAGGTCCTGCGCGAGCAGGCTGCGGGCGCGGCGGTGGTCGACCCCGGAGGTGCCGGGGCCTCCCCCGGTCAGGCGCCAGCCCGACGGCTGCAGGTCGGCGCCGAGCTCGGCCAGCACAGCGAGGCCGCGGCCCGTCAGCGCGGCGTGCGCGCCGCGCCCGGGCAGCTCCGGCAGGTGCGGCAGGTCGAGCTCGCCGAGCACGACACGCAGCGCCTCGGCGAAGTCGGCGCCGTCGCCCGCGGCGTCGTCGCCGGGCCAGGACCCGACGCCCGTCGACCGCGTCACGCGGGGCCGCTCACGGGGCCGCCCACCGGGTCGGTGACCGTGCCGGCGTCCAGGAGCGCGGCCTGCTCGGCCCGGTCGGTCGCGACGATCGTCGCGGAACCCACCACCCGGGTGCCGTCGTACACGACCGCCGCCTGGCCGGGCGCGATCCCCTCGGCCGGGTCGTGCAGGACGACGTCCACCCGGTCCCCCTCGACGCGCACCGTGGCCGCGTGGTCCCGGCCGTGGGCGCGCAGCTGCACGCTGCCGCGCAGGGTCCCGGCGGGAGCCGCACCGCACCACCGTGGCCGGTCGCAGGTCAGCCGGGTGACGCGGAGGCGCTCCCGCCCGCCGACGCGCACGGTCCCGGCGACCGGCTCGATGTCGAGCACGAAGCGGGGCCGGCCGTCCGCCGCGGGCCGCCCGATGCGCAGCCCCTTGCGCTGCCCGACGGTGTAGCCCCAGGAGCCGTCGTGGTGGCCGAGGACCTCGCCGGTGACGTCGTCCACCAGCTCACCGGTGCGGTGCGGTGCGGCGTCGCCGAGCTTCTCGGACAGCCACCCGCGGGTGTCGCCGTCGGCGACGAAGCAGATGTCGTGGCTGTCGGGCTTGTCGGCCACCAGGAGCCCGCGGCGCGCGGCCTCGGCGCGCACCTCGGTCTTGGTCGACCCGCCGAGCGGGAAGACGGCGTGGGCGAGCTGCGGGGCCTCGAGGACCCCGAGCACGTACGACTGGTCCTTGCCCGGGTCGACCGCCCGGTGCATCTCCGGGCCGTCCGGACCGTCCACGAGCCGCGCGTAGTGCCCGGTGACGACGCCGTCGAAGCCGAGGGCGAGCGCACGGTCCAGCACGGCGGCGAACTTGACCTTCTCGTTGCACCGCAGACACGGGTTGGGGGTGCGACCGGCGGCGTACTCGTCGAGGAAGTCCGTGACGACCCCGGCGTGGAACTCCTCGCTCATGTCCCAGACGTAGAAGGCGATGCCGAGGACGTCGGCCGCCCGGCGGGCGTCGTTGGCGTCCTCGATCGTGCAGCAGCCCCGCGCCCCCGACCGGTACGACGCGGGGTTGCGGGACAGCGCGAGGTGCACCCCGGTCACGTCGTGGCCGGCGTCGACGGCGCGCGCCGCGGCGACCGCCGAGTCCACGCCGCCGGACATCGCGGCGAGGACCCTCACGAGGCCGCCCGACCGGCCGCGCGGGCGCGGTCGACGACGGAGCCGATCTCGTCGCCGAGGGCGGCGACGTCGGCGGCGGTGGAGTCGTGGCCGAGCGAGAAGCGCAGCGAGCCCCGGGCCGCGGCGTCGTCGCAGCCCATGGCGAGGAGCACGTGGGAGGCCTGCGGCACGCCCGCCGAGCAGGCGGAGCCGGTCGAGCACTCGATCCCCCGCGCGTCGAGCAGCATCAGCAGCGAGTCGCCCTCGCAGCCGGGGAACGTCAGGTGGGCCACCCCGGGCAGGCGCTCCCCGCCCGCGCCCGGCCCGTTCAGCACGACGTCCGGGACGGCGGCCCGGACCCGGGCGACCAGGTCGTCGCGCAGCGCGGCGAGCCGGGCCGCGTGCGCGGCGCGGCGCTCGACGGCCAGGGCGGCTGCGGTCGCGAAGGCGGCGATCGAGGGGGCGTCGACCGTGCCGCTGCGCAGGTCCTGCTCCTGACCGCCCCCGTGGACGAGCGGGACCAGGCCGACCTCCCGGCGGCACACCAGCGCACCCACGCCGTACGGGCCGCCGACCTTGTGGGCGGACAGGGTCGTGGCGTCGACGCCGAGGGTGGTCAGGTCGACCTCGAGCGCACCCAGCGCCTGGACGGCGTCGGTGTGGACCGGCACGCCGTGGCGGTGGGCCAGCGCGACGACCTCCGCGAGCGGCTGGACGGTTCCCACCTCGTTGTTGGCCCACATCACCGACACCAGCGCCGCCGACGCCGGGTCGGCCTCCAGCGCGGCCTCCAGGGCGTCCAGGTCGAGGCGGCCCTGCCGGTCGACGTCCAGCAGCACGTGCTCCGCCTCGCCGGCCTCGGCCAGCCAGTGGGCCGGGTCGAGCACGGCGTGGTGCTCGGTCGCGCCGGTCAGCACCCGCCGACGCCTCGGGTCCGCGGCACGCCGGGCCCAGGCGAGACCCTTCACCGCCAGGTTGTCGGACTCGGTGCCGCCGGAGGTGAAGACGACGTCGGCCGGCCGGCAGCCGACCGCGGCCGCGAGCTGCTCCCGCGACTCCTCGACGACGCGGCGCGCGCGGCGTCCCGAGGCGTGCAGGGAGGAGGGGTTGCCGAGCCGCCCGAGCAGGTCGGTCATGACGTCCACCGCCTCGTCCACCATCGGCGTCGACGCCGCGTGGTCCAGGTAGACGGTGCCGGTCCGGTGGGTACTCATGACACCCGCCAGCCTACGACGGCGGGCTGTGGGTCAGCCCAGCCGGAGGTCCGCCGCGAGGGCGAGGTGGTCGCTGCCCGCGACGTCGTGACGTTCCGTGCCGAGGACGGCGACGCGGTCGGAGACCAGGACGTGGTCGATCTCCGCCGACCGGGGCAGGGGCACCGGGCCCAGCGAGAACAGCCCGTTGACGGGCCACGTGGGTCGCCATCCCTCGTTGGCGACCTCGGTGGCCGTGCGGAGGCCCTCGTCGTGCAGACGACGCATCGGGGCGTGGTCCATCGTGGCGTTGAAGTCGCCGAGGACGACGTCCGGCTCGGTGCGGCGCACCGCGTCGAGGATGAGCCGGTGGTCCTCCCGCCACCGTCGCGCCCCCTCGTACGGCGCGATCGGGTGGACGGCGACCATCCGCACCGGCCCGCCCGGGGCGGCGAGCGTGAACGACAGCGAGTCCAGCCTGGTGCCGAGCTGGCGCTCGTCGCGCAGGGGGTAGCGCGACAGGACGAGGTTGCCCTCGATGTCGCGCCCGGCCCGGCCCGCCCGGTGCGGCCACGTGGCGTCGGCGTCGAGGCGGTCCAGCGCCCGCTCGGTGGCCCGGGTGGCCTCGGGCAGCACGACGACGTCGGTCCTGTCCTCGCGCGCCGCGTCGAGGACGTCGGCGACCCGGCCGTCGCCCCGCAGCAGGTTCGCCGTCATCACGCGCAGCGGGGTCGCGCCGCGCGGCGGGTCCGCCTGCGCGCCCACGAGCTGCGGGGCGAACCACGCCACGTGGAGGGCGAGCGCCGCCCCGACGAGCACGGTCCCGACCCACGTGGCCCAGCGCGCCCGGCCGGCGGCCATCCGCGCCGCCGCCAGCAGGAGCACCACCAGCGCCGCGGCGTAGAGCAGCATCGCGAACGGGGTGAACGCCGCGTACTGCACGACGAGCACCCAGGGCGGGTCGCCGAGACGGGCCACGGTGAGGACGACGGCGGGCACCAGGAGCACCGCCAGCACCAGCCAGGGGCCGACCCGCCGCGTCATGGCGCCGACGGTAGCGAGGACGGGAAAACCGATCACCCTGACGGCCCATCCGCGCGGCCGAGGGTGACGAACAGACCCCATGGGACGTTGTTCCCTGTGGTGCGCCGGACGCGGTGCACCATCCTGGGATGTCCGGTGGACCGGGCATCCCGACGACTCGAAGGGATGACCATGAACCGACCGACCCGTCTGCTCACCGGCCTCGCGGCTGCCGCCCTCGGCGCCGCCGTCCTCGCCCCCAGCGCGACCGCCGCCCCGGCGGCGACCGCTGGCGCCGACTTCCGCACCTCCGCGAGCTCGGAGGCCCCCGCGGGCACCCGTGCCTACGGTGTGCTGCTGGGTGGGGCCCTGGCCAGCTTCTCCCTCGACGACCCCCGCGACGTGCAGCGCCTCGGCCCGATCACCGGCTACGAGGAGGGCGACACCGAGCTCATCGGCATCGACGTCCGCCCGTCCAGCGGCGACCTGTACGGCGTCGGCAACGGCGGCGGCGTCTACATCATCGACCCGGCCGACCAGACCGCGACCTCCGTGGGCGCGCTGACCGTGGCGCTGTCGGGCGAGCAGTTCGGCGTCGACTTCAACCCGGCCGCCGACGCCCTGCGCATCGTGTCCGACTCCTCGCAGAACCTGCGGGTCACCTTCAGCGGCCCCGAGGTGGCGACCACCGTCGCCGACGGCAACCTCAACAACGGCGCCGTCCCGCCCGCCCCGGTCACCGGCGTGACCGCCGCGGCGTACACGAACAACGACAACTCCACCCTGACCGGCACCACGCTGCTCGACATCAACCCGACCCTGCGCAACCTGGCCGTCCAGGCCCCGGCCAACCAGGGCTCGCTGTCGCCGGTGGGTGGCCTGCGCCGGAACTTCGGCCCGGACACGTCGTTCGACATCTACAGCGCCACCGACAACAAGGGGGCGACGACCGACAACTCCGGCTACGCCGTCACCCAGCGCGACAACCGTCGCCTGCTGTTCCGCGTGAACCTCACGACCGGGCAGGCCGCGCCGGTCGGCGAGTTCCCGCTCAACCGCCGCGTGGGCGACCTCGCCATCGAGCTCCCGGCGAGCACCACCCCGCTGCCCTGATCCCAGGGGGCTGACGCAGGACCCGGCACCACAGCGCGAGGGCCGGTGGGGACTCCCCCACCGGCCCTCGCCGTGTCCCCGGGGGTGCGGCCGGATGCCGCGGGCGACGGTCCGGCGCTACAGCACCACGAGGTCGTCGCGGTGCACGACCTCGCGCTCGTACGACGAGCCGAGCTCGGCGGCCAGGTCGGTGGTGGAACGGCCGACCATGGCGGGCAGCTCGGCGGCGTCGTAGTTCGCGAGGCCGCGGGCGACGGGGGTGCCGTCGGGGGCCAGCAGGTCGACGGGGTCGCCGGCGACGAAGTCGCCGCCGCACCCGGTCACCCCGACCGGCAGCAGGGACGCGCCCCGCTCGGTCACCGCCCGGACGGCACCGGCGTCGAGGTGGATCGCGCCGGCGGGCTCCGTGGCGTGGCGCAGCCACAGCAGTCGCGTCGGTCGTCGCCGGTCGGTGGGCTCGAAGAGGGTGCCCACCTCCTCCCCCGCCAGCGCGGCCGCGGCGCGGTCGGCGGAGGTCAGGACGACGGGGATGCCGGCGCCCGTCGCGATCCGGGCGGCCTCCACCTTGGTCGTCATGCCGCCGGTGCCGACGCCCGCGGCCCCGGTGCTGCCGATCCGCACGGACGCGAGGTCACCCTCGCCGCGGACCCGCGGCACGAGGGAGGTGCCGGGCCGCGACGGGTCGCCGTCGTACAGACCGTCGACGTCGGACAGCAGCACCAGCAGGTCGGCGTGGACGAGGTGGGCGGCGAGGGCGGCGAGCCGGTCGTTGTCGCCGAACCGGATCTCGGTCGTGGCCACGGTGTCGTTCTCGTTGACGACGGGCAGCACGCCCAGCGCCAGCAGCTTGTCGAGCGCCTGGTGGGCGTTGCGGTAGTGCGTGCGGCGCACCACGTCGTCCACCGTCAGCAGCACCTGGCCGGCGACGATGCCGTGCCGGGCGAGCGCCTCGGTGTAGTGGCGCACCAGCAGGCCCTGCCCCACGGACGCCGCCGCCTGCTGCAGCGCGAGCTGCGTCGGGCGGCGGGTCATCCCGAGCGGGGCGAGACCGGCCGCGATCGCGCCGGAGGAGACCAGCACGACCTCCGCCCCCCGGACCCGCGCCGAGACCAGCGCGTCCACCAGCGCGGTGAGCCGCTGCGGGTCGAGGCCGCCGGCGGCGGTGGTCAGCGACGACGAGCCGACCTTGACCACGACCCGCCGGGCCGCGACCACCTCCGGCCGTGCGCCGGCCGGCACGGTCACCCGTCGTCCTCGACCCGGTCCGGGTCGTCGGCCGACCCGATCTCGTACGACGTGGGGCCGCGGTGCGGCAGGTTCTGGCGGCCGAGGTCACGGCCCTTGCGCGCGGCCCGCTGCTCGCGCTGCTCCTCGTCGTAGCGGCGGGCGACGTCCGCCCGGGTCTCGACCTCGTCGCGCTCCTCGTAGCCCTCCTGGATGGAACGGCGGCGGGCGGCGGCGGGCCGCTCCTCGGTGAAGCGCTGGTCCTCGCCCCGACGGCCGAGCATCTCGGCGCCCGCGGCGACACCGGGCTTGAAGTCGAAGACGACGCTGTCGGACTCGGGGCCGATGAGGACGGCGTCGCCCTCCTCCGCACCGAGCTCGAGCAACCGGGCCTCGACCCCCAGGCGGTCCAGGCGGTCGGCGAGGAACCCGACGGCCTCCTCGTTGGAGAAGTCCGTCTGCCGCACCCAGCGCTCCGGCTTCGTGCCGCGCACGCGCCAGCCCTCGTCGGTCTCGACGACGTCGAACTCCGGACCGCCGGGCACCGTGACGGTGGGACGCAGGACGATCCGGGTGGGCGCGGTGGAGGGGGCGGCCTCGCGGGCGGCACGGACGATGCCGGCCATCGCGAACGACAGCTCCCGCAGGCCCTCCCCCGAGGCGGCGGACACCTCGAAGACCCGCAGCCCGCGGTCGCGCAGGTCCGCGGCGGTCATCTCGGCGATGTCGCGGCCGTCGGGGACGTCGACCTTGTTCAGGGCGACCAGGCGCGGGCGGTCCTCGAGGCCCCCGTGCTCGGCGAGCTCGTGCTCGATGACGTCGAGGTCGTCGACCGGGTTGCGCCCCGGCTCGATGCTGGCGGTGTCGATGACGTGCACCAGTGCGGCGCACCGCTCGACGTGGCGGAGGAACTCGTGACCGAGGCCCCGGCCCTGGCTCGCGCCCTCGATGAGACCGGGGACGTCGGCCACCGTGAACGTGGTGCTGCCCGCCGTGACGACGCCGAGGTTCGGCACGAGCGTGGTGAAGGGGTAGTCGGCGATCTTCGGCCGGGCCCGCGAGAGGGCGGCGATCAGGCTGGACTTGCCCGCGCTGGGGAAGCCGACGAGGCCGACGTCCGCGACGACCTTGAGCTCGAGGACGAGCTCCGCCTCCTCGCCCGGCTCGCCGAGCAGCGCGAAGCCCGGGGCCTTGCGGTTCTTCGAGGCCAGCGCGGCGTTGCCGAGCCCGCCGCGTCCACCCTCGGCGACGACCATCTCGGTGCCGGGCCCGACGAGGTCGGCGAGCACCGTGCCCGCGGCGTCCTTGACGACCGTGCCGTCCGGGACCGTGAGCACGAGGTCGTCGCCGTGGGCGCCGTTCTTGTGGGCGCCGGCACCGTGGCCGCCGTGGGTCGCCGTGCGACGGGGGCCGTGGTGGTACTCGACGAGCGTCGTCAGGTCGGGGTCGACGCGGAGGATCACCGAGCCGCCGGGTCCCCCGTTGCCGCCGTCGGGGCCGCCGAGGGGCTTGAACTTCTCGCGGTGCACGGAGGCGACCCCGTTGCCGCCGCGGCCGGCGCTCACGTGCAGCCGGACCCGGTCGACGAAGCTGGGGACGGCCATGTCGAGCCTTTCAGTGGTGCGTGCGGAGGTGCCGGGAGCGGCGCCTGGAGGACGACGAAGGGCGCCCCGTGACCGGGACGCCCTTCGTCGGTGCTGGTGTCTGGGTGAGCGTCAGGTCACTCGCCCGGGACGACGTTCACGACCTTGCGGCCGCGGCGGGTGCCGAACTGCACCGCACCGGCCTGCAGGGCGAACAGGGTGTCGTCGCCGCCCCGGCCGACGCCGGAGCCCGGGTGGAAGTGGGTCCCGCGCTGACGGACGAGGATCTCGCCCGCGTTGACGGCCTGGCCGCCGAAACGCTTGACGCCCAGACGCTGGGCGTTGGAGTCGCGGCCGTTCTTGGTGGAGGCCGCACCCTTCTTGTGTGCCATGGCAGTGTCCTTCGCTGCTCGGTGGAGTCCGACCGGCCCCGCGGGGCCGGGAGGTCAGAGGGAGATGTCGGTGACCTTGACCTGGGTGTACTTCTGGCGGTGACCCTGGCGCTTCTTGTAGCCGGTCTTGTTCTTGTACTTCTGGATGACGATCTTCGGGCCCTTGGTGGCACCGAGGACCTCGACCGTGACGGCCGCCTTGTCGAGACCGGTGGCGGTCACGTCGTCGCCGTCGACGGCGAGCACGACCGGCAGCGTCAGGGTGTCGCCGACCTCGGTCGCCACCTTGTCGATCTCGATGACGTCGCCGACGGCGACCTTCTGCTGCTTGGCGCCTGCGCGCACGATCGCGTACACCGCGGTCTCCTCCAACTCGAGTCCTGAACTGTCCACAGCGCCTCGCACGGGCCCGGCCACGACAGTGGGGTCCCGGATCGCTGCAGACGCACGGTGCGCGGACGCACCGACAGACGATGGTACCGAGCCGGACCCACGACCTGCAAAGTCGGGGCCCCGGCCCGGGTCCCGGCCCTCAGGCGCCGCCGTGGTCCTCGCGGTCCCCGAGCTCCGTGGGCGTCGTACGGCGGGCCCGCCGGGAGCGCGTCGTGGTCACCACCTTCGGGGGCGGGGGCGCGTCGGTGGTCACGGTCGGAGCGGCCGCGGGGTCCGCCACGACGACGGCCGCCGTGGCCCCCTCGGGGCTGCCCGCGGGGCGGACGGCGCGACGTCGTGTCGTCGTCCGCGTGACGGTGCGCGGGGCCGTGTCGACGACCTGCTGGGTCGGCTCGGGCTGCTGCTCGGGCTCGGGCTGCTGGGTCGGCTCCGGCTGCTGCTCGGGCTCCGGCTGCTGGGTCGGCTCGGGCTGCTGCTCGGTCGACCGGGGCGACGGGGGCGCCGCGACGTCGTCGGCCGGTTCCTGGGGAGCCTCCTCGGTGGCCACGAGGGCCGCTTCGGCGACGTCCTCGACCGGCTCGTCGACGGTCACCTCGGCGGGGTCCTGCGGGGCCGGCCGGCCCGTGGGCTCCTTGGGCTCCTTGGGCTCCGTGGGCTCCGTGGGCTCGTGCTGCTCCGGCTCGACGTCCAGCGGGGCGCGGTCGGCGTTCTCCGGCTTCGCGACGGCCGCGACGTAGCTCGGGGAGGGCGTCGGGCGCGGCGGTGTCGGCTGCTCGGAGCCGCCGTTGCCGCCGTTGCCGTTCGTGTTGCCGTTCCCGTTCGTGCCGCCGTTCCCGCCGTTGCCGTTCTCGCCGTTGCGGTTGCGGCCCCCGCGGCGGCGCCCGCCGCGGCGGCCGTCGCCGTCGTCGTTGCCGCCGGACGGCTCGACCGGCATCTCGTGGACCGTCAGGCCCCGGCCGCCGCACGACTCGCAGGGCTCGCTGAACGCCTCGAGCAGGCCCGTCCCGATGCGCTTGCGGGTGAGCTGCACCAGCCCCAGGCTCGTGACCTCGGCGACCTGGTGGCGGGTCCGGTCCCGGCCCAGGCACTCCACCAGGCGGCGCAGGACCAGGTCGCGGTTCGACTCCAGGACCATGTCGATGAAGTCGATGACGATGATGCCGCCGATGTCGCGCAGCCGGAGCTGGCGGACCATCTCCTCCGCGGCCTCGAGGTTGTTCTTCGTCACCGTCTCCTCGAGGTTGCCCCCGGAGCCGGTGAACTTCCCCGTGTTGACGTCGACGACCGTCATGGCCTCGGTCCGGTCGATGATCAGCGAGCCGCCGGAGGGCAGCCAGACCTTGCGGTCCAGGCCCTTCGCGATCTGCTCGTCGATCCGCTTCACGGCGAAGGCGTCCTTGCCGGTCTCGCCGACCTCGTGGCGGACCACGCGGTCCTCCAGGTCGGGCGCGACGTGGGCGACGTAGCCGTGGACGGTGTCCCACGCGGCGTCGCCGTCCACGACGAGCTCGGCGAAGTCCTCGGTGAACAGGTCGCGCACGACCTTCAGGGTGAGGTCGGGCTCGCCGTACAGCAGGGCGGGTGCGCCGCCCTTGGTCCTCGACTCGATGTCGGCCCAGCGGGCGGTCAGCCGCTCGACGTCCCGGGTCAGCTGCTCCTCGGTCGCACCCTCCGCCGCGGTACGGACGATGACGCTCGCCCCCTCGGGGACGATCTCCTTCAGCAGGGACTTCAGGCGCGACCGCTCGGTGTCGGGCAGCTTGCGGGAGATCCCGCTGGTGGTGCCGTCGGGCACGTAGACCAGGAAGCGCCCGGCGAGGCTGATCTGGCTGGTCAGGCGCGCGCCCTTCTGGCCGACCGGGTCCTTCGTGACCTGGACCAGGACCGACTGGCCGCTGGAGAGGACCGACTCGATCTTGCGGGGCTGGCCCTCGCTGTGACCGAGCGCCGACCAGTTCACCTCGCCGGCGTAGAGGACGGCGTTGCGGCCCTTGCCGATGTCGATGAACGCGGCCTCCATGGAGGGCAGCACGTTCTGGACGCGGCCGAGGTAGACGTTGCCGATGAGAGAGGTCTGGGACTCCCGGGCGACGTAGTGCTCGACCAGGACGCCATCCTCCAGGACGGCGATCTGCGTGAGGTCGTCGCGCTGCCGCACGACCATGGAGCGGTCCACCGACTCGCGGCGCGCGAGGAACTCGGCCTCGCTGACGATGGGCGCGCGACGGCGGCCGGCCTCGCGTCCCTCGCGGCGCCGCTGCTTCTTCGCCTCGAGACGGGTCGACCCGGCGACGGCGGTGATCTCGTCCTCGGGCGAGCGGGCGCGACGGACGCGGGTGACCGTCGAGGGGTCCGCGTCGTCGGTGTCGGCGGCCTCCCCTGCCCGGCGGCGGCGACGGCGGCGGGTGCTCCCGCCCCCCGACTCCTCGCGGGGCGAGGCGTCGTCGCCCGTGTCGGCGTCGTCGGCCTTGGCCGACTCCTGCTCGGCGGTGTCGTCGCGCGTCTCGTCGGAGTCGCCCGAGCCGTCGGAGCCTCCGCCCTTGCGGCGACGGCGACCACCTCGGCGGCGCCGGCGACGCCGGCCCCCGCCCTCGCCGGTGTCGTCGTCGGAGTCGGCATCGGCGTCGGAGTCGTCGGAGGACGACGTGTCCGCCTGGTCGTCGGAGGTGTCCCCGGCGGCAGCGCCCTCCACGGACGCGGCCTCGTCGGCCTCGTCGGCCTCGGCGTCGTCGGAGACGCCCACCACGACCGGCTCGGCCCGGAGGTCGGGCTCGGACGCGGCGTCCTCGGCCGCGGCCTCGTCCGGGTCGGCCTTCTTCTTCTTCTTGGAGCCCGACTTCTTCTTGCCGCCGGACTTCTTCCTCGGCTTGGGCGCGTCGTCGGCGACCTGCTCGTCGCCCGTCTCGGCCACGGGCAGGGCGAGCTCGTCCTCCGCCGTCGCCGGCTCCGGGGCGGACGACGGCGCGGGGGCGTCCTGGGCAGCCGACTCCGCAGCCGTCTCGGCGGGCGCCTCGGTGGTGGTCCCGACGGGTGCCGGGGCCTGGAACAGGGGCGCGGCGGCGGCCTTCTTGCGCGAGCGGCGGGTGGTCTTCCGCGGAGCCGGCCCGGCGTCCTCGGCGGGTGTGCCGGCGGGGGTCTCGGCGCCCACGGCGGGGCCCTCGCCGGGGGCCTCGCCCGGCGTCTGCGGGGCCGCGGCGTCGTCGACGGCCGTCGGCACCTCCTCGGCGGGCACCTCGAGGGCCAGCGCCTCCTGCGCGCCCGCCTCGTCGGCCGCAGCGGTCTTGCGGGTGGTGCGCTTGGCGGTGGTCTTCCTCGCCGTCGTCTTCTTCGCCGCGGTCTTCTTGGCGGTCGTGCGGGCCGTGGCCTTCCTGGCCGCCTTCCGCGCCGGCGCGGGGACGTCGGTCTCCGGGGTCTCCGGGGTCCCCGGCGTCCCAGGGGCGTCGGTCGCCGCCGGGACCGCGGTGGCCTCGGGGGCACCGGGGTCCGCGGTGGCCTCCTCGGAGGTCGCAGCGGCCTTCTTGGAGGTCCTGCGGGTGGCGCGCTTGCGGGGCGCGGGGCCGGCGGCGGCCGCCGTGTCGTCCGGGGCCTGCACCTCGGTGTCGGTGCCGGTGTCGGTGCCGGTGTTCTCGTCGGGGGTGTCGTTGAGCACTGCTCTCCTCGACCGGCCGGTGGTGGCGCCGGTCCGGTCCGGTCGTCCGGGTCTCGGGAGACCGGGCGACGCAAAGCCTTCGTGGCCGACGACACCCTCCGCGGTGCGTCACGCCGACGTCCGGCACCCGCCGCGGTCGCCGTACCGGCCACGTCGCTGTCACCGACGCACCCGGCCGCGTCGCGGTCCGGTGACGATCCGTCTCCGTGTGCCGGTGGCCCTTCGACCACCGGCGAGAACGTCGTCGGGGCGCCGGGCGGACCCGGCGACCTGCGGGCGAGTATCGCACACCGGCGACGTCCGACCGGCAGGCTCAGGTCGCCAGCGGGTCCCCGACGGCGCCGTCGTCGGCCAGCGGGCCCTGGGCCAGGCGGGTCAGCAGCGGGCGGTCCAGGACGGTCCCTGACACCTCCGTGAGCGCGTTCAGGACGTCCTGGGCCCGCACCGCCGGCTCGGTGTGTCGCAGCACCAGCCGCAGCCGGGGCGGGTCGCCGTCCGCGCCCGCGAGGGCCTGCAGGGACACCACCGCGCCGCGCGCGTCGAAGGTCCGCGGGCCCCGCTTGGTCACCCTCTCGACGAGGACCTGCGTGGTCGCGAGCAGGGCCTCGACCGCCGCCGCCAGCTCCTCCTGGCCGGTGGCCGGGCCGAGGCGCACGTCCCACACGCTGGCCTCGAGCAGCGGGGCGAGGGCACCGCCGGGCGACTCGGCCACCTCGAGCACGTCGAGCCCGTCGGGCAGGGAGTCGTCGAGCGCGGCCTGCACCTCGGCCGTCGACCGGACCTCCGCCAACCCGATCTCGAGGTACTCCGCCTCGCTGGCCGCGCCGGTCGGGGCCGCCCCCGCGTAGGAGATGCGTGGGTGGGGGTGGAAGCCGGAGGAGTAGGCCATGGGGACGCCGGCGCGGGCGATCGCGCGCTCGAAGACCCGGCTGAAGTCGCGGTGGCTCGCGAAGCGCAGCCGACCGCGCTTCGCGTAGCGCACGCGGAGCCGCTGGACGGGCGGCGCCTGCTGCTCGGGCTGGTCTCGCACGGCCAGCAGTCTGACGCACCGCGGCCAGGCGCCACGCCCAGGGCGGTGGCCCTCGGCGTCCTCAGGGCAGCCGGGCGCCCTTCATCATCGCCGAGGCGTAGACCGTGCCGACGACCTCCCCGCCGAGCCAGGCGGTGAGCCGCTCGGCCTCGGCGTCGAGGGCCCGTCGGGCGTCGTCGCCGACGTCCCCGCGCGGCACGACCCGCACCGCGCCGTCGGGGTCCTGGACCCAGCAGCCGACGACGCGGCCGTTCCACCAGGCCGTCGTGCCGCCGTTGCCGTTGGAGTCGAACAGGTAGGGCACGTCGGCGGGGTCGAGGTGGAAGGCGCGCTGCTTCCAGCCCATCGTCGTGGGGTCCAACGTCGGCAGCAGGGCGGCCCAGGGGCCCGGGTCCGGGGTCTGGTCGGCGTCGTCGGGCAGCACCCAGCCGGTCGAGCCGCCGTCGAGCGAGACCTCCACGGCGCCGACGTCGCCCAGCGCCCGTCGTACGGCGCTCTTCGTGGCGCCCAGCCACCAGACGACGTCGGTCTCGGTGCCGGGTCCGAAGGTGGTCAGCCAACGCCGGACCAGCTCCGCGTAGCCCTCCCGCTCCTCGGCCGGCTCGGCCGGGGAGCCGAGCCACGCGACCATCGACGTCCACGCAGGACGGGAGATGCGCCAGTGACCGGCGTTGCGGCCGCGGACCAGGTCGCCGCGCGCGCCCAGCAGGGTCAGCACGCGGGAGGCGACGGGCGCGAGCTGCGACCAGGCCCCCGTCCCCTGTCCCGTGCGGGTCTCGAGCGCCGGGACCTCCTCGCGGAGCGTCCGGGCGTCGAGGGCGCGGCCGTCCGCGAGGTGGTCGACCACCTCGCGAGCGACCCCCTCCAGCCACGCGGCGCCGTCCGCGGCCACCCCCGCCCGCTCGACGTCGCCCGCGAGCCGCTTCAGCTCGGCGGTCGCGACCCGCGCGGACGCGCTCCCCCACGCGGCGGGCAGCAGGTCGCGCGGGAACACGAACAGGGTGCGGCGCATCGCCAGCTGCTTGACCAGGCTCCGCTCCTCGTACAGCGCGGTGTCGACGTCGGCGACCGACACGCCCTCGGTGCGAGCCGCGACGGCGAGGTGGACGCTGGCCGGCTCGGTCGCGTGCAGGACGGTCATCGCCCGGGTGGCGGCCACCGGGTCGCCCGCCCGGTACGCCGGGGCCAGGCCGTGGCGGACCGCGATCCGCCGCCGCCGCTCCGCGTCGTCGATGTGCCGCACGGCGTCAGCCTAGGTTCCCCGCGGACCCGGGTCCCCCCGACGGGCACGGGACCGGGTGACATGCTCGACCGGTGCCTGCGACCCGTCCTGGAGTCCGTGCGGCGGCCCCGTGGCTGGTCCTGGCCGGGATCGTCGCGGCCGCGGTCAACCTGCGTCCGGCGGCCGTCAGCGTGGGGCCCGTGCTCGCCGAGGTGCGCGAGGACCTGGGCCTGTCCGGCCTGGTCGCCGGCCTGCTCACCTCCCTGCCCGTCATCGCCTTCGCCGCGTTCGGGGTCGCGTCGCCCGCGGTCGCCCGTCGGGTGGGCGCGCACCGCCTGACGCTGGTCAGCCTGCTCATGCTGGTGGCCGGCCTGACGGGCCGGGCGCTCGTCGACTCGGCCGTGCCGTTCCTGGTCCTGTCGCTGCTGGCGCTCGCGGGCATGGCCTCCGGCAACGTCCTGATGCCGGCGCTGGTGAAGCACCACTTCCCCGACCGGGTCGGGGCCGTCACGGCGGCGTACACGACGGCCCTGGCGGTGTTCCTCACCGCCAGCCTCACGCTGACGGTGCCGATCGCGGACCTCGGCGGGTCGTGGCGCTGGGGGCTCGGCGCGTGGGCGGTGGTGGCGCTGCTCAGCGCCGTCCCCTGGTTCTTCCTGCTCGGCGAGGACCGCCGGGGCGGTGCCACCGACGAGGCCGCGGCCGACGAGGTCCCCGTGAGCCTGTGGCGGGTGCTGCGGACGCCCCTCGGTCTCGCGATGGTCGTGATGTTCGGGTTCCAGGCGCTGCAGGCCTACGCGCTCTTCGGCTGGTTCCCGCTCCTGTGGCGCGAGGCCGGCTACTCCCCCACCGCCGCCGGCGCCCTGGTCGGGCTGCTGGCGGCCGTGAGCATCCCGACGTCCATCTGGCTCCCCCGGGCAGCGGCACGCCGCGAGAGCCAGGTACGGCTGTGCCTGGCCGTGTGGGCCTGCTACCCGATCGGGTTCGCGATGGTGCTCCTGGCGCCGTACACCCTGGCCGTGCCGGCCGCGCTCACCCTCGGCCTGGGGGCCGCGCTGTTCCCCCTCGTGCTGGTCCTCATCGGTCTGCGCAGCCGCACGGCCGCCGGCACCTCGGGCCTCTCGGCGGTCAGCCAGTCCGGCGGCTACATCCTCTCCGCCGCCGGACCGCTCACCGTCGGTGCGCTGCACGACACCACGGGCGGGTGGCTGCTGCCCGTGCTGTTCCTGCTCGCCTGCAGCCTCCCCCTCGGGGCCTCCGTGCTGGTCGCCGGGCGACCCGGTCACATCGAGGACGTGCTCGCCGCACGCGACGCGCGTGACGGATCGTCCGAAACGCCCGCCGAGAACCCCGCGACTTCCTAGGATCGGATCGCGGCGAGATCCGCCGCGGTCGGCGGCGCGCCGAAGGAGGCCCCCCACCATGCCGAGCCTCCCCTGGTCGAGCCCGGGCACCGGCCCGGTGGGCCGACCCATCGGTCTCGGCGCCGTTCCCCCGCTCTGGTGGCGCAGCCTGGTCGTAGGCGGCGGCCTGGTCGCGGCCGCGGCACTGCTCCTGCCCGGGCCGGCCGCGGACGCCGCGTATGTCGCGACCGGCGCCCTCGGCGTGCTCGGCATCGTCGTCGGGACCCACCTCAACCAGCCCCGGCACCCGGCACCGTGGTGGGCCTTCGCGGTCGGTCTCGGGCTGTGGGTCGCCGCCGACGCGCTGCTGTTCCTCGGGGCGGTCGCGGCCTCCGACACGCTGTTCGTCGTCGGGTACGCGCCGCTGGCCGCCGGTCTCGCGCTGCTGGCGCGGGTGCGGGTCCGGGGCACGGACCTGGCCGGTCTCCTGGACGCCGCGATGCTCGCCGTGGCCCTGACCCTCGCGTTCTGGGTGCTGCTGGGCGGGCCCGTGCTGCGGTCCGACGCGTTCTCGACCGGCGAGACCGTGGTCGAGCTCGCCTACGTCGTCGGCGACCTGCTCCTGCTCGGCGGCCTGGTCCGGATCGCCACCAGCCCCGGCAGCTGGCACCTGCCGATGCGCGCGCTCGCCGGGGCGATCGCCCTCGTCGTCGTCGGCGACGTGCTCTCCCTGTCGCTGCGGATGTACACGGGGGTCGCCGAGCCCGTCCTGCCCGACGTGGCCTACCTGGCCTCGTACCTGTTGTGGGGCGCCTCGGCGCTGCACCCCCGCATGCTCGACATGACCGAGCCCGTCCGACCGAGGTCGGCCGTCCTCGGGTCGCGGCGGATGACGGCCCTGGGCCTCGCCGCGACCAGCGGCACCTGGTGCCTCGCCGTCCAGGTGCTGCTGGGCGCCCGCCTGACGGTGTGGCCGGTGGTCCTCGGCACCGCTGTCCTCGTGGCCCTCGTCCTCGCCCGCCTCCGGCTCGCCTTCAACGAGATCGTCGCCGCCCACACCGAGAGCACCACCCTGCGCGACCAGCTCTCCCACGAGGCGACCCACGACCACCTCACCGGCCTGCCCAACCGGGCCCGCGGCCTGCTCCTGCTGGAGGCCGCGCTGGACCGCGTGCACCACGCCGGCGGCAGCGTCACCGTGCTCTTCATCGACCTCGACGGCTTCAAGAAGGTCAACGACACCTTCGGCCACCGGGCCGGCGACCTCCTGCTGGTCGAGATCGCACGCCGGCTGCGCACCGCCACCCGGGGCGACGACACCGCCATCCGGCTCGGCGGCGACGAGTTCGTCGTCGTGCTCCACGACGTCCCGGACTCCACGAGGGCCGTCGCGCTGGCGCGGCGCCTCATCGCGACCGTGTCGGAGCCCGTGACGCTCGGCGCGCTGGGCACCGCCCGCGTCGGGGCGAGCGTCGGGGTCTCGCAGTGCTTCGACGGGACGACCGACGCGGTGACCCTGCTCGACGAGGCCGACATGGCGGCGTACCGGGCCAAGCGGGGTGGCCGCGGTCGCGCCGAGCTGTTCGACCTCGAGATGCGGGCGGCGGCCCGCGAGGCGGAGTCGCTGAGCGCCGACCTGCGGCGCGCCGTGGCGGAGGAGCAGCTCGAGCTGCACTACCAGCCGGTCCTCGACGTCCACAGCGGGCGGGTGCGCGGCTGGGAGGCGCTGGTGCGCTGGAACCGGCCCGGGCACGGCCAGCTGTCGCCGGGGGCCTTCCTGCCGACGGCCGAGCGGTCGGGCCTGATCGTCGACATCGACCGGTGGGTCGAGCAGACCGCCATCGGCCAGCTGGGCCTCTGGGCCGCCGAGCACGTCGGCGAGGAGCTGTCCGTCGCGGTGAACGTGTCCCGACGCAGGCTGCTGAGCCCCGGGGTGGTGCCCGACCTGCTCGAGGCCGTGGTGACGGCGGGGCTGCACCCCCGGCAGCTGGTGCTGGAGGTCGACCACGCGGTCGTCGCCGCGGAGCCGGCGGTCGCCGCGCGGCTGGAGGAGGCCCGCGAGGACGGCATCCGGGTCGCGCTCGCCGACTTCGACGCCGGTTTCCGCTCCCTGCGCGCCCTCGGCCGGCTGCCCGTCGACTTCGTGAAGATCGGCGCCGAGTTCCTCGTCATCGACTCCAGCGAGGACGTCAAGCTGCTGCACCTGACCATCCAGGGCGCCCGCGCCGTCGGCCTGGACGTCGTCGCCGAGGGCGTGGAGCGCGCCGACCAGCTGGCGACCCTGCGGGCGCTGGACTGCGCCATGGTGCAGGGCTACCACCTGGCGCGCCCGATGCCGGCCGACGAGGCCGCCGCGCAGCTGCGGGTGGGTCCGGGCGACCGGTTCAGCGGTCTCCTGGGCTGAAGGCGTCGCTGTCGCCCGCGAGGACGGCGTCGACCTGCTCGGCGGGCACCGCGGGCGACCACCAGAACCCCTGTCCCAGTCGGCCGCCCAGCGCCTGGGCACGCTCGGCGTGGTCGGCGGTCGAGATGCCCTCGATGACCGTGTCGAGGCCGAGCTCGTCGGCCATGGTGAGCACCGCACGGACCACCGTGTCGCCCCGGCCGCCCAGCTTCTCGGTGAAGAACCGGTCCACCTTGACCCCGTCCACCGGCAGCTCGACCAGCTGGCGCAGCTCGGCCCAGCCGGTGCCGAAGTCGTCGAACCACACCTCGAAGCCCAGCTCGCGCGCGCGGGACAGCTCGTCGGCGTTGCGGACGACGTCCGAGGGCCGGACCGACTCGGTCAGCTCCAGCTCGACGGTGCGCGGCTCGACCCCGGCGGCGTCGACGCAGCCGGCGACCTCCTCCATCCAGCCCGTCCGGTCGAGGTGGCGCCCGGAGATGTTGACGCTGAGCCGCAGGTCCGGGTCGGTCTTCTGCCACCGGGCGAGGTGGTCCAGGCCCGCCCGGAGCACCGCCAGGTCGAGGTCGGCCACCAGGCCGCTCTGCTCGGCCAGCGGGACGAACTCCCCCGGTGAGGTGACGGTGCCGTCCGCGGACGTCCACCGCGCGAGCGCCTCGAACCCGACGAGGCGGTGGTCGGCCAGGTCGACGAGCGGCTGGAACCACGCCTGGACCTCACCGTCGGCGAGCGCGGCCCGCAGGCGTGCCACCGCGGTCGGGTCCGGCGGCGGGCCGAGGGTGCGGATCAGGTCGAGCTGGTCGGACAGGACCTCAGCGAACGCGGCGACCGGCTCGAGGTCGGCCGCGGTGTCGCGACCCTCGGGCGGCCCGCCGAGGCACAGGACCCCGACCACGGTGCCGGCGACGTCGAACAGCGGCGACCCGACGTACGACGGACCCGCCCGGCGTCCGGCGAGCACCTCGGCTGCGGACAGCAGCAGCGACTCGCGGCCCTCCCCGTGGTGCGTGATGACGCGCAGGCTCGGCCGTCCGGCCCCACCGGGCTCGACGAGGCAGGCGAGGGCGCTGGTGTACCCGCTGCTCCGCGCGGCGAGGGCGGTCACCCGTCCGGCGCCGCCGTGCAGCGCACGATGAGGGACCTCCACAGCGCAAGGGTAGGGACCTGGGGCCCGCTTGTCGGGAAGAACGTGCAGAAGTCTCAGGTCAGGGTCGGTCGGGGCCCGTGGTGGCGTCCTCTGCACGTCGGTCCCGACGAGTCCGCCGGATCCCGCACCACTGGGGGTGGCCGAGCTCCTCCACCCCTTCGACATCGGTGGAGCCCAGCCGCTCGGCGAGGCGGAGGGAGGTGGCGTCGGAGGCCCCGCCCCAGACGGCCGGGGCGGGGGTGGCCAGGCGCGGGCGACGTCCGGGTGGACGGGGCCGGCCAGTGCCACCGGACCTCAGACGACCGACAGCGGCAGCAACGTCTGGCCGGTGGGGCCGACCTGGATCTCGGTGCCCATCTCGGGGCAGACGCCGCAGTCGTAGCAGGGGGTCCACCGGCAGTCCTCGACGTCGACCGAGTCGGGGTCGAGTGCGTCCTCCCAGTCGGCCCAGAGCCAGTCCTTGTCGAGGCCGGAGTCGAGGTGGTCCCAGGGCAGGACCTCGTCCTCGGTGCGCTCGCGGGTGGTGAACCAGTCCAGGTCGACGCCGGTGCCGGCCAGGCCGCGCTCGGCCGCGGCGGCCCAGCGGTCGTAGGAGAAGTGCTCGCTCCACCCGTCGAAGCGGGCCCCGTCGCGCCAGGCCTCCTCGATGACGCGGCCGACGCGGCGGTCCCCGCGGGACAGCAGTCCCTCGACGATGCCGGGCTTGCCGTCGTGGTAGCGGAAGCCGATCGCGCGGGCGTACTTCTTCTGGCTGCGCACGGCCTCGCGGAGCTTGCGCAGCCGCTCGTCGGTGGTGTCGGGGTCGAGCTGGGCGGCCCACTGGAACGGCGTGTGGGGCTTGGGCACGAACCCGCCGATGGAGACGGTGCAGCGGATGTCGTTGCGGCCCGAGACCTCCCGGCCGGTGTCGATGACCCGCGTGGCGAGGTCGGCGATCGCGAGGACGTCCTCGTCGGTCTCGGTGGGCAGCCCGCACATGAAGTAGAGCTTCACCTGCCGCCAGCCGTGGGAGTAGGCCGCCGCGACGGTGCGGATCAGGTCGTCCTCGGTGACGGCCTTGTTGATGACCTTCCGCATCCGCTCGCTGCCGCCCTCGGGCGCGAACGTCAGGCCGGAACGGCGCCCGTTGCGGGAGAACTCGTTGGCCAGCGCGATGTTGAAGGCGTCGACGCGGGTGCTGGGCAGGCTCAGCGAGACGTTGCGGTCCTCGTAGCGGTCGGCGAGGCCCTTGGCGACGTCACCGATCTCGGTGTGGTCCGCGCTCGACAGGCTCAGCAGCCCGACCTCGTCGAAGCCCGTGTTGCGCACGCCCGTCTCGACCATCGCCCCGATGGTCTCGATGCTGCGCTCGCGGACGGGGCGGGTGATCATCCCGGCCTGGCAGAAGCGGCAGCCGCGGGTGCAGCCGCGGAAGATCTCGACGCTGAAGCGCTCGTGGACCGTCTCGGCCACCGGCACCAGGGGCTTCGACGGGTACGGCCAGGCGTCCAGGTCCATCAGCGTGTGCTTGCGGACCCGCTCCGGCACGCCCTCCACCACGGGGACGACGGACGCCAGCGCGCCGTCCTCGCCGTAGGTCACCTCGTGGAAGCGCGGGACGTAGACGTTGCCGGTCACCGCGAGGCGGCGGAGCAACTCGAGGCGGCCACCGGGGCGGCCCTGGGCGGTGTGGTCGCGGACGACGTCGGAGATCGCGAGGACGATCTCCTCACCGTCGCCGAGCACGGCGGCGTCGAGGAAGTCCGCGACGGGCTCGGGGTTGAACGCCGCGTGGCCACCGGCGAGCACGATCGGGTCGTCGTCGGTGCGGTCGATTGCGTGCAGCGGGATGCCGGCGAGGTCGAGCGCGGTGAGCATGTTGGTGTAGCCGAGCTCGGTGGAGAAGCTCAGGCCGAGGACGTCGAAGTCGCGCACCGGCCGGTGGGCGTCGACGGTGAACTGCGGCACCCCCTGGGCCCGCATCACGGCCTCCATGTCGGGCCACACGGCGTACGTGCGCTCGGCGACGATCCAGTCGCGCTCGTTGAGGACCTCGTAGAGGATCTGCACGCCCTGGTTCGGCAGCCCGACCTCGTAGGCGTCCGGGTACATCAGGGCCCACCGCACCTCGGTCGTGCCCCACTCCTTGACCACGGAGTTCAGCTCGCCGCCGACGTACTGGATCGGCTTGCTGACGCTCTCCAGGTGCGGCTCGAGACGCTCGAAGACGCTGGCGGGCTCCTGCTCGGGTGACACGGGGCGGACCTCTCGGGGCTCGGACGACGGGCGTGCTGCAGCGGCCCAGCCTACGGCGGGCTCCGCTTCACCGGGTCTCGCGGCGCCTCAGCGGGCCGGCGTACGGCGGGGCGCGGTGTAGCGGGAGGGCGCGACGGTGTGGGTGCGGAGGTGGATGTTCATGAGCAGGCCGACGGCGAGGAGGTTCGCGAACATCGAGGAGCCGCCGTAGGACACGAAGGGCAGCGGGACGCCGGTGACGGGCATGATGCCGAGGCACATGCCGACGTTCTGGAAGGCCTGGAAGCCGAACCAGCAGGCGATGCCACCGGCGGCGATGCGCCCGAAGACGTCGTCGGTCTCGGCGGCGATCACGAGCGCGCGCCAGACGACGACGCCGAGCAGGGCGATGAGCAGGCCCGCGCCCAGCAGTCCGAGCTCCTCGCCGGCGACGGTGAACACGAAGTCGGTGTGCTGCTCGGGGACGAACCCGGCGCGGGTCTGGGAGCCGTCGAACAGGCCCTGGCCGAAGAGCCCGCCGTTGCCGACGGCGATGCGCGCCTGCTCGGTGTTGTAGCCCGCGCCGCGCGGGTCGAGCCCGGGGTCGGTGAAGGCGAGGAAGCGGTCGACCTGGTACTCGGCGAGGACCCCGGCCGCGACCGCCCCCGCCGCGCCGACGACGCCGGTGAGCGTGAGGCCGACGAGCCACCGGCGGGGCGCCCCGGACAGGGCGATGACCCCGAAGACCGTCGCGGCGAGGACCAGCATGGTGCCGAGGTCGGGCTGGAGCAGGATCAGCGCGGCGGGCACACCGGCGATGACGAGCATGCCGACGACCTCGACCGTGCCGACCCCGCGGCGCCAGGAGCCCTCGGCCCGCTCGGCGACGAGCAGGGCCATGCCGATGACGACGGCGAGCTTCGCGAACTCGCTGGGCTGCACCGAGATGGGGCCGAGGTCGATCCACGACCGGGAGCCGTTGATGGTGGAGCCCATGACGAGCACGAGCACCAGGCCGATCACGGAGGCGAGGTAGACCAGCGGCGCGAGGATGCGGATCCAGCGGTGGTCGGTGGCGAGCACGAGCACGAACAGCACGGCGCCGATGGCGATGTTGACCAGCTGGCGGCGCAGGTAGGCCTGCGGGTCGCCGCCGGTCAGGTCGTCACGGGCGACCGTGGCCGACCAGACGAGCAGGGTGCCGAGGACGACGAGGGTCACGACGGCCCCGAGCAGCAGCCAGTCGAGCCGCGGCGCACGGGCCAGCGGGCCACGCACGGGCGTCCGGGTGAGTCGGGCCGCCGGGCGGTCCCCCAGCATCGTCACTCCGCTGCCCCTGCCTGGTCGGTCGTCTGCGCGGTGCCGCTCGTGTCCGGCCGCGGCGGGAGGATCGAGCCGTCCTCCGCGAAGGTCGGCAGGGCGTCGGGGGCGACGACGCCGGGGATGGCGGCCTCGCCCGGGTCCACGGCCTCGCCGCGGACGCCGTACAGCGACTCCCAGATCTTGCGGATCGCGGGGCCGGAGGTGCCCGAGCCGGTGCCGCCCTGGCTGACCATCATCACGACGACGTAGTCGTCGGAGTACGAGGCGACCCAGGAGGTCGACTGCTTGCCGTAGACCTCCGCCGAGCCGGTCTTGGACCGGATCGGGACCTGGTCCAGCGGGAACCCGCCCATCCGCCAGGCCATGGTGCCGACGGAGGTCACGTTGCCGAGGGCGGCGTCGATGTAGGTCTGGTACTCCGCGGGCATCCGGACGGTGCCGTTCTGGCGGGGCTCGATCTCCCGGACGACGCGGCCCTCCGGGGAGACGACGGCCTTGCCGACCCGCGGCGCCATGAGGCGCCCGCCGTTGGCGATGGCGCCGTACGCGCGGGCCAGCTGCAGCGGGGTGACGACGGTGTCGCCCTGCCCGATGGAGAAGTTCACGGCGTCGCCGGCGCGGTACCAGGCGCCCTCGAGGCAGAACTCGCGGGCGAAGCGGTGCAGGAAGTCCTCGCCGGGCTCCTGGCCGATCTCGCAGTAGTAGTCCTTCTGGGCGCGGTAGTACTCGCGCTTCCACGCGCGGTCGGCGATGCGGCCGGTGGCCTCGCCGGGCACGTCGATGCCGGTGCGGCGGCCGAAGCCGAACTCCTTCGCCTCGCTGACCAGCGGGTCGGGGGCGTCGACGTCGGTGGGGTCGGAGCCCAGGCGGCTCCAGAAGTCGTAGCCGATCCGGTAGAAGAACGTGTTGCAGGAGACCTCGAGCGCCTTGTCGAAGCCGATGTAGCCGTAGGCGCCGGACTCGTAGTTGTTGAAGGCACGGTTGCCGACCGCGAACGAGCTCGAGCAGTCCAGACGGGTGTCGGTGGAGTAGCCGTTGCGCAGCGCCCCGAGCGTCATGAACGGCTTCCACGTCGACCCGGGGGCGAACTGGCCCTGGGTGGCGCGGGACAGCAGCGGCGTGCCGGCGTCCTCGGAGTAGAGGCGGTCGAGCTGGTTGGCGGTGATGCCGCCGGTCCACACGTCGGGGTCGTACGTCGGCTGGCTGGCCATCGCGACCACGCGACCGGTGTCGGCCTCGAGCACGACGGCGGCGCCCGCGTCGGCGACGTACGGCGTGCCGGTCACGGTGTCGACGGTCTGCCGCGCGGTCTCGATGGTCCGCGCGAGTTGGCGCTCGACGACGCCCTGCACGCGGGCGTCGATGGAGGTGACGAGGGTGTCGCCGGGCCGCGCGCGGGTGCGGCCGTCGTCGCCGAGCACCCGCCCCATGGAGTCGACGGCCACCCGGCGGTAGCCGGGCATCCCCCGCAGCCACGCGTCGTACTGCTTCTCGACGCCGGCGCGGCCCACCGACGAGGCACCGTTGACCGACCGGTCGCCGGCCTCCTCGGCGTCGTCCAGCTCGTCCTCGGTCACCGGCGACAGGTAGCCGAGCAGGTGCGCGGCGTTGACGCCGTACGGCTGGGGGTAGGCGCGCAGGCGCTGCTTCTCGACCAGCACCGAGGGGTAGTCCTCCGCCTGCTCCTTCAGCGACAGGGCGGTCCCCGGCTCGAGGTCGGACGCGATCGGCACCGGCTGGTAGGGCGAGCCGTTCCAGCACGTCCCCTCGACGGAGCCGGGGTCGCCGCAGTCGAGCAGCGTCGCGCGGATCCGCTTGAGCGGGACGTCGACGGCGTCGGCGAGGCGCTCCAGGAGTCGCTTCTGCTGCGAGGCGGTCATCCGCTCGAGCAGGGAGCGGTCGACCGAGGTGGTCCACGACGTGCGGTTGGCGACGAGCGGACGGCCCTGGGCGTCGACGATGAGACCGCGCGGGGGCTGGACGACGACCTCGCGCACCGACTGCGACGCGGCGCGGGCCTGGTACTCCTCGCCGTCGAGGACCTGGAGGTAGTACAGCCGCCCGAGCAGGGTGGCGAACAGGGAGAAGACCAGGGCCTGCACCACGACCAGCCGCAGCCGGCTGCGTCGCGCCGAGCCCCCGGAGCCCCCGGAGCCTCCCGAGCGGCTCACCGGCCCACCCCGGCGCCGGGGCGCGGCTCGAGGCGGGTCTCGCGGCGGACGGTCGCGCGGCTGCGCTCGGTCTCCGTGCGACGCATCACCCCGAGGACGACGGGCAGCACGAACGGCGTCGCGACGACGTCGTACAGGAGGGCGGTGACGATGACGACCAGGGTGTCGCGCACGCCCATGGCGGGGTCGGACAGCAGCATGCCCGTGAACGCGAAGACGGACGACCCCACGAACGACGCCGCGGCGACGGTGAGGACGACGGAGCCGGCGGAGGGCCGGGCCTCGGCGCCGTTCTGGGCGCGCAGGCGCCCGACGAGCCAGCCCACGACGACCAGCGCCAGCGCCCAGCGGCCGGCGACGTGGTCGGCGGGCGGGGCGAGGTCGAGGGCGACGCCCGCCGCGAAGCCGAGGACGGCGCCGAACTCCGGGCCGCGGACGAGGGCCGCGCCGACGACGACGAGCAGGCAGAGGTTGGGCACGACGCCGTTCCACGCGAGGTGGGACATGACGCTGACCTGCATCAGCAGGGCGACGGTCACGAGCAGGAAGGCGACGACCGCGCGCAGTGCACTCATCGGGCGCTCACCGGATGCTCCCGTCGGCCTCGAGGACCCCGCGGTCGCTGCGGGTGCCCGAGGGCACGGCCACGCCGACGAGGTCGAGGGAGCTGAAGTCGACGAACGGCTCGATGACGGCGAACTTCGCGGTCTCCCGCGGGCTGCTCCACACCTGGGAGACGGTCCCGATGGGCACGCCCGGCACGTACGGCGCCCCGCCGTCGCTGCCCCAGGTGACGACGGTGTCGCCCTCGCCGGGGGCGACGGTGCCGTCGACGAGGTCGAGGGTGAGCTCGCCGGAGTCGTCGATGGAGCCGCGGCCGCGGAGGAACCCGATCTCCATGCTGTCGCCGAGGCGGCCGCCGACCACGGACTCCGGGTCCATGACGAGCAGCACGGTGGCCGTCGTCCGGGTGGTCCGCAGGACGCGGCCGACCAGGCCGTCGTTGTCGAGCACGGTCATGTCGGGGGTGATCCCGGCGCGGGAGCCGGCGTCGATGGTGACGGTGCGCGAGAACGACTGCATGGGGCCCATCCCGATCACGCGGGCGGGGACGAGCGTGAACCCGCCGTCCTCCGCGGCGCGGGTGAGCCCGTCGAGCTCGGCGAGGCGGTTGCGGTCGAGCCCGGACGTCGCCTGCTCGCTGCGCAGGCGTGCGTTCTCGGCCTCGAGCGTCGACACCTCGTGGCGCAGGGAGTCCTGGGTCCGCAGCCACGACGGGACGGCGGCGAAGGGGCGCACCAGGCCGGCGGCCCCGGCCTGCAGCGGCCCGAGCGTCTCGCCGACGGCGGTGCGGCCGGCCTCGACCGGGCCGTCGTCGGTCTGCTGGTCGAGGGTGATGAGGCTGACGCTGGCGAGCAGCAGCGCGACGAGCAGCGCGCGGGACGGGCGGCCCCCCTCGAGCCGCTCGAGACCGCGCCAGCGCTTCTCGCGACCGCGCGAGGGACGGGTGGCCCGCTGGTGGCCGGGGCGGGGGGAGCTCATCCGAACCGCCGCGGCTCGCTGACCAGGACCTGCTGCAGCGCCTCGAACTCCTCCACGCAGCGCCCGGCGCCGAGGGCCACCGACGTCAGCGGGTCCTCGGCGACGTGGACCGGCATGCCGGTCTCGTGGCGCAGGCGCTCGTCGAGGCCGCGCAGCAGGCCGCCTCCCCCGGTGAGGACGATGCCGCGGTCCATGATGTCGCCGGCGAGCTCGGGGGGCGTGGAGTCCAGGGTCGAGCGGACGGCGTCCACGATGTCCGCGAGGGGCTCCTCCATCGCCTGGCGCACCTCCGCGGAGGACACGGTCACCGTGCGGGGCAGCCCGGAGACCATGTCGCGGCCGCGGATCTCGGCCTCGGGCTCGGTGGGCAGCGGGAAGGCGGAGCCGAGGGTCGTCTTGATCTCCTCGGCGGTGCGCTCGCCCAGCAGCAGCGAGTACTCCTTCTTCATCCACGCGATGATCGAGGCGTCGAGGTCGTCGCCGGCGGTGCGCACGGACAGCGAGGTGACGATGCCGCCGAGGGAGATGACGGCGACCTCGGTGGTGCCGCCGCCGACGTCCACGACCATGTTGCCGGTGGCCTCGTGGACGGGCAGCCCGGCGCCGATCGCGGCGGCCATGGGCTCCTCGACGATGTAGACCCGGCGCGCGCCCGCCTGGTAGCCGGCCTCCTTGACGGCGCGCTGCTCGACGGCGGTGATGCCGCTGGGCACGCAGACGACCATGCGGGGCTTGGCGAAGTAGCGGCGGCGGTGCACCTGCTGGATGAAGTAGCGCAGCATCTGCTCGGTCGCCTCGAAGTCGGCGATGACGCCGTCCTTGAGGGGGCGGATGGCGGCGATGTTGTCCGGGGTGCGGCCGATCATGCGCTTGGCCTCGTGCCCGACGGCGAGGATCTCCCCGGTGCTGTCGTTGAGGGCGACCACGCTCGGCTCGTCGAGCAGCACGCCCTTGCCGCGGACGTAGACCAGCGTGTTGGCGGTCCCGAGGTCCACGGCCATGTCCCGGCCGATGAAGCTGTTCGGCATGTTCTGGCTGCCTCGCACGGTGCTCGAGTGGGGAAGTCGGCCCGCGGGCGCACGGGACCGTTCCTGACACTAGGAACGCCGCAGCGTCAGGCCCGGGAGGCGCGCCGGAGCGAGCAGGCCGACCCGACGAAGGAGGGGCGGCCGTGGCGAGCGAAGGTCGAGGAGCCCGCGCGACCGAGGAACGAGGTCGCGACCGGGCGTCTCGAGACCCGGTGAGCCGACGATCGGCCCGGACCACCACAGCGACCACCGGCCAGGGGTTGCCGAGCAAGGTCTCGACGAGCCCGACCGGCGCCGACCCAACCCGACCGGCGATTGGCCCTCGGCTCAGAGGTTCGGGAACCAGAGCCCGATCTCGCGCTCGGCGGACTCGGGCGAGTCGGAGCCGTGCACGAGGTTCTCGCGGTTCGACAGCGACAGGTCGCCGCGGATGGTGCCGGGGGCGGCCTTGCGGCCGTCGGTCGCGCCGTTGAGCGCGCGGACGACCTCGATGGCCTCGTCGCCCTCGACGACCATCGCGACCAGGGGGCCGGAGGTGACGAAGGCGCGCAGCGGCGGGTAGAAGTCGCGCTCGACGTGCTCGGCGTAGTGCCGGTCGGCCTGGTCGCCGTCGATCGTCCGCAGCTCCATCGCCACGATGCCCAGGCCCTTGGCCTCGAAGCGGGAGACCACCTCCCCCACGAGCCCGCGACGGACGGTGTCGGGCTTGAGCAGGACGAGGGTGCGCTGCGACATGCGCCGCACCCTATCGCCGGGCGGGCCCAGGGGTGAGGATGGCCCGATGGGGGACGTCGTGGTGGCCGTCGTGGGCGAGGGGCCGGACGTCGCGGCCCTGGCGGATGCGCTGGCGGACGCGGTCCCCGGCGTCCGGCTCCCCCACCCGGCGGGCCGCGACCTGCCCACGGACCTCTCCGGGCTGGACGGTGTGCTCGTCGGCCCGGACGCCCTGGGCTCGGACGTCGTGGCTGTGGCCCTGGCGGCGGGACTGGCGGTGCTGTGCGCACGGCCTGTGGCCGACGCCGCCGACGCCCACCGGCTCGTCGAGACCGACCGCGCCGCCGGAGGGGGACTCGTGAGGACGTCGTTCCCGCGACGCCACGACCCGCGGTTGCGCGAGCTGCGGCGCCACGCCCAGGAGGGCGACCTGGGACGCCCGCGCCTCCTGCGCGGCGTCGAGACGGGCACGGACGTCGACCTGGGTCTGCTGCACGCCGTCGACACCGTCGCGTGGCTGTCCGGGCGGCCGGTGACGGACCTGCGGGTCGAGTCCGGCGACGACGTCCACCTGCTCACGATCGGGACGCAAGACGGTCCCGTCGCGGACGTGGAGCTGCGGCTCGCTGCGGCGGACGCCGAGCACGCTCCTGCCGCCCAGTGGGAGGTCCTCGGGTCGGACGGCTCGGCCGAGGTCGCGGTCTCCGCGGCCCACCTCGCGGAGGCCCAGCGCATCCTGCTCACCGCCTGGGTGCGGTCCCTCGGCGCACCGGTCCCCGCCGGGGTGGGGGGCGCCGGGGGCTCGGCCGAGGACGCCCTGGCGGCCGCCGCGGCCCTGTCCGCGACACGGACACCGCAACCGCCCGGCGTAGGGTGAACAGCGTTCACTCAGACGGCTCGGGGGCGACGCGATGGGCGCGGGCATGGGGACGAGCACGGTGGTCGGCACCGACGCGCTCTTCGCGGGTTCGACCACCGGTCCCCCGGACGTCCTCCGGGTCGGTGTCGTGGGCGCGGCCGGGGCCGGCGTCCCCCACCTGCGGGCCCTCGCCGGGGGCGTTCCCGGCGCCCGGGTGACGCTGGTGCAGGACGACGGGGACCCGCGGCGGCTGGCCGAGCTCGCGGAGCACGCCGGCGCCGAGGTCGCCCGGCACCCCGACGAGCTGGTCGCGGCCGACCTCGACGCCGTGGTGGTGGCGGGCGGTGACCCCGTCCCGGTGGTGTTCGCGTGCCTGGAACGGGGGCTGCCCGCCTTCCTCGTGCCGAGCCGCGGCCTGGACGCGGACGACGTCCGCGCGCTCGTCAGCCTGGAGGAGGCCACCGGCCGACGTTGCGTCCAGGTCGGGATGGTCCGCCGTCACGACCCGGCCCACCTCGCGCTCCGCCGGGCGGTCGCGGACGGCGCGGGTGGACGGGTCCGTCTGCTGCGGACCACCGAGCGCGGCGCGGACCGGCGTGCGGGGGTCCTGCCGACGCTCGACGCCGCGACCTGGCTGCTGGGAGAGGTCCCGACCGAGGTGCGTCTCGAGTCCGACGACCCGTGGCTGCTCACGCTGCGGAGCGGTTCGACGCTCGTGCGCCTCGAGGTCGACGACGGCGTCCGGGACGGTCACGACCTGCGGTGCGAGGTGCTCGGCGCCTCGGGCGCCCTCGCCCTCGACGCGCCGTCCGCGGTCGTGCTGCGGCGCGGGGGTAGGACCGCCTCGGCGCAACCCGCCGACGCCACCGCCCGCTTCGCCGACGCCACCCGCATCGGTCTGACCGCCTGGGTCCGCTCCGTCCGCACGGGGCGCCCCCTCGGTGCCAGCGCGTGGGACCTGCACGTCGCGGTCGCCCTCGCCGCGGCCGTGGGCGCCTCCCGCCTCTCCGGCGACGCCGTCCACGTCGACCCCGGCCCCCGCCCGGGCCTCTACGACCCGGTCCCCCACCGCGCCCTCTGAGACGCCGAGTCGGCACATCTGCGCAGCCCTGGGACGTCGAGTCGGCACATCTGCGCAGCCCGGAGACGTCGAGTCGGCACGTCTGCGCAACCCACAGACGTCGAGTCGGCGCGTCTGCGCTCGGGCGGTCGCCGGAGTCGGCTGCCCGCACGTGCCGACCCAGCCAGGACCCACCGCGCAGACGTGCCGACTCGACCCCGAAATCCTGCGCAGACGTGCCGACTCGACCCCGGATTCCTGCGCAGACGTGCCGACTCGACGCTCAGGGGGTCGGACGAGGGCGGGGGTTGCGGGGGTGGCGCGAGCGGCGCAGCAGCCACAGCCCCAGCGCGACGAGGCCGGCGCCGCCGAGGGCGACGGGCAGCATGGCGCCGGAGGCACCGGTGTCGGGCAGCAGACCCCCGGGTGAGGTCGACCCCGGGTCGTCCGGTGCGTACGGCGAGCCGGGGTCGTACGGGTCGGTGCCGGTGCCGTCGTCCCCGCCGATGGGGGCGATCCCCCCGTTGTCGGTGGTGTCGGTGGCCGTGGCGCGCACCCGCGGGCCGACGGCGGCGCCGTCCAGGGCCGGCTGCGCGCTGACCCGCGCGGTGACGTCGCCCCGGGCGGCGCCGCACGTGAGCGTGACGGAGCCGTCCACGGCCAGCGGGCCGTCGGGGAGCTGGCACAGGGTGGCGCCCTCGATGCCGAGCCGCAGGGCTCGCAGCGGGGTCTCGCCGGTGTTGGAGACCTCCACGGAGGTCCGGCCGTCCGTGCCGTCGGCGGGCGGGACGACGCCCAGCGCGACGCCGACCTCGGGCACCAGGACCTCGACGGGGGTGCCGGCCCGGGCGGGGGTGGGGAAGCCGCCCACCTCCCCGAGGGCGGAGACCCGCGCCCGGACGTCGCCGCCGCCGTCCCCGACCGCGGCCGTGCACGCGTACGACCGCGAGTCCCCCGGCGCGAGGATGATCGGCCTCCGCCGCGTGCAGTCCTCCGCGGCGCCCCCGCCCGTCACGACCAGGCCGGTGACCGGCTGCGTCCCGTCGTTGGTCAGCTCGACGGTCAGGTCGACGTCCTCGCCGGGGACGGTGCGGGCGCGCTCCGGCGTGACCGTCACCGTGTACGGCGGGCGGTCGCGCACCGTCACCGCCGCCGTGTCGGTGTCGGTGACCTCGGTGTCGTCGTCCCCGGTCGCGGTGACGGTGGCCTCGTTCAGCACGTCGTCGCGGACCACGAGGCCGCAGCGGTAGGACCGCGACTCCCCCGCCGGGAGGGTCCCGACGGTTCGGTCGCAGCGGGTAGCCAGGGGGTCGGCGACGGTGACGTCGGTCAGCGGGCCGGCGCCGGTGTTGGTGACCGTGATGTCCCAGCGTGCCGTCCCACCGGGGTCGACCCGGCCGGTGACGGCGGTCTTGACGATCTCGACGGCGGGGGCGGTGGGGGCCGGCTCGACGGCCACGGTGGCGGCGTCGGCGTCCCGCACGTCCGGGCCGCCCGGCGCCGCGGCGCGCACCGTCGCGGTGTTGGTGAGGCTGCCGCTGCCGTCGTCGGTGACCGTGCTGCGGCAGGTCCACGAGTCCGAGGCCCCGACGGCGAGCCCGCCGACCTGGCGGGCGCACCCCGGCACGAGCGGGTCGGCGACGCGCACCTCCGTCAGCGGGGTGTCGCCCGTGTTGCGCGCCTGCAGGGTCCACTCCACCTGCTCGCCGTCGACGACCGAGGCCGGCGCGACGGTCTTGGTGATCGCGACCGACGGGTCGACGACCCGCACCGCGGTGCTGTCCACGGCGCTGAGCGTCGTCCCGCCGCCCCGGCCGGCGACGGAGGCCACGTTCACGAGGTCCTCGGTCACGACCGAGGTGCAGCGGACGGTCCGCGACTCCCCGGCGTCCAGGTCGAAGGCCGGCTCCTCGCAGTCGGGGGCGCCCGGGTCGGTGATCTCCACGTCGGTGGCGTCGATGCTGCTGGGGTTGCGGACGACGAGGGTCCACTCGACGGTGTCGCCGACCCGGGCGGTCGTGGGCGACACTGTCTTCCGCAGGCAGAGCGACGGCATCGGCACCGACAGGGTGAGGCCCTGGAGCAGAAAGGCGTCGGAGCCGCTCGCCGCGCCCGTGGACACCTCGAGCGTCGCCCCGGTGTCGCCGGCGTCGATCACGCCGTCGGGCACCTCGACCCGCTTCGCGTCCACGGAGAAGGTGTTGGGGTAGCCGGGCGCGACCCGGCCCTGTGCGGTCGAGGCGAAGAAGGTGTCCGCCCGTCCGGTCGCCGGGTCCTCCAGCGGGGTCCCGTTCACGCGGAGCCGGTCGCCCACCTGCCCGTTGTCGCCCTCGTACGCCGTCACACCGGCCCGCACCGCACCGCCGGTGGCCCGGAAGCCGGACACCCGGACCCGCTGCGGGTCGTCGCCGACGCCCTGGCGCACGTGCCCGTCGTACACGAACACCTCGCGGCGCCGGGCGTCGCAGCCGGCCGCGTCGGCCGTGTGGACGAGGGTCAGCGACCACCCGCCGAAGCACCCCCGCCCCTCGGCGGCGAAGACGTTGCCGACGGTCACGACGACGTCGCGGGCGGCGTCGGCGACGGGCAGGTCGGCGAACGCGCCGGTGACGACGGCGTCGGCGCTGTAGTAGCCGATCGACCCGGGGTCCTGGGTGTACTCCCCCGGCGCGACCTCCCGCGTCGGGCCCCCGGCGACGGTGAGGCGGACCGGGTTCGTCCGCGCCGAGCCCTCCGGGTAGTCACCGGGGTCGCCGACCCCGCACTGCCGGGGCTCGCGGTTGCCCGCCCACGACAACCGGGCGTAGGTCACCCGCGCCCCGGCGGGCAGCGCCACCTCGGCGGTGGAGGAGTTGTAGGTCTCGTCGTCGGAGTCGACGTCGGCGTACCGCATGGCGAAGCGGTTGTTGTTCAGCTGGTTCTCGCGGCGGCTCGCGGCGAGGCACTGCTCGCGCGCGTCCTGCGGGTCGTCCGGGCAGACGAGGACGGCGTTGCCGACCGTGAGCACGTCGCCGGTGACCTGCTCGGTGTGGACACGCTCCAGCGGGTCGACCACCTCGGCCGCGGCCGGGCCGGCCGCCAGGGACAGCCCGGTGAGGGACCCGAGGGCGGCCAGCGACACCGCGAGGGCGAGCCGGAGGCGCGCCAGGGGTCGACTCCTCGCCATGCGCACCTCCCCCGTGCGGGCCCTGCAGGGCCGTTGCCGCGGACTCTAGGCCGGATCGGCCCCCGTGGCACGTGTACGCGCGGGATCGTCAGTCGGTTGCCCGCGCCGCCAGGACGCCGCCGACGACGCTGGCGGCGGGGGGCAGCGAGGGCAGCACGGTCGCCTGGAACGCGTGGTAGAGGTCGGGCCGGCCGGTCCACACCAGCGCCGAGGGCCGGTTGTGCTCGTCCAGCTCGTGACGCCACGACCCGTCGGCCGGGTCCACGAGGTGCTCGTCGGCCCACTCCCACCAGCGGCGGTGGTCGACCAGCGCGGCGTCGTCCCCGGTCACGGCGTGGCGCACCCACGACGCCCCCAGCGCCTCCGCGAGGACCCAGTGCATCCGCAGCCGGACGACGGGCCGGTCGTCGAAGTCGGTGGTGTAGACGAAGCCGCTGGCCCCGTCGACGTCCCACCCGCGCGCCACCGCGGCGTCGTACAGGGCGAGCGAGGCGGGCAGCAGCCAGTCCGGCGCTCCCCCGGGTCGCCCTCGCGAGGCCTCGCGGAGCCCCAGCAGGAGGCGTGACCACTCGAGCAGGTGGCCGACGGTGACGCCGTACGGGCGGAAGGGGTGGGCGGGCTCGTCGACGTTGTGGTCGAGCAGGGGCCGCCACGCGGGGTCGAAGTGCTCCGGCATCCGCCAGTCGTGCGCCCGGCCGACGCCGTCGACGAGCCGGGTGGCGATCGCCAGCGCGCGGTCCAGCCAGCGCTCCTCCCCGGTGACGTCGTACGCCGCGGTCAGCGCCTCGACCGTGTGCATGGCCGCGTTGGCGCCGCGGTAGTCCTCGAGGTGGGTGAACGTCGCGTCCCAGGTGTCGAGCGGCATCTGCTGCTCGGGGTCCCAGAAGCGCTCGTCGGCGACCCGCAGCGCGTCGGCGAGCAGCACCGTGCCGTCGGGGTGCCCGGCCGCCGCGGCCGAGGCGCCGGCGAGGACGACGAACGCCTGGACGTAGGCCTCCTTGTCGGCGTCCGTCGCGGCCGCGGCGGGCAGCCACCCGTCGTGGACGGGGTCGCGCAGGACCGTGCGCAGCGCCTGCACACCGTGGTCGAGGAGGTCGTCGGCGTCGCCGTGGCCGCGCAGGTGCGCGAGGGCGGCGACGTGCGTCATCCGGGCGGTGATCCAGGTCTCGGGCGGGCGCCCGGGGACGAGCCGTCCCGCGTCGTCGAGCCACCCGAAGCCGGCCTCGGGGTCACGCGCCCGTCCGAGCAGCGCGACCAGCCGGCGCTCGGCCGCGGCGAGGCCCGGCCCGCCGGACTCAGGAACCGGTGCCACCGCGGGCCTCGTACGCCGCCCAGGCGGCCGCCCGTTCGCGCTCGATCCTGCGGCCGAGCAGGTCGGCGGTGGTCCACAGCGCCCCGAAGATGGCGCCGAGCACGAACATGACCGGGATGAGCACCCCGAGGGCGATGGCGGCGGCCTGGACGACGTACCCGGCGCCGTACGCCCACGGCGCGCGCAGCGCGCCCGCCAGCAGGAGGCAGACGAGGGCGAGCCCCAGGCCGACCGCGAGCGCGGTGCCGACGGGCACGTCGGCGAGCGTGACCAGGACCGGCGTGGTGAGGCCGAGGACGATGGCCTCCAGACCGAGCACCGCGGCGCACATGCCGCGGCGCGGCGAGCGCTCGGCGGCGCGCGGGACCTCGGCGGGCTCCCCCGCGGCGCCCTCGCCCGGTGCCGTCGTCCCGCTCACCGGGCCCGTCCCAGCAGCGCGCGCGCCTCGCCGACGGTGACGACGGAGCCGGTCACCAGGACGGCGCCCGAGCCCATCGCCTCGCCCAGCGCCTGGCCGGCCTCGGCGAGGGCCGCGGCCTGGTCGAGGGCCTCGGGGAGCCGGTCGGCGACGGTGACGCGGGTGTCGCCGTAGATCTCGCGCGCGATGACGGCGAGCGCCTCGGCGTCCAGGGCACGCTCGGTCGACGCCTGGGTGCACACGAGGTGGGCCAGGTGCGGCTCGAGCTCGGCGAGCACGCCCTCGACGTCCTTGTCGGCCATGACGGAGGCGACGCCGATGAGCGGCGAGAACGCGAACGAGTCCTCGAGCGCAGCGGCGGTCGCGGCGGCCCCGGCGCGGTTGTGGGCGGCGTCGAGCAGGATCGTGGGGCTGCGGCGGACGATCTCCAGGCGGCCGGGCGAGGTGAAGGTCGCGAACGCGTCGCGCACCAGCTCGTCGGACAGCGGCTCGCCGTCCGCGGTGCGTCCGACGAGGGCGTCGACCGCCGCGAGCGCGACGGCGGCGTTGTGCGCCTGGTGCTCGCCGTACAGCGGCAGGAAGAGGTCGACGTACGTCGCGTGGAGGCCCTCGATGGTCACCAGCTGACCACCCACGGCGGGGGTGCGGGCCACGACCCCGAAGCCCTCGCCCTCGCGGACCAGCCGTGCGCCGACCTCGGCGACCCGGTCGGCGACGACCGCGGCGACGTCCTCGTCCTGGACGGCGCTGACGACCAGCGAGCCGGGCTTGATGATCCCGACCTTCTCGCGCGCGATGTCGACGGTGGTGTCGCCGAGGTACTGCACGTGGTCGATCGCCACGGGCAGCAGGACGGCGACGTCGGCGTCCGCGACGTTGGTCGCGTCCCACGTGCCGCCCATGCCGACCTCGACGACGGCGGCGTCGACCGGCGCGTCGGCGAAGGCGGCGAACGCCATGCCGACGACGGTCTCGAAGAACGACAGCGGGTGCTCCGACTGCTGGTCCACGAGGTGCGTGTACGGCGCGACGTCGTTGAAGATCCGCACGAAGTCCTCGTCAGGCAGCGGCTCGCCGTCCAGGCAGATCCGCTCGGTGACGCTCTCGACGTGGGGGCTGGTGAACCGTCCGGTCCGCAGTCCCGCGGCGCGCAGCAGGGCGTCGATCATCCGCGCCGTGGAGGTCTTGCCGTTCGTGCCCGTCAGGTGCACGACGGGCGCCGCGCGCTGCGGGTCGCCGAGCAGCTCGACGAACGCCGCGATCCGGTCCAGCGACGGCTCGAGGCGCGTCTCCGGCCAGCGCGAGAGCAGCGCGTCGTACGCCTCGGCGAGGGTCTGGGCCGGTCGTGCCGCCTGCTGCTCTGACATCACCCCGAGTCTAGGAGGGCGTCCGAGGTGGGGGGGGGGGGGGGGGGGGGCGCCGCGGCCCGGGGGCCGGCGCCCCCCCCCCCCCCCCCCCCCCCCCCCCCCCCCACCTCAGGGAACGAGGAGCAGGTCGGCCGCGTCGACGACCGCCCTGAAGCCGATGCGCTCGTAGACGGCGGTGGACGTCGGGTTGTCGCGGTCGGCGAACAGGCACACCCGGGAGCCCTCGGACAGCCGGCGCGCGGACAGCTCCGCGACGGCCGCCGCCGCGTACCCGCGCCCGCGGTGCTCCGGCGCGGTGTAGACGAGGGCGAGCCGGGACATGCCCCGGGCGGGCGGCTCGAGGGTGGAGACGTGGACCGGCTCGCCGTCGACCTCCCAGACCCACAGCGTCCCGTCCGCGACCCGCTCGGCGACGCGTGAGCCGTCGACCCGCACGGGTCCGGGCTCCCGGCCCGCCTGCGCGTCGGCCTCGGCGTCGAACCGCGACAACCACGCCGAGCACAGGTCCACGTCGTCCGGCCGCCCACGGCGCAACCGCCCCGGCGGCGCCGGCGGGGGCACCACCTCGGTGACCTCGAAGATCCGCGTCGCCATGTCCTCCACCAGGCGCGTCCCCGACAACCGGGCGACCTCCTCCCCCACGACCCTCACGGCCGGCAGCGTCCCGTTCAGCCCGTGGAGCGCCTCGCCCCGGTCGTGCAGCGCCCGGGCCAGGGCCACGGCGCCGTCGTCCGGGCAGGGCAGCACGAACAGCGCGTGCGGCGGGGCCGGGTGCGTGCGCATCGCGGCACCGACCACCTCCCCGTCGTCCTGTCCGTCGCCGGCGTGCGCCGTCGCGAACCACCGCAGCTCGGCCGGGGGCGTCCACGCCGGGTCGGCCGCGCGGGCGGCGTACCGCTCGGCCACCGTCGCCACGACGGTGGCCACCAGCGGGTCGGAGGCCAGGAAGGACCCGGCCGCGTCGAGGAAGGCGGCAGGGTCGCGGGTGAAGCTCCAACGGACCATGCGACGAGGCTAGAAACCGCCCCCGACCTGCGGGAACTGATTTTCGGCACACGTCAACCGGTGCGTAGCATTCTCACCATGACAGCCACACGCGAGCCCGAGCAGTCCACGACGACGCCGCCCACCCGCGGCGTCGCCGTACCGGACAAGCCCGTGCTCGAGGGGCTCGAGCAGCGCTGGTCGCAGCGGTGGGCCGAGCAGGGCACCTACGCCTTCGACCGCACCCGCCCGCGCGCCGAGGTCTACTCCATCGACACCCCGCCGCCGACCGTCAGCGGGTCGCTGCACGTCGGGCACGTCTTCTCCTACACGCACACCGACCTGATCGCCCGCTACCAGCGGATGCGCGGCAAGACGGTGTTCTACCCGATGGGCTGGGACGACAACGGCCTGCCGACCGAGCGCCGGGTGCAGAACTACTACGGCGTCCGCTGCGACCCCACCCTCGCCTACGACCCCGACTTCACGCCGCCGGAGAAGCCCGACCCGAAGAAGCAGGTGCCGATCAGCCGGCCCAACTTCGTCGAGCTCTGCGAGAGGCTCGTGGTCGAGGACGAGAAGGTCTTCGAGGACCTGTGGCGCACCCTCGGCCTGTCGGTCGACTGGGAGCAGCACTACACGACGATCGGGCCGAAGGCGCAGACCGCCAGCCAGCGCGCGTTCCTGCGCAACTTCGCCCGCGGCGAGGCCTACCTGCAGGAGGCGCCCACGCTGTGGGACGTCACCTTCCAGACCGCCGTCGCCCAGGCCGAGCTCGAGGCCCGCGACTACCCCGGCGCCTACCACCGCATCGGCTTCGGCCGTCCCGACGCCGCTGACGGCGAGGGCCCGGTGTTCGTCGAGACCACCCGCCCCGAGCTGGTGGCCAGCGTCGTCGCCCTCATCGCGCACCCCGACGACGAGCGGTACGCCGGACTGTTCGGCACCACCGTCACCTCCCCCGTCTACGGCGTCGAGGTGCCCGTCCTCGCGCACCCGGCCGCCGAGATGGACAAGGGCGCCGGCATCGCCATGTGCTGCACCTTCGGCGACCTGACCGACGTCACCTGGTGGCGCGAGCTCGACCTCCCGGTGCGCACCGTCATCGGCCGCGACGGCCGCTTCACCCGCGAGACCCCCGCGTGGCTGGACTCCGAGAAGGCGTCGGCGGCCTACGAGCGGGTGGCGGGCAAGACCGTCTTCTCCGCCCGCGAGGAGACCGTGACGATGCTTCGCGAGACCGGCGAGATGGAGGGCGACCCCAAGCCGACCCAGCGCATGGCGAACTTCTACGAGAAGGGCGACAAGCCGCTCGAGGTCGTCGCCACCCGCCAGTGGTACGTCCGCAACGGCGGACGCGACCGCGGCCTGCGCGCCGAGCTCGTCGGTCGGGGCGAGGAGATCACCTGGGTCCCGCCGTACATGAAGAGCCGGTACGACAACTGGGTCGGCGGCCTCAACGGCGACTGGCTGATCTCCCGCCAGCGGTTCTTCGGCATCCCGTTCCCGGTCTGGTACCCCCTCGACGCCGAGGGCGAGCCGGACTACGCGCACCCGCTGATGCCCACCGAGGCCGAGCTGCCGGTGGACCCCTCGACCGACGCCCCGCGCGGGTACGACGAGGCCCAGCGCGGCACGCCGGGCGGCTTCATCGGCGACCCCGACGTCATGGACACGTGGGCGACGTCCTCGCTGACCCCGCAGATCGCGGGCGGCTGGGAGTCCGACCCCGACCTGTTCGAGCGGGTCTTCCCGATGGACCTGTGCACCCAGGCCCACGACATCATCCGCACCTGGCTGTTCAGCCGCGTCGTCCGGGCGCACCACGAGCAGGGCGTGTCGCCCTGGAGCCACGCGCTGGTGTCCGGCTTCGTGGTCGACCCCGACCGCAAGAAGATGTCGAAGTCGAAGGGCAACGTGGTCGTGCCCACCGAGATCCTCGACAAGTTCGGCGCGGACGCCGTCCGCTGGCGCGCCGCGACCGCCCGCCCGGGTCTGGACTCGCCGTTCGACGAGTCGCAGATGAAGGTCGGCCGCCGCCTGGCGATGAAGGTGCTGAACGCCTCCAAGTTCGTGCTCGGCCGCGTGGACGGCGCCACCACCGACCCGTTCGCCGTCGTCGACCCCGTCGACTGCGCGCTGCTGGGCCGGCTCGAGACCGTCATCCGCCGGGCGACCGACGCGTTCGACGCCTACGACTACACCACCGCCCTCGAGGTCACCGAGCGGTTCTTCTGGGAGTTCTGCGACGACTACGTGGAGCTCGTCAAGGAGCGCTCGTACGGCGACGGGGACGGCGACGCGGGCACCGCCGGCACCGAGTCGGCCCGAGCCACGCTGGCCCTGGCGCTGGACGCGGTGCTGCGTCTCCTGGCGCCGTTCCTGCCGTACGTCACCGAGGAGGTCTGGTCGTGGTGGCGTGAGGGCTCGATCCACCGCCAGGCGTGGCCGAAGGGCACCGACCTCGGCTCCGCGGCCGCGGCCGCGCCGGAGGTCCTGGAGGCCGCCGCCGCCGCGCTGGCGGGCATGCGGGGCGCGAAGTCGCAGGCCAAGGCCTCGATGCGCGCCGAGCTGTCCCTGGCCACCGTGCGCGGGCCCGAGCGCCTCGTGCGTGCCGCCGAGGCCGCCGCCACCGACCTCCGGGCCTCCGGGCGGGTCACCGGCGACCTCGTCTTCGACGTCGACGACTCCCTCACCGAGATCGTCGTCGAGGCCCGACTGGCCGACCCCGCCTGAGGCGGGGCCGGACCTCCGGGTCGTCCGCCCCCACCACGAAGGAGACACCGCATGAGGCTGTCCACCCGCAACCAGCTCCCCGGCACCGTCGTCTCGGTGACCACCGGCGAGGCCATGGCCGTCGTCAAGGTCCGCCTCGACGGCGGCGAGACCATCACGTCGTCCATCACCAAGGACGCCGTCACCGACCTCGGCCTGGCCGAGGGCTCGAAGGTGACCGTGCTGGTGAAGTCCACCGAGGTCGCCCTCGGCGTCGAGGACTGACGCGCCGGTCCAGCACGCACGGACGCCGCCCCGGCCTCGAGGCCGGGGCGGCGTTCGTCCGTCCGGAGCACCTGACCCCCGGCGTCCGGAAAGACGACAGCGCCGCAGGTCGCACCCGGCGGGCGCGTGCGACCTGCGGCGCTACGAGGACCCGATCAGGCGGACTTCTTCTTCTTGCTGGTGTCGACCTCGCGGGTCACCAGCGTCGGCGGGACGTCGTCGGTCACGGTCTCGCCGGTGACGATCACGCGGCCGATGTCACCGCGGGACGGGACGTCGTACATCACGTGGAGGAGGGTCTCCTCGATGATCGCGCGGAGGCCGCGGGCGCCGGTGCCACGCTCCATCGCCTTGTCGGCGATCGCGACGACCGCCTCGTCGGTGAACTCCAGCTCGACGCCGTCGAGGTCGAAGAGCTTCTGGTACTGCTTCACCAAGGCGTTGCGGGGCTCGGTGAGGATCTGGACGAGCGCCTCGTTGTCCAGCTTGTTCACCGAGGCGATCAGCGGCAGGCGGCCGATGAACTCGGGGATGAGGCCGAACTTGGTGAGGTCCTCGGGGCGGACCTGGGCGAGCAGGTCCTCCGCCTCGCGCTCGGCCTGGCCCTGCACCTGGGCGGTGAAGCCGAGGGACTTGCGGCCCACCCGCTGCTCGACGATGTGCTCGAGGCCGGCGAACGCGCCGCCCACCACGAACAGGATGTTCGTCGTGTCGATCTGGATGAACTCCTGGTGCGGGTGCTTGCGCCCGCCCTGCGGGGGCACCGACGCGGTCGTGCCCTCGAGGATCTTCAGCAGCGCCTGCTGCACGCCCTCACCGGAGACGTCACGGGTGATCGAGGGGTTCTCCGCCTTGCGGGCCACCTTGTCGATCTCGTCGATGTAGATGATCCCCGTCTCGGCCTTCTTGACGTCGTAGTCGGCCGCCTGGATCAGCTTGAGGAGGATGTTCTCCACGTCCTCGCCGACGTAGCCCGCCTCGGTGAGGGCGGTGGCGTCGGCGATGGCGAACGGGACGTTGAGCATCCGCGCGAGCGTCTGCGCGAGGTAGGTCTTGCCGCAGCCCGTGGGGCCGATGACGAGGATGTTGGACTTCGCCACCTCGACGGGCTCGTCCTTGCTGTGCTTGCCGGAGGACTGCGCGCCGGCCTGCACCCGCTTGTAGTGGTTGTAGACCGCCACCGCGAGGGACTTCTTCGCCTGCTCCTGGCCGATGACGTAGGAGTTCAGGAACTCGAAGATCTCCTTCGGCTTGGGCAGCTCGTCGAGACCGACCTCGGTGCCCTCGGAGAGCTCCTCCTCGATGATCTCGTTGCACAGGTCGATGCACTCGTCACAGATGTAGACACCTGGACCAGCGATCAGCTTCTTGACCTGCTTCTGGCTCTTCCCGCAGAAGGAGCACTTCAGCAGGTCCCCGCCGTCACCGATGCGCGCCACGAGTCTCGCCCTCCGATCGGCCCGACGCGTGTGACGTCGGGGGTGTGCGATTCGCTCCGAGGACCGTACCCCGTGTCGCCGACACGTGGGTCGGGCGACACGGGGTCAGGACGGTCCGAGACCGGAGCGTTGCCATGACGGCGTGGCTCAGGCCAGCGCCATCGAGGTCTTGCGCGTCTCCAGCACCGAGTCGACCAGGCCGTACTCCTTGGCCTGCTGCGCGGTGAGGATCTTGTCGCGCTCGATGTCCTGGCTCACCTGCTCGCGGTCCTTGCCGCTGTGCTCGGCGATCATGTCCTCGAGCATCGTCCGCATGCGGATGATCTCGTTCGCCTGGATCTCGATGTCCGAGGTCTGGCCGAACGTGCCCTCGGTGTAGGGCTGGTGGATCAGGATCCGGCTGTTGGGCTGCGCCAGGCGCTTGCCCGGGGTGCCGGCGGCCAGCAGGACGGCGGCCGCGGAGGCGGCCTGGCCGAGGCAGACGGTCTGCACGTCGGGCTTGATGAAGCGCATCGTGTCGTAGATCGCCGTCAGCGCGGTGAACGAGCCACCGGGCGAGTTGATGTAGATCGAGATGTCCTGGTCGGGGTTGATCGACTCCAGGCACAGCAGCTGCGCCATCACGGCGTTCGCGATGTCGTCCGAGATCGGCGTCCCGAGGAAGATGATGCGCTCCTCGAACAGCTTGCCGTAGGGGTCGATGCGACGGACGCCGTACGACGTCCGCTCCTCCCACTGCGGGATGTAGTAGTTCATGTCCTCAGCTCTCCTGACGGGCCGGGCGGCCCTCGTCGGCGGCCTCACGGGCGCTGGTGATGACCTGGTCGACCAGGCCGTACTCCAGCGCCTCCTGGGCTGTGAACCAGCGGTCCCGGTCGGCGTCCTTGATGACCTGCTCGACGGCCTGACCGGTGTGCTCGGCGATGAGCTCGAGGAGCACCTTCTTGATGTGGAGCGACTGCTCGGCCTGGATCTTGATGTCCGAGGCGGAGCCACCCATCCCGGAGGACGGCTGGTGCATCATGATCCGCGAGTGCGGCAGCGCGTAGCGCTTGCCCTTGGCCCCCGCGCACAGCAGGAACTGGCCCATCGACGCGGCGAGGCCCATGCCGACCGTCGCGACGTCGTTCGGGATGTAGTTCATCGTGTCGTAGATGGCCATCCCGGAGTCGACGGAGCCGCCGGGCGAGTTGATGTGCAGGAAGATGTCGGCCTCGGGGTCCTCGGCCGAGAGCAGCAGCAGCTGGGCGCAGATCGCGTTCGCGTTCTGGTCGCGGACCTCGGAGCCGAGGAACACGATCCGCTCCCGGAGCAGCCGCTGGTAGATGTGGTCGTCCAGCATGTTCAGGCCGTCGCCCGCCATGCGCGGTGCGGTGGTCTCGGATGTCGTGGTCACGCAGCGACGATAGCCGTTGGCGTCCCCTCACCCACGGGGTCCGGGGCCGTGTTCGCTGCCAGCGGATCGGGCCCGCGGGGCCGGCCGGCCTCAGGCCAGCCAACGACGCAGGGCCCGCGCGACGTCGGCGTGGTTCAGGAGGTCGAAGTGGCTGGCGCGCGGCAGGTGCAGGACCTCGGCCCGCGGGAACAGCTCGTGGCCGTGCCGGCGTCCGTACGCCGACTCCTGGCCGACCAGCATGTCCCCGACCACGTTGCGCAGCAGGCCGCGCTCCGAGTGGCTGAGCGCGGCGGACACGAGCCGGTAGCGCACGTGCGGCAGCGGCGGGACGCTGTCGTCGAGCCCCTCGACCAGGTCGTGCACCCCGACGGAGCGGTTGTCGAGGATGCGGGCGAACGCCGCCGCCTCGGGGAGGCGCGCCAAGGCACGGCTGCCGTGGCCGACCCCTCCGGCGAGCGGCGCGCCGAGGTGGGGGGTCGAGAGCGTGACGACGTCGGTGAGCTGCGACGTCCAGCCGGCCTCGAGCCCGGTGGCGACCGCGCAGGCGGCACGGCTCACCAGCCCGCCCATCGAGTGCCCCAGCAGAGCGACCCGCTCGACCTCGACCGGCCAGTGGTCGGTCACCCGCTGCAGCAGTGCCGTGAGCTCGACGCCGTTCTCCCGCAGCGACAGGCCGGTGTTGTAGCGCACGAGCACCGGCGTCCAGCCCTGCTCGGTGAGCTCCTCGGCGTACGTCGTGCCGCGACGGTGCCGGCCGCGGCGGAAGTGCTCCTCGTCCTCGCACAACCCGTGCAGCAGGACGACGACGCGGCCGGTCGCTCCCGGGTACGCCGCGGCCAGCGCCTCGCGGTCGGTGGCGACGTCGAGGCCGAAGCGGCGCACGGACATCGTGATGGCCATCGGGTGGCGCTCGGCGGCCAGCCGGTCCCCGATCAGCCCGTTGACCGCGGCGCGCAGGTGGCGGCCGTAGCGCTCGCTCTCGATCCCGGGCCCGACGCCCCGGGCGCCCACGGCGCCCAGACCGCTCGAGACGGCCCGCAGGCCCATCCCGAGGCCGGCGTAGATGGGCGCCGAGATCGCGCGGTGTGCGGTCTCCGGGACGCGCACGAGGCCGCCCGTGGGCCGCCGCAGCACGCCGTACAGGCGGTCGGCGACCGCGTGGTGGGTGTCGCGGACCGCGCCGAGCACCAGCTCGTCGCCGTACGACGACGCCAGGGCCAGGGCTTCGAGGACGGTGGGCTCACGGGTGGGCACCCCGCCATCCCAGCATCCGGGTGAACACGTGTCCACCCGGATCGCCGGGGATCAGGCCCGGGTCAGGACTTCGCGCCCTCGTCCGAGGCGGCCTCGTCGGTCGTCTCGTCGGTGGCCTCATCGGCCGGCTCGTCGGCCGGCTCGTCGGCGGAGCCGCCGACGGCGTACTCGGCCACGCCCTCGTCGCCCTCGTCGCCCTCGGCGTCGCCGGCCTCGGCCGGGTCGCCCAGCGTGCCGTCAGGGCGCAGGTTCGCCACGTCGACCGGGTTGCCGGAGGCGTCGGTGATCGTCGCGGACTCGACCATCAGCGCCAGCGCCTTGCCGCGGAGGATCTCCTGCACCAGGTCCGGGATGTGGTTGTGCGCGAACATGTGGTTCGCGAACTCCTGCGGGTCCTGGCCGGACTGCTGGGCCCGGCGCACCAGGTGCTCGGAGAGCTCCTGCTGCTCGATGCCGAACTCCCGGGACTTGGCGACCTCGTCGAGCAGGAACTGGGCGGCGACGGCGTCGCGGACGCGCTTCTCCAGGTCGGCCTCGAACTCGTCGACGGTCTGCTCCTCCTCGTCGAGGTAGGCCTGCAGCGTCATCCCGGCCTGCGCGAGCTGCTGCTCGATGCTCTGGCGGCGGGCGGTGAGCTCCTCGGCGACCATCGACTCGGGCAGCGGGATCTCGACGGCCTCGAGCAGCTTCTCGAGGACGGCGTCGCGGGCCTCGGCGGCCTGCTCGATGCGCTTGCCGCGTGCGAGGCGCTCACGCAGGTCGTCCTTGAGCTCGTCGAGGGTGTCGAACTCGGAGGCGGTCTGGGCGAAGTCGTCGTCCAGCTCGGGCAGCTCCTGCTCCTGGACGCCGGTGACCTTCAGGGCCACCTCGACGTCCTGGCCGACGAGGTCGCCGCCGACCAGCTGCGAGGTGAAGGTGGTCTCGTCGCCGGCACTCATGCCGGTGACGGCCTCGTCGAGACCGTCGAGCATGCCGCCGCGGCCCACGCGGTACGACGTGCCGGTGATCTCGGCGCCCTCGACGGGCTCGCCGTCCTTGGTGGCCTGCAGGTCGATGGTCACGAAGTCGCCGTCGGCGGCGGGGCGCTCGACGTCGGCGAGCGTGCCGAAGCGCTCGCGCATGGCGTTCAGCTGCTCGTCGAGGTCCTCGTCGGACACGACGGCGTCCTCGACCTGGACCTCGAGGCCCTCGAACTCGGGCACCTCGACCTCGGGGCGCACGTCGAGCTCGGCGACGAACTCCAGGCCCTCGTCGTCCTGGCGGGTGATCTCGAGCTCCGGCTGGCCGAGCGGCTCGAGCTCGTTCTCGCGCAGCGCCTCGCTGTAGACCTGCGGCAGCGCCTCGTTGATGGCCTGGCCGAGGACGGCCTCGCGGCCCACCTGGCGGTCGATGACCATCGGGGGGACCTTGCCGCGGCGGAAGCCGGGGACGTTGATCTGCTGGGCGATGGCCTTGTACGCCGCGTCGAGGCTCGGCTTGAGCTCCTCGAAGGGCACCTCGACGGTCAGCTTGGCCCGGGTCGGGCTCAAGGTCTCGACGGCGCTCTTCACAGGTGGTCTCCTAGATCGGTGGTTCGTGGCACGAGAGGGCGGCGTCTCCGACGCGTCACGCGCGCGGGCACCGAGGAACGAGCCTAGGACACGCCCGGGCGCCGCTCCGAATCCCATCGGGCGGCCACCCGCGCGAGCGGTCGGGGTGACAGGACTTGAACCTGCGACCTGAGCGTCCCAAACGCCCCGCGCTACCAACTGCGCCACACCCCGCGGCGAGGGCCGACTCTAGTCGTCCCGCTCGGACGGCGGCGGCGCGGACCGGGTCAGCCCGGAGGCGTGCAGGGCGGCGGTGGCCGCGCGGAGGTACTGCTCCAGCAGCGCCCGCTCGGCCTCGTCGTAGCCCGAGTGGGCCTCGCGGAGCGCCACGAACATCGGCATCAGCTCGACGTACACCGCCTCGCGGCCCGCGTCGGTCAGGCGCACGGCCACCCGGCGGCGGTCACCCGGGTCGGGCGCCCGCTCGACGTGGCCGCGCTCGGCGAGCCGGTCCACGATGCCGGTGACCGCGGCCGGGCTGACGCCGACCAGCCGCGCGAGCTCGCCCGGACCCTTCGCGGTCTCGGCGAGGTGCTCGAGGGTCAGGAGCTCGTGGTCCGACAGCGCCATGCGCTTCGCGACCTCCTGGCGGACCTCCGCGCCGGCGGCGATGAGCGCGCGCAGCTCCTCACCGAGGGCCGGGGCGTCGACCGGCGGGTCCGCGGGGCCGTCACTCACGATTTCTTTTCACCTGCTTAATCATTTATCGTCTTAACCATCTTACCCGTCGACGACAGGACCGTCATGCGCCATCGTCTCGTCACCACCATCGTCGGTCGACGCACCGCCTGGCTGGTGGCGCTCGTGCCCATCCTGCTCGCGGGCCTCATGATCGGCGCGGTCGGTGAGGCCGAGCGCGACGCGAGCCCCACCGACGCCCTCCCCGCCGGCCTCGACTCCACCGAGGGCGCCGCCCTGCTCGCCGAGCAGCCCGAGGACGCCGGCAGCTCGGTGCTCGTGCTCTGGACCGGCGACCGTGACGACGTGCGGGCGGCGACCGGCGACCTCGAGCGGGCGGCGGGCTCGATCGGCGCGGTCCCCGCCGGCGGGGACTCCCCCGTGACCGTGTCGGACGACGGCACCGCCGCCATCGCGGTCGTCCCCGTGCGGACCCCGACGGCGACCGACGCCGCCGAGGTGGTCGGTGACCTGCGCACCGACCTCCGCGGCGAGGTGCCCGACGGCCTCGACGTCGCGGTGACGGGCCCCGCGGCCGTGCAGGCGGACCTGGCCTCGGTGTTCGACGGGGCGAACGTGCGCCTCCTGGCCGTCACCGCCCTCGTCGTCGCCGTCCTGCTCGTCATCACCTACCGCAGCCCGGTGCTGTGGATCGTCCCGCTGGCGGTGGTCGGCGTCGCGGACCGTCTCGGCGCCGTGGTCGCGACCCGGCTCCTCGAGGCGACCGGCCAGGCGTGGGACGAGTCGACCGTCGGCATCCTGTCCGTCCTCGTGTTCGGCGCCGGCACCAACTACGCGCTGCTGCTGATCTCGCGCTACCGCGACGAGCTGCGCCGCCACGACGACCGCCGCGAGGCGATGGCCCTCGCCCTGCGGCGCACCGTCGAGCCGGTCGTGGCGAGCGCGACCACGGTCGTCCTCGGCCTGCTGTGCCTGCTGCTGGCCCTGACCCCGACGACCCGCGGGCTCGGCCTGGCCTGCGCCGCGGGCGTCGTCGTGGCCGCCTTCTTCGTGCTCGTCGTCCTGCCCGCCGCGCTCGTGCTCCCCGGCCGCTGGATCTTCTGGCCGAAGGTGCCCCGCGTGGGGCAGACGGCGCTGGCCGACTCCCCCTCGGTCTGGAGGCGCATCGGCACCCGCGTCCAGGCGCGCCCCGGCACCCTCGTGGTCGCCAGCGGCCTGGTGCTCGTCGCCCTGGCCGCCGGCCTCACCCAGCTGCGCACCGGCCTCGACACCGACGACCAGTTCCTCGAGACCCCCGAGGCCATCAGCGCCGCCACCCGCCTGGGCGAGTCCTTCCCGGCGGGCCTCTCCGACCCCACGACGGTCGTCAGCCGCGCGCCCGCGGACGACGTGGCGGCGGCCCTGGACGGCGTCGACGGGGTCGGTGCGGTGACCCCCGGCCGGGCCGAGGCGGGCGTCTCGACCACGGACGTCGTCCTCGACGCCGAGCCCGGCTCCGACGACGCCGAGGCCACGATCGGGTGGATGCGTGACGCGCTCGCGGACCTGCCCGACACCCACGTGACGGGCAGCGAGGCCGAGGCCGTCGACGAGGCCGCCGGGGCCTCTAGGGACCGCCTCGTGATCTTCCCGCTCATCCTCGGCCTGGTGCTCGTGGCGCTCGTGCTGCTGCTGCGCGCCCTGGTGGCCCCGCTCCTGCTCGTCGCGGCCGTGGTGGCGACGTACGCCGCGGCGCTCGGGGTCTCGTGGTGGGTCTTCGCCGGCGTGCTGGGGTTCTCGGCCGTCGACTCGACCGTCCCGCTGTTCGCCTTCCTGTTCCTCGTCGCCCTCGGCGTGGACTACAGCATCTTCCTCGTGACCCGGGCCCGGGAGGAGGCGCGGTCGGCTGGCACCGCGTCGGGCATGCTGCGCGCCCTGGCCGCGACGGGCGGGGTGATCACCAGCGCCGGCATCCTGCTGGCCGCGGTGTTCGCGGTGCTCGGCGTCCTGCCCCTCGTCGTGCTCGCCCAGCTCGGCACGGTGATCTGCATCGGCGTCCTGCTCGACACCCTGCTGGTCCGCACGGTCGTCGTGCCGTCGTTGGCCGTGCTCCTCGAGGAGCGGTTCTGGTGGCCCGGCCGGGTGGTCCCCGCCGCGGCCGGGGTCGCCGCGGAGGAGCCCGGTCAGCACCGCCCGGGGGCGCACCGGGCGGGCGTCTGAGCGGGTGACGGGAATCGAACCCGCGTAGCCAGTTTGGAAGACTGGGGCTCTACCATTGAGCTACACCCGCGTGCGCCGGCCTCGTGGCCGACGGCGGCGCCATCGTCCCACAACGGGGCCGGGCCTCAGGCCCCGGGCACCGGCGGCAGGCCCCCGCCGCTCTCGTACGTCGCGAGCTGCCCGATGCGGCGTACGTGGCGCTCGGCGCCGCTGAACGGCGTGTCGAGGAAGATCCCGACGAAGCGGGTCATGTCCTCCAGCGGGTGGAGGCGACCGCCGACCGACAGGACGTTGGCGTCGTTGTGCTCGCGGGCCAGCCGGGCGGTCTCGTCGGACCACGCGAGCGCGGCCCGCACCCCGCGGACCTTGTTCGCGGCGATCTGCTCGCCGTTGCCCGACCCGCCGATCACCACCGCCAGCGCCTCGACCCCGGCGTCCTGGTCGGCGACGACGCCCTCCCCCGCGCGCAGGCAGAACGCCGGGTAGTCGTCCTCGGCGTCGTAGTGGTGGGGGCCGTGGTCGACGGGCTCGTGCCCGTGCTCGGTCAGCCAGCCCACCAGGTGGTCCTTCAGCTCGAGGCCGGCGTGGTCGGATCCGAGGTGGACGCGCATGGCTCGATCGTCCCACCGGCCGTCGCCGCCGTGACCACCGGTGGTCGGGGCCCGGCGAGGAGCCCGGGACCGCCACCGGCTACCGCGCGTGCTGGCGCAGGAAGGCGCCCATCTGACCGGTGAGCGGCTCGGCGGCGTCGAAGACCGAGGGGTGGCGCCAGAAGCCGTGCACCTGGCCCTGGTAGCGCGTGCCGACGACGGACACCCCAGCGTCGGCGAGGCGGACCACGAGCTCCTCCCCCTCGTCGCGCAACGGGTCGTGCTCGGCGGTGACGACCAGCGTCGGCGGCAGGGTCCCGAGCGCGTCGGAGAGCAGCGGCGCCATGTCCGGGTGCTCGCGGTCGGCGTCGGTGGCGGCGTACTGCTGCCAGTACCACTCCATCACCGCGCGCGAGCCGGCCACCTCGGGCTCGTCGTACGACGGACGGTCGCCGCGCGGGTCGAGGAACGGGTAGACCAGGCCGAGCGCCGTGGCGCGGCCCGGGTTCCGCAGCGCCGCGACCAGGGCCAGGTTCGCGCCCGCGCTGTCGCCGTGGAGGAACAGCGGGACCTCGGGCGGGAGGGCCGCGACGACGGCGAGCACGTCCTCGACGGCGGCCGGGAAGCGGTCCTCCGGCGGTCGGCGGTAGTCGACGCTCAGCACCTCGAGGCCGGACCGGTTCGCGAGCATGCGGCTGACCGCGTCGTGCACCTCGACGTCGTTCATGACGAACCCGCCGCCGTGCAGGTGCACTACGACGCCGGGCAGCACCGACGGGTCGCCCAGGGGCACGTACCGGCGGCACGGCACCCCGCCGACGACCTCGTCGGTCGCGGAGGCGACGTCCTCGCGCGGCTCGGCGAGCGCCGCCTCGCGGGCGGCGGCACGCTCGGCGGCGACGTCGAAGTCCGGGTGGTGGACCGGGGTCTCGGCGGCGGTGCGCTCCAGCGCCGCGCGCGCCTGGGGGTGCAGCATCAGCCCTCCTCGAGCCGGGCGAGCTCCGTGTCGACCAGCTCGGGGTCGAGCTTGGTGAACACCGGCGTCGGCTTCGCGACCGGCGTCCCGACGACCACCGGACGACGCTCCCAGGCCCGGGCGCCGGTGTAGTCGCCCGTGATGATCGGGTACGGCGCGCCCCCGTCGAGGTCGTCGGCCTCGACGAGCTCCGGCATCGGCTGCACGGTCCCGTCGCCGCCCAGCACGCGGTCGACCGCGTTGGCGGAGAACGGCAGGAACGGCGAGAGGACGACGTTGAGGTCGGCCACGCACTGGGTGAGCGTGTGCAGCACGGTGGCGAGGCGGTCGCGCTGCTCCTCGGACTTCAGCGTCCACGGCGCCTGGTCGGAGACGTAGCGGTTGACCTCCCCGACGGCGCGCATCGCCTCGCCGATGGCCTGCCGCATCCGGTGGCGCCCGAGCAGGTCGCCGACCGTGCCGAAGGTGGCCTCGACGAGGTCGAGCACGGCCTGGTCCGCCTCGGTCACCGAGACCGGCGCCGGGACCTCCCCGAAGTTCTTCGCGACCATGCTCGCGGTGCGGTTGACCAGGTTGCCCCAGCCCGCGACGAGCTCGTCGTTGGTGCGGCGCACGAACTCCGACCAGGTGAAGTCGGAGTCCTGGTTCTCCGGCCCCGCGGCGGCGACGAAGTAGCGGAAGGCGTCCGGCTGGTAGCGCTCGAGCAGGTCCCGGACGTAGATGACGACCCGCTTCGAGGAGGAGAACTTCCGCCCCTCCATCGTGAGGAACTCCGAGCTCACGACCTCGGTCGGCAGGTTGAGCTCGCCGTACTGCCCGGGCTCGCCGCCGCGGTCGCCCCGGCCGGCGTACGCGAGCAGCTCGGCGGGCCAGATCTGGGAGTGGAACGTGATGTTGTCCTTACCCATGAAGTAGTACGACAGGGCCTCCTGCCCACCCTCGGCCGCCGGGTTCCACCACTCGCGCCAGCGCTCGGGGTCCCCGGTGCGGCGCGCCCACTCGATGGACGCGGACAGGTAGCCGATCACGGCGTCGAACCAGACGTAGAGCTTCTTGGTCGGGTTCTCCCGCCACCCGTCGAGGGGGACGGCGATGCCCCAGTCGATGTCGCGGGTCATGGCGCGGGGGCGGATCTCGGCGAGGATGTTCTGGCTGAAGCGGATGACGTTGGGCCGCCAGGTGCCGCTGGCCTCCCGCTCGTCGAGCCACTCCCCCAGCGCCTTCGCGAGGGAGGGCAGGTCGAGGAAGAAGTGCTGGGTCTCGACGAACTGCGGCGTCTCGCCGTTGATGCGCGAGACGGGGTCGACGAGGTCGGCCGGGTCGAGCTGGTTGCCGCAGGCGTCGCACTGGTCGCCGCGGGCGCCCGGCGTGCCGCAGATGGGGCAGGTGCCCTCGATGTAGCGGTCGGGCAGCGTGCGGCCCGTGGACGGCGAGATGGCGCCGTACGTCGTCTGCTCGACGAAGTAGCCGTTCGCGTGGACGCCGGTGAACAGCTCCTGCACCACGGCGTGGTGGTTGCGGGTCGTCGTCCGGGTGTAGAGGTCGTAGCTCAGCCCGAGCGCGACGAGGTCCTCGGCGATCAGCCGGTGGTTGCGGTCGGCGAGCTCCTGCGGGCTCAGCCCCGCCTCGTCGGCGGCGATGAGGATGGGGGTGCCGTGCTCGTCGGAGCCGGACACCATGAGCACCTCGTTGCCCACCATCCGCTGGTAGCGGCTGAAGACGTCGCTGGGGACGCCGAAGCCGGCCACGTGGCCGATGTGGCGGGGTCCGTTGGCGTACGGCCAGGCCACGGCCGCGAGGACCCGCCGGCGGGCGGAGGGGGTGCTGGTCATGGGGTCCAGCCTAGGAGCGCGGCACCGCCCTCCTCACGCCGGTTCTCGCGCGGTCCACCGGCGGTCCCCCGGGCGCTCGTCAGCCCCGGTTCTGCTTCACCCCGCGCTTCCAGCGCCGCTGGGCGCGACGACGGATCTCGGGCAGCCGGTTGTAGAGCTTGATGCCCGGGCACGCCGTCTCGTTGGTGTCGCGGTGGCCGTCGATCCGCGGCAGCCAGACGACGCGGCCGGGTGCGAAGCGGTCGCTGCCCTCGGAGCGCACCTTGGAACGGCCGATCGGCGACTTGCCCGCCTTCCGCAGCTTCCAGGCGGCGAGCATGACGATCGCGGTGACGGTCCGGTCGCTCGGGCGCCCGGCCTCCATGTTGCCGATGACCGCGATGCCGACGGAGGTGTGGTTGAAGCCCAGCGTGTGCGCACCGCGCACCAGCTTGGTCGGTCCGCCCTTGCGGCCCACCCAGATGCGCCCGAAGCGGTCGACGAGGAAGTTGTAGCCGATGTCGGACCAGCCCAGCGACTGGGTGTGGTAGCGGTACATCCCGCGGATCAGGCCGGGGACGTCCTTCTTGCCGTAGTCGTTGGCGTTCACCGTGTGGTGCAGGTGCACCTGCTGGAGGCGGTTGCAGTAGCTCGGTCGGCCGGAGGTCAGCCGCTCGTCCGCGCCCCAGAGCCTGCGGCCCCGCAGCGGCGGCTTCGTGGGCCGTCCCTTCGCGTTGCGGCGGGCCGCCCGCGTGAGCGACGGCGAGTCGGGGGCGTCGTCGGCGTCGCGCATGCCCGGGTCGATGAGGACGACGCGCAGCCCGGCCGGCACGCGACCCGAGGCCCGTCGTACCTGCACGGCGTCGGCGTCGCGCGCCCAGACCAGGTCGCTGCCCTCGCGGTCGCCGTCCGCCTCGCGGTTGCCGCTGTTGGGGCCGTCGTGGAGGACGTGGACCTTCTGCCAGGGCCGCCAGTCGCCGCCACGACGCACCCGCAGCTGCAGGTCCGGGGCGGCCTCGCCCTTCCGCCACGTCAGCGCGACGAGCCCGAACCGGTCCGACGCGAGGCTCGCGACGAGGGTGCCGCCGCGGGCCATCGGGCCGGGGTCGGTCGCCACGTCGACCTCGGCGGCCCGCACCACGGAACCGGGGTCGCGCCGCAGCCGGACACGCCCGGCGGGGGGCCGGGCCTCGGCGGGCTCGGAGCGGAGGGCGGTGGCAGCGGTCGCCGCGGCCGCCGCGGCGGGCACGGCGAGCAGGGCCGTGCGCCTCCGGGTGAGGCGGATCGGCTCGGAGGGGGAAGTCATGGTGCTCCATCATGCGGGTCGCCGGTGGCCGAGCGGCGTAACCCCTGTGACGGGCGTGGCGCGTGTGACGATTGTGACCCCGCGAGGGGCTCCGTGCCCCCGGCTCACCACGCCAGGTGGGCGACCCGCAGCCTGGCGCGGTGAGCCCGCCGCGCTACCCCGGGGCTCGCCGCGCCAGCGTGGTGAGCGGCGAGCGGGCACCGCCGGCCCCGACGGAGCCGGCGGCGTCGGACCTCAGCTGAAGTCGAGGTCCCCGCTGCGGCTGCGCTTCAGCTCGTAGAACTCGGGGTAGGCGGCCATGGCCACCGCGCCGTCCCAGACCTTCCCGGCCGTCTCGCCGCGCGGGATCGACCCGAGGATGGGCCCGAAGAAGGCGGTGCCGTTGACGGAGATGGTCGGGGTGCCGACGTCGTCGCCCACCTGGTCCATGCCGTCGTGGTGCGACTTCTTGATCGCCTCGTCGTACGACGGGTCCTGGGCGGCGTCGGCGAGCTCGCGCGGCAGCCCCGCCTCCTCGAGCGCCTCCTCGGTCAGCTCGCGGGACTGCTCGCGGCCCTCGTTGTGCAGGCGGGTGCCCAGCGCCGTGTAGAGCGCGAGGACCTTGTCCTGGCCGTGCTGCTGCTCGACGGCCATGGCGACGCGGACGAGCTCCCAGGCGTTCGCGAGCATGTCACGGTACTCCTGCGGGATGTCCTTGTCCTGGTTCAGGTAGGCCAGGCTCATGATCCGCCAGGTCACCTTCACGTCGCGCACCTGCTCGACCTCGAGCATGAAGCGGGAGCTGATCCAGGCGAACGGGCAGCGGGGGTCGAACCAGAACTCAGCGGTGTCGGTCATGGCAGCGCCAACGCGACACCCGTCACGTCGATTCCCGGCCCCGGTGCCATGATCGACGCATGCCTGGCACCAACCTGACCCGCGACGAGGCCGCGACCCGGTCCTCCCTCGTGGACGTGACCGCCTACGACGTCGAGCTGGACCTCACCCGCGGCGAGGAGGTCTTCGGCAGCCGGACGACGCTGCGCTTCACCTGCACCGAGCCGGGCGCGTCGACCTTCGCCGACCTCGTCAACGCCCGTGACCTGCGGGTGACGCTGAACGGGCGCGAGCTCGACGCCGACGCGGCGTACGCCGACAACCGGATCGCGCTCGACTCCCTCGAGGCCGAGAACACCCTCGTCGTCGACTGCGCGCTGCCCTACAGCCGCACCGGCGAGGGCCTGCACCGCTTCGTGGACCCGGCGGACGACCGCGTCTACCTGTACACGCAGTTCGAGGTGCCGGACGCCCGCCGCGTGTACACGACCTTCGAGCAGCCCGACCTGAAGTCGGTGTTCACCTTCACGGTGACCGCGCCGGAGCACTGGAAGGTCGTGTCGAACGCCCCGACCCCGGAGCCGGTCCGCGACGCCGACGGCCGCCCCGTCGCGACCTGGTCGTTCCCGACCACCGAGCGCATGTCGACGTACATCACCGCGCTGGTCGCCGGGGAGTACCACGAGGTCCGCGACGTCTACGAGGGCGAGCACGGCACCGTCGACCTGGGCCACTACTGCCGGCAGTCGGTGAAGGAGCACCTGGACGACGACGAGCTGGTCGAGCTGACCAAGCAGGGCTTCGCCTTCTACGAGGAGGCGTTCCAGTTCCCCTACCCGTTCGGCAAGTACGACCAGCTGTACGTGCCGGAGTACAACATGGGCGCGATGGAGAACGCGGGCTGCGTCACCTACCGCGACGAGTACCTCCCCCGCTCCCGCCAGACCCACTCGTTCTACGAGCAGCGGGCGAACACGGTCCTGCACGAGATGGCCCACATGTGGTTCGGCGACCTCGTGACGATGAAGTGGTGGGACGACCTCTGGCTGAACGAGTCGTTCGCCGAGTGGGCCTCCCACCACGCGCTCGTCGAGGCCACCCGCTACACCGAGGCGTGGACGGGCTTCACGAACGCCCGCAAGAACTGGGCCTACCGCCAGGACCAGCTGCCCTCCACCCACCCCATCGCGGCGGACAACCACGACCTCGAGGCCGTGGAGGTCAACTTCGACGGCATCACCTACGCCAAGGGCGCCTCCACGCTCAAGCAGCTGGTGGCCTGGGTCGGCATCGAGGAGTTCCTCGTCGGGCTGCGCGCCTACTTCCAGGCCCACGCGTTCTCGAACTCCGAGTTCTCCGACCTGCTGCGGGCCCTGGAGGAGACCTCCGGCCGGGAGCTGTCGGGCTGGGCGAAGGAGTGGCTGCAGACCACGGGCGTCAACACGCTGACCCCCGAGATCGAGACCGACGACGCCGGCGTGGTCACCGCGGCGGCGGTGCTCCAGAGCGCCCACCCCGACCACCCGACGCTGCGCCGGCACCGCATCGGCGTCGGGCTGTACGACCTCACCGAGGACGGACTGCGCCGCCGCAGCGCGTTCGAGACCGACGTCCGCGACGAGCGCACCGAGCTGACCGAGCTCGTGGGCCAGCGTCGCCCCGACCTGCTGCTGCTCAACGAGGGCGACCTGACCTACGCCAAGATCCGCCTCGACGAGCGGTCGCTGGCCACGGCCATCGCCCACGTGGACAGCCTGGACGACTCGCTCGCCCGCGCCCTGCTGTGGGGCGCCGCCTGGGACATGACCCGGGACGCCGAGATGCGGGCCACCGACTTCGTCGCCCTCGTGCTGCGCGGTCTCGCGACGGAGACGGACATGACCGCCGTCGGTCGGCTGCCGATGTACCTGCGCACCGCCGTCGAGAGCTACGCGGCGCCGGAGAACCGCGACCAGGTGCGCCGGGTCGCCGAGGTCGGTCTCCACGAGCTGCTGACCACCGCCGAGGCGGGCTCGGACCGTCAGCTGGCCTTCGCCCGCGCCTTCGCCTCGGCCGCGCACAGCGACGACGCGGTCACCCTGGTGGCCGGCCTGCTGGACGGCACCGCGGAGGTCCCCGGCCTGGTCGTCGACACCGAGCTGCGCTGGGCCCTGCTCACCTCGCTGGCCCGCAACGGTCGCGCCGGCGAGGCGGAGATCGCCGAGGAGGCACGCCGCGACAACACCATCTCCGGCCAGGAGCGGGCCGCGATGGCGCGCACCGTCCGGCCCACCGCCGAGGCCAAGGCCGAGGCGTGGCGCGACGCGGTCGAGCGCGACGACGTCGCCAACGAGACCCAGCGCCAGGTCGCGATCGCCTTCGCCACCCCCGGCCAGGCCGAGCTGCTCGAGCCCTACCTCGAGAAGTACCTCGACGCGGCCGAGACCATCTGGGAGGACAAGGGCGTGCAGCGCGCGTCGACCGTGCTCGAGGCCATGTTCCCGATGCCGCTGGCATCACGGGCCACCCTCGCGCGCCTCGACGAGTGGCTGGCCGGCACCTCGGCCAACCCGGCCGCCGTGCGCTACGTCCGGGAGGGCCGCTCCGACATGGCCCGCGCCCTCGCCGCCCAGGAGCGTGACGCGGAGGGCTGAGCCACCGCCTCCGAGGTGGTCGAGCAGCACGCGAGCGCAGCGAGCGCGCGTCGTCGGGACCACGGCGACGGACCCAGGGCATGGTGCCGGTGGTCTCGACGACGCGGAGCCGCTGGCGCGGCTCTGCTGCTCGACCACCTGAACGCCTCAGGTGGTCGAGCAGTGACCGAGCAGTGACCGGGCCCTCGGCGAGGGAACGCGTCGAGACCGCCGTCCCGTTCTTGACGCTCCGACCGTCGTCTGGGCCGTGGACGGGTCGGAACGTCAGAAATCGTGAGGGTGCTCGGTGGTCTCGACGACGCGGAGCCGCTGCTGGCGCGGCTCGGCTGCTCGACCACCTGAACGCCTCAGGTGGTCGAGCAGTGACCGAGCAGTGACCGGGCCCTCGGCGAGGGAACGCGTCGAGACCGCCGTCCCGTTCTTGACGTTCCGACCGTCGTCTGGGCCGTAGACGGGTCGGAACGTCAGGAATCGTGAGGGTGCTCGGTGGCCTCGACGACGCGGAGCCGCTGGCGCGGCTCAGCTGCTCGACCACCTGACGTGGAGCGCGGAGCCCCGCGGGTCAGGACTCCGCGGCGGTGTCGGCCATCATCGCGATGCCCGAGGTGAGGCCGCCCACGAAGTCACCCTGGGCGAAGGCGGTCTCCATCTGCAGCACCGCGAAGTGGACGCGGGTGTCGGGGAGACGGCGGCGCACCTCGGCGCCGGTGACGACCTCGACGACCCGGCGGACCGGGTCGAGCATGATCAGGACGCTGTGGGACGGCGAGACGAGCGAGTTGTGCAGGCGGGTGGCGTACTCGCGGGTGTCACCCTGGCTCTCGCCGGCGAACACCGAGAACTCGAGGCGCGTGCGCTCCTCCGCCTTGCGGAGGGCGACGTCGATGGTCTGACGCTCGGCGGGGCCGAACGTCTCACCACGCACCACGTGCGCCCCCGGCCTCGGAGTCCGCGGAGTCGGGAGCGGCGAGCTCCTTGGTGCCGTGGCGCGGGCCGCCGATCCACTGGTCCTCGAGCTGGCCGGACCCGGGCGCGATGCGCTCGCCCCGGGCGAGCGGCGGCAGGTAGACCATCAGGACCACGAGGGCGAAGAGCCCGACCGGGATCCCGACGAGCATCCACAGCACCGTCAGGCCGCTGATGGCCGGCGGGTCGCTCCAGCCGGCGGGCACGGCGGCGGCAGGACCGGCGAGGGCGACGAGGAGACCGCCGACGAGGGCGGTGAGCAGCGAGGCTCGGCGAAGCGCGTCCACACGGAGGAGGGTAACGGTCCCGTGCGGGCCGGGGGCCGGGGACTCCCGCGTTTCGACGGCCTCACCACGCGGCCCCGATACTGGCCTGATGCTTGCGATCGACACCTTCGCGGCCTGCGAGCCGGACCAGGCCTGGTCCTGCCGCATCACCCGCGAGCTCACGGGCAACGACACCGCGGCCACGCTGGCCGAGCTGCTGCTGGGCAAGCCCGCGGCCGTGCTGGGGATCATCCTCCTGGGAGTGCTGGGCCGGTGGGTCATCCACCGGCTCATCGACCGGGTGATCCGGCGCGCGGAGCACAGCATGGGCGGCAAGAAGCCGAGCCTGGGCATCCCGGCGGCGGAGGACCACGTCGCGGCCGCCCCGGTCAGCCACCGCCGCAAGCAGCGCACCCGCACGCTCGGCTCCCTGCTCAAGAGCGTGGCCACCGGCGTGATCATCGCCATCGTCGCGATCATGGCGCTCTCGGAGATCGGCGTGAACGTCGCGCCGCTCATCGCCAGCGCCGGCATCGTCGGCGTCGCCCTCGGCTTCGGCGCCCAGAGCCTCGTGTCCGACGTCATCAGCGGCGTGTTCATGCTCGTCGAGGACCAGTACGGCGTGGGCGACGAGGTCGACCTGGGCGAGGCGATCGGCACCGTCGAGGCGGTCAGCCTGCGCGTGACCCGGGTCCGCGACATCCACGGCGTCGTCTGGTACGTCCGCAACGGCGAGATCGTCCGCGTCGGCAACCAGAGCCAGAACTGGTCCAAGTCCGTGCTCGACATCAGCGTCGGGTACGGCGAGGACCTCGACCGCGTCACCCGCATCCTCGAGGAGGCCGCCCACGACATGTGGGAGGACGAGGACTACCGGGGCCAGATCCTCGAGGAGCCCACCGTGCTCGGCATCCAGGACCTCGCCGTCGACGGCGTCATGGTCCGCCTGTCCATCAAGACCGCGCCGGGCGAGCAGTGGGCCGTCTCGCGCGAGATGCGCCGCCGGATCAAGAACCGCTTCGACCGCGAGGGCATCGAGATCCCGCTCCCCCAGCGCGTCGTGTGGTCCCGCGACCCCCGGTCCTCGGCGGACGTCGACGCCGCCGCGGGGGCCGGCGCGTGACGACGAGGGGGGACGACGCGCCCGAGCGCACCTTCTACGACGAGATCGGCGGGTACGACGTCCTCGCCGGCATCGTGGCGCGGTTCTACGAGGGCGTGGCGACCGACCCGGTGCTGCGGCCGATGTACCCCGAGGAGGACCTCGCCCCCGCGCAGGAGCGGTTCACCCTTTTCCTGGTGCAGTACTGGGGCGGGCCGAAGACCTACTCCGAGACCCGCGGCCACCCGCGCCTGCGGATGCGTCACGCCCCGTTCCGGGTGACGCCGGAGGCCCGCGACGCCTGGCTGCGCAACTTCCGGTCGGCCATGGACGGCGCCGACCTCACCGAGGCGCAGGACGAGCGGCTGTGGAACTACGTCACCTACGCCGCCGACTTCATGGTCAACACCCTCGAGTAGCAGCGGGGCTCAGGGCGTCAGACGGCCCCGGAGGACGTCGAGGTACGGCGCCGCCGGGGCCGCGGCGCGCTGCGTGGCGGGGTCGAACCCGACCACGACCACCCGGGCCCGGGCCAGCGCGGAGGGCTCCGCGCCGTCCGGCACCGGCTCGAGCGGGTCGACGAGGTCCGAGACCAGCACGAACGACGTCCGGCGGACCTCCTCGACACGGGTGCGGATCACGTACGGGTCCCCGCGGAACAGCACGGGTCGCAGGTAGTCGACGTCGGTGCGGGCGACGACCACCGACATCGGCGGCGTGCCCTCCGGCACCCCGGCCATCAGCTCGCCGAACGTCTTGATCCGCGCCTCCTGGAACAGCTCCACGTAGGCGACGTTGTTGACGTGGCCGAAGACGTCGACGTCGGAGAAGCGGACCGCGATCGGGACCTCCGTCCACCGCGACCGCCCCGGCTCCGGTCGCGCGCGTCGCACGGGCTCCCCCGGCTCCAGGAAGGCGGACAGGCCCTCCCGCTCGGCGTCGGTCAGGCGACGGGGGCGGTCGGCGTCGAAGTCGTACGGCGCGAGCAGCGTCCGGGCCCGCAGGACGACGTCCCGCTCGGTGTCGTCGGACGACGAGCGGCCCGCCGTCACCTCGTAGTCCAGCGTGAACGCCCCGGCGCGGACCTCGCTGGTCCACATCTCGACCCGGACGTGGCGGCGCAGCCGCAGCGGGGCCACGTAGGAGACCTCGAGCCGGACGACGACCGACCCGCTCGTCAGCGGCGCCGGACCGTCGGGCGTCGCGTCGTGGCTGCCCCCTCGGCGCCGCAGCATGTCGATCCGCGCCTCCTGGAGGACGTCGACGTGGGCGACGTTGTTGACGTGACCCAGCAGGTCCAGGTCGGCCCACCGCATCGGGCACTCGTAGACGTGACGCACGGGGTGGATCCTGGCAGAGAGGGCGGGTCATTACTGTGGGGTAACCCGCACCTGGACGACCCGGAAGGACCCCCATGCCCGAGGCAGTCATCGTCTCCACCGCCCGCTCCCCGATCGGTCGGGCCAACAAGGGGTCGCTGAAGGACCTGCGCCCCGACGACCTCGCGGCCTCGATGGTCGCCGCGGCGCTGGACAAGGTGCCGGCGCTGGACCGCGCCGACGTCGACGACCTCTACCTCGGCTGCGGACTGCCCGGCGGCGAGTCCGGCTTCAACATGGCGCGCGTCGTCAACGTCATCAACGGCATGGACACCGTGCCCGGCGCGACGGTGACCCGCTACTGCTCGTCGTCCGTGCAGACCACCCGGATGGCGTTCCACGCCATCAAGGCCGGCGAGGGCGACGTGTTCGTCTCGGCGGGCGTCGAGACCGTGTCGCGGTTCGCGAAGGGCACCTCGGACCACATCCCCGACACCCAGAACCCGCTGTTCGCCGACGCCCGCGCCCGCACCAAGGCGACAGCCGAGAACGGCGAGGGCTGGCACGACCCCCGCGAGGACGGCATCCTCCCCGACGCCTACATCGCGATGGGCTACACCGCGGAGAACGTCGCGAAGCTGCGCGGGCTCGACCGCACCGAGCTCGACGAGTTCGGCGTCCGGTCGCAGAACCTGGCCGAGAAGGCGATCGCCGACGGCTTCTGGGCCCGCGAGATCACCCCCGTCACCCTGCCCGACGGCACGGTCGTCGACACCGACGACGGCCCCCGGGCCGGCGTCACCTACGAGCAGGTCTCGCAGCTGCAGCCGGTGTTCCGCCCCGACGGCGTGGTGACCGCCGGCAACTGCTGCCCGCTCAACGACGGCGCGGCCGCGGTCGTGATCATGTCCGACACCCGCGCCGCCGAGCTGGGCCTGACCCCGCTGGCCCGCATCGTGTCGACCGGCGTCTCCGGGCTGTCCCCCGAGATCATGGGCCTGGGCCCCGTCGAGGCCAGCACGCAGGCCCTCGCCCGCGCCGGGATGAGCATCGGCGACATCGACCTCGTCGAGATCAACGAGGCCTTCGCCGCGCAGGTCGTCCCGTCGTACCAGGACCTGGGCATCGACCTGGACCGCCTCAACGTCAACGGCGGCGCGATCGCCGTCGGCCACCCCTTCGGCATGACGGGCGCCCGCCTGACCGCGACGATGCTGAACTCGCTGGACTGGCACGACAAGTCCACGGGCCTCGTCACCATGTGCGTCGGCGGCGGGCAGGGCATGGCGCTCGTCCTGGAGCGGATGGCCTGAGCACGGGTCGGCCCCCTGACCTGCGCCACGGCGAGGCATTAGCCTTGGGCGGTGGAGGTCGGGGGTCAGAGCGCCACGGAGCCCGCGTGGCTCGACGCGGGGCAGCAGCGCTCGTGGCGCGCCCTCGTGCTGGGCATGACGCTCCTCACCCATCGCCTGGACGACGAGCTGCGGCGGGGCTTCGGCCTGTCGCTGACGGAGTACGAGATCCTCGTCCGGCTCTCCGAGTCCCCGAACCGCGAGATGCGGATGGCGGCGCTGGCCGACTCGCTGTGCCTCAGCCGTAGCCGGATCACCCACACCGTGGCCCGCATGGAGGCCGCGGGGCTCGTCGAGCGGCGCGCCAGCCAGCTCGACGGCCGCGGCGTCGTCGCCGTCATGACGGACGGCGGGGCGGCGAAGCTGCGCGCGGCCTCCCCCTCCCACGTCGCGGCCGTGCGCGAGCACCTCGTCGACCTGGTCGAGCCCTCCGACTTCGACGCGATGGGCCGGGTCATGAACGCCGTCTCCGACGACCTGGTCCGGCAGAACCCGGACGCCGAGATCCGCTGACGTCCGCTTCTCGCCGCCGGCGGCGGGCCCTCGCCGTGTCAGATTGAGACGCGGACGGCGGGTGCAGGAGGGCCGGGACGACTTACCGTCGTCGCGTTCGTGACCACCGTCACAGCCCTGAGCGGTACCCGACCCGGGTCACCCCATGCGGGACGCGCTCCCGCCCCCCTCCGCCCCTCCCGACGCCCGGACCGCCCCGGAGACGCCCCTCGTCGACCGGGTCACCGGTGCGCGTCAGAAACGAGTCCCGTCATGCTCACCCGTCTCAAGTCCTCCGTCCCCCTCGCCCTCGTCATCGGCGTCCTCGCCTTCGCGTGGTGCGAGATCGCCCTCAACTTCACCTTCCACTGGGTCACCGACGGCGACCTCGGCAACGGCCTCGCGCTGCCGAGCAACTTCCACCTCGTGGTCCCCGCCGCCTTCATCTCGTGGGGCTTCATCTTCGCCGCGGGCGCCGACACCGCCGCGGTCGTGAAGGTGACCGTGGCCAGCGTGGTGGGCGGGGTGGCCGGCCTGGCCGCCATGCTCACCTCGTCGGCGATCGCCCCGCTGCCCGACTTCTGGGGCATCGCGCTCGCGGTCGCCGTCTTCGCCATCATCCTGGTCCTCATGAGCGCGCTCGGGGACTGGCACTACGTGCCCGCCACCTTCGGCGCGTTCGCCTCGGTGTTCTTCTGGTGGACCGCGACGGGGCTGGACACGTGGGCGCCCGACGGCGGCGGCGTCGGCAACAGCGTGCAGGCGCTGGCCGACCCGCTCACCGCGGGGGCGGGCGCCTTCGGCGGTGTCATCTCGACCCCGTTGGAGATGGTCTTCGTCAACGTCACCGTCAGCCTGCTCTGCGGCTGCCTGCTCGGCCTCGCCTCCCTGAGGCTCACCGCGCTGGTCAGCCCCGCCGCCCCGGCCGAGGAGCCCGCCTCCCGGGAGGCCGCGCAGGCCTGAGCGCGCGCGACCCCGGCCTGCTGCAGGGCAGGCCGGGGTCGCGACGCGCGGGCGCGCGGAGGCGTCAGTCGCGCGTGAGGCGGCGGTGCGTCACGCGGTGCGGACGGGCGGCCTCGGCGCCGAGGCGCTGGACCTTGTTCTCCTCGTACGCCGCGAAGTTGCCCTCGAACCAGAACCACTTCGCCGGGTTCTCTGAGTCGCCCTCCCACGCCAGGATGTGGGTGGCCACGCGGTCGAGGAACCACCGGTCGTGGGAGGTCACCACGGCGCAGCCGGGGAAGTCGAGCAGCGCGTCCTCCAGCGAGGACAGCGTCTCCACGTCGAGGTCGTTGGTGGGCTCGTCGAGCAGCAGCAGGTTGCCGCCCATCTTCAGGGTCAGCGCGAGGTTGAGCCGGTTGCGCTCGCCGCCGGACAGGACGCCGGCCTTCTTCTGCTGGTCGGGGCCCTTGAACCCGAACGACGCGACGTACGCGCGGGAGTTCATCTCGAAGTTCGCGACCTTGATGAAGTCGAGCCCGTCGGACACGACCTCCCAGACGTTCTTCTCCGGGTCGAGGCCGCCGCGGCTCTGGTCGACGTACGAGATCTTCACGGTCTGGCCCACGTTCAGGACGCCGTCGTCGGGCTCCTCGCCGCCGGTGATCATCCGGAAGAGCGTGGTCTTGCCGACGCCGTTGGGGCCGATGACGCCGACGATGCCGGCGCGCGGCAGCGTGAACGACAGGTCGTCGATGAGGATCCTGCCCTCGAAGCCCTTGGTCAGGTCGCGGGAGTCGAGGACGACGTCACCGAGGCGCGGACCGGCGGGGATGTTGATCTCCGAGGTGTCGATCTTGCGCGCGCGGTCGGCCTCGGCCGCCATCTCCTCGTAGCGCGCGAGGCGCGAGCGGCTCTTGGTCTGGCGGGCCTTGGCGTTGGAGCGGACCCACTCCAGCTCCTTCTCGAGCATCTTGGCGCGCTTCGCGTCCTTGGCGCCCTCGATCTTCAGGCGCTCCTTCTTCGTCTCCAGGTACGTCGAGTAGTTGCCCTCGTAGCCGTGGATGCGGCCGCGGTCGACCTCGGCGATCCACTCGGCGACGTTGTCGAGGAAGTACCGGTCGTGGGTGACGGCGAGGACGGCGCCCGGGTAGCTCTTGAGGTGGCCCTCGAGCCACTGCACGGACTCGGCGTCCAGGTGGTTGGTGGGCTCGTCGAGCAGCAGCAGGTCGGGCTGCTGGAGCAGCAGCTTGCACAGGGCGACGCGGCGCCGCTCACCACCGGAGAGGTTGTCGACGATCGCGTCCGGCGGCGGGCAGCGCAGGGCGTCCATCGCCTGGTCGAGCCGGGAGTCGATGTCCCAGGCGTTGGCGTTGTCGAGGTCGGTCTGCAGGTCGCCCATCTCGGCCATCAGGGCGTCGAAGTCGGCGTCCGGGTCGGCCATCGCCTCGGAGATCTCGTTGTAGCGCGCCATCTTGGTGGTGATGTCGCCGACGGCCTCCTGGACGTTCTCCAGGACCGTCCTGCCCTCCGTCAGGGGCGGCTCCTGCTGGAGCATCCCGACGGTGGCCTCGGGGTCGAGGAACGCATCGCCGTTGTTGGGCTGGTCCAGGCCGGCCATGATCTTGAGGAGCGAGGACTTGCCGGCGCCGTTCGGCCCCACGACGCCGATCTTGGCGCCGTGGAGGAACGAGAGGGTGACGTCGTCCAGCACGACCTTGTCGCCGTGGGACTTGCGCACCTTGCGCAGGGTGAACACGTAGTCGGCCATGGCCTCAACCCTAGTGGCGCGCGCCCGGGCCGCCCCGGTCGGTGCCCGTCAGCCGCGGGCGCGGTCGATGGCGGCCGAGAGGCGCGCGTGGGCGGCCAGCTCGGAGCGCAGCGGGGTCGCGACGAGCTCGTCGGCGGCGTCGTGGACCGCCGTGCGGAGCATCCGTCCGGCGACGTCGGCCCGGAACCGTGCCGTCCGCCCGACCGACGACCAGGCCACCACCATGAGCACCAGCCCGGCGAGGAGCCCGCCGACGAGCACGACGAGGCCGAGCTCGACCGGTCCGACGGCGAGCCCGCGCACGACGCCGGCCTCGGCGAGGCCCCACCACACGCCTCCGGCGAGGGCGGCGAGGAGCAGCAGCCACTGCAGCGCCTGCACGAGGCGGACCCACGCGGGCAGCCGGGCGACGCCGAGGTCGGAGGCGGCGAGCGAGCCGTCGATGCGGTCGGCGAGGTCGCCGGAGCGCTCGGTGGTGACGCGGCGGAGGGCGTCGGCCCAGGCCGGCGGCAGCCCGGCGGAGTGCTCGTCGGCGAGGTCGCGGGTCGCCGCCTCGACGCGGGGACGCTCGACCGGCGCCACCGTCGGCAGGTGGGAGCGGCCCCCGAGCTGCTGCCCGGCGGCCTCGTCGCCGAGCTGGAGCCCGCTGGCCGCGACGTGGTCGGTGCGGCGCAGCCCCGGGAGCCACGCCAGCAGGGGCCACACCGTGGCGCGGCGGGCGCGGCGGCGGACCGAGCCCTCGACGGCCCGGGTCACGACGGGGAGGCCGGCCGCCTCACCGAGGGCGTCCTCGAACGCGGAGAGCCGCTCCTCGGACAGCGTGCGCTGCGGCGTCCCGGCGGCGGCACCGGCGGCGGAGGCCAGCCGCTCGGCGGCGGCGCGCACGTCGACGTCGACCCGGCCGCGGGCCAGCGCCTTGTCGGCGACCCGACGGGAGATCTGGGCGCGGAGCTCGTCGACGCCCCAGCCCTCCCGGGCGGACAGCCCGACGAGGGGCACCTCGGCGAGGCCGTCGGCGACCAGGAGCCGACGGACGTCCTCGAGCATCGAGTCGCGCCGGGCCTCGGGGACGGCGTCCAGGTGGTTCAGGACGACGACGATCGAGTCGGCGTGCGCCGCCAGCGGCCGCAGGTAGCGGTCGTGCACGGCGGCGTCGGCGTACTTCTGGGGGTCGAGCACCCACACCATCAGGTCGGCCTTCTCCACGAGGCGGTCGACCTCGAGGTGGTGGGACACCTCGGTGGAGTCGTGGTCGGGCAGGTCGAGCAGGACGACGCCGTCCATGTCCGCGGCGTCCTCGCGGCTGGGGTCGAGCATCGAGCCGCGGCTGGTCTGGTGCCGCGGCGGGATGCCGAGCCAGTCGAGGACCTCCGAGGCGTCGCGCGAGCCCCACACGCAGGCGGCCGCCCACGAGGTGGTGGGACGACGGACGCCGGTGGCGGCCAGCTCGAGCCCGGTGAGGGCGTTGAACGTGGAGGACTTGCCGGAGCCGGTGGCGCCGGCGATCGCGACCACGGTGTGGTCGGGCGAGAGCCGCATCCGGCCCGCGGCGCGGTCCGCGGTGGCGTCCGCCTGCTCGACGGCGTCGGCGTCGACGCGGTCGCGCGCCAGGTCGACGGCGGCGACGAGCGCCTCGACACGGTCGCCGGTGCCCGAGCCGCGGGGCGGCTCCTCACCGGGCCGCGGTCGGGCCCCCTCGAGCAGGGACGTCATGTGGCTTCCTCGCAGGCACTCGTCGGTCGTGGCTGCCGGACGGGCCGGTGCCAGGCGTCCGGGAGGCGTCGGCACGGTTGCCGACCCTGGGCACAGCCTAGGGTGTGCCTGCGTCGTCGACGGCAGGACGGGAAGAACGGAAGCGCACGTCGTCCACCCGGCGTGCCGCCTCGCGGACCCGCTCGGGCAGCCCCGGGTCGAGCCGGAGGGCGTCCAGGACCTCGAGGTGGCGGGCTCCCTCGGCGGCCAGCAACGAGGCCACGCGACGGTCGAGGTCGGAGCGGGCGCGTGACGCCAGGGACCGGACGGCCTGCTCGCCGAACACCGCGGCGAGCAGCCGCTCCCCGAGGCGGGCGCTGCTGCCGGCCTCCCCCGGGGCCACGCTGAGGGTGCCCTGCGACTGGCTGAGGACGACGATCATCAGCGCCGCCGTCAGTCCGTCGGCCCCGAGCTCCAGGTAGCGGGCGGTGGCGCGGGTGTCGGAGACCTCCGCCTTGATCATGCGGCCCAGGCCGTCGCGCCACTCGGCGGCGAGCCGGCCGGCGCGGGAGCGGACGTCGGGCGTGGCCCGGCCCAGGTCGGCCGGGGTCGACTCCACGAGGCGCGTGCCCGCGCCGTGGCCGCGCCACGCGGCGACCGCCTGCTGCGCGGCCCTCTCCGCGTGCTCGACCAGGACGGCGACCAGCCCGACCTCGATGGCGGTGGTGACGCGCTCGGCGGACTGGGGCCGTCCACGGACCGCGTTCACGACCCGCTCGCGCAGGCGCCCGACGCGGTCCTCGAAGGAGCGGATCAGGTCCCCGGTGCCCACCAGCTCCTGCCACTGCGCGAGCACCTCGCCCCGCAGCATGGTGCCGTCGGCGGTGGCCTCCCGGGCGGCGACGACGCCCGCGGCGTACGCCGCCTGCGCCTCCTCGCGCAGCTCGGTCGCGGCGGCCAGCTGCCGCTCGTAGGCACCGGCCAGGGCGTGGGAGCGGGCGCCGAGCGTGCGGATGGCGCCGCCGACGGTGCGGGCGGCGACGGCGGCGCGGGCGTCGGTGTCGTCGGCGAGGGCCTGCATCCAGTCCCGGATGCCCCGCACGGCGCGCTCGGGCAGCAGACCCTGCTCGTCGAGCTGCGACTCGGGGACGGTGAACAGCGGGCAGTCCTTGAGGCCGCGGCTCGCGAGCATCCGCGCGAGGTGGGTCGCGACGGTGCCGGCGTCCTCCGCGGAGGTCCGGTCGAGCACGATCGCGACGGACGTCGCCCGCTCGGCCGCCCGGCGCAGGAGCTCCCACGGCACCTGGTCGGAGTAGCGGGCCGCGGAGGTGACGAAGACCCACAGGTCGCCGGCGGCCAGCAGCTCCGCGGCGAGGTTGCGGTTGGCGGCCTCGACCGAGTCGACGTCCGGCGCGTCGAGGACGGCGATCCCGGCGGGGACCGCGTCGCTGACGACGAGCTGGATGGCCTCCGGGTCGTTCGTGGGCCGGTCGACGCGGGTGAGCTCGGGCAGCAGGCGGTCCTGGTCGAACCACCCGGAGTCGTCGGGGTGGTGGACCAGCACGGGCGAGCGTGTCGTCGGGCGCAGGACGCCCGACTGCGTCACCGGGGCGCCCACGAGCGAGCTCACGAGGGTGGACTTGCCGGCGCCGGTGGAGCCGCCGACGACGGCGAGCAGCGGGCCCTCCATCGTGGTGACCCGCGGGATGAGGTAGTCCTCGAGCTGGGACACCAGCTCGACGCGGTCGTCGCGGGCGGCCGGGGCGTCGTCCACCTCGAGCGGGAGGGCGAGGTCGCCGACGACGCCGTGCAGACGCACCAGGGCGGTGAGCATGCGGGTCCCGCCCACGCGGCTGCCCGCGTCGGACCCCGCGGCGCCGGTGCCCGAGGGGGCCGACGGCGGCTCGGCTCCACCTGGGCTCACCATGGGCGCAGCGTAACGGAGGCCACTCCTGTCACACCTCACGCCGGGCAGGACGGGCGCGGTGCGGCGTAGTGTGGGTGGGCGTGAGCGACGCCCAGCAGAGCACCGAGGACAGCCAGCGCACGGACGCGGGCGCGGAGACCGACCAGGTCGGCGAGGAGCTGCGCACCGAGTCCCACGACCCGGCCGTGCCCGAGGCGTACGCCGCCTTCATGCGCACCGGCTGGGGCACCCGGGAGACCGAGCTGCCCCCGCACCCGGTGGCGGACTGGGCCGCGCGGCGCCGTACGGCGCTGGCGGAGGCGTTCCCCGGGGAGCGGCTCGTCGTCCCCGCGGGCACCTTCAAGGTCCGCAGCAACGACACCGACTACCGGTTCCGCCCCGACACCGCCCACACGTGGCTGTCGGGCAACCAGACCTCGGACGCCGCCCTCGTCGTCGAGGACGGCGAGGCCGTGCTCTACGCCCGCCCCGGCTCCGACCGCGAGACCGACGAGTTTTTCCGCGACCGCCAGTACGGCGACCTGTGGGCCGGCCGCCGCCCGTCGCTGAAGGAGATGTCGGACTCGCTGGGTCTCGAGGTCCGCCACGTCAACGACCTCGAGGGTGCCCTGGCGACGTCCGCGAAGACCCGCGTGCACCGCGGGGTCGACGCCCGCGTCGACGCGACCCTCGCCGGCGACGAGGGCCGCGACGGCGAGCTCGCCCGCGTGCTGTCGGAGATGCGGCTGGTCAAGGACGAGTGGGAGGTCGGCGAGCTGCGGGAGGCCTGCGACATCACCACGCTCGGCTTCGAGGACTCCGTCCGCGAGTGGGACCGGGTGCTCGAGCACGGCGAGCGGTGGATCGAGGGCACCTTCTTCCGCCGGGCCCGGGCGATGGGCAACGACCTGGGGTACGACGCGATCGTCGGCAACGGCGCCCACGCCACCACGCTGCACTGGATCGAGAACTCCGGCGCCGTCGTCCCGGGCGAGCTGATCCTGCTCGACATGGGCGTCGAGGGCCACAACCTGTACACCGCCGACGTCACCCGCACCCTCCCGGTCAGCGGGACCTGGACGACGGTGCAGCGCGACCTCTACTCCCTGGTCCTCGCCGCCCAGACCGCCGGGATCGAGGCCGTCCGGCCCGGTGCGGCGTTCCTCGCCGCCCACCACGCGGCCATGGAGGTCCTCGCCCACGGCCTGGAGGACCTCGGCCTGCTCCCCGTGTCCGCCGAGGAGGCCTTGGACCCCGCGAGCAAGGTCTACGCCCGCTGGACCCTGCACGGCACGAGCCACATGCTCGGCATGGACGTCCACGACTGCGCGAACGCGTCGCTCGACGTCTATCCGCGTGGCGACCTCGCCGAGGGCATGTGCCTCACGGTCGAGCCGGGGCTGTACTTCCAGCCCGACGACCTGCTCGTCCCCGAGGAGCTGCGCGGCATCGGCATCCGGATCGAGGACGACATCCTCGTCACCGCCGACGGCAGCGAGAACCTCTCCGCCGCCCTCCCCCGCGACCCCGACGAGATCGTCGAGTGGATGGCCTCCCACCGGGGGTGAGTCGCCGGCTTGGGTGGCGGGCCACACTCTGGGCGGTCTCCCGGGGTGAGCGGGGACGTCGGCACCGCCCACCCCGTGGATCCGGCCGACCCGCCGACGCCCGCCATACTGGGCGCACTGCCTCCGTAGCTCAGCTGGATAGAGCAGCGGCCTTCTAATCCGCCGGTCACAGGTTCGAGTCCTGTCGGGGGCGCCGTGGTTGCCGGGCTGGCGGGGGTGCACGACGATCCCGTCATGACCGGCACCCTCGTCGCCTTCCTCGTCGCCTCCGTCGCGGTCATCCTGCTGCCCGGGCCGGACATGATGCTGCTGCTCAAGAACGCGGCCACCGGCGGACGAGCGGTTGCCGCGGCCACGGTCGCGGGCATCATGACCGGCAACGCCGTGCTGTGCGCCGCCGCCGCCCTCGGCCTGACCGCCGTGCTGCTCGCCTCGGGAACGGTCTTCGAGGTCCTGCGGATCGTCGGCGGCCTCTACCTGATGTACCTCGGCTCCCGTGCCCTCCTCGCGTGGGCCCGGCTCCGGGGCGGCACGGCCGGACCAGGTGCCAGCGAGGCGTCGTGGCCCGGGCATGCCAGCCGGAACCTGGCGCGGCGCGCCGCGTTTCGCCAGGGCCTGCTGTGCAACGTCCTGAACCCAAAGGCGGCCGCCTTCTACCTCGCCCTGTTCCCGCAGTTCGAGGTGACGGCGCTGCCGCCGACGACGTCGCACCTCGTGCTGGCCGCTGCGTTCTGGCTGTTGTGCCTGTGCTGGTACGTCGGGGTCCTCACCGTCCTGGGCCGACTGGGTCGGGTCCTGTCCTCCCCGGTCGTCGCGCGGCGGGCCGAGGCCACGACGGGCGGCGTCCTGCTCGGGCTCGGTGGCCTGGTGGTCCTGCGTCCGGCACCCTGACCGCCGCGTCGGTTCCGCTCAGGCCACGGGCAGCACCAGGGAGAACTGCGCGCCCGGGCCACCGGGGGCCTCGCTGCACGTCACGTCCCCGCCGTGCGCGCGGGCGATGCCCCGGGCGATGGGCAGGCCGAGCCCGGCGCCGCCGCTGCGGCGGGCGGCGTCGAGGCGGACCATGCGGTCGAAGATCCGCTCCCGCTCGGCGGGCGGGACCCCGGGGCCGTCGTCGACCACGTCGAGACCCGCTCGGCCGGCGCCGGAGCGGACCCGCACCACCACCGCGTCCCGGGCGACCCCAAGGGCGTTGTCGACGAGGTTGCCGAGGGCGCGGGCCAGCCGGTCGCGGTCGCCGGTGACGACCACCGGCTCCCCCTCGGCGCGCAGGTCGAGACCGGGGTGGGACAGCTCCCGGGCGGCGACGACGTCGCGGGCCAGGGCGAGCAGGTCGACGGGCTCGCGGCGCAGGCTCAGACCCGCGTCGATGGTGGTGATCAGCAGCATGTCGTCGACGAGGCGGCCGGCCCGCCTGGACTCCCGGATCAGGGTGGTCAGGACCCGCTCGCGCTCGTCGCGGGGAGGGTCGTCGCGCAGCACGTGCTCGGCCGCCGCCTGCACCCCCGTGATCGGGGTCCGCAGGTCGTGCGCGGCGTCCGAGAGGAACGTGCGCAGCCGCTGCTCCGAGGCCACGGCCCGCTGCTCGGCGCCGACGACCTCGTCGAGCATCTCGTCGAACGCGGTGGCCGTGCGGCCCAGCTCCGACGTCGGCGTCGTCGGGTCGAGGCGGCGGCCCCGGTCGCCGCGGGTGATCGAGCGTGCGACCTCGGTGATCCGGTCGAGCGGGCGCAGCGCCCGCGCGACCACGAGGGGGACGGCGAGCGCGGCCAGGAGCAGGACCAGGAGCGCCGTCGCGACCAGCACCACCCGGACCTGCGTGACCGTGGCGGACACCGACGACGCGTCCGCGGTCAGGGTCGCGGTCCCGTCGCCGTCCAGGTCGACGCTCACGGCCAGCACGTCGCCGCGGGTGACGACGTCCCCGGGGTCGAGGGGCTCTCCCCCGGGTGGGCCGTACGGTCCGCGCGGCCCGGGGCCGCCGGGCCCGGGTCCGCTGCTGTCGCCCTCCGGCACCTCCGGTCCCGCGGTGTAGGTCTCGCCGTCGTCGTCGGTGACGACCACGGAGATGCCGTTGCCCTCGAGCCGTCGGGCGAGCTCCTCGTCCTCGTAGTCCTCGGCGAGGACGGCGGCGAAGCCCGCGCGGTCGACCAGGCGGTCACGCAGCTGCGACTCGAGGCGGGCGGAGAGCGCCTGGTCGGTCGCGACGACGAGGACGACGAGGAGCACGGCGAGCGCCAGGAGCACGACCGCGACGACCCGGCGCCGCAGGGAGGGGGTGCGCAGGCCCTCGCCTCCCCGGCGGGTCCTCATCCGGCGGCCCGCAGCACGTACCCGAGGCCCCGCTCGGTGTGCAGCAGGCGCGGTCCGTGGGCCTCGATCTTGCGGCGCAGAGCGCTGACGTGGACCTGGACGAGGTTGTCGGCGTACTCGTCGTAGCCCCACACCTGGGTGAGGATCTGCGCGGGCGACAGGACGCGGTCGCGGTTCTCGGCCAGGAAGCAGAGGAGCCGGAACTCCGTCGCCGTGAGCGGCAGGCGGTGCCCGGCGCGGTCCGCGCGGCCGCCGTCCGGGTCGACCACGAGGTCACCCACCGTCACCGTGCTCGGCAGCGCACCCAGGCGCCGCAGGACGGCGCGGATCCGGGCGATGAGCTCCTCCGTCGCGAACGGCTTCGAGACGTAGTCGTCGACCCCGGCGTCGAAGCCCCGCAGCCGGTCGCTGACCGCCTCCCGCGCCGTCAGCATGACCACGCCCGCGGCAGAGCGGGCGTGGACGACGCCGACCAGGGCCGGTCCGTCCCGGCCGGGCAGCATCCAGTCGAGGACGACGAGCGCCGGCCGCCAGGCGTCCAGCTCCGTCTCGAGGTCCTCGCCGTCGGGCAGGGCGCGCACCTCGTAGCCGGCGGCCCGCAGCGCCGCGCCCAGGGACTCCCGGATCGCGGCGTCGTCCTCGACGAGCAGCAGGCGCGGTCCGTCGGCGCGGCGGGGGCTGGGCACGGGCACCAGTGTGCCGAGACGGGGCTGAAGAGGACCTGAAGACCGGGGCGCCGGCGCGTGGTCTTGAGGTCGCCTTCAGATCCGGCCGCCACCGTCGGAGCCATGGACCTTCCCGCTGACCTCACCCTGGTCGACCTGCTCGTCGTCGCCGTCGTCGTGCTCGCCTTCGCGGGCGCGCTCCGACGGGGCGGCGGCGTCCTCGCCGGAGCCGGCGCAGCGGTCGCCGCCCTCGTCGTCGCCTGGGTGGCCGTCGCCGCGACCGCCACCTGGGGTCCCGGCCCGACCGACCGCGTCGCCCGCGACACCGCCCTGCTCGACGTCGCCCCGGTGCCCGCCCGCGCCCAGCGCGAGGCCGAGGACCTGGTCGACAGCGCCTCGCGCTGACCCTCCCGCCCGTCCCGTCCCCACCAGAGGAGAACCATGAGCACCGAACGCCCCGACGACCACCCGACCGAGCGCCTGCCGCGCGACGAGGCGGAGACGACCCGCCTCGAGGCGGACGCCGGCGAGACCCCGGCCCCGGCGTCCGCCGGACGCCGCTCCTGGCGCTCCTGGCGCCCCTCCCGACCGGGCCGGACCTGGCGCAGCGGCCTCGCCGCCGGGGTCGGGGTCGGCGCCCTCGCCGGTCTCGCGATCGGCCTCGGCGGGCCCGCCCTGGCCGACCGGGCCGACGACGACGGCGCCGCCGGTCGTGGCGTCGACAGCTCCGAGACCGGCCCCGCCGCCCCGGGCGGCGAGGAGGGTGACGCCCCGTGCGGTCCCGGCGGTCCCGGCGGTCCCGGCGGGCATGGCCCCGGCGGTCCCGGTGGCCCCGGCATCGGTCCGGGTGGTCCCGGCGCACCGGACGCCGCACCGGACGGCGCGCCGGACGACGCGCCGGACGACGGGGGCGAGAGGCCCGAGCCTCCCGAGGGCGCACCGGAGGCGCCGGAGGACGCCCCCGAGACGCCGCAGTCGCCGCAGTCGCCGCAGTCGCCGCAGGACGACGCGTCGCCGTCGGGCGCGCGCCAGACCTGACGGGCACCCGGCAACAGCAACGGAGGCGAGACCAATGGGGGTGCGGAAGGTTGTGGCGCCCCCGGGGGCCGGGCCCCCGCCAACCCCCACGGGGGCCCATAGGGGTGCCGGGGGCCAGGTCCTCGCCTCCGTCGTGCTCGATCCGGGCCGTCTGGTCAGCGCCGCGGACGCCTGCGGCACGCGAGCGCGGTCAGGCCGACCGCGACGGCGTCCTCCACGAGCCCGGCGGCCCAGTTGGGCATGGTGGCACTCGCCCGGGACCGCCACCCGGCTCCGGCGAACGACCCGACGGCCGCGCCGAGGCCCCCGGCGACGACGGGGCCCAGCGTCCGGGCGTCCTCGCGACGGGCGAGCATGCGCGCGCCGGCCGCGCCGGCACCGACGCGCCCGTAGAACGCGCCGTCGTCGAGGCGGCTCGGCACCACCGGCGACTTGTCCGCGGCCATCTCGCCGACGGTCATGAGCACCGTCGCGGTCCCGGCGGCACGGCCCGGGTTGCCGGTCAGCACCGGGCCGGCGACACCGAGCGACGTGCGGGCGCCGGCGGCGGTCCCGAGCGCGAACGACCGGGTCAGCAGGCCGAGCCCGGCGCGGCCGGGCCTGGTCAGGTCGACGACGTGCACCTCGGGGGCCGGATCGGGGTCCTGGGCACGGACGGCGGCCACCGTCACGGCCCCCATGACGAGGTGGGGGACGGCGTCTGCCACCCAGTCGGCCACCTCCCACTGCCGCGGGTCGGTGGCCCCCACGAGGGCGGCCGGGACGTCGGAGGCGGCCATCGCGACCGCTCCGGTCCCGGCGGCGGCCGCGAGGAACGGCAGCCGGACCCCGGCACCGCGGGCGACGCTCGCCACCACCCCGGTCGCCAGCCCCGCGCCGATGCCGCCGACGGCACCCCACGCGGTCCGGCGGGCCTCGTACGTCGAGCCCGAGCCGGAGATCGACCCGCCGGCCGCCTCGATCAGTCCCTCGACCGTCTGATCCGGCAGGTCGCTCCCCGGGCGACCCCTCAGGGCCATGTCGAGGTAGGTCACGGCGTTCAGCGCGGTCGTGCCCGCCGCTCCGGCCAGCAGTCCCCGTCGTACGGCTCCGGTCATCGCCACTCCTCCTCGGTCTCGTCCGGGACCCGGAGGCCCCGCCTGGCCCCCCGTTCCCCGGTCGGACCCAGCCACAACCCTGCCGTACTCCCCACATTCGCCATTCCGCCCTCGCCGGGGCCCTCGCGGACCTACGGTTCTCGCAGGTCAGGTGCGAGGACGAGGGCGAGCGACGATGCGTGGTCACAGGCGCCGCGACGAGCGGGGCGCGGCGGCGGTCGAGGCTGCCCTGATCATGCCGGTCCTGCTGGTGCTGGTCTTCGGCATGATCGAGATGGCGTTCCTGATGAAGGACAACGTCGCCGTCGCCTCAGCGACGCGGGTGGGCGCCCGGATCGCCTCCGCCGCCCCCAACGCCGGGCCGGCGCTCTGCGACGGGGAGGTCCCGTGCGCGCCGGGGTCGACACCCCGCTTCGCGCAACTGGCCGCGGACGCCATGCAGGCGAACGGGTCCGCGATCCCCACCGACCAGATCGACGAGATCTGGATCTACAACGCCAACGACCGCGGCTTCCTCGGCACCGGGTCCAGCTTCGAGGGCGCGACCTGCAACGCCCAGTGCGTGCGCTTCGTCTGGTCCCCGTCCCGGCTGGCCTTCCGCTACGGCGGTGGTGACTGGAACGAGGTCGCCACCACCGTCTGCGCGACCGAGGGGGCACGCGTCGGCGTCCGACTGCTCACCACGCACGAGTGGGTGGTGGGCCTCGACCTGTGGCCCGGCTTCCCGGACGACCTCGCGGTCGACGACCACGCGGTCATGGCGTTCGAGCCCCTGACGTTCGAGGACAACTGCGGATGAGGGCGTCCGTCCGGCGGAACCGGGGCGAGGACGGGTACGTCGCCATCGTCGCGGCCCTCCTCATCTCGTCGGTCCTGATGGCCGTCGCGGCCATCGGTGTCGACGTCGCCCGATGGTACGTGGAGGCCGAGCGGGTGCAGACCGCCGCGGACGCCGCGGCCCTGGCTGGCGTCATCTTCCTGCCCGACAACCTCCCCCGGGCGACCGAGACCGCCCGGCGCAGTGCGGAGCTGAACGGGTACGAGCACCTGGGCAACGCCACGGTGACCGTCGAGTTCGGGGAGCGACGCAGTCAGCTGAGGGTGACCGTCACGACCGCGGTGGACAACCAGTTCGGCGCGGCCATCGACGTCGACACCGCCACGATCACCCGTTCGGCGGTGGCCGACTACACGAGCCCGGCTCCCATGGGCAGCCCGTGCAACACCTTCGGGAACGAGCCACCCGGCGGGTCCTCCACCTCCGGCCCGTCCACCTCGGTGATCCCCAGCGCCTACCGCTCGGTCTGCAGCAGCCGGCCGTACTTCTGGGCGGCCATCGAGGGCCCGCAGACGAACAAGCAACAGGGCGACCGCTACAGCACCCAGCCGTGCACCGGCACGTACGGCTGCAACACGAGCACGTCCCGCAACACCGAGGCCACCTACCCGGACGGCTACTTCTTCGCGGTCAAGATCGGGACGGAGGCCGTCGGTGTGCCGGTCACGCTGCAGCTCTTCGACCCGGCCTACTACGCGACCGGCGCGACGTGCGGGACCATGCCGGCCGCGGCACCCCGCAACAGCATCAACCCGTACACGACCACGGACGCGATCGCCCGGTACGCGACGGGCAGCTCGGTGTACTGCAGCGGCGACCTCAATCCGGGCTCCAGCTCGACCTCGAACCCGGTGACCACGTCGTTCGCGCTCCGGGAGCAGAACGAGCAGCAGGATCCCACCGCGGGGGCCGCGATCTCCGGGTGCACGAAGCAGTTCCGGGGCATCCACGGCGTGCCGAGCATGGACAACCTGCGCTACAACAGCGGCACGGGCACGACCTACACCGGGACGCCGCAGGTGTCGTACAACCCCGACACGGCCAAGACGTTCCACCAGTGGTACCCGCTGTGCACCTTCACCCCCAACCGCACGGGCGACTACTACCTGCAGGTGCGCACGAACGTGGCGCTCGGCGGCACGCCGGAGCCGAACAACAACCGGCCGCCCATCGTCTACGCCGGCAACTCCCTCGTCACGGCGGCACCGACGAGCGGCAACACGACCGCCCTCGGGCTCGGCGCGAACTCGTTCGGCATCCGCGCCGTCAGCAGCGCCGCGGCCGGGATCTCGGTGTCGGGCTGGTCGCGCATGCCCATGCTCCAGAACACCCCGGACAGCACGGCCTCCTTCAACCTGCTGAGGGTGCTGCCCGCGGCCGCCGGTCAGAGCATCGCGTTCGAGTTCTTCGACGTCGCGGACGGCGCCAGCGCGACGGGCTCGGCCACGGTGCAGCCGCCGGCCGACGCGACCGGGTCGGTCCGGTCCGGGTTGACCGGCTGCACGGGTGCGATCAACGACCAGGACTTCACCGCCCTCACGGGGTGCGCGGCGCGCATCGCCCACTCGACCCACGACGGTCAGGTGCAGCGCATGAGGATCCCGATCCCGGCCGACTACGACTGTGACGAGACCGTCCTCACCGGGTGCTGGTTCAAGGTCGAGGTCAAGCAGAACGGCAACATCACGGACTTCACCACCTGGGACGCCTCGCTGGAGGGCGACCCGGTCCGCCTGATCGAGTAGCGCGTCAGCCCGTCGAGCGCAGCAGCCCGCCGCTGCGCGGTGGCAGCGGGAAGCCCAGGGCGGCCGGGACCAGGGCGCCGAGCGCCGTACGACCGGGGCCGAGGTCGCCCGACACGTCGTCGCCGACCATGCACACGGTCCACGAGACGGCGTCGGGGTCGTAGCCGGTGGCACCCAGGAGCGTGGTGAGGCCGCAGTGGCTCAGCGACTCGGCGACGGGGGTGCCGTCGCCGGGCCGGACCACCACGGAGCCCTCCTCGAGCTCGAGGGTCCGCGGGTCGAAGGGGCGCCAGGCGGTCATCGAGTCGGGCACGCGTCCGCGACGGTTCTCGTCGGCGACCATCGTCCACTCCGACTCGCTGAGGATCCGGACGGACCAACCCTTCACGTCCATGACCTCGCCGACGTCGCGGGCGACCTTCACGAGCCGCTCCTCGACGGTCGCGCCGATCATGGCGTCCAGCTCCGGCAGCGTCCGGTCGACGAGGTCGGCCAGCGCGTCGGCGAGCGCCGCCTCACGGTCGGCGCGCAACGCGTTGCGCACGAGCTCGGCGGCCGCCTCCACGAGCTGCCGTTCGACGTCGTCGAGCGGTCGGTCGCGGTCGACGGCGAGCCGGACGTCGCCGGGGGATCCCCCGGTGCCGTCGGCGTCGTGCACGCCGGCCGTCCCGCCGAGCGCGGCGCCCAGTGCCTCCACGGTCCTATGCACCACGTCCGCGGTCGTCCCGCGGGCATGGCTCAGTGCCCTTGCCACGCTGCCCCCCCCAGGCCTCAGGCCACCGTCCCCCCGACGTTCATCGGCAGTGGCCAGCGAGTCCGCCGTCGCCGGCGGAAGTTGATGACTGGCCACCGATGGTATCGGCAGACGCGGTCCTGCGGAACCGTTACGCGGGAGGGGTCGTGTCCGACGCGACCTTCTGCTCGGCCTCGGCCTCGGGGTGGTCGGCGCCGCGGAACTTGACGAAGGAGTAGACGAGGATCCCCAGCGCGACGACGCCGGAGAAGATCAGGGTCCCGCCGGCGACGGCACCGCCGGGGAGCCAGGTCCAGGCCGGGAGCTGCGACGGCCACCAGGAGGGCTCCGGGGGCGAGACGATCCAGAAGACGCCCACGCCGATCAGCCAGACCACGCCGAAGGCGGACGCGATGATCCGGGGCCAGGTCTGGACGCCGTCCGCTGCGCTCTTGAAGGCCCACCGCTTGACGGACTCGAGGCGCCGCTCGGCCCACTCGTACTGCTGGGCGAGCACGAGGACGGCGAGCAGGATGATGAGCGCCCCGGGGCCGGGCAGCGGGATCGCCAGCACGCCGACGACCAGCAGCACCCAGCCGACGATCTTGAAGGTGTACTCCTTCGCCGTCTGCTTCATGAGCGGGACCTGCGCGCGCCGACCATGCCCCCAGGTTGCCAGACCTGCCGTAGCCGGACCCCCGGAACGACCCTCACTCCTGCTCCTGCTCGGACCGGTCGCCCGCCCACAGCGTGTGGAAGGTGCCCTCGCGGTCGACCCGGCGGTAGGTGTGGGCGCCGAAGTTGTCGCGCAGCCCCTGGATCAGCGAGGCGGGCAGCCGGTCGCGGCGCAGCCCGTCGAAGTACGAAAGGGAGGACCCGAACGCCGGCACCGGGACGCCGGTCCGCGCGGCCGTCGCGACGACGTGGCGCCAGGCGTCGACGCCCTCGTGCAGGGCGTCGGCGAAGAAGCCGTTCGTCATCAGGGTGGTCAGGTCGGGCTCGTCGGCGAACGCCTCGCGGATGCGGTCCAGGAACCGCGCGCGGATGATGCAGCCGCCGCGCCAGATGGTGGCCATGGACCCGAGGTCGATGTCCCAGTCGAACTGCTCCGCGCCCGCGCGGATCATGTCGAAGCCCTGGGCGTAGGCGACGATCTTGGAGGCGTACAGGGCGAGGCGGACCTCCTCGACGAAGCGCTCCCGGTCGTCGATGGCGTCACCGGGGGTCTCCTCGGGGTCCTCGGCGAACATCGACCGGGCCGCCGCGCGCTGCTCGACGTGACCGGACAGGCTGCGCGCGAACGTGGCCTCGGCGATGCCGGTGATGGGGACGCCGAGCTCGAGCCCGGTCTGCACCGTCCACCGGCCCGTCCCCTTCTGCTCCGCCTCGTCGGCGACGACGTCCACGAAGGGCTTGCCGGTCTCGGCGTCGGTGTGCTGGAGGACGTCGGCGGTCATCTCGATGAGGAACGACTCGAGGTCGCCGGAGTTCCAGGACTCGAAGACCTCACCGATCTCGGCGGGCTCCATGCCGAGGACGTTGCGCAGCAGGTCGTACGACTCGGCGATGAGCTGCATGTCGGCGTACTCGATGCCGTTGTGGACCATCTTCACGAAGTGGCCGGCGCCGTCGGGGCCGACGTGGGTCGCGCAGGGCGTGCCGTCGACCTGGGCGGCGATCCGCTCGACGACCGGGCCCAGCGTCTCGTAGGCGTGCTCGGAGCCGCCCACCATGATCGAGGGGCCCTCGAGGGCGCCGACCTCGCCGCCCGAGACGCCCATGCCGACGAAGTGGATGTCCTTCTCGGCCAGGGCCTTCTCGCGCCGACGGGTGTCCTCGTAGTGCGCGTTGCCGCCGTCGACCACGATGTCGTCGGCGTCGAGCAGGGGCAGCAGGTCGTCGATCACCGCGTCCGTCGCCTGGCCGGCCTTGACCATGATCACGATGGCGCGCGGCCGCTGGATCGAGGCGACGAAGTCCTCGAGGCTCTCGGAGGCCACGAAGTCGCCCTCGTCGCCGAACTCGTCGACCAGCGCGGTCGTCTTGGCCGCGGTCCGGTTGTGGACCGCGACGGTGAAGCCGTTGCGGGCCATGTTGCGGGCCAGGTTGCGGCCCATCGTCGCCAGGCCCGTGAGGCCGATGGTCGCGCGGGGGTCGGTGGAGGAGGCGTCACTCATGTCAGCAGCCAACCACGACGGGCCGTGGGCATTCCCGGCCTCGGCCCCCGGGGGGCTCAGCCGACCTGGTCGAGGGTGTTCTGGACGACCTCGTCGATGGTCTGCCCACCGACCACCTCGCCGTCGACGATCACGGTCGGGGTGCTGTTGACGCCCGCCGACTGCGCCTCGGAGGTGGCCTGCTCGACGAAGTCCTGCTGCGCCATGTCCTCGATGCCCGGGCGGACGGCGGCCTCGTCGGCGCCGGCCGCGACGGCCTTCTCGACCAGCCAGTCGGCGTCCGGGAACGTGGCGTCGGACTCGGACGGCTGGTCGGCGTACAGCTCGTCGTGGAAGCGCTTCGCGACCTCGGGGCCGGACTCCTCGAGGACGACGGCGAAGGCGTTCACGGCGCGGGGCGAGTAGTCGTCGAACCCGTCGAGGAGCACGAAGGGCCGGTACTCGACCCGGGCGTCGCCGTCCGCCGCGGCCTGGGCGAGGTCGTCGTTGGCCTCGGCCTCGAAGGCGCCGCAGGCGGGGCACAGGAAGTCCTCGTAGATGACGATCTCGGTCGGGGCGTCCTCGGGACCGATCGTCAGGCCGTAGTCGCTGGACCCGGCCTGGACCTCGTCGGTGTCCACCCCGGAGCTGTTGACGACCAGGACGGCGGCGACGATCAACGCGATCACGACTGCCGCGACGCTGCCGCCCATGACGAGCACACGGCGCCTCTCCCGCTTCTGCTGCTCCTCCCGGACGGCGGCCGCGCGGGCCGCGGCGCCCTTCCCGGAGCCCTTCGGGGACGGCTTCGTGCTGGGTCGGTTCGCCATGGGACAGAACGGTAGACACGGATCCTGAACCCGTCCTGAGGACCCCGGAACCTCCACGGTGCGTAGGGTGAACGACCGTGAACGAGCGACTGGTGTGGATCGACTGCGAGATGACGGGTCTCGACCTGGGGGCCGACGCGCTGGTCGAGGTCGCGGCGCTCGTGACGGACTACGACCTCACCGTGCTGGGTGAGGGTGTCGACGTCGTCGTCCGCCCGCCCGACGAGGCGCTCGAGCAGATGGGCGAGTACGTCACCGAGATGCACCGCAGCTCCGGTCTGCTCGAGGAGCTCGAGGCGGGGACGACGTTGGCGGACGCGGAGGCGCAGGTGCTGGCGTACGTCCGCGAGCACTGCCCCGAGGGCTCGCGCCCTCCCCTGGCCGGGAACTCGGTCGGCACCGACCGGGCGTTCATCGCGCGGGACATGCCGGACCTGGAGAAGGCCCTGCACTACCGGATCATCGACGTCTCCTCGATCAAGGAGCTGTCCCGCCGCTGGTTCCCCCGCGCCTACTTCCAGGCGCCGGCCAAGCGCGGCAACCACCGGGCCCTCGCCGACATCCGCGAGAGCATCGAGGAGCTCCGGTACTACCGGGAGGCCGTCTTCGTGCCCACCCCGGGGCCGGACAGCGCGACGGCGCGGGCGATCGCGGAGCGCCACGGCGGCGCGCTGACCGGGCTCGGCGAGCCCGACGCCCCGGGTGAGGCGCCCGGCGAGGAGGCTGCCGGTTCGGCCCCGTCCTGAGGCGACCGCTATGATCTCTCCCGGTTCGCGGCTGGTCCGCGTGCCGCCATGGTGGGCGTAGCTCAGCTGGTAGAGCGCCGCGTTGTGGTCGCGGATGTCGCGGGTTCAAGTCCCGTCGTTCACCCCGTTCGTGTGGCCCCGTCCGATCCCGGACGGGGCCACACGCGTCCCGGGGCCGGTCCCCTAGGTTGACGACCATGTCCGCTCCCCTCGCCCCCACCGACCACCACGACGTCGTGGTCGTCGGCGGCGGCCACAACGGCCTCGTCGCCGCGTGCTACCTCGCCCGGGCCGGCCTGTCGGTCCTGGTGCTCGAGCGACTGGGGCACACCGGCGGCGCCGCGGTGTCGGCGCAGGCGTTCAGCGGCCACGCCGCGCGGCTGTCGCGCTACAGCTACCTCGTCAGCGTGCTCCCCGACGCGATGGTGGCCGACCTCGGCCTCGACCTGAGGCTGGAGTCACGACGCACGGCGTCGTACACGCCGCTGGTCCGTGACGGACGGGCCACCGGGCTGCTGGTCGAGCGCCCGGAGGGCGAGGCGACCCGGCGCTCGTTCGCGGAGGTCACCGGCAGCGACGACGCCTACGCGCAGTGGCAGGCGTTCGGCGCGGACGCCGAGGCCCTGGCCGCGGCCGTCGCCCCGACCCTGATGCAGCCGCTGCCCCGCGAGGCCGACGTCCGGGCGGCGGTCGATGAGCGGGTGTGGCGCGAGCTGGTGGCGACGCCGCTCGGCGTGACCGTGCGCGAGCGCCTCGACGACGACCTGCTGCGCGGCACCGTCGCCACCGACGGCCTGATCGGCACCTCGGTCTCCCTGGACGACCCGAGCCTGGTGGCGAACCGCTGCTTCCTCTACCACGTCGTCGGCAACGGCACCGGGGAGTGGCGCGTGCCGGTCGGCGGCATGGGCGCGGTCACCGGCGCCCTGCGCGCGCGGGCCGAGCAGCTCGGGGCGACCGTCCTGACGGGCGCCGGGGTCTCCCGGATCGCCGCCGACCGCGGCGCCGTCGGCGGCGGCGCCGAGGTCACCTGGGACGACGCCTCCGGCAGCCACACCGTCCCGGCGGGCCACGTCCTCGCCAACGTCGCGCCCTGGGTGCTCGAGATCCTGCGGGGTGGCGCCGCCGACCCGTCCACCAAGCCGGTCGGCGCCCAGCTCAAGATCAACCTCCTGCTCGACCGCCTCCCGCGGCTGGCCTCCGGCGTCGACCCGGAGGTCGCCTACGCGGGCACGCTGCACCTCGACGAGGGGTACGTTGCGCTGGAGGCGGCGTACGCCGACGCGGCCGCCGGCCGGCTGCCCGAGCGCATCCCGGGCGAGGTCTACTGCCACTCGCTGACCGACCCCTCGATCCTGGGTCCGGACGCGCCCGCGGGCCAGCACACGCTGACCTACTTCGGCCTCCACACCCCCTCGACGCTCTTCGAGGGCCCGGACGGCGAGCAGGTCCGCGCCGAGGCCACCCGGCGTGCGCTGGCCGGGCTGCAGCAGCACCTGGCCGAGCCGCTGGAGGACTGCCTCGCCCGCGACGCCGACGGCCGGCCCTGCGTCGAGGTCCGCACGCCGGTCGACCTCGAGCACGAGCTCGCGCTGCCGGGCGGCCACATCTTCCACGGCGACCTCGAGTGGCCGTGGGCGTCGTCCCGCGCCGCCCTGGACACGCCGGCGCAGCGGTGGGGCGTGCAGACCGACGCGGACGCCGTCCTGCTGTGCGGGTCGGGGGCGCGCCGCGGCGGCGCGGTGTCCGGCCTCGGCGGCCACGACGCCGCGATGGCGGTGCTCGAGCAGCGCTAGGTGCCCGGCCACCCGTCGGTGAGCTCGTCGGGCGGCGGGGCGCTCGAGGCGAGCCGCCTCAAGGAATCCGCAAGGAATCCGCAACGGCTCTGCTAGCCGTGACGGGCTGTCGGTGGTCTTCCCTACCGTCGGAGCACTCGCACGACGCGAGGACGTTTCTGGGGGGAGACGAGGATGGCGGTCGGCGTGGCGATGAGCAGGATCGGCAGCGGGGCGCACACGGTCGAGACGTCGGCGCCGCTGCGCTCCGGCATGCTGCACGAGGTGCACGCCCGCTGCAGCTGCGGGTGGCGGACCGTCGGCATCGCCCCCCGCCTCGACGAGGCGGCGACGACCGCCCGGGCCCACGCGGTCGGGCACACGGCGTCGGCGCTGTGCGCGGAGCGCGCCGAGCGGGCCCGCGTCGAGCAGCCCTCGGGCCGCTGGTGGCGGCTGCTGCGTCCCTGACCGCCGAGGCGGTGCGGGTCACGCCGTGGACGGCGTGACGGGTGAAGATCGGTACGCCACGTAGGACTTGAACCTACAACCCGCTGATTAAGAGTCAGCTGCTCTGCCAATTGAGCTAGTGGCGCATGGCTCGTCGAGCCGTCCTGAACTCTAGCAGCGGGGCCGCCGCGGGCCGTAATCGACTGCTCAGCCCAGGGCGCGGTCCAGGTTGATCGCGGCGCTGATGAGGGACAGGTGCGTGAACGCCTGGGGGAAGTTCCCGAGCTGCTCGCCGGTGAGGCCGACCTGCTCGGCGTACAGCCCGAGGTGGTTGGCGTAGGTGAACATCTTCTCCAGCGCCAGGCGCGCCTCGTCGAGCCGTCCCACCCGCGTCAGCGCCTCGACGTACCAGAAGGAGCAGAGGGAGAAGGTGCCCTCCTCCCCGTCGAGGCCGTCGGTGGCGTGGTCGAGGTCGTAGCGGAACACGAGGCTGTCGGAGACGAGCCTGTCCTCGATGACCGCCAGCGTGGAGACGAAGCGCGGGTCGTTCGGGGCGAGGAACTTCACCATCGGCATCAGCAGGACCCCGGCGTCGAGGACGTCGGAGTCCTCGTACTGCATGTAGGCGCCGACCTCGTCGTTCCAGCTCTCCGCCTGGATGCGGTGGTAGATCTCGTCGCGGACCTGCGACCACCGGGGGACGTCGCCGGGCAGGCCGCGCTGCCGCGCGACGCGGATCATGCGCTCGATGGCCACCCAGGCCATGAGGCGCGACGTCGTGTGCGGCTTCGGGTCGTCGCGGATCTCCCACATGCCCGCGTCGTCGTCGTCCCAGTGCTCCATCAGCCACTCGACGATGACGAGCAGGTCGCTCCAGGCGTCGTGGCTGATGCCGGGGCCGTACTTGTTGTAGAGGTAGATCGAGTCGATCAGCTCGCCGTAGATGTCCAGCTGCAGCTGCGCCACCGCGGCGTTGCCCACCCGCACGGGACGGGAGTCGCGGTAGCCGGCGAGGTGGTCCAGCTCGTGCTCCTCGGTGGGCACCTCCCCGTCGATCGTGTAGAGCACCCGCAGGGGGCCGAGCTCCTCGTCGTCGGTGCCGCGCTCCCCCAGCCGCTGCGACAGCCACTCCACGAAGGCACCCGCCTCGTCGGTGAACCCGAGCCGGAGCAGGGCGTACAGGCTGAACGCGGCGTCGCGCATCCACACGTAGCGGTAGTCCCAGTTGCGGCTGCCCCCGACGTGCTCGGGGAGGCTGGTCGTCGGCGCCGCCACGATCGCGCCCGTGGGCTCGTGGGTCAGCAGCTTCAGGGTGATGGCGGACCGCTCGACCATCTCGCGCCAGCGCCCGGTGTACGTCGACGTCGACAGCCACGAGCGCCAGAACCCGGCGGTGGCGTCGAACAGGTCGGCGACGTCCTCGTCGTCGGTGCCGCGCATCTCGTCGCCCGGCTCGAGCACCTCGAGCACGAACAGCGCCTGCTCCCCCGTCCTCAGCGTCACGTCGGCGACGACGTCCGCGCCGTCGACCTCGAGGTCGACGCTGGCGGACAGGCCGAGCGACAGCTCGCCGTCCTCGATCAGGACGCCGTTGTCGCGGCGGTCCGGGGTCGGCTCGACGCGCCCGTAGTCCGGTCGCGCGGCGAGCCGCATGGCCATCCGGGCGGTCCCGCGGACGGCGACCACCCGGCGGACGAGACGCTGCCGGTGCTGGGCGTCGTGGGAGGCCAGCAGGGGCATGAAGTCGTGGACCTCCGCCACGCCCTCCTCGGTGAGGAAGCGGGTGACGAGGATGGCGGAGTCGGGGAAGTAGTACTGCTGGGTCGTCGGCGTCCCCTCGGCCGGGCGCAGGCTCCACGAGCCCGCCACGTCGGGGTCGAGGACGGACCCGAACACGCTCGGGGAGTCGAAGCGCGGCGCGCAGAACCAGTCGACGGTGCCCTCGGTGTCGACCAGCGCGCAGGTGCGCAGGTCACCGACGAGGCCGTGGTCGCTGATCGGCGTCCACGGCTGCTCGTTGCCCGTCGTACGCCGTGGGCTCACTCCCCGCGGCCCAGGCGCCAGCCCGCGCGCGGCAGGTCGATCGCGGCCTGCGGGCCCCACGACCCGGGCTCGTAGGGGTGGACCTCGGGGCGGTTCTGCAGCACCGGCTCGCACACCTGCCACAACCGGTCCACCTCGTCGGAGCGGGTGAACAGGGTGCGGTCGCCGCGCAGCACGTCGAGCAGCAGACGCTCGTAGGCCTCGAGGGGCTTGTCGTCGGGCAGCGCCTCGCCCATGTCGAGACGGAGGGTCGCGTCGGCGAGCTCCATGACGGGGCCGGGACGCTTCGCGCGGACGTCGACGGAGATCTCCGGCTCGTCGGTCAGCTCCAGCACCAGCTCGTTGCAGCCCGCGGGGCGATCGCCGTCGGCGCCGTCCTCGAAGATGTGGGAGTGCGGCGTCCGGAACCGAAGGGTGATGGTCCGGCGGCTCTCCGCGAGCGCCTTGCCCGTGCGCAGGTAGAACGGCACGTCGCGCCAGCGGTAGGAGTCGACGTACGCCTCGAGGGCGACGAAGGTCTCGACGTCGGAGTCCTCGGCGACGTCCTCCTCCTCGCGGTAGCCGTCGTACTGGCCGAAGACCACGCGCTCGGGGTTCAGCGGCCGCAGCTTCGCGAACAGGTCGGCCTTGGCGTCGCGGAGCTTCTTCTCCTCGAACTCGCCCGGGTCCTCCAGCGCCACGAACCCGAGGAGCTGGCACAGGTGGGTGGAGATCATGTCGCGCAGGCACCCGGTGGACTCGTAGAAGCTGCCGCGGCCCTCCATCCTGAGGGTCTCCGGGACGTCGATCTGCACCGACTCGATGGACGAGGCGTTCCACGCCGGCTCGAACAGGCCGTTGGCGAAGCGGAGCGCGAGGATGTTCTGCACCGCCTCCTTGCCGATGAAGTGGTCGATGCGGAAGACCTGGTCCTCGTCGACGACCTCCTTCAGCGAGGCGTCCAGCTCGCGCGACGACTCGAGGTCGAGGCCGAACGGCTTCTCGATGACCAGCCGCGCGCGGTCGGTCAGGCCCTCACGGCCGAGCATGCCGATCATCCCGTCCATGGCCGCGGGCGGGACGGACAGGTAGACGAGGCGCTTGGACTCGCCGTGGCCGTCGTCGGAGAAGGTGTCCTCGGCGCGGCGGACGGCCGCCGCGAGCTCCGAGCCGTCGTCGGCGTTGGAGGTCTGGAAGCTGATGCGACCCAGCAGCTCCTCGAGGACCGTGTCGTCGATGTCGTCCACCGAGTCGCGCAGCCCGCCACGGACCTGCTCGCGGAACTCGTCGTCGGTGCCCGGCGAGTGGCGCCCTGACCCGATGACGACGTACTGCTCGGGGAGCCGCCCGGCCGCGGCGAGCTTGTACAGCCCGGGGAAGAGCTTGCGCTTGGCGAGGTCGCCGGTCGCGCCGAAGAGGAGGAGGACGTGGGGCGGCGGAGTGGTGCTCTCCTGGTGGGCCATACCTCATTGCTACCGCATCGACCCTCAGCGCCCTGCGGCGATCTCCACCTCGACCTCGCAGCGGGTGTCGTCGAAGCAGAGGTGACCCCCGGCGGGCACGACCTCGGTCAGCGGCTCCTCGTAGGACCAGGCGACGTCGGTGACGCCGGCGGCGGTCCAGTACGACGCCTCCCCCTTGTAGGGGCACTCGGTGCGGGTCGCCGTCCGGGTCACCTCGACGAGGAGGTCGTCGCGGGGGACGTACCAGCGCAGCGGGAAGCCGGTCTCGTTGACCGCGACCGCCCGGTCGGTGCGGGCGAGCACCTCGCCGTCCCTGCTGACCGTCACCCGACGGCTGCCCGGCAGGGCGTCGACCCGGTGGAACGGGTCGCGCGGATGCCCGACGATGCGCTCGCCCTCGTGCCACCACGCGTCGAGGGCCTCGGGGTCGAGGACGACGAGCCCCGCCAGGTCGGGGTCGGCGGGCCGGAGGGCGGCACGCGCGGCCCGCTGCTCCCCGCGTACCAGGTCGAGGGACTCGCCCTCGGCCGTGTGCGCCGCGAACGGCACGTCGGGGAACAGGACGCCGTCCTCGGGCGCGGTGGGGGCCTCGCCGCCCGCGGGCTCGAGCACCACCCCACGCAGGTCGGCCTCGGGGACGGCGTACACGCAGAGCAGGCGCCGCGGCTCCCACACCAGGTGCGCCCCGGTGGTGTCCACGACGACCTCGCCGCCCCACTCCGCCCGCACCCGCACCGGCGTCGCCTGGTGCCGCAGCTCCGCCCGTGCCTGCTCGAGCACCCCGCTGATCGTCGTCGCCATGCCTCCGACGCTAGCCCGCGCCGCCCACGGGAGGTCGGGCAGTGAGGAGCCCCTGGGCGACGAACGCGCGTCGGGGCCACCAGGAGCGTGTCGTCCGTGACTCACCCCTCACGTCACGGACGACACGCTGTGAGGACCGACGGTCGCCGGTCAGTCGAGCAGCTCGTCCAACGAGCGCTGGACCAGCTGGGCGCGCTGGGGGGCGCGCTCCACCTGCTCCAGGCCGAAGCCGAGCAGCACCGTGTCCTCCGTGACGGTGGACCCGATGTTCTCGATGAGGCTCCCGCCGATCTCCCACGCGGTGGTCTGCGGCGGGCTGGAGGCCGGCGGGGTGCCGGGGGCCCAGTCGCTGGTCGCGCCCTCGAACCCGTCGGCGTCCTCCGCGCCGTCGATCACGACGCGGGTGTCGTCGACGAAGGCACCCACGCCACCCGACGCCGGGTCGGAGACGTAGGTGATCGAGAGCTCCACCTCGGACCCGGCGTACGCCGACAGGTCGTAGGCCAGGTCCTGGTAGCCCTCGCTGTCGCCCGTCAACGCGTTCCACCGTCCCTCCGGGTTGGAGCAGTCGTCCCCGAGGTAGGTCGTGAGGAACGGGTGGCTCTCGAAGAGGAACGCGTCCGCGTCCTCGCACTCCGCCGGGCTGTCGGTGCTCGTCGCGCCCCCGGCCTCCGGCAGCGTCGTCCAGTCGTCACCACCCGCGGTGCGGGCCTCGACGACCAGGAAGTCGTACTCCGGCTCGGTGCTCCACGACCCGAGGAACTCGAGGCTGGCCGCGGTCGTGCCCGCCGGGACGTCCACCGTCCGGGTGAGGCGGGCGTAGGCCTCGTCGGCGTGCAGGACGCCGGCGTACCGCTCCCCCTCTGCCGGCGCGAACGGGCCGCCCTCGACCTCGTAGAGACCGGCACCGCGGCTCCGGAACTGCGGGAACTGCGCGGGCGGCAGGACCTGGCTCGTCGGGAGGAAGACCCCCGCCTCGTCCAGCGGGTTGTCGCCCTCGACGACCGGACCGCCCAGCACCGTGCTCGTGCCCAGGAACGGCGACCCGGTGCCCTCGAATCCGGACGGCCCCGACGTCGACGTCCGCTGGAACGCACCGAGGTAGTACTGACGGAAGTCGTCGGCCAGGATCAGGCAGTCGTCGAAGAAGCTGCTCGACACGACGCAGTCGGCGGTCGGGTCCCCGTTGAGGCCGTAGTACAGGCCGCCCACGGCGTCGGAGATGCCGGGCACCCCTTCGAACTGGGCGGTCTCGCCGGCGTGGACGAGCTTGCCGCCCTCGTTGACGAAGTCGCGCACCGCGAGCGTCAGGTACTGCTCCCGCTCCGCCACGGACAGGTCCTCGAAGTCGCCGAGCGGGGTCTCGGTGACCTCGTCGTCGGGGTCCTGGGTGATCCGGTTGTCGCCCAGGTACCAGAGGACCGCGTCGTAGTGCGACAGCGCGCCGAGGTGGTGCGGGATCCCGTCGGCGTCGACGTCCCAGACGTCGGCGGTGTAGCCGGCGTCCTCGACCGCCTGCACGTGGGCCTCGTCGTACTTCGGCTCGTCGGTGCCCTCCGGGTACGTCGGGTTGACGCCGGTGTAGTCCTCGTCGGCGATCACCAGGACGTCGGCCCCGGTGCTCGACCTCACCGTGTAGGTGAACCGCTCGCTGGCCACCGTGCGGGCGTTCCCACCGCGGCCCTTGTCGCCGGCGAACCAGACCGTCACCTCGTCGCCGGGCCGGGCGCCGGTGACGACGCCGCGGTACTCCGCGTAGTAGACCCGGTTGTCGGTGCCGTAGCGCTCGCCGCCCCTCCACTCGCGGGCGGGCACGGTGCGCACGGGCCCCGAGCCGATGCGGTAGCGCATCCGGTGGTCGCGCAGCGCCCGCTTGGCGGTGACCGCCACGGGCTGGCGACCGCCGAGCGAGGTCTCGAAGGGGTCGGTGACGAAGTCGGCGGCCCGGCGGCCGGTGACCGTCCGCGGGTCGTCCGGGTCCGCGGCCGAGCGCGCGACCGACATCGCGAAGGGGATGTTCTTCTCGAACTCGCCCTGCACGAGGTCCTCGTCGTCGGGGAACTCGAAGCCGCTGTTGCAGTCCTCGGCCTCCCACTCGTCGTCCGGGTCCACCTCGGACGCCGCCTCGCAGGTGGACATCTCGGGCGTGAACCCCAGGGAGTCGTAGGCCTCGGTGATGCCGGAGTCCGTGTCGCCGTTGGTGGTGTAGAGCTCGGCGGACAGGTCCGGGTCGTAGCCGGGGACCGCCGGGTCGGCGTCGTCGCCGGCGAGCGCCTCGTAGATGACGTCGTCCGGGCTCGGCGTGGCGACCTGCCACCCGGTGCCGTAGAGCAGCAGCTCGGCGGCCGAGTGGTAGTTGACGACGAACTCGAAGCCGACGCGGCCCGCGAAGCGGTCGAGGGCCTGCGTCTCGGGCTCGGACGCCGGGGAGGCGCCGCGGTAGGTCTCGCTCGACGGGTTCGGCGACGAGCCCTCGTTGTCGTAGCCCCACTTCGCGGGCCAGTTGCGGTTCAGGTCGACGCCGTCGCCGGGCGCGATCTCACCGTCGGCGTTGTTGTCGCGGAGGTTCTTGCGCCACAGCCGGTTGCCCTCGGTGAAGGTGTAGTCGTAGCCGTCGGGGTTGGCGACCGGGAGGAACCACAGCTCGTTCCGGGCGAGCAGCTGACGCATCGCCGGCTTCGAGCGCGCCTCGCGCAGGACGTGGGCGAGCAGCCGCGTGGTCATCTCCGGCGTGATCCACTCGCGGGCGTGCTGCGCCGACAGGTACAGCACCGCGGGTCGGCTGCCGTCGGCGACGCGGTCGGCGCCGGCCGTCACCTTGATCGCGTCGATCGGCTTGCCCCGGAGGGTGCGACCGATCGTGACCGGCTTCGTGTAGCCGGGGAAGCGGGCGGCGAGCGCGCGGACCTCGGCGCGGAGCCCGCCCCTGCCCGAGTACCGCTGCCAGACGTCGTACCCGGCGGCGCCCTCGGCGTCCGCCCGCTCCGAGGCGGTCATGCCCCCGGTGGTCTTCGGCTCCAGCTCGATGCCGTCGGCGGCCAGGCGGGCGGCCTGCGCACCGGTCAGGACGAGCTCGACGCCGACCGGCGCGTCCTCGTCGTCCTGCCCGGAGCCCTCGACGGGCGAGAGCAGCAGCTCGTGGCGGTCGACGCCGGTCGCGACGAGGTCCGTGAGCTGGTCGGGTCGGACCTGGCCGACGTACACCTCGAGGCGGTCCGACCCGCTGCTGCGGGCCGACCGCTCCTCCGCCTCGCCCTCCTCGGCGGTGGAGGTGGCGGGGACCCCTGCGAGCAGCGCGGCGAGCAGCGCGCCCATCGTGGCGAGACCGGCGAGACGGGGTGCAGGACGCACGAGGACCTCCGGGGGTCAGAGTGAGATCCTGGGCCACACTCTTCTCGTTGCTGGGTCCTGTCAAGCAGTCACAGGTACAGGCCGGTGTCGGACGCGCCGAGGCGGTCGGCCGCCACCCCGTGGACGTCACGCTCGCGCATCACGACGTACGTCTCGCCGTGGATCTCGACCTCGGCCTTGTCGACGGGGTCGTAGAGGACGCGGTCCCCGGTCTGGACGGTGCGCGCCTGCGGCCCGCAGGCGACGACGCGGGACCACGCCAGGCGGCGGGCGCTGCCCATCGCCGCGGTCGCCGGGATGACGATGCCGCCGGACGACGTCCGCTCGCCGGCGTCCTTGTCGACCTCGACGAGGAGCCGGTCGTGCAGCATCTCGATCGGGGTCTTCTCCACGCCGGAGGCGCTCACTTCGTCACGTAGCGGACCAGCGCGAAGAACCCCACGACGCCGGCGACGCCGCCGACGACCTTCAGGATGTTGTCGGTGCGGGGCTCACCGGTGCGCGCGTCGACGAAGAAGCCCTTGATGCTGGCGACCTCGCGCTGGGCGATGGTCTTCGGGTGGGCCCGGTAGAGCAGCTGGTCGATGTTGGCCGCCAGCCGGTCGCGCGTGTTCTCGATCTCGGTCTCGAGACCGGACAGCTCCTTGCTCACGTGTGCACCTCTCGCCTGGCCGCTCGGACCCCAGTGTCCCGGGCACGCTATCAGCGGGCCCGGGGCCCCTCGGCGGCCCGCCGGGGGTCGAACCCGAAGGGGAGCTCCAGCCGGTGCCTCCGCATCAGCTCGCCGTCGTCGAGGACGTCGACCGTGGGGCCGTCGGCGACGACGACACCGCCGTCCAGCACGACCGAGCGGTCGCACAGCTCGAGGGCGTACGGCAGGTCGTGGGTCACCATCAGGACCGTCACGTCCAGACCCCGCAGGACGTCGGCGAGCTCCCGCCGCGAGGCCGGGTCGAGGTTGGACGACGGCTCGTCGAGCACCAGGACGTCGGGCCGCATGGCGAGCACGGTCGCGACGGCGACCCGTCGGCGCTGGCCGAAGGACAGGTGGTGCGGGGTGCGGTCGACGACGTCCGCCATGCCGACCGCCGCGAGCGACTCGGCGACCCGCTGGTCGAGCTCGGCGCCGCGCAGGCCGAGGTTGCGGGGCCCGAACTCGACGTCCGCGCGGACGGTGCCCATGAAGAGCTGGTCGTCGGGGTCCTGGAAGACGACCCCGACCCGGCGCCGGACCTCGGCGACGTGGTCGCCGGTGACGGGCAGGCCGCTGACGTGGACGCTTCCCGCACCCGGGGTGAGGATCCCGTTCAGGTGGAGGACCAGGGTCGTCTTGCCGGCACCGTTCGGGCCGAGGAGCGCCACCCGCTCGCCGCTCCCCACCCGCAGGTCGACGCCGTACAGCGCCTGGTGGCCGTCGGGATAGGCGTGGGCGAGGCCGCGGACGTCGAGGACCGGCGGGCCTGGGGTCGAGGGCGGGGTCACCGGGACCCTCCGGGAGCCCGGCCCGGCACGTGGCCGCGGGCCAGCATCGCGAGGTGGACGCGCTCGCCCCGCTCGTAGGAGCGGATGAAGAGCGCCCCCAGCGACCGGGCGAGCACGGGCCAGTGGCGCGGGCGGCGCGGCTCGAGGCCGCGGGCGCGCATGGCGACCGTCATCCGTCCCATCTCACCGGTGACGACCTCGAGGTAGCGGAGCATGAAGCCGGTGATCTGGACCAGCAGCGCGGGCACCCGGAGGCGGGTCAACCCGTCGACGAGCTCCTGCGCGGTGGTGGTGGCGGCGAGGGTGAGCGAGGCGACGACGCCGATGGTGGCCTTGGCGAGGAACGCCCCGGCCGCGACGAGGCCCGGCTCCGACAGCGCCAGCCCGAGGACGTCGACGCGCGGGCCGGTCGCCACGAAGGGCACGAGCAGGGCGAACACCACGAAGGGCGTCTCGACCAGCATGCGGGGTGCGATGTGGCGCGGCGGCACCCGCGAGACCAGCACCACCGCGGCCACCGCGACCGCGGGGACGACGTGCCAGGCGAGCTGCTCGCGCGGGATCGCGACCACGGCGAGCATGACGGCGACCAGCGCGACGAGCTTGAGGTGCGCCGGGGTCCGGTGCAGCGGCCCGTCGCCGGGGTGGTGCCAGAGGTGGCCGTGCGCGCCGCTCACCGGCGGCGACGGCGGACGACGAGGGCGACGGCGGTCATGAGGAGCAGCACCACGGCGCACCCGACGACCCCGGCGACGGCGCCCGAGAGCCAGGAGTTGTCCACGCCCTCGGTCCGGTAGTCCGACAGCGGGCCGCCTGCGGTGGCGCTGTCGCGGCCGGCGTCGGCGAAACCGGTCTGCCCGGCGACGAACTCGAGCCCGTCGGGGTGGCCGCTGGCGAACCAGCTGATGCCCCCGGCGACGAGGACGCACACCAGCAGCCCGAGCACCCAGGCGGTGCGACCGCTCAGGCGGCGCCCCCTGCGCTCCTCGGCCGGTGCCGGCGCGCTCATGCCGGGGCCCCGGGGCGGGCCGCGGCGCCGGTGCGGATCTCGAGCTCCGGGGCGGGCAGCACGGCGCGCGCGCCGTGGACCAGGTCCGGCCGGACGGCGACCACGGCGGCGACCACGAGGGCCGTGACCACGGCCTCGCCGACGCCGATGACCGCGTGCCAGGTGAGCATCGCGGCCGCGACGGCGCCGAGCGACACGGGGACGGTGCCCCCGACCGCGAACAGCCCGGTGAAGACCAGGGCGGCGGCCGGGACGCTCAGGAACGCGCCCACCGCCGCCGCCGGCGCGACGGACGCCGGCCGCTTCGGGAGCACCGCGGCGGCGCCGCGGAAGGCGAACCAGCCGACCCACACCCCCACCAGGCCCATCAGCGTGATGTTCGTGCCCAGCGCCGTGATGCCGCCGTCCGCCATCAGCAGGGCCTGGACGCCGAGGACCACCGACAGGCACAGCGTGCCGGTCCAGGGCCCGACGAGCACCGCGGCGAGCGCGCCGCCCAGGAGGTGCCCGCTGGTGCCCGCCCCGACCGGGAAGTTGACCATCTGGGCGGCGAACACGAACGTCGCCACGAGGCCGGCCATGGGGGCGGTACGGTCGTCCAGCTCGCGGCGGGCGCCGCGGAGCGCGAGGGCGATGCCGGCGGCCGCGACGGCTCCGGTGGCCACGGACGTCGGAGCGTCGAGGAATCCGTCAGGGACGTGCATGAGCCCAAACTAGGTTGTTGCCCATAGTTCGCAATACCCCCCGACTGGCTAGGAGATCCTGTGAGCGACCGCCTCTCCCCCGGCGACCCGGCACCCGACTTCACGCTGGGCGACGACGCCGGGGCCACCACGACGCTCTCCGACCTGCGCGGGCGGAAGGTCATCGTGTACTTCTACCCGGCCGCGATGACCCCGGGCTGCACGAAGCAGGCCTGCGACTTCAGCGACTCCCTGGAGTCGTTGCGCGGCGAGGGCTACGAGGTGCTCGGCATCTCCCCCGACAAGCCGGAGAAGCTCGCGAAGTTCCGCGAGCGCGACGGCCTCGGCATCACGCTGCTCTCCGACCCCGACAGGTCGGTCATGCAGACCTACGGCGCGTTCGGCGAGAAGAAGCTCTACGGCAAGGTCGTGGAGGGCGTCATCCGGTCCACGGTCGTGGTGGACGAGCAGGGGACGGTCGAGCTCGCGCAGTACAACGTCAAGGCCACCGGCCACGTCGCCAAGCTGCGCCGCGACCTCGGTCTCGACTGACGTCGGCCCGACCTCGCCGCTCGGTGCCGGAGGCGGGACTCGAACCCGCACACCCGAAGGCACAGGAACCTAAATCCTGCGTGTCTGCCAGTTCCACCACTCCGGCCCGGACGGGATCCTACGAGCCGGTGAGCACCCGCTCGACGGCGACGACCAGCACGCAGGTGCCCCATCCGTCGGGCTCGCCGTAGCGGGCGTCGTACGACGCCCGGGCGCGCGCCAGCACCTCCGGGTCGTCCGGCACCCAGGCCGTGCCCTCGAGCGTCGCCCACGCGGCGTGCGGGGTGTGCTCGGCGACGCTCGCCCTGCCGGTGCGTCGCACCACCCGCGCCTTGACCGTGTCCGGGCGGGTCAGCACGAGCACGCGCGCCCCGTCCTCGTCGACGTGCAGCACCGACCTCACCGGCGTGAGGTGGGGGCTGCCGTCGGCCCGCACCACGCCCAACGTGCCGACGCGGGGCGTCGAGAAGAGGGCACTGACCGCCGGGTCGAGGACGAGGCTCACGCCACGACGCTAGGAGCTCGACCGCGCTCGAGGTCAAGGGCGCTAGCGTCGCCGCCATGGCGACGGTCGAGGTGGTGCCCTTCGAGGACGAGCACGCGCCCGCCGTCGCACGCCTCGCCACGGCGGTGCAGTGGCCGAGCCTCACCGACCCCGACGTCGTCACCCGGGTCTGCACCGCCCCGGGGGCGGTCTCGTACGTCGCCCTCGACGCCTCCCACGGCCTCGTGGGGTGGGCGCAGGCGCTGACCGACGGGGAGCTGCAGGCGCACCTGAGCTTCCTCGCCGTCCTCCCCGACCACCGCCGGCGGGGGATCGGGATGCTGCTGACCGTGGCGACCTTCCAGGCCACCGGCGCCAAGCGGGTCGACCTCGTCACCGACGGCGCGGCCGCCGGCTTCTACGTCCGGCTCCCCCACACGCGCCTCGAGGGCTACCGGCTCTACCCCGGCGGCGCGGAGGCGACCTGAGGCGGTAGAGCGCTGACCGGGCCCCCGCGAGGGAGCGACCACCCGGACCGGGTCAGGTGAGCACCCTCGCGAGGATCGGGGTCATCGCGCGCAGGGCGTGGCCCCGGTGGCTGATGGCGTCCTTGTCGTCGCGGGAGAGCTCGGCCGTGGTGAGGCCGGGCCGGTCGTCGGCCGTGAAGAGGACGTCGTACCCGAAGCCGCCGGAGCCGCGGACCTCCCGCTCGACGCGGCCGTCCATCCGCCCCTCCACGACCTCCTCGACCGGCTGGTCGACGGGCCCGTGCACCAGGGCCATCGCGCACGCGAAGTGCCCGCCGCGGCGCTCGTCGGGGACGTCGGCGAGCTGGTCGAGCAGCAGGCGGTTGTTGCGGGCGTCGTCCTTCGGAGGGCCGCTCCAGCGCGCCGAGAGCACCCCGGGCATCCCGTTGAGGGCGTCGACGCAGAGTCCGGAGTCGTCGGCGAGCGACGGCCAGCCGGTCAGGGCGTGGGCGGCGCGGGCCTTGATCAGGGCGTTCTCCGCGAACGTCGCGCCGTCCTCGACCGGCTCGCTCCAGGCGTCGGGGTCGGGCAGGTCGGCGAGACCGAGCACCTCCACGCCCGGCACGAGCGGGACGACGATGCGGCGCAGCTCCTCGAGCTTCTTCGCGTTGCCCGACGCGAGCAGGACGCGGCTCATCGGCCGCCGGGCTCGCCGGCGAGCGCCTCGCGCTGCAGCCGGGTGAGGTCGCCGCAGCCCTTCTCCGCGAGGGCGAGCAGGCTGTCCAGCTCGGCACGCGAGAACGCCGCGCCCTCCGCGGTGCCCTGCACCTCGACGAAGCCGCCGTCGCCGGTCATCACGACGTTCATGTCGGTGTCGGCGCGCACGTCCTCGGAGTACGGCAGGTCCAGGCGCGGGACGCCGTCGATGATGCCGACGCTGATCGCGGCCACCGACCCGGTGAGCGGCTCGCCGGTCAGCGCGCCCGTCGATCGGAGGTGGGACACGGCGTCGGCGAGGGCGACGTACGCCCCGGTGATGGCCGCGGTGCGGGTGCCGCCATCGGCCTGGAGGACGTCGCAGTCGAGCTGGATGGTGTTCTCCCCCAGCGCCTTGTAGTCGACGACGGCGCGCAGGCTGCGGCCGATCAGGCGGGAGATCTCGTGGGTGCGGCCGCCGATGCGGCCCTTGACCGACTCGCGATCGCTGCGGGTGTTCGTCGAGGCGGGGAGCATCGCGTACTCGGCGGTGACCCAGCCGAGGCCCGAGCCCTTGCGCCAGCGGGGCACGCCCTCGGAGGCGGAGGCGGCGCACAGCACCCGGGTCCGGCCGAACTCGACGAGCACGGAGCCCGCCGCGTGGTCCAGCCAGCCCCGGGTGAGGCGCACCTCGCGCAGCTGGTCGTCGGCACGTCCGTCTGCTCGCGTGACAGTCATGCCGACGACCCTAGGTCCCGCTGCTACTTGATCTCGGCGCGGGCGACGCGGCGCCCGCCCAGCACCATCGGGAGCACGACCCAGATCAGGGTCGCGACGGCCAGCTGGGCGTACGTCGTCCCGGTGACCTCCAGCGCCGGGACACCCGGGCCGGCACCGCCGCCGCCGAGGAGCGGCGCCATGGCGTAGTTCAGGTCGATCCACGGCAGGACGTCCGGGCCCCAGGAGACCAGGGCGTAGACCGGGCCGTAGACCATGAACGGCAGCAGCAGCGAGACGACGTAGAAGACCGCGATCGAGGCCGGGGTGCTGAGGATCAGCATGGCCAGGCCGAAGGCCATCAGGAAGTACAGCAGCTGGCTGACGACGGTCCAGAAGAACTCGGAGCCGTCGACGTTCCAGGTCACCTCGTTGCCGCTGAGCCCGCCGTACACGACGTTCGCCACGGCGCCGAGCGCGGCGGCGAGCACCATCGTGCCGATCACGAGCAGGACGACCGCGGCGAGCTTCGCGCCGATGATCTTGAGGCGGTGCGGCTCGAGGGTGAACGACACGAGGCCGGTGCGCTGGCTCCACTCGGCCGTGACCGAGAGGATCGCGAAGATCGGCAGCAACAGCGACAGCGGGACGGTCATCACCTGCACCCAGCCGTTGGCGGTGATGCCGATGTCGTTGGCGAGGACGACGACCATGACGATGGCGGTGATCGCCAGCAGCAGCAGTCCGCTGACCAGCAGCAGCCAGAAGCCGGCCCGCGTGTCGACCATCTTGCGCAGCTCGACGCGGACGGTGCGGCTGAACGGGACCTTCGGGGTGCTCGAGACGTCGAGCGTGCGGACGCCGCGCGGCGCGGCGTCGGGGGTGACGGTGCTCATCGGGGGCCTCCCTGGGTGGTGGCGGCGCCGGCCGGGACGGCCTCGCGCTGGGTGTCGGCGGTGAGCTCGAGGAAGAGGTCCTCGAGCCCGCGGCCCTCGGTGGCGCGCAGGTCGACGAGCGCGACCTGCGCCTCGAGGGCGACCTGGCCGACGACGGCGGGCGGGGCGCCGACGCGCAGACCGGCCCCGGCGACGGCGACCTCGTGCCCGGCGGCGGCGAGAGCCTTGCCGAGCAGGTCGTTGTCGGACGCCTGCACGAGCGTGCCGCCGTCGCCCTGGGCGGCGAGCAGCTGGGCCTTGTTGCCCTGGGCCACGATGCGGCCGCGGCCGATGAGGATCATCTCGTCGGCGATCTGCTCGACCTCGTGCAGCAGGTGGCTGGACAGCAGGACGGCGCCGCCGCGGTCGGCGTACGACTTGAGCAGGCCGCGCATCCAGCGGATGCCGGCGGGGTCGAGGCCGTTGGCGGGCTCGTCGAGGATCAGCACCTCCGGGTCGCCGAGCAGGGCGTGGGCGATGCCGAGGCGCTGGCGCATGCCGAGCGAGTAGTTCTTGATGCGCCGCTTCGCCTCCTTGTCGTCGAGGCTCACCAGCTCGAGCATCTCGTCGACGCGGGAGGAGGGCAGACCCATCGTCCGCGCGCCGAGCGTGAGCACTTCGCGGCCCGTGCGGCCCGCGTGCTGCGCGGAGGCGTCGAGCAGGACGCCGACGTGGCGGCCCGGGTTGGGGATGTCGCGGTAGCGGTGGCCGCCGATGGTGACCGAGCCACCGGTGGGCGGGGTGAGGCCCGTCATGACGCGCATGGTCGTCGTCTTGCCGGCGCCGTTGGGGCCGAGGAAGCCGGTGACCCGGCCGGCCTGGGCCGTGAAGCTGACGTCGTCGACGGCGGTGAACCCGCCGTAGGACTTCGTGAGGTGGTCGACTGTGATCATGGCTCCAGCCTGTCGGCCCGGGCGCCGCCCGGCATCGGTCCGGGGTCTGCACCTGGGGGCGCCGCGCGCGACCAAAGTAGGGGGTGCCGCGCGACCGCGGACGGCATCGCCGGAGGCGTGGCCGCGGCTACCGTGACCTGCGATGGAGACCCAGCCCGAGGCGCGCGTGCCGCCACCCCCGCCGCCGATCTCGGCGTGGGGCCACGCGGGCCGCGCGCTCGGGGTGCTGGCCATCAGCGCGGTCGCGCTGGGCGGCGCCGTCGCCGAGGGCGACCGGGCCACCCTGTGGACCGTCCTGGCCGAGGTGACCGCCGGCGTCGCGGCGTACGTCGCGGTGTTCTGGCGACGACGGGCCCCGATGACGGTGGCGGTCCTCACCAACGTGCTGGCGATGGTCTCCGGGATCGCGGCCGGCCCGGCGGTCCTGGCCACGGTGTCGGTGGCCACCCGGCGCATCCCCCGCGAGCTCGTGGTGGTCGCCGTGGTCGCGCTCGGTTCCGCCGAGGTCTACGCGCTGCTCACCCCCGCCGGTGACGAGCCGCAGTGGCTGACCAGCTCGGCCAACCTGGTCGCGACGGCCGCGATCCTCGGCTGGGGCATGTACATCGGGTCGCGCCGCGAGCTGCTCTGGACCCTGCGGCAGCGCGCCGAACGGGCGGAGGCGGAGCAGGAGCTGCGGGTCTCCCGCGCCCGCGTCGGCGAGCGCACCCAGATCGCCCGGGAGATGCACGACGTGCTCGCGCACCGCATCTCCCAGATCTCCATGCACGCCGGCGCCCTCGCCATCCGTGACGACCTCGGCGCCGACGAGCTCCGCGACGGCGCCGCGACCATCCGCGAGCGCGCCAACGAGGCGCTCACCGACCTGCGCGACGTCCTCGGCGTGCTGCGTGACGCCGAGTCCGGGGAGCTCACCGGCCGCCCGCAGCCGACGTACGCCGACCTGGGCGAGCTGGTCAGCCGGGCACGACAGGACGGGTTGCGGGTCGACCTGGACGACCGGGTCGCGGAGCCCGCGGCCGTGCCGGGGGGCGTCGGCCGCACGGTCTACCGGATCGTCCAGGAGGGCCTGACGAACGCGGCGAAGCACTCGCCCGGCACCACGGTCACCGTCACCGTCACCGGGGGCCCGGAGGACGGGGTGACCGTGGAGGTCTGCAACCCGCGGCCGGTGGGGCGTCCGGCCGGGCCGCGGCCGCCGGGCTCGGGCCTGGGGCTGCTCGGCCTCTCGGAGCGCACCGCGCTGCGCGGCGGACGGCTGACGCACCGCGGCGACGGCGAGAGGTTCGTCCTGCGAGGGTGGGTGCCGTGGCCGGGGTGAGCGACGGTGCGCGCGAGGGCGGGGAGGTCTCCGTCCTGCTGGTCGACGACGACCCGCTGGTGCGCCAGGCGCTCGCCCTCATGCTCGGCGGCCAGCCGGACCTGCGGGTCGTCGGCGAGGCGGAGAACGGGCGCGAGGCCCTGGCCAGGGTCCGCGACCTGCGGCCGCAGGTCGTGCTGATGGACATCCGGATGCCCGTCATGGACGGGCTCGAGGCGACGCGCGCGCTGCACGCCGACGACCGGGCGGTCCCGCCACCACGGGTCGTCGTCCTGACGACCTTCGACGCCGACGAGTACGTCGTCGGCGCGGTCGCCGCCGGCGCCGACGGCTTCCTGATGAAGGACACCGCCCCGACCGACCTGATCGCCGCCGTACGACGGGTGGCCGCGGGCGAGCCGATGATGTCGCCCTCCGCCACGGCCACGCTCGTGCGCCGCGTGCGCGAGGAGGCCGCCGCCCAGGGCCCGAACCGCCAGGCGGAGGCCGAGGCCGCCCTCGCCGGGCTGACCGAGCGGGAGCGGGAGGTCGCGGTCGCCGTCGGCCGGGGGTTGTCCAACGCCGAGATCGGCGCGGAGCTGTTCCTGTCGGTGCCCACGGTCAAGGCCCACGTGTCGCGGCTGTTCGACAAGCTCGGCGCCACCAACCGCGTGCAGATCGCGATGGTCGTCCACGACGCGGGGCTGCTGTAGCCGCACCGCCGGGACGCACGACGGCGCGGGCCGCCCGAGGGCGGGCCCGCGCCGTCGCGGGGTGGAGCGTCAGCTCTTGAAGTAGGCGTTCGCGTCGGGGCGGAACAGGAAGAACAGGATGGCGATCGACAGCACCAGGCTGATGATCTGCACGATGAGCGTGACCGTCCCGAGGGCGGCCGCACCGATGAGGCCGAACAGCCCGAACAGGATGCCGATGGCCGCGAGCACCGTGTAGACGATGCGCGCCCAGTTGTGACCCCGGCCGATGAAGATGGCGAGGATGATCGGGATGCCGACGCCGATCAGCAGGCCGATCAGGCCACCGACGAGGACGGCGCCTCCCGCGTCCTGCTGGTCGATCGCGCTGCCTGCGGCGGACGTGGCCGAGTCGTCGAGGTTGAGGAAGGTGATGACGGCGCTGATCAGGCCGAGCACGATGCTCGCCCAGATGAGCATCACAGCGGTCTGGACGGACTTCGGCCGGGAGGCCCTGCCGGGGGCGTACGAGGACATCTTTCCTCCTTGGGGAAGTGGACCCGGGTGGGTCCTAGGAGAAAAGGTAGGGCACGAAACGCTTGTTCACCGGGATGTTCAGATGTCGTGCACCTGGCCGACGGCCGCCACCTGGACGTCACCGGCGTACACCGTAAGGGCCTCGTCCCGGGCGGCGGGACCCGAGTACCACGGCGGGACGTGCGTGATCACCAGACGAGGCACTCCGGCGCGGTCGGCCAGCTCCCCGCACTCACGCCCCGTGAGGTGGATGCCCGGCGGGTTGTCGTCGGCGTGTCGGAACGAGGCCTCGGCGAGCAGCAGGTCCACGCCCGCCGCGGCGCGGTCGAGGCCGTCGCAGGGGGCGGTGTCGCCGGAGTAGGCCAGGGTCCGGCCACCGGCCGTGACCCGCAGCGCGAAGGCCGTGACCGGGTGCAGCACCGGCTCGGCCCGGACGGCGAACGGGCCGATCTCGAGGTCGTGGCCGGCGGCGTCGTACTCGGCGAAGGCGAAGTCCTCGTGCATGCCCGGGTCGGGGTCGAGGTCGTAGCCGCGCGCGATCCGGTCGGCGACGCCCGCGGGCCCCCAGACCGGGATCCGCGGCTGCTTGCCCTCGGGGTGGTAGCGACGAAGGACGTGGTAGCTGCACAGGTCGAGGCAGTGGTCGGCGTGCAGGTGGCTGAGCAGGACCGCGTCGATGGCGAGCGGGTCCGCGAAGTTCTGCAACGAGCCGAGGGCGCCGTTGCCGAGGTCGAGCAGGACCCGCCAGGTCCGCTCCCCCGTGCCGTCGTCGTGCGGCGCCTCGAGCAGGTAGCAGCTCGCGGGCGAGTCGGGCCCGGGGTAGGAGCCGGAGCACCCGACGACGGTCAACCTCACCGCAGACCCCCCGCGAACTGACCGAACTGGACGGCGCTGGGCAGGTGCGCGCCGAGGAAGCGGCCGCCGACGTGCTCGAACTCGGTGGCGTCACCGGTCGTGAGGAAGCGGTACGTCGCCGGGCCGGCGGTGTCGGGTCGCAGCAGGTCACGATCGACCAGGAGCGAGAACAGGTCCTTCGCGCACTCCTCCGCGCTGCTCACGAGCGTGACGCCGGTGCCCATCACGTACGAGATCACGCCGGTCAGCAGCGGGTAGTGGGTGCACCCCAGCACCAGGGTGTCGATGTCCCGGGCGAGGAGGGGGTCGAGGTAGGAGTGGGCCACCCCGATCAGCTCGGGACCGGCGGTGACGCCGCGCTCGACGTAGTCGACGAACGCCGGGCAGGCCTGGGTCGTGAGGGTGACGTGGCGAGCGGCCGCGAAGGCGTCGTCGTACGCCTGGGACTGCGCGGTCGCGGACGTGCAGATCACGCCGATCCGGCCGGTGCGGCTCGCGGCGGCCGCGCGGCGGGTGGCCGGCAGGATCACCTCCACCACCGGGACGTCGTACCGCTCGCGGGCGTCGCGCAGCATCGCCGCGCTCGCGGAGTTGCAGGCGATGACGAGCGCCTTCACGCCGAGGTGGACGAGGTGGTCGAGGCACTCCAGGGCGTACTCCCGGACCTCCGCGATGGGCTTGGGGCCGTACGGCTGCCGGGCCGTGTCACCGACGTACGTGATCGACTCGTGCGGCAGCTGGTCGACCACCGACCGGGCGACCGTAAGGCCGCCGAAGCCGGAGTCGAAGATGCCGATCGGCGCGTCCGCACTCACCTGGCCCACGGGTGAACGGTACGGCGTGCGCCAGTTGCGCCGCCACGCGACGTTCGTCTCCTACCGTGGTGTCGTGCAGCTCCCCGTCCGGATCCTCGCGATCCTCGCCGCCGTCGTCGCCGTCGCGCTCGTCGCCACCCTGCCCGGCTCGGACGGCGGCGGCCCGCCCTCGCAGGCCGGGAGCACGTCGTCCACCGACGGATCCGACGCAGCCGGCGGGCCGGGCACGGCGGAGTCGACCGCCGCCGACGTCCCGGTCGACGTCCCCGGACCGCTCGCCGCGCCCCGCATGCGCCGCGTCGTCGCCATCTCCGTCGACGGCATGCGCCCCTCGGTGATCGGGCAGCTCGGACGCACGGGGACGCCGTCCCTGCACCGGATGATCGACGAGGGCGCCACGACGCTGGAGGCCCGCACCGCGGTCGAGCAGACCGTGACCCTGCCGAACCACACCGGCATGCTCACCGGCCGCCGCATCGAGACCCGGCAGGGCCACGGCGTCGACGTGAACGAGGACCCCGGCGGCACCGTCTCCTCCAACGCGGGACGCAGGGTCGAGTCGGTCTACTCCACCCTGGCCCGTCGTGACCGGTCCGGGCACCTCTACACGGGCAAGGAGAAGTTCGCGCTCTTCCGACGCTCCTGGCCCGCCGGCATCGCCCGCTACGTCCACATCGAGGGCAGCACGGGCCGCCTGATGGACCAGGCCCGCCGCGACCTGGTGAAGCGACCCCGGCCGTTCTCGTTCGTGCACCTGGCGATCCCCGACGTCATGGGCCATGCCCACGGGTGGGGCAGCGACGAGTACCTCGACGCCGTCCGCTACGTCGACCAGGTGGTCGGCGAGCTGATGGACACGATCGAGTCCCGACCGCGGCTGCGCGACCGGACGACGGTGCTGCTCACCTCCGACCACGGCGGAGCGGGCCTCGGGCACTACGACAACCGGGCCCGGTTCAACTACCGCGTGGCCTTCATGGCCTGGGGGGCCCAGGTGCGGCAGGGCGCCGACCTCTACCGCATCAACCCGTCGTACCGGAACCCCCGCGAGTCACGGCCCGGCTACGCGGGCCCGCAGCCCATCCGCAACGCCGCCATCGGCAACCTCGCGCTCGACCTCCTCGGCGTCCGCGCCATCCCCGGCTCGCGGATCGACGACGAGCAGGACCTCCGGGTGCGCTGAGCGCCGCACCCCGGCGGTCGATCCCGGTGAGGCCGCCCCGGCAGGCGTCAGTCGAAGAGCTTGGGCTGCGGGGGGCCGAGCGAGGGGTCGACGCCGTCGAAGAGGCTGCTGACGGACTCGCCGGCGTGGATGCGCTGGATGGCGCTCGCGAAGAGCGCGGCCACCGAGCGGGTGCGCAGCGCCGGCCAGTCGGCGTCCGGGCGCGGGACGGTGTCGGTGGCGACGACCTCGCTGATCATCGGGTGGTCGCGCAGACGCTCGACGGCCTTGCCGACGAACAAGCCGTGGGTGCAGGCGACGGCAGCGGTCGTGCACCCCTGCTCGGCGAGGCGGTCGAGCAGCTCCACGATCGAGCCGCCGGTGGCGATCTCGTCGTCGAGCACGATGGCGCGCTTGCCCTCGACGTCGCCGACGATCGCGTCGATCACGACCCGGTCGTCGGCGAGCCGCTTCTTGCTGCCGGCCGCGACCGGCAGGCCGAGCAGCCGGGCGAACTGGGAGGCGGTCTTGGCGTTGCCGAAGTCGGGGCTGACGACGACGGCGTCGGTGAGGTCCTGCTCCGCGAAGTGCTCGGCGAGGACGCCGAGAGCCGTCAGGTGGTCGACGGGCACCGAGAAGAACCCGTGCACCTGCGGGGCGTGCAGGGTCATCGTCAGCACCCGGGAGACCCCGGCGGTGGCGAGCAGGTCCGCGACGAGGCGCCCGCCGATGGACAGCCGTGAGGCGTCCTTCTTGTCCGAGCGCGCGTAGGCGTAGTAGGGGATGACCGCGGTGATCTGGGCGGCCGACGCGCCGCGGGCGGCGTCCACCATCAGCAGCAGCTCCATGAGGTGCTCCTGCGTCGGCGGCACCAGCGGCTGGACGATGTAGACGTCACGCTGGCGGCAGTTCACCTGCAGCTGCGCCTGGAGGCAGTCGTTGCTGAAGCGGGTGATCTCGACGGGGCTGAGGTCGACGCCGAGGCCCGCGCAGATCTCGGTGGCGAGCGCCCGGTGGGCTGCTCCGGAGAAGACGACGACCTCGCTCATGACCGGCTCCTAGCGCAGCTCGCCGAGGGTGGGCCACGGGTTGAAGCGACACCCGTCCAGGCCCTTGGACTGCTGCATCATCACGGGTGCGAGCTGCCCACGGCCAGGGCAGCCGACGTGCCCGCGACCCAGCCAGTGCCCCGTCTCGTGGTTCACGACCATGTGGCGGTAGTCGCGACGCGAGCCGCCGGCGCGGTTCCACGCGGGGGACGCCGTGCGCCAGCGCAGCTGGTTGATGATCACGTAGCGACCGACCCGGCACGACCACTGGGCGCTGCACCCCGAGGAGAACCGCGGCACCTCGCCGGCCTCGGCGAGGACCAGCGTGAAGTCGCCGCCCCGCGCCACCTGGCGGAAGCGCACCCCGCGGCCGCGCCAGCCCCGCGCGTCGGCGTACGTCTGCGCGGCCTGCCGACGGAACTCCGCCCGGCTCACGACGATCCGGCCACGGGTCTCGACGTGGTAGGTCACGACGCGGCGGACGCCGGTGCGGTGCTCGACCGGGCCGACCCAGCGCGAGCGGCCGTACGCCGACCCGGCGCCCTCGCGCCACGCCTTCACGCGCACCGAGACCTTGCGGCCGACGTCCTCGGGCTCCACGCGGTGGCGCTGGCCCGTGGCACCACGGATCGGGTCGGGTCCGCGGAACCACTGGAAGCGGACGGTCTGCGGCGGCCTGGTCCACCGGCCCTGGGTGGCGCGGAGCGTCTCGCCGTACCGCAGGGTCCCCTGCACGCGCGGCCTCTCGGTGCTGGCCATCGGTTCGCCACCCCGCAGGTCGGCGCCGCCGCGGACGCGGTCGTCGGCCGCGACGGGGACCGCCGGAGCGACCAGGAGCAGGAGGCTCGCCAGCGCCACCACGAGGACAGGCCGGAGTGCAGTCACCCGCGCAAGCATGCCAGCAGCGCGGTCTGGACCGGGCTTCCCGACGATCCGCCCCCCGGAGGGGACTCGCGGACCGTGACGCAGCCGACCGCCGTGACGGTGGCCCCCCTCGCGGACGTCGACGGCCGGCCCGCCGGCTTCGCGGCGCTCGCGCGGGGCCACCTGCCCGGTGTCACGCACTTCCACGACGACGACCGGGACGCCTCGGCGGCCGTGGCGGCCTGGGGCCTGGCGGTCGCCGCCCGGCACTCGGAGAGCCTGCTCGACCTGACGACCGCGGATCGCGACGAGCTCGAGCGGCTATACACGCAGGACATGGAGGGCGACGAGCCCATCCTGGCCGCGAACCGGCGCCTGGGGTTCGTGCGCGGCTCCGGGTACTGCGAGGTGCCGGTCAGCCTCGGGCGGGCCCGAGGGTCAGCGCCTCACGCCCAGAGCTGACCCTCGAGGCGGTCCTCCGCCTCGTCGATGGTGCCCTCGTAGGCGCCGGTCGACAGGTACTTCCACCCGCCGTCGCACACCACGAACGCGATGTCGGCGGGCTCCCCCGCCTTCACCGCCTTGGCGGCCTGCGCCAGCGCGGCGTGGAGGATGGCGCCGGTCGAGATGCCCGCGAAGATGCCCTCCCGCTCGAGGAGCTCGCGGGTGCGCCGGACGGCGTCCCGCGGCCCGACCGAGAAGCGGGAGTCGATGAGGTCGGCGTCGTACAGCTCGGGGACGAAGCCCTCGTCGAGGTTGCGCAGGCCGTAGACGAGCTCGCCGTACCGCGGCTCGGCGGCGACGATCCGCACGTCCGGCTTGGCCGTGCGGAAGTAGCGGCTGACGCCCATCAGCGTGCCGGTGGTGCCGAGGCCGGCGACGAAGTGCGTGATCCCCGGCAGGTCCTCGAGCAGCTCGGGGCCGGTGGTGCGCTCGTGGGCGAGGGCGTTCGCGGCGTTGCCGTACTGGTAGAGCATCACCCAGTCCGGGTGCTCCTCGGCGACCTGCTTGGCGACGCGCACGGCCTCGTTCGACCCGCCCGCGGCCGGGCTGGAGATGATCTCGGCGCCCCACATGCGCAGCAGCTGGCGCCGCTCCTCGGAGGTGTTCTCCGGCATCACGCAGACGATGCGGTAGCCCTTGAGCGTCGCGGCCATGGCCAGCGAGATGCCCGTGTTGCCGGACGTCGGCTCGAGGATCGTGCACCCGGGACGCAGCGTGCCGTCCTTCTCGGCCTCCTCGATCATGGCCAGCGCGGGGCGGTCCTTGATCGAGCCGGTCGGGTTGCGGTCCTCCAGCTTCGCCCACAGCCGGACGTCGGGCGACGGCGACAGCGTGGGCAGACCGACCAGCGGGGTCCCGCCGACGGAGGCGATGAGGCTGTCGTAGCGCATGGGTTCCAGTCTGTCAGGGGTCGCGCGGACGGCATCGCCCGCGCCACCCGGTGAACCGGGGCCCGCGGGTCGACATTCCGAGGCGAGCGCCACGGCCCGCCCCGCTCAGCGCAGGAAGTAGTCCGGGTCGAAGTCGTCCAGGCTGATGATGCGCACGCGCGGCAGCGGGACGTTGAACGCCCGGACGTCGTCCTCCAGGTCGTGGATCCCGATGCCGGCCGCGGCGTACTGGGCGTTGACGTACTCCCGGAACCCGAGCACCCCGAGCCGTCGCTCGCCGCCGAGCAGCGCCGACATCTGGTCAATGAAGTCGCCGTCGTGGCTGACCAGGAAGACGTCGGCGTCACGGCCGACGAGGGCGTCGAGGGTCCGCTGGATGCCGACGTCGACGACCTTGACGTCACCGGCGCCGGACAGCGGCACCGGCCGGTAGTCCATGGCCAGCAGGGCCGAGACGAACCCGGTGGGCATGTGGCCCGACGAGGCGTTGAGGAAGAACAACCCGGTGACGGGCTGTCCCCACTGGGCCTCGGCGTACTTGGTCACCCGCTCCCAGCGGGGACGCTCCTCGGGCCCGGGGCGCCGCTGCAGCACGCCTGTCCCGAGGGTGGCGTCGATGTTCTCGCCGTCGACGAGGACGTAGGTACGACGCGGCTCCGGCTCCATGCCCGGAGCCTAGGACAGGTCAGCCGCCGGCGACGGCAGGCAGGACGACGACCTGGTCGCCGTCCGAGAGCTCGGCGTCGAGCCCGCCGAGGAACCGCACGTCCTCGTCGTTGACGTAGACGTTGACGAACCGGCGCAGGTCGGGGCCCGCGTCCTTCGGCTCGACGAGGCGCTCCTTGATGCCGGGGTGGTTGGCCTCGAGGTCGTCGATCAGGGCGCTCAGGTTCGCACCCTCGCCCGTCACGGCCTTCTCACCGCCGGTGTACGTGCGCAGGATGGTCGGGATCCGGACCTCGACGCTCATGGGGTTACTCGCTCCTCGGGGGGTAGTGCCTCGACGACGTCGACCTCTTCCTCGGTCACCTCGCCGTCCACGATCTTGTACGACCTGAACTCCACGGGGCCGTCGTTATTCCCGTGCTCGCGGGTGCTGACCAGGACGTAGTGGGCGCCGGGCTCCTGCGCGAGGCCGATGTCGGTGCGGCTCGGGTAGGCCTCGGTGGCGGTGTGCGAGTGGTAGACGACCACCGGCTCCTCGTCGTTCGCCCACATCTGCTTGTAGAGCGCGAGCAGCTCGGTGGAGTCGAACTCGTAGAACGTCGGCGAGCCCGCCGCGTTGACCATCTCCACCATCCGCTCGGGGCGGTCGGAGCCCTCCGGGCCCGCGACGATGCCGCACGCCTCGTCGGGGTGGTCACGCTTGGCGTGCGCCACGATGGCGTCGTACGTCGCCCGGTCGATCCTCAGCACGCCGACCAGCCTAGGACCGACGCGCCGGGTCGAGGTCAGCGCACCCGGCGCACCTCGACCGGAGGGCCGGAGCCGCTGCGCTCGCCCTCGACCTGCAGCGCCACGTCCGCCCCGGCCACGTCCTGCACCAGCACCGCGTCCGGACCGGGACGGCCGTCGAGCGCGCCGTCGCGGCCCATCGTGCGCACCACGCCGTCCGTCGACAGGAGCCAGACACCGTCCCCGGCTCCCCCGGCGAAGAAGGACAGCGCGAGGTTCGCGTCCGCCACCTCGTCGGGCAGCGTCGCCCCGACGGGCTCCGTCTCCCCCGGGACGAGGGTCAGCAGGGTGTCGCCGGACCGCCAGGCGAGGCCGTGGTCGGCTCGCACCGCCACCGGCGGCTGGTCACCCTCGACGGTCCCGACCTCCTCCCCCGTGCGGGCGTCCTCGAGGCGCACCACGTCGCCCTCGTCGACGGCCAGGACGTCGCCGACGAGCCCGACGAGCCCGACGAGCCCGACGGTCCCGCGGTCCGGGCCGAGGGACCTGACGGTCTCGCCGGTGGCCAGGTCGACGACGCGGGAGGGGCCGGCCTCCCCCGGGTCCGGGCCGACCACGGCGACGCCGTCGCCGACCGCGACCGGGACGTTCGCGGTGGCGCGCCAAAGCGGCTCGCCCGTCTCCGGGTCCAGCGCGACGAGCCGTCCGTCGTCGTCCAGCAGGGTGGCGTCCTCGGTGAGCGACAGCCCGAGGGCGATCGACGTCGCCTTGCCCGGTCGCGGCGCGTCCCAGCGCCACAGGACCTCCCCCGTGAGGGCGTCACGGGCCTCCAGCCCCGGCCGGACGCGGCAGGCGCCGACCTCCGCCCGGGGGTCCTCACAGGTGTAGTCCTGGTAGGGCACGGCGACGATCTCGCCGCCTGCCCCGTCGGGCCCGACCTCGGCCCCGAGGTCCAGGTAGGAGGTCCGCCTCGCGCCCCTGTCGACCTCACCGCCGGGCAGTCTCCACGCCGTGCGCCCCGTCCGGGTGTCCACCACCCGCAGCCGGCTCTGAGTCCCGCGGGGTTGCTCGCGGACGACGACGACGCCCTCGCCGAGGGCGAGCAGCTCGGGCAGCCGACCCGACCGCGAGCTCGAGGCGGCGTCGGTGAAGCGCACCTGGGGCGCCTCGGCCGCGGGAGCCGTCACACCCGGGTCCGAGGACGCCGGGGCGTCGGCGCCGCCACCCGAGCACCCACCGAGGAGGACCAGGACAGCCAGGGCGGCGCAGGCCAGGGGGCGCCTCGGGGTCATGCGGGGATCCTCCCCCGCCCGCTCAGGCCCGAAACCGGGCGCGCTGCTCCCCCGACAGCGCGGCGGCGACCCGCTCGCGGTGGGCGGCGACGTCCAGGGCGACGTCGACGTCCGACACCGGGCACCAGCGGACGGCGGCCGACTCGTCGTCCGCGACGTGGGCCTCGCCGGCCAGCCAGGTGCAGGCGAAGGTGAGGTCGAGGTAGACGGCACGGTCGCCGTTCACGTGGGTCTGGGGCGCGCCGGCGGAGGTCGCGACCAGCCGGTCCACCGACACCTCGACGCCGGTCTCCTCCAGGACCTCGCGCCGGGCGCCGACCGCGGGCTCCTCGCCGGGGTCCAGGATCCCGGTGACCGGCGTCCACCGGCCGTTGTCGGCGCGCTGCACCAGCAGCACCTCCCGCGCGTCGCCCTCGCCGCGGACGACGACGGCCGTGACCGCCGGGAGCCAGAGCTCCTCCTGACCGACGCGCTCGCGCAGCCGGACGACGAACTCCGGGACCGGCACCTAGGCGGCCTTCGTCAGGGCGTGGACCAGCGTCTCCTGCAGGTAGCCGACCCAGTCGTAGATGTCGTGGGCGCGGGCACGGGGGTCGTCCTCCGGCAGGGCGGCCCACCGGGCCTCGTCGCCCTCCTCGACCCCGAGCCGGGTCGCGAGGGCGAGACGGACGTCGGTGAAGGTCCGCATCCACGACTCGGCCTCGCCGCGGTCGAGCTCGACGTCGATGACGAGGCCGTCCTCGGTGAGCTCCGGCGGCAGGCCGGCCTCCTCGAGCGTGTCGATGAGGGCGCTGGCGGAGGCGGCCTTGGTGTCCCGCAGCGCGCCCTCCGTGAAGCGCCGGAAGTCGCCGGCGGCCTCCTCGTCGTCCGGGTAGGCGGTGGGGAACAGGCGTCGCAGCACCGGGTCCTCGGGCTCGGTGGTCGGGCCGCTGAAGTCCATCATCGCCTCGAGCGGGTCGGCGACGTCCGTGGGCGCCGCCTGCTCGTTGCGCAGCAGCTCGACCAGCTGCGAGGTCAGCGATCGCAGCAGGTCCGCCTCGAACCCGCTGAACGTCGCGATCACCCGCTTGCTGCGTCGGTGCCAGGCGAATCCACTCACCGGCCGCTCACTCGTCCTTCACTCGTCCTTCTCCAGGGTCGCCCACAGGCCGTACTCGTGCATGGCCTGCACGTCGCGCTCCATCTCCTCGCGGCTGCCGGAGCTGACGGCGGAGCGGCCCTCCTCGTGGACCTCCATCATCAGTCGCGTCGCCTTCTTCTCCGAGTAGCCGAAGTAGGTCCGGAAGACGTAGGTCACGTAGGACATGAGGTTGACGGGGTCGTTCCACACGATCGTGGTCCACGGCTTCTCCGGGACCGTGACCTCGGCGGGGACCTCGTCTGCGGTGAGGTCGGGCTCGACCTCGACGGGAGTCGGTGCGGTCACCGCGCCATCGTGGCACAGCGGGGTCCTACCCTCGGGCAGGTGAGCCAGACCCGCCCCGGTACCGCCCTGCTGACCGACCAGTACGAGCTGACGATGGTCCAGGCCGCCCTCGCCTCCGGGACCGCGCAGCGGCGCTCGGTCTTCGAGCTCTTCGGACGGCGCCTGCCCGCCGGCCGGCGCTACGGCGTCGTGGTCGGCACGGGACGTCTGCTCGAGGCGCTGCGCGACTTCTCGTTCGACCAGCAGACGCTGGCGTTCCTCGCCGACCACGCGATCGTGGACGACGCGACGCTGACGTGGCTGGCCGACTACCGCTTCGGTGGCGACGTCTGGGGCTATCCCGAGGGCGAGGTCTGGTTCCCGCACTCGCCGCTGCTGGTGGTGGAGGGCACCTTCGCCGAGGCCGTGCTGCTGGAGACGCTCGCGCTGTCGATCTACAACCACGACAGCGCCGTCGCCTCGGCGGCGTCGCGGATGGTCGTCGCCGCCGGCGGCCGGCCCTGCATCGAGATGGGCTCGCGGCGCACCCACGAGGAGGCGGCCGTCGCGGCCGCGCGGGCGGCGTACGTCACCGGCTTCGCGACGACGTCCAACCTCGAGGCGGGCCGGCGCTACGGCATCCCCACCGCCGGCACCAGCGCGCACTCCTTCACGCTGCTCCACGACTCCGAGCGCGACGCGTTCACCGCCCAGGTCGCCTCGCTCGGCTCGGGCACGACGCTGCTGGTCGACACCTACGACGTCGCCGAGGCGGTGCGCACCGCCGTCGAGGTGGCCGGGCCCGGGCTGGGCGCCGTCCGCCTGGACTCCGGCGACCTCGGCGCCCTCGCCGCGGAGGTGCGGCAGCAGCTGGACGACCTGGGCGCCACGGGCACCCGCATCGTCGTCACGAGCGACCTCGACGAGCACGCCATCGCCGCCCTGGCCGTGGCGCCGGTCGACGGGTACGGCGTGGGCACCCAGCTGGTCACCGGGTCCGGGCACCCGACGAGCGGCCTGGTCTACAAGCTGGTCGCCCGCGAGGGCGACGACGGGGGCATGGTCGCCGTCGCGAAGCGCAGCCCCGGCAAGGACAGCCACGGCGGGCGCAAGTGGGCGGCCCGTCGTGTCGAGGACGGGCAGGCGACCGCCGAGGTCGTCGGCGTCGGGGCGCGACCGGACGACGCCTCCCTGCGTGACCTGCTCGTGCCGCTGGTCCGCGACGGCGAGCCCGTCGGCGTCGAGCACCTCGACGAGGCGCGGGCGCGCCACGCGCGCGCCCTGGCCGAGCTGCCCGCCGCCGCGACACGGATGTCGCGCGGGGAGGCCGTGCTGCCCACCGTCGACGCCTGAGACGACCTAGGGTCCGCACATGCCCCTCGCCGTCTCCGCGCTGCACCGCTACCCCGTGAAGTCCTGCGGCGGCCAGGACCTCGACGAGGCCCGCGTCGAGCCCTGGGGCCTCGCCGGGGACCACCGCTGGATGGTCGCGACCGCGACCGGGCTGATGGTCACCGCCCGCGAGTGCCCGGCGCTGCTGGGGGTCGCCGTGGACGTGGCGGACGACCCCCGCGCCCCCCACCCGGGGACGCTGACGCTGCGTGCCCCGGGTCGCGAGCCGTTCACGGTCGCCGTCCCGGACCCCGCCCCGGCGGCGGAGCAGCGGCCGGTGGACCTCTGGGGCACCGCGTCGTCCGGCACCGACGCCGGAGCCGAGGCGAGCGCCTGGCTGGCCGACCTGCTCGACGCCGAGGTGGGCGAGCTGCTGCTGCTGCACCTCGACGACCCGGCCCGCCGTCCGGTCGACCCGCGCTTCGCCCACGAGGCGGACCGGGTGAGCTTCGCCGACGGCTACCCGCTGCACCTGACGACCGACCGGTCGCTGACGGCGCTGAACAACCTCGTCGACGACGGCCCCCGCGCCGACGAGGGACCGCTGCCGATGTCGCGGTTCCGCCCCAACCTCGTCGTCTCCGGCGCCGAGGCGTGGGAGGAGGACACCTGGCGGCGGATCCGCGTCGGGACCGGGCAGGACGCCGTCGAGTTCCGTCTGCCGAAGGGCTGCGCCCGCTGCGTCATGACGACCACCGACCCCGCGACCGGCGAGAGCGGCCGGGAGCCGCTGGCCACGCTCGTGCGGCACCGACGGTGGGACGGCCAGTCGTGGTTCGGGATGAACCTCCTCCCCGACGGTCCCGGCGTCGTCCGGGTGGGCGACCCGGTCGAGGTGCTCGAGGTCGACGACTCCGGCAGCGGTCCACCGCGGGCGAGCACCCGGTGAGCGGGGCCCCGATCTCGGCGGGGCCGCTGCGTCACCGATCGTTCCGCTGGTTCTTCGCCGCGCAGACCGTCAACGTCCTGGGGACGACGATGGTCTCGGTGGCGCTCGCGTTCGCCGTCCTCGAGGTCGACGACTCCCCAACGGCGCTGGGCGTCGTCCTCGCCGCCAACAGCGTCCCCATGATCGTGTTCCTCCTGCTCGGGGGCGTGCTGGCCGACCGCGTGGACCGGGGGCTGCTCCTGCGTGGCTGCAACCTCGCCGCCTTCGCGACGTCGGCGACCGTCGCCGGGCTCGTGCTGACCGGCACGGCCGAGGTGTGGAGCATGGCCGTGCTCGGAGCGCTCAACGGGACGGTGGCCGCGGCGAGCCTGCCGGCCATGGCCGGCATCCTGCCGCAGCTCGTGCCGCGGGAGGAGCTGCAACGCGCCAACGTGCTGGTGTCGATGTCGCGCGGCGGCCTCGCCGTGGTCGGGCCCTCCCTCTCGGCCGCGCTGGTGGTGACCGTCGGGCCCGGGTGGGCGTTGGCGGTCGACGCCGTCACGTGGCTCCTCGCCGCGGTGCTGCTGCTCGCCGTCCGCCTGCCGCCCCGGGAGCAGGAGCAGGCCGACGGGGTCATGGCCGACCTGCGGGTCGGGTGGACCTTCGTGCGCGGCACCACCTGGCTGTGGGTCGTCGTCCTCGCGTTCTCCCTGATGAACGCGGTGCGCACCGGTGGGTGGAGCACCCTGGGCCCGGTCCGGGCGCTCGAGACCGTCGGCGAGCGCGGCTGGGGCCTCGCCCTGTCCGCGACGGCGGCGGGCCTGCTCGTCGCCACGCTCGTCATGCTGCGGCTCGAGCTGCGCCGTCCGCTGCTCGTGGGGATGCTGGGGGTCTCGCTCGGCGGCGTGCCCCTGCTCGTCCTGGGCCTCGGGGACGGCGGGAGGACGACGCTCGTGCTGCTCGTCGTGACCGCGTTCGTGGCGGGCGCCGGCACCGAGCTGTTCAACCTCGGGTGGAACCTGTCGCTGCAGGAGCACGTGCCGGCCGACAAGCTGTCGCGCGTCTACTCCTACGACATGCTCGGCTCCTTCGCCGCCATCCCAGTCGGTCAGCTGGCCTTCGGCCCGCTGGGCGCCGGGGTCGGCGTCGGCGCCGTGGTCGTCGCCGCGGGGGTCGCCTACCTCGTGCTGGCGCTGCTCACGCTCCTCAGCGCCGACGTCCGACGGCTGGAGCGTGCCGCCGCACCGTGAGTGACATCACCCGTCTAGTCTGCCCGGCTATGACGCGTTCCCGTCTCCGCCTGCCCGGCGCGGCCCTCGCCGCCACCGTCCTCGCCACCGGTCTCGCCGGCTGCGCGACCGAGACCACGACCACCGAGTCCGGGGTCGAGCTGGTCACCGACGGCGAGCTGACGGTGTGCACCTCCCTGCCGTACAAGCCGTTCGAGTTCAACCAGGACGGTGAGGTTGTCGGTTTCGACATCGACCTGATGGACCTGGTCGCCCAGTCCGAGGACCTGGAGGTCACCGTCGTCGCGACCGGCTTCGAGGGCATCCAGTCCGGGCAGTCCCTCAACACCGGCGAGTGCGACGTCGCCGCCGCCGGCATGACCATCACCGACGAGCGCGCCCGCGTCATCGACTTCTCGGACCCCTACTTCGAGGCCACCCAGGCCCTCCTCGTCCCGGCCGACTCCGACGTCACCTCCCTGGACGACCTGTCCGGGCAGACGCTCGGCGTGCAGCAGGGGACGACGGGTGAGCTGTACGCCGAGGACAACGCCCCGGACGACGTGGAGCTGCGGGTCTACGAGGACCTCGGGCTCCTGACCCAGGCCGTGAACACCGGCCAGGTCGACGCCGGCATCAACGACAACGGCGTCCTCTACGACTTCGCGAACTCGAACGACACCGTCGAGGTCGTCGCGGAGTTCGACACCGGCGAGCAGTACGGCTTCGCCGTCCAGAAGGACGGCAACCCCGAGCTGCTGGAGCTGATCAACACCACGATCGCCGACGCCCAGGAGGACGGCACGTACGACGAGATCTACGCCGAGTGGTTCGGCGACGCCCCCACCGAGCCCAGCAGCTGAGGGTCCGCCGATGGCCATGAGTCCGCGCAAGCGCGCGCAGGTCAGCCGCTACGTCCAGTACACCGTCCTGGTCGCCGTCGTCGTGGCGCTGGCGCTGTCCGCGGACTGGGCCCGCCTGCAGTCCGTCTTCTTCGACCTCGACATCGTCGCGCGGCAGTTCCCGGACGTCATCACGGTCGGGCTGAAGAACACCGTGCTGTACAGCGCCAGCGCGTTCGTGTTCGGTCTGGTCCTCGGTCTGGTCCTCGCCCTCATGCGTCTGTCCCAGGTCGGGCCCTACCGATGGATCGCCACCGGGTTCATCGAGCTCTTCCGGGGCGTGCCCGCCCTCGTGGTGTTCATCGCGTTCTACTTCGGGTTCCCGACCGCGTTCCCCGGTTACGCCATCCCCGGGGGCACGTTCGGCATCGTCACCATCGCGCTGGGGCTGGTGGGGGCGGCGTACATGGCCGAGACCATCCGGGCGGGCATCCAGGCCGTGCCGAAGGGTCAGATGGAGGCCGCCCGCTCGCTCGGCATGAGCCAGACGCGGGCGATGGTCTCGGTCGTCATCCCGCAGGCGTTCCGCATCGTGCTGCCCCCGCTGACCAACGAGCTCATCCTGCTGACGAAGGACTCGTCCCTCGTCTACGTCCTCGGGGTGTCGCTGGCCACCGTCGAGCTGACGTCCTTCGGCCGGCAGGGGCTCAACACCGAGAACAACCTGTCGCCGTTGATCCTCGTCGCGCTCTGCTACCTGCTCATCACGGTGCCGTTGTCGATCCTCGTCCGCCGCATGGAAGCCCGAGCCGGGAGGGCCCGCTGATGAGCACGAGCACACCCGCGATCAAGGTCGAGGACGTCCACAAGTACTTCGGCGACAACAAGGTCCTCACGGGCATCGACCTCGAGGTCGCCGAGGGGAAGGTGGTCTGCGTCATCGGGCCGTCCGGCTCGGGCAAGTCGACCTTGCTGCGCTGCGTGAACCTGCTGGAGCAGCCGACCTCCGGCAAGATCTTCGTCGAGGGGGCGGAGATCACCGACCCCGACGCGGACGTCGACAAGCTCCGCAGCCGCATCGGCATGGTCTTCCAGCAGTTCAACCTGTTCCCGCACCTCAGCGTCATGGACAACCTCACCCTCGCGCAGCGCAAGGTGAAGGGCCGTGGGAGCGACGAGGCGCGCACCGTCGCGCGCAAGAACCTCGAGAAGGTCGGTCTCGCCGAGCGCGAGACGTCGTACCCGGCGCACCTGTCGGGCGGGCAGCAGCAGCGCATCGCCATCGCGCGGGCACTGTCGATGGACCCCGACATGATGCTGTTCGACGAGCCGACCTCGGCCCTCGACCCCGAGCTGGTCGGCGACGTCCTCGCCGTCATGAAGGACCTCGCCTCGGAGGGCATGACGATGATGGTCGTGACCCACGAGATGGGCTTCGCCCGCGAGGTCGGCGACGACCTGGTCTTCATGGACGGCGGCGTCGTCGTCGAGCAGGGCGACCCGCGGAAGGTCCTCGGCGACCCGCAGCACGAGCGCACGAAGTCCTTCCTGTCGAAGGTGCTGTAGCGCTTCTCCCGAGGCGGGCGCCTCGCCGATTCGGAATGCATAAGCACCTTATGTAGTTTGGTCCTTCGTGACCGCACCGCTCGAGGACGCCGCCGGAGACCTGGTCGTCCAGGCCGCCCGACTCGTCCGTGCCGTACGGCGGCTGGAGGGCGACCTGCCCCCGGCCGCCCTGCGCACGCTGTCGGTGCTCGACGAGCACGGGGACATCAGCGTCACCCGCCTCGCCGAGCTCGACCGGACGTCGCAGCCCGCGGCGTCGTCCCTGGTGAAGTCGCTGGTCGGGCGCGGCTGGGTCACCACCCGCCCCGACCCCACGGACGGTCGCTCCCGCTTGGTCGTCATGACCGACGCGGGGCGCACGCTCCTGGCCGACGTACGACGCCGCAACGCGGCCGCCGTCGCCGACCGGCTCACCGCCGACGACACGGCGGCGGTCGAGCACGCCACCCACCTCCTGCGGCGGGTCCTCGCCGCGGACCTCACCCCCGACCCCACCCCCGTCACGGAAGGAGAACGATGAGCCTCCGTCAGCCCCGCGCCGTGTGGGCCGTGGCCTTCGCCTGCGTCATCGCGTTCATGGGCATCGGCCTCGTCGACCCGATCCTCAAGGAGATCGCCGCCAGGCTCGAGGCCACGCCGAGCCAGGTCTCGCTGCTCTTCACCGGCTACATGGCCGTCATGGGCGTCTCCATGCTCATCACCGGCGTCGTCTCCAGCCGGATCGGCGCCAAGCGCACCCTCCTGACCGGCCTCGTGCTGATCATCGCCTTCGCCGGTCTCGCCGGCGCCTCGGACTCCGTCGGCGCCGTGATCGGCTTCCGCGCCGGCTGGGGCCTGGGCAACGCGCTGTTCATCGCCACGGCCCTCTCGACGATTGTCGCCTCCTCGGCCGGCTCCGTCGCCCAGGCCGTGATCCTCTTCGAGGCCGCCCTGGGTCTCGGCATCGCCGCCGGCCCCCTGCTGGGCGGGATCCTGGGCCAGCAGTCCTGGCGCGGGCCGTTCTTCGGCGTCTCCGTCCTCATGACGATCGCCCTGGTCGCCACCGCGTTCCTGCTGCCGGCCACCCCGCCGGACGGTCCGCGGACGTCGCTCGCCGACCCGTTCCGCGCGCTGCGCCACCCCGCGCTGCTCCTGCTGGCCGTGGTCGCCGTCTTCTACAACCTCGGCTTCTTCAGCCTCCTCGCCGCCGGCCCGTTCGCGCTCCCCGACTTCGGGATCATGGCCGTCGGCTGGGTCTTCTTCGGCTGGGGCCTGCTGCTGGCCTTCACCTCGGTCGTCGTGGCCCCGTGGTTGCAGCGCCTCGTCGGCACCGTCCCGGCGATGGTCGGCTGCCTGGCGCTGTTCTCGCTCGACCTGCTCGCGATCGCCGTGCTGTCGAGCAGCCAGGCGTTCGTGGTCGCCGGGATCGTGCTGGCCGGCGCCTTCATCGGCATCAACAACACGCTGGTCACCGAGGCCGTGATGGGTGCCGCCCCGGTGCCGCGCCCGGTCGCCTCGGCGGCGTACTCGTTCGTCCGCTTCTCCGGCGGCGCCGCGGGCCCCTTCGTGGCGCTGAAGCTGGCCGAGGACGTCTCCGTGGGCGCGCCCTTCTGGTTCGGCGGCGCGGCCGTCGCCGTCGGCACCGTCGTCGCCCTGCTGGGCTCGCGGGTCGTCGTCCGCGCGCTGCGCTCGGCCCCCGCCCCGCACTCCCCCGCCGAGGCGGACGCCGAGCTCGTCGGCGACGTGGCCTGAGGGGTCCGGCAGGAACGACGGAGGCGATCGCTGTCGCTGAGCGACAGTGATCGCCTCCGTCGGTCGATGGGTCCGGCGTGGGTCAGAGGTTGCCGCGGGCGTCCTGCTCGCGCTCGATGGCCTCGAAGAGGGCCTTGAAGTTGCCCTTGCCGAACCCGAGCGAGCCGTGCCGCTCGATGAACTCGTAGAAGACCGTCGGACGGTCACCGAGCGGGCGGGCGAAGATCTGCAGCAGGTAGCCGTCCTCGTCGCGGTCGACGAGGATGCCGCGCGACTTCAGCTCCTCGATCGGCACGCGGACCTCGCCGATCCGGGCGCGCAGCTCCGGGTCGTCGTAGTAGGAGTCGGGCGTGGCGAGGAACTCGACGCCGTTCGCCCGCAGGTGGTCGACCGTGGTGAGCAGGTCGCCGGTGGCGAGGGCGATGTGCTGGCAGCCGGGCCCGCCGTAGAACTCGAGGTACTCGTCGATCTGGGAGCGCTTCTTCGCGACGGCCGGCTCGTTCAGCGGGAACTTCACGCGGTGGTTGCCGCTCGCGACGACCTTGCTCATCAGCGCGGAGTACTCGGTAGCGATGTCGTCGCCCACGAACTCGGCCATGTTGGTGAAGCCCATGACGCGGTTGTAGAACGACACCCACTCGTCCATGCGGCCGAGCTCGACGTTGCCGACGCAGTGGTCGACGGCCTGGAAGAGGCGCTTCGGGTGGCCCTCCGGGCGCTGGATCGTCGAGGTGCGGGCCTCGAAGCCCGGCAGGTAGGGGCCGGTGTACGCCGAGCGGTCGACGAGGGTGTGCCGGGTCTCGCCGTACGTCGCGATCGCGGCCGTGCGGACGGTGCCGTGCTCGTCGGAGACGTCGTGCGGCTCCACCAGGATCGTGGCCCCCACGGAGCGGGCGTGCTCGATGCAGCGGTCCACGTCGGGGACCTCGAGGGCGAGGTCGACGACGCCGTCACCGTGGGCGCGGTGGTGGTCGAGCAGCGGGCTGTCGGGGGTGACGCCGCCGGAGACCACGAACCGGGCCGAGCCGGAGCGCAGGACGAACGACTTCGACTCCCGGTGACCGGTCTCGGGGCCGCGGTACGCCTCGAGCGTCATGCCGAGGGCGAGCTGGTAGAACGCCGCGGTCTGGGTGGCGTTGCCGACGACGAAGCAGACGGCGTCCATGGCGGTGACCGGGAACGGGTCGCGCGAGGCGTCGTACTCGACCAGGCCGACCAGCTCCTTGAGCTGCTCCAGCGTCAGGTCGGCCTTCAGCTCCTCGGCGGTGAGGGCGTGGGTCACGGGTCGCGCGTCGATGCTCATGCCCGCACGGTGCCGGGTGGGTGACAATGTGTGCAACGCGTCCGCGACACACTGCACAACCTGACCAGGAGCCTCCCCCGTGATCGACGAGATCGACCGCAACGTGATCGACCTGTTCACCGCCGAGCCGCACATCGGCGTCCTCGGCGCCTCGCGTCGTCTGGGGATCGCGCGCGGGACCGTCCAGGCGCGTCTCGACAAGCTGGCCGCGCGCGGCGTCATCACCGGCTGGGGCCCTCGCCTCTCCCCCGCCGCGCTCGGCTACCCGGTGACCGCGTTCCTCACCCTCGAGATCCGTCAGGCGGTCGGCCACGCCCAGGCCGCCGCGCACCTCGCCGCCATCCCGGAGGTCATCGAGGCGCAGACGATCACGGGCGCCGGGGACCTCTGGTGCCGCGTCGTCGCCCGGTCGAACGACGACCTCCAGCGGGTCATCGACGCCGTCCTCGCCGACGAGTCCGTGCTGCGGTCCACGGCCGTCATCGCCCTGGCGGAGCAGGTCGGCCAGCGCGTGCTCCCGCTCGCGCGGGCGGCGGCCGCGGGCGGCGACTGAGGGCCGGCTACGCCCCGGGGGTCGCCAGCACGGCGGCGGCCGCGGCGTGGCCGTGCTCGGCGGCGGTGACGGCCGGCTCGCCGGCGAGGTGGGCGGCGAGGTACCCGGCGGCGAACGCGTCGCCGGCCCCGGTGAGGTCGCGGACGTCGGCGACCGGAGGCACCGGCACCTCGACCGGGTCCCGACCGGGGACGGCGAGGACGGTCGCCCGGGCCCCGTGCTTCAGCACCAGGGTGGTCCCGGACAGGCGCGACCGCGCGGCCCCGCGCAGGTCGAGCGCCGCGGCCTCGTCCGCGTTGGCGAACAGCAGGTCAGGCCGCACGTCGGCGAGCAGGTCGAGCATCGGGTCGGCGCCGAGCGACGTGACGACCCCGAGGGACGAGGCGTCGACCGACGTGGACCCGCCCGCGTCCCGCACCCGGGCGAGCGCGTCGAGCGCGGCGGTGGCGATCGCTCCCCCGTCGAACGAGTACGCCGGGACGTGCAGGTGGGAGACCCCGTCGAGCCACTCCGCGGGAGCCGCCTCGAGCAGCCGGGCGGCCCCGCGCTCGGGGAACATGGTGCGCTCGCCCGACTCGTCCACGATCACCACGACCGTCCCGGTCGCACCGGCCCGGGCGACGCGGACGTCGACGCCGGAGCGCCCGAGGGCGGCGACGAGGGCGTCCCCCGCGGCGTCCTCGCCCACGCAGCCGAGGAAGCGGGTGGTCACCCGGGCCGCGGCGGTGGCCGCGACGTTGGCGGCGCTGCCGCCCCGCGAGCGGAACACCCGCGACGGGGAGTCCGCGCCGATCACGAGCGGCCCGTCGAGCCAGACCACGACGTCCTCCACGAGGTCGCCGAGCACCGCGAGCACCACGTCGGCGGGCCTGTCTCAGCCGGTGGTGAGCGCGCGGGCGATCTCGCCTGCGAGGGCCACGTTGCCGCGGTAGACCGCGACGTTGACCTCCAGGCTCCGCCCGCCCGTCTCGCGCTGGATGAAGTCGAGCAGGTACGGCGTCGCCGCGTTGCCCCGCGCCCCGTCGGCCTCGGCCGCCGCGAGCGCGCGGGCGAGCACGGCGTCGTGCTCGTCCGGGGGCAGCTGGGCGTCCGCGGCGACGGGGTTGGCGACCAGGACGGCCTGCGCGAGCCCCAGGCCGTCCCGGGCGCGCAGGACCCCGGCGACCTCGGCCGGCGACTGCACGGCGAAGCCGATCTCGTGGCCCGAGTCCGCGACGTAGAACCCCGGGTAGCGGCGGGTGCGGTAGCCGACGACCGGCAGGTTGAGGGTCTCGAAGCGCTCGAGCGTCGCGGGGATGTCGAGGATCGACTTCACCCCGGCGCTGACGAGCGCGATCGGCGTCGTCGCCAGCGTCGGCAGGTCGGCGGACTCGTCGAACGACTCCGAGGCGCCCCGGTGCACGCCGCCCAGCCCGCCCGTCGCGAAGACCCGCACCCCGGCCGCGTGGGCCAGGAACGCAGTCGCCGCGACCGTCGTCCCGCCGTGGCGACCCAGCGCCACGAGGACCGGCAGGTCACGCACGCTGGCCTTGTCGATGCCGTCCGTGGCGGCGAGGCCGGTGATCTGCTCGGCGCTCATGCCGACGGTCGGGACGCCGTCGACGACCCCGATGGTGGCCGGGACGACGCCGGCGGCCCGCAGGTGCTCCTCGGCCTCCAGGGCGACCTCGACGTTGCGGGGCCGGGGCAGGCCGTGGGTGAAGATCGTGGACTCGAGGGCGACGACGGGAGCGCCGTCGGCGACGGCCTCCGCGACGTGGGGGACGACGTGGACGGCGGCGATCGCGGCGGGCTGGTCGGGCACGGGCCAGAGGTTATCGAGCCGCTCTCAGGCCCTCGACCGCGCCAGCAGCCAGACGAAGTACGGCGCCCCGATCACGGCGACGACGAGGCCCGCGGGCACCTGCGCGGGGGCGATCGCCGTCCGCCCGATCGTGTCGGCCACGCTCAGCAGGACCACGCCGAGCCCGGTCGCGAGGGGGACGACGCGGGCGTGCCTGGCGCCGACGAGCGCGCGGGCCGCGTGGGGCGCCACGAGCCCGACGAACGCCACGACGCCCGCCGCGCTGACCGCGACCGCGGTGAGCACCGCCGCCAGGGTCAGCAGCCCGAGGCGCAGCCGCTCGAGCGGGACGCCGACCAGCCGCGGGGTGTCCTCGTCGAGCGCGAGCAGGTCCAGGCGACGGTGTGCGGCCCAGACCAGGGGCAGGCCCACCGCGAGGGCGACGAGCGCCGGGAGGACCTGCTCCCAGCTGCGGTCGTACGTCGACCCGGCCAGCCACGTGAAGATGCGCGGGGTGTCGAACGGGTTCGAGCGCACGAGCAGGAAGGTCGTGACGGCGACCGCCCCGGCCGAGACGCCGACGCCGACGAGGACGAGCCGGTCGGAGTCCAGGCCGCCGCGCCAGGAGGCGGCGTACACGACGGCGAAGGCGAGCATCGCGCCCACGAGCGCCCCGCCGGCGAGCAGCGCCGTCGAGGCCGTCGCGACGGTGGTCACCACCACGACGGCCCCGACGCCGGCGCCACCGGTGATGCCGATGATCCCGGGCTCGGCCAGCGGGTTGCGGCAGACGGCCTGCACCACGGTCCCGGCCAGGGCGAGCGCACCGCCGGCGAGCACCGCGGCGGCGACGCGCGGCAGTCGCTCGTCGAGCGCGAAGGCGACGGACGGCACGGCGTGGCCGGCGAGGTAGTTCGCGACGTCGCCGGTGAGCAGCATCGTGTAGCCGGAGAGCACCCCGGCCAGGACCGCCCCGGCGGCGAGGCCCCAGACGACCACAAGTGCCACCGTCGTCCGGCGACCGCTCGCGACCCGTCCCCCGGCGCCGGGTGGCGTCCGGGTCGGGCCGGCGTCGGGCGCGCGTCGGGCGAGGAGCACGAGCACGACGGCGCCGAGCAGGGTCGTCGCGACGCCGGTGGGGATGCTGAGCGCGGCCTCGGCCCCGATGGCGGCGCGGACGACGGCGTCCGCGCCCAGCACGATGAGCGCGCCCACGAGGCCGGCGAGGGGCAGCTGCACCAGGTGGCGCGCCACGGACGGCACGCGTCTCGCGACCAGGCGCACCAGGGCGGGGGCGCACAGGCCGACGAAGCCGACCGGGCCGGCGAGGGTGACCGCGACGGAGGCGAGCAGGACCGCGAGGACCACACCGAGCACGCGGGTCGCCCCCACGGGCACCCCGAGGGAGCGGGCGGCGTCGTCGCCGGCGGCGAGGAGGTCGAGGCGACGGCTGAGCAGCAGCGCCACCGCGACCGCGGCGACGAGCAGCGGGGTGACCGCGACGACCGCTCCGAGCCCCCGCTGCGACAGCGTGCCGCTGCCCCAGGCGAACAGCCCGGTGGTCTCCTCCTCGAACAGGATGAGCAGCGTCGAGGTCAGGGCGAACAGGGCCAGCGACACGGCCGACCCGGCGAGGACGAGGCGCGTGGTGGAGCTGCCGCCCGCGCCGGACATCGCCAGCACGAGACCCGCCGCCAGCATCCCGCCGCCGAAGGCGACGGCGCTGCTCCCCAGCACGGGCAGGGTGAAGCCGGTGACGGCGGCCAGGACGACGGCCAGGTAGGCGCCGGCGTTGACGGCGAGGGTGTCGGGCGAGGCCAGGGCGTTGCGCGACAGCGACTGGAACAGTGCCCCGGAGACGCCGAGGGCCAGCCCGATGGCGAGCCCGGCGAGCGTGCGCGGCACGCGGGAGCCGAGCAGCAGGTCGACGGCGGCCTCGTCGAACCGCAGCAGGTCGAGGGCACCGACGCCGGAGGTGCCCTGGGTCAGGTGCCAGGCCGCGACGACGACGAGCAGCGCCGTCGTGCCGAGGAGGGCGGCTGCCGCCCCGGCCCGGCGGGGCGGCGCCGACCCCCGGAGGTCCGTCCCGGCCGGGGCCGGGTCGACACGGACCCGGGGGTCGACGTCGGTGCTCACCCGCCGAACGCGGCGACGTACGCGTCGACCAGCTGCATCGACGACCCGGGCCCGCCGAAGGTCCAGATCCCGGGCGGGAACTCCTCGACGCGGTCCTCGCGGACGAACGCCAGGTCCTCCCAGACCGGGTTCCGCTCCAGCTCGGAGAGCCAGGGGTCGGACTCGGTGCCGGTGTAGAGCAGGGTCGAGTCGCTGACGGCGGTCATGCCCTCGACGTCGGTGTTGCCGAGGCCGTAGACGTCGTCGACCTCACCGGTCCAGGCGTTCTCGAGCCCGAGCTCCTCACCGATCTCCCCGGTCTGTGAGCCCTGGCCGAAGGGCCGGATGGCGACGTTCGCGCCGTCGGCGTAGGCGTCGACGTAGGTGAAGGAGCGGTTCTCGGGGTCGGCGGCGTCGATGGCCTCGCGGCCCTCCTCGACGGCGGCCTCGAACTCCTCGACGTCGGCGCGGGCGTCGTCCTCGCGACCCAGCGCCTGCCCGATGAGCAGGTGGGTCTCCTTCATCGTGCCCACCGGGTCCTCCGCGTTCGCGGCCTCGGTGACGAGGATCGGGACGTCGTACTCCTCGAGCTGGCGGATGATCGGGTCTCCCCGGGTGGCCTCGACGATGACGAGGTCGGGGTTCTCGGAGAACACGGCGTCCAGGTTCGGCTCGCCGCGGACCCCGACGTCGGTGGTCTCCGGGTCGAGCTCCTCGGCGGTGTCCCAGGTGATGTAGCCGTCGACGTCGGCGACGCCGACGGGCTCGACGCCCAGCGACAGCACCGACTCGGTCTGGCCCCACTCGAGGACGACGACGCGCTCGGGGGCGGCGTCCAGCTCGACGGTGCGGCCGGCCTGGTCGGTGACAGAGATGGGCCCGGAGGCGGCCTCGCTGGTGCTGTCACCGGTGTCGTCGGTCTCCTCCTCCGCCGACGGCTGCGTGGTGCCGCAGGCGGACAGGACGAGGCCGGCGGCGGCGCAGGTGAGGGCGAGGGTGGTACGGCGGGTCATGCGGTCTCCTGGTCGAGCAGTGCGGGGGCGGGTGGGCCGGGTGGGACGGAGCGGGGACGCCGGTGGTGGCGGCCCCGTGGCTCGATCCGGACGAGTCCGGTCTCGGGGTCTGCGTGGGTGAGCACCTCGAGGCCGTAGACCTCGCTCAGGAGCTCGCCGGTGAGGACGTCGGCGGGGGCACCGGCGGCGCGGACGACGCCGGCGTGCAGGACGAGCACCTCGTCGGCCACGGAGGCGGCCTGGCCGAGGTCGTGGAGAACGACGCCGAGCGCGACGTCATGGTCGTCGGCGAGCTCGCGCACCAGGTCGAGCATCTCGACCTGGTAGCGCAGGTCGAGGTGGTTGGTGGGCTCGTCGAGCAGCAGGACGCCGGTGTCCTGGGCGAGGCAGGAGGCCAGCCAGACGCGCTGGAGCTCGCCGCCCGAGAGCTGGTCGACGGCGCGGTCGGCCATGTCCGCGGTGCCGGTGACGGCGAGCGCGTGGTCGACGTGCTCGCGGTCGGTGGCCGACAGCCCACCGAAGCGGCTGCGGTGCGGGTGACGTCCGAACCCGACCACGTCGCGCACGCACAGCCCGGACGGGCTGGGACGCGACTGCGACAGCAGGGTGACCCGCCGCGCGAAGTCACGCGCGGACAGGGACTGGGCGTCGGTGGCCCCACCCGCAGCGCTCGCCGAGCCGCTCGAGGGGCGGCTCGCGGGGCCGCTCGAGGGGCCGCCGACGCTGACCAGGCCGCCGTCCACCCGGTGCAGGCGGGCGAGCGCGCGCAGCAGGGTGGACTTGCCGCTGCCGTTCGGGCCGACGAGGGCCGTCACCCGGCCGGGTCGCAGGTCGATGCTCGCGCCGTGGACCACCGTTCTCGCCCGGTAGCCGAGCACGAGGTCGCGCCCGCTCAGGGCCGCGCCGGCGACGTCACCCGCTGTCATGAAGGGAAGGCTAACCTAACTCCGCTGCAGACGAGAACGGCCCCCGGGTGCGAGCACCCGGGGGCCGTCCTGTGCGGCTGGTCGGTTCACACCGACCGCGGTCCGGTCAGCGACGCGGCTCCGCAGCGAGGCCGCTCTCGACCGTGCGCTCGGGCGCACGGTTCGGGGAGTCGATCTCGCGGGTCGACTTGGCGAGGGTGATCGCCATGTGGCCCACGGCGTCGGCCATGGTGTGCAGCGGGCCGACCGCCACGTTCTCCAGGTTGTCGGTCGGCGTGTGGTAGTTCGGGTCGTACAGCTCGCCGGCGGTGCCGCCGAAGAGCTTGACCTGGTACGGCGTCTTCACCCCGTCGGCACCGGTGAACAGGCCACCGGCGGCCACACCGTTCTGCAGGAACGCCTGGTAGTCGGAGCGGCCGGAGAACTCGGTGTCGACGACCGGCTGCTTCTGGCTCCGGAAGTAGCTGCGGAACATCTGCTCGGTCTCGATCGAGCCGGCGGTGACCGGCGCGCTGGCCGGGAACTTGGACTCGTCCGCGTCGTACACGCCGATGATGTGGTTCGGCGAGCCGAGCATGTCGAAGTTCAGGTAGGTCGCGATGTTGTCGAGCTGGCGACCCTCCTGCTCGACGAGGTCGTTGACGTACTCGGTCGAGCCGATGAGGCCGACCTCCTCGGCGCCCCAGAAGGCGAACTGGACCTTGTTGCGGGACTTCTTCGGCATGTTCTTCGCGACCTCGAGGAGCGCGGCGACGCCGGTGCCGTTGTCGTTGACGGCCGTGGTGCCCTCGACGCCGTCGAGGTGGGCGCCCAGCAGGATCTCGTTCTCCGGGTCGCCGTTGCGGGCGGCCAGGATGTTGTAGCTCTCCGCCTCGAAGTAGTCCGCGCGGATGTCGAGGGTCACGGGCGTGCCGGCCTCGGCGGCGGCGAGCAGCTGCTGGCCGGCCTCCTGGGTCACGCCGCCGACGGGCGCCGCGCCCTCGATCTGCGCGTCGCCGAGGGTGCCGTTCAGGTCGCCCTCGGTGTTGTTGTAGACGACCGCACCCGCGGCACCGGCCTCGCCCGCGAAGCGGGCCTTGTCCGCGAACGAGCAGGTGCCGCGGCTGATCAGCGCGACCTGGTCGGTGACCTCGACGCCGTCCCACGAGACCGCGGAGCACCCGGTGGTGTCGTTCGGGGCGACGAGGTCGCCGGTGACGCCGCCCTCGGGGGTGCTGTTCGTGTAGGCCATCGCGAGGATCGGGACGTCGGTGGGCTCGCCCTCCCCGTTGATGGTCAGGCTCTCGGCGAGGATCTCGCTGGCCTCGTAGGTGAAGTAGTCGCGGCGGGGCTTGTAGCCGGCCTCGCGCAGCTCGAACTCGACGTAGCGGGCGGCGGCGTCGTAGCCGCGCGTGGTGGTCGCCCGGCCGTCGTACCGGGCGCCGAGGGTCTCGAGCGCCTCGAGGTGGCTGCGAAGCCCGCGGGGGGTGATGGCCTTGCGCATCGACGCGGAGTCGGTGGCGGCGGTGGTGGACGGGCCGGAGGCCTTCGCGGGCGCGGAGACGACGACCGCGGTGGCGGTCGGGGTGGCGGCCGAGAGGGCGAGGGTGATGCCGGCTGCGGTGGCCACGGTGGCGGCCCCGAGACGACGTCGACGTGTAGAGGACACGGTCGATCCTTCCGAGAGGAGAGGGAGGGGTGAGGTCGAACCCGCCGAGGTTCGTGTCTCCCCCTCGCCCCCGGAAAGACCCGGCCGTCGATCGTTGCCGGACCGTGACCGACGATCGGGAACAATCGGCGGCCGGGGCGGTGACGCTCAGCCCGTGGGGCGGGCGGCCCAGTCGCGCAGGCGGTCGATGCGCCGCTGCAGCTGCTCCGCGGTGGCCGCGGCGGCGGCCGGGCCGCCGCACTCCTTGCGCAGCGTCGAGTGGGTCACCCCGTGGGGCGCGCCGGTGCGGTGGTGCCAGGCGGCGACCAGCCCGTTCAGCTCGCGGCGCAGCACGGCGAGCTGCTCGTGCGCCGTACGACGGGTCTCGGCGTCGTCGGCGACGGTCGGCACCGGGGCCGCCGTACGACGGGACCGCGCGGCGCGCTCGCTCTGGCGGGTGTGGAGCAGCTCGCGCACCTGGTCCGGCTCGAGCAGGCCGGGGATGCCGAGGAAGTCCATCTCCTCCTCGGAGCCGACGTGGACCTCGCCGGCGTGCCCGAACTCGCCGCCGTCGTAGAGCACCCGGTCGAAGCGGGCCTCGGAGCCGAGCGCCTCGTAGGAGCCCTCGAGCTCCGCCGACGCGGCCTCGGAGGCGTTGGCGCGGGCGAGCAGCTCGTCCTCGGCGGCGAAGATGTCGCCCTCGTCGCGCACCGTGCGGCCGAGCACGTGGTCGCGCTCCACCTCGAGCGCGGCGGCGTGGCCGAGCAGCGACGGCACCGACGGCACGAAGACCGAGGCGGTCTCCCCGCGCCGCCGCGCCCGCACGAAGCGGCCGACCGCCTGGGCGAAGAACAGGGGGGTCGCGGTGGTCGTCGCGTAGACCCCGACCGCGAGGCGGGGCACGTCGACGCCCTCGGACACCATCCGCACCGCGACCATCCACCGGTCGTCGGAGTCGGAGAAGGTGCTGATGCGCTCCGACGACGCCTTCTCGTCCGAGAGCACCACCGTCGGCGCCTGTCCGGTGATCTCCCGCAGCAGCGCGGCGTACGCGCGGGCCTTGTCCTGGTCCGAGGCGATGACGAGCCCGCCCGCGTCGGGCACGTGGCGGCGGACCTCCTCCAGGCGCCGGTCCGCGGCCTGCAGCACCGCGGGCATCCAGGACCCGTGCGGGTCCAGCGCCGTGCGCAGCGCCTGAGCGTGCAGGTCCTTCGTGAGCGGCTCACCCAGCCGGACATCGATCTCGTCACCAGCGCGCGTGCGCCACTGCATCTGACCGGAGTAGGCCATGAACAGCACGGGCCGGACGACGTGGTCGGCGAGCGCCTGGGCGTAGCCGTAGGTGTAGTCCGCGACCGAGCGCGGCACCCCGTCGTCGCCCGGCGCGTAGGTGACGAACGGGATCGGGTTGGTGTCGGAGCGGAACGGCGTGCCGGTCAGCAGCAGGCGTCGCGTCGCCGGGCCGAACGCCTCCTCGACACCCTCGCCCCAGCTGAGCGCGTCGCCGGCGTGGTGGACCTCGTCGAGGATCACCAGCGTCTTCGACCGCTCCACCCGCACGCGCAGCGCGAGCGGGTTCGCCGCGACCCCGGCGTACGTCACGGCGATGCCGACGTAGTCCGACGACGTCTTCGCCCGCCCGGCGCCGTACGCCGGGTCGAGCGGCACGCCGGCTCGCTCGCCCGCCTGCGCCCACTGGGTCTTGAGGTGCTCGGTCGGGGTCACGACGATCACCCGCTCGACCACGCGGCGCCCGAGCAGGTCGGCGGCGACGGTCAGCGCGAAGGTCGTCTTGCCCGCGCCCGGCGTGGCGACGGCCATGAAGTCGCGCGGCGCGCGCTCGGTGTACTGCCGCAGGGCCGCGGTCTGCCAGGCGCGCAGCGACGGGGCCGTGCCCCAGGCCGCGCGCTCGGGCCAGGCCGGTGGCAGCGCCGGCTCGGGGAGGTCGGTCCCCCCGGCGAGCAGGTCGGGCTGGTCGAGCAGGTCGTGCTGGTCGTGACGCGGGTCGGAGGGCGGCCGGGGCCGCCCCGTCACTCGCCGTCCCCCGCGTCGTCGCCCTTCATCGACTCCCAGATCTCCTTGCACTCCGGGCAGACCGGGAACTTCTCGCCCGACCGGCTCGGCACCCAGACCTTGCCGCACAGCGCCACGACGGGCGTGCCCATGACCATCGCCTCGGTCAGCTTGTCCTTCGGGACGAAGTGGCTGAACCGCTCGTGGTCGCCGGAGTCGGTCGGGACGGTGCGCTCGTCCTCGCGGACGTCGCCCAGCGTCCCGACGCCGCCGGTGTCGGCGAATCCGATGCGCGTGCTCACGTCGACCACCCTACGGCGCGGGTGGGTCAGTTGAGACCGGGGTCGGCGGGTCTCGTGGCCGCCCACGCCCGCTCCCCCGGCTGGCGCCGCAGGACGTCGCGGCGCAGGTCGTCGACCTCGACGCGGAACACGTCGCCGACCTGGCCGGGCACGACGTACCAGCTGCCCTCGGCGATCTCGCCGCGCAGCTGCTCGGCGCCCCAGCCGGCGTACCCGGCGAAGATCCGCGCCGCGCTGACGCTGCCCTCGACGAGCTCCACGGGGGTGTCGAGGTCGACCAGGCCGAGGTCGTCGACGATGCCGCGGAAGCCGACCGGGGCGGCGTCGGGGTCGGCGAGGCGGGCCAGGCCGAGGGCCCCGTCGGAGCCCACGGGCCCTCCGGCGAACAGGGTCTCCGGTGGGCTGACGACGTCGCGCCAGGGCTCGAGCACGTCGGCGACCAGCACGGACGACGGCCGGTTCAGGACGAGCCCCACCGCCCCGTCGTCGTCGACGTCGATCACCAGGACGACGGTGTCGGTGAAGTTGGGGTCGACCAGCTCGGGGCTCGCCACGAGCAGGGTCCCCGGGCTGATGCTCGTGACCGGACCGCTCATGGACCCATCATGACCCGGGCCCGGCCCGGCGGGCACGGGGCTCAGGCGGGCAGCAGCGACCGGAGGCGCCCCAGGAGCGCAGCCGTCCGGCCCTCGTCGACGTGGGGCGCGCGGGGCGCGGCCTGCGGTCCGCTCCAGCGTCGTCGCGCCGCCTCCTCCAGCCGCTCGCCGAGGGCCGCGCCCCGGGCGAGGTCGTGGGGGCCGCACCAGCCGGCCGAGGCCGCGAGCAGGAGGTGCTCCTTCGCGGTGGCGCGCCGCAGGGCGGTCGAGAGACGCTCGTCGTCGCTGCGCAGGCGACCGAGGTCGAGCACCGCGCGCACACCGGGCATCTCGTCGGCGACGCCGACCCAGGCCCGCTTCACGGCCCCGGCGAGGTCGCCCGGCGTCCTGCCCTGCTCGGCCTCGACCCTGGAGGCGAGGCGGGTGTACCAGCGCAGCTGGAGGGCACCGAGCAGGTCGAGGTCGTCGGTGAAGGTCTCCGGCACCCCGGGGACGTCGGTCGGCAGGACGGCGTCGCGGCGTCGGTCGGCGGCGGCCATGACGCGCCGGAGGACCTCGGCGCGGCGGTGCCGCTCGGCGGGGGCGGACGTACGGGTCGATCGAGCCATCTCGAGCCTCCTCGGTGCGTCACGTACTGACGGTACGTACTCAGGGTATGGGGCATACTCGCGGTATGCCAACGATCTGCGGGTGAGGTCGCCCACGCCGTAGACTGGTGTGATGCCTGTCGCACGAGCAGCCAAGATGCTCCGCCCCGCGGTGGCCTCCCTCCCGGGCTCCACGCGACGCGCGCAGTACTCCGCCGCCACCCGGCGCGCACTCGTCGAGGTGGCCACCGAGCTCTTCACCGAGCAGGGGTACGCCGCGACCTCGCTCGACTCCATCGTCGCCGGGGCCGACGTCACCAAGGGCGCGCTCTACCACCACTTCGGCGGCAAGCAGGCGCTCTTCGAGGACGTCTTCGCGGCCGTCGAGCACGACGCCGGCGAGCGCATCCGGAGCCGGCTCGCGGACGCGGGCGGACCCTGGGACCAGGCGCTCGCCGGCCTGCGGGCCTTCCTCGACGTCGTCCGGGAGCCGGCGTACCGGCGCGTCGTGGTCCAGGAGGGCCCGGCGGTGCTCGGGCACGAGCGCTTCCGCGAGCAGGAGCGCACCTGCCAGGGGATCGTCGTCGACCTGGTCGCCGCCGTCCTCGCGGACGCCGACGCCGACGGTGTCGTCGACCAGCCGATGCTGGAGACGATCAGCGACATCTTCTTCGGTGCGATGTCGACCGCCGGCGAGACGGTCACGGCCGCCGACGACCCCGACGCGGCGAGCGCCCGGGTCGAGGCCGCCGTGGCCTACCTCGTGGCCGGGCTGCGGACGATGGTTGAGGCGGGCGTGCCGCTCCCGACCAGCCGCAGCCTCACTTCGAGAAGCTGACCGACCCGCCGTTCGCGGGGATCAGCTCGATCCACGTCCTGCCGGGCGGGACCACCAGCGGCTGGTCGTCGCCGGCGCTGAGGCGCAGCGCGCCACCGAAGCCGTCCTTCGACCAGGTGCCGGACACGGCGCGCCCGCCGCTGAAGAGGGTCGCGTCGCCGCTGCCCTGGAAGATCGTCTCGGGCACCGGGTTGCCGGCCGGGTCCAGGTAGCCGGCGTCACCCACGCGCGCCTTCAGGACCAGGACGTTGTCGGCCCGGAAGGCGTCGCCGGCGGCGGCGTACCCGTTCGTCAGGTCGTAGGCACCCCCGGAGAACCGCCAGGTCGAGGTCCGTGCGGGCGAGAAGGTGGCGGACAGCGACGTCGCCGGCTTGCCCTGCGGGTTGTCCGCGGCGTCGCCGAACGGGAGGTAGTCCGGCGGGCGGGTGGGCTCGCTCGCGGCGCCGACGTCCTTCAGGTTGGCCATCAGGTTGTACGGCGCGGAGCGGTCGGAGGCCCGGTAGAAGCCCTTCGAGCCCTCGGTGAGGATCGGGATGCCCGCGCCGCGGATGCGCGCCACGGTCGGCGCGGCACCCCCGCTGGTCACCATCGACCCGCCGGCGGGCTCGACGATGCCGACGTCGGAGGCCCGCATCGACCGGACGGGCCCGACCTCGGACGGCAGGTCGCGGTAGAAGAAGGCCGCGAGGCGCGTCGTCCCGCCCTCGACGAGCTGCTCGACCACGAGCTCGGCCGAGCCGAGGCCCACCTGCGGGCTGGACGACGAGGAGTTGTCGATCTTCGTCACCAGCACCGGGTGGGTGCGCTCGGAGGTCTGGTCCGCGGCCACGGGCTCGCCGGTGAGGGGCCAGTACGAGGTGAGCTCGTGGCCCGAGACGGTCTGGAGCGGGTCACCGCCGGAGGCCTGCTGCTCCCCGTCGTCGCCGCTGCACGCGGCGAGGAGGAGCGTGGTGCTGAGGACTGCTGCGGTCAGGGCGAGCCTGCTGCGCGTGCGCATGGCGTCCCTCCTTGTCTACCGATCTGGTTGTCTACCGATCTGGTCGACTTAGTGTGGCACCGCCGCCGGGCGGGCGCGGGAGGCGCGCCGCCCGGGGCGGGGCACCAGGTCTAGACCAGGGTCGCACCACCGTCGACGTACAGCGTCTGCCCGGTCACGTACGACGCCTCGTCGCTGCACAGGAACGCGGCGATGGCGGCGATGTCCTCGGGGTGGCCGACGCGCTTCACGGGGTTGCGGTCCGCGGCGGCGGCGCGGAAGTCCTCCACGCTCATCCCGACCCGCTGCGCGGTCGCGTCGGTCATGTCGGTGGCGATGAAGCCCGGGGCGATGGCGTTGGCGTTCACGCCGAACGGCCCGAGCTCGATGCCGAGCGTCCGGGTGAAGCCCTGGACGCCCATCTTCGCCGCGGAGTAGTTGGCCTGGCCGCGGTTGCCCAGCGCGGAGACGCTGGAGAGGTTCACGATCTTGCCGTAGCGCTGCTCGACGAAGTGCTTCTGCGCGGCCTTGGTCATCGCGAAGGCGCCCTTGAGGTGGACGTTCATCACGAGGTCCCAGTCGGTCTCGCTCATCTTGAACAGCAGGTTGTCGCGCGTGATGCCGGCGTTGTTGACCAGCACGTGCACGCCACCGAGCTCGGCGACGACCCGCTCGATCGCGGCCTCGGCGCCGGCGACGTCCGCGACGTCGACACCGATGCCCACGGCCTTGCCGGGGAGCCCGGACGCGGCCTGCTGCGCCGCGGACTCGTCGAGGTCGAGGACCGCGACCGCGGCGCCCTCCTCGGCGAACCGGGTGGCGATGGCCAGACCGATCCCTCGCGCCGCACCAGTGACGACGGCGACCCGCTCGTCGAACCGACCCATCAGACTGCCTCCTACCGATCAGTAACGGACGCTGGTCACGATAGGTGCAGCCGTCACGCGCTCACCCGGGGGGCGGCTCCAGCACGCTCCTCAGCCGGTCCCCGACCTCGGCGGCCTCCCCCTCGCCGTACGTGGTGCGGGGCCAGAAGAACCCCCGCAGGCCGTCGCCCTTGGTGCGGGGCGCGACGTGGCAGTGCAGGTGCGGCACGGACTGCGAGACGACGTTGTTCATCGCCACGAACGACCCCTGGGCGCCGAGCCCGGCCACCACCGCGCGGCAGACCCGCTGCACGGCCTCGAGGAAGCCGTCGCGCAGCTCCGCGGGCAGGTCGGGCAGCGTGTCGACGTGCTCGCGCGGCACGACGAGCACGTGGCCGGGGAACAGCGGCCGCGTGTCGAGGAACCCGACGTACGCCGGCTCGTCGAGCACCACCTCGGCGTCGGCGTCCCCGGTCGCGATGGCGCAGAACACGCAGGGCCTGCTCACGGGCGCGGCAGTCCCATCGGGTTGGGCATGCCGACCCAGCCGCGGTCGACGACGTCGCGGGCGACGGTGCGCAGGGTCGCGGCGACCGTCTCGGCGTCGTCGCCGAGGGTGGCGAGCGGCGACGACGCGAGGCGGTCGGTGTCGTCCTCGACCCGCTCGCGCAGGGCGTGGCCGTCGTCCGTGAGCGTCTCGCCGTCGGTCACCACCAGTCCGCGGGAGCGCAGGCCGTCGAGGGAGGCCTCCCACTCCTCGTCGGTCCAGCCGCGGCTGCCCTGGACGATGTCCCGCCCGGTCACCCCGGTGCCGACGTGGGTGACGGAGGCGTCGAGGCCGGTGAGCCCCGCGTGGACGCACGCGAGCACGTGGCCGTCGCCGCGGTGCTCGCGCAGGACGGCGGTCACCAGCCAGAGACGGGAGAGCAGGTCGTCGGGCCGCGGCACGCTCGCCCAGGCGGCGCCGAGGGCGCGCCCGTCGTACGCCGCGTGGTCGGCGGCGCTCTCGAGGGCGTCCACCGCCCGCTCGAGGTCGCCGCGGTCGACGACGGTGACGGCCGGCTCGAGGACGCGGCTGGCGGTCTCCAGCCGGGAGGTGATCGCGACGTCGGGCGTGATGCGGCCCCACACCTTCGGCAGCGCCCGCTCGACGCGGGCCGGCGCGAACCCGAAGAAGAGCGCCGTGACCACGGCCGGCGGCACCTCCCCCAGCGGCGCGGACCGCGCGGCGAAGTAGTCGTTCCAGCCACCGGTCAGGCCGCGGGAGGCCATGTCCTCCCTGAACGCCGGGTGGAAGTAGCCGATCGCGTGGAGCGGCTCGTAGGCCTGCCAGAAGCTGCGGGCGGGGTGCATGGGGTCACTGTGTCACCGTCGGCGCCCCCGGTGGCCGAGGTCTCGGCAGGCCCGACCGGCGGTGGCCACCGCCGGCCGCCTTGGCGACTCGGCGCCGCGACCACCGCTGGTCGAGCAGCGAGGGAGCGCCAGCGACCGAGCGTCCGTCGAGACCGGGCCCGCCCGCACGCGCAGGTCGAGGTCTCCACGGGCTCGACCGGCGTCGGTGGCACCAGCCTGTCCCCGAGGCCGTCGTCCACCTCACCGGGTCTCGACACGCGCGGTCGCGACCTCGTCCCTCGGTCGCGCGCGCTGCTCGACCAGCATCGACGCGGTCCGCCCTCGTTCCTCGGGCGTCCCGCGTCAGTGGCAGACGCCGCCGTCGCAGGCGAGCGGTCGGCGACCCAGGCGGGCGACGGGGCGGCCGTCGAAGTGGTGCGCGTCGAACGTCCCGTAGGTCCAGCGGAAGCCGTGGGCGGCGAAGATCCGCACCACCTGGTGCTCCGCCGAGCGCCACGCGACCCGCGGGTGGGACCTCCCCACCCACCAGGTGTTCGGCGTCCAGCCGTTGTTGGAGCGGTACGGGTTCTCCCACGGGTTGATGTCGATCGAGCGGCCGTAGGAGTGCGGGGACCGGCGCCCGGGCGCCCCGACGACGTCGCGACAGTTGAACGCCGAGGTGTTGTCGGCGGCCATCGAGGCGTAGTCGTCGGCCCCGTTGAGGCGGTCGGAGTAGCCGAACCTGTCGACGCGGTACATGTGGCGGACCGGGATCTCCGCGGCGTACAGCGCACGCACCACACCGAGCGTCTTGCCCACGATGGCGGCGTTGACGACGAGCTCGCCGCGCCGGCGGTAGCCGTCGAAGTCCCAGTAGTTGGTGCGGACGAGCCGCAGCCCTGGGCGCCCGACCGGGCAGCCCCGCCGCCAGCTGCGCCCGACCATGCTGCGCCAGACCGGGTCGGGGATGCGGACCGCGGACGCGTTGGCGCCCTTCCCCACGGCCCGTGCCTGGTCGGGCAGGCCCCGGCGGGGTCGCGGCGCGCCGGCGGGGAGGCTCACGGGGGTGCCCGGTGGGAGGTTGTCGATGCGCAGCACGGGCGAGGTGTCGCCGACGTGCCAGGACGACGCGGCGCCCACGAGGCGGTAGCGGACGTCGGAGCGGGGCGTGGTGGTCCAGCGGGCCTTGCCGTCGGCGTCGGTCCGCAGGCGGGTCGCCGTCGTCCAGCCGTCCCTCGTGCCCCGCTCGACGCGGACCGCACCGGCGACGGGCTCGTCGTTGCCGGTGACCCAGCTGACGCGCAGGGTGACCGGCCGGCCGTCGCGGACCTTCTGCTGCGCGAACCCGCGCAGCACCGTGTTCCGCCGCAGCACGGCCACGTCGCGGCGGTCGCTCTCGGTGCCGTCCGCCGTGGTGCGGAGGGCCCGGAACCGGTTGCGCTCGGGCGTACGACGCAGCGTGACGTCGTGCTGCGCGTCGCCGTCGGCGCCGGTGGTGAGGTCGGCGACCGGCTGCCAGTCACGGCCGTCGTAGCGCTGCAGGCGCACGGGCTCGTCGGCCACGGGTTCACCGTCGCCGTCCACGACCCGCACGGTGGCGGTGACGACGGTGTCGGCGTACCCGCGGGGCACGGCGAGGCTGGTCCCGCCGTCGGCGGCCCGGCCGTCCCGCGGGCTCGCGGTCGAGGCGGGCGCTGCGAGCAGCCCGGCGGTGAGCAGGACGGCCACCAGGGCGGCCAGCGGGGACCCGAGACGTGTCGTCACACGTCGGATCATGGGGCGTCGTGGCCCCCGGTGGTCAGCGGCGCGCGGTGAAGGTCCCGTAGCGCCAGCGGAAGCCGTGGCGCGCGAAGACCCGCACCACCGGGTGCGCGGTGGAGCGCCAGGCGACACGGGGGTGCGCCCGGCCGACCCACCAGTCGTCCGGCACCCAGCCGTTCGGGGTCAGCGAGGGGTTCTCCCAGGGGTTCATCTCGATGGACCGGCCGGTCGCGGACACCGCGCGGTCCCGGGGGCGTCCGAGGGCGCCGCGGCAGTTGAACGCCGAGGTGTTGTCGGCAGCCATCGACGCGAACCCGTTGGCGCCGCGCAGGCGGGAGGAGTAGCCGAAGCGGTCGACGCGGTACATCCGGCGCACCGGCAGCTCGGCGGCGTACAGGCCGCGCACGACGCCGAGCACCCGCCCGACGACGTCCGCGTTGACGACGAGCTGGCCGCGGTAGCGGTAGCCGTCGAAGCCCCAGTAGTTGGTGCGCACCAGGCGCAGGCCCGACCGGCCCACCGGGCAGCCGCGGCGCCAGCTGACGCCCACCATGTCGTTCCAGACGTCGTCGGGCAGGTAGGTCGCGACGGCGTTGGCGCCCCGGCCGACCGCCCGCGGCTGCGCCGGCAGCGCGCGGCGCGGAGCCGGCGCCCCGGCGGGCAGCCGGACGCGGTCCCCGGGCGGCAGGTTGTCGACGGCGATCTCGTTGCTGGTGTCGCCGAGGAACCAGGACGACGGCAGGCCGACCGCACGGAACCGGGTGTCGACGCGCGGACGGACCCGCACGCGCGCCTTGCCCAGCTTGCTGGTCTTCAGGGTGTCGGCGGCGCGCCAGCCGGAGCCCGTGTCCCGCTCGAGCCGCACCTTGCCGCGCAGGCGCTCGCCCTGGCCGGTGGCCCAGGAGAGGCGCAGGGTCATCGACCGGCCGTCGCGCAGCTTCTTCTGGCCGAAGAGCGTGACCCGGCTGGTGCGTCGGAGCAGCGCCGGGTCGCGGCGGGTGGTGAGGGTGCGCGTCGGTGTCGTGTGCTTGACCCGGAAGCGGTTGAGCTCGGCGCGCCGACGCAGGGTCACGGGGCGGCTGACGCGGCCGTCCTCGCCGGTCTCTCGGGCGGCGAGGAGCTGCCACGAACGGCCGTCGAAGCGCTGGAGGCGGACCCGCTGACCGGCGTCGGGGCGGCCGTCGGCGCCGAGGAGGCGCACGGTCGCGTCGACGCGCTGGTCGGCGTACCCGCGGGGGACGAAGAGGTCGAGGTCCTTGACCCGGCCGCCTCCACCCTCGGACCGCACCGACTCCGCGAGGCCGCGGGCGGACGCGGCGGGGCCGGGCGCGGCGAGCAGACCGGCGACGAGGGCGGCGACCACGGCGGACGCCAGGCGAGGCATCATCCGTCGATCATCGTGCCGCGGGGCCCACATCCTCGCGCGCAACGCCGAGCCAGGCCGCCAGCTCTTCGAGACGGGCGTCGACGGCGTCCGCCGTGGCGGGGGTCCACCCGGCGTCCGGGTGGACGCCGCGGACCTGCAGCTCGCCGGCGTCGAGGACCGTCTCGGCGTCCACGCGACCCACGAGGCGGTCGCCGTCCAGGACCGGCATCGCCCAGTAGCCGAACTGCCGCCGGGCGACGGGCCTGAACATCTCCAGCACGTAGTCGAAGTCGAACAGCTCGACGGTCCGCTTGCGGTCCAGCAGCAGGTGGTCGAGCGGGGACAGCAGGACCACACGGCCCTCACCCGGTCGCCACGGCGCGTCGAGGTACGCCGGGTCGACGCGCCACCGTCCGCGGAGACCCTCGACCCGGGCCTCCTCCCCCGCCTCGCCGACGACCCGGGGGCGTGCGATCCCCAGGGCGGCGAGGCGTCGGCGTCCGCGCTCGGCGAGAGCCTGCTCGAGCGGGACCGGGTCGTCGTCCGGGTAGACCCGCGAGGCGAGGTCCCACAGCGGCGTACGACCCTCGCGGCCCGCGAGGGCGACCTCGCCGCGCTGGACCAGGAAGTCGAGCAGCCGCTGGAGGTTCTTGCCGCCCGTCCAGCCCGACGAGCGCCACGGCCGGACGCAGGTGTCGGGCAGGGCGGACGTCGGCAGCGGCCCGTCCGCCCGCAGCGCCGCGAGGACGTCGCGTCGACAGCCGTCGTTCGCGGCGACCCACGCGGCGAGGTACCGCTGCGACTCCTCGGTGCCCGTGCCCGCGGGCCAGGCCGCCATCTCGGCGGTGTGCAGCCGCAGGTCCTCGGCCGGCAGCGCGTGCATGCGGAGCTCGACGAGCCGACCGGTGTCGAGGAGGTCCTGCAGGTCCCCCGGCGCGTACGCCGACCCGAGCCGCCCCCACAGCACGAGGTCGGCGCTGCGGGCGACGTACGAGGTGGGGTCGAGCTGGAGGGTCGTCAGGTGCCGCACGACGTCCGCCGCGTCGGTGGGGCGGGGCTCGGTCAGCAGCTGCGCCCGGACGGCCACCTGCCGCGCCCGGTCGACGCTCAGCACGTGGACCTCGCTCATCCCCCGCACGCTAGACCCGGTCCCGGACGACCCGCGTCCGCGACGGTCCTCCCGCGAGCCGACCGACCACCCGACCACCCCGACCACCCCGACCGCCCCCGGCCGGAGCGGCCGTTCAGACGTCCATGGCGAGCGTCACCGTGACGACGTCGTCGAGCGCGATGCCCTCGGGCGTGCGCAGCGCGTCCTTGAGCGGGACGACGTACCCGCCGGCCCTCGGCCACAACGAGGTGGTCGACACGGTCTGTCCCACCCGGACCTCGACCGGGACCATGCCCCAGCCGTAGGTGACGGCCCGGGCGACCTCGGCGATCTCGGCCGCCTCGTCCGGCGGCACGGTGACGAAGTGGTAGGGCGCGGGGCCGCGCCACTCCCAGACCACGCCGGCGAAGGTGAGCTCCACACGCCGAGGCTACGACGACCAAAGTCGAGTAACTCGATAGTGTTCAATGGCGCCATGACGACCCGACCGCAGGCCACCCGCCGCACCGTCCTGTCCGCGGCGGCGGTGACCCCGTTCGCCGCACCCCTGCTGCGACCCGGCCACCCGGCGTACGCCGGCGCCCCGAACATCCTCAAGCCGCTGCCGCCGGAGCGCTTCCACGACTACGGCACCAACGCCGAGATGCGCTGGGACTCCGTCGACCCCGCGCGGTACTACACCGCGCAGCGGGACCTCTTCGTCCGCAACCACACGCGGACGCCGACGATCGACCCCGCGACGTACGCCCTGCGGGTCTTCGGCGACGGCCTCGAGGAGCGACGGAGCCAGGACGACGCGCACGTCCTCACGCTGCGCGACCTGAGGAGGCTGCCGCGACACACCCGCACCACCGTGCTGGAGTGCACCGGCAACGGGCGCAGCTTCTTCGGCAGCCAGCAGGACCAGACGGTCAGCGGCACCCCGTGGAAGCTGGGCTCGGTCGGCACCGTGCGGTGGGAGGGCGTCCGGCTGCGGACCGTCCTGCGCCGCCTGGGCCTGTCGCCGCGCGCGGTGTCGGTCATGGCCACCGGTCTGGACGACGAGTTCGTCAGCGGCGAGACCAACTACGGCCGCGTCCGCCGTCCGTTCAGCCTCGAGAAGGCCCTGGACGACGCGATCCTGGCCTGGGGCGCCAACGGCCAGGACCTGCTGCCCGACCACGGCTTCCCGCTGCGGCTGGTGCTGCCGGGCTGGATCGGCATCGCCAGCATCAAGTGGCTCGGGTCGCTCGAGGTCTCGAAGCGCGAGCAGACGTCGCCGTGGAACACGACCTTCTACCGGATGACCGGCGGCGACCACCCGGCCGACTCCCCGCCCCTCACCCTCAACCCGGTGCGCTCCGCCTGGGAGCTGCCGTGGGAGGCCACCCTCGAGGCCGGGACGACGACCACGCTGACGGGCCGGTCCTGGAGCGGCGCCGGTCCGATCAGGCGCGTCGACGTCAGCCTGGACGGGGGCGGGACGTGGCAGCGCGCCGACGTGGTCGACCCCGCGGGCCGCGCACCCCGCAGCGGCGCCGGCGACAGCGGCGCGGGCTGGACCCGGTGGACCGTGCGGTGGCGGCGGCCGCGGGCAGGTACCTACGAGCTCCTCGCCCGCGCGACCGACCGCTCCGGGCGCACCCAGCCGGACGTGACCCCGTTCAACTCGCAGGGCTACTTCTTCGACGCGGTGGTCCGCCACCCCGTCACCGTGGCCTGACCGCCCGCAGGACGGCACGACGCACGAGAGCCGCCCCGGGAGGCCGGGGCGGCTCTTGTGCCGTGCTGCTCAGAGGGCTGTCAGGCAGGTGGTGCCGTGGTGGAGCTGGCGGGAATCGAACCCGCGTCCTCGGGCGCCGTGCCAGGGCTTCTACGGGTGTAGCGCGTGGTGGCGTTTTCTCAGTCCCGGTGCTCCCACGAGCAGGTCACCGACGGACTCAGCCGGGTTGAAGTCCCCGTCAGCACTCCCGGCGAGCGCTGACGAGCAAGCCTCCTAGATGAGGCCGGGACCCGGGGCGGAGGCGCACCCGGACCGACCCTCCGATCACCGCTCAGGCGGCGAGAGCGAAGTGACTGCGCTTGTTATCGGCAGTTGTTGTTTTCCAGCGATCGTTCACGAGATGACGCTGGCTCCTCGACCCGCTTCCCCTGGGATCAACGTCCCCAGTCGAAACCGATCAGCCCCTCTTGAGTTGTGCTCCTCCATCGTAGCGCGGAGCGCCGACTCACGCTCCCAGCGCGGCGGCCACCCGGCGGGCGCCCGCCGCCTCCTCGCGGCGCGACCCGCGCTCGAGGATGCGGACCAGCAGCAGCGCCGCGTACGCGTCGGCCGGGTCGTCCGCGAGGATCGCCCGCGTCGTCTCCTCGGCCCGGCGCAGCTGCGCGGAGTGGTAGTACGACCGCGCCAGCAGCTGACGCGCGTCACCCAGGCCGTGGCCCGCGCCGCCGTCACGCTCGACGTCGGCGAGCAGGCGCTCCAGCAGGGTCGCGGCACCGCGGTAGTCGCGCTCGTCGAAACGACGCTCGGCCATGCGGAACCGCTCGTAGCTGCTCACCACTCCGGTCATGTCGTCACAACACCGCAGCCGCCCTGGTGTTCCCTGGCAGGATCGGACGCCGTGAGGACCGAGCGCGAGGCCATGGACCGGGCGCTGTCCCTCGCCGCGACCCCCGGCGTCCCCCTGGGCCCCAACCCCCGCGTGGGCTGCGTGCTGCTGTCGGCGGACGGCGAGGTCGTCGGCGAGGGCTACCACCGCGGCGCGGGCACGCCCCACGCCGAGGTCGACGCCCTCGCTGCGGCCGGCGCCGCGGCGTCCGGGGCCACCGCGGTGGTGACGCTGGAGCCGTGCGACCACACCGGGCGCACCGGGCCCTGCACCCAGGCCCTCCTGGCCGCCGGCGTACGCCGGGTCGTGCACGCGATGTCCGACCCGAACCCGCTCGCCGCGGGCGGGGCCGCCACGCTGCGCGCCGCCGGCGTGGAGGTGTCCGGCGGGCTCGCCGAGGCCGAGGCGCGGGCGCTCAACCGGGCCTGGCTGCACGGGCTCACCCACGCCCGCCCGTTCGTCACCTGGAAGCTCGCCGCCACCCTCGACGGTCGCAGCGCCGCCGCCGACGGCACGAGCCGCTGGGTCTCCGGCCCGGAGTCCCGGCTCGACACCCACCGGCTGCGCGCCGAGGCCGACACGATGCTGGTGGGGACCTCGACGATCCTCGTGGACGACCCCCTGCTGACCGTCCGCGACGCCCACGGCGCCCCGCTGCCCCACCAGCCGCTGCGGGCCGTGATGGGCCTGCGGGACCTGCCCGCCGACGCCCGGGTGCTGCAGCCCGTGCCCGGCGCACCGGACACCCTCCACCTGCGCACCCGCGACGTCCACGGGGCGCTCGCCGCGCTGTACGACGCGGGCCGGCGCCACGTGTTCTGCGAGGGCGGACCCACCCTCGCCGCGGCCCTGTGGGAGGCGGACGTCGTCGACGAGGTCGTCTGCTACACCGCGCCGATGCTGCTCGGGGCCGGTCGCTCCGCCGTGGCCGACCTCGGCGTCACGACCATCGCGGACGCCGTCCGTCCCGAGGTCGTCGACGTCACCCGCGTCGGCGACGACGTCCGGTGGACGCTGCGTCCTCGCCGCTGAGCGGTGCGCCCGCGGCGGGCCCGGCCACGCCGGAGGTCAGTACGCCAAGTCGCGGAACAGGCGGGCGCCGACCGCGCCCCGGCTGAACCGCAGGCTGGCCTCGTGCAGCGTCGACCCGGCACGGAGGAAGTCCGTGAAGCCGGGGGTGTGGAGGGACTGCTCGTCGCCGAGGTAGTCGAAGCCCATGGACCAGTCCGGGAACCTGCGCTCCCCGACGTCCTCGCGCAGGGTGCGGAGCACCTGCTCGTGGCGCGGGTCGAGCGCGATCCGCTCGAAGAGCCCGTCGACGGCGTCCCCCGGGCCCTCCAGCGTCTGGATGAACCGGCCCCCGGCGTACAGCAGCATGCCGGTGACGTCGAGCGAGGCGTTGCGGGCGCGGGCGGTCACCATCAGGTCGTGCAGCTCGGCGAGGCGGAAGGGCCGCACCGCGGCGCTCACGTACGTCAGGGACCTCATGCCCGGCTCCGGCTCAGCGCGGGTAGTCGCTGAACAGGCGGTAGAAGATCCCGGCCCGGCTGTGCTGGAAGGAGCCGTGGGAGCTCTTGTCGGTCTGCAGCCACGAGTTGAAGCCGGGGATCTTCGCGGCCTCCTCGTCGGAGACCATCTCGAAGCCCATCGACCAGTCCGGGAAGCTGCGCTCCTTCACCTTCTCGCGCAGCATGATCATGATCTCGCGGTGCCGCTGGTCCTTCTCGATGGTGGAGTACAGGTCGGTGACCGCGTCCTCCTCGCCCTCGAGGGTCTGGATGAAGTTGCCACCGGCGTAGAGCATCATCCCGGTCACGCCGAGGCGCTCGTTCTTCGGTCGCGCCTGCGCGAGGAGCTCTTCGAGCTGCTCACGCGAGAAGGGCTCCGTGGCGCTGCTCAGGTACGTCAGGGAGAGCATGGTCAGTCCGTCATTCCTTTCAGGCGGCGCCCCACGGCCTGCTCGGTCTCCCGGTCGGCCTGGCGCTCCGCGATGCTGTGCCTCTTGTCCCACGTCTTCTTGCCGCGCGCGAGACCGATCTCGACCTTGGCGCGACCGTCCTTGAAGTACAGCGCGAGGGGGACCACCGTCAGTCCCTTCTCCGATACCCGGCGGGCGATCTTGTCGATCTCCTCGCGGTGCAGCAGGAGCTTGCGCCGCCGGCGGGCCGCGTGGTTCGTCCACGTGCCCTGGGAGTACTCCGGGATGTGGACGCTGTGCAGCCACGCCTCGTCGCGGTCGATGTCGACGAAGCCGTCGACGAGCGAGGCACGACCCGCTCGCAGCGACTTCACCTCGGTCCCGGTCAGGACCAGACCGGCCTCGTAGGTGTCCTCGACGTGGTAGTCGTACCGCGCGCGCTTGTTCTGGGCGATCAGCTTGCGCCCCTGCTCGCGTGCCACAGGAGGCATTCTGTCAAGCCGCGCAACAGCGTTCAGGTCCGGGGCGCCGGAGGCTCCTGGTACGGCGTGGTGGTGGGGGTCTGCGGTGCGGCCGACGGCGGCGCGGACGGGTGCGCGGACGGCGGGGCGACCGGCGGCGGGCGGTCGCCGGTCGTCGGGGCGGCTCCGGGTGCGGCCCGCTCCGGCTCGCGGGGCGCCGTCCCGGGGCCGGTGTCGATCTGCGGGCTGCCCGACTCGCCGGACCGGTGGTCGACGTCCGGGTCGATCCGGTCGGCCTCCGCGAGCGCGGTCTCGTGCTCCTCGCGCTGCTCGCGGGCCACGCGCGCCCGCTCGGCGGCCTCCCGCTCGAGGCGCTCGGCCTCCGCGGCCTTGGCCCTCGCCTCGGCGCGGGCGCGCTCCGCGGCGGCCCCGGTCTCGCGGGCCTGGGCCTCGCTGCGGGCGACCCCGGTGGCGCGGGCGCCGGCCTCCTCCCGGAGCTCCTGGGCCCGTGCGCTCCGCCCGAGGCGCCGGCGCTTGGCGAGCGCCAGCCCCACCGCGACCAGCACGAGCACGACGACCAGGGCGACGACGACCCACATCCACGGTTCCATGGCTCACCCAAGCACAGGACGGCCTCGGGGCGCCCGGAAGCGCGCCGGAGCGCGTCCGACCTACAGCCAGTCCATGGGGTTCACGGGGGTGCCGTTCACGGTCACGGTGAAGTGCAGGTGGCAGCCGGTGGACCAGCCCGTGGAGCCGACGTACCCGATCAGCTGACCCTTCGCGACCCGCTGGCCCGGGGAGACGACGTAGCTCGTCGCGTGGTTGAAGATCGAGGCGAGGCCGACCCCGTTGGTCAGGCCGTGGTCGAGGATCAGACGGTTGCCGTACGAGGTGGAGAAGTAGGAATCGACCACGGTGCCGGCGGCGCCGGCGTACATCGGCGAGCCGCAGGGTGCGCCGAAGTCCGTCCCGTCGTGCAGGGCGCGGTAGCCGTAGATCGGGTGCGTGCGCATGCCGAACGGCGAGGTCACGTACCCGTCCACCGGGTAGCCGAGCACTCCCCCGCCCGCCGGGGCTCTCCCGGCGCCGGCGCCCGCCGCCATCGCCCGGCGACGCAGCAGCTCCTCGACGCGGTCGCTCTCGGCCTCGAGCTCACGCAGCGTCCGCCGGTCGGCGGCGCGGGCCCGGTCGGCGGCCTGCCGCGCGCGGCTGCGCTCGGTGACCAGCCCGTTGACCTCGGTGGTCACCTGCCACTGCTCGGCGGTGAGGTCCTTCTTGCGCGCCAGGTTGTCGGCGGCGGCCTCCCGGCGCTCCGCGACGAGCTCCTTGGCCGCCTCGACGGCGTCCTCGTCGACCGACAGCAGCACCTCGGCGGCGCGCAGGTCGTCGTACGCCCGGGCCTCGTCGCCCACCAGGACGTCGGTGGCCTCGTCGCGGCGGGTGAGGTCGGCGGGGTCCTCGGCGTTGAGCATCGACGCGAAGGCGGCGAGCCCCGGGTCGGCGCCGGTGTAGAGGTCGACGACGGTGTCGGCGACGGCCAGCCGCTGGTCCTCGACGTCCGCCTGGCCGGCCGCGAGCGCGTCACGGGCCTCGGCGAGCTCGTCCCTGGCCTGCTGCAGGCGGTCGGCCATGCGCTCGTCCTGGCGCTTCGCCTCGGCCAGCTCGTCCTGCACCTCGTCGAGGCGCGCGCGGGCGTCCTTGAGGTCGTCCTGGGCCGCTCGGAGCCGGGTCACGGCCCGGTGGGCGCGGGCGCTCGACTCGCTGAGCGCGGAGTCGGCGTCGTCGATGCGGTCCTCGAGCCGGTCGGCGCGCTGCCGGAGGTCGTCGGGCTCCGCGGCCGCCGTGTACGTCAGCGAGGCGCCGAGCAGGAGCGCGGCAGCCGCGGCCAGCGCGATCGCTGGTCGCCGGGCCGTGCGGGGAAGGGAGCGCACCGAGGGGCCTCACCGGTCGGGGGAAACAACTCCCGCACCATAGGCCCCAGGCGTCACACCTTCGTGTATTTGCGGGTGAGCACGAGTGTCGGCAGCACGGTCAGCACCGGGCCCAGGACGGCGATGGCCGCGACGGCGACGCCGTACTCCGGCAGACCGATCCAGGGCATGAACCGCAGGGAGTCGCTCAGCTGCTCGGCGATGCCGAACCACATGAACGCCGCGAGGGCGCCCGCGGCCAGCGTCACGCCGATGAACGCCGTCACCAGCGCCTCGAGCACGAACGGCAGGGTGATGTAGAGGTTCGAGGCCCCGACGAGGCGCATGATGCCGATCTCCCGCCGTCGGGCCAGGGCGGCGAGGCGGATGGTGTTGCCGACGAGGAGCAGGGCCGCCAGGACGAGGAAGCCGGCGATCCCGATCGCCCCCCACTGCAGGGCGTTGAGGGAGGTGAAGATGGGTTCGAGGACGGCTCGTTGGTCGCGGATCTGCGAGACGCCGGCGAGCCCCTGGACGCGGCTGGCGACCGTCTCGAACTCGTCCGGGTCGGCCAGCTCGACCCAGACCGACTGCGGCATCGCGTCCGCCGTGGCGGCCGGGTTGTCACCGGTGAACCGCTCCTCGCCGTACAGCTCCTTGACCTTCTCGAACGCCTCCTCCTTCGACTCGTAGCGGTAGCCGGTCACGCCCTCGCTGTCGGCGACGGCGGCCTCGACGGCGTCGATCTCGGCGTCGGTGACCTCGCCGGTGCAGGCCGGGTTGTCGTCGCCGTCGCGGCAGAGGAAGACGGTGACCTCGAGCTGGCTGCCCCAGTAGCCCGCGGCACGGTCGGCCTGCTGGTTCAGCAGGACGCCGAGCCCCACGAGCGTCAGGGACACGAACAGGGTCAGCACCACCGCGATGTGCATCGTGAGGTTGCGTCGGAGGCCCTGGGCGAGCTCGGAGAACACGTAGCGCAGCTGCATGGGTGAGGAGGTCCTGCCGTCGGGGTCGGGGGCGGCCCGGAGGCCGGGGTCGGGCCAGGGACGGGGCCCTGGGGGTCAGCTCTGGAAGCCGTAGGCGCCCTGCGCCTGGTCGCGGACGACCCTGCCGCGCTCGAGCTCGACGACGCGCTTGCGCATCTGGTCGACGATGCCCGCGTCGTGGGTGGCCATGACCACCGTCGTCCCGGTGCGGTTGATGCGGTCCAGCAGCTTCATGATGCCCACGGACGTGCCGGGGTCGAGGTTGCCGGTGGGCTCGTCGGCGATGAGGATCTGCGGGCGGTTCACGAACGCGCGCGCGATCGCCACGCGCTGCTGCTCGCCGCCGGAGAGCTCGTCCGGGAACCGGTCGCCCTTGCCGTCGAGGCCGACCAGCTCGAGCGTCTCGGGGACGAGGTCGACGATCTGGGCGCGGGGCTTGCCGATCACCTGCAGGGCGAAGGCGACGTTCTCGGTCACCGTCTTGTTCGGGAGCAGGCGGAAGTCCTGGAACACGGTGCCGATGCGGCGCCGCAGCCCGGGGACCTTCCAGCTCGCGAGGCGGTTGATCTCCTTGCCCGCGACGTACACCCGACCCTCGGTGGGGCGGGTCTCGCGCAGGACGAGGCGCAGGAAGGTGGACTTGCCCGAGCCGGAGGTGCCGACGAGGAAGATGAACTCCCCCTTCTCGACCTCGACGCTGACGGCGTCGAGGGCGGCGTGGCCCTGGCCGGGGTAGGTCTTCGTGACCTTCTCGAAGCGAATCACCGCATCGAGGGTAGACGAGGTTCCTGAGGTCCTCGGGGCACCCCGTTCCGACCCCCGTTCCCTAGGCTGGCGCCATGCCCGTCGTCCCCCGGAGCGTCGCCCGGTCCCTGACCCGGTCCCTCGCGCCCCTGGCCGGGCTCGTGCTGCTGGTGAGCGCCTGCTCGGGCGGCTCGACCGAGCCGGAGTCGGCGCCGTCCGAGCCGCCGAGCCCCGAGCCGACGTCGCTGGCCGAGGTCGACACCACAGCCCTGGGCGTCGTCCGGACGGCGTTCTGCGACTCGATCGAGTCCGAGCAGGTCGAGGCCGCGCTGGGCGGCACCGTCAGCGACACCGAGCACTACGCGAACGGCGAGCGGGCCACGCTCGCCCCGGGCGTGACGGACGTGGCGCACGAGAACGGCTGCGTCTTCGTCGGCGAGGGCGACACCGGGGACGTCGTCGCCCGGACCTGGGTGTTCGTGCCGCCCGTGACCACCGACGAGGCGGAGACCCTGGCGGAGGCCGCCCGGGGCACCGACGGCTGCGAGGCCCTCGGCGACGCCGCGGCGTACGGCGAGCCGACCCTCGCCCAGGTGTGTCGCGCGGGCAAGGGCCGCGCCCGCACCGTCGAGGTCTCCTACCGGGGCCTGTTCGGCGACGCCTGGCTGGCCTGCTCCCTGCGGATGCCCGTCGCCGACTCCCCCGGCCGCCAGGAGCTCGTCGCCCGCACCGACGCCTGGTGCCTCGAGGCGGCGTCCGCCGCGGCGACCTGACCGCGAGTCGGCCCCAACGAACGCCTCCAGCACGCCGAGTCGGCCCGAACGCACGCCGTACGAACGCCCAGTCGGCCCCAACGCACGCCGTACGGACGCCCAGTCGGCCCCAACGCACGCCGTACGGACGCCCAGTCGGCCCCGACACACGCCCTACGGACGCCCAGTCAGCCCCAACACACGCCCTACGGACGCCCAGTCAGCCCCAACACACGCCCTACGGACGCCCAGTCGGCCCCCAACACATGCCCTACGGACGCCCAGTCGGCCCCAACGAACCCGATCGGCGCTCTCACGAGACGCCTTCGAACCGACTCGACGCTCTGGGGACAACAGCTCGAGCCGACTCGGCGTCCTGGAGGCGTGCGTTCGAGCCGACTCGGCGTCCTGGAGGCGTGAGTTCGAGCCGACTCGGCGTCCTGGAGGCGTGCGTTCGAGCCGACTCGGCGTCCTGGAGGCGTGAGTTCGAGCCGACTCGGCGTCCTGGAGGCGTGCGTTCGAGCCGACTCGGCGGACTAGCGGTCGACGACCCACCAGGCGCCGTACGGCGGCAGCCAGGCGAGGCCGTCGGCGTCGGCGGTGAGGGGCGCCTCGCCCAGCACGTCGTACGGCGTCGCGAGGCCGAGGTCGGCCAGCAGCGACAGCGCGACCGGGCGCGGGGCGGCGGTGACGTTGTGGAGGCCGACCACGGTGCCGGACCAGTGGCGGCGCAGGAGGCCGAGGACGCCGTCGTCGAGGCCGTCGTCGAGGACCTCCGGGTCCAGCGAGGCGTGCAGCGAGGGCAGCGAGGCCCGGACCCGCGCGAGGTGGGACAGCCCGCCGAGCACCCGGTCGGCGGCCGAGCCCGGGGCGGGCGGCAGGTGGTCGTCGGTGACGCGGGGTCGGTGGGCCCAGCGGTTGTCCGCCTCGTGGCCCGGCTCCTCGGCCCAGTGCTGGTCGTTGGGGAGCGCGAGCTCGTCGCCGCTCCACACGACGGGGACGCCGCCGTACCCGGCGACGATCGTGTGCGCGAGCAGCACGCGGGCGACGGCCGCCCCGGGGTCGGCGTCGATGCCGCACAGCGAGGCCGCCGTCCCGGAGATCCGGCGGTCGCCGGTGGCGGGGTTGGCCTGGAAGACGAGCCCGTCGGCCCAGGAGCCGGCGAACTCCCCGGCGTACCAGTCCGACAGGAAGCGCCGGTGGCCCTCGCCGGTCACCCCGACCGCGGCGGCGTCACCGTCGTCGACGGCCCAGCCGATGTCGTCGTGGCAGCGGACGTAGGTGATCCACGTGCCGCCGGGCGGCGTCGGCGGCAGCGCCCGCAGCGCGTGGCGCGCCAGGCGCGTCTCGCCGGTGGCGAGCATCGACCACACCTGCACCATGAGGCTGTTGTGGTAGGCCAGGTCGCTCACCCGGCCGACGTGCCGGCCGCCCTCCGAGCCGCCCAGGTAGGCGACGAGGTCCCGCGGGCCCACGATCGCCTCGGCCTTGAACAGGACGGCGGGCGCGGCCATCCGCGTCGTGGCCCGCAGGGCCTGCACGAGCTGGTGCACCTCGGGCTGGTTCTGGCAGCTGGTCCCCATGCGCTTCCAGAGGAAGGCGACGGCGTCCAGTCGCACCACCTCGACCCCGAGGTTCGCGAGGTCGCAGACGACGTCGGCGAACTCCACGAGGACGGCGGGGTTCGACCAGTCGAGGTCCCACTGCCAGGCGTTGAACGTCGTCCAGACCCACCCGGCGAGCTCGTCGTCGAAGGTGAACGAGCCCGGCGCGAAGTCGGGGAACACCTCCGGCAGCGTCGCCTCGTAGGCGTCGGGGACCGTCCGGTCGTCGAAGACGTGGAAGTAGTCGCGGTACTCGGGGTCCCCGGCGCGCGCCGCGGCCGCCCAGGCGTGCTCGCGCGCGACGTGGTTGAGCACGAGGTCGACGCACAGGCTGATGCCGCGCCCGCGCAGCATCGTGGTGACGGCGCGCAGGTCGTCGCGGTCGCCGAGGTCGGGCCGGACGCGGCGGTAGTCCTTGACGGCGTACCCGCCGTCGTTGTCGCCCTCGCGGGGCTCGAGCAGCGGCATCAGGTGCAGGTAGCTGACGCCGAGCCGCTCCAGGTGGTCGGCACGGCGCTCGAGCCCGGCGAGGTCGCCGGCGAAGCGGTCGGTGTAGCAGGCGTAGCCGAACATGCCCGGGTCCTGCACCCAGCCGGGCCGCAGCAGCCGGCGCGCGTCGAGCGTGTGGAGGTCGTCGGGCCGTGCGGCGTACGCGCGGGCGGCCACCCCGACGAGCCGCTCGGCGGTGCCGCGTCGCACGGCCTCGTCGTCGAAGACCGCCAGGCCCTCCAGCAGGTCGGGCGCCCAGCGCTCGACGCGGAGCAGGAACGCCTCGCGGCGCTCCGGCGTCAGCGCGGTCAGCAGGGACGCGGCGTACGTCGTGAGGGACGCCGCGAGGTCCTGGCCGGTCACCGGCTCAGGCGTCGGCCGCGGCGCGCTCGGCACCTCGGCGCCAGCGGATGCCGGCCTCGAGGAACCCGTCGATCTCGCCGTCGAAGACCGACTGCGGGTTGCCCACCTCGTACGTCGTCCGCAGGTCCTTGACGATCTGGTACGGGTTGAGCACGTAGTTGCGCATCTGGTCGCCCCAGCTGGCCGCCACGTCGCCGCGCATCTCGTCGAGGTGGGCCCGCTCCTCGGCCTTCTTCAGCGCGAGCAGCTTGGCCTTCAGCACGATCATCGCGGCGGCCTTGTTCTGCAGCTGCGACTTCTCGTTCTGGCAGCTCACGACCGTGCCGGTCGGCAGGTGGGTCAGCCGGACGGCGGAGTCGGTGGTGTTGACCGACTGCCCGCCGGGGCCCGAGGAGCGGTAGACGTCGACCTTGATCTCGTTCTCGTCGACCTCGATCTCGTCGGTCTGCTCCAGCACCGGCACGACCTCGACGGCGGCGAAGCTCGTCTGGCGGCGGCCCTGGTTGTCGAAGGGGCTGATCCGCACGAGGCGGTGGGTGCCGGCCTCGACGGACAGCGTCCCGTAGGCGTACGGCGCGTGGACGGCGAAGGTCGCCGACTTCAGGCCCGCCTCCTCGGCGTAGGAGGTGTCGAAGACCTCGACGGGGTAGGAGTTGCGCTCGGCCCAGCGGGTGTACATCCGCATCAGCATCTCGGCGAAGTCGGCCGCGTCGACGCCGCCGGCGCCGGAGCGGATGGTCACGAGCGCCTCGCGGCCGTCGTACTCGCCGGAGAGCAGGGTCCGCACCTCCAGCGCCTCGACGGACTTGTGGAGCTTGCGCAGCTCGGCCTCCGCCTCGGCGAGGGTCTCGGCGTCGTTCTCCTCGCGGCCCATCTGGACGAGGACCTCGACGTCCTCGACGCGGGACGACAGTCCCTCGAACCGCTCGAGCTCGTTCTGCAGCATCGACAGGCGGCCGGTGACGCGCTGGGCGTTCTCCTGGTCGTCCCACAGGTCCGGCGCGCCGACCTGCTCGCCGAGGTCGGCGATCTCGGCCCGCATGGCGTCGACGTCGAGCACCTGCTCGATGGTGCGCAGCGTCGCGCGGAGCTGCTTGATCTGGGTCTCGAAGTCAGGGCCTGCCACCCTGCGAGGCTACCGGTCGAGCAGTGCGGTGGCCGCAGCGAGGATCTGGTCCTCGCTGACGAGGACCAGGTTCGCGGCGTCGCCGAGCGGCACGAAGGAGTCGAGGCTGGCCACCCGGGCGAGCTTCCCGGTGAAGCCCTCGTCGACCAGCGCCGTGACGACGCCCTCCGAGACGCCGCCGGAGCGGCGGGTCTCGTCGACGACGAGCACGCGGCCGGTGGCGTTCGCCTCGCGCAGCAGGTCCTCGACGGGCAGCGGCGCGAGCCAGCGCAGGTCGAGCACGCGGACGCCGACCCCCTGCTCCTCGAGCTGCTTCGCGACGCGCAGGCTCATCCGGACGCCGTTGCCGAACGTCACGATGGTGAGGTCCTCGCCCTCGCTCCCCTCAGCGACGTGGGTGCGGCCGACCCCGATCGGCACGTGCGCGTCGGCCCACCGGTTCTCCCCGGCGTACGGGCGGAGCCAGCCGTCGTCGCCCGGCTCGTGCAGGTCGCGGGTGTGGTAGAGCGCGATGGGCTCGAGGAACACCGACACGGTGCCGTCGACGTCGGCCGCGGCGGCGCAGGTGCGCAGCATCGCGGCGGCGTCGTCCGGCAGGGACGGCGAGGCGATGACCAGGCCGGGCACGTCGCGCAGCACGCCCACCGCGTTGTCGTTGTGGAAGTGGCCGCCGAAGCCCTTCTGGTAGCCGTAGCCCGGCACCCGCACCACCATCGGGTTGCGGAACGCGCCGTTGGAGAAGAACCGCTGGCTGGCGGCCTCGCCGCGCAGCTGGTCCTCCGCGTTGTGCAGGTAGGCGAGGTACTGGATCTCGGGGATCGGCAGCAGCCCCGAGATCCCCGCACCCAGCCCGAGGCCGAGGATCGACTGCTCGTCGAGGAGGGTGTCGAAGACCCGCCCGCGCCCGAAGCGCTTCATGAGGCCGCGGGTCACGCCGTACACGCCGCCCTTCGCGGCGACGTCCTCGCCGAAGACGAGCGAGCCGGGGTGCTGGGCCAGGACGTCGGCGAGCGACCGGTTGATCGCCTGGGCCAGCGTCAGCATGCGGCCGTCCTCCGGGCTCCGGGCCGCGGTGGAGCGGCCCGCGGCGCGCCGGGCGACCGCGTCGGCGTCGGCGGGCGCGAGCGGCGCGGCGACCTCGGCGCCGTCGGTCATGCCGGGCGCCTCGGCGGCCTCCTCGGCGAGGCCCATGACCTCCTCGCGCTTGGCCTCGTAGCGGGCCAGCACCTCGTCCGCGGTGGCGAGCCCGCTGGTGATCATCAGCCGCGCGGTGGCGAGCAGGGGGTCGCGGCGGGCCTCGGCCTGCATCTGCGTCGTGCTGCGGTACGACGTCTCGACGTCGGCGCCGGCGTGACCCATCAGGCGCACGGTCCGCAGGTGCAGGAACGCGGGCGTGCGGGTGCGGCGCACGTGCTCGGCGGCGCGGGCGCTGACCTCGAGCGCCGTGGGCAGGTCGGAGGCGTCGGCCTCGAGGTAGGCCAACCCGGGGCGTCGGCCGTAGGCGTGGCGGATCCAGCCGTCGGGGGTCGGCACGCTGATGCCGATGCCGTTGTCCTCGCAGACCAGCAGCAGCGGCACGGGCAGGCCCTGGAACGACGTGTTCAGCGCGGCGTTGATCGCTCCCAGCGCGGTGGAGTGGTTCGCCGAGGCGTCACCGAAGGAGCACACGACGATCGAGTCGGCCGGGCGGCCCTGCTCGACCCCGAGACGGCGGGCCCGGCCGATCGAGACGGCGAGCCCCAGCGCCCGCGGCAGGTGGGAGGCGATCGTCGAGGTGGTGGGGACGACGGCCGCGGCCTCGCTGCCCCACACCTTGTGGCGGCCTCCGGAGATGGGGTCCTCACGGCCGGCGACCATGCCGAGCAGGACGTCGCGCAGCGCGGTGGTCACCCCGGCCTGGCGGGAGCGCTCGAGGAAGAACGCGCCGGAGCGGTAGTGCAGCAGCGCCGGGTCGGTGGGCCGGGTCGCGGCGGCCACCGCGACGTCGCCCTCGTGCCCGGCGGAGCCGATCGTGTAGTAGCCGCGCTCCTTCTCGCGCAGCCACTTGGCGGCCAGGTCGAGGTGGCGGCTGCCGGCCTGCGCGTCGTACAGCTCCCAGAGGCGCTCGGGACGCAGACCACCGAGGGCGTCCAGGCCCGCGGGGTCGGCCCCGTGCTCCGAGGTGAGGCCGCGGACCGCGGCGAGGAAGGCGTCGTCGACCGGTTCTGCCATGGGGGTCAGCCTGCCGCAGCGCGCCGGGGGCGCGCATGCGGGTCAGACAAAGAGCATCCCTCCGTCGACGAGGACCGACTGGCCGGTCATGTAGTCGGAGCCCGGGCCGGCGAGGAAGGAGACCAGCTTGGCGACGTCCTCCCCGGTCGAGACGCGGCCGAGGGTGATGCCGGCCGCCATGGCCTTCATCGACTCCCCCTTGCCGACGCGGTTGATCTCGCCCAGGTCGTGGTCGATCTCCTCCCACATCGTGGTGTCGACGATGCCCGGGCAGTAGGCGTTCACGGTGATGCCGTGCTCGGCCCACTCCTGGGCGGCGCTCTGCGTCAGCGAGCGGACGGCGAACTTGGAGGAGCAGTAGACGCCGAGCAGCGCGAAGCCCTTGTGGGCGGCGATCGACGCGGCGCCGATGATCTTGCCGCCGCCGCCCTGGGCGATCATCTGCCGCGCGGCCTCGGTGTAGCAGAGGAAGACGCCGCGGCCGTTGACCGCGTGGACCCGGTCGTACTCCTCCGGGGTGACGTCGAGCAGCGCCTTCGTCTGGGCGATGCCGGCGTTGGCGACCATCACGTCCAGCGAGCCCAGCGAGGACGCCGTGTCCGCGACGAGGGCCCGGACCGAGCCCGGGTCGGACACGTCGCCGGTGAGGGCGACACCGCGGACGCCCGCCGCCTCGACGTCCGCGCGGGTGCGCTCGAGCTCCTCGGCCATGGAGTCGAGGTCGGAGACGGCGACGTCGTGGCCGTCGGCGGCGAGGCGCAGGGCGATGGAGCGGCCGATGCCGCGCGCGGCCCCGGTGACGTGGGCGGTGGTCATGGTGTCCTCCTGGGTGTCGCCCGCACGCCGGTGTGCGGGTCCCGGCGACGCTAGGGACCACCGGTGGCCGGCCGACAGGGTTGCGCGGTGTTGCAGTCAGGCGTCGCCGACGGAGGCGAGGAGGCGCCGTCCCAGCGCGGTGGTCGTCGCCCGCAGCTCCTCGCCTCCGACGACCGTGAAGGCGGCGGGCAGACGGACCAGCTGCTCGGCGTACCACCAGGGGTCGTCGGTGGTGCCGGTGATCCAGAACCCCTCCCCCGTCGCGCCGAGCGGCTCGACCCTCCCCAGCGCTGCCGGCAGCCCGCGCCGGACGACGTCCGGCGGGGCCTCGACGTGCACCTCGGTGGCCATGGACCACCCGGACGCGAGGTGCTCGGTGAGCTCCGCGACCGGGTCGAGCCCCTCGGGGGCGCCGTCGCCCGGGCCACCCGACCGGACCTCGCCCATGCGGTCGAGCCGGTAGGCCCGGCGACCCGACGGCGCCGCGCACAGCAGGTACCACCGCCCGTGACGGACGACGACGCCCCACGGGTCGACGTCACGGTCGGCGGTGCGGCCGCCCTCGCTGGTGTAGGTGAACCGCACCCGCCGGCGCTCGGCGCACGCCTCGACCAGCGCGGCGACGGTCTCGGGGGCGGGCCTCGCGGCGCCGCGGTCCGGGGCGGCACGGGCGGTGCGACGTACCGACTCGGCCTGCGCGGCGACCCGCTCCGGCAGCGCCCGCAGCAGGGTGTCGAGGGCCCGCCCGACGAGGTCGTCGTCCTGGTCGCTGCGCGTCGCGTGGTGCCCGTCGAGCACGGCCATCACGAGCGCCAGGGCCTCGGCGGCCGAGAAGACGACGGGCGGCAGCCGCAGCCCGCGCCCGAGGCGGTAGCCGCCGTGGCGGCCGCGCACCGAGGCGACGGGGACGCCGGCCTCCCGCAGCACCCTCACGTACTGCCGCGCCGCCCGCTCCGAGACGCCCAGCCGCTCCGCGAGCCCGGCCGCCGTGACCCCGGGGCGCTCCTGCAGGAGGAACAGGGCCTCCAGGGCACGGGCGGTGGGGCTCGACGGCATCTCCCCACGGTCCCACGGATACCGGCTGCGATCCGACCGGTATCGCTCCTACGGTCGGTCCATGACGACCTCGCAGACCCCCGACGGACCCACCCCCTACCCCCTCGAGCCGCCGCTCGCGGCCACCGAGGCCACCCAGCTGCTCGCCTCGCTCGACCGCATGCGCGCCACCTTCCGGTGGAAGGCCGACGACCTCGACGCCGCCGGCCTCGACACCGCCGTCGGCGCCTCCACCCTCACCCTCGGCAGGCTGCTCAAGCACCTCGCCCTGGTCGAGGACGACATCACCCTCGACCGGCTCACCGGCGGCGACCTGACCGAGGTGTGGGGCCCGCTGGGCCACGACGGCAGCTGGGACTGGCAGTGGACGAGCGCACCGTCCGACTCCCCCGCCCACCTCTACGCGCTGTACGACGGCGCCGTGGCGCGCGCCCGGGCGCGGGTCGACGAGGCCCTCACGCACCCCGAGGGCCTCGACCAGCGGGTCCACGTGGACGACGGGCAGGGCAACCACCCGACGCTGCGGCGGCTGCTGCTGGACATGCTCGAGGAGTACGGCCGCCACGTCGGCCACGCGGACCTCATCCGCGAGGCCGTCGACGGCCGGGTCGGCGAGGACGCCCCGGTCGGCTGGGTGCCGGTCTCAGTCGGTCGGTAGCCGCAGGCGCGTGCCGCCGAGCAGCAGCTCGTTCGTGGCGGCGGTCTCGTCGCCGTAGAACGCCTCGTCGGCGTTCATCGACATCATCGCCAGCCCCAGCCGGTGGCCCTCGGCGAGCACGTGGTCGGTCGGCTGCATCACCACGGTCGACGACCACGCCTCACCCGGCGCCAGCGGCTCGGAGCGGCCGAGCCCGTCGCGGTTGCGGGAGTTCAGCAGCCCCTTCGACACGAAGATCCGGGTGCCGTCGGGCGCCTCGTCGAACAGCACCGGCGTCAGGTGGGTCGACTCGGCGCTCGTGCGCACCCGGACGTCGAGCCGCGGCGTGCCGGCGATCCGGACGTCGCGGGTGGTGGCGTCGCCGACGTACAGGCTCGAGGTGAGCGGTGCCTGCCCGTCCAGCACCCGCTGCTCGCTCTGCTGCGGGTCGAGATCGGCCCACTCGGTGCTGTCGCCCTCCTCCAGGCCGAGGTCGCCGGCGCCCGGCGTCGCCCCCAGCGTCAGGGGGCGGACGGTCGAGGTGGCCGGCGGCCAGGCCGCGGACGTCGAGTCGAGGCCGGTGTTCGCGCGGCTCTCGACGACCGGCTGGGCCATCACGCCGGTGCGCCGTCCGAGCAGCCAGCGGTCGAACCAGGCGTGGCGCAGCGTGGCGGAGTCGTCGAAGTCGGCGACGCCGTGACCCTGCTGCGACATCCGCAGCAGCGCGGGCACGCGGCCCACGACGCGCTGCCACATCTGCTCGGAGTTGATCGGGTGGACGTTGTAGTCGGCCCAGCTGCCCTCGAGCAGCACGCTGGCCTCGACGTCCTGGGCCCGGCGGCGGTAGTCGCGCTCCTTCCAGAACCCGTCGTACACCGGGTCGGGGCCGAAGCCGCGCAGCTCGTTGCGCAGCGTCTCGCACGGCCGGACGCTGTCGACGAGCGCCTCGGCGGCGGCCGGGTCGAGGTCGGTGCTCGGGATCGGCACCTGGTTGAAGCCGACGTCGAACAGCAGCGGCGTGCCGGTGCCGGAGGCGAAGCGGACGCCCTGGCCGAACGCGTAGTCGTACCAGCGGCTGATCGCGACCTGCGGGACGATCGTCGTGAGGTGCTCCGGCTGCTCGACGGCGGCGGCCCACTGGGTGGTGCCGTCGTACGAGCCGCCGATCATGCCGACCTTGCCGTTGGACCAGTCGCGGGTGCCGAGGAAGTCGACGACCCGGCGGGCGGTCTCGCGCTCGCGGACGCCGCCGTAGTCGTAGCAGCCGCCCGAGTTCGCCGTCCCGACGAGGTGGAAGTAGGCGCGGGCGTAGCCGCGGGGCACGAAGAAGTCGCTCGTGGTGCCGCGGTCGACCCCGGGTGCGGGGCTCGACAGCGCGGCGTACGGCGAGTAGGTGAGGATCGTGGGGACCGTGCGGCCCTCCGGCACGTCCGGTCGGCGGACCCAGCCGTAGATCGTCCCGTACGGCGTCGGGACGCGGTACTCGGTGACCGTCGAGGTGTCGTAGCGCGGCTTCGTGAGGTTCCGCAGCGCGGGCTTCTCCGCGGGGGCGGCGGTCGTCGACCGCTCCGGCTCGGCCGCGGGGGCCGGCGGGCCGAGGGCCACCGGGCCGAGGAGGGCGGCGGCGAGGGTCGGGACGAGCAGGGTCCGCAGTCGCAGGCTCACGGACCCCCCAACGTCGACGCCCCCGTCGGGTTACGCGCCGTCGGGTCACGCGCCGTCGGCTACCGCGAGCCGAACACCTGCGCGGCCCACCAGGTGCCGTTGTCGTCCTTGACGGCGGCGATGCCCATCCGGTTGTAGTTCGTGCTGAGGATGTTGTCGCGGTGGCCGGTGGAGCCCATCCAGCCCGCGACGACGTCGCGGCCGGTGGCGTACCCCGCGGCGACGTTCTCGCCGACCCAGCCGACGCCGCAGTCGCGCTGGATGCGGCCGAGGTCCTGGTGGCTCAGCGCCTGGGCGCGGGCGATCTGCTCGGCCTGCCGCTGGGCGGCCCTCCGCAGGCAGGCGTTGCCGCGCAGGGCCGGGCGCTCGTGCTCGGCGCGGGCGCGGTTGGTGTGGGTGAAGGCGGACCGGGAGTAGGCGTTCGTGGCGCCGACCTGGGCGCGGGTGACGGAGGCACTCGTGGTGTCCGGCGTGGCCTGGGCCGGGGCGGCGATTCCGAGGGAGGTGGCGAGCAGCAGGGAGGCGCCGAGGCGGCGCAGGCGGGGGGTCATGCGCCGAGTGTCACCCGTCGGCGAGGACCTCGCCGACGGTTCGCCCCAAGACGCAGAACTCGTTGCCCTCCGGGTCGGCGAGGACCACCCAGGACACGTCGGCACCCTGCCCGACGTCGGCCCGCCGGGCGCCGAGGCCGAGCAGCCGCTCGACCTCGTCGGCCTGGGTGCTGCCGCCGTCCGCGCGCAGGTCGAGGTGCAGGCGGTTGTGCCCGGTCTTCGCCCCCGCACCGGGCACGAGGTCGAGGACCGGCCAGGGCTGGTCGGGGTCGGCGAGGGAGAGGACGCCGTCCTCCTCGTCGACCACCGACCAGCCGAGCGCGGCGCACCAGAAGTCCGCGAGCAGCCGGGTGTCGGTGGCGTTGACGACGACGTTGCACAGTCGGGCGCTCATCGCAGCAGGCTAGGAGCTGGGCGCGCGCGCCGAAACCGGCGCGGTGCTCGGTGGTGATCGGGGCGAAACATCGGCGACCTACGTTCCGGCAGGTCCCCTCCTCCACGCCCGGGAGCGCCCATGACCGCCGACACCTCCACCACGCCCGCCGGAGGGCCCGGCGCGGGTCCCGCCCGCACCCGGGGCCTGGACGTCGACCCCGCCACGCGGGAGACGCTCGAGGACTACACGCTGCGCTTCGCGCCGCGCCACTTCCGCACCTGGTCCACGGGCACCGTGGCGGTCTCGGCGCTGGGCGGGATCGCCTACCTCGCCGACTTCGCGATCGGCGCCAACATCGGCATCGCCTACGGCACCACGAACGCGCTGTGGGGGATCCTCGTCTTCGCCGTCGTCATCTTCGCGACCGGCTTCCCGCTCGCCTACTACGCGGCGCGCTACAACCTGGACCTCGACCTCATCACCCGCGGCAGCGGGTTCGGCTACTACGGCTCGGTCGTCACGAACGTCATCTTCGCGTCGTTCACGTTCATCTTCTTCGCCCTCGAGGGCGCGATCATGGCGCAGGGCCTCGAGGTGGGCCTCGGCATCCCGCTGTGGCTCGGGTACGCCGTGTCGACGTTCATGATCTTCCCGCTGGTCATCTACGGCATGAAGGCGCTGTCGACGCTGCAGGTCTGGACGACGCCGCTGTGGCTCGTGCTGATGGTGCTGCCGTTCGTCTACCTCGTGGCCAGCAACCCCGACTCGATCGCCCAGTTCACGGCGTACCGCGGCGAGGACGACCTCGGCCCGAGCCTCGGCGCGACCCTGCTCGCCGCCGGCGTCTGCCTCAGCCTCATCGCGCAGATCGCCGAGCAGATCGACTACCTGCGCTTCATGCCGCCGAGGACGCCGGAGAACTCCCGGCGCTGGTGGACCGCCATGGTGCTCGCCGGCCCGGGGTGGGTGTTCTTCGGCGCCGCCAAGCAGGTCGTCGGGCTGTTCCTCGCGGTCTACCTCATCGCCAACGTCACCGACGGCGCGAGCTTCGCCAACGAGCCGGTGCAGCAGTTCCTCGAGGTCTACCAGGGCTTCCTGCCCGGCTGGCTCGCCCTGACGCTCGCCGTCGTCCTCGTCGTCATCAGCCAGGTGAAGATCAACGTCACCAACGCCTACTCGGGCTCGCTGGCCTGGACCAACTCCTTCACCCGGGTCACCAAGCACTACCCGGGCCGCCTGGTCTTCCTCGCGTTCAACCTCCTCATCGCGCTGGTGCTGATGGAGGCGAACATGTTCGACTTCCTCAACACGATCCTCGGCTTCTACGCGAACGTGGCGATGGCCTGGATCGTGACGGTGGCCTCCGACATCGTCTTCAACAAGTACCTGCTGGGCCTCTCCCCGAAGGCACCGGAGTTCCGCCGCGGCATGCTGTACGCCGTCAACCCGGTCGGCTTCGTGTCGATGGCCGCCGCGGCCGTCATCTCGATCCTGGTGTTCTTCGGCGGGCTCGGGGAGACCATCCGGCCCTACTCGCCCCTGGTCGCGGTGGGTCTGGCCCTGGTGCTGCCGCCGCTGCTCGCGATCGCCACCCGGGGCCGCTACTACCTGCGCCGCACCGACGACGGCATCGACCTGCCGATGTACGACGAGCACGGCAACCCGTCGGGCACGGTCCTGACCTGCCACGTCTGCGCGACGGACTACGAGCGCCCCGACATGACGGCCTGCGTCGCCCACGACGCCCACGTCTGCTCGCTGTGCCTCAGCACCGACAAGACCGGTGAGCACGTGCTGCCGGCCTGAGGCGTCGCGTCAGGCGCGCCGCTGCTCCACGACACCGCCGGCGCCTGAGCCCGTTCTGAACAGCGTGTCGTCCGTGACCCACCCGGTGCGTCACGGACGACACGCTGTCCGCGCTCGCGCCCTGCACCCTCGGGCCGGTGCTCGTGCAGACGCCCGACGTCACCGTCCCCGGTCCACGGTGATCACCGCCGAGCCGCCCGCGGACACGGTGGGCCGGTAGGGCGCACCGGGAATCTCGAAGGGCAGGTCGACCGGGGCGCGCACGTCGACCTCGACGGTGTCCCCGGTGACCCGCACCGTGTGGGTCAGCCCGGGGAAGCGACGGCTGGCGCCCACCGCCCGCAGGTACGCCGCCACCGCGGCGCGGGCGCTCGCCGCGCCCTGGTCGAGGCGTTCTGCGCCCAACCCCTCGTCGTACACGTCCTCGGTGCGGGTGCCCCCGTCCGCGCCGGCCAGCGCGGCGCCGTCGGCGAGGGTGTCGAGCCCCTGTCGCTGCAGGTAGGCGGCGGACGCGTCGACGACGACGGCCAGGCCCATGAGCAGCGCGACGGCGAACCCGACGATGAGGATCGAGGTCTGCCCGCGCTCGTCACGGCGGCGCGCCCGCCGTCTCCCCCACCGGGTCCTCATCGGACCTCCTGGTACTGCCCGTAGGGGACGCTGTGCGTCGCGTCGACCGCGATGCTCGGCCGGTTGCCCCCGAGGACGTCGGGCAGCAGCGGCAGGTCGATGCGGGTGTCGACGACGACGGTGATCACCGACCCGCCCGACAGGCAGACGTCGGCCGGCGCGCAGCTGACCCGCAGGTCCGGCGTCCGCTCCAGGCCCTGGTCGAGGAACGCCCGCCGAGCCACGGCCTCGGCCTGCGCGCGTCCCTCGGCGTCGCTCTCGGACAGCGAGTAGGCGCGACCCGCGGCGCGCGCAGCCGCGGCGGTGGCGAACGCGCCGCGCTGCACCTCGAACGCGGTCAGGACGATGTAGACCACGGGGACGAGCAGCAGCAGCCCGAGCCACACCAGCTCGATCATGGCGGTGCCGCCCTCGTCGAGGCGCCGCGTCGCGAGGCGGCGCCGCAGTCGCCGCACGACGTTCATCGGCTCTCCTCCACCGCGCTGCCGGTGACCTCGAGCGGCACCGCGGGCCCGAACAGCCCGAGAGGCGGCACCGTGGCGCGCACGGTGACCAGGACGCCGGGTGCCCCGTCGACCGTCGCGGGCCGCGCGGACACGTCACGGGCGAAGCGACCGGCGATCGCGTCGTCCACCTGGTCCCGGGTCTTCGCGACGCCGTCGCCGGGTCCGCGGTCGAGGGTGGCGGCGTACCGCGCCCCCTCGGACGCCGCGGCGGCGAGGGTGTTCCGCACGTGCAGCACGAGCGCGAGCTGGAGGATGCCCAGGAACAGCGGCACCAGGATCATCAGCACGAGCACGAAGTCGACGACCGCGGACCCGCGCTCGTCGCGGGTCCGCCGGCCCCGAGGGGTGCGCGGCGACCGGTCGAGCACCTGGCTCAGCCGCCCACCGAGTTGAGCGCCGAGCGCAGCATGCCCATCAGCTCGGGGCGCAGGAACGCCCAGATCCCGCCGACGATCGTGGCGGTCATGACGGTGATCAGCACCCATCCGGGCACGTCGCCGCGCTCGTCGCGCGTCCGCGGCGCGGCGAGCGCCGTCCACACGAGCGCGCAGGCCCGGAGCACGACCAGGCCGGCCGCGTCGAGCACATCGGTCCACTTCCCCATGGGGTTCCCCTTCTTCCGTGACGCCTCAGGGCGTCGTCAGGCTCAGTCCGACCACGCCGGGCCAGAACGCGAACAGGACGGTCACCGGCATCACGAGAAAGACCACCGGGACGCCGGGTATCAGGCTGTCCCTGTTCTCGTGCCCGCGCGACAACGCAGCACACCCGCAGAAACGCAGCAGCCCCGACCGGTGGTCAGAGACCGGCTGGGGCCTAGGAACTAGCCCCCAAGGAGGGCCAGCACCATGACCGCAGTCTGCACCACCCCATCCGAGGCCGGCACCAACGAGACGCCAACACCGGCCAGGCCCAAGCGCCGCCAGGTCGAGCACCTGTTCTGGGTCAGCGCCATGAACGCCGCTGCAGACATGGGCGTTCAGTGCCGCACGTTGTGTGGCCACTGGCAGTTCATCGACGGAAGGCCGACCGCCCGAGAGCACCTGCAGACCGTCGGCCGCCTCGTGCCCCTGCCCGAGCCCGAGGACTGCAAGAACTGCCTCCGAGCCTTCGTCGCACACCAGCGCCGGCAGTACGACAAGGGGGCACGATGACGACCACCGCCGTCCGCATCTGGTGCCCCGACTGGTGCACCGTCCCCGAGCAGACCCATCTCGACGACCTCAAGAGCTCGGAGGGCTGCGTCATCCACAGCAGCGACGACTTCGGCCGCATCCGTGGCGAGGACTACGCACTCACGATGATCGGGCTGCCCGACGGCACCCCGACTCCCGAGGAGACCCAGCACGCCGAGGTCATGTGCATCGCCGGCGGCGGAGAGTTGATCCACCCCGACCAGATGGAACTGCACGCCCTGGCACTCCTCGAGCTGGTCGCACGAGCGCGCGCCTCACGACAGAAGCGCCAGCGATGACCACCGCACCGGAGCGCCCCGCCGCGACCGTCGAGGACGTCACCCACCCCGACTGGTGCGAGCTCGCCACCTGCGAACCCAGGCACGGCGTGCTCGACTTCCCCAGCGGCGGACTCCACTACTCCCGCGGCACCATGTGGCCCTCTTACGCGGACAACTGCGAGAACACGGTCAGGCTCGTTCACAGTGACGACTACGACCGAGCCGGGCGCAACGACGGCTCAACGCGGGTCCAGCTCATCATCCGGCAGACCGAGGTGGAGTCCCCGGACGGCAGCGCCATCGAGGTCGACACCTGGCTCGACCCCCAGGACGCTCGCATGCTCGCTGCGGCACTGACCCGCTACGCAGACCTCGCCGAGCGCGACAACGCCCGCGACGGAGCTCAGGACCGCTATCCCGCCGCCGAGGTCAGGAGCGCCCAGCGATGACCACGCCACTGCTCCCCCTGCGAGCCCCACCATCAGCCCGCCCCACGCCGGGGCGGGCTCGTTCCACGTCCGTCGAGGTGTTCAGACCTGAACACCTGCCCGACCCCGAGAGGCACCATGACCCACGCTCAATCGCAGAATGACGATTCAGACCAACCCGCCGTCGAGCGGCGCGACGGATCCCGCCAAATGTCGGAATCCGTCGGCGCCCAGGACGACGGCGTCGTAGACGCCGAGATCGTCGACGTCTCCCCCGCGCTCGCCGAGACCTGGCTCAGCCGCAACCCCAACAACCGCAACCTGCGCCGGCCTGTGGTCGACGGCTACGCCCGAGACATGGAGGCCGGACGCTGGCGCCTCAACGGGGAGACGCTGAAGTTCTCCGCCGACGGACAGCTCTACGACGGCCAGCACCGCCTCAACGCGATCGTGCAGTCCGGCGCCACCGTCCCGATGGTCGTCGTGCGCGGCCTGACCCCCGACGTGATGCCCACCGTCGATGCCGGCGCCAAGCGCACCTACTCCGACGCACTCAAGCTCACCGGCGAGGAGAACACCGCCACCCTCGCCGCGGTCTGCCGACGTGCCGTGATGTGGGAGCGCGGGATGCGCACCAACACCGGCGCCATCCGACCCACACCCCTCGAGATGGACGACTGGCTCACCCGCCACCCCGAGATCCGCAACAGCGCAGACCTCGCCAACCGCCTGGCATCCCGCGAGCGGCTACCCGCATCTGTCATCGGGCTCTGCCACTGGCTGTTCAGCGAGCTCGACGGCGACGCAGCAACGACCTTTTTCCTGCGCGTGGCAGACGGTGACGGCCTCGCAGCCACCGATCCGATCGCCGTGCTGCGCAACCGCGTCACCCGCCTACGGCTGTCTGGAGGACGCATCAACGAGACCGAGGGCCTCGCGCTCACCATCCGAGCTTGGAACGCTCACCGCGACGGCGAGACCCGCACCAAGCTCCAGATGCCGCGGGGCGGGCTGACGAACGAGAACTTCCCGGTGCCTAGGTAGTCAGCCCCGCCACCCTGACGCGTGAGCCCGATCGTGGTCGGCCTGACACGTAAGGCAGCGGCCATCGCCGGTCTCGCCGAAGGTGGGGTTGTCGATGCGCTCTCGGCAACAGGCGCAGATCATGGAGTGCATAGTCCACGGTAGAGCGTCAGGCTGGCAGCGGCCTGCCAGCGGCAACGCAGGTGGCGCGCACTACATCTTCAAGATCAGACTCCGACGTGGCCTCTAGCAAGAGGTACGGCCTCGAGTGGCATCGCTCCAGCACCAGCAGCACTTCGGGTTGGGTGAACAACCAATCGGACCTATCGCTGTAGTTCACGGAATGCACTAGATGATCCCTTATCAGCTGACCCAGACCAGTCTCGGACTCCACGAACTTGTCGACTATCGACTCTAGTTGAGGCAACTCGTCTTCGTCGTAGGAACCTAGAAGCGTTTTCACGATCTCCAGATCTTGCGCCGCGTCAGCAACCTCTTCGCAGAGCGCCTCGTACTTGTCGTCGAGGTACTCCGAGATCAAGGCTGGACGGTAGTTCGGCAATTTGGCTCGCTTCTTGAAGGCCCTGGATATCTCCTCGTCAAACAATTCTACTAGCGCCGTCAACCGAACGACAGCACGTTGCATGCGTTTCGAGAGTTTAAGCGGCCCCTTGTACGTGAGTTTGTGCGAAGCCACTGCCCAGGCATCTTGAGCGCGTGTGCGCACCTGTATCTCGCAAAAGATCGGGCCATCTAGGTGGTCCCGGATGTCGTCACGGTGGACGTCGAAATGGAGCCCCGGGTAGAACAACTCCTGCGGACCATTGCCGGACTTCTTCTCACGCTTAGCTACCGTCCACGGACCACTCTGAATCAGGTCATCGATTGCACGGACATCAGAAGGAGCGGTGCAAATCACTCGGAGGCCCACTTTGTCCGTCACGGACTCCCACGAGCGCCGGCCATCGCGCAACTTCCGAACTAGACTCCGTGCCGTCTTTACCCGACCGACTACTAGCGTGTCAGGCACTCGCCGCACGATCGCTTCAAGATCGGCCTTGTACCCCTCCAGCGCAGCGTCCAGGAGGGGTCGACTCTCTCGATACGCGGCTCCCGCCTGTAGAACCGCCATCAGCGCGGAGGTCCGGACGGCTCGACGCTGTCCGGGGGCGCTTTCACAGTCACTTGATCCGGTCCGACCTCGAGCATGTCCTGATCGAGGGCTTCCTGCGAAGCCCGAATCTGGACAAGGTTTTGACCGTCGCGACCGAAGCGAAGTTGCACACCACCGATCCGACTCTGAACCAGTTTGGTGTCTTTAGTAAAGGGGGCCTTTGCTTGCTGAGGAAGGCTTTGAGCGAGAGCATCCCGGTCGTCCTTATCTATGAACGTCCGTATGAAATTCGTTGGATCGACCTGCGGATTGGGGCTCTCGAGTGTCGCAGCGAGGGCGCCCGTGTAACGCAACTTCTTCTCGGCCGAGAAGTTTGACCCCTGGACGAACTTGTTAACGGCTTCGAGAAACTCCTTAGTCGTGACCTCCGCTCGGTGCCGCAGAGACATTTCTAAGAACTCGTGAAGGAAGTAGCCCGCATAAGCAACACCGTTTTGCTTATCGACCATCAGGCCCTCGACCTGCTTGCTGAATTCGTCGAACCACAGAACCGCGATCTTGTACACCTTAGAGTTTGCGCCAACGATCAGTTCCGAGATGTGCTCCACGCGAAAGGCGACGTGCTGGGCCGTGCCGGACTGTTGGAGTCTCACTCCTTCTTGGTGCTCTGCCTTGATCAGCACGAGTACCGGCTTGCCGTTCAGAGTCGCCTTCGACGCGATGAAGATCCCCGACGAGGCCGAGCCGCTCTGCGTGTCAAATAGATGCTGGGCGAGCTCGCGCGACACTTCAGGCAACTTCGAAATGTCGTCCAGCACCATGTGCGCAAGGCGTGGTGTCGTAGTGTCCTTCTCGGGCTGGGTGGCCACCACCTGGCGAGCCGTGTCCAGGGTCGGCAACAACATCTGCTCCCGGATGAAACGGTCAGTCTCAGCGTCGAGAACCGTCGGATTCTCCGACAAGACCGCCGACGAGCTCTGACTTGCTGCTCTTCCGCGTCCCCGCGGGATGTCATGCACCATGGTGACGTCAAGGGTCAGAGATCGAGATGCTGCCGCGGCCACTTCAGGTGCTCCCCCATGAAGACGTTGTGTCGGAGAAGTAGACAACAGCCGTCAACCGCTTGGAGCGCTCGACACTCAACTGTTGCTCGATTCGGGTCTATCGGTCCGAGGTTGGGCCTTAGAGCTCCGCACTATGTTGGGAGCGATGGGGACTCGCGAGGTGGGCAGATATGAGCCTGAGTTCTACCCCCGCCACGTCTGGCTGGTCGACGAGGCCACCAACAGCCGCAAGCCGCCCCTGATCGCGCTCCTCCTCGAGCTGCGGCGCATCGAGAACGACGGGCCGGCACACGCCCGCGCGGCCGAGCCCCACTGGCGGGGTCTCGTGGCGGTCGCCTACCCGGGCGGCGGGATGCGCGTCTGGTGGGAGCGGACGGAGGTGCTGATCCCGTTCGAGGCGTGGCCGGCGCCATGCTGAGTGGATGAGTCGGACGGCTCGCGTCAATCGTTGCCCTCGATTGGGCAAGACCTCGCCCGCGGGAACGAGCGTGTCGCGACCGGTGGACGAGGCTCACCGATCCGCGGAGTGCAGGTCCGAATCAAGGCTGGCCGGCCGCACGGCTGATGGTCAGCGTGCCCCCCGCACAGCCAACCGCCGAGTGAACGACGTCTGTCGACAGTACGCACCTCACGGCCCCCTGGCTAGGAGCTCGATCCACACGCGGCAAGGCACGCGCCCTTCAGCAGCGCACGAAGCCTCGTTTGATGCGGATCGTCATGCCACCTCGGACCGTCGGCCCCCAACCCCAGCGTCCGATCATCTTGCTCTGCCGGTAGGTGTTGTGAGGATCGCTGCCGCTAGCCCCGTCCGCGCAGTCGAAGCTCGTGCGCTTGGACAGGACCAGGGTCGCGCGGTGGAACCGGCCGTTGCCGTTCGCGTTGCCGTACTTGACCAGACCACGCCCCACCGCACGGGGTGATCCCCAGCCCTTCCAGCGGAACTCCTTCATCGTCCACCACTCGTCCTGGTTGGTGATCTTGATGCGCTTGTGAGGGCCCTTGATGCTCACTGGCACGGCCCAGTCCACCTTCGCGCCCCAAGGCCAGGAGTAGGTCCACCAAGTCCTGGGTCCGTGCGCCTCCGCTGAGGGCGAGGCGAGGACAAGAAGGGCGCTGACCAGAGTCAGCGGCAGCAGGGCTAAAACTAGGCGACGCGAAAGAGAGTTCGACATTCACAGACCCCACGAGTGAGAGACGGACGATCGCTGCGAACATATGCTGCGCGGTGCCGTTCTTGACCCTTGGATACCCGCAAGATCGGGGGCAACCTCGTGGGACTGCTGACTTACCGCGAGGCCGCCCGACGCCTCGGCGTTTGTGAGGCCACCGTCCGCACCCTCCTGCGCCACGGCGTGCTCGAGCAGACTCCCCCGCCGGCCGACGGCGATCGTCGAGTGCGGGCACACGCCTCGATCAACCCAGACTCACTCGACCGAGCTCGGACTTGGCTCGAGCAGCGTGAGACCGAACGGGAGAAGCAACGCCAACGCCGCGAGCAGCACGGCAACCCACCCGACGTCGACCACGTCTGGCTCGACACCGCCACCGTCGCCGCGATGGCTGGGCTGACCGTGCAGTGGGCGCAGTGGATGGCCCGCGAAGGGAAGATGCCGGCGACGTTCCACGGCGGGCAGTACTGGGTCAGGCGGGAGCACGCCGAGGTGATTGTGGCGGCGCGGGCGTTCGCAGCGCGGGCGGATGCTCGCGGCTAGACCGCGGCAGCGCCCTGGTCGCTGGCGGCAAGCTCCGTTGCGGACGGAAGCGCCGCTACTGGGCGTGACGGCGGGAGAGGCAACTGGGTGACGGTCGCGAGTTCGGGAATTCGCTCGTCAAGTTGGGGCTTGAGGAGGTCAGCCACCGTCAATAGATCAATCTCCAGGCCGTCTTCCCAGCGTGCTCGCGCAACCTCCTCTCGCGCGTTCCGGGTGAAGCTGAAGGCGACAATGTAACCCTTGTCGTGACCACCGCGGCGCATGGCGGTTTCGAAGTTGTCGACAACATTTCGTCCGACCCTGTCGGAGCGCTTGACCTGGATCGGATTACCGACCATGAAGCTGTAGCCATCTATGCCAAGGTCGTTGCTCTTGCGGGGTGAGTGTGTGCCGACGAACTTGCGAATCACCCAGTTTTGAAACTCGAAAGGTTTGAGGTCACGCAGGGACTCGACAGTGTCAGGCAGACCGACAATGCGGAACCCGGTCTTGTCGACGATGCGGCCCAGGCGCTCGTTCATGATGTCCATAGCAGTGGGACTGACATCAATACCGACCCACCGCCGGCCGAGCTTTTGGGCCACGCTGACCGTGGTACCGCACCCACAGAAGGGGTCCAAGACCACGTCACCGCGGTTGGAGCTGGCCTCAAGAATGCGAGCAAGGAGCGCCTCGGGCTTCTGGGTTGGGTACCCAAGCCGTTCGCGAGCGCGACTGTTCAGTGGCGCGATGTCGGTCCAGATATTTCCGGCGACGGGTCCAGGATTCTCGTCGAGGTACTGCTTCAACCGAGGTCGCTTGGCCTTCGCGTCTGGGTACCAGATTCGCCCCTCTTCATGCAGACGCGTCATCGTGTCGACGGAGTAGCGCCAACCGTTCTTAGGAGGCGCATGACCCTTCCATTCGTAGGTCAGGTTCGGCCGCGGGTTGGGGCTCGTCATGTCGCCAAGCGCGAACCGCCGGCCGTCGGCTTCGCGAAATCGGTACTTCTGGGCCACATAGGTGGGGTCATGGGGAACATGCACGGCGTTCCACGTCACCTGGTTGGTTTTGCCGTAGTAGAGCAGCGTGTCTGAATTGGGGCTCCAACGCTTCGCGTCGTTGTGCGTGGTCGTCCGCTGCCACGTGACCTCGCCGCGGAAGCGATCGATACCGAACAAGTCGTCGAGCATGACCTTGAGGTAGTGGCTCGCGTTCGGATCACAGTGCAGATAGAGAGACCCAGTGGGCTTGAGAACGCGGTGTAGCAGCCGCGCGCGCTCTCGCATCCACCCGACGTAGTGACGGATGCCACCGTCCCAACGATCCTCGAAGGAACGAACCTCAGCTTCGTCACCCCAAATCACCTCGTAGACCCGGCTGGAGAAAAATGGGGGGTCCAGATAGACCAGGTCGACGCTCTCCGCAGGCAGCCGCCGCAATGCCGTCAGGTTGTCTTCTCGGTAGAGAACGCCAGTTTCGATTGGATCTGCCATCACGGATCCTTGAGCCGTAGGGAAGTGAAGGCAGTGAATCAGTGAGGCGCGTGTGACGGAATAGAACTCGCCAAATTACATCCCCGCAACTTCAAACCGTTAAAGACCGGTTTTTAGCCTGCTAAGCCGCCCCGCCCAGCATGGGGTCCAGGCGGGACGGCCTAGGCCAAGTCTGTCCTTCGGGGCGCTAGGCAAACCGGAGGCGTGGTCACGGTTCGTGCTGCGATGCCGCAAGACCCGCTCACCCGCGCCCGTGGATGGCGTTGAAGTCGTAGTCGGCGCCGCGGTTGTCGTCGACCACGCGCTGAGCGACGTCCTCAGCGATGCCTTCGATCTCGGCGGGTCCCCAGGGGGTGTTGAGGGTGCCCCGGACGCGCAGTGGGCCCTCCACACGGACAGTGGACGGGCCGCTGTAGCCGCCTCCCCCACCGCCCGACCGCATTGCGGCCATGACGGCATCGCGCTCGCGAGCCCAGAACTCACGCTGACGACCTATCACCTCGTCCGACAGAGCGGCTTGAACCCCTCGGCGCTCGGCCTCAAGGCCGCGGATGCCTCCTCGGCGATACCACTCGACCTGGCCGCCGAGGATGCCGACGGTCTGCTCCGCGATCTGACGAGCACCAGGGCGCCGCCAGTCGTTCGCGTGAGGGATATACGACTCGCCGCCCGTCTCGGGCTCGGCCCAGACGCGAGTGGGCCCACCGGACGCGATCTGAGCACGGTGGCCGTTGGCGAAGTCGCCGGCTGCGATGCGGTCGCGCACGATCGATTCAGCAGTTCGAGGCAGGCTCCGGTTGATCGCCGGGTACATCCCGCCGGCGGCGTTGGCCTTCACGTTGCGGGTGACGACGGTGACGGTGACGGTCTTTGACTGGATGCCCGCGAGCCCGCCGCGGATGCCCGCGATGGGACCGCTCGCTTTGTCGTTGAGGCCCACTGACGGCGTGGGTCGCATGTTCCCGAGCAAGGTCATGCTCGAGCGGACGACGTTGGACTTGCCCATGGCTTCGCCGATGTCGGCGCCGACCTGGGGTGTGGTCTTGCGCGTGTCGATCTCCCGCAGGCGGTTGTCCATTCCCTGCAGCGTCGAGCGGCCCGGCCTGTCGTTGGCACCGACCACGGGCGTGGGTCGCCGACCACCGATCTCACGCATGCGTGAGTCGAACCGGGACAGCATCTGGTCACCGCGACGGGTCTCTGGCTCCACGCGGGGTCGGGCGCGCTGGCGGTCGAGCCGCTCGACGCGCCTGGTGGTGTTGTTCAGCCCGCGCATGGTGTCGCGTTCACCCTCGAGCGCGAGGCGGGTGAGCACCTTCTTCGGCATGTCGAGGTAGCGGCGTGCGAGGCGCTTGGCCTGGGCCTCGTTGCCGGTCATCGCCGTGGCCACGCGGACGAACGCGTCGCGGGCGTTGTAGTAGCGATCGGTGTTCTGCTTCACCGCGTGGGACATGCCGTTCCACGACGAGGCCATGCCTGAGAGCAGGCTGCGGTTCTCCCGGCCGGCGGCGGTGTAGGAGCTGATCCCCCGCTCCCCCTTCGCGGCGGCGTCCTTCGCGTCCGCGAGGGCCTGTCCCCAGGCGGTCTGGGCGTCGAACGCACCGAGCGCGGCGTCGTGCTGGCGGCGCATGGCGCGGGACATCTCGTTGATGTTCTGCGAAGCTCCACCGGCGGCATTGCCTGCCTGATCGGCAGAGTCGGCGTACTTGCCGTTCCCGCTGCTCGCAGCCTCGAGCGCCGCCTGATAGGCGGGGAAGCTCTTCAGGACGTCGTCACGGGCCCACGGGGCAATCGAGGCGCCCTGGGTGGCCCCGGTGGCCTCCTCGAGGATGCGCTGGAACGCCCTCTCGGCCTCGCCCCGCTTGCCGGTCTCGATGAGGTCGGAGAGGGCCTGGTCGACGGCGGCGATGTTGTCGGCGGCGTTGTCCATCGGCGTCGCTCCGCCGATGGCGAAGATCTCCCGCAGCGGCTCCGCGGCCTTGTTCTGCCAGCCGGCCATGTACTCCAGGCTGTTGCCCATCTGCTCCAGCAGATCAGGGGTGCCACCCGCAGCCAGGGACCGCAGATCGTCGCCGACCTTGCCGACGTCGACCATTGCACCGGATGCCTTGCCCCACTGCTGACCCAGGAAGGTCGCCGCGGTGCCGGCCAGACCGATCGCCGTGGCTGCACGCCCCATCCCGCCCGCGACGGCGGCGCCGGTCGAGGACGCATTGGTCCTGGTTGTCGCGAGGATGCCGTTGATGCGGCTGGTCGCCGCCGCGGCCCGGTTGAACAGCAGCAGCGCGCCCGCGGCTTGGAGTAGCGGGGTGCCGATGGGCGAGTCGGCGATGGCGGACAAGGCGGTGGCGAAGCCCTCGAGGGCGTTCAGCGCGGGACCGCCGAGCGGTGCGGCAGCCACGACGATGTCGGTGAGCGCACCGCCGATGGCGGCGGCGGTCTCGGCGACCTCGGGACCGTTCTGCCGCAGGTATTGGGTGAACTCTTTGAAGCCTTCGGTCTTCGACAGTCCGGCGGCCCAGTCGTCGAAGTCGTCTGCCTGACCGCGCAGCCAACCCGAGAACTCCTGGTTCGTGGGGTCGAAGGCCATGACGAGCTCGGCTAGGCCGTGGGTGACGTCGCCCACGGTGCCGACGAGGTCGGTGAGGATGGGGCGGGCGTTGTCCTCGATGTAGGAGAAGAAGCCCTCCCACCGCTCCCCTGTCAGGGAGGCGATGCTGTCGCCGGCTAGGTCGCCGGTGACGTCGCCGAGTTCGTTGAAGAACGACGCGATGCGGGGTAGCGCGGACTCGAGGTTGTCGAGCCCGTCCATGACGCCGGGGAAGAACCCGTCGGCGGAGGCGTCGACCGTCGCGGCCGCGATTGCGGGTCGAAGTTCACCCAGCTCGATGGCGAAGCGGCGCGCCTTGGGCGACAGCTCCCCGAGGGCGTCGCGCATTTTCTCCAGGTTCTCGGCGGTGGGGTCGAGACGGACGGCCTCGATGGTCGTGAGCGCCTCCCCCACACCCTGGAACGCCAGCAGCGCCGAGGAACCGGCCATGGCTGCGATCGACAGTTGTGCGGCCACGCCCGCCAGCGCGGGCGCCGCCAGGCCGGCCACCGGGATCAGCGCGGGCCCGAGGGTCAGCGCGACCTCGGAAGCCAATCGGAGCCGGCCGGTCAAGTTGTTGATGCCCTGGTCGAGCTGGCGAATGTTGCGCTCGGACGACACAGCGTCCTGCGACAGCGACCTGAGGCCGCCGCGGGACGCGCGCTGGGTGATCCGGTCGACCTGCTCCCCAGAGGCACCGAGATCCTTCAGCGTCGCAACCAGGAGCTTCAGCGCAGCGGCGTCCCTGACAGCCTGCTGGGCCAGGTTCGAGGTGACGTGGATGCGGACTTCTTCTCTGCGGACAGCGATGGCTCAGCCCTCCTGGCTCGCGGCGTAGTCGGCCAGGAACTGCTCAGCGAGCGTTCCCTTCGGCTGACCGTCGACAGTCGGGGTCGCGATCCGGTCGAGGTTCGCCACTAGAGACTCGACCGCCCCGAGGAGCTCGACCATCTCCTCGCTGGTGTGGTCGAAACGGCGGATGCCCGTGAGCTGCACCCGCGTCTCTTCTTTCTCGTCGTGGCTCATGCCGCCGATGAGGTCGACGATGCGGAACAACAGCGCCTGCGTCGCCGGGTTCAGCGTCCGAAACTGGTCAGCCAGGCCCGGGAGGATCGACTCCGCGGCAACCATCCGGCTGACGACATCGGCCACCGAGGGCCGAGGCTGAGACGGGCGTGACGGGTTGCCCTGCGGGCGGCCCTTGGACTGGTGCTTGGTCATGCGCCCTCCTGACCCTCGGCGCGCAGACGCGCACGCTCGATCGACGAGACCTTGCCGGGGCCGTGGACGCCCCGCAGCGAGCGCGCCTGCGGCCGCTTGCCCGCCTCATCAGGCAGACGCAAAGCAGCCAACAGGCGGGCGAGGAGGATGGCCTGTTGGCGAACCTCGACCTGCACTGGGTGAGTCATCAGCGCGCCCTTGTCGGTCGTGATCCACGAGGGCGCATCAGCGGCCTCGCGCTCGAGGCGTTCGACGCGGTCAGCGGTGCGGCAGGCCGACAGCATCACCTCAGCCATCGGGTTGCCGGCCCGGTCGAGGTCCGGGTCGCGGGCTACGAGGTCGGACCGCAGCCGCTGACCTCGTTCCTGCAGGCCGTCGAGGGAGTGTCGCTTGCTCATGAGGCCTCCTCGGGCGCGGTGCGCAGGCGGCGCTCGCGGGGTCGTGAGTGGGTGCCGGTGCCTGAGGTGGCTCCCTCGGTGGTCGGCGAAGCGACTCGTCGTGCGGCGGTCTCGTCGGCGGCGATCTGCCAGCCCATCTCGGCGAGGCCGGCGGTGGTCATGCCGACCTGATCGGCGAAGCGGTGGAGCTGGGCCAGGATCGAGGCGGGCGCGCTCTCGGCCTCGCAGCGCACGAAGGTGCGGACCCACAGCCCGATCGTCAGGTGGCGCCACTGCTCCGACGGCTGAGACCACGCCCAGCCCTGTGGGGTGCGCCAGGCCAGATCCCACACCTGAAGCTCCCTCGACGACGCCGAAGGCAGCGGGAACGCCGGGATCTCACCGTCGTAGCCGTGCGCCGGCAGCGACGAAAGCGAGTAGCCCCGACGCTCCGAACGACCCGACCGCGGGTCCGGCCGAGAGCCCGAACGGTTGCGCGCCCCGCCCCTACCCACGGGGTCCCCCGGAATGTTTGAACCCTGCGTACCTCGGAGCGACCTCAGCCGCGGTCCGTCGGACCCCCCTGCCGGGGTGGAGTAGCCCCCTGGGGGTCATGCCTGCGCTCCCTCGGCCTGCGCCCACTCCGGTGTCGGGATGGGCTGGCCGGCCCGCTGCGCATCGGCCTTGGCCTTGGCCGCCGCCTCGAACCGCGCGTGGCGCTCCTCGGTCGGGATATGGAGCAGAGCCTGGTGTTCCTCGTGGAGCAGGCCGTAGCGATCCCCGATCCGCATCTGCTGCTGGTACCAGGCCTCGTTCTCGGCCTCATCCGCCCGGATCTGCTCGGGCGTGCGGGTGTCGGTGTCGCGCATCCACTGCTCGGCCCGGATCTTGGCGTCCTGCAACCCCGGGCTGTCGATCTCCATCTCCGGGATCCCCGCGTACTGCTCGAACATTTGATACACCGCAACGATGTCAGGGTTCTCGGCCACTGCGTGACGCACACCGAACGGCAATCTCAGCAACTCGTTCGGCTCGATCCCCGATGCGGTGAACGCAGGGACATCAGCGGTGCCGTTGGCGAACATCTTGGGCGGCGTCGAGACCTTGGTCAGTCGGTCGAATCGCCACGGGTCACGCTCGGCCAGCATCTCGGCCAGCGGATTCGCGCTGTACGGGTCAGTCATTGCCCAGCCTCTCGAACGCCATCAGCGCGCCCGCATTGGCAAGCTCGGCCACGCGCTCAGGATCAGCCCACGACGGGACCTCGCGGCCCTCGGTCAGCCAGTGCCGATGGCCATCGGGGTCGACCAGCTCGACCAGTCGGGCGGTGACCTCGTAGCTCACAGCGGGCACCGCACGAGGCTGCGTCAGCACAGGCTCACGGGGGTCCTCAGTGGCGCTCACGACCCGACCTCGGCTTCCTCGATCGCGCGGACCGACAACAGGTGCTCGACGTTCTCCGTCGTGATCCACCCCGGCAGCACGTCACCACCGCGGTAGGTGGCGTTCACGATGCCGACCCCCTCGGGGATCTGCAGTTGCACGGTCTGCCACTGACCGCCCACGACTCGGTACTGCGTCGGCTCCTTGGCCTTGGTCGTCATGCCGCTCTCCTCAGCTCGTACTCGGCTTGCAGAGCGAGGGAGTCGATGCGCCAGCCGTTGCAGGTCTTGGTCCCGCCGGCCTGCTCCATGATGCGGCGCGCCTGCCGATCTCCGACCCCGAACAGGCGCGCCACCTCGCGGACACCAACTACCTCTCTCGTGACCGACACTGCCGAAGTCGGCGATGCCCGGACGTCCGACGATGTCCGCATGTCCGCACCTACCTCGGCCGCAGCCTGAGCTGCGGCAGCAGCGACCTGCCGGTAGCGAGCAGGCACACCGACGCCAGCGCTCGCGGCCTGCTGCTCAAGCATCCTTAGACCCAGCGCGCACAGGCGGCTGAGGTCGACCGCGCCCTGTCCTGTGTAGGTCACCTGATCCCGGTGCACCGCCACCGGGCCGGGTGAGGGTGCGCGCCAGACGTCGGTCACGAGACCCACCCCCATGCCCCTCCGCCCCGGGGGCCTGCCCCGAGACCGCGGTTGAGGTGTCTCGCAGTCCAAGGACCTGAAAAGTTCTGAGCACGGCCCCGGCACAGACCTTCTGTGGTCGGGAGCACGCTCAACGCCCCGCCTGACTTCGTCCGCCCACGGGCACCTCGCACCGTGTCGAATAAGAAGTGGCTGATCCCTGTCCTCGCGCTCGGCGCCGCCCTCCTCGTCGGGCTGATCCTGCTCGGCATCGGCGCCCTGCTCGACGACGAGACCGACGTCGGGCCCCAGCAGCAGCCCACGCGCACCAGCAACCCGGAGTAGTCGGCCGCTCTCATCGCGTCCCCCGCTCGTGCGTGGGCGCGTGGTCGGCGACGATCCGGTCCAGCACCTCGAGCGCGTCGTCGATGACGTCGGCGAACGCCTGCGCGGGGATTAGCAGCTCGCCGGCTTGCGCGTCGCTGGACTCACGGAGACGGGCAGCAAGAGAAGCCAGTCGGTGGGGCGGGCAGTCGCACGGCTGCGGCAGGCGCGACGTCAGGTCGTAGACGCGGGCGCTCACGACGCCCGCCTCTCGGCGTTGCGGCAGTCCTCGGGGCAGCGTTGCCACGGGTGCCACTCGCAATCCGTCACATCGACCGCGGCCTTGGTCGAGGCGATCTTCTCGTTGCTGCGCTTTTCGTCGCGATGCCCAACCGAACGGGGCCTTGGCGACTCTCGCTTTCCGTCACCCTCTTGGGTGGGGTCTGTGGCGCACCATGTAGCGCTCTCAGATGGTGCGCTCTGGCGCACCATGTCACCACCGGGTTTCCGCACCATGCTGGGTGGTGCGCTCTGGCGCACCATGCTGGCCGGGATCAGCCCCTGGTAGACGGCCGTGACACCGGGCCTCCCCCGGCGCACGATGTCGAGAAAGCCGAGGTCGCGGGCCAGCTTGATCCGCTCGGTGATCCCCGACGTGTGAACCCCGAACTCGTCGGCGAGCTGGGCTCGAGGCACGGACACGATGCCGCGGGCGTTCATGCTGTCGGCCAGCCGCAGCAGCAGCACCCGACAACCGTTAGTCATGCCCTCGCGCTCGGCGTAGACCGCCGCGCGGAACCGGGGCCGGCGGTCCGGGGCGCTCACTAGATCACCTCGTCCTGGATCAGCGCGACCTGAGCCCGGGCGTCACACGCCTGGGCGATCTCGGTCAGGCGCCGCCACCGTGCTCGGCGCTGCTCGAGCGTCGAGTTGCCGACGAAGTCTCCGGGCCGTGCGCGGGCATCGCGGAACGTCTGAGCGCGACGACGCCAGTAGCTCGCAGTCGCCTCCCTCATCGCGTCCTGAATGACGCGGGCTTGGAAATGAGCGACGTAAGCGTCCACCTCGGCCGGCGTGACGACCTCTAGGGCGACCTCTGGCGCCTCCTGCACCGCGGTCACCACAGGCCCTCCGACTCCGGCATGGGGGTCGGGGTGAGGTGTTCAGGGCTGAACACCTGCCGGTCGTCCTGGCGCCTCTGACGTGTCGCCCGCGGACCGAGAACCACGATGTCGTAGTTGCGGCGCTCGGCCAGCGCTACGACGTCACGGGCGGTGTGCTCCTGCACCGACCAGCCGCGGGCCAGCGTGCGCCACATCGGCGGGCGCCCCGTCACCTCAGTGACCAACTCACGCGAGCCGTGGCCACGCACCAGCGAGCCAACGTCGTCAAACTCGACCTCGAGCACCCGGCGCCTCATGCCGCACCGCCGTCCACCAGCTTGAGCACCGTCCGCCGGGTCCTGCCGCGTCGTGCGCAGTCGAAGCTGCGCTCGACGCGGCCGATCTCGGCTTCAAGTTCGGCCAGCCTGCGAGCCCGTGCGATGTTCTGCAGCACCACGTGCGGGTTAAGCGCACCGGCCTGCAGGGACTCGCGGCACCGCTCCGGCTTCAGGCCCTTGGCCTGGTGCATCGCCACGCTGACCTGGTCCCTGTACTCCAGCGCGTCGAACTCGGCGAGCGCCTGCACCTTGAGGTTGCGGCTCATGCGGCCACCTCCGATGCCACGAGGTGCAGGCAGACGGGGCCAAGCTCACGCTCGACAGACCTGGCCGCCGACAGCGGAGCGCCGCAGCGCAAACACCGAACGGAGCCGGTCTTGGGGGATACAGTCGAGGTGTCGCCCGTCAGTGACACTTGGGACGCCTCGGTTCGCCAGCCGGGGCGTTCTGTTCGTTCAGGACGCAACGCGATCACCGCCGCCCGCCGGTCGCAGGAGGCTCGTAAGCCGGTCGCGCTGCTCAGAGGTCAGCTGCGGCGCCTGATCGACGATCTGGCGCACGTAGTCGTCGAGCCCCGCAGCCTTCACGGCTGGTCGCAGCAGGGCTTCGACGTCCGCCCTGGCGATCCTGATCAGACGAGACGAGCCCACGCGGTGAGCGCGGAGTTCATTGCGAGCGATGGCTCGACGAACGGTCTTGGGGTTGCACGAAAGGATCGCTGCCGCGTCGTCAACCGATACGTACTGTTGCGGTTCGACAAGAGTGACTGCCTGGGTTCCAGACATGGCTCGTAGCCCCCTCCACGGGTTCTACGCAGCCCCTGCATTCGTCTCCGATTAACCCCGGGACGGGCCCCGCTCCAACGCGGTCGGGCAGTCAGTGTTGTGAGTCCAGCCTAGACCACCCGGGTCCCCGCTGGTCCTAATTCGCGGGGCGCCTCTCAACGTGTCGTATCCAAATCACGGGCGCACGGTCGCGCCGCCGCCGCTCCGGCAGATCGAGAACCGCGCGCAACAGCAGGTCGCCGTCGACCGCATGCCCTACATCGCACCGACCACAATCAGCCATGAAGTCGTCGCCGAGACGCTCAATGACGCCCTCCGTGGTCGTCACCTGCTGCCCCGCCAACACCACGGCGACGAGCGTCCGCGAGCGGCGGTCGCACATTACGTTGGCCACTCGGATCCGTTCGGCGTACTTCCACAAGTTCTTAACTTGCGGCCGGCGCTCTCCCGCCTGACGTTTGATGGCAGTGCTGTGCAGCTTCCGGTTCACGAACGCCTGGTAGACCTCTTCATTCTCCTCCGGCGTCAGGTCGCTCAATACCCCTCCCCGGGCGAGACGTTCTTCCACTCGATCTTGACTTGTTGAGGGGTGAATCGAACGCCCTTGCCGGCAGGCAGGATTACGACGTCGGCGAGCACCTTGATGACCTCGCGAACGGTCAGTAGTGGCAACTCGCTCAGTCGCAGCGCAACGTCGTCGGCTCCGATGATCTCGGACAATGGGCTGTCTGCGGTTGCCACCGCGATCTCGCGCTCAAGGTCGGCGATCTGCCCGCCGAGCTTCTTCGCTTGCGCCTTGACGGACTCGGCTGGCAGCAGCCCCTCCGCGAACATGGCGGCGAGGCTATGCCTTCGGTCTCGAAGCTCGTTCGCGCGAGCACTGAGTCCTGACACATCGACCTCAGTCGAGAACAGTCGTGCCGCATCGGGGGCGCTCAACCGAGCGGCAACGACTGCCATCACCACCTCATCGACAGCGTCGCGGCGCCGAGCCCCGTAGCAGCGCCGACACCGGTAGACCGGCACCCGGTCCGCCCCGTTGGTGGTGAAGAGCATGGGTTCGCGATTGCAGCCGTCACGGCCACACAGGGCGACGCCTGACAGGAGATGCTTGACCGCCGTCGAAGGTGCGTTCTTCCGGCGGGGGTCGGTCAGCTTGGCGACCAACCGCTCGTGCGTGTCGTCGTCGAGGATGGCCGGTCCTCCACGGCCCATGTCCTCGCCGCGGTAGACCGCCCGCCCGGCGACGCGTGGGTTGAGCAGCACCTGCTTGACCGTCTTGGTGCTCCACTGTCCGCCAAGAGAAGTGGTCACGCCGCGCTCGTTCATCTCTCGAGCGATCTGGGCGAGCGACTTGTCCGCGAGCGCATCGCGGGCCGACCGCCGGATCTCCTCGGCCTCTGCCTCCACGATGAAGACGTCGGAACCGTCGCGGTCGAAGCCGAATGGACGGCGAGTCCACAACACCTGACCGCGCCGAGCTCGGTCGAGGTTGGCGGCGACCTGGCGGTCGCCCTTCTGCTCGACCTCGTAGCGAGCGACGCTGGCCATCTGGCTCGCCACGAACCGGCCTGAGGGTGTCGTGAGGTCCATGCCGCCGGCCACGACCGTGGCGATCGTGATCTTGCGGCGTTCAGCCACCTCCAGCAGGTCGGCGAGATCCCGGAGCCTGCGGTATAGCCGGTCTGTGTGCCAGCAGATCAGAACGTCGTATGCGCCGTCGTCGAGGTCCCTCAAAAGACGCAACCAGCCCGGCCGAGGGCCCTTCGTCGCGCTTGCGTCGTTGTCCCGGTAGACCTCCCCGACGCTCCAGCCGCGGCCGTCAGCCAGGTGCCGACACTCGGCCATTTGACGATCGACCGCAGCACCCTCGCCTGACTTGTCGAGGGACTGGCGAAGGTAGATCGCTGCCCGCATAAAGCAAAGGTATCAGTTGACAACCGGGACCATCATCAGGACCTCCTTGCGGGCGGCGGACTCGATGAGCTCGCGCCGCCCCGCCTCCCGGACGTCGGCCGCCTGGGCGTGCAGCACGTCGGCGAGCGGGGTGCCCCGCTCGACCGCCACGGCGATGCCCTCGGCGAAACGGGCGACCAGGGGCAGGCCGCTCTGGGCGGCCATCCGGTCGAACGCCGCGCCCACGGGCTCCCCGGTCCGGACCGCGGCGAGCACCCGTCCGAGCTCGCGCGACAGCTCACCGCCGCTGCGGCGGCAGACCCGGTCCAGGGCCGCCACCGGCCCCTCCCCCGCGGCGACCGACAGGGCGAGCAGCTCGGCGATGGTGGGGAACTCGGCCAGGATGCGGCGCTCGCGGGTCTTCACCTGCTGGCTCAGCCAGTTGTCGCGCGCGATGACCCCGGACGCGAGGGCGGCGAGGCAGAGGATGAGCGTGCCGACGGCGCTCCCCGGGTCGCGCAGGGTCGCCAGGACGCCGAGGAGGGCGGACACGCTGAACGCGACGAGCCCCCACACCACCTGCTCGACCCGGAAGTCGTGGACGGTCTTGTCGATTCCGGCCCGCTCCAGTCGCCGCCGTACCGAGGTCGCCCCGCCGAGGACCCGCTCGACCGCGTCGGCGGCGCCCCGCAGCACGGGCCCGAACACCCCCGCCGCGGCCGACGTCGGTGACGCCGAGGCCACCCGCAGGGTCGGCGTCCGTCCCACCTGCGGGAGGTCGCGCACGTACGGCAGCACCCGCGTCGACAGCTGCGGCCGCCCGATCACCCGGACCCGGGCCAGGACGACGAGCAGTCCCACGCCGACGCACAGGCCGATGCCGGCTCCCCACAGGCCGAGGTTCACGACGACCCCCCGACGGCGAGGATCCGCCGGTCGACGGGCAGCCGACCGAGGCGGGTCATGAGCCGGTAGGCGACCACGCACACCCCTGCCCCCACCCCGAGCACCACCACCCCGGCGGGCGAGGAGTACCGCTGCACGACCTCGGTCTGGAAGCTGAGCACGAGCAGGACCAGCCACGGCGCCGCGACGGCGAGACGGGCCCCGTTGACGGTCCAGGACTGACGTGACTCCATCTCGGCGCGCGTGCGGGCGTCGTCGCGGAGGTAGCCGGACAGGTTGCGCAACAGGCGTCCGAGCTCGCCGCCGCCGACCTCGCGGGCGACCCGCAACCCCTCGATCACCCGGTCCCCGACGGGGTCGGCGAGGCGGTCCTTCAGCCGGTCGAGGGAGTCCGAGAACCGGCCCGAGATCTGGTAGTCGAGGGCGAACGCGTCGAAGGCGTCGCGCAGCGGCTCCGGTCCGCGCACGCCGAGGCCGGCCAGCGCGTCCGGCAGCGACAGCCCGGCTCGGACGCCCGAGGCGAGGTTGTCGACGGCCTCGGGCCACACCTCGGCGAACTCCCGCTGACGCCGCACCGCGCGTCCTCGCAGCGTCGCGACCGGCAGGTACGCCGCCAGCAGGGCGAAGACCAGCGCGATCGGCGGCGTCCTGGACACCGCCAGCATGACCGCGCCGGTGACCCCGCCGAGGATGGCGCAGAGGGCGACGAAGCTGCCCGGCGTGACGGAGCTGAGCCCGGCCCGGGCCAGCAGCTGCTGGACGGCGCCCGGCCCCGACCGGGGTCTCGCCTCCCGCCGGGGCAGGAAGAAGGCGGAGTAGACGAGCAGCAGCCCGAGGCCGACCCCGAGCCCGACCACGGCGCCCATCAGCCGCCCTCCAGCAGGCGGTGGACGTCGACGCCCGCGCGGGCGTAGCGGTCCAGGTGCGGCGGCATCCCGCCCACCCGCTCGAGGTCGCCGCCGGAGCGGGCGAAGATCGTCTCGGTCTCGATGATGTCGTTCTCGACCCGACCGGGGACCGCGACGATCTCGTTGGTGCGTCGCACCCCCTTGCCGTCGATGCCGAGGTGGACGACGAGGTCGACCGAGCTGGCGACGGTCGGGACGACGAAGCGCGACGAGATGTTCTCGCCCGCCAGCAGCGGCAGGGTGCACATCTTGACCAGGGCCTCGCGGGCCGAGTTGGCGTGCAGGGTGCACATGCCGGGCAGTCCGGCGTTGAGCGCGAGGAGCAGGTCGAGTTGTAAGAGTTCGATAGCAGGGTGTCGATCTCGGCTATTGTCGATATCGACGGCGACCGCTGCTCAGCCCCAGCCGGGGCCTCGATCGTGATGGAGCCCCAGTAGGGGCATCCGCGTCACCCGCTCACGCGAGCGGGGCTAGTGAGCCAGATCGCGAGTCCGAGCGTCAACCGATCTTCGCGACCCTTCTGGAGACTCCATGAACGCGATCAAGCGTCAGCTGCTGGAGAGCGGCGACATCCAGGGCCTGCTGGCCTACAACCGCCTGAGGTACGGCGGCTTCGAGATGATGGCGCGGGGCTACGCCGCCCACGGCGGCATTCTCAAGGCCCTCGCCGACGGCACCGACCTCAACACCATCTGGGCCGAGTTCGCCCAGACCCTCGACCTCGCCAACAAGCGCCGGTCCGCGCTGGTCGACCTCTTCACCTTCCGCACCACCCGCAAGGGCGAGTCCGTCCTGCAGTCGCCCACCGGCTCGTCCGACTTCGAGCGGTCCAGCGAGTACGGCGTCCCCCAGGCGATCCGCGCCGAGCAGGCGCTGCTCCCGATGGGGTACACCTTCGGCTGGTTCGACCTCGCCACCCGCTACACCTGGAAGTTCCTGGCGGACGCCTCGGCCGGGCAGGTCGCCTCGCTGCACAACGCGGCCCTCGAGGCGGACAACCGGCTGACGTTCAAGACCGTCATGAACCGACTGTTCAACCCCGCGCAGGGCGCGAACGACGACGGCACGCCCGTCTACGGCCTGTGGAACGGCTCGGACGGCCAGACGCCGCCCGACCACGACGGCCAGAGCTTCGACACGAGCCACAGCCACTACCTCACGACCCAGTCGACCAGCCTCGACCCCGGTGACGTCGAGGACCTGCAGAACACGGTCCTCCACCACGGCTACGGCGAGGTCGACGGCGGCACGGTCGTGATCCTCGCGAACCCCCTGGACGCGGAGCGGATCGCCGGCTTCCGGGTCGGGGTCAACGCGGCGAAGTTCGACTTCATCGCCAGCGCCGGGGCGCCGCCGTACCTGACGACGGAGACGCTGGTCGGCAGCCGGCCGCCCGAGCAGTTCAACGGCCTCAAGGTCCTCGGCCAGTACGGCCGCGCCCTGATCGTCGAGAACCGGCTGATCCCCGTCGGCTACGTCGTGTGCCTCGCGACCAGCGGCAGCAACTCGTCGCGCAACCCGATCGCCCTGCGCGAGCACCCGTCCGCGACCCTGCAGGGCCTGATCATCGTGCGCGGCAACGTGCCCGACTACCCGCTGATCGACTCGTACTACGTCCACGGGCTCGGCACCGGCATCCGGCACCGAGGGGCTGCCGCGATCATGCAGGTCACGACCAGCACGACCTACACGGCTCCGGCGGCGTTCTGATGACGCTGACCGGCGCGGTGCTCTTCGAGGCCCGCGAGATCGCCGAGGCAGAGGTCAACCGACTGTGCGGTGGCAACGAGCTGCTGCTGGGTGACGCGCTCATCGGGCGCATCGTGGAGAAGGCAGCCGACAGTCGGCACACCTTCGCCCACGACATCGAGACCAGCGGCGGTCCCGTCGAGGTCGGGCACGTACGCGTGCTCCCCGCACACCGGTCGTTCGGTGCCCGCCGTGTGCCCGAGCCAGACGCCGAGCAGCGATGCGGCGTCTGGACAATGTGCGACCGCTGCGACCAGCACCACAACACCCGCAACGGTCGCAAGGTCTGGGTGCCTGCCGGTCCGGCCGCGATCGAGTTCGGACTCTGCCTGGTCTGCGTCGACCACCTGAACGAGCACTTCGGTCCGGTCACCTGGCGGTCGTGATGCCCGGCAGGAGCAGGTCGCACTCGGAGCAGTCTTGGGCGTCACAGCCCGAACACGTCGTCCGTTGTGTCGGCACGCTGCGCAGCGGCGACCGATGCAAGCGGGTTGCTGAGGACGGCACGAACATCTGCGACCAGCACGGCGGCGGCGCGCCCCAAGTTCGGCGCGCCGCTGCAGAGCGAATCATGCACTCGACCGCCTCTGCCGCCGAGTCCCTGCTGGCGGCGATGAACAACCCCTCGGTCCCGTGGGGCGTGCGGGTGAAGATCATGCAGGACGTGCTCGATCGCGGCGGCCTCGCCGCAGCCCAAACGCACCGCCTCGTGGTGGCGGAGGACGACCCGGTCGAGTCGCTGTTTCGCGACCTACTGTCTGACCCCGACAATCTCGCCGCGGCGCCCCTTGTCGTGCGCGGCGAGTTGGTCGCGCCGGAGCCGGACCCCGCGCAGGACGCGCTCGACCGGCAGGCGGAGTCCTGGGTCGAGGACGCCGAGGTCACGCCACTCCGGCACGAGCCGGACGACTACGGACCCGTCGGGCCGCACAGCATGTCCCCGCCGTCCAGCACCAAGATCCCTCGGCACATCGCCGAGGGCCTGGACCTTCACCCACGGCGACGATGACTACCCGTTGTGACGAGCGGGGTTGCCCCTGGCGGGGTGACCCCGCTCGTTGTCCGTGGCACAGCGACCGCGCCCGCCGTGTCGCTGACGAGTCGTGGGATAGCGGCTACGGCGCGCTGATGCGAGAGCGGCCCGGGAGTAACTGCTAGTTCTGCTGCCTGCCCTCTGCGATGATGAACGGACGCAGTGAAAGTGTCCGCGCATCTTTTGATGTCGATCCTCGGTGGCGCTGCTTCCTACACGCTTGCCTAGGGAGCAGACCCATGACGTACGACCCCATCGAGGCCCTGTTCTTCCAGCGACTGGCGCGAGCTCGTCGCGAGATGGCGGAGGACTTCGACCTGACCCTCCGCGCTGTGATCGAAGAGCGGACCGACAGCATCCGGGCCGAGGTTGCGGCCGAGTACGCGGACCGACTCCGGCAGGCGCATGAGACAGCCCAGCGGTGGCGCGATCAAGCCTGCCTCTCCCACGCAGAGTGGGAGGAGCAGAAGAGGCAGCGCGCTGTCGCCAATCACGCGGCAATCGTCGGGACCACGAAGGCCGGCGGCGGCCGACCCAAGGGCACGGTCCGCTGCATCTACCGAGTGCGAGTGTGGCTCGACTCTGAGGCCGACGCCGTAAGCATGGGCGATCACCTGTGGGCCGATCGCTACAAGTTGGACGACGAGCCCGAGCCCGGCATGAAGGTCCGCACCTGGGGTCACCAGGGCAACATGCTGAAGCTGGTCATCGACTACACCACCAAGGGCAACGCGGCGTCCGACATCTACCGAGCAGGCGACCCCGAGCGGCCAGGAATGCTCAACCGGGTTGCCCGGCGCCTCGGGGTCACCATCCGTGACGCCGAAGTCGAGGAGCAGTCACGAGTGGCCGTCACTCTGGGTGTCTAGATGCTCTCCTGACGGGTCGCGACCGGTCGGCGGGCCAACTACCCGTCCGACGGGTTGCGACCCGTCTAGCCGAGGCTGACGGGCGCTGTCGGCGATCGATCGTAGAATCGAGGCGTGACTAATCGCGTCTGCTGGTCTTGTAAGGTTTTTACGCACATGACCGTTGTTGAGAGCAGCGCCCAGATAAAGTCAACGGGCGGACTGATAGGCGGCAGAGTGGCTTACAGAAGTCAGGCTGTCTTCAACTGCGACAACTGTCAGCATCTAAGTATCGCCGAGCGAATCAGCACTCAACCCGACCCGCTCTCAGCGTTGATGGCGAACGGTGCGCGCCTAACGTGGCTTCCCGCAACAACGGTCCAGCAAGACTTCCCAGACGTTCCCGATCACATCGCGGGGGCGGCGACCGAGGCAACCCTCTGCTTCTCGGCGGGCGCCTACCGCGCGGTGGGTTCGCTGGCGCGTGCCGTCATTGAGGCAACCGCAAAGGACAAAAGAGCCGAAGGAAAAGACCTCTACTCTCGCATAGAGCAGCTGCACGCCGATGGGCATGTACGGCTGCATACGAAAGAACAAGCGCACGAAGTCCGTCACTTCGGCAACGGCATGGCTCACGGCGACTTCACTAAACCGGTCACCCAGGAGGAAGCCGAAGAGATCGTGGAGTTGATGAAGGAGATCCTTGACGAGGTCTACCAATCACCGGCCCGGCTCAGTAAGAGAAGGGCCGCTCGAGCGGCCAAGACAGCCAGCCCCGATCAGCCCGCGCCGTGAAGGGTTGGGAGGCCCACTTACTCGTAGTAATCCCACTGGTAGACAATCTCCCCTGCCACCCGAGCGCGACCTCGGAAATCATTGCTGTATAGCGGCGTGACGCCAGGCGGCAATAGTGACGCCACCAACTCGTACAGGTCGTCGTCGGACAGATACTCGTCCTCAGGCAATACGAGGCTCAGCCAGCCTTCTTCTGCCCTTGCGGTCGGCTCAAGGACCACGTCTACGCACATAAGCTGTTTCCCGTTCACGCGAAACGTGCGTACCGCCTCTGTACCTGGCGCGGACCTTGCTTCGTCAAGAAGTTCCCGGCTAATGACCGCAACCTCGTCGAGCAATTCAAGAGACATGACGGCGTCGATGTCTTCTTCATCGACGTCGCTGTTCTCAAAGAACGTCTCGTAGTCCTTATCCGACGGCATGAGGTCACCGCTGGCATAAAGGTCTATGAAGTAGTTGTAGGCGTCTTTGCGGTCGCCAATGCGGTGGTAGTCGTTGTATGCGAGAAGCCAGCAGACGTCTTCTTCAACGACGAAAGTTGTGACGGCCCGCTCTTCTCCGACGTGCAGAGAACAGACCACGCCGAAGCCCCAGCCACCATGGACTGGCTCACCTTGGTCGGGGGCCTGTCCGCGCATGGCAACGAACTTCTTCACCGCCCTGTGCAGATGCTCGTACTGGCGCGCATCTTCTTCCGACCTGGCCGAGGCATTTTGGGCTGACTGGCCCAAGTCGTCTTGAAGGCAGCGCAGGGTGACCCGAAGATGCGGTGACGGCAAGAGTCAGGCGTGCGTCAGGCGCTACGCAGGCGAGCAGCGGCAGCCCGCGCACGCTCACGACGAGCCTGCTTGCGAGCCTCGGTGCGAACCCGGGCGGCCTCCAGATGAGCGACGTGCTCAGCCTGGCTGTAGGAGTCGAGGCGTGCGACAACCTGCTGAGCAGCAGTGGTGGACTGCTTCTGCTTCAGGGCGTGTGCCATGACGAGCCTCCTTGATCCGGTGCCAACTACAGTAGCCGTCGGTTGCTGAAACTTCCAGATAGCGCCCCTTCTGGCGCCGATCCATCTTCGGTTTCCAGAAACCGCTCCACGACACGCCGTGCTGCCCACTACGATCACTGGCACCGAAGGCCGGAGGTCAGCGCAGCTGATGCCAGTGATCGTAGTGGGCAGTGTCAAGTCTTGACATGCCGACTAACCTGGTCGGTGCCGCCCGCTTCTCAGGACGGACATGTCGCGGCACCGACCAGGTTAGTCGGCGCGTGCGTATCCTGTGCTGCCCGCAGGAAGCCTGACGCTAGCCGGACAGCGGCACGGAGAGGCATGACGAAGGCCCGCCACGTTGGCTGTGGCGGGCCTTCAGTCAGCCGATCATGCTTCGCATCACCAAGAGGATGAGGAGCAAGACGACCAGGGCGAACGCGAGTTCGACCATGGTGACCTCCAGGGGCTCGCCGGTGACCCGTGATCGGCTGACCACAAGCCCCTATCCCGCCGCGCCCGAAGGTTTGCTGCCCCGGCAGTATGCGCCGCGCGTGAAGTGAAGCGCTAGTGCCTAGTCGTCGTGGAGGGCTGCGTTGAGCTCGTCGGTGCTGTACCCGAAGGTGTCGGTGTCGTCCCCGCTCTGACCCCAGATCATGGCGGCGTCGTACACACTCAGCGACTGCCCGGGGTCTTCACCGTCTTCGTCGTGATCGCTCCCAATCATGCAGCGGCACTCTTCGCCCCATTCGTCGCCGTTCTCGTCCTGGGTCAGTTTGAGGTGCTTGGGTCCTGTCGGCATACCGCTCCCCCTTGTTGCTCTGCGGATGAGCGAGGCTACCCGCGCCCTGCGGTTGCACGGTTGCGAAGCACCCCGCCCACCGTCTGGCGGGTCCAGCGGGTCGCGTGCCGGGGCTGGTGGCCGGGCCGGGAGTTGAGGTGGCGTGCGATCGCGTCGAGCGTGTGGCCGTCGCGGTGCAGGGTCGCGATGACGGAGATGACGTGCTGCTCCCTGTCGTCGACGCCGGTGCGGGTCTGGCCGAACGGGTAGGACCCGGAGGGCTTGCCGCCAGCAGCACGCTTGGCCTCGCGGCCGTCGCGCAACCGCTTGACCAGCAGGGCGCGATCGAGCTGCGCGAAAGTGCCCATCACTTGCCGGATCGCGGTCCGCATCGGGTCACTGGGGTCGTCACGCAGCACGGGGCCCAGGTCGCAGGCATGCACCTCGCCGTCGAGGGACCAGACCTCAGCGAGCACGGCCTCCTGCACCGTCAGGTCACGTGCCAGCCGGTCGAGCCGAGCAACCAGCAGCACGTCGGCATCTCCATCCCGCAGGGTGGAGAGGGCGCGCATCAGCCCCGGCCTGTCGGCGGCTGGCTTGGCGCCGGAGACGCCCTCGTCGCGGTGCGACACGGTGACCTCGAGGTCGTGAGTGGCCGCGTAGGCGTGCACAGCCTGCTCCTGCACATCGAAGCCCCACGCCTCGACCTGGGCATCGGTCGAGACGCGGAGATAGACAACGGCACGGCGGCCCGCACCCTGGGTGGGCACGGGCCGCGTGGTGTCGCGGGTCGTTGTCACGCGGTGACCAGCAGCTCGCGCAGGCGGGCGCTGAGACCGTCCACCACGTTCAGCGCCTCAGCGGCGTCGTCGGCCTTCGGCACGGCAGCAACGGCGAGGCGCAGTTCGCGCAGCGTCGTGCGAACTTCGACATTGCCCGCCTTGGGTGCGGGGCGCAGGTCCGGGTAGACGTCGAAACGGCAGCCGTCGGGGATCGACCCGTCGCCCTTGGGTGCACCAGCCTCCAGCCACGGCACCAGCGTCTCCCGCAGGAAGGACGCCGTGAAGGAGGTGGGGCCGGTGTAGCCCAACTCCTTGAGCCGGTCGAGCAGGGCCGAGCGGGTCGCGGGCTTGGCCGGCGCGGGGGCCGGGGTCGGCTCAACCTTCTTGGCGGTCTTGCGGGTGGTGGCCTTCTTGGCGGTCGCGGTCATGGTCTGTCCGTTCGTCTCGGATACCCCCGGTGGGTACCTGCTGAGTCGATTACGGCAGGAGGCCATGCTGATGTCGACAGGTTCGGGCAGGGATGCCAAGACCTGCATTTGCCCAGGTCAGCGGGCAGGTGCAATCCCCTGCATGGTCACTGCTTCTACAGAAGCGGTGACCAACCTCTAGATGACGATCTAACGGGCCGAGCCAATCGGACGGGCCAACCGTCCAACCCCTATCCGCTAGACCGTCTGGCCTCGTCTCAGCCCGTCCAGCACGGCCCAGAGGTCCGCGGCTGTCAACGACAGCGACCCCTGGTGGCCGAGTCGGCGCAGCTCGTCCTGAACGGCAGCGCGGTTGGCGAAACCTGCGCGCCGCCACGGCATCCTCATCGCCGCTTCGCCCTGTGCCGGTGGGTGCAGCACGTCGACGGCCAGGTCGAAGATGACCACCGGCAGGTCGGCCTCGACCAGCAGGTCGAGCCGCTGATCCCACTGCTTGACCTGCTCGACGTCGACCAGCACCGGCCACAGGCAGCGAGCCAGCGCCCAGTCCTCCTGCTCGGTCGCGAGTCTTGCCCCGAAAGTTTGTAGGGCGGTGGAACGGGCGGGCGCCGGTCCAACCTCGGTTCCACGCGCGCGCTCGTGTCCGCGCGTATAGGGGTCGACGTCCTCCCGATCCGTACCACCAGATCGAGAGCGCTTGTTTGTATTGGTATCCGTACCTATATACGGGTGGTACGGATCTGTACCGGGTGTACCGGTACGGAGCTGGTACGGATGGTACGAACGAGCCGTCATCGGACCTGCTCGCCTTCGAATGCGAGCGCTCGGGCCGATTCCTGCTGCCAGTCAGCGTCGGGATCAGGACCCGGGTAGTAGTGCTTTGATGTGCCCCTCTTGAGGTGGTGGATTGCGCCGCTGCGCTCCGCCGCGCTGATTGGCTGCCCCTGGCTGGTCCGCTGCGTCATACCGTTCTGCTCCAGAGCGCGGCGGATCTCGCCGTTCGTGCAGCCCGGGTTGCTCGTCACGAACTCGACCACGACATCAACGCCGACCGTTTGCCGATGCTGCTGTCGATTGCCCTCCCCCAGAGACAGCAACCTGGTGTCGGGGTCGAACACGAGCCTCGTCTCCGGCAACTCGACACCTCTGCCCTCGACGTACAGAAACCGGTCACCACCGATCTTCGTGAGCACCCACCGCGAGTCCTGCCAGTCGTCCAGCGCTGTCGCGCCACGGGCGTGCTCCGTGCCTTCGTCCTTCGCGGCTCGGCCGGTGTGGGCAAGGGCCGTGAAGGTCTGAACGCCGGCCTCCCGCTTGATCGAGTCGATGCGCTCGGTCAGCGGGTCGACTTCGTCGTTGCGGTTCTCGTTGACGCCGCACCACGAACACAGGACGCGCCAGGAGTCGATCCACAGCCACTCGACCTCGTGCGTCTTGAGCCAGGCGATGAACTCGTCAGCGATGTAGTCGTTCATGAGGTTCAACCGCCGCCCACGCATGTTGCGAACGGCGATGCGCTCGGGGTGGCCGATGCCCATCGGTGCGAGGTAGTCGTTGAAGTCGTCGCGGTCCATCTCACCGTTGAGCCAGGCAACCCGACCACCGCCCATGTGGACGGCACGACCCAGGAACGGCAACCCGTCCGCAGCACAGCGCAGCAGGTTGCTGCCGAGGGTGGTCTTGCCCGACTTGAACTGCGCCGCGATGACCGCGTTGTGCGGCATCCCCATCAGACCGTCGATCCGTGGCTGCTCGTGACGGCGCGGCCGGATCATCAGGTCCGACAGCAGCCCGTCATCTTCGGCGGTCGGGTGCGGGTACTCCGAGCCTGCCCGCTCGATTGCGACGACGCGATTGGCCTCGTGCCGGATCCTCAGGGTCCGCGCCTGCTGCGCGACGGCCTGCCGATAAACGTGCGCCTCTTCCTCGCCCTCCAGCTCGGTGAGGGTGGGAGTCTCGGGGGTTCTGTAGTCGTCGCTCATGACCGCGAGCCCTTCCAGTAGGTGTGGGCGCTGCGGATGCACTTCTCGGCCTGCCGCCAGGCGAACGGGTCGTCGCCCTGCGGCGTGATCTGCCAGACCTGTCGTACGGCCTCGGTGACCGCTGAGGAGTCGCCCGCGTAGTCGTTGAACAACACGCGGGCGAAGGCCATGCAGTCGCAGTCCCGAGAACCCGTCCGCCACCCGAAGCCACCTCGAGACAGGAACGACTCGACCGTGAGGGGTCCAGAGCCACCAGGGGATGACGAACCATCCAACTGGTAGATCGACCGGGGGCGGCTCAATACGTCCGCCAGGAGCCACTCAGGGGCCGCAGGCACGGCATTCAGGTTCGACGGCAAGGGTCGAACCCAGTCGTAGGTGGTGAACTCCGCAGCGACGCCGCCCACGGGGCTCAAGAACTGCCGCATCCTCATCGACGGCGGCACCGCAACGAACCCGCCGTCAACCTTCACATCGACGTTGGGCAGCCAGTTGATCCGCGTCGGGAAGTAATCGTCGCCCTCGTAGCGCAACCACAGGTGCCACCCGCCCGAGGGCGTACGCGCCAGCGGCCCGTCCGGGAGAAGCCCGTGATCGGCCTCCCAGGCAGTGAGCCACTGCGCCCCAGGCCGAACGGATCGCACGTCGCTGGCGTCCATGTCGACCACGAGCAATCGGTTGGGTCGGCCGGTGACGACGCCGATGTTCGCAGCCGGCGCCGACGACCACCACGAGTTGATGAGCCCTGGATTGCGGCTTCCCACGAACCACCTGTCGTCGCTGTCAAAGGCGTACCCGTAGCCCGACCCGAGCAGATCGCTGTGCGGCTGGTTCTCGCCGACGCCAAGAGGCATGACGTGAAGACCACGCAACGCGTACGACAGCGCGTGGTGAACCGGCAGGGCCGAGCTAGATTCAGCCCCAGCGGCCTCGCGCTCCCCCGGCCCGGTGGAGTGCGGGGCCCTCCCCTTGTCGCCGTCAGCCACGCTCTGCACCCCCTCGCAGCAGCAGCGCGAGGTCTGCCAGCGCCTCCCGGTCCTTGATCTTCAGGTCCACACCGGAGGCGGCGCAGGACTCTTCGAGGTACTCCCGGTCCTCGGGGCTCATCGCGACCCCCGAGCCGCGAGCTGGTTGCGGGGACCGGCGTACGTGCGGGCTAGAAGGTCCGCATCGAACAGATCCTCAAGCGGAACGCCGAGCAACTTCGGCAGACGCTCACGAACCTCGGGCGAAGGCGAGGCCTTCGCCATGATGCAGCAGCGCAAGTGGGCCGGGCTGACCCCGATCTCGGCGGCAGCTGCCGTGATGGTCCAGCGCTCGGCCCAGAGGGCTTCACGCGCTGGCTGATAACGACGTGACACAACGACTCCCGTGGAGGCGGTGTCTCCTTCGCTCGCGGGCTACCTTCTTCCGCCGAGACAGAGGCGGGGCAAGCGACTAGCGAGTCGTTCAGGGTTCGTGTTGGCCGGGGTCCGGCTGCACCAGTGCGCCTGGTGGCGTCAGGTCTGGGAGAGCGGGTGCCCTGCGGCGATCAACGGTTCGATTCTAGTCACCTGGTCGATACCTGTTGACTACAGCATTCAGCGACGCCAGCGGATGCAGACCCGCTGCCGCAGCGCCTCCCGGGCGTGCTGGTCTCGACGCTTCGCGAACTGCGCCTCTGTCTCGATCTTCTCGCCGCGTCGTGCCGCCATTCGCTCGCTGGTTCGGCGGGTCAACTTTGTCGGCATGCCCTCTGGCCACTTGTGAACGTGAACGGTCTCGATCATGGCCGCGAGGAACCGACGGCGCTTGGTGGTGTCGGCCTCGCGCCAGAGCCGGCGCGCGTCGTCAGCGGTGGCGACCTCATCGAGCACCGCGTCCGTCACAAGCGCAGAGAGCTGGCCATCAATGCTGCGCACCTCGGCGTCGATCTCGCCCACCCTCCGAACCATCTCGGACTCGGACCGCACCCCGACTTCGAAGGACCGGACAACACGCCGCCGTTCCTCCTGGAGCATCTTTCGGTCCGTCCGCAATCGATCGGCCCGGGTGTCGACTTTCGCCGCCGTACGGGCGTTCTCAGCCCGCCAGCGCACGCCGTCAATGCGAGCCATGACCAACTCGACGAGCCAGTGCTCGTATTGGTCGTAAGTGATGGTCACTCCCCCGCAACCGCCCGTGGCCTGCTTGTGGCAGACGAGCCGGATCGCGTCTCGGTAGCGGGCCGACACCAGCGGCTTGCCGCAGTCCGCGCAGACCGTGAGCCCGCCGCCCAACGGGCGCTTGCCCGAGTAGGAACCGTCCGCCGCCCCGAACTTGCGCGAGGTGTCGGTTAGCAGCTCGCGGAGTTTGGTCCATGCCGTCTCGCTGATCAGCGGCTCCCACTGGCCGTCGTAGAGAACGCCGCCGTGTTCGCGCTTGCCGACAATCGAAGGCGACAGCATCGCCTTACGGATGGTCTGGCTGCGCCAATGCGAGCCCCGCGACGTCAGCAACCCGCGTTCGTTGAAGTCGTTGGCGACGGCGTACAGCGACTCCCCCGTCAGCAGCCGCTGAGCTGCCTCCTGCATGAGCGGAGCTGTCGTCGGGTCGACGACCAGCCGCCCACCCTCGACTCGGTAGCCGTGGGGCAGGTGGCCCCCGTGCCACTCCCCTGCCTTGGCCCGCTGCTCGGCGGCTCGGGCAACGCGCTCACCGGTTTCCTCGGCTTCTTCGGCGTCGCGCCGCGCATCGTCGCGTGCACGGCTACGCCCCCGGGCGTTGTTGAGGTTGTAGTCACCCGTCTTGCACGAGTAGATCGCGATGCCGGTCGCCAGGCTGAGGTCGATGACGTCTTCCAGTTCGCGTGGCCGACGAGTCAGCCGCGACGAGGACCAGACGATGATCGCGTCGAACTCCTGGTCCCTGGCCCCGCGCAGCATCGCCGAGTAGCGCGGTCTGGGCTTCTTGGACTTGGTCGACGCAGACTTGTCGTTGTCCTCGTAGAAGTGATGCTCCGCGATCTCGAACCCGTGTTCCGCCGCGAACCGTTCGCAGTCTTCCCGTTGGCGGCGCACCCCGGCACGCTTGCCCTCAGGGTCGCTACTGATGCGGGTATAGATGGCGGCCCGCTTCGCCGTCGTCTCCATGTAGCTCGATTGTATCCGTTAAAACTTGTGCGCCTCGACAGGTCGAGGCACTCCTCGGCGCGGACCTCCCCGACGATCACGCGGCTGGGCCGCATCCGCAGCGCCTCCTTGACGAGCTCGCGCAGCCGGATCTCACCGGTGCCCTCGAGGCCGGCCTGGCGGGTCTGGAGCTGCACCCAGTCGGGATGGGGGAAGCGGAGCTCGAAGACCTCCTCGGCGCTGATCACCCGGTCGCCGCCGGGGATGGCCGCGGCGAGGCAGTTCAGCATCGTGGTCTTGCCCGCCTGGGTGCCGCCGGCGACCAGCACGTTCAGCCCGGCCCGGATCGACGCCTCGAGGAAACGGGCGGCCTGGGCCGAGAGCGAGCCGAGCTCGACCATGTCGTCGAGCTTCGCGGCGCGCAGCACGAACTTGCGGATGTTGACCGCGGAGAACCCGCGGCTGATGCCCTCCAGCACCACGTGGAGGCGGTGGCCCTCCGGGAGCATGGCGTCGACGAACGGCCGCGAGACGTCGATGCGGCGTCCGCTCGACTTCAGCATCCGCTCGACCAGCTCGGTGACCTGCGCGCGGGTGAGCATCAGGTTCGTCAGCTCGTGGCGGCCGTTGCGGGCGACGAAGACGCGGGAGGGGTCGTTGATCCAGACCTCCTCGATCTCCGGGTCGTCGAGGTAGACCTGCAGCGCGCCGAAGCCCGCGACGCGGGCCACCAGCTCGCCCACCACGCCGACGGGGTCCGCGAGCGGGACCACCTGCCCGGTCAGGGAGAGCTCGTCGTGGGCGCGGACGACGTCCTCGGCGATGCGGCGGACCACGCGGCCGTCGCGCTGGGGGTCGATCCCCTCGCGGCGGACGACGTCGCGGACCCGGCCGTCGAGGCGGTCCAGCAGCACCGGGTCGACCGGCGGCCGGTCGGCTCCCGCCCCGGTGGCCGGGCCGGGCGCGCGGTGGGTGGGCGCGGTGGTCATCGTCTGTCCCCCATGAACGTGATCGACGTGTCCTGCGCACAGTCAACGTGGCTTTGCCGTCCGGCGTTAGGGGGAAATCCCGCGCCTGTGGACAACCTCCGGCTCAGGCGTCACAGCAGTGGGCAGACGTCCCAACCGCCACGCTCCAGCCGGCGTCAGGGCCCACCGTCCCGGGACGGCTGTAGCGTCGCTCACATGACCACCTACGTCACCGCCAACCCCTCCACCGGCACCGTCGAGAAGGAGTTCCCGGAGCTCACCGACGCCGAGGTCGAGGGTGTCCTCGCCCGCTCGCACGCCGCCTTCACCGACTGGCGCTCCACCGACGTCGCGGACCGCGCGGCGATCCTGGTCAAGATCGCCGAGGCCTACAAGGAGCGCTCCCAGGAGCTCGCCGAGACCATCGCCCGCGAGATGGGCAAGCCCGTCGCGCAGGCCGTGGGCGAGATCAAGCTCTGCGGGATGATCTACAAGTGGTACGCCCAGCACGGGCCCGACCTGCTCGCCGAGGAGGTCCTCGACCCGCAGGGCGCGCAGGAGTCGATCGTCGAGACCGTGCCCGTCGGCTCCATCGTCGGCGTCATGCCGTGGAACTTCCCCTACTACCAGGTCGCCCGCTTCGTCGCCCCGAACCTGATGGTGGGCAACACGATCGTGCTCAAGCACGCCCCGATCTGCGCGGCGTCCGCGGCGCTGATGGAGGAGATCTTCCACGCCGCCGGCGTCCCGACCGACGCCTACATCAACGTCTACGCCACCAACGACCAGGTCGCGACGATGATCGCCGACCCGCGGGTGCAGGGCATCTCCCTGACCGGCAGCGAGCGGGCCGGCGCGGCCGTCGCCGAGGTCGCCGGGCGCAACCTCAAGAAGGCCGTGCTCGAGCTGGGCGGCTCGGACCCATTCATCGTCCTGGACGACGACGTCGCCGGCATCGCCAAGGGTGCGGCGAAGGCCCGCCTCGGCAACTGCGGCCAGGCGTGCAACTCCCCGAAGCGGATGATCGTCCCCAACGACAAGCTCGACGAGTTCACCCGGACCGTCGTGGCCGTCTTCGAGGGCGCGAAGGTCGGCGACCCGACCGACCCCGACACCGCCGTCGGCCCGCTGTCGTCGGTCACCGCGCGCGACGGCGTGGTGGCGCAGGTGAAGAAGGCCGTCGAGCAGGGCGCGACCCTGCACACCGGTGGCGAGGCGATCGAGGGCGACGGCGCCTTCATGCAGCCCACCGTGCTCACCGGCGTCACCAAGGACATGGACGCCTACCACGAGGAGATCTTCGGCCCCGTCGCCGTCGTGTACGGCGTCGACTCCGTCGACGAGGCCGTGGAGCTCGCCAACGACTCGGCGTTCGGACTGTCGGGCTCGGTGTGGAGCCAGGACGTCGACCGCGCGCAGGAGGTCGCCGACCGCCTCGACGTCGGCATGGCCTACGTCAACGAGCACGGCACCACGCTGCCCGGCCTGCCGTTCGGTGGCGTGAAGCGCTCCGGCTTCGGCCGCGAGCTCGGCCGCTGGGGCATGGGCGAGTTCGTCAACACCCGCCTGCGTCGTACGGCGGCCGCGCGCGGCTGACCCCGACGGGCCCAGCGACGCGACGTACGGCCCGGTCCGCGGCGGGAATCCCGCCGCGGGCCGGGCCGTTGTGCGTGACATGGCACTCACCGGCACCTACGTCCCCAGCGCACAGAAGTGGGTCCGCGACCAGGTCGAGGAGTACGAGGCCTCGAACGGTCAGCGCGCCACCACGCTCCCGGGCCGTGACGACCCGACGCCGATCGTCGTCATCACCTCGCTCGGCAAGAAGTCCGGCAACCTGCGCAAGAACCCCGTGATGAAGGTGGAGCGCGACGGGAAGTACCTCGCGGTCGCCTCCAAGGGCGGCGCCCCGGACGACCCGACGTGGGCGGACAACTTCCGCGCCCACCCCGAGGTCGACCTCCAGGACGGCGCGGACAAGAAGACCTACACGGTCCGCGAACTGCCCGACGGCCCCGAGCGCGACGACTGGTGGCAGCACGCGGTCGAGTCGTGGTCGACGTACGCCGAGTACCAGTCGAAGACCGACCGGCTCATCCCGCTCTTCCTGCTCGAGCCGAAGCAGTAGGCCCCACCGTCACAACTCCTGGCCGGCCACCGCGCGCTCGCGGAGGCCGGCCAGGAACATGTCCAGGCCCGCGCGGAACACCTCCGCGTCGTCGTGGACGGCGAACACGTCGGCGATCCGGTGCGCGAACGGGTGCGTGGCGGGGTCGAGCGCCCGCCAGCGGTCGGCGTACATCGCCAGGAACTCGGCCGGCTCCATGTCGGAGTCGAGGAACTCCTGCGGCGGGGGCTGCGCCATGTCCACCGCCACCCCGACCACGTAGCTGAGCAGCGACGACACGGCGTGGAACTCCTCGCGCGGCGTCAGGCCGAGACGCATCACCTGCTGGCCGATCAGGTCGAACATCCGCATCGCGTGCGGCTGCAGGCCGGTGTTGCGCAGCATGTACGTCGCGAACCAGGGCCGGCGCACCATCTCGTCGAAGAGCGTCAGCGACATCGCGCGCAGCACCGCCACCGGGTCCTGCCCGGCGTCGATCGCCTCGACCCGCTCGAGCACCTCGGCCATCACCACGTCCGTCGCCCGGTCGAGCAGCTCCTCCCGGTTGGCGACGTACCAGTAGATGCTGGCCACGCCCCCGCCCAGCCGGGCGGCGAGCGCGCGGAACGTCAGGGCCTGCTCCCCCGCCTCGTCCAGCAGGGCCACCGCCTCGCCCAGGACGGACTCCAGCGAGTGCGAGGCACGACGACGGGGCGGCATGGGTTGCACTCTATCGAACGCCGTTCTAGTCTTCGAACGTCGTTCGGTAGTCGAACGGCGTTCGATATTCCTGGAGGCACCCATGAGCTCCACCGACTCCTTCGCCGGCACCACCCCGACCGCGGCGGCGCCGACCTACCCGTCGCTCCGCGCCGCCGCCCTCCCGCTCCTCGCGCTGTGCCTGGCGTTCTTCGTCGAGATGGTCGACAACACGCTGCTCTCGATCGCCCTGCCGACCATCGGCCGCGACCTCGGCAGCGGCACCACCGCGCTGCAGTGGGTCACCGGCGCCTACTCGCTGACCTTCGGCGGGCTCCTGCTGACCGCCGGCGCCGCCGCGGACCGCCTGGGACGCCGCCGCGTCCTGCTCGTCGGCCTCGCCGCGTTCGGCGCCATCAGCGCGGCCGTCGTCCTCGTCTCGAGCTCGGGCGAGCTCATCGCCCTGCGCGCCGCCCTCGGCCTGGCCGCCGCGGCGATGGCGCCGGTGACGATGTCGCTGGTCTTCCGGCTCTTCGACGACGAGAAGCTGCGCATGCGCGCCATCACCGTCGTCATGATCGTCGGCATGTCGGGCTTCGTGCTCGGTCCCCTGCTCGGCGGCACCGCCCTGGCCCACGTGTCCTGGCAGTGGCTGCTGCTGGTCAACGCGCCCATCGCGGCGATCGCCTGGCTCGGCGTCCGGTACGGCGTGCCCGCCGACCACCCGGACGGCCTCACCCGCGACCCGCTCGACCTGCCCGGCGCCGCCTGGACGGTCGCCGCCATGGGCCTCGGCTGCTACACGCTGACCAGCGGCGTCGAGCACGGCTGGACGTCGTGGCCCACCGTCGCCTGCGCCCTCGGTGCGGTCCTCGCCGCCGTCGGGTTCGTCCGCCGGGAGCGCCGGACGGCGCACCCCATGCTCGACCTGGGCCTGTTCGCCAGCGGACCCGTCCGCGGCGCCGCGATCACCCAGGTGGCGTCGTCCATCGCCATGGCGAGCGTGCTGTTCGCCCTCGTGCTGCACTTCCAGTACGCCTACGGCTGGGGCCCGGTCCGCGCCGGCCTCGCCAACCTGCCCCTCATCCTCACCATGCTCGCCGCCACCCCGGTCGCCGAGCGGCTCGCCCTCCGGTGGGGCCACCGCGTGGCCTGCCTCGTCGGCGCCGCCCTGCTCGCCCTGGCCCTGGCCGGCATGGCCCTCTCGGTCGAGCACGGGTACGTCGCGATCGCGGTCTCGCTGGTGGTCCTCACCGTGGGCCTGCGGATCGTCATGACGATCTGCGCGGTCGCCCTGGTCACCGCCATGCCGCACGACCGCACCTCCATCGGCGCGGCCCTCAACGACACCGCCCAGGAGGTCGGCACCAGCCTCGGCACCGCGGTGGTCGGCACCGCCATCGCCACCCTGGTCACCACCACGCTGCCCGCGGGCACCTGGAGCACCGCCCTCGTGGCGTCGTACTTCGGTGGCGAGCGGACGACGTTCCTCGTCCTCGCCGTGGTCGTCGGCGCGATCGCGACGTACGGCGCGCTGTCGCTGACGGGCTCCCGCGCGACCGACGACCACTGAGACGGCCCGACCGCCCGGCCCGGTGCGCTCGGGCGTCAGGGCCGGGCGTCCACCCAACCCTCGAGCGCGCTCAGGAGGACCTGGGCGCGCTCGGTCACGCGGTGGCCGCCGGGGCCCTCGGCGAGCGCGAGCTCCCGGGTGGCCACGGCGAGCAGGTAGAGGCCGCCGGTCATCGAGGCGCCGGGGCCGGGCTGCCGCTTCAGCGCCTCCCGGAGTCCGGAGCGGACGGAGTCCGCGGAGAAGCCGTGACGGCGCGTCGCGGCGTCGACCGCGAAGTGGACGGGGTCGAGGCCCATCGGCACGCCGACCTCGAACCGGGACCAGCCCCACAGCTGGACGCGCCCGCCGCGACGGGCCATGTGTCGTGCGGTCCAGTCGCCGTGCCACGCGCCGACCGGCCAGGTGGTGCGCCGCGCGTCGCGCAGCACCCGCTCGAGCACGGAGCCCAGGCGCCGCCGGGCGTCACGGTCCGCGAGCGCCGCCGCCGTCTCCTGCTGGCGGCGCATCCAGGCCATCTCGTCGACGCGGACGGCGTCCTCCGCCCAGGCGCGGCTGAGCTCGCCCATCGCCTCGACGGGCGCCTCGAGCCGTCGGCGCTCGCCGCCCTGCCACCACGACGGGTGCAGCACGCCGGTCACCAGGACGTCGATGTCGCCCCAGGACGTCCGGGCGAGGATCGACGGCACCTCGAGGTGCTCCCACTCCCGCTCGCCGACGACGCCGAGGGCCGACGCCGTGGCCTCGAGACCGGCGCGCGAGGCGGGGCCGAGCCCCAGGACGGCGAGGGCGAAGAAGCGCCGCTGCTCGTCGAACAGCTGCAGCACGGGCCGCCGGCACGTCGCGGTCTCCTCGACCTTCAACGTGTAGGTGACGTCCTGGCCGAGCACCTCGGCGAGGTGGTCGACCAGCGTCCCGCGACCGCCCACCACCGCGACGCGGTCGGGGGCCAGACCGCCCCCGGTCAGGCCGAGCCAGGCCCGCGAGCCCAGCCGCCGCAACGACTCGGCAGGCGTGGTCGTCGCGTCGGTGCCGCTCGCCGCGGCCGCCGCGAGCGCCCGCGGGTGGTCGACCGAGAGGGCGATCGGGCTGGTGCGGTCGGGCACCATCACGCGGTGGCGCCCGGGCCCGGGCGCGACGGCGTCCACGGACCGGACGACGCGCGCGCCCGGCTCGAGCCGGACCAGCGTCTCCAGCAGCTCCTCGGCCGCGGGGGCCAACGGGCTGTCGCCCCGCACCCTGCCGGAACGGGTCGGCGGTCCGGGGAGGCGGGAGTGACCCAGGAAGGTCGGCGTCCCCCCGGGCCCCGAGATTCCCGCAGTGGCCACCGCCCAACGGTACGGCCCCCCACGGTGCTCGCCAAGACGAGGGTGAACACTGTTCACTGCGGGGCGGATGAGGCCGGTGTGGCGGCTCGCCTCAGTCCTCGGCGTCGCCCTCGGTGGTCACCTGCGGGCTGCGCTCGGCGACGAGGTCGACCAGCTCCGCGATCGAGTCGACGACCCGGGTCGGGCGGTACGGGAAGGTCTCGACCTGGTCGGGACGGGTCGAGCCGGTCAGCACGAGCACGGTGCGCAGCCCCGCCTCGAGCCCGCTGACCACGTCGGTGTCCATGCGGTCGCCGATCATCACGGTCGTCTCGGAGTGGGCCTCCAGACGGTTGAGCGCGCTGCGCATCATCAACGGGTTCGGCTTGCCGACGTAGTACGGCGACCGCCCCGTCGCCGTCGTGATGAGCGCGGCGACGGAGCCCGTGGCGGGCAGGGTGCCCTGCTGGCTGGGGCCGCTGGCGTCGGGGTTGGTCGCGATGAACCGCGCACCGGCCTCGATGAGACGGATGGCGCGCGTGATCGCCTCGAACGAGTAGGTCCTGGTCTCCCCGAGCACGACGTAGTCGGGGTCGCGGTCGGTCATGACGTAGCCGATCTCGTGCAGCGCCGTCGTGAGCCCCGACTCCCCCACGACGTAGGCCGTGCCCCGGGGCCGCTGGTCGAGCAGGAACTGCGCGGTGGCCAGCGCCGAGGTCCAGATGGCCTCCTCGGGGACGTCGATCCCGCTCTTGAGCAAGCGCGCCCGCAGGTCCCGCGGTGTGTAGATCGAGTTGTTCGTCAGCAGCATGAACCGGCGCCCGGACTCCTTGAGCGCCTCGACGAACTCGGGAGCGCCGGGGATCGGGGCCTCCTCGTGCACGAGGACGCCGTCCATGTCGGTCAGCCAGGTCTCGATCGGTCGCCGGTCGGTCATGGCTCCATCATGTCGCCCGGACGACGACGGCCACCACGTCGCACGTGGTGGCCCTCGTCGGTGCGGGCGGGCTCAGCCGCGCGTGAGCTTGCGCTTGCCGATCCGGATCGGCTCGTCCACCCGGCTCACCGGCTCCTTGCGACGGCCGTCGTCGACCTGGCTGCCACCCTCGAGCTCGCGGGTGGTGCGGGAGCCGAAGCGCACGGTGTGCGGCTCGCCGAGGCACGAGCGCGGGACCAGGAAGATCACGTAGTCGCCGTCGGGCGAGAGTGAGCGCCGCATGCCCTCGCACGCCGCCTGCTCCCCGTTCCGCTCGAACGAGAAGGCGACGAACTCGTCGCTGTAGGTCGCGACGGCGGCGTACCGTGCGTCGGGGGTCACGAGCGCCAGCTCGATCCGGATGGTCTCCGGCACGCGCTCGAGGTCCTGGATGTCGATCGACGAGACGACCCAGTTCCGGCGGTGGTCGACCCAGGTCTGGGTGATGTCGGCCGGGGCGCGGCCGAGGCCGCGGGCTGCGGCACCGGAGTCGCTGAACTGAGCGACGTCGTCCCACGGGTCGTCGAGCCCCCCGCTGTCCGCCGAGGCGGGGGACGTGCCCGCGGCGACCGTGCCGAGGACGGTGAGGGCGGTCAGGGCGGTGGCGGTGGCGCGGCGCACGGGGATCTCCTGGCGATCGTGGGCGGTGCGGTGCGCCACCCGGCGACACCATCAGAAGCCCGGGGGCCGGCCCGGCGCCACCTGGTCTAGACCGCAGGTGGCTCGGTGTCAGCGCACCTCGCCCGGGCGGACCTCCTCGGGGCCGAGGCGACGCAGGTACTGCTGCGGCAGGTCCATGCTGGTGGGGCGGCGCGCGTCGTCGCGGGCGCTCACCAGGCCCCACGACAACCGCATGCCGGCGGTGAACCGGACCCACTCGGGATCGCCGACGCACGAGCGCGGCAGCGACATCACGACGCGGTCGGTGTCGCGGCGGAACGCGCCCTTCATGCCCTCGCAGGCCACGGGCTCGTCGGCGTCGTCCTCCAGCTCCATCGTCTTTCCGCCGCGGCCGTCGAGGGCGAGGGTGAGCCAGCGGTCCGTGCCGTCGGGGAGGCGGAGCCGGCCCTCGGCGGACAAGGGGTCGCCTCGGGGCCCGGCGAGCGCGACCACGTCGATCCTGAAGACGATCCGCGCGGCCTGGTGGTCGAGGGTGGTGTGGACGACGTCGACGGTGTCGTGCTCCGAGGACGCCTCCCAGCGGTTGTCGGACACGTCGCCGGTGGGGTCGTCGACGGTCACCGACTCCGCGTGAGCGGGGACCGCGCCGAGGGCGAGCGCCGGGCCCGCCAGCAGGGCGGTCAGGACGCCGGCGGTCGTGCGACGCATGTGGCCTCCCGGGTCTCGGCACCACCCCATGAGGCGCCGACCCCGCGATGATGCGCAACGGTCGTGCACTGACGCCACCTGGTCTAGACCGCCGGCTAGACGGCGAAGAGGTCCCCCTGCTCGGCCACCCTGTCGAGCACCTCGTCGAACCGCAGCTGCTCCAGCGCCAGCGGGTCGTCGGCGCCCTCGGCGACCTCGTCCCAGGTCAGCGGGGCCGCGACCGTCGGGGTCTCGCGACCGCGCAGCGAGTACGGCGAGACGGTGGTCTTCGACCCGGCGTTCTGCGACCAGTCGAAGAACACCTTGCCGGTGCGCCGCGCCTTGGTCATGGTGGCGGTGACGAGCTTCGGGTGCGCCGCGGTCAGCTCCTCGGCGACCTCCTTGGCCAGCGCCGTGGAGTCGTCGGGGTCGAGTCGGCGCGGGAGGTCGGCGTACAGGTGGAGGCCCTTGGACCCGCTGAGCACGGGCCGGCACGACAGGTCCCGCTCGGCCAGGGCGTCACGCGCCAGGAGCGCGACGGTGCTGCACTCCCCCAGCCCGGCGCCCTCGCCGGGGTCGAGGTCGACGACGAGCCGGTCGGCGCCCCGCACGCGTCCGGCGCGGGTGACCGACCACTGGTGCACGTGCAGCTCGAGGGCCGCGAGGTTGGCCATCCACGTCAGGGTCGCGAGGTCGTCGCAGACCGGGAAGACGAGGGTGTCCCCGTGCCGTGACTCGCCGCGCGACCCGGAGGTGGGGACCTCGACGGTCCGCACCCAGGACGGCGTGCCGCGCGGCGCGTTCTTCTCGAAGAAGCTGCTGTCGCCGACGCCGTGGGGCCAGCGGATGCGGGTGACGGCGCGGCCGGCCAGGTGCGGCAGGAGCACGGGCGAGATGCGGGCGTAGTAGTCGAGGACCTCGCCCTTCGTCGTGCCCGTGCGCGGGTAGAGGACCTTGTCGAGGTTGCTGATCGTCAGGGTGCGCCCGTCGACCTCGACGCGGACCTCGCTCACCGTCCGGCCGCCAGGTCCTCGGCGGACACGTCGCTGCGGACGCCCTGGAAGGAGGGCTGGCGCAGCCGGTCGTAGCCGGCGCCGTGGGTGTCGACGTCGACCACGACCACCGGGTCGACCCAGCGGGTGCCGGCGGCGTCGACGCGGGGGACGTCGTCGGTGAAGGGGCTCCTGGCCGCGGCGAGCGGCTCGAGGAGGGCCTGGAGCCGGCGGGCGGTGGCGCCGGAGATGCCGCTGCCGACCCGGCCCCGGTAGAGCAGGCCGTCGGAGGTGGGCTCGCCGACCAGGACGGCGGCGAGCCGGTCGTCGGTGCCGACCTGGGGGCGCCAGCCGCCCACGACGTACGACCCGCGGTGGCGGTGGGCCAGCTTGAGCCAGTCCGGGCTCCGCACCCCGGGCCGGTACGGCGAGCGGCGGCGCTTGCTCACCACGCCCTCGAGGCCCTGGGCCCGGGTGGCCTCCAGCAGCATCGCGCCGTCGTCGTAGGAGTCCGGGACCTGCCAGCGGGTCTGCTCCAGGCAGAGGCCGGCCAGCCGGGCACGGCGTTCCTCGAGCGGCAGGGCGGTGAGGTCCTCGCCGTCGAGCCGCAGCAGGTCGAACACCATCAGCGTGACCGGGACCCGGTCGACCAACCGGGCCACCTCGGACGCCTTGCGCACGTGCATCCGGTGCTGGAGCACCCGGAAGTCCGGGACGCCCCGGTCGTTGAGCGCGATGATCTCGCCGTCCAGCAGGAGGTCGCGGTCCCCGAGCGGCGAGGCCGCCAGCTCCGGCCAGGCCGCCGTGGTGACGTTGCCGTTCCGGCTGGTCAGGCGGCCGGTGCCGCCGGCGCCGGCGCGGACGTCGAGCAGCACGCGGACGCCGTCCCACTTCACCTCGTGCAGCCACTCCTCGCCCGAGGGCACGGCCTTCGTGGCGGTGGCGAGCATCGGTGTGGTCATGACCCGCCCATCATGCCGCCCCCGGCGGGAGGCCTGGCAACGCCTGCCAGCCTCTGCAAGGCAGTCGCCAGCGATCAGCCACACCGGGCTCGCAGAGTGCGTCACGTCGCCGACCGGCGGCGCACCGCCCCTCAGCCCGAAGGACCGACATGACGCACCACCGCACCACCTCCGCACGCTCCGTCGTCGCCGCCACCGCGGCGCTGGCCGCGACGGTCGCCGGCACCCTCGCCCTGGGCGCGTCGGCGACCCCCGCCGACGCGGCGGCAGCGCGCCAGGCCGTGATCGCCTCGGTGAAGGGCCTGCCCGCGGGCGCCGAGCCGGGTGACTCCTTCACCCTCAGGGTCGCGATGACGAACCCGAGCAGGACCACCTCCCGCCCGACGAACCTCGTCGCGCGGCTGTCGCGGGACGCCAAGCCCTCGGCGGACGACACGGTCCTGGGCTCGGCCGTCGCCCCGGCCCTGCGCCGGGGCGCCCGGGGCACTTCGAAGCTCACGGCGTCGGTCCCCGACGGGCTCACCGGGAAGTACACGCTGCTGGTCTGCACGGCCAAGGCCTGCAAGGCGGGCGGCACGCTGCGCCTCGCTCCGCCCGTCGAGGACCTCGACGCGACGCTGACCGGCGACCTCACCTTCACCGACACCGGCGACGACTCCGAGGGCAGCGACCACACCCACACGTGGAACCACACCCAGGCCGTCCACGTCGACCTCGCGATGGCCGGCGAGGACTTCACCTCCGCCGAGATCGTCTCCAGCGCCAGCACGTGGGACTACAGCGGGAGCGTGCACGAGCGGGACGTGAACCCTCCGTGCGTCCACACGTACGACGAGACCCGGGCCGGCGGCGGCAGGATCGGCTGGACGGGCGACGTCGACGACGACGACATCTGGGGCGGCATCGGGCACGTCGACGCCACGGAGATGTCGCTCGGCATGCGCACCGGTTACACCGCGACAGCCCGCGACGTCTCCGGCGGTCGGGAGGGTTGCGCGTGGGACGAGACGACCACCCGCGGCGCCTCCAACCTGACCAGCCTCGACCTTGTCGAGGTCGCCCGCACCGCGACGTCGCGGACCTACGAGGTCGAGTCCTGGACCGACGAGTGGAACACCGCCTCCGACTGGGACGACGTCGAGGGAACCCTCGTCCTGACCTTCTGACCTACGGCTATTAGGCTGTTACCTACTGTCTGTAGTTCACTGTCGAGGTGACCCCCCGACCAGGCCTCACCCCGGACGCCCTCGTCCGCGCCGGCGCCGAGCTGGCGGACGAGGTGGGTTTCGCCCACCTCACGCCCTCGGCGCTCGCGCGGCGGGTCGGCGTCCGGCCACCCAGCCTGTACGCCCACCTCGCGGGCGCGGACGACCTCCGCGCCCGCGTCGCCGTGCTCGCCCTCGGCGAGCTGACCGAGGCCGCGACGGACGCCGCCGCCGGTCTGGCCGGCCGCGACGCCCTCGCGGCCGTCGCGGGCGCGCACCGCGACTACGCCCGTGCCCACCCCGGCCGCTGGGACGCCGCGCGCCACCCGCTAGACGACGCCACGGCCGCCGCCAGCGCCGGCCCCCGAATGGCGGCCCTGATGCGTGCCGTCCTGCGGGGCTACGGCCTGGCCGAGCCCGACGCGACGCACGCCGTCCGGCTGCTCGGCGCGACGGTGCACGGCTTCGTCACGCTCGAGGCCGCGGGCGGCTTCGCGCACAGCGAGCCCGGGGCGGCGGCGTCCTGGGAGTGGGTCCTCGACGCCCTCGACCGCACCTTGACCCGACCCGGAGGAACCCCGTGACCGCCCTGACCGACGTCCTCCTCACCGACGACCTGCTGCGCGGAGCGGTCGAGGTCGAGCGCACCGACCGCGGGCTGCTCCCGTGGCGCCTGCCGCGATGGGCACGCGAGCAGGTCGGCGACCCGCAGCTGTCGTTCAGCGCGTCGCAACCCTCGGGCGTGCGCCTGGTGCTGCGGACAGCGGCGACGACGCTCGAGCTCGACACCGTCCCGACGAAGCGCGAGTACGTCGGCGCCCCGCCCCGGCCGGACGGCACCTACGACGTCCTCGTGGACGGCGAGCCCGCCGCCCGCGGTCACGTGGGCGGCGGGGACGTCGTCCGCATCGACATGACCCGCGGCACCCACGAGACGGTCGCCGGGCCCGCGGGCACCCTGCGGCTCGACGGGCTGCCCGCGGGTGACAAGACGGTCGAGGTCTGGCTCCCGCACGACGAGACGACGGTCCTCGTGGGGCTGCGGGCCGACGCCCCGGTGGCGCCCGCCCCGGCCGAGGGACGGCGTACGTGGGTGCACCACGGCAGCTCGATCAGCCAGGGCTCGAACGCGGCGACCCCGACGGGCACGTGGCCGTCGGTCGCCGCCCGCGCGGCCGGCGTGGAGCTGGTGAACCTCGGCTTCGGCGGCGGGGCGCTGCTCGACCCGGCGACCGCCCGGACCCTGCGCGGCCTCGCCGCCGACCTCGGACCGGACGACGTCCTCAGCGTCGCGCTCGGCATCAACGTCGTGAACGCCGACCTGCTGCGCCGCCGGGCGTTCGCGCCCGCCGTCCACGGCTTCCTGGACACCGTCCGCGAGGGCAACCCGACGGTGCCGCTGCTCGTGGTGACCCCGGTGCTGTGCCCGCTGCACGAGGACACCCCGGGCCCGCTCGGCCCCGACCTGGAGGCGATGGCCGCCGGCCGGATCGCCTGGGTCGCCACCGGCGACCCCGCCGAGGTCGCCCGCGGCGCGCTCACCCTTCGCGTGGTGCGCGACGAGCTGGCCCGGGTCGTCGCGCAGCGTCGGGCGACCGACCCCCACCTCCGGCTCGTCGACGGCCTCACCCTGTACGGCGAGGCGGACGCCGAGCGCCACCCGCTGCCCGACGGCGTCCACCCCGGCCCCGAGACGCACGCCGAGATGGGCGCCCGCTTCGCGGAGCACCTGAGGCGGCGCCCCGAGCCTGTCGACGAGGGGCCGAGCGGCGGCTGACCGCCCGCGGGGGCTGCTCAGGTGGTCGAGCAGCGACCGAGCGCCAGCGGGTTGCCGAGGTGGTCGAGCAGCGACCGAGCGCCA
>NZ_JAKUHT010000011.1 GCF_022436705.1 Nocardioides sp. CFH 31398 | reverse complement strand
ACGGTGAAATAACTCGACCGGCGATCACCAGGTGACAAGCCCGAACAACGCACGTAACAAGATCAGGCCACACGGCCACGCGTCCACTCTGCGGTGTCTGAACCACTACACACCCGCGAGCACACACTGCTCGCAGGGGACAGGTTCACAGATGTCACGGCGGCCATAGCGGAGCGGGAAACACCCGGATCCATACCGAACCCGGAAGTTAAGCCCTCCAGCGCCGAAGGTACTGCAGTCGAGAGGCTGTGGGAGACTAGGACGCCGCCGGACTACTACTTGAAACGCGAAAGGCCCCTCCTCCGGGAGGGGCCTTTCGTCATTTCGTGGCGGTCGGGCCCGATGACCGGCCGGGCCACGACGCGACCACTCAGCCGTCCGGGACCGAGCGCATGATGACGCCCGTGGTCGGCTTCGGCTGGAACGACGTCGCCTTCTCGGGCAGCAGTCCCTGCTCGGAGACGATCCGCATGACGACGTCGAACCCCGGTGCCGGCAGCAGGACGGCGGTCGCCGCCCCCGGTCGGGCGCGTCGCAGGACGTCGTCCACCCGGTGCACGTACTCCGTCGAGCTGGGCCCGGGGTCGAGGCGGGGCAGGACGTCGTGGTGCAGCACCTCGACGGCGGCCCGGCACTGCACGGCGTCCGGGGACGCACCGGCGAAGGTGATGACGGCCCACCGCTCGGAGTCCGTCACCACCAGCGCGCCGGGCGCCAGGGCGGCGACCGCGTCGCTCTCGCCCGCCTCGGACCACTCGAGGCCCGGGGCGCCGAGCACCGCGGAGCGCAGGTCGTCGAGCCCGACGTCGTGCAGCACCCGGTGGATGGCCCCGAGGAACAGGGGGGTGTCGTCCTGGTCGACCAGCATGACGAGCCCGCGGTCCCACGGCGTCCCGGGCCGCTCCTGCGACAGGCGCAGGTACGCGGCGTACCGGTGGTGGCCGTCGGCGATCACCGCCCGGGTCGCCCGCAGCGACTCCTGGAGGGCCTGGACGGCCCCCGGTTCGCGGACGGCCCAGATGCGGTGCCGCTGGCCCTCGGCGTCGGTGAAGGACTGCCAGGGCTCGGAGGCCATGGCGCGGTAGACGGCCGCCCTCGTCGCAGGACGTGCGCGGTGGACCAGCAGGATCGGCGCCGGGTTGACCTGCATCTCCCGCATCCGGTCGGTCAGCTCGGCCGCCTGGTCGAGGTGCACCCCCTCGTGGGGGAGGACCGCCGAACCGCCGTCCGACTCAGGCCGGTGCGTCAGGTCGAGCGCGCCGACGAGGCCGCGGACGGTGATCCCGGACGTCGTGTACTCGTGGACGTAGACCGCTGCCTCGGGGTCGCGGGCCAGGCGCCCGGCGGACTCCCAGGCGTCGAGGCGCTCCGTCACCCCTCGGTAGGGTCGCGCCAGGACGCGCGCCACACCGCGATGACCGGTGCGGCGGGGGTCCAGGCTGATCGCCCGGAACGGCAGCAGCCGGAACGGCGCGACCACCACGGGTGGCGTCGTCACCGTCACCTCGTCCACCCCACGATCGTAGGGCGGGCCCTCAGCGAGCGGAGGAGACCCTCGTGCTGCCCGACTCCCGACCCCCGGTCGAGACGTACGACCTGGTCATGCTCGACCTGGACGGCGTCGTCTACGTCGGACCCGACGCAGTGCCCGGGGCCGCGGACCACCTCGCGCAGGCCCGGGACGCGGGGGTGCGCCTGGCGTTCGTCACGAACAACGCCTCGCGCCCGCCCGACGTCGTGGCGGACCGGCTCACCGGGCTCGGCGTCCCGGCCGACCCCACCGACGTCGTCACGTCCGCGCAGGCCTCCGCCCGGCTCGTCCTCGACGAGCACGGCGAGGGCGCCCGGGTCCTGCTGCTCGGGGGTGCCGGGCTCGAGGCCGCCGCCCGCGAGGCCGGCCTGGTCCCGGTCGGCCTCGACGACGACCCCGTCGTCCTCATGACCGGCTACGGGCCGGACGTGCTGTGGAGCGACGTCATGGCCGCCGCCGTCGCCGTGGAGCAGGGCCTGGCCTGGGTCGCGTCGAACACCGACCACACCATCCCCACCGCCCGCGGACGCGCCCCCGGGCACGGCGTCCTCGTCGACATGCTCGCCCGCTACACCGGCGTCGACCCGATTGTGGCCGGCAAGCCGCAGCCGCCGCTGCTGCACGAGACCGTGCGCCGCGTCGGGGGCGAGCGGCCGCTCATGGTGGGCGACCGGGTCGACACCGACATCGAGGGCGCGCACGCCGTGGACGTCGACTCGCTGCTCGTCCTCACCGGCGTGACCGGTCTCGCCGAGCTGGCCGCGATCGCCGCCGAGCACCGCCCCACGCTGCTGGCCCCCGACCTCGGCGGCCTCCACGAGGCCCACGAGGCGCCGCAGCGCGGCGACGACGGCTGGGCCGCGGACGGCTGGACCGCCACCGTCGCCGACGGCGCCCTGGCCGTGACGGGGGACGGCGGCAGCGTCGCCGCCTGGTGGCGAGCAGCGGCCTGCGCCCTCTGGGAGCACCTCGACGACGGCGGCACGCCCGCGGACGTCGACGGCGCCGTCCCCCCGGCGGAGTAGCGTGCGGGACGTGGACGACGCCCCGCTGACCGAGACCGGCCTGGTCGAGCCGGCCATGGCCGCCCTCGACGGTCTCGACGAGCTCGCGGTCCCCGAGCACCTCGCGGCCTTCGAGGAGGCCCACCGTGCGCTGAGGGCGGCCCTCGAGGTCTGATGGCCCGCTCCGGGAGTCCACGACGACAACGCCTGGACGCCGAGCTCGTCCGCCGCGGGCTGGCGCGCTCGCGCGGCGACGCCGCCTCCCTCGTCGAGGCCGGTCGCGTCACCGTCGCGGGGGTCGTGGCCACGAAGCCCGCGACCGCGGTGTCGCTCGACGTCGCGGTCGTGGTCCGTGAGGACCCCGACGACCCGGGCTACGTCTCGCGCGGCGGGCACAAGCTCGCCGGCGCCCTCGACGCGTTCGTGCCGCGGGGGCTCCGCGTCGAGGGGCGCCGCTGCCTCGACGCCGGCGCCTCCACCGGCGGCTTCACCGACGTCCTGCTCCGGGCGGGTGCGGCGCGGGTGGCCGCGGTCGACGTGGGCTACGGGCAGCTGGCGTGGAGCATCCGCAACGACGACCGGGTCGACGTCCACGACCGCACGCACGTCCGCGACGTGACGACCGAGCTCCTCGGCGGCGCCGTCGACCTCGTGGTCGGCGACCTGTCCTTCATCTCGCTGCGGCTGCTGCTGGCCCCGCTGGTGTCGGTCACCGCCCCCGACGGCGACCTGGTGCTCATGGTCAAGCCGCAGTTCGAGGTCGGCAAGGACCGGGTCGGCAAGGGCGGTGTCGTGCGTGACCCGGCCCTGCACGTCGAGAGCGTGCAGGGGGTCGTCGAGGAGGCCGCGGGGCTCGGCTGGGGCGTCGTCGGCGTGGTCCGCAGCCCGCTGCCCGGCCCGTCGGGCAACGTCGAGTTCTTCACCTGGCTCCGCCAGGGTCCCCCGCAGCTGGACTCCGGGGCGGTGGCTGCGGCGGTGACTCCACCGGTGTCGGAGCCGGGTGAGAGGCTGACGCCGTGACCGACTCGCCCCTCCCGCACCGCCGGGTGCTGCTGCTCGCGCACACCGGCCGCGCCGAGGCCCGGGCCGTCGCCCGCGCCTGCGGGACGGCCCTCGCCGAGCGCGGCGTGGGGGTGCGGCTGCTGCCCTCGGAGGCCGTCGACCTGCTCGGGGAGGCGCCGCTGCCGCCCGGTCACGAGGTCTGGACCGAGGACGGGTGCCCCGGCACCGACTGCGAGCTCGCGGTGGTCATCGGCGGCGACGGCACGATCCTGCGGGCCGCCGAGCTCACCCGCGCCAGCGGCGTGCCGCTCCTCGGGGTCAACCTCGGCCACGTCGGCTTCCTGGCGGAGGCGGAGCAGGACGACCTCGCGGTGACCATCGAGGCCGTCGTGACGCGACGCTGGTCGACGGAGGACCGCCTGACCCTCGACGTCCTCGTCCTGCTGGACGGCGACGTGCTCACCCGCACCTTCGCGGTCAACGAGGCCAGCGTCGAGAAGGCCGAGCGCCAGCGGATGGTCGAGGTGCTGGTCGAGGTCGACGGTCGTCCGCTGTCGCGGTGGGGCTGCGACGGTGTCGTGCTCGCCACCCCGACCGGGTCCACGGCGTACAACTTCAGCGCGGGCGGCCCCGTGGTGTGGCCGCAGGTGGAGGCGCTGCTCATGGTCCCCATCAGCGCGCACGCGCTGTTCGCCCGTCCGCTGGTCGTGGACCCCTCGTCGGTGATGGCCGTCGAGGTGCAGGACCGCCCCGACGGCAGCGGCGTCCTGTGGTGCGACGGCCGGCGGACGGTCGACCTGCCCGCCGGGGCCCGGGTCGAGGTCCGCCGGGGCGACCGCCCGTTGCGGCTCGTCCGGCTCCACGAGGCGCCGTTCTCCGACCGGCTCGTCGCCAAGTTCCGACTCCCCGTCGCCGGCTGGCGGGGTGCCGACCCCGTGGCCGGGTCCCCGGCCGGGGAGGTCTAGGCCGTGTTCGAGGAGATCCGCATCGGCGGGCTCGGCGTCATCGAGTCCTCGACCCTGGAGCTGGGCGGTGGCCCGGGCCTGACCGTCATCACCGGTGAGACCGGTGCCGGCAAGACCATGGTCGTCACGGCCCTCGGGCTCCTGCTGGGTGGCCGGGCCGACTCCGGCGCCGTCCGGGCCGGGCGCCGCAGCGCCCGGGTCGAGGGCCTGGTGCGCACCGACGCCACTCCCGGTCTGGCCGACGAGGTCGAGGAGGCCGGCGGCGAGGTCGAGGAGCAGAGCGTCCTGCTGGCCCGCACCATCTCGGCCGAGGGCCGCAGCCGCGCCTTCGTCGGCGGGGCCGCCGTGCCGGCCTCGGTCCTGGCCCGTCTGGCGGAGCCGCTCGTGGCGGTGCACGGCCAGTCCGACCAGCACCGCCTGCTGCGGGCCTCCGCCCAGCGAGAGGCGCTGGACCGGTTCGGCGCCACCGAGGTCGCCGAGGCCCTGGGCCGGTGGCGGGTCGCGCACGCCGACCTCGTGGCCACCGAGCAGCAGCTCGCCGAGGTGCTCGGGGCGACCCGCGAGCGCGCCCGGGAGGCCGAGACGCTGAGGGAGGCGCTGGCGAGGATCGAGGAGGTCGCACCGGTCCCCGGTGAGGACGCCGCCCTCGCCGCCGAGGAGGCCCGGCTGGGGCACGCCGAGGAGCTGCGGACGGCCGCGGAGCAGGCCCGCGAGGCCCTCTCCAGCGACTCCGGCGGCGCGGACGCCGTGTCCACCGTCGGCGCGGCCCGGTCCCTGCTCGACTCCGTGCGCGACCACGACGCCGAGGCCGCCGGCCTCGCCGACCGTGCCGCCGAAGTGGGCTACCTGCTGTCGGACCTCGCCTCCGACGTCGCGTCCTACGCCACCGGCCTGGACGTCGACCCGGCCCGGCTCGCCGCCGTGTCCGAGCGGCGCGCGGCGCTCACCGACCTGACCCGCCGCTACGCCGAGTCGCTCGACGAGGTGCTGGCCTGGGCCGAGCGCGGCTCGCGGCGCCTGCTCGAGCTCGACGGCACCGACGACGAGATCGAGGCGCTGCGCGCCCACCGCGACGAGCTCCGCGACGAGCTCGCCGTGACGGGCGCCCGGCTCTCCGCCCTGCGCGAGGAGGCGGCGGTCCGCCTGGCCGCCGAGGTCACCGAGGAGCTCACCCGGCTCGCGATGCCCCACGCGGTCGTCGAGCTGCGCGTCACGCAGAACGAGGCGCAGCCGCCCCCCGCCGGCGTCGACCCCGGTCCGGGCGCCCCGCTATGGGTCGGGGAGCGGTGGCTGGCCCACACCGCCAGCGGCCTCGACGAGGTCGAGATCCTCCTCGCCGCCAACACCGGGGCGTCGGCGCGGCCGCTGCACAAGGGCGCCTCCGGTGGCGAGCTGTCCCGCGTGATGCTGGCGCTCGAGGTGTCGCTCGCCGGCACCAGCCCCGTCCCGACCTTCGTGTTCGACGAGGTGGACGCCGGGGTCGGCGGCCGTGCGGCGGTCGAGGTCGGGCGCCGGCTCGCCCGCCTGGCGCGCACCGCCCAGGTGCTGGTCGTGACCCACCTGCCCCAGGTGGCGGCCTTCGCCGACCGCCACGTGGTCGTCGAGAAGGCCAGCGACGGGTCGGTGACGACCTCCGGCCTCACGGTGCTGGCCGAGTCCGACCGCGAGCGGGAGCTGTCGCGGATGCTGGCCGGCGTCGACGACTCCGACTCCGCGCTCGCGCACGCCCGCGAGCTCCTGGAGTCGGCCCGCAGCACGGTCTGAGGCCACTTCCCGACGCGCCGACGCACCTGCCCGGGGTGGGGCTCGGCCGGTGTCAGCATGGTCGTCCGATGAGGCTCCCCGTGCGCACCCGCCGTCCCGACACCCAGCCCGGCCTGACCGGTCGCGCCCGCGTCGTCGGTCGTACCGCGGGCCGCCGCGAGGCCGCCCTGCGGGGCCTGCGTCGCGGGGAGGTGCTGGTCCTCGAGCGCACCGACCTCGACCGGGCCACCGCCCAGGCGGCGATCGACGCCGGGGCCGCCGCGGTCGTCAACGCGTCGTCCTCGATCTCCGGGCGCTACCCGACCCTCGGCGCCGGCCTGCTCGCCGACGCGGGGGTCGTCCACCTCGACCGCGTCGGTGTCGCGGTGCTCGACGCCGTCCGCGACGGCACGGTCGTGCGGATCCACGAGGGGCGGCTGCACGTCGAGGGGTCCTCCGACGCCGACGGAGCGGCGTCGTCGTTCGAGGGACGCGTGCTCGACGCCTCGAGCGTCGTCGACCTCCAGGCCCGCGCCCGGACCTCGATGAGCGCGCACCTGGAGTCGCTGACGCTCCACACCGGCGAGTTCCTGAAGCGCGAGCACCGGCTGCTCCTCCACGGTGCCGGTCTGCCCGACCCCACGACCTCGCTCGCCGGCCGCCCGGTGGTCGTCGTCGCCGCGGGCCACGAGCACCGCGCCGAGCTGCGCGCCGTGCGCGCCTTCGTGCGCGAGCAGCGACCCGTCGTGATCGGCGTCGACACCGGCGCCGTCGTGGCCACGGACGTGGGGATGAAGCCGGACGTCGTGGTGGTCTCGGCCCCCGGCGACGACCGGGGCCTGCCGCCGGCCGCGGTGCTGCGCCACGCCGGCGACGTCGTCCTGGTCGAACCGCGTGGGGGCAGTGGCGGCAGTGGCACCGCGACCGCGGACACCGCCGACCGCCTGGCGCGGCTGGGCCTCACGCCCCTCACCGTCCGCACCTCGGCCACGCCCGAGGACACCGCGCTGCTGCTCGCCCACCACCGCGGCGCCTCCGCCGTGGTCGGGGTGGGCATGCACGCCACGCTCGAGGAGCTGCTGGACGGCGAGCGGCCCGGGCTGGGCAGCACCCACCTGACGCGCCTCGAGATCGGGCCACGCCTCGTCGACGCCGCCGCGCTGCCGGGCGTCTACGCCGGCCGCGTGGGCCTGCGCCACGTCGTCGGCGTCCTGCTCGTCGGGCTGCTGGCGCTCCTGGCGGCGATCCTGGTCACCCCGGTCGGCCAGGAGTGGGCCGCTGCCGCGGTCGACGCGGTCGCCGGTCTCGTCCGCACCCTCGTCGGGGCGGTGCGCTGATGCCCGCCCCCACCAGCCTGCGTCGCCGCCTGGCCCCGGCGGCGGCGACCGTCCTCGCGCTCGCGGTCGGCATCGCGGTCGGCGCCGGGCCGCTCTCGGACGTCGGTACCGGCACCGACCAGCTCGCCACCCGCACCGGGGCGGCGCCCGCCCTCACGAACGCGTCCGCCGTCCGCGCCCTCGAGGCCTCCGGCGCCCTCGCGAGCGCCACCGCCCCCCGGGTCTACGACGACCGGCTGACCGGCCGCGACGTCGCGCTCCTCACGATGCCGGGCGCGGACGACGGGGTCGTCGAGGCCCTCCGCGAGCAGGTCGCCCTCGCCGGTGGTCGGGTCACCGGCACGTACGGCGCCACCGAGGAGCTGACCGGGGCCGGCGGCACGGCGCTGGTCGACAGCCTCGGGCGACGCCTCCTCGCGCAGAACCCCGACCTCCCGGTCGACGCCGACGCCCCGACGTACGAGCGGATGGGCGGCCTGCTCGGCATGGTCCTGGCCAGCCGGGAGCCGCAGGGGCAGCCGCCGGTCCGGGCGACCGAGGCGGTGGGCGAGAGCCTGCGGCGCGCGGGCCTGCTGACCGGTCCCGACGCGAGCCGCACCCGCGCACCTCTCGTCCTCGTCGTGCTCGGCACCGACGCCGGTGCCGAGGGTGATCCCGCCGCCGTCCGCTCGGCCGACGCCGTCACCACCGGGCTGCTCACCGGTCTCGCCCAGCGCTCCGCGGGCACCGTCGTCGTCGACGACGTGTCCTCCGGGGCCGGGGGAGCGATGCGCCGCCTGCGTGACTCCGGCGACGTGGCGGACGTCTCCACCGTCGACGGCACCGACCTCGAGGCGGGCCGCGTCCTGGCCGTCCTGGGCCTGATCCGGGCCGACGAGGGCGTCCGCGGCGCCTGGGGCGTGCACGGCACGGACGGCGCAGTGCCCACGCCTGCCTCCTGAGAGGCGCACCGGAGTGTAGGTTGGAGTTCCGTGAAGGACGACATTCCCACCAAGCACGTGTTCGTGACCGGGGGAGTCGCCTCCTCGCTCGGCAAGGGCCTCACCGCCTCGAGCCTCGGCAACCTGCTCAAGGCCCGGGGCCTGCGGGTGACGATGCAGAAGCTCGACCCCTACCTCAACGTCGATCCCGGGACGATGAACCCGTTCCAGCACGGCGAGGTCTTCGTCACCGACGACGGCGCCGAGACCGACCTGGACATCGGTCACTACGAGCGGTTCCTCGACGTCGACCTCAACCAGATCGCGAACGTGACGACCGGTCAGGTGTACTCCACGGTCATCGCCCGCGAGCGGCGCGGTGACTACCTGGGCGACACCGTCCAGGTCATCCCGCACATCACCGACGAGATCCGCGACCGGATGCTCGCGATGGGTGAGCACGAGGGCGCGCGGGTCGACGTGGTCATCCACGAGATCGGCGGCACCGTCGGCGACATCGAGTCGCAGCCCTTCCTCGAGTCCGCCCGCCAGGTCCGCCAGGCCGTCGGCCGGCAGAACTGCTTCTTCGTGCACGTCTCGCTCGTGCCCTACATCGGCCCGTCGGGCGAGCTGAAGACCAAGCCGACCCAGCACTCGGTCGCCGCGCTGCGCTCCATCGGCATCCAGCCCGACGCGATCGTGTGCCGCGCCGACCGCGAGCTCCCGCAGGGGATCAAGCGCAAGATCGCCCTCATGTGCGACGTCGACGAGGAGGCCGTCGTCACCGCCGCCGACGCGCCGTCCATCTACGACATCCCGAAGGTGCTGCACCGCGAGGGCCTCGACGCCTACGTCGTCCGACGGCTCGACCTGCCGTTCCGCGACGTCGACTGGACCGACTGGGACGACCTGCTCCGGCGCGTCCACCACCCCCGCGAGGAGGTGACGATCGGCCTCGTCGGCAAGTACGTCGACCTGCCGGACGCCTACCTGTCCGTCGTGGAGGCGCTGCGCGCCGGCGGCCTGGCCCACGAGGCGCGCGTGCAGCTGCGCTGGATCCCGTCGGACTCCTGCGAGGACCCCGCGGGCGCCGCCAAGCAGCTCGCCGAGGTCGACGCGATCTGCGTGCCCGGCGGCTTCGGCATCCGCGGCATCGAGGGCAAGCTCGGCGCGCTCACCTACGCCCGCACCCACGGCATCCCCACCCTGGGGCTCTGCCTGGGGCTGCAGTGCATGGTCATCGAGTACGCGCGCAGCGTCCTGGGTCTCGAGCGGGCCGGCTCCAGCGAGTTCGACCCCGGCACCCCCGAGCCCGTCATCGCCACGATGGCCGAGCAGGAGGCGTTCGTGGAGGGCGCGGGCGACCTGGGCGGCACCATGCGGCTCGGGCTCTACCCGGCCGCGCTCACCCCGGGCTCCGTCGTCGCCGAGGCGTACGGCGCCACCACCGTCGAGGAGCGTCACCGGCACCGCTACGAGGTGAACAACGCCTACCGTGACCGGCTGGGCGAGGCCGGCCTGGTGTTCTCCGGCCAGAGCCCCGACGGCGGGCTGGTGGAGTTCGTCGAGCTGCCGCGCGACGTCCACCCGTACTACGTGGCCACCCAGGCCCACCCCGAGCTCCGGTCCCGGCCCACCCGGCCCCACCCGCTGTTCTCCGGCCTGGTCGACGCGGCCATCACCCGGCAGCGCGAGCTGCGGATCCCGATCGACGAGTCCACCCTGGAGCGCCGCTGGGTCGAGGTCGACGCGTGAGCGACCCCGGGGGCGCCGGCGCGCCAGACCTGGCCGACCGGGAGGGTTCCTGGGACGTCGTCTCCTCGCGGTACCTCTACGAGGGCGACTGGGTCGTGAACCTCCGCGAGGACGTCGTCCGCGCGCCCGGCAGCGACGAGGAGCACTCCCGCACCGTCCTGGAGCACCCCGGTGCCGTCGTGGTCCTCGCGGTCGACGACGCCGTCGAGGGCGAGGAGAGGGTCTGCTGCCTGCGGCAGTACCGCCACGCCGGGCCCGGCTGGTTCGTCGAGCTCCCCGCGGGTCTGCGCGACGTCGCCGGGGAGGCGTCCCAGGAGGTCGCCGTCCGCGAGCTCCGGGAGGAGGCCGAGCTGGAGGCCACGGACTGGCGGCCGCTGCTCACCCTGCGGCCCAGCGTCGGGATCAGCGACGAGGTGCAGGAGGTCTTCCTGGCCCGCGGCCTGTCCCACGTCTCGCGCGGCGACTTCGAGCTGCACGCGGAGGAGGCCGAGATGGAGGTCTTCTGGGCGCCCCTCGACGGCCTGCTCGACGCGGCGCTCGACGGGCGTCTCGGCACGAGCCCCGTGGTCGCCGCCCTGCTCGCGTACGACGCTCTGCGACGACGCGGCCGTCTGTGACGCCGATCGTGATCTGGGACACGCCCGTGGCTAGGGTGCTGCTGTGAAGGTCGGCGTACCCAAGGAAGTCAAGAACCACGAGTACCGGGTGGCGATCACGCCCGTCGGTGTCCACGAGCTGGTGGCCCACGGCCACGAGGTGCTCGTCCAGGCCGGCGCCGGCGAGGGCTCGCAGATCCCCGACGCGGAGTACGTCGCCGCCGGCGCGCGGATGGTGCCCGACGCCGACTCCACCTGGGGCGAGGCCGAGACGGTCCTCAAGGTCAAGGAGCCCGTCGCCGAGGAGTACCACCGGATGCGGGAGGGCCTGACCCTCTTCACCTACCTGCACCTCGCCGCGGACCGACCGCTGACCGTCGAGCTCATGGAGCGCGGCGTCACCTCCCTGGCCTACGAGACCGTGCAGCTGCCGTCCGGGTCCCTGCCGCTGCTCTACCCGATGTCCGAGGTGGCCGGCTGCCTCGCCCCGCAGGTCGGCGCCCACGCGATGCTCAAGGCGCAGGGCGGCCGCGGGGTCCTCATGGGTGGCGTCGGCGGTGTCGCGAACGCGAAGGTCGTCATCATCGGCGCCGGCGTCTCCGGCCAGAACGCGGCGAACATCGCGCTCGGCATGGGCGCCGACGTCACGCTGCTCGACACCGACCTCGACAAGCTGCGGATGTCGTTCTGGCGCTACGACAACCGGGTGCGCGGGCTGGCGTCGTCCAGGCTGACGATCGAGCAGCAGGTCACCGAGGCCGACATGGTCATCGGCGCCGTGCTGATCCCCGGTGCGGCCGCGCCGAAGCTGGTCAGCAACGAGCTGGTCTCGCGGATGAAGCCCGGGTCCGTGCTCGTCGACATCGCGGTCGACCAGGGCGGCTGCTTCGAGGACACCCACCCCACCACGCACGCGGACCCGACGTACCCGGTGCACGACTCGATCTTCTACTGCGTCGCGAACATGCCGGGGGCCGTGCCGAACACCTCGACGTACGCGCTGACGAACGCGACCCTGCCGTACGTCGTGGCGGTCGCGGACCGCGGCTGGCGCGGCGCCTGCGCCGCCGACCCGACGCTCGCCGCCGGGCTCTCCACCCACGAGGGCCGGCTCTACTCCGCGCCCGTCGGCGAGGCGCACGGCATCGACGCGGCGTCGCCGGGCGACCTCTGGTGAGACGTGGCTGATCCTCTCGCGGGGGCGGTCCGGGGCTACCTGGACCACCTCGCGGTCGAGCGCGGCCTGGCCGCGAACACGTTGAGCTCCTACCGCCGCGACCTGCGGCGCTACCTGGCCTTCCTGGACGCCGCGGGGGTGACCGACCTCGACGCGGTCACCGAGGCGACCGTCACCGACTTCCTGGCGGCCCTGCGCACCGGGGACGCGGACCACCCTCCGCTGGGGGCGTCGTCCGCCGCCCGGACCGTCGTCGCCGTCCGCGGCTTCCACCGCTTCGCCGTCGGCGACGGGCTCACCGAGGTCGACCCCGCCGGTGCCGTCAAGCCGCCGGCCCCGGCGAAGCGGCTCCCCAAGGCGCTCGGCCTCTCCGACGTCGAGGCACTGCTGGAGGCCGCCGGGGGACCCGAGGACGGGCCCCTGGCGCTGCGCGACCGCGCGCTGCTCGAGCTGCTCTACGGCACCGGCGCCCGGATCTCGGAGGCCGTCGGCCTCGACGTGGACGACGTGTCGACCGGTGACCGCGACCCGGAGGACGCCGTCGTCCTGCTGCGCGGCAAGGGCGGCAAGGAGCGGCTGGTGCCCGTCGGGCGCTTCGCCCGCGACGCCGTGGACGCCTACCTCGTCCGCGGGCGCGCCGACCTCGTCGGCTCCGGTCGCGGCGGAGCGGCGCTCTTCCTCAACTCCCGCGGCGGGAGGCTGTCGCGGCAGAGCGCCTGGGCCGTGCTGTCCCGCGCCGCCGAGCGGGCCGGGCTCGCGCAGGGCGTCTCGCCGCACACGCTGCGCCACTCCTTCGCCACGCACCTGCTCGACGGCGGCGCCGACGTCCGCGTCGTCCAGGAGCTCCTGGGCCACGCCTCGGTGACGACCACCCAGGTCTACACCCTCGTCACCGTCGACAACCTGCGCGAGGTCTTCGCCACCGCGCACCCGCGGGCCCGCGCGTGAGCGGCACCGCCAGCCTGGGGGACCTCGCCGACGACCTGCGCTCCCAGGGCCTCGGGCGCGACCCCGACGCGCTGTACGACGCCTTCGGCTCCTGGGTCGCGGAGCGGGGGCTCGAGCCGTACCCGCACCAGGACGAAGCCGTCATCGAGCTGTTCAGCGGCAACCACGTCGTCCTCGCCACCCCGACCGGGTCGGGCAAGTCGCTGGTGGCGACCGCCGCGCTGTTCGCCGCGCTCGCCGCGGGGCAGCGGGGGTGGCTGACCGCGCCGGTCAAGGCGCTGGTGAGCGAGAAGTTCTTCGACGCGGTCGCCACGTTCGGCGCCGAGCGGGTGGGGATGCTCACCGGTGACGCCGCGGTCAACAGCGACGCCCCGCTGGTGTGCGCCACCGCGGAGATCCTGGCCAACGTCGCGCTGCGCGAGGGCGCGGTCGCCGCCGCGGGGCGCGTCGTCATGGACGAGTTCCACTACTACGCCGAGCCCGACCGCGGCTGGGCCTGGCAGGTGCCGCTGCTGGAGCTGACCGGGGCACGTTTCCTGCTCATGTCGGCGACGCTCGGCGACATGACGTCGATCGCCGACGACCTGACCCGTCGTACCGACGTCGAGGTGGCGGTGGTCGCGGACGCCGAGCGGCCGGTGCCGCTGTCGTTCGACTGGGCGATGACGCCGCTGGCCGAGACGCTGTCGGAGCTCGTCGAGGACGGCGACGCCCCCGTGTACGTCGTCCACTTCACCCAGGCGAATGCCGTCGCCCACGCCACCACGCTGCTGCGCTCCGCCGTCGCCACCCGCGAGGCGCGGGACCGGATCGCGGAGCGGCTGGCCGGCTTCCGGTTCGCCGCCGGGTTCGGCAAGACCCTCGGCAAGCTGCTGCGCCACGGCGTCGGCGTCCACCACGCGGGGATGCTGCCGCGCTACCGACGGCTCGTGGAGCAGCTCGCGCAGTCGGGGCTGCTCGTCGTCGTCTGCGGCACCGACACGCTCGGCGTCGGCATCAACGTGCCGATCCGCACCGTGCTTTTCACGGGCCTGGCGAAGTACGACGGCCGCCGCGAGCGGGTGCTGAAGGTCCGCGAGTTCCAGCAGATCGCCGGTCGCGCCGGCCGGGCCGGGTACGACGTCCGCGGCCGGGTCGTGGTCCAGGCGCCGGAGCACGTCATCGAGAACGCCAGGGCGCTGGCGAAGGCCGGGGACGACCCGAAGAAACGGCGTAAGGTCCAGCGGCGCAAGCCCGCCGACGGCGCCGTGGTGTGGACCGAGGACACCTTCACCAAGCTCGTCGAGGGCACCCCCGAGGCGCTCGTGCCGCGGATGAAGGTCGACAACTCGATGCTCGTCAACGTCGCCGGCCGGCCCGAGGACACCACCGCCGTCGTCCGCCGGCTGGTCTACGACAACCACGACCTCCGGCCCCGCGAGCGGATGCGGCTCGCGCGCCGTGCCGTCCGGCTGGTGCGGTCGCTGGCCGACAGCGGCGTCCTCACCCGCCTCGACGACCTCGACGAGCACGGGCGGCGCTTCGTCCTCACCGTCGACCTGCCCACCGGGTTCGGCCTGGACTCCCCGCTCGCGCACTTCGCTCTCCGGGCCCTCGAGGTGCTGCCGCAGCCCGACGAGGACGCCGAGGAGTCGGCGTCCCGGTCGCACGCGCTCGACGTGCTGAGCGTCGTCGAGGCGATCGTCGAGACGCCCCGGGCCATCCTTCTCGCCCAGCAGCACGTCGCGCGCGGCGAGGCGGTGGCGGCGATGAAGGCGGACGGGATCGAGTACGAGGAGCGCATGGTGCTCCTCGAGGAGGTCACCTGGCCGCAGCCGCTGCGGGAGCTGCTCGAGACGGTCTGGGAGGACTACCTGCTCGGCCACCCGTGGCTCTCGCCCGACGCGATGACCCCCGCGTCCGTCGTCCGGGACATGGTGGAGCAGGGCATGGGCTTCACCGAGCTCGTGTCGCGCTACCAGCTCGCGCGCTCGGAGGGCCTGCTCCTGCGCTGCCTGTCGGACACCTACCGGGCGCTCCGTCAGGTCGTTCCCGACGTCCACCGGACGGCGGCGCTCGCGGACGTCGAGGAGTGGCTGGGGGAGACCATCCGCCAGACCGACTCGTCGCTGCTCGACGAGTGGGAGGCCCTGACGGGCGCGGGGCCCGCGGCGCTCGAGGGCCGCGACCCGTCCGCACCGCCGCCCCCGCCGCGCCCGCTGTCGGAGCGGGTGCGTCCCTTCACCGTCATGGTCCGCAACGCGGTGTTCCGGCGCGTGCAGCTCGCGGCCCGCGACGACGTCGACGCCCTGACCGCGCTGGAGGTGTCCTCCGCCGGGCTCGGCGAGCTGCCGCCCCTCGTGGACGCCGCGGCCTGGGACGCCGCCCTCGAGGCGTACTACGCCGAGCACGACGAGATCCGCACCGACGGCGACGCCCGCGGACCCGAGCTGTTCACCACCGAGCCGGCGACCGACGAAGACGGCCGCCGGGTCTGGCGGGTGCGTCAGACGGTCCTCGACCCGGAGGGCCACCGCGACTGGGTCATCGACGCCGAGGTCGACCTGGCCACCTCCGACGAGGTCGGCGAGGCCGTAGTCCGGGCGACGGCGATGCGGCGGCTCTAGGAGAGGACGCCCAGCCGCGCGAGCTCCGTGCGGAGCGCGGCCGCATCGGTGTGGAGGTGGCCCTCCAGGCCGGCGGCGACGGCGCCGTCGACGTTCGCGCGGGTGTCGTCGACGAGCAGCATGCGGTGGTGCTCCGCGCCCAGGTCGGCGGCCACCCGGTCGAAGAGGGCGCGGTCGGGCTTGGCCTCGCCGAGCTCTGCCGAGACGAGCAGCCCGTCGAAGGACCCGAGGAGGCCGAGCGCCTTGACCTCGGTGTCGACGGTGACGGGCTGCGCGGCCCACTCGTCGACGGCCGCCGCGGGCGTGCCGGTGCGCTCGGCGATCCCGTCCAACCAGGCGCGCTTGGGCACCCGGCCGCGGGCCAGCGCGTGCAGCGCGGTCTCGTCGAAGGCAGCAGTGATCAGGGTCGACGGGGCCAGTCCGTGGCGGCTCTCCACCGCCAGCGTCTCGTCGAGGTCGAAGAGACGCACTACGCCTCGAGGTCGAGCAGGACGACGTCGATCATCGGCACATCATGTCGCGGGTGTCGGTCCTCGGGGTGGCGCGTGGGGTGAGCCGCGGGTGGTGCCGCCGTGGGGTCGGGTGTCGACGCGGTAGGTGTCGCGGTGGGGGCTGGTCCATTCGTAGTGGCCGGGTTGCAGGTGGCGGTAGTGCCATCGTCCGTGGGTCTTGAGTCGGTGGTGGTAGCGGCACAGGGGGGCGAGGTTCGCGGCGCAGGTCTCGCCGCCGGCGGTGTACGGCACCGTGTGGTCGAGGTCGCAGGCGTCGGCGGGGCGGGTGCAGTAGGGGAAGACGCAGTGGCGGTCGCGGAGTCGGACCAGGCGGTCGAGGTGGGCGGGGATGCGGTAGCTGGTGGCGTGTCCGACGACCTGCTCGACGACGTCGACGTCGAGAGTGAGGTCGATGACGGGCTGCACGGTGACGGTCGCTGCCTGGTCGCACCAGGTGCGTGCCTGCTCGGCGAGGGTGAGGACTTCGCCGGTGATGGGGTGGCGCACGGTGACGACCTCGCCGGTGCCGTCGAGGGCGGCGCGGGTCAGGTGGACGACGAGGCTGACGTTCTTGGTCGGCTTGGTCGGTTTGGCCGGCCGGATCGTTCTGGCGGTCGGCTGAGGGTCATCGGTGTCGGTGGTGAGGTCGAGGCCGAGCTGCTGGCGGGCGAGGTCGCCGGCGGCGTGGGCGCGGCGTTCGTCGAGGGGTGCGTCGGAGCCGAGGTCGGCGCGGAGCTGGGCGCCGTGGCGCAGGGCGGTCTCGAGGTCGACGGCGTCGTCGAGGTCGAGGCAGCCGGACACCGCGACGGTGCCGGAGAGATCACCCTGGGCGCTGTCCGAAGCGGCGGCTTTGAAGTCGAGGTCGAGGAACCGCTTGGCGACGCCCTCGGCGTCGCGGGCTTCGCGGGCGAGGCGCTCGGCGAGGTCGGGGTCGGTGGCGGCGATCGCGGCGCCCACGGCCCGGTCCACCACTGTCGGCCCGGCGCGGTGGGCCACCGGAACGAGGTGGCGGTCCACGAACTGCGCGGCGGCGCGGGAGAGCCCGGTGGTGCGTTCGGCGATGCGTCGGGCGCGCCAGGCGGGTAGGCGTCCGTCCATCACGGCGGCGTACAGCCGGGGGAGGCGGTAGGCGAGCTCGAGGGCGGCGGTGAGGTAGGCACGGCCGGACTCCGGCGGGAGGCCGAGGGTGGTGGCGAGGTCGGCCAGGCAGAACTCGCCGACCTCGGGGGTGCCCTCCCCAGCCAGACGTCGGGCTCGCTCGCGACCGGGACCGCTGGACCAGGTGGCGGCGTCCTCGACCGACTGCGGCGGGTGCATGATCGCCCAGGTGACGGCGAGCTTGAGCTGGGTGGCCTCGGCGGCATCCGCGGTGGTGCGGGCGGTGCGCAGCGCGGCGAGCACGGCGGCCGGGTCCACCGGCTCCTGCTCCTGCTGCACCTCGTCCACGCCTTCGCTCATGTGTTCGATTCTAGGGGCGACCGCCGACAGTGGCGGTGGCCCGACCGGTGGGGTCGGCGCTCGTCGTGCGGGGTCTCGACAGGCTCGACCGGCGGTGGTGCGGGCCGCCGGTCGGCTCACCGGGTTTCGAGGCTCGCTGCGCTCGCACCTCGACCGGCGGGGGTGCGGGTCGGCGGTCGGCTCGCCGGGTTTCGAGGCTCGCTGCGCTCGCACCTCAACCGGCGGTGGTGGGGGTCGGCGCTCGTCGTGCGGGGTCTCGACAGGCTCGACCGGCGGTGGTGCGCGTCGCCGGTCGGTTCACCGGGTTTCGAGGCTCGCTGCGCTCGCACCTCAACCAGCGGGGGTGCGGATCGGCGTACCCCTCGTCGGGTTTCGAGGCGCGTCGCCGGCGCTCCTCGCACCTGGACCTGCGGCGGGGGAGCGTCGTGACGGCTGAGGTTTCTGAGGCGGCTGCGACACGCCGGGCGTGGGAGCGCACAAGTCGTCGAGTCGACAATTAGCGTCAGTGACGTGAACATGCACGCAGGTCCCGCACCCGCCATGCCACCGCGTCCGCCGATGCCGCAGGCGCGGCCGGACGCCACGGCTCCGCAGAGGTCCACCTCAGCCGAGCCCCTGCCGTTTGAGCGGCCCACCCCCAAGCCCACGCCGGAGGAGCTCCACGCGGCCGACCCGCTGCCGGAGCCCGAGGTCGTCGAGACCCCGGTCGAGATCGGCCCCACCGGCCGTCCGATGCCGTTCTTCCCGGACCCGCCGGCCGTCGAGAAGCACGGCCCGGCGCGCGTCATCTCCATGTGCAACCAGAAGGGTGGCGTCGGCAAGACCACGACGACCATCAACCTGGGCGCGGCCATGGCCGAGATGGGCCGCAAGGTCCTGCTCGTCGACTTCGACCCCCAGGGGTCGCTGTCCGTCGGTCTCGGTCTCAACCCGCACGAGATGGACTTCACCATCTACAACCTGCTGATGGAGCGCGACGTCACGGTCCACGACGTCATCGTCCCGTCCGGCGTGCCCGGCATGGACCTGCTGCCGTCGAACATCGACCTGTCCGCCGCCGAGGTGCAGCTCGTGCACGAGGTGGCGCGCGAGCAGACCCTGCAGCGGGTGCTGCGCCCCGCCATCGCCGAGTACGACGTCATCCTCGTCGACTGCCAGCCCAGCCTCGGCCTGCTGACGGTCAACGCGCTGACCGCCTCCGACGGCGTCATCGTGCCGCTCGAGTGCGAGTACTTCGCGCTGCGCGGCGTCGCGCTGCTGAAGACCACGCTCGACAAGGTCTCGGAGCGCCTGAACCCCGACCTGCAGGTCGACGGCGTCCTCGGCACCATGTACGACGGCCGCACGCTGCACAGCCGCGAGGTCATGGAGCGCCTGGTGCAGGCGTGGGGCGACAAGGTGTTCCACACCGTCATCCGCCGCACCGTGAAGTTCTCCGACGCGACCGTCGCCGGCGAGCCCATCACGAACTACGCCTCCGCCTCGGCGGGCGCAGGGTCCTACCGCCAGCTCGCCAGGGAGGTGCTGAACCGGTGCCACGCCGGGTGAGCCTCCCCGCCGCGGACGACCTGTTCCGGCCCACCGACGACAAGCCCCACCTCACCGCGGCCCCCGAGCCCGAGACGCCGGCCGAGCCCGGCGGTCGGACGGCGAGCGGACGGGTCAAGCACGACGAGAAGATGACGGTCTACGTCACCTCCGGCGAGCTGCTCGACCTGGAGGAGGCCCGGCTGTCGCTGCGACGGCAGAAGCTGTCGGTCGACCGCGGGCGGCTCGTGCGCGCCGCGATCGCCATGGCGCTGGCGGACCTCGACGAGAACGGCGCCGAGTCCGAGCTCGTCCGCCGCCTCTCCTCCTGAGCCGCCCGAGCGTCAGCGAATGAGGCGGTGAGCGAGCAGGCCCCGGAGTTCACCCTCCGGCTCGACAATTTCGAGGGCCCCTTCGACCTGCTGCTCTCCCTCATCGCCAAGCACGAGCTCGACATCACCGAGGTCGCCCTGTCGCAGGTGACCGACGAGTTCATCGCCCACGTCAAGGCGGGCGGCGAGACGTGGGACCTCGAGCGCACCTCGTCGTTCCTCGTCGTCGCCGCCACGCTGCTCGACCTCAAGGCGGCCCGGCTGCTGCCCGCCGGTGACGTCGAGGACGACGAGGACCTGGCGCTGCTCGAGGCCCGCGACCTGCTGTTCGCCCGGCTGCTGCAGTACCGCGCCTACAAGCAGGTCGCGGCCGCCCTCGAGCAGCGGCTCGCGGTCGAGGCGCGCCGCTTCCCCCGCGCCGTCGGGCTCGAGGAGCGGTTCGCCACCCTCCTGCCCGAGGTCCTCATCGGCATCGGGCTGGCCGAGTTCGCCCGGCTGGCGGCGCAGGCCATGGCCCCCAAGCCGGAGCCCGAGGTGGGTCTGGCGCACATCCACGTCAGCCGTGTCAGCGTCCGCGAGCAGGCGGTGATCGTCGCGGAGCGGGTCCGCCGCGCCGGGACGACGACGTTCCGCGCGCTGTGCACCGACGCCGGTGACACCCAGACCACGGTCGCCCGGTTCCTCAGCCTGCTCGAGCTGTTCCGCGAGGGCGTCGTCGCGTTCGAGCAGGCCCACTCGTTCGCCGAGCTCGGGGTGCGGTGGACCGGTGACGACGACGCGACCGACGTCGCCGAGGCGATCGAGGTCGACGAGTTCGACGGGTCGCCGATGATCCCGATGGACAGGAGCCCGAGCGATGAGTGACCCCCGCGACGACGACGAGCAGGCCCTGGACGTCCCCTTGTCGGAGCTGCGCCCCGCGCTGGAGGCGCTCCTCATGGTCGCCGACCAGCCCCTCGACACCGCCACGCTCGCCGCCGCGGTCGGCTACCCGACCGCCGAGGTCGCGCAGGCGCTCGGCGGCCTCGCCGCGGAGTACGACGAGCAGGGCCGCGGCTTCGAGCTGCGCTCGGTGGCCGGCGGCTGGCGGTTCTACACCCGGGAGGCGCACGCCCACGTCGTGGAGCGGTTCCTCGTCGACGGCCAGCAGGCCCGCCTCACCCAGGCCGCGCTGGAGACCCTCGCTGTCGTCGCGTACAGCCAGCCGGTCTCACGGGCGCGGGTCTCCGCCGTCCGCGGCGTCAACGTGGACGGCGTGATGCGGACGCTGCTCGCCCGCGGCCTGGTCGAGGAGGCCGGGCAGGACCCGACCAGCGGCGCCCACCTCTACCGGACCTCGTCGTACTTCCTCGAGCGGATCGGCATCGACTCCCTCGACGAGCTGCCCGAGCTGGCGCCGTACCTGCCGGAGATGGCCGACCTCGAGGACGACCTGCTGGAGGCCACCCCGGCCCCGACGCCGGGTGCGACCGCCGGGGACGAGACACTGCCGGAGCAATGAGCGACGAGCCGAGCTTCAACATCGACATCGAACCGGACGACGAGGGGCTCGTCCGGCTCCAGAAGTTGCTCGCCCGCCACGGGGTCGCGTCGCGGCGTCGCTGCGAGGAGCTGATGCTCGCCGGCGAGGTCACCGTCGACGGCGAGGTCGTCACCCGGCTCGGCACCAAGGTCGACCCCCGCACCGCGGTCGTGCACGTCTCCGGCAAGCGGCTCCCGCCGCTGTCGGAGCACGTCTACCTCGTGCTGCACAAGCCCGTCGGGGTCGTCTCGACCATGTCGGACCCGCAGGGTCGCCGCACGCTCGGTGACCTGGTGGCCGACCGCCCCGAGCGGCTGTTCCACGTCGGGCGGCTCGACACCGACACCTCGGGGCTGATCCTGCTCACCAACGACGGCGACTTCGCGCAGCGGATGGCGCACCCGTCGTACGAGGTGGAGAAGACGTACGTGGCCGAGGTCGAGGGCACCGTCTACCCGAACGTGAAGAGGCGACTGCTGGCCGGCGTGGAGCTCGAGGACGGCCCGGTCGAGGTCCGCCGGGTGAAGGTCCGCGAGGGCCGGCCGGGCTCCTCGATCGTCGAGCTGGTCATCCACGAGGGGCGCAACCGCATCGTGCGGCGGCTGCTCGAGGAGGTCGGCCACCCGGTCACCCAGCTGGCGCGGACCGTCTTCGGGCCCCTGCACCTCGGCGGCCTCAAGCCCGGCCAGATGCGCGACCTCACGCCAGACGAGCTCGGGTTGCTCCTCGACGCCGCGGGCTGAGCCCGTGGCGCTGATGCCGGGCAGCACCGAGGGCGAGGGCTGGCAGCAGACCCCGACCCCGCCCCCACCGGGCGGCATCACGACGTACGACGGCCGCCGCCGGGGTCTCGAGGTCGGGATGCCGGTCATGTCGCGGGGCGGCGCCTCGTGGCTGTACGCCGTCCTCGCCGCGTGGATGCTCCTCGGCGCCGTCGGCTTCGTCGTAGCGGGCGCGGTCGTCCACCCCGCGCTGTACGTCGTCGCGGTGGTGGTCGGGGTCCTCGGTGTCCTGGCCGCCGTCGGGTTCGTGCGCATCCGCGCGAGCGACCCGCAGCTGCGCTTCGGGCTGTGGCTCTGGCCCGAGGGGCTGACGGTCGTCCTGCCCGGCGGGGCGGTCGAGCTCGCCTGGGAGGACGTCCGGGCCGTGCGCCAGCGCTGGACCCGCCGGGCCGCACCCGGTGCCGTCGGCGTGACGGTGATCGACTGGATCGTCCTCGAGACGCCCCGGTGGCCGGGCGGGCAGCGGGCGGGCGTGCGCGGGGTCCCGCTCGCCACGTCGCAGCTCACCGCCGACCGCGACCTCGTGCTGGCACTGCTGCGGTACTACCTGGAGCACCCCGGTGACCGCCACGAGCTCGCGGACGGCCGCGCCGCCGCCCGGTTCGGCCTACCCTGGCCGGGTGCCTGAGCGGCTCCCCGGCCTGCTGTCGCTGACGGCGTACGACGTCGTCGGCGAGCCGGGCGTGCACGTCGGGATGCCGTCGACGACCCTCACCCTGGTCCTGCCGTACGACGACCCGCTCGACGTCGGCTGGGCCGGCGGGCCCCGCACGGTCGCGTGGTCGACGGTGGCCGGCCTGCACACCGTGCCGGCCGCCATCCACCACGGCGCACGCCAGGCCGGGGTCCAGCTGGAGCTCTCCGCGCTGGGGGCGCGCCTGCTGCTCGGCGTGCCCGCGGCGGACCTGCGCCAGCAGATCGTCACGCTGGGCGACCTCGACGCCGCGCTGGCGATCCTGCCCGAGCGCCTGGCCGCCACCCCCGTTCGCGACCGCCCCGCCCTCGTCCGTGACGCCCTGCGCCGGGCGGCCGCCCGGCGGGAGGACGCCGCGGCGGCCCGCGCCGAGGTCGGGCGGTCGCTGGCGCTGCTCACCCGCGGCGTCCCGGTGGCCGCCGTGGCCGAGGACGTCGGGTTCAGCCGCCGTCGGCTGCAGGACCTGGTCCGCGCCGAGGTGGGCGTGACGCCGAAGGAGTTCGCCCGCCTCGCGCGGTTCGAGCGGAGCCGCCGTCTCGTGCGGCCGGGCACGCCGCTCGCGGAGGTCGCCGCCCGGTGCGGGTACGCCGACCAGGCCCACCTCGCCCGTGAGTGGCGGGCGCTCGCCGGACTGCCGCCCAGCCGGTGGCTCGAGCAGGAGTTCCCGAACGTCCAAGCCGCCCGGGCCGGGCTCGCGGCAGGGTGAGCCCATGAGCGCCTCCACCGTGACCTGCTGGCACACCTTCTCCGTCCGTGACGCGGCCGTCATGATCGACTGGCTGCGCGCCGTCGGCTTCGTCGAGCACGCGACGTACCGCGACGACGCCGACCCGTCCGTCGTCGTCCACGCCGAGTGGCTCTGGGAGGGCCCGACCGGCACCGCCGGCGTCATGTTCGGAACGGAGCGCGACTCGGGCGTCGTCCACAACACCGGCCAGGCCTCGGCGTACCTGGTCTGCGCGGACGCCGACGCCGTCCGCGCGACCGCCGAGGCGGCGGTCGCCGCGGGAGGGTCGCTGGAGCAGGCGGTCACCGAGAAGGACTACGGCGGTGCCGGGGGCACCGTCCGCGACCCCGAGGGCAACCAGTGGTCGCTGGGGGACTACCAGCCCTCGTGAGCCCCCTGCCCTAGCCTGTGCGCCATGGCAGTGCGAGCGATCCGCGGAGCCACCCAGCTCGACGCCGACGAGCGCGACCACCTGCTCGAGCGGGTCGCCGAGATGGTCACGGGCGTCATGGGGGCCAACCACCTCGAGGTGGACGACGTCATCTCGATCATCTTCACCTCGACCTCCGACCTGACCAGCGAGTTCCCGGCGTACGCCGCCCGCCAGCTCGGCTTCGGCGACGTCCCGCTGATTTGCGCCCGCGAGCTCGAGATCGAGCGGTCGATGCCGCGCGTGGTGCGGATGCTGGCGCACGTCGAGACCGACCTGCCCCGCGCCGACGTCACCCACGTCTACCTCCACGGCGCCGCGGCCCTGCGGCGCGACCTCACCCGGGTGCAGGCCGTCCCCGACGCCGATGCCTGAGCCGGACGGCGAGCGCGCGGGTCCGGTCCTCGTCGTCGGCGTCGGGCTCCTCGGGACGTCCGTCGGGCTCGCGCTGACCCGTGCCGGTCGCGACGTCCGCCTGCTCGACCCGCACCCCGAGCACGTGCGCACCGCGTCCGGCCTCGGCGCCGGTCGCGCGGCGAAGGACGGCGACCCGGAGCCCGCGCTCGTCGTCGTCGCCTGCCCGCCCGACGCCCTCGGCGGCGTCATCGCCGAGCAGCTGCTGGCCCACCCCGACGCCGTCGTCACCGACGTCGGCAGCGTCAAGACCGCCCCGCTGGCCGCCCTGGCGTCGCGGGTCGACCGCGCGGCGGGCGCCCGGTACGTCGGGTCGCACCCCATGGCGGGCAGCGAGCGGTCGGGGCCGCTCGCGGCGTCCGCGACGCTCTTCGAGGGCCGGCCCTGGGCCGTCACCCCCCACGGCGGGAGCGCCCCGGACGCGGTCGCCGCGGTCGTCGACCTCGCCGAGACGTGCGGCGCGGTCACCGTCACCATGAGCCCGGGCGAGCACGACCTCGCCGTGGCCCGCACCTCCCACCTCCCGCACCTCATGGCGGTCCTCGTGGCCGGCCGGCTCGCCGACGCGCCCCGCGACCAGCTGGCGCTGTCGGGGCAGGGCGTCCGCGACGTGACGCGCGTCGCCGGGGGCGACCCCAGCCTGTGGCAGCAGATCGTCGGGGCCAACGCCCCCGCGGTGGCCGACCTGCTGCGCGAGGTCCGTACCGACCTCGACGGGCTCATCGGCGCCGTCGAGTCCGGCGCGCCGCTCGCGCCCGTGCTCGACCGGGGCGTGGCCGGCGTCCGCGCCATCCCCGGCAAGCACGGCGGCCCGCCGGCGGAGACCTCGCTGGTCGTCGTCGCCGTCCCCGACCACCCCGGCGAGCTGGCCCGGCTGTTCGCCGATGCGGGCGAGATCGGCGTCAACATCGAGGACGTCCGCATCGACCACGACCCCGGCCGCCCCGTCGGTCGCGTCGAGCTCACCGTGACCGCCGCCCACGCCGTCGTGCTGCGCCACGCACTGGGGGAGAGGGGCTGGGAGACCCAGCGATAGGGTCGGGCCCCGTGGAGAACGCGGGACTGGTGGTGGCGATCGACGGCGTGTCCGGGTCGGGCAAGTCGAGCACCTCGCGGGGCGTCGCGTCCCGGCTTGGCCTCGCCTACCTCGACACCGGCGCGATGTTCCGCGCGATGACCTGGTGGCTGCTCCGCGCGGACGTCGACGTCCAGGACGCCGCCGCCGTGGCGGCGCGCTGCGGCGAGCCCGAGATCGTCTCCGGCACCGACCCGGCCGCGCCGACGATCACCGTCGACGGGCGCGACGTCGGCGTCGAGATCCGCTCCGCCGAGGTCAACGCCGCCGTCAGCCCCGTCAGCGCCGTCCCCGAGGTGCGGGCGCGGCTGCTCGCGCTCCAGCGCGCGGTCATCGCCGACGCGACCACCGGCGGGGGCGGGATCGTCGTCGAGGGCCGTGACATCGGCTCCGTCGTGGCTCCCGACGCCCAGGTGAAGGTGTACCTGACCGCCGACCCCGCCGCCCGCGCCGACCGGCGCGCGGCCGAGGAGGGGGCCGGGTCCGCCGTGGACGCCGCAGCCGTCGAGGCCGTGCGCGCCTCGCTGCTGGCCCGCGACGAGATCGACTCCAGCCGTGCCACCGCACCGCTCACGATGGCCGAGGGGGCGGTCCACGTCGACACGACGTCGTCCTCCCTCGAGGAGGTCGTGGACCGGATCGCGGACCTCGCGGGGGCCCGGTGAGCGACCCCGTCACGGCGTCCGCGCACCGGCGGGTGCCGGCCAGCGACCACGTCCGTCACCCGTCCCGCTGGCTGCTGCACGGCGGCCGGCCGCTGTCGCGGTGGCTGATCCGGCGCCGCTTCGCCGTCCGCACCCACGGTGGTGGTCACGTGCCCGCCCGCGGGGGCGTGATCCTCGCCGCCAACCACATCGGCTGGTCCGACGGGCCGCTGCTCGCCATCTTCAGCCCGCGCCCCGCGCACGTGCTGACCAAGGTCGAGATGTTCGACGGCGCGCTGGGTGCGTTCCTGACGGCCTGCGGGCAGCTGCCGCTCGACCGGTTCTCCTACGACCCGCACGCCGTGCGCACCTGCCTGCGTGTCCTGCGCGACGGCGGCGTCGTCGGCGTCTTCCCCGAGGGGCGGCGCGGGGGAGGGGACCTCGAGCGGTTCCACCGGGGCGCGGCGTACCTCGCCCTGGTGACGGGCGCGCCCGTCGTCCCCGTCGCGGTCCTCGGCACCCGCGAGCCCGGTGGCCGGGCCTCCGACGTCCCCGGCCCCGGAGCGGTCGTGGACCTCGTCTACGGCGACCCGGTGCACCTCGGTCGGCAGGACTGGCCGCGGACCCGGGAACAGGTGACCCGTGCCTCGTTGTTCGTCAGGGAGCGCATGCTGGCCCACCTCGACGAGGCGCGGCAGCGCACCGGCCGGGACCTGCCCGGCCCTCTCGCGCCCGGCGAGCTGGAGGACGATCCCTACACCGGGTTGATCCTGGACGGAGAAGAGATATGAGCACGCCTGCGGTCGTGGCCGTGGTCGGCCGACCCAACGTCGGCAAGTCCACCCTGGTCAACCGGATCATCGGTCGCCGCGAGGCGGTGGTCGAGGACGTCCCGGGCGTGACCCGTGACCGCATCTCCTACGACGCGAACTGGGCCGGCAAGGCCTTCACCGTCGTCGACACCGGCGGCTGGGACCCCGACGCCCGTGGTCTCGCGGAGGCGATCCGCGCCCAGGCCGAGGTGGCGGTGACCCTCGCGGACGCCGTCCTGTTCGTCGTCGACGCCACCGTCGGGATCACCGACGCCGACGAGGCCGTCGTCCGCGTGCTGCGGAAGTCCGGCAAGCCCGTCGTCCTCGCGGCCAACAAGGTCGACGACCAGCGCACGGAGGCCGAGGCGTTCGGCCTGTGGAACCTCGGGCTCGGCGAGCCGCACCCGGTCAGCGCCGTCCACGGGCGCGGCTCCGGCGACCTGCTGGACGCCGTCGTCGCCGCGCTGCCCGACGCGCAGGACGAGTCCTTCGAGGTCGAGCGGGGCCCGCGGCGCATCGCCATCGTCGGCAAGCCGAACGTCGGCAAGTCCTCCTTGCTCAACCGGCTCGCCGGCTCGGAGCGCGCCGTCGTGGACGACGCGTCGGGCACCACCGTCGACCCGGTCGACGAGCTGGTCGAGCTCGACGGACGGACCTGGCGGTTCATCGACACCGCCGGCATCCGCAAGCGCGTGAACCAGGCGTCGGGCCACGAGTGGTACGCCTCGCTGCGCACGACGACCGCGATCGACCGCGCCGAGGTCGCCGTGCTCGTGCTCGACGCCGAGGCGTCCATCTCGGAGCAGGACCTGCGCATCGTGCAGACCGTCCGCGAGGCCGGCCGCGCGCTCGTCATCGCCTTCAACAAGTGGGACCTCGTCGACGAGGAGCGTCGCCACTTCCTCGAGCGGGAGGTCGAGCGGGAGTTCGTGCAGGTGGCCTGGGCGCCCCGCATCAACATCACCGCCCGGACCGGCTGGCACGTCGACCGCGTCGTCCGGGCGATCGACGCCGCGATCGAGGGCTGGGAGACCCGCGTCGGGACCGGCGCCCTCAACACCTTCCTCGGTCGCCTGGTCGCGGAGCACCCGCACCCGGTGCGGTCGGGCAAGCAGCCGAAGATCATGTTCGGCACCCAGGCCCAGACGGCGCCGCCGACGTTCATCCTCTTCACCTCCGGCCGGCTCGACGCCGGGTACGAGCGCTTCATCGAGCGCCGGCTGCGCGAGGAGTTCGGCTTCGTCGGCTCCCCGATCGTGCTGCAGCAGCGGGTGCGGGAGAAGCGCAAGCGCTGAGTCCGGTGCGGCGCCCGGGCTCACACGAGGTCGTCGGTCGCCACGACCGTCGCGAACTCGCCGTGCAGGTTGGTCGCCGTGACCCGGGACAGCTCGGCGGCGGTCACGGTCGACCCGTCGGGCGCCGCCCGGTCGAACGTGTGGGTGGCGTCGAGGGCGAACAGCACCTCGAAGCCGAGGTTGCCGCCGACGCGCGCGGTGGTCTCGCAGCAGTGGTTGGTGGTGATCCCGCAGACCACGAGACGGGCGATGCCCTCGCCGTGGAGCCAGGCCTCCAGGTCGGGGGAGCCGTGGAACGACGAGTTGACGCTCTTCGTGACGAGCAGGTCGGCGGGGCCCTCGACCCCGGGCAGCAGGTCGTTGCCCGGCGTCCCCGGCGCGAGCGGCGAGCCCGGCTCGGCCGAGTCGTGACGCACGAGGACGACGGGGCGGCTGCGGGCCCGCCAGTGGTCGAGCAGGCGGCCGATGTTGGCCTCGCAGGCGGGGTTGTCCCGCGAGCCCCAGAACCCGAGGTCGGCGAAGCCCCGTTGGGCGTCGACGACGACCAGGGCCGTGGCGTCGTCCGGCGTCACGAGGTCGGTCAGCCGCTCAGCCGGCCATGGCGCGCGGCCCGGCGACCCGCGAGGGCTGCAGCGACCGGGCGACGCCGACCGTGAGGTCGAGCAGGGTCATGCCGAGCGCCCCGGAGACGGCGGCGAGGATCTCCGAGCTGGGCTCCTTCAGCCCGCGCTCGACCTCCGACAGGTACTGGATCGACACCCCGGACCGCTCCGCGGTGTCCCGCAGGCGGTCGCCGCGGGCCTGGCGCGCACGGCGCAGCACGTCGCCGACCGCCTCCCGCCACAGGGGTTCGAGGTCGGGGGTGGGAAGCCGCAGCACGTCGCCCATGGGGCGAACCTAGCGCCGACGTCGTGACCGCGGGGCGGCGTACGCCGAGGGCAGAACGGGGCCTCACGTCTCCCCTCGGCCCGCTCTCGGCCCGGGTCGGACCCGGCCGGAGGGCTGCGGTAGTGTTCCGATGCGCTCGCGAGCCGGGCGCCTCGGGCTGTGGCGCAGCTTGGTAGCGCACCTGACTGGGGGTCAGGGGGTCGCAGGTTCAAATCCTGTCAGCCCGACAACCGCCTCTCACCTGTTTCCGCAGGTGAGGGGCGTTTTTCGTTCTCCAGGGTCAAACCCCCAGGTGGCCCCAGCGGGGTCGAAATGGGGCCGCGTGCCACTTCGGTGCCACATCGACTCCGACGAACTGGCACGGACCGAAAGGTCTCGACCCGGCACCAACGCTCGTCAGCGACGTGCCACGAGACGTGCCCCGACGGGCCAGACGAGAAGTGACAAATGACTTCCACCAGAACCCTGCCCAGCGGCAAGCACCAGGGCCGCTACCGCGACGCACGCAGGTGCGAGGCGCCTTGACTGGCAGCGCGTCGTGCGCCTCGTGCTCGGGGTCGCCTGCCAGGCCCTGCGCATCCGCCTGCGCGTCCTGCGCCAGGCCCGCCTGCCCCGCTGGGGATGAGACCCTTCTCGACGCTCTGGCCACTTGGGCGACCGAGCTCAGGGCCCTCTCCGTCCCGGCGGTGGCCGGTCACCCGAACCTCGTCAGGGTCGCTCTTCACGCGGTACCCAGTGCGAGCCAGCTGCGGCTCGCCCGGTCACAACCGGACAGCGCCAGCGCTTTGAAGTACTGGTAGGCGCCGTCGCGTTCTCCGATGTGGTGGCGCCTATCGATGACCCCGGGGTCGGGGTCCAGGGTCAGCAGGGCGCCGATCACGGACGCAGGCAGCCGACCCACCGTAGTCTCGAGCTGCCCGCTGTACCTGGCGATGGTGCGGGCGTCGACGACGTTCATGGAAGAACCCTCTCGCAGACGTCTGGCACTGCGAGCTCTGGCGCTCGCGGCGTCTGGTCCTGCGCGGCACGGTAGACGCGAGCGCCGACACCCAGGGGTCGGCTGCGACGGCGCAACCGGCCCCGGGCTCACCACTCCGGGCCGGCGGAACCGATCGACCTCCGGCGGCCCAGCTTTGGTCCATCCCCTCCCGATTGATCGGTCAGCGGGAAAGGGGGGCGGTGCTCTGGGGCATCCTCGGAGAACCCCACCACCTTCCGGAGGAACCAATGGCTCAGCCCATCCGGCCTGCCGCGCCCGTCCCGCCGCCCGAGCCAGGCCCGCTACGGATCGCAAAGCTCAAGCTCGGCAGCGTCGCGGACGACTTCTCGCCCCACGAGGACTGGCAGCTCCTCGTCTGCCACCTGAGTCGCCCGTTGACGCCGTTCGAGCAGAGCAGTTCAGGAACTACGAGGCGGAGGACCCGAGGTTGCAGGCGGTCAGCGACCGCACCGTGATGGTGGCGGTGGTGAGGTGGCGTCGTTCGACCTCGATCAGCATCAGGAGCTCCTGGCGCAGCTCGAGGTCGAAGGCAAGCGGCTCGTCCACGAGGCGGCCGTCGCCCTTGACGACGCGCGGACCTCATTGACCGCCCTGCAGGAGCGTCTCGGAGGTGCGCGACGCTCCCTCGGCACGCCTGGCTGATAGGCGAGTCCACGAACAACCGCTGTCCGCCGACGATTGCTCTGCTCTTGGAGTGGCGCTGGATCGAGCGTCATGGACTCGCGCACTAGCGCGCGGCCGAGCCGCACCGGATACCGTCGCTTACCCGGGTGGCGGGCTCAGGGTGTGGTGGGAGCGCGCCGAGGTGCTGCCGCCGTTCGAAGCGTGGCCGCAGCCGCCTAAGAGTCCCTGGCGATCACCACTCCCGCGACGTACGGTGCGTCGATGACGACCGAGCCCCGACCCGCAGCGCCAGCAGGGTGGTACGAGTGGGGCGAGATGAAGGACACCGTCCGTTACTGGACGGGCTCGGGCTGGTCTGACCACTACGGCCCGGCGCCGACCGATATCCCTAGGCCGGCCACAGCCTCGCCGCAACGCAGGACGCAGCGGCAGACGTATAGCGCGGGCCGACCGTGCGCGTACTGCGGCGAGGAGGTTGGCGCTCAGGCGACGCGGTGCCCTCACTGCTCGGGGGAGTTCATGCACTGCTCACGGTGTAAGGCGCTACGAGCGGTGAACACACGCCAGAAGTTCGTGGGCGTCCTCCGTGGTGGAAGGACCGAGGTGCACGACTGCCGCCAGTGCGGGAAGCAGCTCACCGGCCCCCGCATGTGACCCTGAAGGTCAGAGGGGCAAGGGGAACGACGGAAGGGGCTCGAGCAACTTGAGAGCGATCCGGACGACGAGCCAAACCAAGAGGGGTAGGCCACGAGCCGCACCACGGAGTCCTCCAGAAACTGAACCAGTCCCGCACGGGTGAGGTCGTCGTGGAGCGGTCGTAGAGGTCGGAGAGCGGGTTGAAGCTGATCAGGAACAGCGGCGCGCTGAGTGGGTTGGCGGCAGGGCCCGGACGCGGCGGCCTGTCCTGGGGAAGGCGCCGGGGGCCTCTCGGTTGGCGGCGGAGGCATCGGGCCAGGCTGAGTGAATCCACCCTCTTCCGTCGGGCCATCGGCCGGCCCCTGCACAGTCACCGGACGCGGCCCAGATGCCGCAGGCGGAGGTTGACCGTTTGACTCGTCGCGAGATTCGCCGCCATCGCACTCTCACTGAGCCCCCTACTCGTGGAGGACGCTGGCTGGAGAACGGCGCGGATGCCGGTGTGCAGAGTCTGCGGCTACTTAGTCAGGCTTACCGACGCAGGATGGTGACTACAGGCATCTCTGCGTTCTATGGTGCGGCATCGCCGACGACCTGATGTGGGGGGCTCATGGACGACAACCTGGTCGTGTTCTCACGGGCCCGTGCGGCGCGGCTCGCAGGACTCACTGCCCGACAGCTCGATTACTGGCGGACCACCCTTCTGCTCGAGCCGGCCACGAACGAGCGGATCTCATCTGCCCGGGCCGTGCGGCTGTACAGCTTCACCGACATGGTCGCGCTGGTCACGATCTCGAGGTTGCTGGACCGGAAGGTGCCGCTGCAGCGCATCCGCAAGGTCGTCGACCGCCTCCGCGCGGCGGGCAGGGAGAACCCGCTCGTTGAACTGAAGTTCGGGGTCTACGGCGCTACGGACGCGACCCGCGCGGCGCACGTGCACCTCACGGTCAGATTCGCAGACGGCCACATCGAGGTCGACGATGCGCCAGGGCAGCCCGTGCTCGGGGAGGAGGTTCTCGTCGACCTTGAGGAGATCCGTGCGTCCCTTCGTGATGCTCGTCGCCGGGACGCAGCGACGGTTGGCGAGACTGAGAAGCGGCGCAACGCGCTGGGGAGCAAACCGCTCATCGCCGGCACCCGCATCCCGGTTGCCACCATCCTTCGCTACTTTCGCGCCCAGGTGCCTGACAGCGAGATCCTCGAGGCGTTCCCAGCGCTCGCTGCTGAGGACCTCGACGCCCTGCGCGTCGCCAACTAGCGGTCGCTCGTCGACGTGAGGTTCTTCCTCGACCAGAACGTCGACGCGCGTCTGCGGGGCAAGCTCGTCAACGCGGGGCACGTGGCCTGGACCGCTGACGACGCCGGTCTCTCCGCAGAATCAGACCCCGACCTCAGCATCTACGCTCACGACCGCTCGGCCGTTCTCGTAACCCACGATCGCGAGTTCTCGCAGCGTGTCCGCAAACGAGTCGTGGGACACCACATCTGGCTGCACTGCGACGAGTTGGAAGGGCCCGCGCTGATGACGCACCACCTTGAGGACGCGGTGCTGATCCTTCAGCGCCACCCTGATCTGTTCATCGAGATGACGGTCTCCCAGTTCACGGTCATCCATCCCTCGCAGGACCTGTGACTGCGACGGGTGGCGAGCGAACTGGGCCAGCGGCCCTGTCAGCCTTGCCGCTGGCCGACATCGTCCGACCCCCTCCTCCACCAGCAACGTCGCACGCCCCCGACAGCCGGGAGCAGGCTCAAGCCCCGACAGCCGGGTGCAAGCTCAGGCCCCCGTCAGCGCCTCTTGTAGAAGGCGGCGAGGACCTACTGTGCCGCCCACGGCCGACCCCACCCGCAAGAGTGGCTGATCTACGGGAGGGCCGCACACCGAGCTCCTAGGCCGCGGTTTCGAAAAGGCGCAAGGTGGTCGTTGACGATCGCCTGATCTCGTTCCCACCGGTGGTGGGGGCGGCCTCGTCCGTGCCCGGCCCGCCGGCCGGTGCTTGGATGTCGCGATGACGGGTTCCACGCAGCCCACGGTTGTGCCCTGTGACGAGCGGACGACCTCGTGGGAGAGGACCGACCCGACGTTCCGGGTGTACTTCGACACCTTCATGGGCGACAACCCGGACCCCGTGAGGGTGGCGACCCACGACATCAGCGGAGCCGACCTGCTGTGGGCGCTCGACTGGGCGCGGGCTCACTGCCCGGAGGACAGTCATCCCTCCATCGCCCTCCTCCTCCCCGACGACGCCCGCGGGAGGGGAGCGGGGTTGGTCTGGCTCCTCGGTGACCGCATGTCGAGCTGGGACGACATGGCGTGAGCGTGCGCGGCGGGCGGCGAACCCGCTGCGTCGCCCCGGGCCGCCACGGCCCCGTCAGGTGCGCAGCGCCACGACCCGGACGAGGTCGACCGGGCCGTCGGGGGCACGGAAGGTGAAGGACGCCGCGCCCGAGGCCCGCCAGGAACCCCCGGCGTCCACGACGTGCGGGCCGTCGGCGCTGTCGATCGTCAGGCGACCACGGACCACGTGGAGCAGCGAGTCGGCGCCGGCGGCGTCCGGCCTGATCTCGTAGGCGTCCCCGGGCAGCAGCGTCCACCGCCAGAGCTCGACCTCGGCCGCCGCGGTGGTCCGCATTGCGTTGAGCAGGTGCGCGGAGCTGCCCGCCGGCCCGGCCCACACCTGGACGCCCTCGGGCGACGGGGAGTCGGTGACCTCCAGCAGCCCGGGGAGGGTGGTGCCCAGGGCGGCGGCGACCTTGTCGATGGTGGCCAGGCTCGGGTTGGCCTGCCCCAGCTCGATCTGGGTGAGCATCCTCCGGCTCACGTCGCTCAGCTCCGCCAGGCGGACGACGGTCAGGCCGCGGTCGCCGCGCAGTGCGCGCACCCGTCGCCCGATGCGGACGGCGACCGCCGGTCGGATGCGCTCCGGCTCGTTCCCGACGTCCATGTGGGCACTATAGTGCTCAGAGCGGGTCGGCCGGTGGCCGAGCGGGACGAGCACGGAGGTGTGGTGTGGCCGGGGCCGGGCTCGCGCGGTGGCAGGTCGCGCACGGCACCCTCGCCGTCCCGCAGGCCGGGGCCCCGATCGCGTTCGGGCTGCTGGGCCTGCAGGCCACCGGGAGCGCGCGGGCCGGTGCCTCGATGGTGCTGGTGATGACGGTGGCGCAGATCGCCGGCGCCGTGCCCTTGTCGCGCCTCGGACGGCGCCGGGAGCCCGTGGGGTACCTGCGGCTCCTGCTCGGGGTGCGGGCGGCCTCGCTGCTGGCGGTCGCCGTGGTCGTCGGCGTCGGCGCGCCGTTCGGGCTCGCCGTCGCGCTGAGCGCCGTGGCGGGCGTGGTGAACGTCGCCGCCTACGGGCTGCTCCGTTCGTCGCTCAGCTCGTTCGTGGTCCCGGCCCGCCTGCCCCGGGCCCTCGGCGTCGCGGCCACGGCGAATGAGGTGACCTTCGCCGCCGCGCCGTTGCTCGCCGCCGGTGTGGGCGCCTTCTCGCCGACCGCGGGGCTCGTCGTCCTCACGGTGCTGGGGGCGGTCCCCGCCGTCGTCCTGCCCACCGCGGTACGACCGTCGGTCGGCGACCCCGGCGCCCCGGCCACGGCGTCGGCGTCGGCGCTCGGGGTGCGGTGGCCGGTGCGGGCGATCACCCCCTGGTTGGTCTGCGCGCTCGCGGGCAGCACCGCCGTGGCCGGGGTCGAGGTCGGCGCCGTCTCCCTCGCGCTGGCGGAGGGGCTCGACGCCGAGTGGGCCTTCGTCTTCGCGCTGGCCCTCTGCGTCGGGTCCGTCGCGGGCGGCGTCGTGGTCAGCTGGCTCAACCGCCGCCTCCCGGACGGCGCCGTGCTGGCCCTGCTGCTCGCCACCGCCGCCGCGGCGAGCCTGGTCCTCGCCTCCTGGCACGTGCTGGTCACCCTCGCCGGTGCGACGGCGACCGGGTTCTGCCTGCCGTTCCTCGCGACGACGTACTCGCTGCGGGTCGAGGACGCCGCCCCGCCGCTGCTGCGGGCCGAGGCCTTCGCCGTCCTGCGGACGGCGAGCTCGCTCGGCATCGTGGTCGTGAGCGGCCTCATCGCCCTCGCCGGCCTCGACGCCGCCCTCCGCACGGCGCCCCTGCTGCTCCTCGGCGCAGCGCTGATGGTCCTGGGACGCCGGGTCTCCGGCCCCGCGCGGCCGTCGCCGGCCCAGGACGAGCGAGGCGAGGCCGCCCCGGCCCCTCCCGGGCGGGGCGGCCTCTGAAGGCTCGGGGGACAGGCGGCGAGGCAGAGGCCCCCCGCATACGTCGCCGCGGATCCCGAGACCGGCCTCGTGATCACGGTAGGGCCCGGCGGGGCCGTGGCGCAGGGGAACGGCGTGGTCCGCGACCTTGCGCGCGGTGGTCCGTCTGTGCGTACGGTGGGCAGGTTCGCGCCGGGCTCGACCAGAGGGTCCACGGGTGCGACCGAGGTAGGGACCACACCATGTCCCGCACGCCACCGACCACCGCCGCCCAGGAGCCGGCCACGCTGCGTCGAGCCGTCGAGCACATCGAGGCGCACGCCGGCGAGGCACTGACGTTGGGCGAGATCGCCCGCACCGCGCGAGCGTCGCCCCGGGCCGTCCAGTACGCCTTCCGGCGCTACCGCGGGACCACGCCGACCGGGTACCTGCGCCGGGTCCGCCTGGAGGGGGCGCACCGCGACCTCGTGAGGGGTGACCCGACCACCGGCGACACCGTCGCCGCCATCGCCGCCCGGTGGGGCTTCGCGAAGGCAGGGCGCTTCTCCGCCCTGTACGCCGCGGCGTACGGACGACCACCCAGCCACACCCTTCGGCAGTGAGAGGCCCGAGGAGGCCACGATGAGCAACAGCCAGCCCCAGGTCGACCGCCGGCCCGACGAGCCGGGCCACGACGACCCCGACGCGAGCGGTCTGCCCGAGCGCATGGCCGAGGCGGCCCGGGACCTCCAGGTGCAGCAGGACCCGGCCGCCACCTACGCCGCGGCCACCCGCCTGGCGCACGACAACATCCTCGGGTGCCACGCGGCGAGCCTGTCGATGGTGCGGCGCTCGGGGAGCGACCGGATCGTCAACTTCGCCGCCACCCACCCCGGGGCCTCCCGCGCCGACGAGCTGCAGACCGAGCACTCCGAGGGGCCCTGCCTCGACTCCATCGTCGAGGCCGTCACCACCTACAGCCCCAGCCTCGCCCACGACCACCGGTGGCCACGCTGGGGTCCGGAGGTCGTCGAGCAGACGGGACTGCGCAGCGTGCTGTCGTTCCAGCTGTTCACCCACCTGGACACCCTCGGCGCGCTGAACCTCTACAGCCTCGACAAGGACGGGTTCGGCGCCGAGGACCAGCACGACGGTCAGGTCCTGGCCGCGCACGTCGCGATCGCCTTCGCCGCCGCGCAACGCATCGACGCCCTGGACCACGCCCTCAGCACCCGCACCGTCATCGGCCAGGCGACCGGCATCCTGATGGAGCGGTACCAGGTGAGCAGCGAGGTCGCCTTCCGCATCCTCGGCCGGATCTCCTCCCAGGAGGAACGGAAGATCCGCGACCTCGCCCGGGAGGTCGTCAGCACGGGACGGCTCCCCGGGCTGGACCACGCCGACCGGTCCTGACCGGCCCGGCCGGTCACCCGCAGGGGTGTGGTGGCGCCGCCCGGCGCGTCACTACGGTCGTTCGCGGCTCGGTGGGGCGCCCCCGAGGACCTCGGGGTCTGGTTGCGCCCCACCGGGCCGAGCCCCGTGGGCCCGCTCAGCCGTCGAACGGCACGAGCGGGAGTCCCGGCTCGACGACGACCGGCGTGCCCCGGGGGCCGGCCGCGGGGACCGAGCCCTCGCCTGGGAGCACGTGCACGACGACCACCGGGAAGGTCTCGCACTCGCCGAGGCCGATCGAGTGTATCGGCCCCCCGAGGCCGAGGGCGTGGGTCTGGTGGTCGCGGTCGGCGACCGCGACGACCGTGGAGACCCGGGTCACCTCGCCCGCGTCGAGCAGCGACCGGCAGCCGTACGGCGGGCCTGTGGTCGGAGCGGGGGTCGGGACCGCGGTCGGGACCGTCGTCGGCTCCGGGAGCGCCGATCCGGCGCCGGTGGTCCCCTCGGACGGCGCGGACGCCCCGGCCGGCGTCGGCTCGTCGCCGGGGAGGAACGACCAGAGCGACGCGACGACCACGACGGCGACCACCGTGAGCGCGACCACCCCCATGACGACGTCGCCCCGGTCCTCCCCGGGCGCCCGGTGCTCCATGGCGGGAGTATGCGGCACTGTGGGCCCGTGGCACACGACCTCCAGCCCCGCCCGTTCACGGTCGACGTCGGTGAGGAGGTGCTGGACGACCTGCGGGAGCGGCTGCGGCGCACCCGCTGGCCCGAGCAGGTCCCCGGCGTCGGCTGGGACCACGGCGCCGACCTGTCCGTCGTCCGCCGCCTCTGCGAGCACTGGGCGACGGCCTACGACTGGCGGGCGGCGGAGGCACGGCTCAACGCCCACCCGCAGGTGCTCGTCGCGATCGACGGCGTCGACGTGCACGCCCTGCACGTGCGGGGGCAGGGCCCGGCGCCCGTCCCCGTGCTCATGGTCCACGGCTGGCCCGGCTCGGTCTGGGAGTTCATGGACGTGATCGGCCCGCTGACCGACCCCGCGTCGTACGGCGGCGACCCCGCGGACGCCGTGGACCTCGTCGTCCCCTCGCTGCCCGGTTTCGGCTTCTCCTCCGCGCCGCGCGAGCGCGGCTGGAGCGCGACACGGATCGCCGACGCGCTCGACACCCTCATGCGGGGTCTCGGGTACGACGGGTACGTGGCCCAGGGGGGTGACTGGGGCGCCAACGTCTCGTCCCTCCTCGGTGCCCGGCACCCCGAGACCTGCCGGGCGCTCCACGTGACCATGCCGCTGGCGAGCCCGCCCGCCGACCCGTCGCCCGAGACCGAGCGGTGGGTGGCCGCGATGAAGGACTTCGGGGAGCGCGAGCGCGGCTACTCCGCCGTCCAGAGCACCAAGCCGGACTCCCTCACGCTGGCGCAGCACGACTCCCCGGCCGGGCTGGCGGCGTGGGTGCTGGAGAAGTTCCACGGCTGGTCGGACCTCGGCGGGCGGGACCTGCTCGACGTGTACGTCGTCGACGACCTCTGCTCGAACCTGATGCTCTACTGGGCCACCGGCGCCACCCCGAGCGCGGCCCGGATCTACCTCGAGAGCCGGAACGACCCCACCGACCGGGCCCGTCCGCCGGTGACGGTCCCGACGGGCGTCGCGCACTTCCCGGCCGAACCGTTCGCGGCGCCGCGGGAGGTGAGCGAGACCCGCTACCCGATCGACACCTGGACCGAGATGGACGCCGGAGGCCACTTCGCGGCCATGGAGGCCCCCGACGCGCTCGTGACCGACCTCCGCGCGTTCCTGCGGCGGCACCGGGAGCGCGTGCTCGCCTAGGAGGGTCCGGGCCGCGCGGGATGGTCCGCGCGGGATCGTCCGGGCGGGATGGTCCGGGCGGGTCCGCGCGTTGGGGACGGACGGCGCGATCCCGACGCGGGCGCGCACTCGGGTCGGTGGGGCGGTCGCGGGTGACGTGACCACCCAACGGGTACGCCGCCGGTGGACCATCGACCTGGAGGGAGGACGCGCCGTGCCGTGGTGGCTGCGCAAGGTGCCGGGCTTCCTCGTGGTCGGGGCCTGCTGCACCGTCGGCTACTTCACCCTCTACCTGCTGCTGCGGGGTCCGCTCGACGCCCAGTGGGCCAACGCCGTCGCGCTCGTCCTGTCCACCGTGGCCGACACCTGGGGCAACCGCCGGTGGACGTTCGGCGTCCGCGACCCCTCGACCGCCCTCTCGCACCAGGCGCTCGGCCTGGCCGTGCTCGCGCTCGGAGCCGTCCTGACGTCGGTGTCGCTCTGGTGGCTCTCGACCGTCGACCCGGACGCGAGCGCCGTCGCCGAGGTCGTCACGCTCGCCGTCGCGAACGGCGTCTCGGGCGCCGTCCGCTTCTTCGCGTACGCGCACGTGATGCAGACCGACCGGCCCGCGCGGGTGGTCTGAGCCTCCCGGGAGGCGTCGGTCTCCCGGGGTCGTCGCCCGCACTCCACCCCGCACTCCACCCTGGTCGACCAGATCAGGGCGCCGTGTGGCCGGCGGGGGAGCGGGTACGAGACGCGGCCCGTCGTCTTGACGGACGACCACCCGTGGACGAGAGGAGCCCGTCGGTGAGGACCCTGGAGGTGACCGCCGAGGTGGCGGTGCCCATCCGCACGGCGTACGACCAGTGGACGCGCTTCGAGAGCTTCCCGCGCTTCATGAGCACGGTGCGGGAGGTCGAGCAGGTGCGGCCCGCGGTGACCCGGTGGTTGATCGGGCTGGGGCCGGTGACCCGCGAGTTCCACGCCGAGATCCTCGAGCAGGAGCCCGACTCGCACATCTCCTGGCGCAGCTGGGACCGCCGCCTGCGCCACGCGGGGACGGTCTCGTTCACCCCGGTGGACCCCCAGCGGACCCTCGTGACGATCGCGGTGCGCTGCGCCACGTGGACCGGGCCGGGTGTCGTCACCCTCCCGCTCGTCCGACGCACGCTCGCCGCCGAGCTCGAGCACTTCCGGGTGTTCATCGAGGGCGTCGGTGACGCGGGCGAGACCTGGCGCGGCACCATCCACGACGGCCGCCTCAAGCACCTGAAGAACCAGCCCCCGACCGTCCCCGGTTGGCAGCACGGCTGACGGTCTCCTCCGTCCCGGTCACCACCGCACGGCCCCCACCGCGCGGCCCCCACCGCACGGCCCCCACCGCGCGGCCCCCACCGCACGGCCACCCATCGCGAAAGGCAGGCCCCCGCATGCGCACCCCCTCCCACGAGGAGACCCCCGGCGAGCTGACCCGGACCGAGCCGAAGGACTGGGCGGCCGGCGTCCCGGCGGTCCGCAAGGCCCTCGAGTACTCGCTGTCGGAGACGACGCCCCGCCGGACGGCGCTGACGCTGCTCACGATGAACCAGGTCACGGGCATCGACTGCCCGGGCTGCGCCTGGCCGGACCCGGCGCCGGGCAAGCGGCACGTCAACGAGTACTGCGAGAACGGCGCCAAGCACATCAACGACGAGGCGACGTCCAAGCGGGTCACCCGGGAGTTCTTCGCCCAGCACTCGGTGTCCGACCTGGCCCAGCGCTCCGACCAGTGGCTCAACGACCAAGGCCGTCTGACGGAGCCGATGCTGAAGCGGGCGGGGTCGGACCACTACGAGCCCGTCGCCTGGCGGGAGGCCATCGGCCTGCTCGCCGACGAGCTGCGCTCGCTCGACTCGCCCGACGAGGCGACGTTCTACACGTCGGGACGGGTGAGCAACGAGGCCGCGTTCCTCCTGCAGCTCTTCGCCCGGGCGTACGGCACGAACAACCTGCCGGACTGCTCGAACATGTGCCACGAGTCCAGCGGCGCCGCCCTCCACGAGACTCTCGGCACCGGCAAGGGCACGGTCACGCTGCTCGACCTGCAGCACGCCGACCTCGTGCTCCTCGTCGGGCAGAACCCCGGCAGCAACCACCCCCGCCAGCTCTCCGCACTGGAGGAGACCAAGCTGAACGGCGGGCGCATCGTCGCGATCAACCCGCTGCCCGAGGCGGGCCTGAAGCGGTTCAAGAACCCGCAGAAGCCTCGCGGCGTCGTCGGCCGCGGCGTCGACATCGCCGACCGCTTCCTCCAGGTCCGGATCGGCGGGGACCTCGCGCTGTTCCGCGCCCTCAACCGCCTCCTGCTCGAGGCCGAGGACGCCGCCCCGGGCACCGTCCTCGACCGCGACTTCATCGACACCTCCACCAGCGGCTTCGAGGCGTTCTCCGACCACGTCCGCTCGACCGACTGGGACCAGGTGCTCACCGACACCGGCCTGACCCGGGCCGAGATCGAGGGGCTGCGCGACGAGGTGCTGGCCAGCGACAGGGTCGTCGTCTGCTGGGCGATGGGCCTGACGCAGCACCGCCACGCCGTCCCCACGATCCGCGAGATCGTCAACTTCCTCATGCTCCGCGGCAACCTGGGCAAGCCCGGCTCGGGCGCCTGCCCGGTCCGCGGCCACAGCAACGTGCAGGGTGACCGCACCATGGGGATCTGGGAGAAGATGCCCGACGGGTTCCTCGACGCGATCCAGCAGGAGTTCGGGTTCGACCCGCCCCGCCACCACGGCGTCGACGCCGTCAAGGCCATCCACGCGATGCACGACGGTGACGTCAAGGTCTTCCTCGGGATGGCCGGCAACTTCGTCAGCGCGGCGCCGGACACGGCGTACACGGAGGAGGCGATGCGGCGCTGCCGCCTCACCGCGCACGTGTCGACGAAGCTCAACCGGTCGCACGTCGTCACCGGCGAGGCCGCGCTGATCCTGCCCACGCTGGGACGCACCGAGGTCGACGTGCAGGACGGCGGCCCGCAGTTCGTCACCGTCGAGAACTCGATGAGCGTCGTGCACCAGTCACGGGGCAAGCTCGAGCCGTCGTCCCGGCTGCTGCTCAGCGAGGTGGCCATCCTCTGCCGCCTGGCGCGGGCGACGCTCGGTCCCGACACCACGGTCCCGTGGGACACCTTCGAGGCCGACTACGGCGCGATCCGCGACCGGATCTCCCGCATCGTCCCCGGGTTCGGTGACTTCAACGCCCGCGTGGCCGAGCCCGGCGGCTTCGCCCTGCCCAACCCCGTCAACGAGGGCTTCTTCCTCACCGAGACCGGCACCGCGCAGTTCAGCGTCAACACCGGCGAGGCCCCGCACGCCCCGCCGGGCCACCTCGTGCTGCAGACGCTGCGCTCGCACGACCAGTGGAACACCATCCCCTACACCGACGACGACCGCTACCGCGGCATCCACGGCTCCCGGCGCATCGTCATGGTCAACGCCGACGACCTGACCGAGCTCGGCCTCGCCGAGGGCGACCTGGTGGACGTGGTCAGCGTCTGGGGGGACGGCGTCGAGCGGCGCGCGCCCGGCTTCCGGCTCGTCCCCTACCCGACGCCGCGGGGCTGCGCGGCGGCCTACTACCCGGAGACCAACGTCCTGGTCCCGCTCGACCATGTCGACGAGACCAGCGGCCAGCCGGCGTCGAAGAGCATCACGGTGCGGTTCGAACGGGTCTGAGCCGCCTCGGTCCCCGGCCGGGCGCCGGGGGTACCGGGGCGCCATGACCCACGAGGCCCTGCTGTCACGGCTGCTGGAGCGCCACGGGACGACGTACGCCGAGGAGGCCGGCATCACGCTGGACGACAAGCCGGCGCCGTTGTTCCAGCTGCTGGTGCTGTCCCACCTGCTGTCGGCCAACATCTCCGCCGACCTCGGGGTGCGGGCGGCGACGGCGATGCGGAAGACCTACCGCACCGCCGACGCGATGGCCGAGGCCGACGACGACGCGCGGCACGCGGTCCTGTCCGAGGCACGGTTCCTGCGCAAGCGGAAGACCGCCGAGCTGCTCGGCCGCACCGCGCGCGTGGTGGTCGACGACTACGACGGCGACCTGCGGCGCCTGCGGGACCGGGCGTACGGCGACCACGACGGGGTCGCCGCGCTCGTGCGCGAGATGCCCGGGATCGGCGAGGTCGGCGCCGACATCTTCTGCCGCGAGGTGCAGGCGGTGTGGCCCTCGCTGCGCCCGTGCAGCGACCCCCGCATGGCCGACGCCGCCCGTGACCTGGGTCTGCCGCACACCGCGCGGGGGCTCGCGGACGCCACCGGCTCCGACGACCTGTCCGTGGTCGGCGCGGCGCTGATCCGCTCGTCCCTGGCCGGCGACACCGAAGAGCTCCGCGCGGGCTGAGCCCCCTCGGGGGTGGGGGTGGCGACCGGTAGCGTCGCCGCATGCTGAGCCCCGCGGACCTCGACGCGCTCGACGTCCTGCTCGAGCCCACCGACCGGCTGCTGGCCGAGCGGTACCCGGGTGACGACGGCCGGCGACAGCCGGTCCACACCGTCTACGTGCCGGCCGACCGGTTCGACGCCGGGCTCGTCCGCGACTGGGGCGACCGTGCCCACCGGCTCGTCGACGAGCACGGCGGGTGGGACCGGCTCGCCGGTGAGCTCTGCCGCCCCGACCTCGCCGCCGGGCTGGCCCGCCGCGCCGCCGCCAAGATCCGCGCCGACCCGGTCGAGGACCTCCGCATCGACCTGGAGGACGGTTACGGGGTCCGCGACGACGCGACCGAGGACGCCGACGTCGTCGCCGCCGCCCGCGAGGTCGTCCGCGCCGCCGAGCACGGGATGCTGCCCGGCAGCGTCGGGCTGCGGGTCAAGTGCCTCGAGGCGCCCCTGCGGCGCCGCAGCATCCGCACGCTCGGCCTGTTCCTGACCACGGTCCTGGAGCACGGCGAGCTCCCGCCCGTCCTCGCGATCACCCTCCCGAAGGTGTCCACGGCGGCCCAGGTCGAGGCCTTCCGCCGGGTCTGCGAGCGCCTGGAGGCCTCCCTCGGGCTCGCCGAGCGGACGCTGCGCTTCGAGGTGCAGGTCGAGACGCCCCCCGTCGTCCTCGGCGCAGACGGCCGGGTGCCCCTCGCCGACTGCCTCACCGCGGGGGAGGGGCGGGTGAGTGCCCTGCACTACGGCACCTACGACTACAGCGCCTCGATCGGCGTCGCCGCCGGGGACCAGTCCCTCGAGCACCCCGCCGCCGACCTCGCGAAGGGCCTGATGCAGCTCGTCGTGGCCGGCACCGGCGTCCACCTCTCCGACGGCTCGACCAACGTCGTGCCCGCCGGGGACGACGCCCAGGTCCGCGAGGCGTGGGCGCTGCACCACCGGCTGGTCCGCCGCTCGCTGTCGTGGGGCGTCTACCAGGGCTGGGACCTCCACCCCGGGCACCTGCCCACCCGCTACCTCGCCACGTTCGGCTGGTACCGCGAGGGCTTCGACGCCGCCACCGACCGCCTCTCGGCCTACCTGGCGAGGGCCGGGGGCGCCGTCATGGACGAGCCCGCCACCGCCAAGGCCCTCAGCGGGTTCGTCGTCCGCGCCCTGCGGTGCGGCGCCGTCGACGCCGCCGAGGTCGACGCCCGCACCGGCCTCACCCCCGACCAGCTCGACGCCCTCGCCCGGACAGGAGCCCTCCCGTGACCCCGCCCGACCCGACGTACCACTCCCCGCGCGGCGGACTGCCGCCGCAGACGGACCTGCTGACCGACCGCGCCGTCTTCACCGAGGCGTACGCCGTCGTCCCGCGCGGGGTGCTGCGCGACATCGTCACCTCGGCCCTGCCCGGGTGGACCGGGATGCGGATGTGGGTGATCGCGCGTCCGCTGTCGGGCTTCGCCGAGACCTTCTCCCAGTACGTCGTCGAGGTCTCGCCGGGCGGGGGCAGCGACCGCCCCGAGACCGACCCGGCCGCGGAGGCGGTGCTGTTCGTGACCGAGGGTTCGGTCGACCTCACCGTCGACGGCGCCCGCCACGACCTCGGCGAGGGCGGCTACGCCTTCCTGCCGCCGGGCGCGGACTGGGCGCTCCACAACTCCGGCGGCGAGCGCGCCGTCCTCCACTGGATCCGCAAGGCCTACGAGCACGCCGAGGGCGTCGACGTCCCGGCGGCGTTCGTGACGAACGAGCGGGACGTCGTCCCGACGCCGATGCCCGACACCGACGGCGTGTGGGCCACGACCCGCTTCGTCGACCCGTCCGACGTCCGGCACGACATGCACGTCAACATCGTCACCTTCGAGCCCGGGGGAGTGATCCCCTTCCCGGAGACCCACGTGATGGAGCACGGGCTCTACGTGCTCGAGGGCAAGGCGGTCTACCGCCTCAACCAGGACTGGGTCGAGGTCGAGGCCGGCGACTTCATGTGGCTGCGCGCCTTCTGCCCGCAGGCCTGCTACGCCGGCGGGCCCGGCCGCTTCCGCTACCTGCTCTACAAGGACGTCAACCGCCACGCCCGGCTGTGGCACGGCCGATGACGGACCCCGCGCTCGACCTCGTCGTCCGTGGACGGCGGGTCGTCCTGCCGGACGGCGAGCAGCCCGCCGAGGTGGGCGTCGCCGCGGGACGCGTCGTCGCGGTCGAGCCGCCCGGCACCGGGCTGACGGCGACCACCGTGGTCGACCTCGCCGACGACGAGGTCCTGCTCCCCGGGCTCGTCGACGCGCACGTGCACGTCAACGAGCCCGGGCGCACGCACTGGGAGGGCTTCGCGACGGCCACCCACGCTGCCGCGGCGGGCGGCGTCACGACGATCGTCGACATGCCGCTGAACGCGGTCCCGCCGACCGTCGACGTCGCCGCGCTGGCGGTGAAGCGCGACGCCGCGGGCCCGCAGGTGCACGTGGACGTCGCGTTCTGGGGCGGCGCCGTGCCCGGCAACGCCGGCGACCTCGCCGGGCTGCACGCCGAGGGCGTCGTCGGGGTGAAGTGCTTCCTGCTCGACTCCGGCGTCGAGGAGTTCCCCGCGCTGCCGCCGACCGAGCTCGACGGGCACCTCACCGAGGTCGCCCGCCTCGGCTCGCTCATGATCGTGCACGCCGAGGACGCCGGCGAGATCGACCGCGCCCCGGCGCCGTCGGGGCCGGTGTACGGCGACTTCCTCGCCTCGCGGCCTCCCGTCGCGGAGGACGTCGCGATCGCCGGGCTCCTCGACGCCACCCGGCGGACGGGCGCGCGGACCCACGTCGTCCACCTCTCGGCGGCCGAGGCGCTGCCGCTGCTGCGGGCGGCGCGGGAGGAGGGCCTGGACGTCACCGCCGAGACCTGCCCGCACTACCTGACGCTGGCCGCGGAGGACGTCCCGGACGGTGCGACGGCGTACAAGTGCTGCCCGCCGATCCGGGAGGCGGCCAACGCGGACCTCCTGTGGGAGGCGCTGCTCGACGGCACCCTCGCCTACGTCGCCTCCGACCACTCGCCCGCCACCCCGGAGCTCAAGCAGCCGCCCGGCGGCGACTTCGGCGCGGCCTGGGGCGGGATCAGCTCCGTGCAGCTGATGCTGCCGGTGGTCTGGACCGAGGCCCGGCGTCGCGGCGTCGACCTCGCCCGGGTCGTGGGGTGGATGAGCGCCGCCCCCGCCGACCGCGTCGGCCTGCCCGGCAAGGGCCGGATCGCGCTGGACGCCGACGCCGACCTCGTCGTCCTCGCCCCCGAGGAGACCTTCACCGTCGACGCCACGCACCTGCGGCACCGCCACGCGGTCACGCCGTACGACGGGCGCACGCTGCACGGGGTCGTCCGGCGCACCTGGCTGAGGGGTGTCGAGGTCGAGGACGGGTCCGAGCCCCGGGGTCGGCTGCTGCGGCGGGGGACCCGCGTCGGCTGACGGGAAGCGGACCCCCGCTCGGCGTGTTGGGACAGGAGAGCGATCCCAGCGGACTCCCCAGCGAAGGAGCGTCATGAGTAAGGTCTGGTTCATCACCGGTGCGTCGAAGGGCTTCGGGCGCGAGTGGACGGAGGCCGCGCTCGAGCGCGGCGACCGCGTGGCCGCCACCGCCCGGCGACCGGAGACCCTGGACGCCCTCGTGGAGACGTACGGCGACGCCGTCCTGCCGCTGCAGCTGGACGTCACCGACCGCGCCGCCGACCTCGCCGCGGTCCAGAGGGCCGCCGAGCACTTCGGCCGCCTCGACGTCGTCGTCAACAACGCCGGCTACGGCCACTTCGGGATGGTCGAGGAGCTGACCGAGGACGAGTTCCGCGCCCAGATCGAGACCAACCTGTTCGGCGCGACCTGGGTGACCCAGGCGGCGCTGCCGATCCTGCGCGAGCAGGGCTCCGGCCACGTCGTCCAGGTCTCGAGCATCGGCGGGATCAGCGCGTTCCCGACCGTCGGCGCCTACCATGCGTCGAAGTGGGCGCTGGAGGGTCTGTCGCAGTCCCTCGCGCAGGAGGTCGCCGGGTTCGGCATCCACGTCACGCTGGTCGAGCCGGGTGGTTTCTCCACCGACTGGTCCGGCCCGTCGGCGACGCGCAGCGAGGAGATCGCCGCCTACGCCGACGTCCGTGAGGCCGCGTCGAAGCGCCCCACCGCCAACGACCCGGGTGACCCGCGGGCGACCCGCGCGGCGATCCTCGCGGTCGTCGACGCCGAGCAGCCGCCGCTGCGCGTCTTCTTCGGCCGCGTGCCCCTCGACATCGCCACGAAGGACTACGAGTCGCGCCTGGAGACCTGGCGCGCGTGGCAGCCCGTCGCCCTCCAGGCGCACGGCGGCGACGCCGCGGCGTCCGCCTGAGGCTCGGATCCCGTTCGCCGCCCTCCGGCGGCCACCCGCCTGGCGTGGTGAGCCGCAGGCGCCGGCCCACCACCCACCCCGCACCACCCGACAGGAGGACGCCGATGACCGGCACCGTCACGCAGGACGCCCCCGCCCTCGAGCACGTCTACGCCGACCTGCTGCCCGAGCTGGCGAAGCCGTGGCAGGCGGCGCCCGCGCCCGACCCGTCGCTCGTCGTCCTCAACGAGCCGCTGGCGGCGGAGCTCGGTCTGGACGCCGACTGGCTGCGCAGCCCCGACGGCCTCGCCTTCCTCGTCGGCGCCCAGGTGCCGGACGGCGCGACGCCGGTCGCGATGGCGTACGCCGGGCACCAGTTCGGTGGGTTCTCCCCGCTGCTGGGCGACGGCCGGGCGCTGCTGCTCGGCGAGCTGCGCGACGCCGGGGGCCGGCTGCGCGACGTCCACCTCAAGGGGTCGGGCCGGACGCCGTTCGCCCGCGGCGGTGACGGGCTCGCCGTCCTGGCGCCGATGCTGCGCGAGTACGTGGTGTCCGAGGCGATGCACGCGCTCGGCGTCCCCACGACACGGTCGCTGGCCGTGGTGACGACCGGCCGCGACGTCGCCCGCGACGGCGGGGCGTTCCCCGGCGCGCTGCTGGTCCGGGTCGCGAGCAGCCACCTCCGGGTCGGCACGTTCCAGCTCGCCCGGACCACCGACGACGCCGACCTGCTGCGCCGGCTCGCCGACCACGCCATCGCCCGCCACCACCCGGCCGCCGCCGACGCGGGGCCGGACGGGGCGCCGTACGTCGCCCTGTTCGAGGCCGTCCGCGACGCCCAGGCGCGGCTGGTGGCGCAGTGGATGGGCGTCGGCTTCGTGCACGGCGTGATGAACACCGACAACGTGACCATCTCGGGGGAGACGATCGACTACGGCCCGTGCGCCTTTCTCGACGCCGAGGACCCCGCCACCGTCTTCAGCTCGATCGACCACGGCGGCCGCTACGCCTTCGGCAACCAGCCCGGCGTCACCGCCTGGAACCTCGCCCGCCTCGCCGAGGGGCTGCTGCCGCTCGTCGACGCCGACACCGACCGGGCCGTGGAGACGGCCACCGCCTCGCTGCAGGGCTTCGCGCCGTCGTACGCCGCCGCGTGGACCGACGAGCTCCGTCGCAAGCTGGGGCTGGCGGGCGTCGAGGCGGCCACCGACGAGGTCGTCGCCCCGTTGGGCGAGCGGCTCGTGGAGATCATGCAGGCCACCCCGGTGGACCACACCGGCTTCTGGCGCGACCTGGCCGCCGCCGCCCGCGGCGACGCCGGGCCCGCCCGCGACCGGGTGCTCGACCTCGAGGGCTTCGACGCCTGGGTCGAGCAGTGGCGCGCGCTCGGCCCCGACGCCGACGCGATGGACCGGGTCAACCCCGTCCATGTGCCCCGCAACCACCTCGTCGAGGAGGCCCTCGACGCGGCGACCGCGGGTGACCTCGACCCGCTGCACGCCCTGCTCGCCGCCGTCACCCAGCCGTACGACGAGACCGGGGTCGACGAGCGCTACCGCCGCCCGGCGCCGGAGGGCTTCGGCGCGTACACGACGTACTGCGGGACCTGAGTGACCGATCGGTGTCGCTCAGCGACACCGATCGGTCACTAGGGCGTCAGGGGCTACTCCGCGGCGGGGACGATGCGCATGTCGCGGACGGCGCCGCCGTCGAGGGCGTCGAGCGCGGCGGCGTACTCCGCGGAGTCGTGCGCCGCGACGGCGGCCTCCACGGAGTCGAACTCGATGACGACGGTGCGCAGCTCCTGGCCGGCCTCGTAGACCTGCTCGGGGGTGCCGCGGACCACGAAGCGGCCGCCCGCCGCCTTGAGGGCGGGTCCGGCGAGCTCGGCGTACGCCGCGACCTTGTCGGGGTCGGTGACGTCGCGGTACATGGCGATCCAGTAGGCGGTCATGGCCTCATCCTGCCGTGGGCGCCGGACCGATGCCGAGCAGCGTCCGCGCCTCGGTGAGCGAGGCGGGGTGGTCGCCGACCGACTCGACCAGCGCGACGGCCTCCGCCAGCAGCTCGGCGTTGGACGGCGTCCGCGGGCCGGCGTGGTCCTCCAGCCCGACACGCAGGTGGCCGCCGCGCTCCAGCGCGTACGCCGCCAGGCCGCAGGCGACGACGTCCCCGCCCAGCACGGCCACCGACCACGGCAGGCCCGACGGCTCGAGCAGCTCGAGGTAGGCGTCTAGGCCGGTGCGCGTGGGCGGCAGCCCGAAGGCGAGGTCGCCGCCGAAGTACAGCTTCACGATCGCCCCGTCCGGCACGCGCCCCGCGCGGTGCCAGGCCAGGGTGGTGCGCAGGAAGCCCGGCTCGAAGATCGAGATGCTCGGCGCCGCGCCGAGCTCGCCGGTACGACGGAACATGTGGGCCAGGTCGGCGTAGGAGTTCTGGTACGGCCCCGGCGCCGCCGCGTCCGGCACCTCGCCGTCCTCGGTCAGGCCCACGTTGACCGAGCCGGGGTCGACGAGGGTCAGCCCGCCGAGGCCCCGGCGGGCGAGCTCCTCGACGTGCGCCCAGCGGTCCTCGACGGCGATGCCGCGCGCCCCGGCGGCCATGGTCGGGTAGAGCAGCGCGTCGGGGTGCCGCTCGACGACCGGCGTCCAGGCCTCGACGTACGGCGCGACGTCGTGCACGCCGGTCTCGGTGAACATCGTGTCGTCGGTGTGGTGGTGCACGATCGCGGCGCCGTGGCCGATGGCGTCGAGCGTCGCGGCGGTGACCTCGGACGGCGTCCGCGGCACGTGCGGGTTGGCGGAGCGGGGCGTCGCGCCGTTGAGGGCGACCTCGAGGACCACGGGGCGGCTCACCCGCGACACCGTAGTCCGGCGAGACTGGTCCCATGCGCTTCACCGAGAGGGAGATGACCGTCGGGGTCAAGGCGGTCGCCCAGCAGCTGATGGTCGCGACGAAGCCCTTCGCCCGCGGCAGTGTCGAGGAGCGGTGGGAGCGGCTGACGCCGATGCAGCGCTACGAGAAGCTCGCCGCCGCGGGCGAGCTGGTGCTGCCGGTGCTCGTCGCGCTGCCCGACCGGCCCACGGTGGGGGCGAGCCCGCAGTTCACCACCGAGGAGTGGGAGACGGCCGCCACCGAGGCGCAGCGCTCCGCGGCCGAGCAGCGCTCACCCGGCTCGTGGGACTCGCTGAGCGAGCGCAAGCGCCGCGGCGCCGTCGCGGTCGTCGTCCGCCTCGGGCGCGTGGCCGTCGAGGCCATGCCGATCCGCCAGGACCCCGACGCCATCGTCGTGCCCGACCACCTCTGAGCACGTCCGCCCCCGGTCCCGCGCAGGCCCGGGTGTGGCCACCGCCCCGAGCGGGCAGGAGGCCGGGGCCCGGGGTCCGCCCGCACCGGACCCCGGGGTGCGGCATCCTGGCAGGCGCCCGAGACGAGGAGACCCGATGTCACGCACGACCGCCCGGTCGACCACCCCGACCTCCAGGACGGCGTCCGCCGTCGTCGCCGTCGTGCTCTCGGCCGGGCTGCTGAGCGGGTGCGGCGCGATCAGCGGCGCCTTCGGGGGCAACGACACCGAGAGCTACTGCGAGGACCTCCAGGCCGCGCAGGAGCAGGGTGACGAGCTCGCCGGGGACGGCGAGTCGACACCCGACCCGCAGGCGCTCGAGGACTCCGTCGAGGCGACCCGTGGCCTCGCCGACTCGGCGCCCGACGAGGTGGCCGACGACTGGGCGGTCGTCGACGAGAACCTCGACCAGCGTGAGCAGGTGCTCGACGAGGCGGGCCTGACGTACGGCGACCTCGCCCAGATCGGTCCCGACGGCGAGCTGCCCGAGGGCGTCAGCGAGCAGGACGTGCAGGAGGTGGGCCGGGAGCTCCAGGCGCTCAACACGGCCGAGTTCCAGGAGGCCAACGAGAACATCTCGGCCCACGCCCGCGACGAGTGCGACCTGGAGCTGCCGCAGCTGCCGTCCTGACGCGCCCGGAGGGGGAGCCCTCAGCCGGTGGCCCGCGCCGCGTCGGCGACGACGGCGTCCACGACCCCCGCGGCGTCGCGGGCGAGGCGGGGGAAGCCCAGGAACCCGTGCGGCATGCCCGGGGCGTCGACGACCTCCACCACCGTGCCGGCCGCGGCCAGCGCGTCGGCGTACGCCGCGGCGGCGTCGCGCAGCGGGTCGTGCCCGGCGAGCACGACGCACGTCGGGGGCAGTCCCCGGGCCTCGGCCAGGGCGGGGGAGCACCGCGGGTCGGCCGCGTCGCCCCGGGGCCCGAGGTAGGCGTCGCGGAACCACCGCAGCGCGGCGGCGGAGCCGATCGCGGCGGCGTGGTGCTCGGCGTACGACGCGGTGCGGGCGAGCGCCTCGGTGAGGTCGACGGGCGGGTAGAGCAGCGACTGGTGGACGACGCGAGCCCCACCGGGCAGCCCCTCGTCGACGGCACGGCGGGCCGTGACGGCCGCGAGCGTGCCGCCGGCGCTCTCGCCGAGCAGGCAGGTGCGAGCCGCGTCGGCACCGAGCGCGGCGGCGTGCCCGACCGCCCACCCGAGGGCGTCCCAGGCGTCGTCGACGGCGGCGGGGAAGGGGTGCTCTGGGGCGAGGCGGTAGTCGGGGGCGACGACGACCGCGTCGAGGTCGCGGGCCACCCGGCCGTGCAGCCAGTCCTGCTGACGGGCGCTGCCGAGGACGAAACCGCCGCCGTGCAGCGCCAGCACGAGGGCTCGGCGCGGCGAGGTGCCGGCGGGGGTGTAGAGCCGCAGCGGCAGCGCCCCGTGGTGGTCGGTGGTGACCACGACGCCCGCGGGCACGCGGCCGACCACGAGACCGGCCAGGGCGGCGACGGCGCCGGACTCCGGCAGCGGCCGTGCCCGCAGCCGGGCCAGGCGGGCGTCGTCCAGCCGGGCGGCCCGGAGCGCGGGCACGGTCCGGAAGGCGCGCGCGACGAGCCGGGCCCCCGGCGGCATGGGCTCGCTCACGCCGCCGACCGTACGGCGATCCGCGGCGTCAGGCCATGAAGCCGACATCCTCGGGCTGGAAGCCGGGGAACACCGCCGAGGTGGAGGTGTCGAAGCGGCGGCGCAGCACCTCGGACAGGACGCTGCGGTAGTCGGTGGTGACGGTGAGGTCGGCGTCCAGGGAGTTCTGCAGGCCCGGCCAGCGCCCGTAGTACTTCCCGCCCTTGACCCCGGCGCCCGCCACGAACATGACGTTGCCGTAGCCGTGGTCGGTGCCCCACGACGAGTTCTCCTTCACCCGGCGGCCGAACTCGCTGAGGGTCACGAGGGTGACGTTGTCGGCGAGCGGTCCGAGGTCGGTGAAGAAGGCGGCGATCGCGTCGCCGAGCTCGGTGACGTTCGCCTTCATGCGGCCCCAGGACATGTTGCCCATGTCGGTGTGCATGTCCCAGTCGCCCTGGTCGACGGTCACGGCCTCGACGCCGACGTTGCCGCGCAGGATGCGGGCGACCTCGCCGAGCGCGGTGCCGAGGTCGCTGCGCGGGTAGGTCGCGCCGTTGCGCGGGCCCTCGGCGACGCCGAGCACGGGCTCGAAGGCGTCGATGGCGGCGAAGCTGGAGCGGACGTTGCGGCCGAGCAGCGACATGTCGCGGTTCCACAGCTTCTGCAGCGAGCGGCGGCGGCCGTCGTTGACGGCGTACTGGTCGTCGCCGGCGAGCTTGACGGCGCTGGCGGCGCGGGCGGACATCACCTGGTGCGGCCCGTACATCGAGGTCGGCGGGACGCCGCCGCCGACGTGCATGCCCTGCAGCGGGGAGGTGTTCGAGTCGAGGCCGAGGAACCGGTTCAGCCAGCCGGTGCGGGCCGAGGAGCCCGGGTCCGCGTCCTCGATCTCCTCCATCGCGAAGAAGTGGGAGCGGTTCGGCGCGGGCATGCCGGTGGCGTGGATGGCGGCGAGCTTGCCGGAGCGCCACATCGGCTGCAGGGCCTTGAGGCCCGGGTGGAGGCCGAAGAAGTCGTCGCGCTCCAGGAGGGTGTCCTTGGGGACGTTGATCCGCGGGCGGGCGGCGTAGTACGCCGGGTCGCCGTGCGGGACGACGATGTTGAGGCCGTCGGCGGCGCCCCGCAGGGACAGCAGCACGAGGGTGCCGCGGGCCGGTGCGCCCCACGAGGCGGCGGCGGGCCGGGCGCTCGTGGTGACCACGGCCGACCCGAAGGTCGCGGTGGCGCCGAGCAGGGCGGCGCCGCGGATCAGGCCGCGGCGCGACATGCCGGCGTACTCGTCGCAGCAGGACGTGGCGGGGGAGGCGGTGACGGTCATGAGGGGGGTCCGTTTCGGCGCGGCCGGTGGCGGGGCCACCGGTGGGGAGGGGGTCCGAGAGGAGCGGTCGTGCGGAGGGAGCGGGACGTGTGGCTCAGCGGGTCAGGTGGGCCGGGGAGTCCAGGACCGTGGCGAGGACGCGGTGCATGTTCCACTTCACGAGGCCGTGGTCGGCGTGGATCATCTCGGCGGGCGTCAGGTCGACCGACAGGCAGCAGGCCTCGAGCAGCGCCGCGGTCGAGGGGCGGTGCAGCAGCATGCGCGAGAGGTAGTCGACGAGCATGTCGAAGCGCATGCGCTTGCGGGGCAGCCAGGCGCTCTTGGGGCGGTAGGTGACGTCCTTCTTCGGCCACCAGCCGCCCGAGAGCGTGTAGTGGGTGTCGAACGACGCGAGGATGCGGGACGGGGAGCTCCAGGCCTCGCTGGTCAGCGGCGGACCGTCGGGCTGCGGCCACGACACCGGGGTCTGGCCGAGGTTGGAGACCTGCCAGAGCATCGCGTTGACCGCGGAGTCGGAGGCGGTCGGACGAGCGACCTTCATCTGCAGGACGCGGTAGGTGGCGACGAGGTCCTCACCCGGGTCGCGGACCTTCTTGCCGGCGGAGCGCTTGAACTCATCGCTGGCGACCAGCGCCCGCAGGACGGGTGCGATCGCGGTGCCGTTGCGCAGGTACACGTCGGCGAGCTGCGACACCAGGGCCTCGGAGGGGGTGTCGGACACGAACTTCACGGCGAGCTTGCGGGCGACCCGGGCGGCGGTGGAGGGGTGCTTGGCGAGGTAGCTGAGGTAGCGGCGGACGACGGCGCGGCCGTCGGGGTCGCGGTTGTCGTCGGTGAAGTCCATGACCTGCACGCGGCCGGTCCAGTGCTCCTCGGGGCGGTAGCTCGCCGTCCAGGTGCGCCACATGTCGACCCAGTAGCCGGTGAGGATGCGCGCGGAGCTCTTGACGTCGTCCTCGTCGTAGACCCCGCGGCCGACGGTGTGCAGCTCGAGCAGCTCGCGGCCGAGGTTCTCGTTGGGCGCGGACTTCGACGACTTCGCGTTGTCGAGGAACATGCCCATCGCCGGGTGGACGGTGACCGCCTGCAGGAGGTCCTCGAAGGTGCCGAGGGCCCGGGCGCGGATGGTGTCGCCGTAGTTCTTGCGGAAGGTGAAGACACCGTCGCCGAAGACCGGGACGTTGAAGTGGTTCTCCCAGAACTCCGTCATGACCTCGGCGAGCTGGCGCTGCGAGTAGGTGCGCCGCATCAGCAGCCAGCGCTGGTAGGACTGCATGACCTCCCAGCCGCCCTCGAGGGTGCCCTGGCTGCGCTCCCACAGCTTGGGCGCGTCGTACGACAGGGACGGCCACCAGCCCTCGAGCGCGGCGGCCGTGCCGTCGGCGACGCCGGACGGGTCGAGCTGGCGCTCGAACCACGCCTGTGCGCCACCGGCCTTGCGGACCTGGTTCGCCAGCGCGGGCGTCACGCCGTAGGAGAACCGGGAGACGAGGTGACGCTCGGCCTCCGGCAGGAGCTGCACGCCGGTGAACGACGCCGGGGTGTAGCGCACCCCGGCCGCCTGCGCCGGCGCGGTCACGGCGCCCGCGGCGGCCGCCGCTGTGCCGGCGCCGACACCCGCGAGGAGGGTGCGTCGGCGGGGGGCGGCGGTCATGGTGCTCATACCCGAGAAGGTAGGGCGCCGCAAGGTCGTGTGTTGCGGTTTTTACTCAAGAAGTCCGCAAGCGACACACGCCCGTCACGGGGTCTGGCGTCCATGGTGCCGAGTCGGCAGGTCTGCGCGGCTGACGGGGGTCGAGTCGGCACGTCCGCGCACGTGTGGGGACGGCGCCGGTCGCCCCGGCGTCCGTGGTGCGCCGCGTGCCGGGCCCGCGGGCGTCCCGCACGTCGGGGACGGCAGCGTGAGGGGCGCGCCGTAGGGTGCTGCCGTGCCAGATGAGCGACGGGAGGAGGCGATCCGCACGCGACGCGTGTGGACGGTGCCGAACGTCCTGAGCATGCTCCGCCTGGCGGCCCTGCCCCTGTTCCTCTGGCTGGTGCTGGGCCCCGAGGCCGACGGCTGGGCGCTGGTGGTGCTCATGCTGTCGGGCGTCACCGACTACCTGGACGGCTACCTCGCGCGCCGGCTCGGGCAGTACTCGACGGTGGGGGAGATCCTCGACCCGGTCGCCGACCGGCTCTACATCCTCGCCGTGATCATCGGGCTGGCGCTGCGCGACGTGATCCCCTGGTGGGTGGCGGTCGCCCTGCCGCTGCGCGACCTGCTCCTGTGGGGACTGGTGCCGATCCTGCGCACCCGGGGCTACAGCTCGCTGCCGGTGCACTTCCTCGGCAAGGCGGCGACGTTCAACCTCCTCTACGCCTTCCCGCTGCTGCTGCTCGGCGAGGGGGACGGCGTGGTCGCCACGATGGCGCTCGTCTTCGGCTGGGCCTTCGCCGTCTGGGGCATCGGCCTGTACTGGTGGGCCGGCGTCCTCTACGCCTGGCAGGTCAGGAAGCTCCTCGCGACCACCGAGCGCCGGGTGGTGCCGCGTGGCTGAGCCGACCGCGTCGCCGGGGCCGACCCGGCACCGGGCACCCCACCGGGCGCCCCACCTGCCGCACCGCCCGGAGCGTGCCGAGCGCCCGCCGCGCGACGACGTCCCGGCGCCGCCGCTGCCCGCCCACGTCACCACCCCGCTGCTGGACCTGCTGACCGCCCAGGCCCTCGACGAGGACTACGCCGTCGCCGCCCGCCGTCGTGCGGAGGCGGCCGCCGCGACCTCCGAGGACGACGGCGGGACCGCGGACGCCGGGCCGCCACGACGCCGGGCCGGTCTCCCGGCGCTGGTGGCGGTGGCCGTCCTCGGCATGCTGATCACCGTCGCGGCCGTCGAGACCGACCGCGGCCGCGGCGCCCAGGAGTCCGACCGCGCCGGGCTCATCGAGGAGGCCGAGCTGCGCCGCGACGCCCTCGGCGAGCAGCAGGACCGGCTGGCCGAGCTCCGCGACGCCAACGTCACCGACGCCGCGGCGCTCGCCGACCTCACCGCGACCGAGGAGTCGTTCGACACCCGCCTCGCCCGGCTCCGCTCGGTCACCGGGTACGGCGCCGTCACGGGACCGGGCGTCCGCCTGACCTTCGAGGACCCGCCGGACGGCGACCCCGCAGACGACATGACGCAGGTCCTCGACGGCCTGTGGAACGCCGGGGCCGAGGCCGTCGCCATCAACGGGCGCCGGATCGGGACCCTGACCCGCGTCGCCAGCACCGGACCCGCCGTGAGCCTCGACGGCCGCAGCCTCGACCCGCCGTACGTCGTCGAGGCGATCGGCGACCCGCAGACGATGCCGGCCCGGTTCGCCGAGTCGTCGTCCGGCGCGGAGTTCACCCAGCTCTCGGAGCTGCTGTTCTTCGACGTGCAGCTGGAGACCGTCGACGAGCTCGAGCTGCCCGCCGCCTCGCTGCCGCCGGGTCTCGACCTCGGCGCCGACGACGAGCGCGAGCTGCCGGAGAGGAGCACCCCGTGATCGCCGTCCTCGGCCTGCTGGTCGGCATCGTCCTCGGGCTGGTGCTGACCCCCGACGTGCCCCTCGGGCTCGAGCCGTACCTGCCGATCGCGGTCGTCGCCGCCCTCGACGCGGCCTTCGGCGGCCTGCGTGCCTTCCTTGACGGGATCTTCGACGACAAGGTCTTCGTCATCTCGTTCGTCTCGAACGTCGTCATCGCCGCCGCGATCGTGTACGTCGGCGACCGGCTCGGTGTCGGCGGCCAGCTCTCGACCGGGGTCATCGTCGTCCTCGGCATCCGGATCTTCTCCAACGTCGCGGCCATCCGCCGTCACCTCTTCCATGCCTGAGCGGGACCCGCAGGACCCCGGCCCCGGCACCGCGCAGGACGGGCGCGACCGGCTCAGGGAGGCGTTCCGCCGCCCGGGCCGCGGCCAGGTCGTGGTCGCCGTGCTGCTGGCCGCCGTGGGCTTCGGCGCCGTCACCCAGGTCAGCGCGACCGAGAGCGACGACACGTACGCCGGCTACCGCCAGCAGGACCTCATCGACGCGCTGTCCGGCCTGGCCGGGGCCTCGGAGCGGGCCCGGTCGGAGATCCAGCGCCTCGAGGAGCAGCGGCGCGACCTCCTCGACCGCGGCGAGCGGCGCCGGGCCGCCCTCGACCAGGCCCGCCAGGAGGCCGACGACCTCACCGTGCTGGCCGGTCTCGTGCCCGTCTCCGGGCCCGGGCTGAGGATCACGATCGAGGGCACCGTCAGCATCAACTCGATGCTCGACCTGGTCCAGGAGCTGCGCAGCGCCGGCGCGGAGGCCATCGAGGTCGACTCGCAGGTGCGGCTGGTCGTGTCGTCGGCCTTCGAGGCGACCGAGGAGGGCCTCGTCGTGGACGGCGTGCTGCTCGAGTCGCCGTACGTCGTCGACGTCATCGGGGAGCCCTCGGCGCTGCGCGGCGCCCTCAGCTTCCCCGGCGGTCCGGAGGACTCGATCGAGGAGGACGGCGCCACGACCGTCGTCGAGCAGCCGGAGACGGTCGAGGTGGAGGCGGTCGTCGAGGACGCCGCGCCCGACCTCGCCGAGCCCGTGGAACCCGGGGAGTAGGCACGGCCGCCGCCGAGTACGCTCGGCGCCCATGAGCCAGACCCCACCGGACCTGCACTACACGCCGGAGCACGAGTGGGTCGCGGACCCCGACGGCGACGGAGCGGTGCGCGTCGGGATCACCGACTTCGCGCAGGGCGAGCTCGGCGACATCGTGTACGTCGACCTCCCCGAGGCCGGCACCGAGGTCCACGCCGGCAGCACCTGCGGCGAGCTCGAGTCGACCAAGTCGGTCAGCGACGTCTACGCCCCCGTCTCGGGGACCGTCACGGCCGTCAACCCGGCGCTCGAGGCGACCCCCGAGCTGGTGAACTCCGACCCGTACGGCGAGGGCTGGCTGTTCGAGGTCCGACCCGACGACGCGGACGCGGTCGGCGCCCTGATGGACGCCGCGGCGTACTCGGCGAGCCTCGAGTCCTGACTGATAGGTTCGGCACCCACCGCGGTCGGAGGACCGTGGGGAGGGCGCACGACCACCCACGTCCGGCCTGAGACCGGCGAGACGCAGCACCGGAGGGATGCACCAATGCCGTTCTGCACAGCCTGCGGAAGGCAGAACCCGGACGACGCCCGGTTCTGCGCCCAGTGCGGCACCCGGCTGGCGACCGACGTCACCTCGACCGGCAGCTCGCCGGCGGTCGAGCCCACGGACGCCACCGCGACCATCACGTTCGGAGCCCCCGAGAAGGAGAGCTCCGACCGCCAGCTCAGCCCGGTCGACGCCGCGGCCGTCGACGCGCTCCCGCCGGGCCACGCCCTGCTCGTGGTGCAGCGCGGGCCGGGGGCGGGCAGCCGCTTCCTGCTCGACCAGGACCTGGTCAACGCGGGGCGTCACCCGGAGAGCGAGATCTTCCTCGACGACGTCACCGTGTCCCGTCGCCACGCGGAGTTCCGCCGCGGCGCGGGCACCTTCACCGTCAGCGACGTCGGCAGCCTGAACGGCACCTACGTGAACCGCGACCGCATCGACGAGCTCGCGCTCACCGACGGCGACGAGGTGCAGATCGGCAAGTACCGCCTCGTCTTCTTCGCCGGCCACCAGCAGGGCTGACCCGCACGATGCCGGTCCACTCGGCCGACCCCTCCGGGGCCGCGACACCGGCTGCCCGGATGACGATCGGGCAGGTGCTCGATCTGCTGCGCCCGGACTTCCCGGGCGTGACGATCCCGAAGATCCGCTTCCTGGAGGACAAGGGGCTGATCAAGCCGGAGCGGACCGCCGCGGGCTACCGGAAGTTCTCCAGCGACGACGTCGACCGGCTGCGCTACGTGCTGCGGATGCAGCGCGACCACTACCTGCCGCTGCGGGTCATCGGGGAGCAGCTCGACGCCATCGACCGCGGCCTCGAGCCGCCGGAGCCGGAGGCCGTGACCCCCACCGTGCCCGTCGTGGCGCTCGGCGAGGACGGCCTGCCGTCGCCGGAGGCCTTCACCCGCAACGACGGGCTGCGCCTGTCGCGGCGTGAGCTGCTGAAGGTCGCCGAGGTGGACGAGGAGCTCCTGGTCGCCCTGGAGCAGTACGGCCTCCTCGCCCCCGTCACCGGCACCACCCACTACGACACCGACGCCCTGCTGGTGGCGCGCACGGCGCGCGACCTCGCGGCGTACGGCGTGCAGCCGCGGCACCTGCGCGCCTTCCGCACCGCCGCCGACCGCGAGATCGGGCTCGTCGAGCAGGTCATCGCGCCCGTCCGCGCCTCCCGCGACGCCGGTGCACGGCAGCGCGCGGAGGAGACGCAGGGCCAGGTCGCGGCGCTCTCGGTGCGGTTGCACGCGACGCTGGTCCGCGCGGGCCTGCGCCGCTCCTGAGCCTGCCCCGAACCCGCCGTCCGGCTTGCTCGGCCGGGAGTAGGGTGAGGACGTGCGCGAGGTCGATGTCATCGGAGTCCGGGTCGAGATGCCCTCGAACCAGCCGATCGTGCTGCTTCGCGAGGTCAGCGGCGAGCGGTACCTGCCCATCTGGATCGGGGCCGTCGAGGCCACCGCCATCGCGTTCGCGCAGCAGGGCGTCGTCCCGCCGCGCCCGCTGACGCACGACCTGCTGAAGGACGTGCTCGAGGCCACCGGCAGCCCGCTCACCGAGGTCCGCATCGACGACATGCGCGACGGCGTCTTCTACGCCACGCTCGTGCTGGACGGCGGCACCGAGGTCAGCGCCCGCCCGTCCGACTCGATCGCCCTGGCGCTGCGCACGGGCACCAAGATCGTCTGCGCCGACTCCGTGCTCGAGGAGGCCGGCCTCGCCGTCCCCGCCGAGCAGGAGGACGAGGTCGAGAAGTTCCGCGAGTTCCTCGACCAGGTGACCCCGGAGGACTTCGAGTCCTGAGCCGCGCGGGGGTCGGGTCCCGGGTCGGTCCTGGGGCAAATCCCCACGGTCACACGGTGGGTCGACGCCTCCCACGACGAATTCGTCGTGAGGAGTGACGAACGATCTACCTACCGTGGGAATTCGACCGCCCGCGCGCACGTGCGGACCAGCCCTCACCCTCAACTCGAAGGTGAGACTGTCGCTCGACACACCGGGTGTCGCGTTGACCGGCCCGGGAGCCCGGCCTACCGTGAACTGTCTCCGTTGAAACTCCACCGTTGTGGTCAGCCCCCTCGCTGATCCCTCACGCGGTCCTCGGGAGTGGCATCGAGCGGAGCGGACGATGGAGGACCCCCGTGGGTAGCAAGGACCAGCCGGCCGACCGGCACGACGACCCGGCCGAGATCGTGAAGGCCACCCAGGCCGCCGACGAGCAGGGGCTTCTCTTCACCGACGACGTGTCGCCGCTGCCCAGCGACACCGGCTACCGCGGACCGACCGCGTGCAACGCCGCGGGCATCACCTACCGCCAGCTCGACTACTGGGCGCGCACCGGCCTGGTCGAGCCGACCGTCCGCGGGGCGAAGGGGTCCGGCTCGCAGCGGCTCTACTCGTTCCGCGACATCCTGCTGCTGAAGGTCATCAAGCGGCTCCTGGACGCCGGCATCTCGCTGCAGCAGATCCGCTCCGCCGTCCAGCACCTGCGCGAGCGGGGCACCGACGACCTGACCCAGGTCACGCTGATGAGCGACGGCGCCTCGGTCTACGAGTGCACCTCCGACCACGAGGTCATCGACCTCCTCCAGGGCGGGCAGGGCGTCTTCGGCATCGCGATCGGCGGGGTGTGGCGCGAGATCGAGGGGACGCTCGCCGACCTCCCGAGCGAGCGCACCGCCGCCGACGACGAGGCCGACACCCCGGCGGCCCCGGCGGCCGACGACGAGCTGGCCCGGCGCCGCGCCGCCCGCGCCACGGGCTGACCAGGACCCTCCACGACGCGGGACGCACCCGCGAGGAACCACGACCACGCGCCGCCCCGGTGTAACCTGGGCGGCGCTGGTGATCCCGCACGGGAGAGTCGCCGCACGACCGCGAGGGCGTACGGCGCGCCGAAGGGGCAATTCCTCCCCGGAACCTCTCAGGCACCCGGACCGTGCGGACCAGGCAGCTCTGGAGCAGCCCCGACGCACCACCGGGGCGGTGACAGAGGGGGAGGGTGACCTGGTCGCCACCCTGAGGAGCCCTGCCGGAATGACCGTTCCGACCGCCGCACCGTCGTCCGCCCCGTCGTCCGCACCGTTCGTCTCCCGCCACGTCGGTCTCGCCGACGAGGCCGTCGCCACCATGCTGGAGCGCGTCGGCCACGACAGCCTCGACGCGCTCATGGACGCCGCCGTCCCCGCGTCGATCCGCGCGAGCAGCCCGATGACGCTGCCGGACCCGGTCGACGAGACCACCTGCGCCGCCGAGCTCCGTGAGCTCGCCGCCGCGAACGGCCCCGCCGAGTCGATGATCGGCCTGGGCTACCACGCGACGATCACCCCGCCGGTGATCCGCCGCAACGTGCTCGAGGATCCGTCCTGGTACACCGCCTACACGCCGTACCAGCCGGAGATCAGCCAGGGCCGGCTCGAGGCGCTGATCAACTTCCAGACCATGGTCGGCGACCTCACCGGCCTGCCGACCGCCAACGCGAGCCTGCTCGACGAGGCCACCGCCGCCGCCGAGGCGATGACGCTCGTGCGCCGCGCCGACCGCAAGGCCACCGGCCCGTTCGTCGTGGACGCCGACGCCCTGCCGCAGACGATCGACGTCGTCCGCACCCGCGCCGAGGCCATGGGCCTCGAGGTGCTCGTCGCGGACCTGTCGCCCGAGGGGCTCGCCGCGCGGGCCTTGCCCGAGCGGGTCTCCGGCGTCCTCGTGCAGTACCCCGGCGCCTCCGGCGCCGTCCGCGACCCCCGCCCGGCCATCGACGCCGCCCACGAGCACGGGGGGCTCGCCGTCGTCGCCTGCGACCTGCTCGCCTCGACGCTGCTGACCCCGCCCGGCGAGCTCGGCGCGGACGTCGCCGTCGGCTCGTCCCAGCGCTTCGGCGTCCCGCTGTTCGGCGGCGGCCCGCACGCCGCGTTCATGGCCGTCCGGTCCGGGCTCGAGCGCCACCTGCCCGGCCGCCTGGTCGGCGTCTCGAAGGACGCCGAGGGGCGCCCGGCGTACCGCCTGGCCCTGCAGACCCGCGAGCAGCACATCCGCCGCGACAAGGCCACGTCCAACATCTGCACGGCCCAGGTGCTGCTCGCCGTCGTCGCCTCGATGTACGCCGTCCACCACGGCCCGGACGGGCTGCGGGCGATCGCGAGCCGCGTCGCCGGTCACGCCGCCCGCCTCGCCGACTCCCTGCGCGCCGGCGACGTCGAGGTCGTCCACGACGCGTTCTTCGACACCGTCCTGGCCCGCGTGCCGGGCCGCGCCGGCGAGGTCGTCGGCGTCGCCCGCGACCTCGGCGTCCACCTGCGCCACGTCGACGACGACCACGTCGGCCTCAGCGTGGGGGAGACGTTCACCGAGGCCACGGCCGAGGCCGTCGTCAAGGCGTTCGGCGTCGACCTGGTCGCGGCGGACTCCTCGGGTGACGCCGTCTCCGCCGGGTCGGTCGCCGCGCTGCCCGCCGACCTCGCCCGCACCTCGCCGTACCTGACGCACGAGGTCTTCTCGACGCACCGCAGCGAGACCCAGATGCTGCGCTACCTCGCGCGGCTCTCGAACCGCGACTTCGCGCTCGACCGCGGCATGATCCCGCTGGGCTCCTGCACGATGAAGCTCAACGCCACCACCGAGATGGAGGCCATCGGGCTGCCGGGGTTCACCGACCTGCACCCGTTCGCGCCCGTCGAGGACGCCGAGGGCTACCGCCGCCTCGTCGCCGACCTCGAGGGCTGGCTCGCCGCGATCACCGGCTACGACCGGGTCTCCATCCAGCCGAACGCCGGCTCGCAGGGCGAGCTGGCCGGGCTGCTGGCGATCCGCGGCTGGCAGCGTGCCCGCGGCGAGGAGCGCCGCGACGTCTGCCTCATCCCGTCGTCCGCGCACGGCACGAACGCCGCCTCCGCGGTGATGGCCGGCATGCGGGTCGTCGTCGTGGCCTCCGGCGAGGACGGCGGCGTCGACCTCGACGACCTGCGCACGAAGTGCGCCGAGCACGCCGACGACCTCGCGGCCATCATGATCACCTACCCCTCGACCCACGGTGTCTACGAGTCCGGCGTCGTCGAGCTCTGCGAGGTCGTCCACGACCACGGCGGCCAGGTGTACGTCGACGGCGCGAACCTCAACGCGCTCGTCGGGTACGCCGAGCCCGGCTCGTTCGGCGGCGACGTCTCGCACCTGAACCTGCACAAGACGTTCTGCATCCCGCACGGCGGTGGTGGCCCCGGGGTCGGTCCGGTCGCGGTGCGCGAGCACCTCGCGCCGTACCTGCCCTCCCACGCGGCCCACCCCGACGCGGAGCGTCGCGACGGCGTCGGCCCGATCAGCGCGGCGCCGTACGGCTCGGCGGGGATCCTGCCGATCTCCTGGGCGTACGTGCGGATGATGGGCGCCGAGGGTCTCACCCGCGCCACCGCGGCGGCCGTGCTGTCCGCGAACTACGTCGCCGCCCGCCTGCGGGACCACTTCGGTGTCCTCTACACCGGCGAGAACGGCCTCGTGGCGCACGAGTGCATCCTCGACCTGCGACAGCTCACCAAGGAGACCGGCGTCAGCGTCGAGGACGTCGCCAAGCGTCTCGTCGACCACGGCTTCCACGCCCCGACGATGTCGTTCCCGGTGGCGGGGACGCTGATGGTCGAGCCCACCGAGTCCGAGGACCTCGCCGAGATCGACCGGTTCTGCGACGCGATGATCGCCATCCGCCGCGAGATCGACCGTGTCGCCGCCGGGGACTGGGACGTCGAGGCGTCGCCGCTGCGCCACGCGCCCCACACGGCTCGTGCCCTGGTGGGGGAGTGGGACCGCCCGTACTCCCGCGAGGAGGGCGTCTTCCCCGCCGGCATCGACCCCGACAAGTACTGGCCGCCCGTGGCCCGCGTCGACCAGGCGTACGGCGACCGCAACCTGCAGTGCGCCTGCCCGCCGCTGGAGGCGTTCGCCGAGTAGGGGCCGGCCGGACCGGTAGCGTCCGGCGGGTGAGCGTCACCGAGTCCACCGCCCGGCGGCTGCAGGCCGACCTCGCCCACGTCCAGGTCGAGGGCCGGCTGCCGTCGGTGGTGGCGTGCGTGGTGCGCGACGGCTACCCGGTCTGGTCCGACGGCTACGGCGACGTCCCCGGGCCGGTGCGCCACACGCAGTACCGGATCGGGTCGATCACCAAGACGATGACCGCGGTCGGCGTCCTCGCCCTGGCCGAGGCCGGCGAGGTCGACCTGGACGAGCCGGCCTCGGCGTACTGGCCCGACGCGCCGTACGGCGCCGCGACGCTGACCCAGCTCCTCGGGCACGGCGGCGGGCTGCCCGCCGAGCCCGCGGGGCCCTGGTGGGAGCGCGCCGGCCGGCCCGACAACGCCGCCGCCCTCGCGGTGGCCGAGAACGGCCGCCGGGCCCCGCACCGGCCCGGCGAGACGTTCCACTACTCGAACCTCGGGTACGCCGTCCTGGGCGAGGTGCACGCGCGCGTCCGCGGCACGACGTGGGCGGAGGCGATCCGCGCCGACGTGCTGGACCCCCTCGGCCTGCGCCGCACCACTCTGGACCCCGCCGGTGCCCGGGCGCACGGCTTCAGCGTCCACCCGTGGACCTCCGTGCTCCTGCCGGAACCCGACTCCGACACCGGGACGATGGCCCCGGCCGGCCAGCTGTGGAGCACCCTCGACGACCTCGCCCGGTGGGCGGGCTTCCTGCTGCACGGCGACGACAAGGTCCTGGGGGCGGACGTGCTGGCCTGCGCCCGCGCCGGCCAGGTCGGCGACGGCGCCGCGGGGCCGGGGTCGCGCCACGGCCTCGGGTTCCAGCTGGCCCCGGGCGGTGCGGCCGGCCTGGTCGGCCACGGCGGCTCGATGCCGGGCTTCGTGGCGTCGTTGTTCGTCGACCCCGTCCGACGGACCGGCGCCGTCCTGCTCGCCAACGGCACCACCGGGCTGCCGCAGGTCGCGGCGGCGGACCGCCTCCTGGCCACCCTCGAGGCGTGCGAGCCGTCGCTGCCCGCGCCGTGGACGCCGACGGCCGACGTCCCGGGCCCGCTGGCGCCGTTGCTCGGGGTCTGGCACTGGGGGGCGCGCCCCCAGACCTGGTCGATGGACGGCGACGGGGTCGTCGCCCGCGAGGGCGGCCGGGTGGTGCACCGCTTCGCCGTGGTCAAGGGCCGCGTCGTGGCCGTCGCGGGCTACTTCACCGGCGAGGAGGTCGTGCTCCGGCACGGCGCCGGCGGGGCGGCGTACGTCGACCTCGGGACGTTCGTCCTGACCCGCGAGCCCTACGCGCCGGGCGATGTCGTGCCCGGTGGTACACCTACGGTGTGACCGACCTTCCCCAGCGTCGCCCCCGTCGTCGATCAGGCAGCCACCACGAGGTCGAGCGGACCTACACCCCGGGGGGCGAGGTCGGCGCGACCGACGACCTGGCCCTCCCCGACCTGGTCGGCGCCGGGCCCGTCACCGCCCTCGGCAGGGCGGGGACCGCCGAGCTCGACGCGACGTACCACGACACCGTCGACCTGCGCCTGACCCGCGCCGGCATCACCCTGCGACGCCGCGAGGGCGGCGGCGACGAGGGCTGGCACCTCAAGCTGCCCGTCGGCGCGGGACGCGACGAGGTGCACCGGCCCCTCGGCCGGGCCGCCACCCCGCCCAAGCCGCTGCGTGACCTCGTGACCGCGTGGACCGCGGGCGCGGACGTGGCCCCGGTCGCCCGGATCCGCACCGAGCGGACCACCCACGACCTGGTGGGCGCCGACGGCGCCGTGCTGGCCGAGGTCGCCGACGACCGGACCACCGCGATGCGCGACGACACCGTCGTCCTCGCATGGCGCGAGGTCGAGGTCGAGCTGGTCGACGGCGACGAGGACCTCCTGGACGCCGTGGAGGAGCAGCTGCTCGCGGCCGGGTTCGTCCCCGCCGCGGTCGGCCGCAAGATCGAGCGTGCGCTCGCCGACGTCCTCCCCGAGGCGGAGGAGGCGCCACGCATCAGCACCAAGCGGCCCGTGCACCGGCTGGTGCACGCGCGGCTGGTCGAGCAGCTCGACGCGTTCCGCCGCCACGAGGTCGAGGTGCGCCGCCGACGCCCGGACGGCGTCCACCAGGCCCGCGTCGCCGCCCGTCGGCTGCGCGCGGCCCTGCGCACCTTCTCGCCGCTCTTCGAGGGTGACGCCGCCGACGACCTGCAGCGTCGTCTGCAGACGTTCACGCGCGCGCTGGGTCCGGAGCGCGACCTCGAGGTCGCCGCCGAGCGGCTGGAGGCCGCCCTCGCCGACACCCCGGCGGACCTGCTCGTCGGCCCGGTCCGCACGCGCCTGCGCGCCGTCGTCCGCGAGCAGATGAAGGGGCACCGGGCGGCCACGGCCGTCGAGCTGGACTCGCCCCGCCACCTTGAGCTGCTGACCGCGCTCGACCGGTTCGTCGCGGACCCGCCCTGGGCGCCCGAGGCGAAGCGGCGGACCCGGGACGTCGTGCCGCCGCTGCTCGCGAAGGACCGCAAGCGGGTCGGGAAGCGGTTCGCCGCCGCCGAGGACGACGACGGCCTGCACCGCGCCCGGTCCGCGCTGAAGCGCCTGCGCTACGCCGGGGAGGCCGCCGTGACGGCGTACGGCGACGACGCGGAGCGGGTCGCGAAGACCGCCAAGCACGTCCAGCAGCCCCTCGGCACGCTCCAGGACACCCGGCTGTCGCGCCAGCTCGTGCGCGACGTCGCCGCCGCGGCCGACGCCGCCGGCGAGAGCTCGTTCACCTACGGGATCTGGCACGAGTGGGAGGTGCTCGCCGCCGAGGAGGCCCGCGAGCTCGCCCGCGCCCGCTGGGCCCGGGCGCACAAGCGGCGGAAGGGCAGGGGCCTGCGGCTGTCGTGAGGCGGCCACCTCGAGGCCGCTACCGCGCCTGCGACACGCTCGACATGGTGAAGTCGGGGACCCGCAGGGCGGGGGTGGCGGTGCGGGAGAAGTAGTCGTCGCCCCACTCCCGGCCGAAGCTCTGCCGGGTCGCGGACGCGTGGGTGAAGCGGCCGAGGATCTCGACCGGGCTCTCGTTCCACCGGAAGTTGTTGACCGCGGCGGTGATCTCGCCGTCCTCGACGAGGTAGACGCCGTCGCGGGTCAGCCCCGTGAGGAGCATCCGCTGGGGGTCGACCTCGCGGATGTACCACAGGCACGTCAGCAGCAGGCCGCGCTCGACACCGGCGACGAGGTCGGCGGTGTCGCCGGTGCCGCCCTCGACCTCCAGCACCAGGTTGTCGACGTACGGGGTGGTGGCCAGCCCGGTGAGCGCCGAGGTGTGGCGGGTCCCGAGCAGCGAGGTGAGGACGCCGTCGCGGATCCAGTCGGTCGGGCCGAGCGGCATGCCGTTGTCGAAGACGGAGCTGAGGTTGCCCGACGCCGACGCGGTGACGAACGGCGCCGAGGAGATCCCGGGGGCGGCCGGGTCGGACCGCAGCGTGACCCGCGGGTCGACGACCTGCTCGCCGACGCGGGTGCCGCCGCCGCGGCGGCTGTAGACGCTGCCGCCCTCGTGGGCGTCGCGGGCGCCGGCGCCCCAGTAGACGTCGACCATGAGGTCGGCGACCGCCGACGGCGGCAGGACGACGTCGTACCGCCCGGCGGGGAGGTCGACGCTCCGCTCGGCCCAGGCGAGGCGCTGGGCGAGCTCGGCCTCGATCGCCTCGGGGTCGACGTCGGTGAGGTCCCGGCTGGCCACGCCGACCCAGGCGCTGCGGCCGAGGTCGGCAGACTTGCCGGTGCACCCGAGGTGACCGGTGGGCTGCTCGTGGCGCAGCCGCAGCCCGCTGCTCGACGCGAGGTAGGTGGTCTCGACCTCGTGGTTGACGAAGCCGTACAGCACCCGCTCGCCCGCCGAGGCGGTCGCGAAGGCGCGGCCCAGGGCGGGCGCCAGCCCGGCGTACGTCTCGGGCCCGGTGGTCGCGGGGGCGGCCTCCCAGTCGCCGGCGGGACCGGCCTGCTCGGGGGTCAGCAGCGGGTTGGCGTCCTCCGCGGGGCCCGCCTGCGCGGCGGCGGCCTCCGCGGCACGGAGCACCTCCTCCGCCTGCTCACGGGTGGTCGCGCTGCCGGTCACCGAGCCGACGCTCGTGCCGCCGTCGGACTCCACGAGGGCGACGACCGTGACGGTGAGCCGGCGTGACGCGCCGTTGGTGGTCAGGGTCGTGTTCGCCCAGCGCAGGTGGGCGCCCCGCGCGTCGCTGACCACCACGACGCAGCCGGTCGTGGCCGAGGCCGCGAGGACGTGCTCGGCGAGGTCCTGGGGGCGGGTGGCGGACCCGGTCGGCCCGGTCGGGACGGTGGTCATCAGCCCTCCTCGGTGGTGTCGAGGATGCGGACGCCGCGGAACAGCGCGGTCGGGCACCCGTGGCTGACGGCCGCGACCTGGCCCGGTTGGGCCTTGCCGCAGTTGAAGGCGCCGCCGAGCTCCCACGTCTCCGGGCCGCCCACGGCCTCCATGGAGCCCCAGAAGTCGGTGGTCGTCGCCTGGTAGGCGACGTCGCGCACCTGCCCGGCGAGCCGGCCGTCCTCGATGCGGAAGAACCGCTGGCCGGTGAACTGGAAGTTGAAGCGCTGCATGTCGATGGACCAGGAGCGGTCGCCGACGACGTACAGGCCGCGGTCGACCCGCGAGATGAGCTCCTCGGTCGAGGGGCCGTCGGCGGCGGGCTGCAGCGACACGTTCGCCATCCGCTGGAGGGGGACGTGCCCGGGGGAGTCGGCGTACGCGCACCCGTTGGACCGGCCGCGCTCGGGGTCGCTCGTGAGGTGCGGCATCGCGGCGGCCATCGGCCGGTCCAGCTGGTAGCCGACCAGGACACCGTCGCGGACGATGTCCCAGCGCGTGGTCTCGACGCCCTCGTCGTCCCAGCCGGTGCTCGCGAGGCCGTGCGGCTCGGTGCGGTCGCCGGTGACGTGCATGACGTCGGAGCCGTACTGCAGCGACCCGACCAGGTCCGGTGTGGCGAACGAGGTGCCGGCGTAGTTGGCCTCGTAGCCCAGCGCACGGTCGAGCTCGGTGGCGTGACCGATGGACTCGTGGATCGTCAGCCACAGGTTCGAGGGGTGGATGACGAGGTCGTACGTGCCGGCCTCGACCGTGGGGGCGCGGAGCTTGTCGGCGAGCAGGGCCGGGACCTCGACGAGCTCACGCTCCCAGTCGTGGGTGCCGCCGGTGAGGTGCTCCCAGCCCCGCCCGGCCGGCGGCGCGATGGAGCGCATGGAGTCGAACACGCCGGTCGCGGCGTCCGTGCCCATCGCGGTCAGCTCGGGGTCGACGCGGATCCGCTGCTGGGTGGTGCGCGTCCCGGCGAGGTCGGCGTAGTACTTGACCTCCTTCACCAGCTGGGTCGCGGCGGTGGCGTGGTCGACGGCGCCGTGCTCGCGCAGCCGTCGGGTCCAGTCGACGAGGAGGGCCGCCTTCTCGGCGTCGGGGACCTCGAAGGGGTCGACGTCGTACGGCGAGACCCACTCGACGTCGGCGTGGACCGGCTCGGGGGCGAGCTCGACGGGCTCCCGGGTCATCGTGGCGGCCACCCGCGCGAGGGCGACCGCCTCCTCGGCGACGCGACGGGCCTCGTCCTCGGTCAGCGCGACGCCCGCGGCGAAGCCCCAGGCCCCGCCGTGGACGACGCGGACGCTGAAACCCAGGTCCTCGGTCGACGCGGCGGTCTGCAGGACGCCGTCGCGGGCGGCGAGGTACTGGTGCCGCAGTCGCTCGAACCGGAAGTCGGCGTGGGTGGCCCCGAGGTCGGCGGCGCGGCCGAGGGCGACCTCGCCCAGGGCGCGGTGGGGCAGGGCCGCGAACGTCGGGTCGAGGAGGCCGGGCATGGGCCGAACCTACGCCCCGGCCACGACGAGCCGCACGCGACTTCCCCGGGCCCCACCGTCACCGTCGGCCCCTCCGGCGGACCCCGGGGTGACCTCGAGGCGGCGGCCGATCCGCTCCCTCATGCTCTCGACGTGGCTGACGACGCCGACCACCCGCCCGCCGGCGCGGAGGTCGTCCAGGACCCCCATCACGTCCTCCAGCGTGTCGGCGTCCAGGGAGCCGAAGCCCTCGTCGACGAAGAGCGTGTCGATGTCCACGCCGACCGCGTCGGCGGCCGCCTCCTGGCTGACCACGTCGGCGAGACCGAGAGCCAGGGCCAGGGACACGACGAAGGTCTCGCCGCCCGACAGGGTGACCGGCGCCCTGGCGGCGCCCGACCACTCGTCCCGGACGACCAGGTCGAGGCCGCCGCGCCGTCCGCCCCGGGTGGGCAGGGCGGCGTCGTGGAGCAGGGTGAAGCGCCCGTCGGTCATCGGGGCCAGCCGCACGTTGGCCGCGTCGACCACCTGACCGAGGCGCCAGGACAGGACGTACGCCGACAGCGACAGGCGCAGGCGGTTGTCGGCCGAGCGACCGGTCGCGAGGTCGGCCAGCGCCTCGGCCCGTCGCGCGGCCTCCGCGGCGGGGAGCCAGGCGGCGACGGCGGCGTCGTGCTGCCCGGCGAGGACGTCCACCCGGTCGCGGCGCTCCCGGGCCTGGGCGGCCCGGGTGGCGGCGTCGCGCGCCATGGCCTCCGCGGCCGCCAGGCGGGCCCGGGTGGCGGCGAGGTCCGGCGCGTCCTCGGTGGCCGCGGCGCGGACCACGGGGTCGGCGAGCACGGCGTGCACCTCCCGCAGACCGTCCCGGTGCGCCTGGGCGGCGGCCTCGAGACGGCCCCGCTCCGCGTCGTCGAGGACGGCGGCGCGGGCGGCGGCGAGGTCGTCGAACCGGTGGGCGACGGCCGACGCCTCCGCGTGCGCCAGGCTGCGCGCGGCCTGCGCCCGGGCCGTGGCGAGCTCACCGGCGGCGCGCTGTGCCGCCTCCAGGGCCGCCTCCTGCGCGCCCGTCACGGTCACCGCCTCCTCGAGGGCACCGGTCAGCCCGCCGGCGGCGTCGAGGAGCGCGCGGAGCCGGCGCTCGGCGTCGTCCGCCGCGGTGCGGGCGGAGCGCTCGGCGGTCTCGGCCGCCGCCACCTCGCTCGCGAGCCCGGAGCGGTGCTCGCGCGCCGCGGTGAGGGCGCCCTCGGCCTCCGCCAGGGCACGCAAGGCCCGCGCGGCGCCGTTGCGGGCCACGGTCGCGGCGGTCGTGGCCTGCTCGAGCCGCTCCTGCTCCTGCTGCCACCACGCCTCGTCGTGGCCACCCGCACCCTCCCGGGCGCCGGCGAGCCGCACCCGCAACCCCTGCACGCGGTCGGTGTGGGCGAGGAGGGCCGACTCCGCGTCGTCCAGGCTCGCGCGGGCGCGCCTCTCGGCGGCTAGGTCGACCGCGTCGGCGCCGCGGGTCGCGGGCCGCGGGTGGTCGCAGGAGCCGCACACGGGGCAGTGACCGCCGACGGCCAGCCCGCCCGCCAGCTCGGCGGCGATCCCCTCGAGGCGCGCCTCCCGCACCGCCAGCCACGCCTCGTGCCGCGCGTGCTTGAGCTCGCGGGCGTCGTCGGCGAGCGCCGTGGCCTCCACGAGGAGGGCCTCCAGCTCGACGACCGTCCGCGCCGCGCGCCGGGCGTCGCGCGCCCTCGCCCCGGCCTCGAGCAGACCGGGGAGCCCGGCGGCGACGGCGCCGAGCCTCGTGTGCTCCTCCGCCAGCTCCTCCACCCTGGCGGGCAGGGCGGCGAGCGCGTCGTCAGCCCGCGCCAGTGCCGCCCGGGCCGCCTCGGTGGCGCGGGCCGCGCGAGCGGCGTCGGCGCGGGCGGTGCCGAGCTCCGTCTCGGCCGGACGCGCGTCCAGGAGACGGCCGAGCCGGCGGCGGCACTCCTGCAGGGCGCCGTCGACGGCGTCGGGGTCGGTCACGCCGGCTCGTCCGGCGGCCGCGGACCAGCGACGGCGGGCGACGGCGAGGTCGGCCTCGGCGGCCGCGGCCTGGGCGTCGAGGAGGGCGATGGGGGCCGCGCGCCGGGCCGCGTCGAGACGTGCGGCCTCCCGGTGACGCTGCGGTGCGGCGGCGTCGAGGACGTGTTGCCTCGCCCGGGCCGAGGTGTGCGCCTCCTGGGCGCGGGCGGTGGCGAGCCCGGACTCGAGCTCCGCGCGCGTGGCGTCGAGGGTGGCGTGGGCGGCGGCGTCCTCGTCACGCGCGACGTCGGCGGCGCGCGCCGTCGACGCACGCAGGTCGGCGAGCCATCCGTCGTCGAGGACCCCCTCCGGGGAGGCGTCGCCGGGCACGGTGCCGGCCGCCTCGCCGAGCCGGTGCCGGACGGCGTCGACGGCGACGCGGGCCGCCTCCTCGGTACGGCGGGTCGCGCGCCGGTGCTCGACGAGCCAGGCGGCGATGCGGTCGTAGCGGTCCGTGCGGAAGAGCTGGGCGAGCACCTGCTGGCGGTCGTCGGAACGGGCCTGCAGGAACGTCGAGAACTCCCCCTGGGGGAGCATCGCCACCTGGCAGAACTGGCTGCAGGTCATGCCGAGCAGGCGGCCGACGAGGTCGCCGGCCTCGTCGAGGCGGTTCGTCTCGTGCCGCCAGGTCTCCCCGACCCGCTGCTGGACGGAGGCCGACGCCTGCTGGGTGGTGGTGCCGTCGCCGCGCTTCTTCGGTCGCTCCCAGGCGGGGGAGCGGGTGAAGCGGTAGCGCCGGTCGCCGAGGCTGACGTCGAGCACCACCCGGGTGGCGAGCCCGGGGTCGGACCGGTCGCACCGCAGCGCCCTGGCCTCGTTGCGGCGCCCGGGCACCGCGCCGTACAGGGCGAAGCAGATCGCGTCGAGGACGCTGCTCTTGCCGGCGCCGGTCGGGCCGCTGAGGAGGAACAGGCCGTCGGCGGCGAGGGCGTCGCCGTCGACGACGACGGTCTCGGCGAACGGGCCGAACGCGGTGACCTCGAGACGGTGGACCCTCACGCCGGCACGTCCTGGGTCGGGTCCTCGGCGCAGGCGTCGCAGGCGCTGGCGAGCAACGCCGCCTCGGCGTCGTCCGCCCCGAGGCCCCGGACGTCGGCGACGAAGTCGAGCGTCACGTCGTGGGCGGAGCGACCCGGTCTCACGACGCGGGGTCGTGAGCCGGTGGACGCCGGGGCGTCGAAGGCCAGGACGAGGGCGTGCGGGAAGCGCGTCCGCAGACGCTCCATCGCGCCCGCCGGCCGGGGGCCGGCGTCGGTCAGGGTCGCCTCCACCCACGAACCCTCGTGCCCGGCGAGGTCAGGGTCGGCGAGGAGGTCGGCGAGGTCGCCCCGGATCCGCGCGAGGGGGCGAGGGACGGGGGCAGGCACGAACGTGGCGGTCGACGAGCCGTCGGCGGCCAGGTCGACGAGCCAGGACCCCTTGGTGTGGCCCGCCTCGGAGAAGGAGTAGGCGAGCGGGGACCCGGAGTAGCGGATGCGCTCCGTCAGCGTGTGAGCCCCGTGCAGGTGGCCGAGCGCGACGTGGTCGACGCCGTCGAACACCGAGGTCGGCACCACGGAGATGCCGCCGACCGCGATGTCGCGCTCCGAGTCGGAGGGTCGACCTCCGGCGACGAAGGCGTGCGCGAGGACCACCGACCGCGCGCCCGGCCGGCCGGCGAGGTCGGCCCGGACCCGGGTCATGGCGGCGTCGAGCGCCACCTCGTGGGAGCGCCCGGTCAGCCCCCAGGCCCCGCGGACCGCGTCCGGGTCGAGGTAGGGCAGGGCGTGGACCACGACCGGACCGTGGGCGTCGGCGAGCTCGACGGCGCGGCCGACGTCCTCCGGCCGGGTGCGGACGTGGAGGCCGGCGGCGTCCATCACCCGTGAGCCGAACCCGAGGCGCCGCGCGGAGTCGTGGTTGCCGGAGCTGATGACCACCGTCGCCCGCGACGCCGCGAGGCGCGCGAGGGTGTCGTCGGCCAGCGCGACCGCGTCGACCGGGGGCAGGGCGCGGTCGAACACGTCGCCCGCGACGACGACCAGGTCGACCTCCTCGGCCTCGACCACCTCGAGCAGGTGGTCGACGTACGCCGCCTGGTGGCCCAGCAGGTCCGCGCGGTGCAGCGAGCGGCCCAGGTGCCAGTCGGAGGTGTGGAGGATGCGCACACCAGCAACCTAGGAGCGACGTCCGACAGCGCCGGGAGGCCACGCCGCGGTGGGCGATCTCACGGCCCCGTGGGTCCTGAGGTGGTCGAGCAGCGAGGAGCCCTGGCGACGAGCGCGTCGAGACCGCCGGCGCGACCGGGTGGTTCCCGCTCAGGCGTAGCGGACGACCCGTCTCGGGGAGGTGAAGCCGTACAGGACGAGCCCGGACTCGGTCGCGAGGCGGACCGAGAGGCTGGTGGGGGCGCCCACCGACACCAGGGAGCCGATGCCCGCCGCCACGGCCTTCTGGACGAGTTCGAACCCCGCGCGCCCGGAGACGACCAGGCAGGCACCGGTGCCGTCCTCGCCGGCGAGCACCCGTGCGCCGGTGACCTTGTCGACGGCGTTGTGGCGGCCGACGTCCTCGCGGGCGACCAGGAGGTCGCCGTCGACGGTGAACAGCCCGGCGGCGTGGACGCCCCCGGTGCGGCTGAACACGGGCTGGTGCTCGCGCAGCACGTCGGGCAGTCCGCGGACGACGGCGGGCGTGGGCACCGGGCCGTCCCACGGCCGGCCCGAGGCGGCGGCCAGCACCTCGCCGACGCTGTCCTTGCCGCACACCCCGCACGCCGACGAGCCGGAGGACGAGCCGCCGTGGCGGTGGCCGGGGTCGCGGCGCGGCGGGGCCGCGAGGGTGACGGTGACGACGTTGAACTCCTCCTCGGGGGAGAGGTCGACGTCGGTGCAGTAGGCGACCCGTTGCAGGTCGCCGGGAGCGAGGACCTGCTCGTGGCGGAGGTAGCCCGTGGCCAGCTCGAAGTCGTGCCCCGGGGTCCGCATGGTCACCCAGACCCGTCGGGCGTCGGCCCCGGGCCACGCGAGGCGGATCTCGAGCGGCTCCTCGGTGGCCACGCGGTCCTCGCGGCGCCTCTCGCCCCGCTCGTTGGTCTCGGTGACCTTGACCCGGACGGAGGGGCCGGGTCGGCGGCTGCGACGGTCGGCGGTCACGAGGCGCTCCTGGGTCCGAACTCGCGCTGGACCGCGAGGTTGCGGGCGAGGTCGTCGGCGCAGTCCAGGAGGGTGCGCCGCAGGCCGGAGGCGAGGCCGTCCCGCGCGGCGAGGGCACGGACGCCGTCCACGGTGACCTGCGACCACCAGGTCCGGGGGAAGAAGGCCCGGGCGGCGTCCGCGAGCAGCCAGCCGGTGCGGTGCTCCGCGGTGGCGGGGAGGTCGGCGAGGTACCGGTCGGCGTACGGCGCCAGCAGCTCGCCCTGGTCGGCGTGCCAGAAGGCGTTGCCGGCGGCCTCGACCTCGTAGTTCGAGCCCTCCACCTCGCCGGTGAAGAGCTGCCAGGCCCAGGCCTTCGCCTCGGCCGTCGGCATCGAGGCGCGGGCGGCGACGCGCGAGACGACGGCGTGCGAGGTCCGCTCCCGGGCGACCTCGGCGTCCAGCTCCGCGACGTCGGTGGCACCCAGCACGGCGAGGCGCCGCAGCACGCGCCACCGCAGGTCGAGGTCGAGCGAGCAGCCCGGGGCGGGCTCGGCGCCCGCCAGCCAGCTCCGCAGGAGGTCCACGTCGCCGGCGGACGCGGTCGCGGCCTGCACGGCCGAGAGCTGCAGCGTCGACCCGGGCTCGGCGGACCGGGCGCGGGCCAGGGCGGCCTCGTGGACGTGCTGCGCGGCCGCCTCGGGGTCGACGGCGTGGGGGACGACGCTGCCCAGCACCCACGGCAGCACCCGGGTGACGGCGTCCTCGTCGGTCTCGGTGGGGATGGTCCGCTCGACCATGGCGAGGACGACCGCCGGGTCGACCGCGGCCTCCCCGAAACCGCTGCGGACCTGGCCCCAGACCGCGGCCCGCAGCGCCCGGTCGGTGGAGCCGAGCAGCGTCGGCAGGGCTCGCAGGGTCACCTGGTCGGGGACGGTCAGCGCCCAGGTGTCCTCCCCGGAGTCGACGACCACGGCAGCGCCGTCCGGGACGGACAGCTCGGCCTCGTCGCCGGTGACGACGAGGGGCACGCGCTCCCAGTCCGGGCCCAGCGCGACCTGGACGGCGTGCTCCCGCCGGGGCGCCTCGGGGGAGTAGGGCCGGCAGCGCACCACGCCCGCGGACCGGTCGAGGGTCAGGGTGTCCGGGCCCGCCGTCCGCAGCCACCCGGAGACGAACCCGGACAAGTCACCGGCGCCGGCACGCTCCCAGGACCCGACGAGGTCGGCGAGAGTCGCGTTGGCGAAGGAGTGGGTCCGCATGTGGTCGGACACGCCGGCCCAGAACACGCCGTCGTCGCGGGAGGCGAGCTGACGGAGCACGGCCGCGCCCTTGGCGTACGAGATGCCGTCGAAGTCGCCGAGGGCCGTGGCCGCGTCGGGCGCCGCCGTGCCCGGCTCGCCGGCGACGGGGTGGGTGGTCGGGCGGCGGTCGGCGCCCAGGCCCCACGGCCGGCGCACGTAGGACTCGTTGGTCCACGCGTCGTCGTACTGCGTCGCGTCGGCGGCGACGCGGGTGCCGGCGTACTCGGCGAACGACTCGTTGAGCCAGAGGTCGTCCCACCACCGCGGCGTCACGAGGTTGCCGAACCACTGGTGCGCCATCTCGTGGGCGATCGTGGTGGCGCGCCCGATGCGCTGGTCGCGGTTGACCCGGGAGCTGAACACCATCGGGTCCCGGAACAGCACGCACCCGGCGTTCTCCATCGCGCCGGCGTTGAACTCCGGCACGAACGCCTGGTGGTACTGGCCGAAGGGGTAGCGGATCCCGAACAGCCGGTGGAGCTCGTCGAAGCTCTGGCGGGTCAGCGTCCACAGCTCGTCGGCCTCACGGTCGAGGTCGGGGGCGAGGCTGCGGCGGGCCGACAACCCCAGCGCGATGCCGTCGTGCTCGCTCTCCAGCACGTGCCAGCCGCCCGCGACCAGCGTGACGAGGTACGTCGGCAGCGGCTGCGTGCGCTCGAGCCGCCAGCGGGCGACGTCGTGGTCGGCCCCCTCGCGGACGGCGACACCGTTGCCGCGCACCGTCCACGCCGCCGGGGCGGAGACCGTGACGTCGAACGCCGCCTTGAGGTCCGGCTGGTCGAAGCAGGCGAACGCCGACGGCGCGGCGTCCATGAAGCACATGAGGTAGAGGTACGGCGCCCCGTCGGCCGGGTCGATCGCCCGGTGCAGGCCCTCGCCGTCGCGGCGGTAGCCCATGGTCGCCCGGACGACGAGCTCGTGCTCGCCGGCGTCGAGGTGCAGCGGCAGGCGCCCGTCGTGGACGGTCGCCGGGTCCAGCGGTGCCCCGTCGAGGTGCACCGCGGTCACGGACCGGGCGTGGACGTCGACGAAGGTCTCACCGGCCCCGGAGGAGAACCGGACCGTCGAGACCGAGCCGAACTCCTCGTCGCCGCGGGTGAGGTCGAGGTCGACGACGTAGGAGTGCGTCCGCAGCAGGGCGGCGCGCTGCTCGGCCTCGTCACGGCGCAGGCTGCGCGTCGGCGCGGGGGTGGGGCTGCTCACGTCCTCACAGTAGGGCGCGGCCCCGACACCGGTTCGACCGGGAAAGCCGCTCCGGGTCGCCGAGCAGCCGGGCCCCGCGTCAGCGGGGCTCGTGGGTGCCGGTCTCGTCGGGGGTGCGGGGGCGGGTGAGGCGGAAGACCTCCGGCGGGTGGCCCCACTCGTCCCGGCCCAGGCGCGACAGGGGCTTGAGGGCCTCCATCGTCGGGTGGTCGCCGTCCAGGGCCGAGGTGTGCACCGACACCAGACGGACGTCGCCCAGCACCAGCACGGAGTTCCCCAGCTCGTGCGTGGAGTGCAGCGTGCACTCGATCGACGCCGGCGACTGCGCCAGGCGCGGCGGGGCGACGCTCGTGCTGGGGGCGAGCTCGAGGCCGAGGTCGCCGGCCTCGTCGACCTCGGCGTCGTACGGCGCGGAGGAGTCGTTCACGGCGCCGAGCAGGTCGGCGGAGGCGACGTTGACCACGAACTCGCCGGTCGCGAGGACGTTGCGCAGGGTGTCCTTGTTGCCCACCGAGGTGAAGCACACGATCGGCGGGTCGGCGCAGGCGACGCTGTAGAACGAGTGGGGCGCGAGGTTGCCGACGCCGTCGGGGCCGACGGTGGAGACCCACGCGATGGGCCGCGGGACGACCACCGCGGTGAGCAGCTTGTAGGGGTTGACGCCCTCGTCGCCGACGCGGAACTCGCGCCGCTCCGGCTCAGTCAAGGGTCACCGACTCGATGGTCGCGTCGTCCTCGGCGGCGGGCGCACCGTCCGGGGCGCCGCCCTGGGCGCCCTCCTCCGCGATCGCGTCGATCACCTCGAGGCCCTCCTCGCTGATGCTGCCGAACACCGTGTAGTCCGGGGGCAGGGGCGAGTCGTCGTAGACCATGAAGAACTGCGAGCCGTTGGTGTCGGGGCCCGAGTTGGCCATGGCCAGCGTGCCCCGGCCGTAGGTGTCGTCGGGCGACGTCTCGTCGCCGAAGCTGTAGCCGGGCCCGCCCGTGCCGCGCAGCATCGGGTCCTCGGTCGGGTCCCCGCACTGCAGGACGAAGATGCCGTCCGTGGTGAGGCGGTGGCAGGGGGTGTCGTCGAAGTAGCCCTGCTCGGCCAGCGAGGTGAACGAGTTCACGGTGCAGGGGGCGTCGGCGGCGTCCAGGGTGATCGGGACGTCGCCCCCGCCCAGGGTGATGGTCGCGGCGACCTCCCCGGAGGCCTGCGCCTCGGTCGGCGGCGGGTCGACCTCACGGGCCGGCGGGCGGCCGTCGGCGGGATAGTCGCACTCGACGGTCTCGCCGCCCTCCGACGCGGTGGTCCCACCGTCGTCGCTGCCGCACGCCGACAGACCCAGGGACAGCAGGACCAGGCACGAGGCCACCGAGAGCGAACGCATGACCGCGAGCCTAGGAGGGCCGACCCAGGACCCCGGCGGGGGCCTACATCTCCTCGTGGACGTCGGGGTCGCCGCCGAACAGCCGTCCGTCGGGCTTCGCCAGCCCCGAGATCGCGGCCACCTCGTCGTCGGTGAGCTCGAAGCCGAACAGGTCGATGTTCTCCGCCTGGCGCGACGGGGTCGCGGACTTCGGGATCGGGACCGCCCCCAGCTGCAGCTGCCAGCGCAGGATCACCTGGCCGGGCTCCACCCCGTGCGCCTCGGCGGCGGCTGCCACCGGCTCCTCGCCGTACGGCGCCTGGCGCTTGCCCAGCGGGCTCCAGGACTCGGTGACGATGCCGCGGCGCTCGTGCTCGGCGCGCATCTCGGCCTGGGGGAAGTACGGGTGGAGCTCCACCTGGTTCACGGCCGGGGTCACGCCGGTCTCCTCGACGATCCGGTCCAGGTGGGCCGGGGCGAAGTTCGAGACGCCGATGGAACGGACGAGACCCTCGCGCTGCAGGTCGACCAGCGCGCGCCACGCCTCGCCGAACCTCCCGACGCTCGGGTTCGGCCAGTGGATCAGCTGGAGGTCGAGGTAGTCGGTGCGCAGCGTCTCGAGCGAGGTGCGCACGGAGGCGAGCGCGTCGTCGTAGCCGTGGTGGCGGCCGGGGATCTTGCTGGTGATGAACACGTCCTCGCGCGGCAGCCCGCTGCGTCGCACCGCCTCGCCGACGTCGCCCTCGTTGCCGTAGTTCACCGCCGTGTCGAGCAGCCGGTAGCCGAGCTCGAGGGCGCTCACCATCGCGGTGACGCCCTCCTCGCCGTCCAGCTGGTAGCAGCCGAGGCCCACCACCGGGATCTCGTGGCCGTCGTTGAGGGAGCGGGTCGGTACGGCGGTGCTCTGGCTCATGGGCACAAACTAGAGGGATGGAGGTCGTGACCGAGGTGTGGGACGCCGTCGTCTCACGCCAGCCGCGCCTCGACTCGACCTACGCCGTGGCCTCGGCCGCCGTCGCCCTCGCGCTCGTGCTCGTGCCCGGCCTGTGGCGCCGGGCCCGCCACCTGGTGACGATCGCCCACGAGGGCGGTCACGGGGTGGTCGCGCTGCTGACCGGCCGCCGGCTGGCGGGCATCCGGCTGCACTCCGACACCTCCGGCCTCACCGTCTCGAAGGGTCGGCCCACGGGGCCGGGGATGGTGCTGACGGCGCTCGCGGGCTACACCGCGCCGGCGCTGCTGGGCCTCGCCGCGGCGTACGGCGTGGCCGCGCGTCATCCCGTCGCGGTGCTGTGGGTCGCGCTCCTGCTGCTGGCCCTCCTGCTGCTGCAGATCCGCAACTTCTTCGGCTTGTACGCCGTCGGGCTGGCCGCCGCGGGCGTCTTCGCCGTGTCCTGGTGGGCGACGGGACAGGTGCAGTCGGTCGTCGCGCACGCGGGGGCGTGGTTCCTGCTGCTCGCCGCGCCGCGCACCGTCGTCGAGCTCGCGCGGACCCGCCGCAGCGGTGCCGGCCGGAGCTCGGACGCCGACGTCCTGGCCCGGCTCACGCGGGTGCCGGCCACGATCTGGGTGGTCCTGTTCGGCCTGGTCGCGCTCGGCGCGCTGGCGCTGGGCGGCTCGGCACTGCTGGCCGCTTCCCGCTGATCCACCCCCTGTGCCAGGGTCGAGGGGTGACCCAGGTCACGCCGCGTGTCTCCGGTGATCGAGACCGGCGCGGCAGCCGACAACCGAGGGAGAGCTGCATGTCAGGGAACCGCGTCGTCGTCTACAAGGGTCCGGGAGAGGTCGCCGTCGAGACCATCGACTACCCCAAGCTCGAGATCCCGAAGGAGGTCGCGCAGGGGATGGGCATCAAGCAGGCCGCCCCCCACGCCGTCATCCTCAAGCTCGTCACCACCAACATCTGCGGCTCGGACCAGCACATGGTCCGCGGCCGCACCACCGCCCCCGTCGGGCAGACGCTGGGCCACGAGATCACCGGCGAGGTGGTCGAGGTCGGTGACGACGTCCTGTTCGTCAAGCCCGGCGACATCTGCTCCGTGCCGTTCAACATCGCCTGCGGGCGCTGCCGGATGTGCAACGAGGGCAAGACCGGCATCTGCCTCAACGTGAACCCGGCCCGCGCGGGCGCGGCGTACGGCTACGTCGACATGGGCGGCTGGCTCGGCGGCCAGGCGGAGTACGTGATGATCCCGTTCGCCGACTTCAACCTGCTGAAGTTCCCCGACCGCGACCAGGCGCTGGAGAAAATCCTCGACCTGACGATGCTCTCCGACATCTTCCCGACCGGCTACCACGGCGCCTACACCGCCGGGGTGACCACCGGGTCGACGGTGTACGTCGCGGGCGCGGGCCCGGTCGGGCTCGCCGCCGCCCACGCGGCGCAGCTGCTCGGCGCGTCGGTCGTCATCGTCGGGGACATGCAGGCCGACCGTCTCGAGCAGGCGCGCAGCTTCGGCTGCGAGACCGTCGACCTCTCCAGCGGCAACTCGCTGGTCGACATGGTCGAGCAGGTCCTCGGCGAGCCCGAGGTCGACGCCGCCGTCGACGCGGTCGGCTTCGAGGCCCGTGGTCACGGCGAGGGCGCGGCCGAGGCCCCCGCGACGGTGCTGAACGACATCATGACGCTCGCGCGTGCCGGCGCCTCGCTGGGCATCCCGGGCCTCTACGTCACCGGCGACCCGGGTGCGGTGGACGACGCCGCGAAGGAGGGCCAGATCGGCGTGAAGCTCGGCCTGGGCTGGGCGAAGTCCCACGCGTTCGTCACCGGCCAGTGCCCGGTCAAGAAGTACAACCGGCAGCTGATGAACATGATCCTGGCCGACAAGGCGCACGTCGCGAAGGCGGTCAACGCCAAGACGATCGGCCTGGACGACGCTCCGCGCGGCTACCAGGAGTTCGACGCCGGGGCGGCGACGAAGTACGTCATCGACCCGCACGGGTACGTCGGCTCGGCCGCCTGACGACGACCCGGCTCGGCCCGTGGAAACGGGTCGAGCCGGGGCTCGCCGCCGGGCATCATGTCCGCGGTGAGCACTCCGGAGGACGAGGACCTGGTCAGCGAGCTGGTCCGTCTGCTGCGACGCGCGGGCGAGCTGAGGACGGAGCAGGGCGGTGAGCTCGCCGCGCTCCTCGACGAGCACCTGGGTCGCCCCGCGGCGGAGTGCACGATCGTCACCGACGGGGTCGCACCGTGGCGGCTCGTGGACGCCGACACGGCCCTCAGGACGCTGGACCCGCACGCCCGGCTGGTCGGGGTGACCGTGCCCCGGGGCTTCGACGGCGACCTGCGCGGTCTGCTGCTCAGCCGCAGGCCGGGGATCACGGTCGGCCCGGTGGACCACACCACCGTGCCCGTCGGACCCGGTCTCGAGCGTCGGGTCATGTCCAGCGGCGTGCGCCTCATGACGTACGAGGGCCGGCCCGTCGCCGTCCTGCAGCGGGCAGCCGACCCCGACTGGGGACGGCGCGCCACCACGCTGGAGGTCGTCGGCACCGACCCGGACCTGGTCGACGCGTTCCGGGCGGACGTCCGGCGCCTCATGGTCGAGCACAGCGTGCTGCGCGGCCAGGTGATGAGCTTCAGCGGCGGCGGGTTCGACGAGAACCTGGGCGGTCTGGTGTTCGTGGAGCCGCCGAGGGTCGCTGAGGCGGACGTCGTCCTGCCCGACGGGGTGCTCGACCGGCTGCACCGTCACGTCGGGGGCGTCGGCGAGCACCGGGCGCGGCTGCTCGCCGCGGGCCAGCACCTGAAGCGCGGCATCCTGCTGCACGGGCCCCCGGGCACGGGCAAGACCCACACGGTGCGGCACCTGGTCGGGCGGACGGACGGGGTGACGGTCTTCCTGCTGTCGGGGGCGTCGATGCGATGGGTCCGCGAGGCCTCGCGCCTCGCCCGCGCCCTCGAACCGGCGATGATCGTCCTGGAGGACTGCGACCTCATCGCGGAGGACCGGGGCATGGGCGGCGGCGGTGAGCTGCTGTTCGAGCTGCTGGAGGCGCTCGACGGGATGGACGGTGACGCCGACGTCGCGTTCGTCCTCACCACGAACCGACCCGACCTGCTCGAGCGCGCCCTGACCAGGCGCCCCGGCCGCATCGACCTCGCGGTCGAGGTGCCGCTCCCGGACGAGGCGGCGCGGGCCCGGCTGTTCGGCCTGTACGCCGCGGGACTCGGTCTCTCGGACGCCGTCCTGGCCGACGCCGCCGCGCGCGCCGAGGGTGTCACGGCGTCGTTCGCCAAGGAGCTGGTGCGTCGCGCCGTCCTGGTCGCGGCGGTCGCCGGGGAGGAGCTGGCCGACGTCCACCTGACGACGGCCCTCGACGAGCTCCTCGACGACCGTGAGGCCCTGACCCGCAGCCTGCTCGGCTCGGGCCAGCGGGCCACCGAGGACCAGGGCGACCTCGAGCCGGCGGGACGGGCCTACCTGGCGTACGTCGACGACGAGGAGGACGAGGGCGGCGCGAGCTGGTCGATGCGCTGGGAGTGACCGCGCCGACCCGGCTACGTGCTCTCCGCCAGCGCCTGGCGGACGACGGGCTCGAAGGCCTCCGCGATCGCGGCGTACCCGGCGTCGTTGGGGTGGAAGAAGTCCGGGGCGAGCCGACCCGACCACGACTGGGGGCCGGCGGTGCGCATGTCGACCATCCACAGCCGCCCCCGTCGTACGGCGGCCTCGACGTGGCGGTTGGCTCGCTCGGCCGCGGTCGCGGGCTGGGGGAGCGTCGCGACGACGGCGCCGTGGGGCAGGGCCTCGACGAGGCGGCGGAAGGCGTCGGGCAGGGCGTCGCGCACGGTGCGACCGGCGAACAGGTCGTTCGAGCCGATCATCACGGTGACCAGGTCGGGACCGGCGCCCGGGCCCGGGGCGGGCGGCAGCCCGGCCATCACGGGGAGCTGCTGGTCGACGACGTCGAGCGTGCGGGCGCCGGTCGCGGACAGGTTGACGACGTTGGGCGGGGCGGCGTCACCGAGGAGCCCGACCAGGTGGCCGACCCAGCCGCCGTCCACGTGGGAGGCGCCGACGCCCTGGGCCATCGAGTCCCCGAGCACGATCCACCGCCGACCCGGTCGGGCGATGGTCTCGCCGTTGCGGGCGTGCCAGGCGTCGGCGTACGGCTCGACCTGCGCGCGGACCTTCGCCACCCCGGGCAGGACGCGCCCGAGGACCCGCAGGACCCGACCCGAGGGCCTGCCCGTCCGGTTGTCGTAGGTCAGGCCTCCGACCTCCGTCACCGCGCCAGGACCTCCCGCAGCAGGTGGAGCACGGACACGACGGTGCGCCGCCGCACGTGGTCCCGGTCACCCCCGAGCTGCAGGCGACGGGGATGGACGCCGTCCGGACCCGCCACGGCGACGTGCACCAGCCCGACCGGCTTCTCCGGCGTGCCGCCACCGGGACCCGCGACGCCGGTGACGCCGATGCCGTACGTCGCGTCGTACCGCTCCCGGACGCCCTCGGCGAGGGCGACCGCGACCTCCTCGCTGACGGCACCGACACGCTCGATCGTCTCCGCGGGCACACCGACATGGTCGGTCTTCACGTCGTTCGCGTAGGCGACGACCCCGCCCCGCAGGTACGCCGAGGAGCCGGGGCGGTCCGCCAGGCGACCGGCGACCAGGCCGGCCGTGCACGACTCCGCCGTCGCGACCGTCGCACCGGCGGCGATCAGCGCCTCGGCCACGAGGTCGTCGACCCGTTCGCCCGCCGGCGAGAACACGGCGTCGCCGAAGCGGTCGGTCAGCGCGGCGACGAGGGCGTCGGTCCGCTCCTGGGCCGCGGGGGAGTGGCGGACGACGACCTCCAGCTCGCCGTCGCGCAGGCAGGTGGTGACCTCGAGGTCGTCGAGCGCGCCCGGGTGGGTCTCCTCGTGGTCGCGCAGCAGCGCGGCCAGCTCGGCCTCGGGCGGCCCCCACAGCCGCACGGTGCTCTGCCGCAGCTCCTCGGCGCCGGACAGGGCCTCGCGCACCAGGGGGTGGTCGACGGCGTCGGTCCACATGGGCTGCAGCTCGCGGGGCGGCCCGGGCAGGACGACGACCACGGGCCCGTCCTCGTTCGCGGGGACGACGAGCCCCGGGGCGGTGCCGACGGGCTCGAGCACGCCGGCGCCCTCGGGGACCATCGCCTGCTTGCGGATGCCCGCGGTGAAGGCGTCGCTGTCGCCGTCCCAGCCGCGCTGTCGGGCGATGCCGGTGGCGATCGCGGAGACCCGCTCCTCGAGGTCGACGTCCAGCCGCGTCGGGCGGCCGCGCAGGTCGGCGACGACCTGGGCGGTCAGGTCGTCCGCCGTCGGCCCGAGTCCGCCGGAGGTGAGGACGAGGTCGTGGTCGGCCAGGGACCGCAGGGCCGCCACGAGGTCGTCGGGTCGGTCGCCGACCACCACGATGCGACCGACGTCGACGCCGCGGGAGCGGAGGTCCTCGGCCAGCCAGGGCCCGTTCGCGTCGGCGACCCGGCCGGTGAGCACCTCGGTGCCGGTGACGACGATCCCCGCGCGCGCAGTCATGCCCCCGAGTCTAGGAAGCGGTCCACGACCGCTCGTGGGCGTCGATCTCCGCGAGCAGCGGCGCCTGCTCCGCGGCGGGCAGGAACGAGGTGCGCACCGAGGCCCGCGCCAGCTCGGTGACGCCGGCGCGGTCGAGGCCGAGCAGGTCGGCGGCGACGACGTACTCGTCGGCGAGGGTGGTGGAGAACATCGGCGGGTCGTCGGAGCCGATGCTCAGCGCGACCCCGGCGGCGACCAGCGTCGGCAGCGGGTGCTCGGCCAACGAGGCCACGGCGCCGGTGCGGACGTTCGACGTCGGGCAGACCTCCAGCGCGATCTGGTGCTCGACCAGGTGCGCCATGAGGGCCGGGTCCTGGGCGGCCGCGATGCCGTGGCCGATGCGCTCGGCGCCGAGGTGGGTGATCGCGTCCCACATCGTCTGCGGGCCGGTGGTCTCGCCGGCGTGCGGCATCGAGTGCAGCCCCTCGGCGCGGGCGGCGTCGAAGTACGGCGCGAACTGCGGCCGCGGCACCCCGATCTCGGGCCCGCCGAGACCGAAGGCGACCAGGCCGTCCGGGCGCTGGGTGAGAGCGACGTCGAGGGTGCCCTCGGCCGCGGGCAGCCCGGCCTCGCCCGGGATGTCGAAGCACCAGCGCAGCTGCGTGCCCACGTCGCGGGCCACGCGGTGGCGGGCGTCCTCGATGGCCTCGCAGAAGGCGGCGGCGTCCATGCCGCGCGAGGTGTGGTTGTACGGCGTCACCGTGAGCTCGGCGTACCGGACGCCCTGCCCGGCCATGTCGACCCCGATGTCGTAGGTGAGGTCGGCGACGTCCTGCGGGTCGCGGATCAGGTCCACCACGGACAGGTAGACCTCGATGAAGTGGGCGAAGTCGGTGAACGTGAAGTAGTCGGCGAGCAGCGCCGGGTCGGCCGGGACGGCGGTCGAGCCCTCGTGCCGCGCGGCGAGGCGCGCCACCGTCTGCGGGCTGGCCGACCCCACCTGGTGCACGTGCAGCTCCGCCTTGGGCAGCGAGACGATGTAGGGACGCAGGTCCGTGGTGGGCCCGAGCGGGCCGTCGGTGGGCATGACGGCAGGCTAGGAGGGCCGTGGCGGGCGCCGACGGGGGCCACCCGGGTGGTCTAGTCCGCCCCCGCCAGGGCGCTGGTTCCTTGCTACTTTCCGGCCATGTCAGCGATCACCGTGCGCCGCCTGCCCGAAGGGGTGAAGCAGCGACTGCGGCTGCGGGCCGCGGCGAACGGGCGCTCGATGGAGGCCGAGGCCCGCCACATCCTGGTGGACGCCCTGCACGCCGACCGCCGCGTGGACCTCGACTGGGTCGACGGGCTCATGGCCGTCGGCGCGGAGTTCGGAGGCGTGGAGGTGCCCGACGTGCCCGACGACACCGCCGGCGCCGCCCGCTTCGACGGGTCGTGATCGTCCTCGACACCGGGCTCCTCGCCGAGCTCGTGCGCGGGCCGCGCGCCGACCCCGCCGTGCTCGCCTGGGTGCGGAACCTGGCCGAGCAGCCGGTGTCCACCGTCGTCAACCGCGCCGAGCTGCTGGCCGGCATCGCCATGCTGCCGGACGGCAACCGTCGTACGGCCCTCACGACGGCGGTCGAGGACGCCCTCGCCGACCTCGCGGTCTGCCTGCCGTTCAGCACGGACTGCACGATCGTCTACGCCCGCATGGTCGCTGCCCGCGCCGCCACCGACCGCCCGTTGACCACCCGCACCGCGATGGTCGCCGCCATCGCCTCCGTCAACGGCGCGGCGCTCGCCACCACCGACCCGGCGGCGTACGACGGCCTCCCCGTGGGCGAGCCGCCCCCCCCCCGGGGGGGCGCCGGACCCCGCCGGGGGGGGGGGGGGGGGCCCGGCCCGCCCCCCCCCGGCCGGGGTCAGGCCGGTGGGACCCGCCGCTGCATGACGCAGTCGAACTGTCCCTTGGGGCGGTCGTAGGTGAAGCCCACGCGCTCGTACATCCGCCGGGTGCCGTTGTAGAGGAACGACGAGGAGGTCTTCCTGCCCTCCTTGAGAGCCATGTCGTGGGGGTAGCCCTCGACCAGGCCTCCGCCGTGGGAGGCGATCAGGTCGACGGCGCCGCGCAGCGCGACCTCGGCGAGACCCTGGCGGCGGTGGTGCTTGAGGACCTGGATGCACGTCACCCGCCAGTCGGGGTCGGCGACCTTGGTGGCGTCGTACTGCTTGCGGTGGTGGATGTTCGCGAGCTCCGGTGGTGGCCCGTACTGCGCATAGGCGACGGCGTGGCCGTCCCGGACCACGAGAGCGGCGTGGGCGGACCCCTCCTCGACGAGGCGCTGCTTCAGCGCGCGGTTGTCCTTCGTCTGGTCGACGAGCCCGTCCGGCGCCCAGGGCGGGTCCGGGTGGAAGTGCACGCACCAGCACCCGCCGAACAGACCGCCCTGCCGCTCGAAGAACTCCGCGAACAGCGGCCACGTCGTCGCCGAGAGCTCCTCGATCCCCGTGTCGGCCATCCCCGCAGGTTAGGTGGGTTCGGCACACTCGTGCCATGAGTCACTGGCCCCGTCGCCTCCTGACCGCGGCCGCCGGCCTCGGCGTGCTCGGTGTCGCCTCGGTGGTCGTGGCCAACCTGGTGGTCGTGCAGCGCACCGACCAGCACGTGACCGGCGACCTCCGCGCCGTCGAGGAGGCCCAGGTGGCGATCGTGCCGGGCTCGCTGGTGCGCGGGGACGGCACGCTCGGTGACGTCGTCGCGGAGCGGGTCGGCGCCGCGGTCGCGCTGTACGACGCGGGCGCCGTGGACGCCCTCCTGGTCTCCGGCGACAACGGCACCGCGGAGTACAACGAGCCGGACGCGATGCGCGACGCGGCCCTGGCCGCGGGGGTGCCCGCCGAGGACGTCTTCACCGACTACGCCGGGTTCAGCACCTGGGCGACCATGCGCCGGGCGCGGGAGGTCTTCGACGTCGACACCGCCGTCGTCGTCACCCAGGACGCCTACGCCGCCCGGTCCGTCGACCTCGCCCGTGCGGCCGGCATCGAGGCGACGGCGTACGAGTCGGGGAGCGCGGGCGGGGGTCTGCGCGAGGTCCTCGCCCGGGTCCGGGGCCTGGGCCAGGCGACCTGGCGACCGGAGGTGACCGGCGGTGAGACCATCCCGATCACCGGCGACGGCCGTGCGTCCTGGGCTGACGCCCCCGCCTGACGCCCCCGTCTGACGACGCGCCCCGCCTCAGTCGGCTCGCCCGGAGCCGTAGTCGGCGTACACCCGCCGGGCCGCGCCATCCACCGTCATGAACCCGCCGTACGGGACGATCCACTGCGGCCGCGTGTGCCCGAACGGCGGCCCGACCACCACCACGGCGTCGGGGTTGTAGCGGCTGACGACCTCGATCGCGGTGTCGCGCTGCTCGTCCCGCTTCGCCCGCCGCACGTCGGGGCCGGGGCGGGTCTCGAAGTCGGACGTCGGGGGGCGGGCGACCACCACCGCGTCAACCGCCGCGAGCAGGCCGCGCTCGCCGAGCGAGCGCACGATGAAGCCGAACTCGCGGGCGGGGATCAGCTCCTCGGAGGACTCCAGCAGCAGCACGCCCCCGTCGACGACCGCGGGGTCGGTGGGGAAGCGTCCTGCGGTGAGGACCCACTGCACGACCTCGACGCACCCGCCCCAGGTGCGACCGGTGACGGAGCGTGCGGGCCCGGCCCACGTCCAGGGCTCGGTGGGCTCCCGCTCGCCGTGCTCGGTGAGCGCGCGGGGGTCCTGCCAGTCGTGGCCGACGTCCTCCGACTCGCCGGGCTCGGTGACCTCGAGCCGCTCCCCGGTGAGCAGCGCGGCGCGCAGCGACGCCGCGTGGACCGGGTCGACCCGCGGCCCGGGGCCGAGGTGGACCTGCGTCGACCCCCCGTAGAACCCGGGCACGCCGAGCGTCCACAGCCAGCTCAGGACGTTGGTGTTGTCGCTGTAGCCGAGGAACGGCTTCGGGTCGCGGCGGACGGCGTCGGCGTCGAGGTGGGGCACGACGGTGATCTGGTCCTCCCCGCCGACGACGGCCAGCACGGCGCGGATCGCCGGGTCCGCGAACGCGGCGTTGAGGTCGGCGGCGCGGTCGAGGGCCGACGCCCCGAGGCGACGGGTCGTGGGGTACTCCACGGGCTCCAGGCCGGTGAGCTCGGCCAGCCGCCGCATCGCCTGCTCGTGGACGGCGGGGGCCACCGCCGGCGCCGCGAACGACGGCGCGACGACGGCCACGCGGTCGCCCGCCCGGGCCTTGGGTACGGCGAGGAAGTCCATGGTCCGACGGTAGGCCTCACCCCGTCCGTGCCGCCCGGGCGTCCCGTCGTGCCGTGGCGGGTGGGCGCCACCACCGCGTCGGGGCCGATGAGTTCCGGACGCGACGCAGGTCATCCGGTCATGGGCCAGCTCCTCTACTCCATGATCACCTCCCTGGACGGCTACGCGATCGCGGCGGACGGGGACCTCGGCGGCGGCGAGGGCGACGACGAGGAGCTGCACCGCTTCGTCGACGAGACCTTCCGCGGCGTCGGGACCTACCTCTACGGGCGCCGGATGTACGAGACGATGGTGTTCTGGGAGACGGCGGACGCCGACCCCGCGCTCCCCGCCTACGTGCGTGACTACGCGCGGGGGTGGCAGGCCGCGGAGAAGGTCGTCTTCTCCACGACCCTGGACGCCGTCTCCAGTGCCCGCACACGCGTCGAGCGCAGCTTCGACCCCGATCTCGTCCGTCGGATGAAGGCGGAGTCGGACCACGACCTGACCGTCGACGGGCCGACCCTCGCAGCCCAGGCGATCCGGGCGGGGCTGGTCGACGAGTACCACCTGTTCACCACGAGCACCGTGGTCGGCGGCGGCGTCCGCTTCTTCCCCGACGGCGTCCGACTCGAGCTCGCGCTCGTCGAGCAGCGCACGCTCGGAAACCGGATGACCTACACCCGCTACCGGTCGTAGCGTCGGCGCGGTGGGGGAGCGCAACTACCTGGTCGAGGGTGTGTCGGGCACGGGCAAGACGTCCGTCTGCCACGCGCTCCGGGCCCGTGGCTTCCACGCCGTGAACGGTGACCGTGAGCTCGCCCACCGGGGCGACCCGGTGACGGGCGGGCCCACCGCCGCCGCCCGGCACTGGCACCACCTGTGGTCGGTCGACCGGCTCCGCGCGATGGTCGCCGACGCCACCGAGCCGGTGAGCTTCTTCTGCGGCGGCTCACGCAACCACCCCACGTTCCTGGACCTCTTCGACGCCGTCGTCGTCCTCCAGGTCGACGTCGGGACCCTCACCTCCCGCCTGGCGGCGCGGGGGGACGACGAGTTCGGTGGCTCCGAGGACGAGCGGGACCTCGTGCTGCGGCTGCACCGCACCGGGGAGGACACGCCCCCGGCCGACCTCGTGGTCGACGCGACCGCGCCGCTCGAGGAGGTCGTGGACCGGATCCTCGACGGGTTGGGCCTCCCGGCGACGGCGACCCGCTGAGCGCTCAGCCGTCCTGGGCCCCCGCCGCGCGCCAGCGGCGCACGGCGTCGACCACGTCGCCCGAGCGGCCCCGGGTGAGGTCGCGGTCGCGGTACGGCGACGTCGAGCCGCGGGCGGCGGGCGCACTGTGGTGGATCCTCTGGGCCAGGTCGTCGAGGTAGGCGCGCCCGCCGCGCTCCAGCCCGGTGCGCTCGGAGTCGGTGAGCTCGACGAGGACCGAGTAGTCGAACGCGCTGTGGGAGCAGTGCACGTCGAGCAGGAGCGCGTCGCCGTCGGCCAGCAGGAACCAGCGCGACGGGCCGTGGTCGACCACGTGCAGGCCGTCCCGGTCCGACGCGGGGGGCTCGTGCGAGGTCATGGCGCGAGCCTCGCAGGTCCGGACCCGTCAGGGGGTGATGGTCACCTCGACCACCGGGTCGTCGTCCAGGCGCGCCCACAGCTCGACGTCGCGGCGGGTGCCGTCCTCCCCGAGCCGCGAGCGCAGGGTGCCCTCGTGGCGCAGTCCCGCCTCCGCGTAGGCGGTGGCGAGCAGGTCGTCCTCCGGTGCGGCGAGGGCGGTCAGGCGGTGCAGGCCGAGCACGCGGGTGCCGTGCTCGACGGCGTGCCGGACGCCGGCGACGGCCTCCTCGACGCTGGCGGGGTCGTCGACGTACACCTCGGCCGCCGAGTGACCCGCGTCCAGGTGCCGTACGCCGCACCGCACCGCCCGCCCCTCGGCGACGACGCTCAGCGACGAGCCGTCCACGGCCGGGCCGCGGCGCCCGAGGCGACGCAACCCGTGCTTCAGCCGGCTGGCCGCGTACTTCGCCAGGGCGACACGGCAGCCGGGGGAGGAGGGCAGGTGGTCGACCCGCCGGCTGCGGCGCGGCACGCGGTCCGCGGCGCCCTCGGAGCGGGTGGCCGGGCGTCGGGCGAGCAGGCCCCCGCGCGGGCGGTCGTCGGCGTGGAGGGACAGCAGCCGGTGGTCGCCCCACCCGCCGCTGATGTGGGAGTAGCCGCGCATCGTGGCCTCGGGGGTGAACCCGACGTGCTCCGCGGTGACGGCGGCCGGCACGTTCGCGGTGCTGACGGGAGCGGTCACGACGTCCAGGCCCAGGTGGTCGAAGGCGTGGTCGACGATCGCGCACACGGCAGTGGCGGCCACGTCGCGTCGGGCCACCGCGCGGTCCACCCACACGCCCACCTCGGCGGTCCGCGCCCCGGGGTCGATCCCGGTCAGCGTCACCTGCCCGGCGAAGCGCCCGTCGACCTCGACGACGAACGACAACCCGCTCCCCGCCGCGGCCTCGTGGCGCAGGTCGTTGACCTCACGGGCCCAGCGCCACTCCGTGTGCTGCTCCGCCCAGGTCAGCTCGGAGCTGGGCCAGAAGCGCTTGATCGCCCGCTCGTTGCGGAGCCGGACCTCCCGCCACTGCGCGTGGTCGGAGTAGAGCGGCGGACGGAGCACGAGCAGACCCCCGGCCACCGGGATCGGCCCCAGCTCCAGCGCAGCGAACGGGGGAAGCAGGGCGGAGGGTCCGCGCCGACCGGCGGCGGACGCGCTGGACGGACCGTGGTGCGCACTCGACACGGGCCGAGGCTAGGGACGTCACCTGGCCTGGCCCTGTCGGCGACCTGTGCCTTCCTGGGAGCGGGTCGGAGGGACGAGGCGAGTCGCGCGCGGGTCGGGGTGGAGACGGCTCACGGGCGGGCCGCCAGGTGGTCGAGGTCGCGGACGGCGTAGCGGTGGTGCTCCCACTCCTCCTCGAGGATGGTGTGCAGGCACGACAGCACGGTCTCCGAGTGCTCGGGGGCGTGCGGGTTGGGGCGGGCGCGGGTGAGGTCCTCGGCCGTGACCGTGGCGAGGTGGTCCCGCACCAGGCGCTGTCGGTCGGCGCGCGCGGCCAGCACCTCGTCGTACGTCGGCGCGGTCGTGCTGAAGACGCTCGGGTCGTACGCCGGGCTGCCCTCGCCGCCGTCGTCGTGCGCGAGCCCCGCCGGGTGGAAGGGTTCGGCGAGGTCGAGGACCGCCCTGCCCAGCCAGAGGTCGGTCGCCATCACCAGGTGCCGCAGCGTCTGCGCCAGCGACCACTCGCCGGCCACGCTCGCGTCGACCGTGCCCTCCGGCATGATGGCGGCCCGGTCCAGCGTCGCGGCCCAGGAGCGCTCCAGCGCCGCCCACGCCTCTCGCAGGCCGTCGGGGTCGGTGGCCCTCCTCAGCCCGCGCCCCGGGAAGCGACGGTCGAGCTCGGCGTCGACGAAGGCCACGACGTCGACGCCGTTGACCCGGAACGGCTCGCCCTCCTCGACCAGCCACGGCGAGTCCACCTCCATCCCGCCGACGAGGCTCCCGCGGACGACGACCCCGGAGAGGTCGCAGTCGTGGAAGCTGGAGCCCCGCAGGCTCCTGTGGCGGAAGTCCTGGTCGCGCAGCGGCGGAGGCTCGGTGGTCATGGCCCCACCCTGCCCGCGTCCGCCGACAGTGCGCGAGCCCCGACCGCGTCCGCCCGACGGCGCCGCTCCAGGGTCCGCTCGCGGACGAGGAGGAACAGCGGGATCGCGAACGCGGCGGCCACCACACCGCACAGGACGAGGTAGAGCACCGGCCACCGGATGCCGAGCCGCCGTGACTCGGCCAGCACCAGCACGACACAGGCCGCGGCGAGCACCGCGAGGTCGGTGCTCAGCGAGCGTCCGGCGGGCGTGCTCGTCGCGTCGGTGACGAAGCTCCAGGCGCTGCCCTGGTGCATGAGGTTCTGGGGGACCGTCCCGACGACCCCGAGGACCGCGAGGACGCCGTACGTCACCTGGCGGACGAGGGACCAGCGCGAGGCGTTCACGGGCGATCGGTACCCATCGGCCCCGCGGGCGCGGAGCGCCAGGACGTGCCGGTCGGCCCGGTCGGCCCGGTCGGCCCGGTCGGCCCGGTGCGGGCGGTAGCGTCCGTCGGGATGTCCGAGCCTGACCAGCCGCGACCGACGACGGGGCGCCGTCGGGCCGACGTGACCCGGGTCGAGCTGGTCGGCGGCGTCGAGCGGCGGGACCTGTACCTCGTGGAGCCGGATGAGACCTGGCCCGCGCAGTACGCCGTCCATGAGCGCCGCATCCGGGACGCCCTGGGGCGCGTCGCGGTCGACGTCCAGCACATCGGGTCGACCTCGGTGCCGGGCCTCGCGGCGAAGCCGATCGTCGACGTGCTCGTCCTCGTCGAGGACGTCACGGCCGAGGAGGACTACCTCGACCCCCTGCTCGGGGCCGGCTACGTGCTGCGGGTGCGCGAGCCGGGCCACCGGATGGTGCGCACACCGGAGCTCGACGTCCACGTGCACGTCCGGGAGGTGGGCGCCCCGGAGGTCCCGGACTACACGCTGCTGCGCGACCACCTGCGCCGCGACTTGGAGGACCGGGCGCTGTACGAGCGGACGAAGCGCGAGCTGCTCGCGGGGGAGTGGGCGGACATGAACGCCTACGCCGACGCGAAGACCGCGGTCATCGACGAGATCAAGACACGCGCGCGGACCCGCGCAGCGGACGGCTAGCCGCTCGGCGACGGGGTGGAGATGACGACGCGACCGACGCCGTCCTCGGTGGGACCGTCCTGCGTGACCGCCCGCACCTGGCCGAGGAGGCTCCAGCCCACCACGACCACGCACAGGGCGACGTAGGCCGCGACACCGGTCAGCAGCGCCCGTCTCACGGGCAGCGCGTCCGGGCACGGGTGTGGGGCACGTCGGCATTCTCGTCGTGACGACGGGTGATCGCTACGACGCGTCGGTGAAGGTGACCGGGGTGCCCGTCGAGCGAGCGTGGGCGACCTCCCGCGCCACGGCGTCGCCGACGTACCCGCCGGGGTTCACGACCAGGACGCGGTCGGCGAGGTCGATGCGGCGCAGGTGGAGCTCGGAGAGCGTCCGGCGCTGCTCGTCGGTCGGCTCGGGCGCCCCGAGGTCGACCGGGGCGAGGACGATCGCGCCCGCGAGGGTGAGGTCGCGCGCGACGGCTCGGAGCTCCTCGGCGAAGCGCAGCGAGCCGCACAGGCAGACGATCTCCGGGCGCTCGGTCATGGCGCGTGGGACAGTACGCCGATGAGCGAGCACCTCGTCGTCGCTCCGGCCGACCCGGCCGACCCGTCCCTGCGGGCGCTGGTCGAGGCGCACCTGCAGGACATGGTCGCGACGACCCCTGACCCCCGGAGCCGCCACGCGCTCGACCACGAGGCGATGTTCGCCCCGGGGACCTCGGTGTGGGTCGCCCGCCTCGACGGCCACGTGGTCGGCTGCGGTGCGCTGCAACCGGTCGCCGCGGACCCCGGGGCGGCCGAGGTCAAGGCGATGCGCACCACCGCGGACGCCAGGGGACGGGGTGTCGGGACGGCGGTCCTGCGTCATCTCGTCGCCGAGGGACGACGCCGGGGTCTCGGGCGCCTCGTGCTCGAGACCGGTGCCCAGGCCTTCTTCGCTCCCGCCCGGCGCCTCTACGCCGCGCACGGGTTCGTCGAGAGGGGACCCTTCGGGTCGTACGCCGAGGACCCGTCGAGCGTGTTCATGTGCCTCGACCTCGACCTTGGGCCGGGGGAGCGGCCGTGACGGTGCTGCTCGACGAGCCGGGGAACTGGTCCGGGTCGCTCCACCTGACCGACGTCGAGGTGGGTCCGCGGCGCAGCGTGGCATCCTGCCTCCGGGCGGCAGCGGGAGAGGGGGCCACGTGACGCGCGTCAGTCATCTCGTCGTCCACGTCGAGCAGGAGGTGCCGAGCGCACCGACCGAGCAGTTCTTCGCGGCCCGGCTCGTCGCGGTGACGGAGTCCGGGACCGAGCACGACCTGCTGACCGACCGCGGCTGGGGGGCGAGCGGGCCCGCCGCGTCGCTGGCGTCGACGACGGCGCAGGAGGTGGCGGACCTCGCGCGGATGGTGACCGGTCCCGACGAGCCCGACGACGACCGCAGCCCGGAGGACGAGGCGTCCGCGCACTGGTCGCACCTGTCGCGGGTCCTGGCCGGTCACGGCGTCCACGTCGGCCCGGAGGAGCTGGCGGGCTTGTCGGTCCGCGTCGTCTTCGGGCCGGAGCTGTCCCGTCGCTGGACGGACCGCTCGACGCCCCCGTCCCACCGCTGACGGACCGCGGACGACCCCGGTCCACGAGCATCCCCGAATCGAGTTCTGCCCGCCTACGATCCGGCCATGGGGACACGACGGGGGACCGCCCGGTGAGACGTCGGCCCGGACGGCGGTGCGCCGGCACCCTCGCCGTGCTCGTGACGATCACCGGCCTGCTCACCGCCTGCTCGGGCGAGGACGGCGGTGGCGGCTGGTCGCTCCCGGTCCTCGGCCCGCCCGACGTCGACGTGGACACCCCCGGGCTGCGCGCGGCGAAGAGGTCCGCGGGGATCGACGACTGCCCGGCGACCGACGACCCGCCGGGGGAGAGCGACCTGCCCGCGCTGACCCTGGAGTGCTTCGGTGGCGGACCCTCGGTGGACCTCAGCCGGCTCCGAGGCCCCCTGGTCGTCAGCGTCTGGGGCGCCTGGTGCCCGCCGTGCCGCGAGGAGATGCCTCACCTCGCGGCCTTCCACGACCGGTTCGGTGAGGAGGTCCCGATCCTCGGCATCGACGTCCAGGACGTGCAGCCGGACCTGGTCATGTCGGAGCTGGAGGACTCCGGGGCGACGTACCCGCAGCTGGCGGACCCGGGCGGCTCGATCCGCGGTGTCGGTCCGTTCAGCGGCCGTCTCGACGTCCCGTTCCTGGTGCTGCTCGACGACGACGGCCGGGTGGCTCACCGGCAGGCCGTCGAGATCGACTCGCCGGACGAGCTGCGCGACCTCGTCGAGGAGCACCTCGGGCCCCTGGGGACGGCGGACGCGGGCTGAGTCAGACGGGTCCCGGAGGTCCCACGGCAGGTCGCTCGCGCCACCGCGCCCGGACGACGGCGATGCCGACGACCAGCGGCGCCGCGACGACGGCGTAGCCCAGGTAGATGCCGGCGAACGCGCCGGCGTCCGCCCAGGGGCCCACCAGCGCGGCCCCCGCGGCGTTGCCCACGAAGAGGGCGCCCGCGAAGAACGAGACCATCGTCGCTCGCGCCGTGACGACCACCTGGGTCGCCCAGGTCTGCAGCGTCGAGTGCATCGAGGACCAGGCGAGGCCGAGCAGCGCGGCGACGAGGAGCCCGACCGCCGGCGCGACCGAGACCGTCGGCAGGACGCTCGCGAGCACCGCGGCGGAGCCGCCGAGGGCGACCAGGCGGACGGGGGACCAGGTCGCTGACAAGCGCCCGAAGAGCTGCGAGCCGACCAGGACGGCGACGCCGTACGCGCCGGTCACGAGGCCGGCCACGCTGGCGCTGGCGCCCCCGGCCTCGACCGCGGTCGGCAGCAGCGTCAGCGCGCCGAGGAGGACCGCGCCCTCGAGCAGGGCGAACAGCAGCACGGCCAGGGCGGTGGGGGTGCGCGCGACGATGGCCACGGAGGCGAGGGCTCCCGGCCGCTCTGACCCGTCGGGCTCGGGGAGGCGGCGGAGCTGCCAGCTGAGGAGGAGGGCGAGGGTCCCGGTGACGACGAACGCGGCGCGCCAGGTCAGGTGGTCGGCGAGGACGCCGCCGCTCGCCGAGGCGAGCCCGGTGCCCACGGCGACGCCGACCATCAGACCGGTGATGGAGCGCTGGCGCGTGCGCGTCGGCACGGTGTCGCCGACGTAGACGAGGGTCGAGGGGTAGGCGGCCCCGAAGAACCCGCCGGCCGCGCCCCGCAGGCAGGCGAGCACGAGGACGTCGGGGCTCGCCGACGACGCGATGGTCAGGACGCCGGCGAGCAGCAGCGTGCCCCGCATCGTGACCACGCGGCCGAGGCGGTCGGAGACGAACCCCCACAGGGGCTGGCACAGGCCGTAGGCGAGGAAGTACGCGCTCACGGCGAGGACGACCGACGACAGCGGGACGCCGAGGTCCGCGGCGATCGCCACCAGCATCGGCGGCATGACGTACCGGTCGAACGTGCTGACCGCGGTGGTCGCCCGCAGCAGCAGTGCCGTCGACGGCGCCCCGGTCAACGGGGGAGGACCGGTACCGGTCGCGGGTCACCCATGGTGGAGGCGTCGTTGACCCAGGACCGGGCGGTCGTCACGGAAGCGTCCACCGTCCCGGCGCGCGTCGTCGGCGTAGATGCGGCTGGGACCGGAGGAGGAGGCCGCGGCCAGTGCTCCGAACCGCACCCAGCGGGGCCTCTTCAGGCAGCTCCGGGGCACGGTGACGACGACGCGGTCCTGCCGGGCGAAGAACCGGCCGGCCAGACCGCGACAGTCGACGCCGGTCGTGCCGCGTCGGGTGCTCCTCGCCATCAAAAGGGTCTTCTCGCCGTCCTCGTCGCGACCCACCTCGACGGTGTAGTCGGCGCCGGTGGGGCTCCGCACCTGCAGGGCGATGAACATCTCCCGGTCGGTGAGGTCGACGAGGTCCATCGCCACCGTCAGCGAGGACCCGGCGTGCTCACCACGCAGCCGCAGGACGTCGGCCGAGGCCACCGCGCCCCGCTGCACGCGGACGACGTCGCCGCGCGGGTCGTCGTGCACCTCGACCTCGGCCGCGGCGGGGGAGACCAGGCCCCAGGTCGCCAGGGCGGTGGACATCAGCAGCACGACGAGGCGGGGACGCATGCGCGCATTGTGTCCTCGGGCCGGTGGCGTCACGACGCCGGCACAGGGTCGTCCGACTCGACCTGACGCCGTCGCGAGGGGAGCGAGGCCATCGCGCGCACGGGTGGCTCGTCGAAGCGAGGTCAGGGCCGCCCGGACGCACGAGACCTCGACGTCCGTCACCACGTGCGTCCCGTCGTCCATCTGCTCGCGCAGGGGTCGGCCATCCAGGCGTTGCTCGATCGTCGCCACCTGGTCGCCGACGTCGAGCACCCGCTCGATGGACGGCGTCGCCAGACCCGTGCCGCCGGCCCGGACGAGCTTCGACCCGTAAGCACGTCGCACATTCCCCGCGAGAGGTGACGCCCCTGAGCCGTCCGGCGGCGTACGCTCGGCCGACCCGCCACGACCAAGAGGAACACCCGTGACACACCATCGATGGCATGCAGCGTGGGTCGGGGTGCCGATCGGCATCCTCCTGACGAGTGCGCTGGCGTCGGCCCCGGTCGCGGTCGCCGAGCCGACGAGCCAGGACGGTCGGCCGAGCGCGAGCGGGCGCAGTGCCGGTGGACCGGCCCCCGTCCTGGTCGACGCGCAGGACCAGCGCAGTCGTGAGCGGCTCGAGGCCTCCGGCGCGGAGCTGATCTCCGACTACGGCGCCTTCTCCCTGTGGCGCGTGGAGGACGCCGGCGAGGCGGTCGGGGCCCGGTCGCTCGCGCGGCCCGCAGCCCTCACCAGCATCGGGCTGCGCGATGGCGCGCTCGACACGACGGGCGACGTACCGCCGCCGGACCACCTGGCGGCGCCGGCCAGCAGCGGCATGCAGCTGCGTCTCGTCCAGTTCGCCGGTCCGGTGACGCCGGAGTGGCTCGAGGACCTGACGGCGAGAGGGGCCCGAGTCGTCAGCTACCTCCCGGCCAACGCCTACGTCGTGTGGGTGAGCGCTCGGACCGCAGTGGAGCTGGACGCCCTGGTGGGCTCCTCATTCCACGTGCAGTACAGCGGTCCCTACGACCCGGCGTACCGCCTCGCCCCTGACCTCCACCCGCTCGCACGCGAGGGAGGGGAGCGGACCGTCGACGTGACGGTGCAGGTCGTGCGTGGCGTCGACACCACGCTCGAGGACGTGACCGCGGGGCGCACGGTGGTCGAACCCGCCTTCGACGTGGGGTCACTCAGGTCGGTGACCGTCAGGGCCTCGCGGTCGGACCTCGACGACATCGCGTCCCTGCCAGGAGTCTTCAACGTGGAGCCGTACGAGGCCCCGGTGCTGCATGACGAGCGGCAGAACCAGCTGTTGGCAGGCAACGTCGCACTCCGCGAGGGGAAGACCGTGCCGAGGGCGCCGGGCTACCTCGCGTGGCTCCGCAATCGCGGCTTCCCGACCACCCCCTCGAGCTATCCCCAGGTCGCGGTGGTCGACACCGGGATCGACACCGGCTCGAACATGCCGAAGCACCCCGACTTCGCCGGGCCGCGGTCGGGAAGCCCGGACCGGCTCGTCGTCAACGGCAACTGCACGACCGCGGGCACCGCCCGCGACGTGGCAGGTCACGGCACGCTCGTCGCCGGCATCGTCGGGGGCTACAACGCCAGGACGGGTGCGGCGCACGAGGACCGAGCGGGCTATCAGTACGGACTCGGGGTCTCGCCGTACGGGCGCTTCTCGGGCGTCCGGATCTTCCGGCCCGACGACGGCTTCGACCTCGGCGGCTGCGGGGGTTCCGTGGTCGGGGTCGTGGAGAAGGCGTACGCGGGCGGCGCCGACGTCACCAACAACTCGTGGGGCGAGAGCTCCGGGGTGTACAACGCGCGGGCCCAGGCCTACGACGCGCTGACCCGCGACGCCAGTGCGCGGACGCCCGGTCTCCAGGAGATGCTGCACGTTTTCTCGGCGGGCAACTCGGGCGATGATCCGGAGGAGGACTACAACATCAGCTCGCCCGGCACCGCGAAGAACGTGCTCACCGTGGGTGCGACCGAGAACGTGCGCGAGGAGGGCACGCCCGACAGTTGTCGTGTGAGGGACGCGGACAACGCCTCCGACATGGCTGACTTCTCCTCCCCGGGCCCCACCCGTGACCGGCGTACCAAGCCGGACGTGGTGGCCGCCGGCACCCACATCCAGGGCCCGGCCAGCCAGGACCCCCGCTTCGATGGTGTCTGCGGGGTTCGCGGCAGTCGCTACCACCCGAGGGGACAGACCCGGTACGTCTGGTCCAGCGGCACCAGCCAGGCCGCGGCCGCCATCTCCGGAGCGGTGGCCCTGGCCCAGGAGTACTACGGGCGGGTGCTGTCCCCGGGACGGACCGCCAGCCCGGCGATGTTGAAGGCGCTGATGGTGAACACCCCGCGCTACCTCACCGGCGTCGGCGCGGGGGACACGTTGCCCGGCTCGTCGCAGGGCTGGGGTGCCCCGAACCTGTCGCGGATCACCGAGTCGTCGCTGCGTCGGGTGGTGCGGGACCAGGCCGACAACCGCACGTTCACAGCGGCGGGGGAGCAGGAGTCGTGGACCGGTGAGATCGTGGACTCCGCAAGGCCCGTCCGCGTCAGCCTCGCCTTCACCGACGCCCCTGGTGCGACCACCGGGAACGCCTGGGTGAACGACCTCGACCTGGAGGTGATCGCCGGCGGCCTGACCTACCGCGGCAACGTGTTCAGCGGCAGCACCTCGGTCACCGGGGGCGCCGCCGACCCCCGCAACAACCTCGAGAACGTGTTCCTGCCGCCGGGCACCACCGGGCCGGTCACCGTGCGGGTGGTCGCCAGCGGCGTCAACGGTGACGGCGTACCGGGCAACGACACATCGCTCGACCAGGACTACGCGGTGGTGGCGTCCAATGTGACGACCCGGTAAGGGGAGGGGCGACCTGTCTTCTACTGGAGACCCTGCGCATCAAGACCCGTCGTACTGACCTCGCGCCGGACCGCCGGTGCCGCACGGGGACCGCTCACCGGGGTCGCATCCGGACGGGTCTTAGGGGGACCGTAGCGATGACGCTGGCGTCCTGACCTGCGCGCGTCCCGCACGGGGTTCGGCTCATCGTCCCGGTGGCGAGCATGGCTCCGCCGACGACCACGCAGACCACACCGACTACGCCAGCCACTGTCCTCATCCGGCGACGCTAGATCCGACGGTTCTTCGGCGGCACCCCCCGCGTGAGCGGGAGCAACTGTCGGTTGACTTGGCCGTACGTCGTCGGGTGCGCCCGCGCCGCGAGCGGACGGTCGACCTCGGAGGGAAAAGGTCCGTGAAGCCGCGGGAAAGGTACTTGACGAGGGGATCAGGCTTCTGGGCGGTTGATCACTTGGTCTTTAGCGGGTTCCGAGCAACAAGTCCACGAGCCGACCGGGGAGATCGGTAGTGAAGGGCACCCCGGAGACGAGCTGTCGGTAGAAGACGGTGCCTGCGAGAGCGTCGAGGAAGAGCTCGACGTCAGTGTGGGCGGGCAGGTCGCCTCGTGAGATTCCGCGGCGGACGAGCTCGGCGCAGCCAGCTCGTCGCTCGGCGAGGAACGCCTCACGGAAGGCTGTCACTCCGTCGGGAGTCGAGGCGAGGTCGCCGATCAAAGCGGGCAAGGCGATGCCGGCTCGGGTGCCGGCGTAGTTGGCGATCGTGACCTCAATCCAGGCGATCAGGTCGCCGCGGGTAGTGCCGGTGTCAGGGACCGGGCCAACGACCATCCTGTTGGCCAGGGCGTTGGCGACCAGCGCAGGTTTGCCCGACCACCAGCGGTACAGAGTCGTCTTGTGAACGCCAGCCCGGGCGGCGACGCCCTCGACGGTGAGCTGCTGATAGCCCTGGTCGACCAGTCCGTCCATCACTGCATCCAAGATCGCCGTCTGCTGGCGCGCTCGCGGCAACTTCGCGTCGTCGATCGCCTTCTCCGTTCGAACCACTCGCTGAGTGTGGCACGCTGCAACGCAACGTCGCGTTGCGTCTCTCGGCGGCGTCGGGGCGAATCAGGAGGAAGATCGGTGAGGGTCGCGGTTTTTGCCGGCAGCAACGGCGCGGTGGGCTCGCACGTCGAGGCCGCGCGCGCGTTGGGCGAAGGCCTTGCGGCCCAAGACGTGGCCCTGGTCTACGGCGGAGGTCGGGTCGGCCTGATGGGCGCCTTGGCAGACGGAGCCCTTCAAGCCGGGGGCAGCGTCATCGGTGTCATGCCCCGACATCTGGTGGATGCCGAGATCGCTCATCCCGGGCTGACCGAGCTTGTCGTGGTCACCACGATGCACGAGCGCAAACAGCGCATGGCCGACTTGGCCGATGCGTTCTGTGCACTGCCGGGCGGCGCCGGCACCTTGGAGGAGTGGTTCGAGGCGTGGACCTGGCAGCAGCTTGGTCTGCACCGGAAACCCGTTGCTCTCATCGACGTTGACGGATTCTGGCAACCACTGCTCGCCACGCTCAACGAATTGGTGGCACACGATTACCTGCGCGCAGCGGACCGCGACACCGTCGTGGTCGCAGCCGGGGCAGACGACCTGCTGAACGGTCTTGCCACGTGGAGGCCAGCACACCCCAAGTGGCGCGACGACAACGCGCACGACACGCTTGAGACAGTGGCCTGGGTCCACGTCGAGCATGGTCATCTGCTGACCGTGCGGACCCGCGGGCAAGATGCCTTCTATCTGCCTGGAGGCAAGCTAGAGCCAGGCGAGAGCCACCCGACCGCGCTGCGACGCGAGGTTCGAGAAGAACTCGGCCTCGACCTCGATCCCACCAGCATCACCCCGCTGACCGTCATTGACGCCCCCGCGCACGGCCGCGATGGTCAACGCCTGCGCATGCACTGCTACACCGCGCAAGCCACCGGAACACCCGCCACAAACAGTGAGGTCGACGAACTCTGCTGGCTCGGCTCGTCTACCGATCCGCGATGTGCCCCCGCAGTAGCCCAGCTTCTGCGATACCTCGCTCCAGACCTTTGACCTCTCGCGCAAGTCCTTCGTGACCAGATGCGCTCGCCGACCACCGATCCTGCGCTCCGCGCGCCGATCGTCACAGGGAGCGTGACGATTCCGTTGTGGTCACGCTCCCTTGTCGGCGGCGTGTTACGCCGTATGTCAGAGGGGAGTGAGGCGGCCTCGACGTCGTTGATGCATCTGAGCCAATACGCAGAGCACTGAGTGACATAATGTCACTTATCGGCGCATTGGAAACTTGCGTCGAGGGTGCCTGGCCCGGCCCAACAGTGTCCTGGAGCCGGACCTCGCTATCTGTAAGCAGACGCGAACTCGCCTCGGCCGTCGTGGCACCTGCAGACGGTCGGCGTGACGTCCGAGCAGATGCGCGGCCGGGTCGACCAAGTGAAGGACACCAGCAAGGCGGTGTGCGCCAAGTCCTGACGCGGGACGGACAGGCACTCACGTTCTGACGCATCACAGTCGCGGTGGCTGTGAGAAATGGCTTGCAGTCGAACATGTGTTCGATTACTCTTGCGCCATGACCACCGCAGCCATCCCCCTCCGGCCCCGGGACTCCCTGTCCCTGGCCGTGCAGGTGGACGTGCTGCACCTGGTCGTCGACGACCTGCACGCGACCACGGTTCGCGCCGCCGACGCCGGGTTGCTCGCCGAGGTGCACCGCGCGCAGGCGCGGCTGGACGGGCTGCGGCTGAAGCTGATCGCCGCCGCGCAGGCCGCGGACGTGCCCGCCGGCGACGGGCAGGCCTCGACCGCGGACTGGGTCGCGAAGAACACCCGCGGCACCCGGCAGGACTCCGCCCGCGACGCCGGCCTCGCCGGCTCCCTGGCCGGTGACGACGACCAGCCCGCCCTCGACGACACCCGCTCGGCACTCGAGGACGGCGCGCTGTCCGCGTCGCACGCGAAGGTCATCGCCGACGCGATGAGGAAGCTCCCCGCCGGCCTGACGCCCGCCCAACGGCAGGCGTGCGAGGCGAGGCTGGTCGACCTCGCCGGACGCCTCGACCCCGCCCAGTTGCGCCGCGCCGCACGGCGGGTGCTGGAGGAGGTGGAGCCCGACCCCGAGGTGGTCGACGCCCACGAGAACGACCAGATCGTCGAGGAGGAGGACGCCGCCCACGCCAAGGCGCGCCTCACGTTCCACGACAACGGCGACGGCACCACCAGCGGCCACTTCACCCTGCCGAACCTCGCCGCCGACGCCCTGCGCAAGATCATCGAGGCCATGACCGCACCCCGGCGCACCAACGGTCGCGATGCGCGCCAGGGCCGGGCGGCGAGCCGGGAGTCCAACCCGTTCGTGCGTGACCAGACCGACCCCGCCCGTGATCCCGCCCATGCCCGCGGCCTCGCGCTGGCGCAGCTGTGCGAGCACCTGCCCACCGACCACCTCCACGGCGCCGCGACCACCCAGGTCACCGTCCTGATGGACATCGAGACCCTCCGCGGCCACCTACGCGCCGCCGGCCTCGACACCGACCGCCCCATCTCCGCCGGCGAGGCCCGCCGCATGGCCTGCAACTCCGGCATCGTGCCCACCGTCTTCGGCCGCGCCCTCGACGGCAAACCTCGCGTCCTCGACCTCGGCAGGCTCTCCCGGCTGTTCACCGAAGCCCAACGCGCCGCCATCACCGCCCTCCACACCCACTGCGCCGCCCGCGGCTGCACCCGACCCGTCGCCTGGTGCGAGCTGCACCACAAGACACCCTGGTCCCACGGCGGCACCACCGACCTCGACAACGCCGCACCACTCTGCGGATGGCACCACCGACGCATCCACGACCACCGCTACACCCACCACTGGCACACCGACGGCACCGTGTCGATGTCACTGCGGACGTGAACCGGACGCGGCGTGCACTCCCCTGTGCGTCTGTCGGAGTCATCTGGTGCTACGGATAAGGGCATGACCAAGACCGACGCCGTGTCACCTACTCGCCGGTTCCTCGAGGAGCACGTTCCCACCGCGGTGGTGCGTGAAATGGCCGACGACACCTCGACGGTCGACGCGGCGGCCCAGGCGCTCGGTGTCGAACCCGCGCGCATCGCGAAGACGCTGGCGCTGCGGGCCGGTGACCGGAGGCTGCTGCTCGTCACGAGCGGGCTCGCCCGGCTCGACAACGCCAAGTTCAAGGCGCGGTTCGAGGCAAAGCCACGGATGCTGCCCGCCGACGAGACCGAGGCTCTCACCGGCCAGCCGCCAGGTGGCGTGGGCCCCTTCGGGCACCCCTCCCCTGTGGCCACCTACTGCGACGTCAGCCTGCGGGCGTTCGACACCGTCTTTCCCGCCGCAGGGAGCCGGACGAGCGCGTTCGAGATCCCCGTCGAGCGGCTCGGCGAGCTCACCGGAGCCGCCTGGGTCGACGTGTGCCGGGTCCCGGACTGAGGCCGTGGCCGCGTCCTTGGGCATCGTGATCCGTGAGTACGACGACCGGTGGCCGGCGGAGTTCGAGGAGGTCGCCCGCCTCCTGCGAGCCGGGCTCGGCGGCCTCGCGCTTCGCGTGGACCACATCGGGTCCACGTCGGTGCCCGGTCTCGCGGCGACGGACGTGATCGACGTCCAGGTGAGCGTCGCGGACCTCCACGACTCCCGGCTGCTCCGGGCCCTCGAGGAGCTCGGCGCGACGGACACCGGGCTGCGGACCGACCACGTCCCTGCGGGCGCCGGGCGGGAGTTCTCGGCCTGGGAGAAGAGGTACGTCCGCCCGCCGGCGTGGCGACCGACGCACGTGCACGTGCGGGAGGTGGGCCGGGCGAACACCCGGTACGCCCTGCTGTTCCGCGACTACCTGCGTCACTCCCCCGCCGCGGCGGCGGCGTACGCCGAGGTCAAGCTCGCGCTGGCCCGGCTGCACCCCGACGACGTCGAGGCCTACTACGCTGTCAAGGACCCGGCCTGCGACCTCGTGATGGACGCGGCCGAGCGGTGGGCGCAGCAGACGGGCTGGTCTCAGGACCCGGAGCGGTGACGCCTGGCCTCAGTTGTGCGACAGCCGCTTCGTCCCGAGGACCGGCCGGAAGGTGCGGCTGTTGCCGCCGTCGCGCCGCGCGTCGTCGGCGTACACCCGGGCGAAGCCGCGGGACGCGGCGGCCGCCAGTGCGCCGAAGCGTACCCAGCGGGGGCGGTTGATGCAGGAGCGAGGGACCGACACGGCCATCCGGTCCTGCTGGTCGAAGAAGCGCCCCTCGAGCCCGGGGCAGTCGACGCTGCCGAAGCGGTCGCGGTCCGAGCGGTAGATGGTCACGTCCTTGCCGCCGTCACCCTCCCGGCTCAGCTCCACCGTGAACTCGGCGCCGGTCGGGGTCAGCAGACGGATCCCGGCGTACGCCGGCTTGCCGGTGAGGTCGACCACGTCGAGCTGCACGTCCACCGAGTCCCCCGCGTGCACGCCGCGCAGGCGCAGCACGTCCGCCGACGTCCTCACGCCGCGCTCCTCCACGCGCTGGGTGTCACCCCGGGGGTCCCGGTGCACCTCGACCTCCGCCGACGCCGGCGCGACCAGGGCGCTGGTCGCGGTCATGGCGGTGAGGACGAGGGCAAGGCGGCGCAGCGTCATGGGCGCATCCTCATCCGACTGCGCCTCGCCTGCGAGCACCGACACGCCGCACGGTCCCCACGGCGGCAGACAGATCGCCCGCCGCTGGCTAGCGTCTCGGGATGGACATGCTGAGCAGGGACGAGATCGCCGCGGCCGGCCTGCGGGACTGGTGCAAGCTCGCCCAGGGCCTGCACGCCCGCTTCCTCACCGACGACTTCGCGGAGGGCGCGCGCTTCGTGTCGGCGGTGGGTCAGGCGGGCGACGTGCTCGGCCACCATCCGCGGGCCGTGGTCGGACCCGACCACGTCGACCTCACCCTGGTCAGCGACGACGCGATCTACCGCGAGGACGACGGCACCGAGCACGTCGTCCAGTGGGTCACGCAGCAGGACCTCGACGTGGCGCGGCGCATCAGCGACATCGCCGCCGACCAGCACCTGCCGGCGGACCCGGACGCGGTCAGCACGGTCGAGCTGGGCCTGGAGACGGCGCACCCCTCGACGGTCGCCCCCGTGTGGGCGGCCCTGCTGGCCGGCGAGCCCGAGGCCCAGGGGCGCGGGACACCCGGTGACGAGGTCCGCGACGCCTCGGGCCGGGTGCCCAACCTGTGGTTCGACGACGGGGTCCAGGACGCCGAGGTCGCTCGGCAGCGGGTCCACGTCGAGGTCTACGTCTCGGCGCGGGAGGCTGAGCGCCGCATCGCGGCGGCCGTCGCCGCGGGCGGGATCGTGGTCGACGACAGCCAGTCCCCCGGCCTCACCGTCGTCGCCGACCAGGACGGCAACCGCGGCGTCGTCTGCGTGGCCGCCGCCCCGGGCTGAGCGACACCTCGACCCGCCCGCGGCGCAGCCTCGGGCCGACCGCGCACCCACCGGCCGCGGACCGCTCACTGCGGCGCGTGGCGCAGCAGGTAGCCGGTGAGCGACGCCTCGACGTGCTCGGCCATGAGGGCGGCGGCGCGTTCGGGGTCGCCGGCGGTCACGGCCTCGGCGATGGCGGCGTGCTCGGACCACGAGTGCGGGCCCCGCACCCCGACGTCCATCGCGTAGAGCCACTCGATCTTCGCGGCGACCTGTCGGAACAGCGAGACGAGCACGGTGCTGCCGCTGAGCTCGGCGATCGTGGCGTGGAAGGAGGTGTTCAGGGCGGCGACCTCCTCGGGCCACTCGCGCAGGGCGGTGTGGCCCATGGCCACCAGCGACGTGAGCCGCTCCCCGAGCTCCTCGAGCCCGGGGTCGCGCCCGGCGACCGACGTCCTGTCTCGCATCCGGGTGGCGGCCCGGCGGGCCGTCGTCTCCTCCAGCGCTCGGCGGACGGCGAACAGGTCGGCGGCCTCGTCGGGCCCGAAGCGCGCCACCCGGACCCCGGCGTACGGCCGCGAGACGACGAAGCCCTCGGCCTCCAGGTGCCGCAGCGCCTCGCGCACCGGGACCCGCGAGACCCCGAACTCGCGGCACAGGTCCGCCTCGACCAACCGGGTGCCGGGCGCGTAGGTGCCGTCGACGATCCCGCCCCGCAGGCGGGTGACGACCGTGTCGGCGAGCTTGCCCACGCCTCTCCCCCGTCGCGCCGCTAGGAGAAGAACCCGGCGCCGGGGATGGCGTCGAGCAGGTCGCGGGTGTACTCCTCGCGTGGCGAGGCGAACACCTCGTCCACGGTGCCGTGCTCGACGACCCGACCGCTGCGCATGACGACGACGTCACGGGCGAGCTGGCGCACGACCGCGAGGTCGTGGGTGATGAACAGGTACGAGATCCCCAGGTCGCGCTGGAGGTCGTCGAGCAGGGTCATCACCTGGTCCTGCACGAGGACGTCGAGCGCGGAGACCGCCTCGTCGCACACCATGAGACGGGGGTCGAGGGCGAGCGCACGGGCGATGGCGACGCGCTGGCGCTGCCCGCCGGACAGCTCGCCCGGGAAGCGCTGACCCACGGACGCCGGCAGCGCCACCTGGTCGAGCAGCTCGGTGACCCGCGCCCGGCGTGAGGCCCGGTCGCCGACCTTGAACACCCGCAGCGGCTCGTCGACGATCCGCTCGACGGTGAAGGTGGGGTCGAGGGAGGCGTAGGGGTCCTGGAAGACCGGCTGCATCGTCCGGCGTACGGCGCGCCGCGCCGCGCCGCGGGCCGTGCGGACGACCTCGCCCTCGAGCCGGACCTCGCCGGAGGTGGGCTCCTCGAGCCCCAGCACCATGCGCGCCACCGTGGTCTTGCCGGAGCCGGACTCCCCCACCACCGCGGTCGTCGTCCCGGCCTGCAGGGAGAACGAGACGTGGTCGACGGCGACGAGGGGCTCGCGACGGCCGCGGACCTTGTACGTCCTCACCAGGTCGTCGACCTCGAGCAGGGGGCGTGCCGACGGCTCGCCGGCGGCCGGGGCCGCCTGCCCGGTCAGCCGGGTGCTCCCGGCGGCGACGACCTTCGAGGCGTTCACGGACGGGGCCGCCGCGACGAGCCGCCGGGTGTACTCGTGCTGCGGGTCACGGAGGATCGCCTCCGCGGGTCCGGTCTCGACGACCTCGCCCTTCGACATCACGACGATGCGGTCCGCGCGGTCGGCGGCGAGGCCGAGGTCGTGGGTGACGATCAGCAGTGACGCGCCGCGCGAGGCGCGCAGCGACTCCAGGTGGTCGAGGATCCGCCGCTGCACGGTGACGTCCAGCGCGGACGTGGGCTCGTCGGCGATGAGCAGCGCCGGCTCGCAGGCCAGCGCCATGGCGATCAGCACCCGCTGGCGCATGCCGCCGGAGAACTCGTGGGGGTACTGCCGGTAGCGGCGCTCCGGCTGCTCGATGCCGGCCTCGCCGAGCAGCTCGATCGCCCGTTCCCTCGCCGCGCGGCCCCTCGCGAGGCCGTGGGCGACGAGGGTCTCGGCGACCTGCGCCCCGACGCGGGTGGCGGGGTTGAGGTTCGACATCGGGTCCTGCGGGACGAGGCCGACCTCGCGGCCGCGCAGCCGCCGCAGCCGGGACTCGTCGGCGTGGGTGACGTCCTCGCCGCGGAAGCGGATGGCGCCGCCGGTGACCCGGCCCCGCCCGGGCAGCAGCCCGAGGACGGCGGCCGCGGTGGTCGACTTGCCGGACCCGGACTCCCCCACCACGGCGACGCGCTCCCCGAGGGCGACGGTGACGTCGACGCCGTGGAGCACGGGGACCTCGCCGTACGACACCTCGAGGCCGCGCACCTCGAGCAGCGGGTCCTGCGTCTTCTCAGCGTCCGACGGCATAGCCCTGCGCTCCTCGGGGGTTGGCGGCCGCGCCGAGCAGCCCGGTCTCGGGGTCGCGGGTGACGGCGGAGAGCCGTCCGAGGGCCCAGTCGCCGGCGCGGGTGACGACGTGGCCGCGGGCCTCGAGGCCGCGGATCACGTCCTCACCGAGACGGTCCTCGACGACGGCGCCGCCCGGCGTCCACTCGCGCGGCCAGAACGACCCGGCCATCGACGTCGTGTGCAGCGTCGGGGCGTCGATGGCCTGCTGCGGGGTCCAGCCCCCCACGATCGTGCGCAGCAGGTAGGACAGCTGCCACTGGTCCTGCTGGTCCCCGCCCGGCGTGCCGAGCGCGGAGAACGGCACCCCGTCGCGGAGCAGCAGCGTCGGGGTGAGCGTGGTCCGCGGGCGGCGACCGGGGCGCAGCGCGGACGGCGAGGCCTCGTCGAGCCAGGTCATCTGCAGGCGGGTGCCGAGGCAGAACCCGAGCTCGGGGATCGTCGGCGAGGACTGCAGCCAGCCCCCGGACGGCGTCGCCGAGACCAGGTTGCCCCACCGGTCGACGACGTCGATGTGGCAGGTGTCGCCGCGGGTGCGTCCGGCGACGGAGACGGTCGGCTCCCCCGCGCCGGCGGCGGCGCCGGCCGCCCCGGGGCCGCCGGTGGCGACCAGCGGCGGCAGGTACGGCTCCCGGCCGTCGACCGTGCCGGGTCGGATCTCGTGGGAGGCCTCGTCACCGATCAGCGCGCGGCGCTCGGCGGCGTACTCGGTGGACAGGAGCCGGTCCAGCGGCACGGGTGGCTCGTCGCCGGCGGGGTCGGGGTCGCCGTACCAGGCGTCGCGGTCGGCGAGGGCGAGCTTGAGGGCCTCGAGGACCCGGTGGGCCCCTGCCTCGGTGGAGGGGTCGACCTCCTCCGGGGCGAAGCCCTCGAGGATCGCCAGGGCCTGCAGCAGCACCGGGCCCTGGCCCCACGCGCCGGTCTTCGCGACGGTGACGCCGTGGAAGTCCAGGGTGGTCGCCGGCTCGTACGTCGCCCGCCAGCCGGCCATGTCGGCGGCCGTCAGCACGCCGGCGTGGTCGGTGCCCGAGGAGTGGCGGTGCTCGCCCTGCACGAACCGCTCGACCTCGGTCGCGACGAAGCCGGAGCGCCACTCGGCGAGGACGGCGTCGATGCGGGCCTCCCGGCCCTCGCCGGTGCCGGCGTCCAGCAGCCGGCGCAGCGTCCGCGCCCAGGCGGGCATCGGCAGGACGGCGCCCACGGCGGGCAGCTCGCCGCCGGGCAGCCACAGCGCGGCCGAGGACGGCCAGTGGTCGGTGAACAGGTCCAGCACGCCGGCGATGGCCGCGGCGACACGGGGCCCGATCGGGACGCCGTCCTCGGCGTAGCCGATCGCGGGCTCGAGCACGTCGGCGAGCTCCCAGGTCCCGTGGTCGCGCAGCAGCGTCAGCCACGCGTCGACGGCGCCGGGGACGGCGGCCGCCAGCGACCCCGCCCCGGGCACGAGGTCGAGGCCCTCGGCGCGGTAGTGCTCGACGGTCGCGGCCGCCGGGGCGGGTCCCTGGCCCACGAGGACCTGCGGTGCCGGGTCGCCGGCGGTGGCGAGCAGCGCCGTGACGTCGCCGCCGGGCCCGTTCAGGTGCGGCTCGGCGACGTGGAGCACGAAGGCGCCGGCCACCGCGGCGTCGAAGGCGTTGCCGCCGCGCTCGAGCACCGACTGCGCCGTGGTGCTGGCCAGCCAGTGCGTCGAGGCGCACATGCCGAACCGGCCGACGAGGTCCGGCCGGGTCAGCTCGGCGGGCGGGTCGGGGAAGGGGGTCGCCTGGGTGGTCACGGGGTCCTCTCGTGCGGGGTCATCGGCGGGACGTCGGGTCGAGGGCGTCGCGCAGGGCGTCGCCGAACAGGTTGAACCCCAGGCAGATGACGGCGATCGCGACGCCCGGGAAGATGGCGGCCGAGGGCGCCCGGAAGATGTACTGCTGGGCGTCGGACAGCATGATCCCGAGGCTCGGGGTGGGCGGCTGGATGCCGAGGCCGAGGAACGACAGGATCGCCTCGCCGATCACCGCGACCGGCATGATCACCGTCGCCTGGACGATGATCGTCGACGCCGTGTTGGGCAGCACGTGCTGGGCGAGGATGCGGCCCGAAGACGCGTCGAGGCTCCTCGCGGCGGTGACGAACTCGAGCTGCTTCACCCGGATGGTCTCGGCCCGGACGACGCGGACCATCGTCGGGACCTGCGAGATGCCGAGCGCCACCGCGGCGCCGGTGAGGCTCGCTCCGTTGATCGCGGCCAGCCCGACGGCGATCACCAGGAACGGGAACGCCAGCATCAGGTCGGTCAGGCGGGACACGATCGCGTCCAGCCAGCCCCACCAGCCGGCGGCGAGCCCGAGCGGGGTGCCGACCGCGACGGCGAGCCCGACGGCGATGAGGCCGACGAGCAGCGACGCGCGGGCGCCGTAGGCGATGCGGGTCCAGACGTCGCGGCCGAGGTCGTCGGTGCCCAGCGGGTAGCCCTCGGTCAACGGCTTCTGGAAGGGCAGGTCGAAGTCCACCTCGGTCGGCGAGTACGCCGTGATCAGCGGCGCCAGGACGGCGACGAGGACGACGAGGAGCAGCAGCCCGCCGCCGACCAGGCCGAGCGGGTTGCCCAGCAGCTCGCGGACCACGCGACCGCGGCGGGAGCCGAGGTCCGCCTCCGAGCCGGGTGTCGTCGGGGGTGGCGGGGGCCCGCCCACGGGCGGGTCGACCGGTGTCGAGGTCATGCCTGGCTCCCTCCGACGCGGATGCGCGGGTTGATGACCGAGTAGAGGACGTCGACGGCGAGGTTGATGAGCACGTAGGCCGCGGTCACGACGATGACGACGGCCTGCACGACCGGGTAGTCGCGCGTGAAGACGGAGTCGAGCGTGAGCTTGCCGAAGCCCGGCAGCCCGAAGATGCGCTCGGTGACTACCGCGCCGGAGATGAGGCCGCCGAGCTGGAGACCGACGATGGTCACGACGACGATCAGCGAGTTGCGCAGCGCGAACCGGGTGAGGACCTTGCCGCGCGGCATGCCCTTCGCCCGGGCGGTGCGCACGTAGTCCGTCGACAGGGCCGTGATCATCGACGCCCGGGTCTGGCGCATGACGACGGCGGCGAGCGCCGTCCCGAGCACCAGCGACGGCAGGACGAGGTGGTAGGCCCAGCGCAGCGGGTCCTCGCGCAGCGGCACGAACCCGGAGGCGGGGAACCAGCCGAGGCCGACGGCGAGGTAGAGGATCGCGAGGATGCCCAGCCAGAAGCTCGGCACCGACAGCGCCACGAGGGTGAAGCCGTTGGCCACCCACTCCGGCCAGCGGCCGCGGTGGACGGCCGCGACGACGCCCGCGCCGATGCCGACCACGATCGCGACGAGCAGGGCGCCCAGGGACAGCCAGAGGGTCACCGGCAGCGTCGCGGCGACCAGCTCGGTGACCGGCTGGCCCGTGCGGACCGACGTCCCGAGGTCGCCGCGCAGCACCTGGCCGAGGAAGGCGAGGTACTGCTGCGGCAACGGGTCGTCGAGCCCGAGGTCGGCGCGGATCGCGGCGAGCGTCTCGGGCGTGGCCTCCTCCCCCGCCAGCGCCCGGGCGGGGTCGCCGGGCAGGGCCCGGACGCCGAGGAAGACCACGATCGACGACAGCACGAGGGTCACGACGGACTGCAGCGCCCGGATCCCGAGGTACCGCGCCATCACTCCTCCCCCGCCTCGGGGTCGGCGAGGTAGGCCGCCCGGCCGAGCCGCACGACGCCGTCGCCGTACGTCGCGATGTCGGTGACCTCGCGCGAGTAGCCGGTCAGGCTGGTCAGCCGGTAGAGGTAGACGATCGGCAGGTCCTCGCGCAGCACCTCGATGGCCTCGCCGTACGTGCGGGCCCGCTGCGCGGTCCCCTCCTCCTGCGCCGCTCGGGTCATGAGCTCGTCGACCTCGGGGTTGCTGTAGCCGGCGACGTTGTCGGGCTGCTCGGTGACGACGAAGCCGAAGAGGTTGCCGTGGGGGTCGATGCGGCCGGACCAGCCGAGCTGCAGGGCCTCGTAGTCACCGCGGTCCTGCTGGTCGAGCAGCGTGGAGTACTCCACGGGCGAGATCTCGAGGTCGAAGCCGCCGTCGGCCACCATCGCCTGCAGCGCCTGGGCGAGCCGCAGGGTGTCGGGGGTGTTGCTGACCGTCATCTCGATCTCGACCGGCGTCTCGACACCGGCCTCCTCGAGCAGCCGCAGGGACTCCTCGGGGTCGTGCTCGGGACAGTCGTTGCTCACGTCGGTGGCGTACGGCGTGTCCGGCGAGATCGCCGAGCAGGCCGGCGCGGCCTCGTTGTTGAACACCGAGTTGACGAGGGCCTCGCGGTCGATGCTGAGCTCGAAGGCCTGGCGCAGCCGCGGGTCCTGGGCCAGCGGCGTGTCGATCTCCCCCGGCGGGTTGCCGACGCCGTCGGTGTTGCCGACGTTGAAGGTGACGCCCTGGTAGCCCAGCGAGCCCACCTGCAGGGTGCCGAGGCTGTCGTCGCGGCGCAGGTAGGAGACGTCCTGCGGGGAGACGGTGTCGATGACCTGCACCTCGCCGGCACGCAGGTTGGCCGCGCGGATGTTCGCGTCGGTGATGATGCGGTACTCGATGCGGTCGAGCATGACCTCGTCGGCGTCGTAGTACAGCGGGTCCTTCTCGACGGTGATCGAGGTCTGCGGGATCCGCTCGACGAACCGGAACGGCCCCACGCAGACCGGGGACTGGCCGAAGTCGTCGCCGAGCTCGTCGAGGGCGGCGGGCGACATGATCATCCCGGCGCGGTCGGCGAGCGAGGCCGTGATCGGCGCGAACGGCTCGTCGTACGACAGGACGACGGTGCGCTCGTCGGGCGTGGTGATGTCGGTGACCGGACCCATCTCGCCGCTGCGGGCGGAGTCGTCCTTGGTCAGGTGCCGATCGAGCGTCTGCTGCACGGCCGCGGCGTCGAAGTCGGTGCCGTCGGCGAACCGGATGCCCTCGCGCAGCGGGATCTCGACCTCGCGCCCGCCGCGGCGGATCGTGGGCAGGTCGGCGGCGAGCTGCGGCACGATCTCGTTGTCCGCGTCGATGTCGTAGAGCTTCTCGCAGATCGTGTTCATCACGTAGCGGGTGTAGAGCGAGCTCGACGTCGTCGGGTCGAGGACGTCGGGCTCGGCCGACAGCCCCATGGCCAGCTCGCCGCCGCGCCGCAGCTCCTGCCCGTCGGCCGTCACCGCGGTGACGTCGGGCCGGTCCACCGCTTCCTGGCGCGGCTGCACCGGGGAGCAGGCCGTGGCCAGGAGGGCGACACCGAGGGCTGCGGCCAGGAGTCCCGGGGCCGGTCCGCGGGCGCGCCGGTGCAACAGGTCCATCAGGTCACCTCGTCCGAGTCAGGGGTGCCGGCGGCGTTTGTATACATTCCGACCCTGCCCCAGGTCGTCCCGCGCGGTCAACAGGTTGACGTGGCGGTGGGGGTCGTGCCCCCGCGGGTCAGCCCGTGAACGGGACCACGGACTTGACCAGGGTCGACCGGGCGACGACCCGGTCCCCGACGTGGGCGGTGACGCCGACGAAGGCGAGGCGCGACGTGCGGCGGTCGAGCACCCCGGAGGCGCGGACCGACCGGCCCCCGGCCGCGACGGACACGAACGTGGTGGCGGCCGAGTGGGTCACCGCGTGCTCGGCGGTCGTCAGCGCTGGGGCGAGCGCGAGGTACCCGGCCACCTCGAGGAGGACCGAGAGCGCCCCCGCGTGCGCTCCCCCCGCTCCGTTCGCGGCGAGGTCGCCCACCTCCAGCACGGCGCCACCGGCCGGGTCGCCCTCGTCGACCAACCGGATCCCGAGCGCCGCCGGGAGCGGGAGCCCGAGCGCGAGTGCGGCGCGGTCGCGCAGGAGGGGGCCGGTCAGGAGGGGTGCCGTGTCCACGCGGCCGGTCTAGTCCTCCGAGGTGAACAACGGGTGCGGGCCGAGGCCGGTGCGGCACCCCTCCCGATCGGACCACCGCCGACGAAGCCGGTCATCGACGGCCGCACCAGCGTCTGCGTCGGCACGACCCGCATCATCCCCCGCACGACGACCCTCAGGACGACGCCTCGTCCACCGGGACGCCGGTGAGCCGCACGCGGGTGAGCAGCGGGCGCGTCGCCCCGACGACCGCCACGAGGACGGCGAGCCCGAAGGCCCCGAGGAGGACGGCGCGCATGCCGAACGCCTCGGCCAGCGGGCCCGCGGCGAGCAGACCGATCGGCGTGGCCACGAAGGAGAAGAAGCCGTCGATCGCCAGGATGCGCGACAGCATGTGCTCGGGGACCTTCTCCTGGACCGTCAGGTCCCACGCCAGGCTGAGCAGGCTGAGCGCTGCGCCTGACACGACGAAGGCGCCGGCGAGGAGCCAGAGCTCGACCCGGGTGCCGAGCACGACCATCGGCACGCACCAGATCGCGAACGCGACCATGATCGTGCGCAGCGGGACCCGGATCGTCACCCGGGCGAGGAAGTACGCCGTCACGAAGATCCCAACCGCCTGTGCCGACAGCGCCAGGCCCCACCCCTCGCTGCCGATCGTGCCGTCGGCGACCACGGGACCGAGCACCTCGATGCCGCCGACGAACAGCGCGTTGAACACCAGCGCCGCCATGGACGCCGGGATCACCCAGCCGAGGTCCCGGGCGAAGGACCAGCCCGCGACCATGTCGCCGAGGACGCTGGGGCGGGCCTGGCTGCGGTCCCCCGGGGGCAGCCGCACCAGGGACAGGAAGAACGCCGCGCCGGCGTACGTCGCGGCGTCGATCGCCAGCGCCCACCCCGCGCCGGCCGTGGCCACCAGGAGCCCGGAGAGCGCAGGGCCGAGGACGGACACCGCACTGTCGGCCTGGCCGATCAGCAGGTAGGCCGCCTTGCGCTGGGGTGCGGGCAGCAGGATCGGCACCATGCCGAGGAACGCCGGGTAGCTGACGGCACTCACCGTCCCAGCGACCGCCTGCAACGCCACGAGGTGCCAGATCTCGGCGTACCCGGTCAGCACCAGCGCGGCCGTCACGGTCTGGCAGGCGCACTGGACGAGGTTGCAGCCCCGCAGCACCACCGCGCGCGGCAGGCGGTCGGCGAGCGCGCCACCGGGGAGCATGAACACGACGGTCGGGATGCTGTTGGCCGCCAGGACCAGTCCCAGCGCGGACGGCGACGGGTCGATCGCCAGCACGGCGAAGGCGAGCGCGACGCCCGACATCGACGAGCCGGAGCGGTTGATCACCTGCCCCACGAAGAAGTACCGGAACGCGGGCACCTGCAGCGGTGCGAGCCGTGTCCCCATCCCGGGACCCTAGGCGCGGGTCGTGTCCGATGCACCCGGGTTCCGCGCCGGGCGGACCGGTGTGAGCGGGGCGCGACACGCCGCCGGTGCCGTGTGTGACCGCAGTCACAGAAAGGCGTGCGACCGTCGAGGACCACCGACTCGGAGGTCATCCATGCCGAAGCGCCCGCTCGTCCCCGCCCTGCTCACCGCTGCCGCGCTCGCGCTCGCCGCCCTGGGGGCGGTCGGCCCGGCTGCGAGCGCCGGACCGGCGTCCCAGGTCGCGACCGCCGACCCCGCCGCCGACTGCCCCCAGCTGCAGCTCGCGGACCGCTGGTACGGCGACAACGCCGAGCGGATCCAGCGGGTCATCGACCGCCGCGGGCGGTGCGGCTGGGTCGACGGGGAGCCCCCCGCGCGGACGCCGTACGCGGTCTTCGACTGGGACAACACGATGATCAAGAACGACATCTCCGACCAGACCCTGTTCTGGATGATCGGGCACGACAAGATCCTCCAGCCGCCCGGCAAGGACTGGCGCACCACCAGCCAGTACATGACGGACGCCGGGGCGCGGGCGCTGCGTCGTGCCTGCGGACCGCTGGCGGAGGCGGGCGAGCCGCTGCCCACCCGGGCCCGGGAGCCACGCTCGGTGCGCTGCGCCGACGAGATCCTGTCGGTGCGCACGGAGCAGACCACGACCGGTGGCGCGAAGGTGTTCGCCGGCTACCACCACCGACGGATGCAGGGGATGTACGCCTGGGTCGGGCAGGTGCTGCAGGGCTACACCCCCGCCCAGGTGCGCCGCCTCGCCACGCGGGCCCGGACCGCCGCCCTCGAGGCGCCCGTGGGGGCGACGCAGCGGGTCGGCTCGTCACGGGAGACGGCCTGGATCCGGTACTACCCGGAGATGCGCGACCTCGTGCGCACGCTGCGCGCGGCCGGCATCGAGACCTGGATCGTGTCCGCCTCGCCGAAGGAGTTCGCCGACGTCTGGGGTCGCGCCGTCGGCATCGGCCCGGACCACACCCTCGGCGTCTTCCAGCTCACCACCAACGGGCGGCTCAACGGCCGGCTCGAGGGCTGCGGCGGCGTCCCGGACCGGGCCGACTCGATCATGACCTACGTCGACGGCAAGCGCTGCTTCATCAACGAGCGGATCGTCGGGATCACGGGCCGCACGGCGCTCCGGCCGGCGCCGTACGCCCAGCGCCCCGTCATCACCGGCGGCGACGCCACCACCGACGTCTCGATGCTCTCCGACGCCACCGGCGCGCGGATCGTGCTCAACCGCAACGACGACGAGGTCATGTGTCGGGCCTACGACGACCCGGACGGCCGCTGGCTCGTGCAGCCCATGTTCATCCAGCCGCTGCCCCGCAAGGAGGGCCGCTACCCCTGCTCGACCACGGGCGCGCTCGACCCCGACGGTGACGAGGTCCCGGTCCGCCGCCCCGACGGCACCGTCGTGCCCGACCAGCGGGACACGGTCCACGCCGAGAACTGAGGCCGGCAGGTCGGCCCCGCGCGGGCCTGGGCCTAGGCACGGACCCTGACCCGACGGAACGGGGTCGCGGCGAGCGCCACGGTCACCACCGCGAAGCCCACAGCGGCGAGGGCGAGCACGCCGGCGAGGCTCCAGGTGTCGGCGAGCAAGCCGGCCAGCGGCGCGACCACGACGACGACGCCGCGGTTCAGCGCGCGGAGCGAGGTGTTGGTGCGGGCCTGGAGCTCGTCAGGCGTCACGAGCTGGCGGTAGCTCATCTCGTGGGAGTTGCTGGCGCCCATCGCGACGCCGTAGAGCACCTGACCGGTCACCAGCAGACCCATCGCTGCCCCGCCCGGGCCGACCGAGCCGGCGGCCACCATCGCCAGGACGGCGACGGTGGTGGCGGCGTGGCAGGCGATCACCGTCCAGCCGGTTCCGAGGCGCCGTCCGACCACCGTGGTCACCAGGGCCCCGAGCAGCGCACCCGCTCCCCCGGCGGCGCCGACGAGACCGAAGGCGGCGGCGCTGAGCCCCAGCGTCACCAGCGAGTAGGGCGCGAGCACGACCATGACCGCGGCGTGGGCGGCGAACCATCCGTGCGCCGTGAGGGCGAGCGGCGCGAGACCGGAGCTGCCGTACGCCCATCGGAAGCCCTGCGCGACGTCGTGCAGGAGGTCCCGGACGGTGACACCGGTGCGCGCCGGCGGCTCGTCCACGCCCAGCCGTCGAAGCGTCAGGGCCGAGTAGAGGTAGGTCGCCGCGTCCAGGAGCACCGTCAACGGCGCCCCGACCACATTGACGAGCAGCCCGCCGAGGGCGGGACCGCCGGTCGAGGCCACCGCGTCCGCGCCGTCGAGGCGTGCGTGGGCGCGCTGCAGGTCGGACCCCGCGACCAGTCGCGGCAGCAGCGACATGTCGGCCGCGGCGTTGACCACGGACGCGGCGCCGTACGCCGCGACGACGACGAGGAGCGAGGGCATCGAGAGCAGACCCGCCCACCACAGCAGCGGCAGGAGGATCAGCAGACCGGCCTGCACGAGGTCGGTGGAGACCATCAGCGGGAGCCTCCGTCGACCGTCGACGACCGCGCCGACCACCAGGCCCAGCAACAGGAACGGCAGCCACCGAGCGGCGTTCAGCAGGCCGACGTCGACGGCGGAGCCGTCGAGGGTGAGGACGACGAGCGCCTGAAGGGCGAGGAGGGTGACGTAGGTCCCGAGGCCCGAGACCGCAGAGGCTCGCCAGTACCTCAGGAACGGGTGCGTCGGGAACACCCCGTCGCCGGCCATGGGTGGACCTTACGGTCCGGTCCGGGGCACCATGCGGCGACGATGCTCCCCTCAGGTCCGCTCCTCGACGAGGCCCGACGCCGCGGCGAGGTGTTCGCGACCTTCGCGGCGCAGGACTCGGGCCACATCTCCTTCGGGGTGCGGGACGCCCGCGGACGACGGTGGTTCGTGAAGACCTCCCTCGACGCGGCCGCCCTCCGGCGGACGGCGCTCCTGCACGCCGAGGCCTCCCACCCGGCCCTGCTCGAGGTCGTCGAGCACGAGGAGACCGAGAGCGGCGCCGTCCTCGTGCAGCCGTGGTTCGACGGCGAGCTGCTGCGGGCGCCCGCGGGGCGCCGCGACCACCCCGCCGAGGCGTTCGCACGGTTCCGGGCGCTGCCCCTGCCGCGGCTCCACGCGGCGCTCGACACCGTCGTCGACCTCCACGTCGTCCTGGAGGCGGCCGGCTGGGTTGCCGGGGACCTCTACGACGGCTCGCTCATGCACGCCTTCGGGGCCGGCCGGACGGTCGTGGTCGACCTCGAGTGCTACCGGCGCGGGCCGTGGGTCAACGACGTCGGTCGGCTCCCGGGCTCGACGCGCTTCATGGCACCGGAGGAGAACCGTCGCGGTGCGGTCGTCGACCACCGCACCACCGTCTTCGTGCTCGGGCGCGTCCTGGACGTGTTCCTGCCGAGCGAACGTCGCTCGGAAGCCGTCGCCACGGTCGTGCGAGCCGCGACGTTCGACGACCCGGCGGACCGGCTGCCCTCGGTCGCCCACCTGGCGGCCCGGTGGCGAGCCGCGATCGCCGAGCAGGGCTGAGCGCTCAGACCCGTCGGGGGTCCCCGTCGACGACGTCGACGACGGCCACGTCCACCGACACCTGCTCCCGGGCGTCCGCCAAGCGGGGCAGGAGGCCCTCGAGCACCGCCAGGACGCGCGCCCGCACGTCGTCCGCCATCGTCACGAGGTCGACGCCGAAGGCGGCGACCAGGGCCACCCCGACGGTGTCCAGGCGCTCGCCCGTCACGGTCAGCGTGAGGTCGTCCGGCGCGTAGGACGCGTCCTGCGTGAGGTCGGTGCGCAGCAGGTCGACGACGACGCGCGAGGAGACGACCGTCCGCGACCCGTCCGGCCTCACGTCGGCGAGGATCGGGTCGTCCTGCCGCCGCAGCTGGCGGGCCCGGCGCATGACGTCGTCGGCGATCACCGCCCAGCCCGACGGCTCGGTCTCCCGGGCCACGGCCGTCGCACGCTCCAACGGGTCCATGACAGGTTCAGTGCCCTGTCCGTTCACCGCCATCGGGACATCCTCTCCGCCAGCACTCGTCGTCCCCGGTGCAGGTGCCCACGGACGCTGCCGACGGGGATCGACAACGCCTCTCCGATCTCGGCGTACGAGAGGCCCTCGACCTCCTTGAGGAGCCAGCAGGACCGCTGGAGCCACGGTAGTTCGTCCAGCGCCTCCTGGAGCGCCTCGAGCAGCTCGCTGTCCAGGACGTCCTGCAGCGGGTTGTCGACCGCGGGGCGCGCGACGTGCGAGAGGAGCTGGTCGTCGATCGGGACGGGCCGACGGTTCCGCTGGATGTCGGCGGCCCGGCGGTGGACCATCCGGAACAGCCAGGTCTTCAGGCTCGACCGGCCCTCGAAGGTCGGCAGGCTCCTCCACGCCGAGATCAGCGCCTCCTGGGTGACCTCCGCCCCGTCGTGGGTGCTGCCCCGCATCAGGCGCACCGCGTAGCGGTACATCGCCGGGCCGTGCCGGTCGACGATCACCCGGAACGCGGCCTCGTCGCGCAGCTTCGCTCGACGCACCAGTGCTTCGTCGGAGGCGTCCTCGAGACCCCAGGAATCCCCGGCGTCCTCGGACGTCGTGCGCGTCATGCCGACCAGAACAGCAGGCCGTCTCAAAGTGTTACCGCGATCACAGGAGAATTTCCGTGACGTTTCCGTGACCTGATGCGACCAACTGTTGTCCGACCGAACGCCGGTCGTCCACCCAGTGAAGGAGAGCATCGTGACTCAGACCAGCACCGAGAAGACCACCAAGCCGGCCACGACCAACGAGGGCCCGCTGGTGACCGAGCACGGCCGCACCACCATCGCGGACACCGTGGTCTCGAAGATCGCCGGCATCGCGACCCGTGAGGTCGCCGGCGTCTACAACCTCGGTGGCGGCACCGCCCGTGCGGTCGGCGCGCTGCGCGAGCGCATCCCGGGCTCGAGCACCAACCACTCGCAGGGCATCTCCGTCGAGGTCGGCGAGCGCCAGGCCGCCGTCGACGTGCAGCTCGTCGCCGAGTACGGCGTGTCGATCGCGGACCTGTCCGCCGGCGTGCGTCGCAACGTCATCAACGCCGTGGAGCGGATGACCGGTCTCGACGTCGTCGAGGTCAACATCACGGTCAACGACGTCCACTTGGACGACGGCTCCGACGCCGACGACGAGAAGGACGAGGCCCCGGCCCGTGTCCAGTGACACCTCGCCCGCGACCGCGGGCGAGCCCACCCCCTCCGACCCGGCCGAGAGCCTGGCGGAGGAGGTGCTGGCCCTCCCCGGTGTGGCGGGCCTGCACGGCGGCCTCTTCGGCGAGGTCGCGACGTACCTCCCGGGGCGCCGCGTGACCGGCATCCGACTCGAGGACGACCGCACCGACGTCCACGTGAGCGTGACGTGGGGCGCGGACGTCCACGAGGTCGTCGACGCGGTCCGGCGCACCACGGAGGCCCACGTCGGCGGCGGCCGCGTCGACGTGTACGTCGAGGACGTCGTAGCGCCGACGTCCGCATGAGCCGCGCCGGTGGCGGCGCTTTCCCCTCGCCGCCACCGGCACAGGCCCCGGCACCGTCCGGACGCACGACCCCGGTCCGTCCGCGGCCATCCGCCGCGACGAACCACTCCCCCCGACTTCCCACACCCCGAGACACCCCGAGAAGAACGTCTGGAGAGACTCATGACCACCTCGACCCTCGGCCTCATCGCCGGCCTCCTGCTCGCCATCGCCGTCACCATCGGCGGTTTCGGAGGCTTCCTGCTCGCGCTCGTCCTCGGCGCCGTCGGCTACGTCATCGGTGGCCAGCTGGACGGCGAGATCGACGTGACCGCGATGGTCCGTGGTCGCCGTGGCTGACACCGTCGCTCCGGAGGCTCCGGAGGCTCCGGAGAGGGCCACCACCCCGGCACCCGCCACCGGCCCCGGGCACGTCGCCCAGGGCGCCGAGCGCGCGCCGGAGGAGCGGGGCTCCCTGGAGCTGAAGACCAAGGCGCTCGCCCACCTCGCCCAGCACGCCGCCACCGAGGTCTCCGGCACGGTGCGGTCCGGCAACGCCGTGCGCCGCACCCTGGGCCGTGACTACCCGCGGGCGTCCGCCCGGATGGACGGCCTCCAGGCCTCCATCGAGCTCGACGTCGCCGTCCGCTGGCCGGCACCCGTCGCCGACATCGCCGGTCGCACCCGCGACCTCGTCCTGCAGCGCACGCGTGACCTGGCCGGGATCGACATCCGCCGGGTCGACGTCACCGTCCACGTCGTCACCGACGACGAGTCCACCACCGACACCAGGAGGGTCCAGTGAGCAGCAAGGCTCCGTCCACCCCTCCGGCCCGCACCCCCGCGGCCGGCCTGGTGGCGTCGCTCCTGGCGATCGGCCTGATCGCGCTGGCCGTCGTGGCCGTGCGCGACCTCGCCGTCGCGCAGGGCTGGACCACCGGCTCGCCGTGGACGCCGCCGGCCGTCTCCGCCCTCGACGGCCTGACCGCGAACGGCACCGTGCTCGCCGTCGGCGGTGTCGCCGGCGTGCTCGCGCTCCTGCTGCTGTACGTCGTGCTCAAGCCGGCGCGCAAGACCCACGGCCAGGGCGGCGACGACTCGACCGACCTCTGGGTCAGCCCCGGCGCGGTCGCCACGCTCGCCCGCGAGGCCGCCGACCGCACCGCAGGCGTCCGCGCCGCCGAGGCCCGCGCGACCCGACGCTCCGTCACCGTGACCGTGGCCGCCGAGCCCGGCGCGGGCGACGTCGAGGCCGCCGTCCGTGCGTCCGTCGAGCAGCAGCTCGCCGGCCTCGCGAGCACCACCGTCAAGGTCCGTTCCCGTCGCGTGGAGGAGAAGAGCGCATGAGCCGCAGGTTGAACGCGTTCGACCGCCTGGTGACCCTGCTGGTCGCCCTCGGTCTCGCAGCGCTGGCGTTCTTCGCCTTCGACTGGCGTTACGGCTGGGTGTTCACCTACCCGAGCCAGCTGTCCACCGGCCCCGTGACCACCGCGGTCGAGGCGACCTGGTTCCCGTGGGCGTTCGCCGGTGTGGCCGTCGTCCTGGGCCTGCTGGCCCTGTGGTGGCTGGCCTCGCACGCCCGACGTCCCCACGAGTCCACCATCCGTCTGCGCGGCTCGAGCAACGCCGGTCGCCTGGAACTGGACCTCTCGTCGCTCGCGTCGGCGGCGGCGGACCGCTTCGGGCAGCTCGCCGGCACTGACTCGGTGCGCGGCCGGACCCGGACCATCGGGTCGCACCAGGTCGTGGAGATCACGGCCCGGCTCGACCCGCGGTCCGACGGCCCCAGCGTCGCCGCCGCGGCCCGCACCTGCGCCGCGGACGTCGCCGCAGCCCTCCCTGACGGGGACGCGACCTGCCGTGTGCTGGTCGACGGGCCCCGCGGCCGGGCAGACCGGGGCAGGACGGCCACCGTCGGGGCGCCGTAGGCCCCACCACGAGACGTCCGCCGGACCACCCGGTCCAGCGGCACCGACCATCCCGGAACCGGCCTCCCGTGAGGCTCCCGCGGGTACCGTCGGTATGTAGCACCCACCACACCCCGCCGGGTGGACGAGCCGTCCGGCACACCAGAGAGGGAGTTGATCCACATGGGTATCGGCGACAAGATCCAGAACGCTGCTGAGGACCTCAAGGGCAAGGCCAAGGAGGCCATCGGCGACGCCAAGAACGACGACCAGCTCAAGGCTGAGGGCAAGGCCGACCAGACCAAGGCCGACGCCAAGAAGGCCGGCGAGAACGTCAAGGACGCCTTCAAGAACTGACGCGTCCTGGCGTCACGCCAGAGCTCGGCACGACGGGCCGACCGCACTGCGGTCGGCCCGTCGTCATGTCCGGGGACGCCTCGTCACCCACGGTACCTTACGCTGTAAACCCAGGCGCCGCCGTCCCGGCTGCGCCACCGGCGACGGAGGTGGCCAGACGTGGTGGACAGCGCGGGAGGGCGCCTGGCGGAGACCGACGACCTCGTCGTCCCCGCCCTCGGTGACAGCGTGCTGGCGGTGCGTGCCGTGGTGGCGATGTGCAGCCTCTCGGCGCGCGGTCACGACGGGGTGGCCGACCTCTCGGGAGCGCCGGTCGTCGTCGACGCCGAGCCCTCGGACGCCGGACCGCCCCGCCTGCGGGTCCGGCTCGGGATCGTCGCGGCGTACGGCGCGGACCTGCACACGCTGGCCGACGACGTCCGACGTGGCATCACCACGACCCTGACCGGCATGACGGGCCTCGAGGTCGTCGGCGTCGACGTCGCGGTCACGGACGTCGCGCTCCCGGACTGAACCGCGGAGAATCGTCGGTCAGGCGCCGAGCCGGCGGGCGAGGACGGGCAGCCCGTCGCCCGCGAGCTCGTCGAGGGCGACCCCCCGCCCGGCCATCGCCATCAGCAGCGCCTCCCCCGGCCCGACCACCTCGGGCCCGGAGCCGGCGTCGTAGCCGGCGTCCTCGGCCACCAGACGCAGCCCCTTGGTCAGGCCCCGCGCCGGCAGCGTCGGGGCAGTGCGGGCGAAGTCGAGGACCGTGAGCAGCTGGGGCGCCGGGATGGTGCGGGGCAGGCCCAGCGCGCGACGGACGTCCTGGTGGTGGATGGTCCCGTCGGTCAGGGCGATCCGACCGCCGAAGCCGGCCGTCAGTCCGCGTGGGCGCTGGTGCCGCGCGACGAGGTCGACGACCGACTGCGGCGACATCGCGTCGTACGCGTGCAGGACGAGGTCGTTCACCCGGTCGACCCGGAACCCGCCGCGCACGAACGCCCCACCGAGCTGTCGGGTGGTCAGGGGGTCGTAGGAGACCACGTGGACGGCGACGTCGCGAACGGACCACCCCTCGCACAGCGAGGGTGCGGCCCACTGCTCCGGGGTCAGTCCCCGCAGCAGGGCCAGGAGCTCGGCGCGCTCGGCGACCGCGAGGTCCATCGGCGAGGAGGCGCTCACGCCGCCGACCCGGAGGCCGTGGCGAGCCGGTCGAGCCACAGCGGCCAGCCACCCCCGGCGTCCAGGCGCCTGGCCAGCTCCTCCGAGCCGGCGCCGTGCCGCTCGAGGTGGCGGTGCACGAGCAGCACCGTCGTCCGGCCGTCGTCGAGCGGGGTGAACGTCACCTCGATCTCGCTGGCACGGCTCGGGTCGTCGGCCACCCGCCAGTCCGGGCCGATCAACCACGCGAGGACGAGGCGGCGGGGCGGCTCGTGCGCGAGCACCCGCGCCCACCGGCAGGTGGAGCCGTCGGACCCGCGGTCGTAGACGTCGCCGCCCGGCCACGGCTCGAGCACGGTCTCCTCGATCGGGACGTCGAGCAGGTTGTGCTCGCGCGGCTTGACGGCGTCGAGACGCGAGAACGCCGCGAAGACCCGCTCCTGCGGGGCGTCGACGACGACCTCGTGGCGGACCGTCCCGTCCTCGGTGATGCTCATCGGCCTCGTTCCTCCTCGTCGGTGGCGACCTCCGTCGTCGCGAGCCGGCCCAGTGCCGTCGTCCAGAAGTCGTCGAGCTGTCGGCGGTACGCCGCGAGCCGGTGGGCGTCGAGGCTGTACACGTTCGTCCGACCGACCTGCCGGTCGCGCACGATCCCGGCGTCCTTGAGGACGCGCAGGTGCTGGCTCACCGCGGGCCGGGTGATCGGCATGGCGGCCGCGAGCTCGCCCACGGTGCTCTCGCCGGCGGCGAGCCGCTCGACGATGCTGCGACGGCTGGCGTCGCCCAGCAGGTCCCAGGCCGCCGATCCGTCAGTCGTCACGAACACGTAAGTTACCACTGACACGTTGAGGCGCAACCCCGCCGCCCGACCGGGTCTGCCAGGGTGTGTGCGTCGGAGGGAGGAGCAGCCGGTGGACGCACGACGGATCGCGATGTGGTCGGGGCCGCGCAACCTCTCGACGGCGATGATGCGGAGCTTCGAGAACCGGGCCGACTGCTCCGTGGTCGACGAGCCGCTGTACGCCGCGTACCTCGCCGCCACCGGGCTCGACCACCCCGGGCGAGACGACGTCCTCGCCAGCCAGTCGACCGACCCCGCCGTCGTGCTGACCGAGCTCGCGCGCGGACCGGTCGCCACCCCGCTGCAGTACCAGAAGCACATGACCCACCACTTGCTGGACGGCGTCGACCGCGCCGCTCTCGGCGGCCTCGTGCACGCGTTCCTGGTGCGCGACCCCGAGCGCGTGCTCACGTCGTACGCCAAGGTGCGGGAGGAGCCGACCCTCTCGGACCTCGGGTTGCCCCAGCAGGTCGAGCTGTTCGAGACCTTCGGCGGGCCGGTCCTCGACGCCGCCGACGTGCTCGCGGACCCCGAGGCCGCGCTGCGCGCGCTCTGCGCCGCGCTGGGGATCGGGTTCGACCCCGCCATGCTCGCCTGGCCGGCCGGGCCCCGCGACTCCGACGGCGTCTGGGCCCCGCACTGGTACGCCGGCGTCGAGGCCTCCACCGGCTTCGGCCGCTCCTCGCCCGGCTCCGCCGACCCGCTGCCCACGCGCCTCGAGCCGCTCCTCGAGCGGTGCCGGCCCTACTACGACGCGCTCGCGCCGTACCGCCTCCGCCCTTCCGACCCCTCGCAGGAGCCCGCCTGATGCTGCAGACCTACGACCCCCGCAACGACGACCTGCTCGTCGGCATCGACGACACCGTCGTCCACCGCGACGCCGCAGGGATCAGCCCCTTCGACTCGGTCGTGCAGGGTGGGGACGCCGTGTGGGAGGGCTTGCGGGTCCACGGGGGCCGAATCTTCAAGCTCGACGAGCACCTGGACCGCCTGAAGCGGTCCGCGCAGGCGCTGGCCTTCACCGAGATCCCCTCGCCGGAGCACGTGACGGAGCGGATCCGCGCCGTGCTGGCCGCGAACGGCATGACCGACGGCGTCCACATCCGGCTGACCCTGACCCGGGGCGTGAAGATCACCTCCGGGATGGACCCCCGGTTGAACCAGCGGGGCCCGACCCTGATCGTCCTGGCCGAGCACAAGGCGCCGGTCTACGACGACTCCGGCATCACGCTCGTGACGTCGTCGGTGCGCCGCCACCGCCCGGACTCGCTCGACCCGAAGATCCACCACAACAACCTGCTGACGTCGATCCTGGCGAAGGTCGAGGCCAACGTCGCCGGCGCGGACGACGCGCTGATGCTCGACGACGCCGGCTTCGTCGCCGAGACGAACGCGACCCACGTCTTCCACGTCCGTGACGGCGTCGTCCGCACCTCGACGACGCGCGCGTGCCCCGAGGGCATCACCCGCGAGACCGTCCTGGAGATCTGCGCCGCCCAGGGCGTCCCCGTCGAGGTCGGCGACTTCTCGCTCACCCAGGTGTACGCCGCCGACGAGGTCCTCGTGACCGGCACCATGGGCGGCCTCACACCCGTCGTCGCCGTCGACGGCCGCACCATCGGCGACGGCCGCCCGGGCGCGACGACCCGCCGCCTCGACGCGGCGTACGCCGAGCGGACCGCCGTCGAGGGCACCGTCGTCGCCTGACGCTCGTTTCGGCGTGGCCCGGGGCGGGCACCCTCCGCCGCATGGCCACGACCCGCGCCCGCCCGTCGTGGCTGGTCCACGTCGGTGTCGTGCTGCTCGCGGTGGCCGCCTCCGTCCTCGCGACGCTGGTGGCCGCCGCGGTCCTGGGCTCCGCCGTGCTCTCGGGCGCCTTCATGTGCGGCCCCGACGTCAGCGAGGGCACGATGATCGCGCCGGCGTCCTGGCGCGGCAGGGTGCTCTGCACCGACGGGCCCGACGGCCCCGCTCCTCGCGACTGGCTCGTCGTCGGCATCCTGTTCACCGCGCCCGCCGCCGCCCTCGGCGTGCTCGCGTCCTGGTTCCGTCGCCGTGGTCGTCGGGGCGTGGAGCTGGGCATGCTCCTCGTGCTCGTGCTGCCCGCGCTGCTGCTCCTCGCCGTCCGGGCCCTGCCCGCCGGCTGCACGGACGGCCAGTGGGAGCGGTACGGCGCCGCGGGGTGCGAGCGCGACATCGAGTCGCGGAACGGCTGACCCCCGCGCCGGACGTCGACGGCACCGCCGCCGGTCGAGCCTCGCCGGGCCGCTGCCCCGGGGACCGCACCGGGCAGACCTCCGTGCGTTGCGACCCGCCCGACCGCGACCGGAGCGGTGCGAGGACTACCCCGTCGCCCCGACGTACGCCGCGAGGTGCTGCCCGGTGAGCGTCGAGCGGTCGGCGACCAGGGCGGACGGCGTCCCCTCGAAGACCACACGGCCGCCGTCGGACCCGGCGCCGGGGCCGAGGTCGATGATCCAGTCGGCGTGCGCCATCACCGCCTGGTGGTGCTCGATCACGACCACCGAGGTCCCGCCGTCCACGAGGCGGTCGAGCAGGCCGAGCAGCTGCTCGACGTCCGCGAGGTGGAGACCCGTGGTCGGCTCGTCCAGCACGTAGACGCCACCGGTCGCGGCCATGTGGGTGGCGAGCTTCAGCCGCTGGCGCTCGCCGCCGGACAACGTGGTCAGCGGCTGCCCCACCGTCAGGTAGCCGAGCCCGACGTCGGCGAGCCGCTGCAGGATCTTGTGGGCCACCGGGAGGCGTGCGTCCCCCTCGGAGAAGTGCACCGCGGCGGCGTCCACGGACATCTCGAGCACCTCGGAGATGTTCGCCCCGCCGAACGTGTAGGTCAGCACCTCGGCGGTGAAGCGACGGCCCTCGCACTCCTCGCACGGCGTCGCCACCCCCGCCATGACGCCCAGGTCGGTGTAGACGACCCCCGCGCCGTTGCAGGCCGGGCACGCCCCGTCGGAGTTGGCGCTGAACAGCCCGGGCTTCACGCCGTTCGCCTTGGCGAAGGCCTTGCGGACCGGCTCCAGCAGGCCGGTGTACGTCGCGGGGTTGCTGCGCCGCGACCCGCGGATCGCGCCCTGGTCGACGATGACCACGCCGTCCCGCTCGGCCAGCGACCCGTGGACGAGGGAGCTCTTGCCCGACCCGGCCACCCCGGTCACGACCGTCAGCACGCCCAGCGGGACGTCGACGTCCACGCCGACGAGGTTGTGGGTGTCGGCACCCCGGATCTCCAGGGCTCCCGTGGCCTCGCGGACCGACGCCTTCAACGAGGCCCGGTCGTCGAGGTGGCGTCCGGTGAGGGTGTCGGCGCGACGCAGGCCGTCGACGTCGCCGGTGTAGACGATCTGCCCACCCGCGGAGCCGGCGCTCGGCCCCAGGTCGACGACGTGGTCGGCGATGGCGATGGCCTCCGGCTTGTGCTCGACGACGAGCACGGTGTTGCCCTTGTCCCGCAGCTCCAGCAGGAGGCGGTTCATCCGGGCGATGTCGTGGGGGTGGAGACCGATCGTCGGCTCGTCGAAGACGTAGGTGACGTCGGTCAGGGACGAGCCGAGGTGGCGGATCATCTTGGTCCGCTGCGCCTCTCCCCCGGACAGCGACCCGGACGAGCGGTCCAGGCTCAGGTAGCCGAGGCCGATCGCGACGAACGAGTCCAGGGTGTGCTGCAGGCCCGCCAGCAGCGGGGCCACCCCGGGCGCCTCGACGGAGCGCAGCCACGCGGCGAGGTCGGAGATCTGCATGGCCGAGACGTCCGCGATGCTCCGGCCGTCGACCAGGGAGGAGCGGGCCCCCTCGGAGAGGCGCGTGCCGTCGCAGTCCGGGCAGGTCTGGAAGGTGACGGCCCGGTCGACGAACGCCCGGATGTGGGGCTGCATCGCCTCGCGGTCCTTCGACAGGAACGACTTCTGGATCTGCGGCACGAGCCCCGAGTAGGTCAGGTTGATGCCCTCCACCTTGATCTTGGTGGGCTCGCGGTAGAGCAGGTCGTGCCGTTCCTTCTTCGTGAAGCGGCCCGTCGGCTTGTCGGGGTCGAAGTAGCCGCAGCCGCGGAAGATCCGGCCGTACCAGCCCTCCATCGAGTAACCCGGCACGGTGATCGCGCCCTCGTTCAGCGACTTGGACTGGTCGTACAGGGCGCTCAGGTCGAAGTCGGTCACCGCCCCGCGGCCCTCGCAGCGCGGGCACATGCCACCGGTGCGGGTGTACGAGACCTTCTCGGTGCGGGACTTGTCGCCCCGGTCCACCGTGATGCCGCCCTGGGCGCTCACCGAGGCCACGTTGAACGAGAAGGCGCTCGGCGGGCCCAGGTGGGGCTCCCCGAGGCGGCTGAAGAGGATGCGCAGCATCGCGTTCGCGTCCGTCACGGTGCCCACGGTCGAGCGCGGGTTCGCCCCCAGACGCTCCTGGTCGACGATGATCGCGGTCGTCAGCCCGTCGAGGACGTCCACGTCCGGGCGGGCCAGGGTCGGCATGAACCCCTGCAGGAACGCCGAGTACGTCTCGTTGATGAGACGCTGCGACTCCGCGGCGATGGTGCCGAACACCAGCGAGCTCTTGCCGGAGCCCGAGACGCCGGTGAAGACCGTCAGGCGGCGCTTCGGCAGCTCGACGCTGACGTCCTTGAGGTTGTTCTCCCGGGCGCCGTGCACCCGGATCCGGTCGTGGGAGTCCGCGGTGTGGCTCGCGCTCATAGCGACAACCTAGACCCGTCGACCCCCGTCAGTGTGCGGTGTCGTCGGTGCTTCGGCCTGCCACCACGAGGGGCAGGCCCCGGCACTCGCGACGGAGGTCGAAGCGGTCGTCGGTCAGCCGGTCGCCGGCGAAGGCCCGTCCGGCGCCGGCGACCACGACCTGGTCGTGACGGTTCAGCAGCAGCGCGCCCGCGGCGACGAAGGCCGGGGCCAGGACGCGCTCGACCGTCTCCGCGAGCACGTCGGCGCCGGCCAGGCCCCACACGGTGCCCTCCGTGCCGACGACGGGGGTGGTGAGGGTCAGCACGAACTCGTCGCTGCAGACGTAGTCGAGGTAGGGGCCCGTGACGTGCAGCCCGCCCTCCGTCATCGTCGCGCGGAACCACTCCTTGCTGCGGTAGTCGGCGTCGCGGCCGAGCGTGACCGGCTGGGTCACGGGCGTGCGGTGCTCGCCCTGCCACCAGGCGAGGAGCGGGACTCCTCCGAGGGCGTCGGGGTCGCCGACGAACCCGGCCCCGAGCACGCGGGGGTCGCCGAGCACCGATTCGGCCAGGGGGCGCACGAGCGCGGACGTCCCGGCCGGGGTCACCACGCGGGTGGTCCCCGTGGGGCCGTCCTCCCCCATGCGCCTCGCGACCTCGGCGGCCATGCCCCCGACCGCCGCGCCCACCCCGAGGAGGAACTCCTCCGCGGCTGTCACGCAGGTGTCGAGCGGGTCCGTGGTGCGGCGGGTCGCCTGGTCGCTGGTCACGGCCGGGACACCTCGGTCCGCAGCTCGGCCACGTCGCCCAGGGCACGGCGCACCCGCAGGCGCATGACGTCACGAGCGGTGTCGGGATCGCGCTGCTCGACCGCGTCCACCACGGCGACGGCGTCGTCCACCAGGCGTCGACGGCTGTCCGGTGTGACGAGCGGCAGCCGCAGGAGCAGCCCGAAGTCGATCTCGAGCGACATGACCTCCCTCGACAGACGCGCGGAACGGGTGAGCGCGGCGAGCGCCAGGTGCAGCTCGGTGTCGGCCTGCCGGACGACGGACACGGCATCCGAGCCGAGCCCGGCCAGCAGACCGCGAAGGTCGGCGACGTCGTCCGGCGTGGCCCTCTCGGCGGCGAGCTCCGCGCACCCGGTCATCACGACGGAGTAGTGGACACCCCGGTCGGCCAGGTCGACCCGCGACATGGACGCCAGCCAGGCTCGCAGCTCGGTCTCGTCGGGGCCGACCGGGCCGCGCACGAACGATCCTCCGCCTCGACCACGGACGGTGGTGATGAGTCCGTTGGAGCGCAGTCCCACCAGCGCCTCGCGCGCCGTGACGACGGCGACCCCGAACAGGTTGGCGAGCTCGGCCTCGCTCGGCAGCCGCTCGCCGTCGTGCAGGACGCCCGAGCGGATGGCCTCGTCGAGGCGTCGCTCGACGCCCGCCGCCCGTCCCAGGTCCCCGATCGGGGCGAAGACGGCCGAGCGTGCCCGGCTCCCCAGCCACCGGTGCATCGGCACACCCTCCTCCCCCGAGGACTGACAGTGTAAGCCCTCCAGGCTCCGGGCACTTTGTCACAACACTTGCGCGAGGAGGTATGTGGGCTGTTAACGTCTGGGTCCAGAGGTCAATCGGGTCCTCCACGGTCCCGGCGTCCGGCCGGTTCTCCCCCCTCCGGCCGGGCGCCGCTCCCTCTCGGCCGCGCGTCGGCGGCGGCGGCTAGGTCTGGCTGCTGAGGATGTCGTGCAGCGACGGGACCAGCGTCGCCGCGAGCCTGCCGCCCTTCTCCAGGTAGGCGTGGGCGCCGGCCTCCAGCGCCCCGGCCTCGGCGGTGCGGGCGGGGAACCCCGACAGCATCACCACCGTCGAGTCCGGCGACACCCGGCGCACGAGCGGCACCGCCTCGAGCCCGTCCATGACGGGCATCGCGATGTCCATCAGCACCAGGTCGGGCTGGGTCTCCTCGACCACGGAGACCGCCTGCTGTCCGTCCCCGGCCTCGCCGACGACCTCGAAGTCGCCGCCACCCCGCAGGTCCAGCACCATGGTCAGCATCTCGCGCAGGTCGGCGGCGTCGTCGACGACCACCACTCGGCAGCTCACGGGGTGTCCTCCTCGATCCGGGCCGGCGCGCCGCGCCGCAATGAGCCGGCGGTGACGTCGCCGGTCAGCTCGCCGATGAGCTCGCGGGCCCGGACCGAGGTCGCCGCCAGGATCTGGCGGGCCCGGGCCTGCTGCCCGAGGTCCAGGGTCATCTCGGCGGTGACGAGGCCCTGGACGATGGTGTCGTTGACCTCCAGCGCGGTCCGCATGCGGTCGTCGCGCTGCTGGGCACGCGCGCGCTCCTGCTCCAGCTGGGCGACCAGTCGCCGGTGCTCGGTCACGTCCGCGACCGCGCAGCACACGATCGTCTCCTGGGCGGCCCGGACCGCGGTCGTGGAGAGCAGCACCTGGTTGGTGTGCTGCCCGATCCGCAGGGTCACCTCGGCGCGCCTGGTGTCCCCCACCGCGACGTCGAGCAGGTCCAGGACGGACGGCATGTGGTCGGCCACCACGAACGCGGTCAGCGGCCACCCCCGCAAGGAGGTGGCGTCGACCCCGAGGAGGCGGGCGAACGGCTGGTTGGCCACCAGGACGGTGCCGTCACGGGAGAGCGTGGCAGCGCCGTCACCGAGTCGCTCCACCATGACCCGGTAGGGCAGGTCGGTGCCGGACACGGAGACGACCCGCTCGGCGCCGGGCGCCCCGACCACGAGGCTGTCGGCCTCCCCGTCGGCGAGGGCTCGCAGCGCCTCCTCCAGCTCCGCGAGCCGGCGCCGCAGCTCGTCCACCTCCGCCTCGCCGGCGAGGCCGTCGGGGCCGTCGGGGCCGTCGGGGCCGCTCACGAGGCCGCTCCCTCGGTGGCGAGCGGCCCGAGCTCGAGCCCGGCGAGCAGGCGAGCGGTGTCCGAGAGGTCCCCGACCACCCGACGTACTGGGGTGGGGCTGACGCGGATCAGGGTCGGGACGGCGATCACGCCGTCCGTGCGCGCCCGCGCCGGCTCGTCCATCAGGTCGACGATCTCGATGTGGTGGCGGCCCGGCAACCGGGCCTCGCACAGCGCGTACAGGTTCGCCTGCGCCAGTGCGGAGCGTGGCGTCTGGCCGGCCACGTAGAGACGGAGGTGGAAGGACGCGTCCGCCAGGTCGGCGGCGACGGGGCTGGTCGTCACGGCCCGCCACCACCCACGCGACGGGCAGCGGAGTCCGCGCGCTCCGCCGCACGGTCGGCGGCCTCGTCGGCCGCGGAGTCGTCCACGTCCGCGAAGTCGGCCAGCTCGTCCTCGAGCTGACGCCGCAGGGTCGCGATCTGTGCCTCGACCTCCTCGCGGCGTCGCTCGATCGAGGCCCTCCGCCGTTCCTGGTCCCTGCGCCGCGCGTCCTCGGTGCTCGCGTCGCGCGCCTCCTGCTGCTCCCGGGCGGACCCGGTGAGCACGCCGTCCGGTCCGACGAAGACGTCGACCAGCCGCGGGCCGTCGTCGGTCAGCAGGAACTCGCGCACCTGGTTGGAGTGGAACGAGCCTCGGTTCTTGATGGTCATCAGGAGGCGGTTGCGCTCGCCGTCGTTCTCGACGTTGCGGACCAGCAGCCATGCGTCGACCAGCGACGACGCCGAGACGTCGGTGTGGGGGTCGTCGTGGGTGCCGGCGAGCGCGGTGAGGACCGTGGTCGCGCCCCGCAGGCGCAGCATCGCGATGTCCCGCGCGACGGCGGAGGCGCTGGCGTACGACGCCACGCCCCGGCTCAGGCTGGCCACCGCGTCGAGGACGACCACCTCGGCCGGGTGCTCGTCGAGGATCATGTGCAGGGACGCCAGGTGCGCCTCCAGCCCGGTGATGGCCGGGCGCATGTGCTGCACCACGAGCAGGCCCTTGTCGATCCAGTGCTGGAGGTCGAGCCCGATGGAGCGCATGTTCCGCACCACCTGGCCCGACGGCTCCTCGAAGGAGAGGAAGAGAGCCTTCTCGCCCCGGCGGCAGGCCGCGTCGGCCGCGCACGCCGCGATGCTGGTCTTCCCGGTGCCCGCGGACCCGCTGATCATGATGGTCGAGCCACGGAAGACCCCGCCGCCCACCATGGTGTCGAGCTCCGGGATGCCGAGGCTGACCCGCTCCTCGCTGACCTCCGTCAGCTCGTCGTGGTGCAGCGGCATCACGACGAGACCACGACCGCTGATGAGGAAGGGGAACTCGTTGGTGCCGTGGGGCGAGCCCCGGTACTTGGCCACCCGCATGCGGCGGGTCGCGACCTCGTCCTCCACGCGGTGGTCGAGGACGACCACGCAGTCGGAGACGTACTCCTCGATCCCGTGGCGGGTCAGGCGGCCCTGCTGCCCGCGCTCTGCCGTGACCACCACCGTGAGGTCGCGCTCCTTCAACCACCGCAGCAGCCGGGCGAACTCTCGCCGGACCGTGGTCTCGTCGGGGAGGGTCGAGAACAGGGTCTCGACGGTGTCCAGCACGACACGACGCGCCCCGACCGCGTCGATCGCGGCCGCGAGGCGGAGCAGCAGCCCCTCGAGGTCGAAGGCCCCGCTCTGCACGAGGTCGTCCAGGTCGCCGGCGGCGGAGTCGACCACGAGAGTGCCCTCGTCGGCCATGGCGCGGAGGTCCACGCCGATCGACGCGGCGTTCGCGACCAGCTCGTCGGCGGTCTCCTCGAAGCTCAGCAGCACGCCCGGCTCCCCGTAGGCACGCGCTCCCTGGGCGAGGAACTCGACGCCGAACATGGACTTGCCGGACCCGGCGGCCCCGGTGACGATCGTCGCGCGAGCGCGCGGCAGACCGCCGAACGTGATGTCGTCGAAGCCCTCGATGCCGGTGGCTGCCTTCTCCAGCACGCCGGTCCCGCTCTCCGACAACGGCCAGGGGCCCACGGTCACTCCGTCCTCCGAGAGCTCTCCTGGCTCGGACCGGGTGGCCGGGGAGGGAGAGGCGAGCCTCACTCTAGTGGCAAACCCCCCGCGAGACCCTCACAATCGCCGCGCCCCGGACGGGCACGGGCCCCCGTGCCGTCAGCAGTCGCGGCGGACGACCACGCGCGGCCGGCCGCTCCCGGTGGCCTCCGTGGTGCCCACCACCCGGAAGCCCGCACGCTCGAACATCGTCACGGTGCCGACGAACGCCATCGTGAGGTCGATCCTGTCGGAAACCGCGTCGACGGGGTGGGCCTCCACCGCGGGGGCGCCCTCGGACGCCGCCCACGCGACCGCGCCCTCGATCGACCGCGTGGTCACGCCGCGCCGTCGGTGACCGCTGCGGACCACCACGCAGATGATCGTCCAGACCGCGACGTCGTCGACGGGACGGATCACCCGGGAGGCCACCAGGCGGGGGTTGTCGGCGCGGGGGCCGAGGCTGCACCAGCCGACGGGCACGCCGTCGGCGTAGGTCACCACGCCCGGTGGATGGTCGCCGTGGACGCCGGGCCGCCCGAGCGCCCGCGCCGCCCGCTCGCGGCTGCCACCCCCGAGCTCCTCGATCTGCGGGGCCCGCAGACGGTGCGACAGGCACCAGCAGTGGGTGGCCCGACGGTTCGGGTTGACGACGTCGGCGAAGTCCTCGAAGCGGTCCGGGGTCACCGGGTGGGTCTCCCACCTCACCGCCTCACTGGTCGTGCTCATCGCGCGAGTCGACCACGGCGGTCCGGGTCGGCGGAACCCCCTGCCCCCCGGTCGACTCCCCGGTCGACTCCCCGGTCGACTCCCTGGTCGACTCGGCGAGGCCCGCGAGCGTGAGCAGCTGCTTGCGCGCCATCACCAGGTCGCCGACGGAGACGAGCGGGGCGATCGCCCGGCCGTGCTCCATGACGATCTTGAGCAGCAGCCGCGAGCGCCCCGGGCCGTCGGGCACCACGACGTACGACATCAGCGCACCGAGGATCCGGCCCGTGAGGGCGACCCCGCGCTCGACCGCGAGCACCTCGCCCTGGCCCCGGCCGAAGGCCGAGGTGAAGGGCTCCCCCGGCCGGGGCTCCGGCAGGCTGAGCAGGCGGCGCGGCGAACGCCGGCCCAGGTTGTCGACGAGGTCGTAGGAGTACGGCGCCGCGCGCACCTGCGTCACCCAGGGCCACACCACGTCCGGCGGCGCGGCGACGTCGACGCCCCGCCAGACCTCGAGCGCGGGGCGGCCGCTGCCGCGGCGCAGGTCGTCGCAGGGGTAGCGGCGGGCGACCTCCGCCTCGGTGACGCCCCAGCGGTCACCGATCACGACGCCCCGCCCCCGCCCGCCGCCGGCCCGGAGGGCACCACGCGCCGGGCGCCCGGCCCGGGCGCGGGGACGACGTCGCGCGGGTCGTCGACCCGGTGGCCGCGCGCGCACTCGACGACCGGGTGCACCGGTGCCCCGCAGTCCCGGTGCTGCAGCGTGGTCGCGGGCCCCTCGGCGTCGGCGTACCAGCGGGCGCCGAAGTCGGCGAGCGCGACGAGGGTCGGGTACAGCTCGAATCCCTTCTCGGTGAGCCGGTACTCGTGCCGCTCTCTGCTCCCCTCGTCGCGGTACGGCACCCGGCGCAGCAGCCCGTGGTCGACGAGCAGGGCCAGGCGGTCGGTGAGCACCTGGCGCGACAGCCCGGCGTGGCGACGCATGTCGTCGAAGCGACGTACGCCGTTGATCACCTCCCGCACGACGACCACGACGCCGCTGTGCCCGAGCAGCGCCATCACGCGCTCGACCTGGCAGTTCGCGGTCGACCACTCCAGGGCGGGAGGTGCGTCCATGGACGGAGCCTACCTGAGTCCATTTGACAGACTCAGGCGTGACCACCGAGGCTGACGCCATGAGCGCGCCCTCCGTCGACCCGTCCACGATGACCGGCATGCAGCAGCTGCGGGCGGTGGTGGACGGCCACGTCCCCGCGCCCGGCATCTCCACCCTGATGGGCATGGTGGACATGGAGATCCTCGAGGAGGGCTCGGTCGCGGTGTCGCTCGTCCCCGGCCCGCAGCACTACAACCCGATCGGGAGCGTCCACGGCGGGGTGCACGCCACCCTGCTGGACACCGCCTGCGCCTGCTCCGTCCACTCGACCCTGGCGCCGGGCGAGACGTACACCTCGCTGGACCTGACCCTGAAGTTCCTGCGCGGCATCACCGTCGACACCGGGCGGGTCCGCGCGGTCGGCTCCCTCCTCCAGCGCGGCCGGCGCACGGCCCTGGCCCAGGCGCGCCTCGAGGACGCCTCGGGCCGCCTGCTCGCGCACGCGACGTCCAGCTGCCTGATCCTGCCCCCGCCCGCCTGAGCCACCGCGGAGGGCCTGCGAGACTCCGGCCATGACCGAGCACGCGTCCGTCGTCGTCCTCGGCGGCGGGGTCGTCGGGCTCAGCACCGCCCACCACCTCGCCCGCGCCGGGCTGAGCGACGTGGTCGTCGTCGAGCGCGGCAGCCTCGGCGAGGGCTCGACCTGCCGAGCCGCGGGCGGCGTGCGGGCGATGTTCACCGACGCCCTGAACGTCGAGCTCGGCCTGCGGAGCCTGGAGGCCTACGAGCGCTTCGCCGCCGACCACGGCCAGGAGATCGACCTGCACCGGGTCGGCTACCTGTTCCTCCTCGACTCCCCCGCCGCGCTCGACACCTTCGCGGCCGCGGCGCCCGTGCAGCGGGCGCTCGGTCTCGAGGTGCGCGAGCTGTCGGTCGCCGAGACGGTGGCCGCCTCGCCCCTGGTCTCGCCCGAGGGTCTGCTCGGCGGGGTGCTGTCCCCGCGCGCCGGGCACTGCACACCCGAGGCCGTGGTCGCCGGGTACGCGGCGTCAGCGCGCCGGCAGGGGGTGCGGATCCGCCCGGGGTGCGCCGCGACCGGCATCGAGGTCGTCGACGGGGCGATCACCGCCGTGGCGACCGAGGCGGGCCCGATCGTCACGGACACCGTGGTCTGCGCGACCGGCGCGTGGTCGGCCCGCGTCGCCGCCTGGGCCGGGGTCGACCTGCCGGTCGCCGGGCTGCGACGGCACGTGGCCCTCACCGGTCCCCTGCCGGGTCTCGACCCCGCGACGCCGTTCACCATCGAGCACTCGTCGAGCTACTACTTCCACCGGGAGGGTGGGGGCCTGCTCATGGGCCTGCCGGACCGCACCGACGAGTGGACCGACGACGCACGCCGCGACGAGGCGTGGCTGGAGGAGCTCGGCGAGGCCGTAGAGCGTCGCACGCCGGCGCTGGCCGAGTCGGCCATCGGCATCGGGTGGGCCGGGCTGTACGAGATGAGCCCTGACCACAACGCCCTGATCGGGGAGGCGGACCGCCCCGGGGACCCGTCCCGCTTCCTGTACGCCACCGGGTTCTCCGGCCACGGCTTCCTCATGGCGCCGGCCGTCGGCGAGGTGGTGGCCGACCTCGTCCTCGGTCGGACGCCGGCCGTCGACGTCTCCGCCCTCTCGGTCGACCGCTTCGACGCGGACGCCGCCCGTCCCGAGCTGCACGTGGTCTGACGGCGGTCCGACCAGTGGTCCTCGGTCCCGTCCTCGCGCTCGTCTCCAGCCTCGGCTGGGGCACCAGCGACTACCTCGGCGGTCGGCTGTCGGCCCGGCTCGGCGCGCTGCGCGTGCTGCTGGTCTCCCAGGCCGCGGCGACCACCGTCCTGCTCCTGGTCGTCGTCGCCGTGGGCGGCGCGCTGCCGCGCGGGATCGTCGGGACCGGCCTGCTCGCCGGCGTGGCCGAGGCGATCGCCATCGCGTCGCTGTACCGCGGCCTGGCGGTGGGCCAGGCCGGGCTCGTGGCGCCCGCGTCCGCGGTCTCGCCCGTCGTCCCGCTCGCCGTCGGCCTGGTCGCGGGGTCGGTCCCGGGCCCGTGGCGCGTCGTCGGCCTCCTGCTGGTGGTGGGCGGCCTGGTGCTCGCCTCCCGCGAGCCCGGGACCGGTGGCGCGCGGCGCGGTCTCGACGCCACCAGCCTCGGCTACGGGCTCGTGGCGGGCGTGGGCTTCGGCGCCTACTTCGTGCTCATGGCCGAGGCGAGCGCGGCCAGCGTGCCGTGGGCCCTCCTGCTCGCACGGCTGGCCGCGATCACCCTGATCGGGCTCGGCGTCGTCGTGGCGTCCCGGGTGGCCTCGGAGCCCGCCGTCCCGCTGGTGCGCCGCGACGTCGCCCGGCTCCTGGCGCTGGGCCTGGTGGTCGTGGTGGGCGACGGCGCCTACGCCCTGTCGTCGACGTACGGCGCGCTCGTCCTGGTCGCCGTGCTCGCGGCCACCCACCCCGTCGTGACGATCCTGTGGGCGCGCTTCGCGGGCGGCGAGCGGGTCGACGGCCTACGGTGGGCGGGCATCGGGGTGACCGTCGCCGGTGTGGTCGCCGTGACGGTGTGAGCGTCTCGGCCGCACAGGGAGGGGTACCGCGCACCCCATGAGCCCCGTCCCGCCCCTCGCGAGCCGCCCGCTGGGCCGGCGGGCCGTGCTGCGCGGCGCCGCCGTCGCCGGGCTGGTGCCGCTCGCCGGGTGCGCCGGGCTCACCGAGCGCGTGTCCAGCACCACGCCCGGGGGTCGCGACCGGTTGACGATGCAGGTCTACGGCACCGACGTCGAGGCCGACCTGTACGTCGAGCTGGCCCGACGGTTCTCCGAGGCGCGGGGCGTGACCGTCGACGTCACGTACGTCCCGTTCGCCGAGGCGCTGACCGCGGTGGACTCCGGCCTCCTCGCCGGCACGGCACCGGACGTCTTCCGCGTCGACTACCCGACGATGGGCCTCTACTCCGGCACCGGCCAGCTCCTCGACATCACCGACGCCACCGCCGAGCTCGCCCGCGACGTCTCCCCGGCCTACATGGGGGCGGTCAGCAGCGGCGACCGCGTGTACGGCGTCCCCCAGCACGTGGACACCTCCGCGCTGCTCTACCGGCGCGACGTCTTCGACGCGGCGGGGATCACGGTGCCCGACCGGGGCGAGGACGCGTGGTCGTGGGAGGAGTTCGGCGAGGTCGCCGACCGTCTGCGCGACGCCGCCGAGGCCGACGGCACCGGGCGGGCGCCCTTCGCGGTGAACTGGCAGGAGTTCGGGGCCTTCCGCTGGCTGACCTGGCTCTTCGAGGCCGGCGGCCAGCTCTACACCCCCGACCTCGGCTCCGCCGCCCTGACCGACGGCGGCGCCGACGGCCCCGGGGCGCGGGCGCTCGAGTTCACCCGCTCCTTCTTCGAGCGCGGCTGGGTGCCCCCGGCGACGTCGACCAAGGCCACGACGCTGCCCGACGCCCTCTTCACCTCCGGGCGGCTGTCCATGGTGTTCGCGGGCAACTTCCTGCTGCCCGCCTTCTCCGAGACCGTCGGTGACCGGTTCGCGTACGGCGCGACCTTCCAGCCGCAGGACGCCCGCCGCTCCTCGGAGCTGGGCGGGAACGCGCTGGTCGCGAACGCCGACGCGACGAACCCCGAGCTGGCCGCGGAGTTCCTCACCTACATGGTCGCCCCCGAGCAGATGGCGACGTTCTGCGCCGAGGGGGTGCTCCTGCCCACGCGGACGTCGCTGCTGGAGCGCGGCCTCGACTTCGCCCTCTCCCCGGACCTCATGGAGGTCTACTCCGACCAGATCCGGACCATCACCGACCGCGACGTCGCCGACGTCACCACCCCGACGTTCGCGGAGGTCAACACGGTGCTCGCCAACGAGCTCGAGCAGTGCTTCCTCGGCGACGCCTCGGTCGCCGACACCCTCGACGCCATCGCGGAGCGTGTCGACGCGACCGCCACGCTGAACGAGGCGGCGTCGTGAGCCGCCGCTACCGCGACACCCGGGCGGCGTGGGCGTTCCTCGCCCCGAACGCCGTCCTCGTCGTGGTGTTCCTGCTCGTGCCCCTCGGGTGGGCGTTCGTCCTCAGCTTCCAGGCCAAGCGGCCCTTCGGCCCGGGCACCTTCACCGGGCTCGACAACCTCAGCCGGCTGCTCGCCGACGACGTGTTCTGGCGGGCGGCGCTCAACACCGCTGTCTTCACCGTCGTCACCGTGCCGCTGACCGTCGTCCTCGGTCTGGCGATCGCGCTGCTGCTCGACAAGGCCATGCCCGGCCGCACCGTCGCGCGCACCATCGTCTACCTGCCCATCGTGGTCAGCACCGTCGTGGTGGCGCTCATCGGCCTGCTGCTGTTCGACGAGTCGATCGGGATCGTCAACGGCGTCCTGCGGGGCCTCGGCGTCGGCCCGGTGTCGTGGCAGAGCAACGGCGCGCTCGCGATGATCTCGGTGATGCTGGTGGTGCTCTGGACCCGCGTCGGGTTCGCGCTGCTGATCTACCTGGCCGCGCTCCAGGACGTCGACCCCGAGATGCTCGAGGCGGCCCAGGTCGACGGGGCCGGGCCCTGGGTCCTGGTGCGCCGCATGATCGTGCCGACCCTGCGGCCCACCACGTTCTTCCTCGTGGTCGTCAACGTCATCTGGTCGTTCCAGATCTTCGACATCGTCTACGTGATGACGAACGGTGGGCCCGGCTACTCGACCACCATGCTCGTCAGCTACGCCTACGACCAGGGCTTCGGCCCCGCCCGGAACTTCGGGTACGGCGCCACCGTCGGCGTCGTCCTGTTCCTGCTGACGCTCGTTGTCACCCTGGTCCAGCTGCGCGGCCAACGCCGCCACGAGCCCGCCGTGGAGGGCTGATGCCGACCTGGGTCCGCGTGCTCGTGGCGACCGTCGTGACGGTCGTGTTCGCGCTGCCGCTGTACGCGATGGTCGTGGTGGCGTTCACCCCGCGCGACCTGCTGCTCGACGACGGGGCGGGGCTGTGGTCGTCGGAGTGGACGACGGCGAACTTCACGGGTCTGTTCGACGCCTACCCGATCTGGCGGTGGTTCGGCAACGCGCTGCTGGTCGCGGGCCTGACCACGGTCCTGTCGGTGGTGGTCAACCTGCTCGCCGGCTACGCCCTCGCCAAGCTGCGGTTCGCGGGCCGGACGGCGGCCTTCGTCGTCGTCCTCGCCACGCTGATGATCCCGACGCAGGCGGTGATGATCCCGCAGTTCCAGGTCGTCTCCGCGCTCGGGCTGGTCGGCTTCTTCTGGGCCGTCATCCTGCCCTCGGCCTCGACCGCGCTCGGCATCTTCCTCGCCCGGCAGTTCTTCCTCGCGATCCCTGACGAGCTCGTCGACGCCGCCAAGGTCGACGGCTGCACGACGTTCGGGGCCTTCCGACGCGTCGTCCTGCCGCTGTCGCGGCCGCTGCTGGCGGTGATGACGCTGCTGGCGTTCATGACCCAGTGGAACGACTTCCTGTGGCCCCTCATCGCGCTGCGCGACCCGGACCTCTACACGCTCCCGGTCGCGCTGCGGTTCCTCCAGGGTGCGTACGACGCCGACTACGGCGGCATCATGGCCATGGCACTGCTGTCGAGCATCCCGCTGCTCGTCATGTTCGTGCTGCTGCAGCGGTGGTTCGTCGCAGGGTTGTCGCGCTCCGGCCTCAAGTAGCCGCGCTGCCGGGCGATGAGTCCGGCGCGGACGGGTGGTCGGTCCGGACATGATCCTCGTGACCGGCCACCTGCTCGTCGACCCGGACGCCCGGGCGGAGTTCCTCGACGCCTGCCGTGACGACGTCCGAGCGGCACGGGCCGCCGACGGGTGTCTCGCCTTCTCGCTCGCCGCCGACCCGCTGGAGCCGGACCGCGTCGTGGTGGTCGAGCGCTGGCGCGACGAGGCGAGCCTGGAGGCGTTCCGCGGGTCCGGCCCGGACGACGCACAGCAGCAGGTCATCACGGGCGGGGAGGTCACGCAGTACGTCGTGTCCGACCCCGGCCGGGCACTGATGGGACCCTGAGCCTCGGCGTCCGCTACAGTTCCGAATCGAAAGGGAGTAGTCCCCAACGGCCACGTCGACACACTGGCCCCGTCCTCGGACGGGACCCGGCGCGGCAGGCCACCTCGCGGTGGCGGACGAGACTTTCGACCAGTTGAGCGTCCCCGAGACGCGCCTGGTCGAGAGCGTCCGCCCGGGCCGGTTCTCGACCGGGCGCAGGAAAGAAGCCCTCGTGTCCGAGTTCCTCTCCGCCCTCCTGCTGTCGACGGGCGTCATCTTCGTCGCCGAGCTGGGCGACAAGAGCCAGCTGATGGCCATGACGTTCGCGACGCGCTACCGCGCCCGCGACGTGCTGATCGGCATCACCGTGGCCACCGCGTTCGTCCACCTCGCCTCCGTCGGCATCGGCTACGCCATGGGCACGGCCTTCGCGGACTACCAGGGCCCGATCGCCATCGTCGCCGGCGTCGCGTTCCTCGGCTTCGCCGCGTGGACGCTGCGCGGCGACGAGCTCACCGAGGAGGAGCGCAGCAAGGCCGCGCAGGCCACGCGGACCGCGGTCATGGCGGTCGGCATCGCGTTCTTCCTCGCCGAGCTGGGCGACAAGACCATGCTCGCCACCATCGTGCTGGCCGTCCGCGAGGACTGGGTCGGCACCTGGATCGGCTCGACCATCGGCATGGTCGCCGCCGACGCCCTCGCCATCGTGGTCGGCGCGATGCTGGGTCGTCACCTGCCCGAGAAGGTCATCACCTACGGGGCCGCGGCGCTGTTCGCGCTGTTCGGCGTCCTGCTGATCCTCGAGGGGGCCGGCGTCCTGGGCTGAGTGCCCGCGGCGACGTCGTCCAGGCTGCGCACCACGTCGACGCCGTCGCGCACCGTGCCGGTCCGAGCGGCGCGGCGGTCCAGCAGGACCGCCGCTGCGCCGGCCTCCAGCGCACCGCGGACGTCGTTCTCCCAGGAGTCGCCCACCATCAGCGCGTCCTCGACCGCGACGCCGAGCAGTGCGGCCGTGGCCCCGAAGGCCCGCGGGTCCGGCTTGGCCGCCGGGAGCCCGGAGGAGGCGGCGACGACGTCCACCAGGTCGAGCAGCCCGGTGCGACGCAGCTTCTCAGTCTGGATGCCCTGCTCGCCGTTGGTGAGAACGCCGGTCGGCAGGCCGGCGTCCCGGAGGCGCCGCAGGAGCGGTGCGGCGTCGTCGAAGGCGCGCCACTGGCTCCGGTAGCTCCGCTGGTAGTCGGCGAACCGGTCGTCCGCCTCCGCGTCCGTCAGGCCCGAAGCATCGAGGAAGGCGCGGACCCGCGCCCGGCGGTGCTCGTCGAGGGTGACCTCGCGGCGCTGGTAGCGCGGGTACCACTCGTCCGTGAGCGCACGCCAGCGCTCGACGTGCTGCTCCGGGTCGCCGTCGCGCCCGTGGTGCCGCACGAAGGCGAGCACCGCCGCCCGGGCCGCCCCCGCGTGGTCGACGAGCGTGTCGTCGAGGTCGAGGAGGACGGCCCGGACCGGACGCTCAGCCCTGCCCACGCCCCGACGCGGCCTGCAGGCGCTCGATGTGCTCGGAGGCCTCCGCCTTGGTGAGGTCGGCCGACAGGGTCTCCCCCGCCTCGCGCGCCAGGGTGTCGAGGTAGCTCTTCTGCGCCCCGGTCGCCGGCTCGTCACCGGTCACCCACTCCGACGGGTCCTTCTCGGTCGTGTTGGCGGCGTCGGTGCCCGTGGCCCCGAGCATCCCGCCGCTCTCGCCGATGGCGGTGTCGTTGTCGGCGGCGCCGTCCTGGGTACCGGTGTCGCTCGCGGTCGAATCTGTGTTCGAATCGGTCATGTCCCGACCGTAGCACCCGCCCCTGACATCGCCCGCCGTCCACCCGCGGCTCCCGCGGTCTCACGGGCCTCGGCTGGCTCAGGTTTCACCAGCCGGCTGGTGAAACCCCGACTTGGCCCCCGAAACATCGCCAGCCAGGTCGGCACATCGTCAGCCGGCTGGTGAAACCCGAGACGCCCGAGACGCCCGAGACGCCCGACACCCGAGACACCCGGGACACCCGGGACATTCGGGACGACGCGCTACGAGCGCAGGCCCGCGAGGCGGGAGCGGAAGCGTGGGGCGATGCGGTGGCGGGTGCGGATGGTGGGGACGTCGTCGGCGTCGAGGTCAAGCTCGGAGACGGTCTCGAGCACGGGCGCCTCGTGCTCGCCGCCGACGACGGTGCCGCGGGCCCACCACATGCGCAGGCCCTTGTCGGTCACCTCGAGGCTCGCGAGGTTGTTGTCGAACCAGGGGCCCTTCAGCAGCGACCACTGCAGCGGCGCGTCGGGCACCTTGGCTGACCGGGCGACGACGTGCCCGATCGGGCCCGCCACGCCGTAGGAGAGCACCGCCGTGGCGAACCGCATCCGGCGCGGCAGCGGGTTGCGGATGGGCGAGCAGACCGCCTGCAGGATGCGGCTCCGCAGCGGCGGCGCGTCGGGGTCGCGCAGGCGCGCCTCCGACACGAAGCTGTGGTGGACGTCGCCGGACAGGAAGGTCACGGTGCGGGGCGCCTCGCCCCGGCGCCCGGTGGCGACCTCGAGGACCATGTCGACCACGGCGCGGAACGAGGCCTGGAACGCCGCCCAGTGCTCGAGGTCGACGCCCTGCCGGATCGTCTCCCCCACCTCGGCGGGCCTGCGGCCCCAGGCGCCGCCCGCGAGCGCCTCGCCGAAGGCCTCCACGTAGTGCAGACCGGGGGCGAGGAGGAACGGCAGGGACGTCCCGATCAGCAGGTGCTGCACGTCGCCGCGCAGCTGGTCCGAGAGCCAGCTCAGCTCGTCCTCGTCGAGCATCGCGCGGTGCGACGGCTCCAGCACGCGCCCGGCCCGGGTGTCGACCACCACGAGGCGGGCCTGCGTGCCGAAGTCCCGCACGTAGCTCCACCGGTACGACGTCGGCTCGGTGTTGGCCCGGTCCGCGAACGCGTCGATCTCCGCCGACAGGTCGATCTCGTCACCGGGCTCGGCGTACGCCGCGTGTGCGCTGATGCGGCGCCACAGCGGGTCGAGCGCCCGCTCCGCCGCCGACAGGTTGCCCAGGTGCTGGTAGACCCAGTACGACGCGAGGCCGCCCACGATGCGGCCCTGCCACCACGAGGTGGCCTCCATCGCGCGGCGCCAGTCCCACGAGGTGTTCCAGTCGTCGCGGATGTCGTGGTCGTCGAAGATCATGGCGCTGGGCAGGGTCGAGAGCAGCCACCGGTTCGCCGGGTCGCTCCACGCCAGGTAGTACAGGTGGGCGTACTCCTCGTAGTCGGCCAGCTCCGTCCACGGTGCCTCGTCGATGGAGCGGCGCGAGGAGATGAACTCGTGCATCGCCTCGGTCGTCTCGTCGGCGTACACCTGGTCGCCCAGGAACACCACGAGGTCGGGCCAGCGCATGTCGCCGCCGGTGATGCCGGCCATGCGGAGCGCGTAGCTGCGCAGCGCGTCGACGCCGTGCAGGTCGTTCCCGGCCTTGTCGTGCCCGACGCTGGTGCGGCACGAGCCGTAGGCCAGCCGCAACGGCTTGTCGGCCTCGAGAGTCGCGATGACCGGGGCCGGGAAGGGTGAGGCCGGCTCGGGCCACACGACGACGCCGTCGATCTCGACCGTGTACTCGACCCGGCTGCCGCGCTCGAGACCCGTGACCTCGACCAGCGCGTAGTGGTGGCCGTGGACGCCGAAGGTGCGCGCGGTGGCGGTGACCCCGCCGGCACGGACGACGACCTCCCCCGCCGCGGCGGTCTCGACCCAGATGGTGGCGGAGTCCTCGTCGACGTACCGCATGAGCGGCCCGAGGACGAGTCCCGTACCGTCGTTCGTCGGCTGCGCCGAGGCGTCCTGCCCGCTAGGGCCGTCACCGTCTCCGACCCTGTGGTCCATGCCACGACTATGGCACCACGCCCGACTCGAGGACGCGCCGCAGCCCAACCCAGTCTTATCTCATATCTGATATATGGTGGTGACCATGACGCAGACCGAGGACTACAAGTCGCGCATCGGCTGGCTGATCCGCGACGCGCGCAAGCACCGCGGGCTCACCCAGCACCAGCTCGCCGAGCTGCTCTCGACGAGCCAGCCGGCGATCAACCGCATCGAGCGGGGCCACCAGAACCTCTCGCTCGAGATGCTCGCCCGCATCGGTGAGGCGCTAGACTCCGAGATCGTGGCCCTCGGCGCCGGCCCGACCCACCTGCGCGTCACCGGCCCGACGACGCTGTCCGGCAGCATCTCGGTCAAGACCTCCAAGAACGCCGGCGTCGCCCTGCTCTGCGCGAGCCTGCTGAACCGCGGCCGCACGGTGCTGCGCAAGGTCGCGCGCATCGAGGAGGTCAACCGTCTGCTCGAGGTGCTCGAGAGCCTCGGCGTCCGCACGCGGTGGCTGAACGAGGACAACGACCTCGAGATCGTGCCGCCCGCCGAGCTGGACCTCGACCACATCGACGAGGCCGCGGCGCGCCGCACCCGCTCGGTCATCATGTTCCTCGGCCCGCTGCTGCACCGCGCCGACACCTTCGCCCTGCCGTACGCCGGTGGCTGCAACCTCGGCACCCGGACCGTCGAGCCCCACATGTCGGCGCTGCGGCCCTTCGGCCTCGAGGTCAAGGCGACCGAGGGCAGCTACCACGCCACCGTGTCCGAGGCCGTCGAGCCCGCGCGCCCGATCGTGCTCACCGAGCGCGGCGACACGGTCACCGAGAACGCCCTCATGGCCGCGGCGCTGAACCCGGGCACCACCGTGATCCGCAACGCCTCCTCGAACTACATGGTCCAGGACCTGTGCTTCTTCCTGCAGAAGCTCGGCGTGGAGGTCGAGGGCGTCGGCAGCACCACGCTGCGCGTCACCGGCCGCGAGCGCATCGACGTCGACGTCGACTACGCGCCCTCCGAGGACCCCATCGAGGCCATGTCGCTGCTCGCCGCCGCGATCGTCACCAAGTCGTCGATCACCATCACGCGCGTGCCGATCGAGTTCCTCGAGATCGAGCTCGCGCTGCTCGAGGAGATGGGCTTCAACTACACCCGCTCCCCCGAGTACGTCGCGCTCAACGGCCGCACCCGACTCGTCGACCTGACGACGGAGCCGTCGGAGCTGCAGGCGCCGCTGGACAAGATCCACCCGATGCCGTTCCCGGGCCTGAACATCGACAACCTGCCCTTCTTCGCGGTCATCGCCGCGGTGGCGCAGGGCCAGACGCTGCTGCACGACTGGGTCTACGAGAACCGCGCGATCTACCTGACCGAGCTGACCAAGCTCGGCGGCCAGGTGAAGCTGCTCGACCCGCACCGCGTCCTCGTCGAGGGCCCGACGCACTGGTCGGGCACCGAGATCGTCTGCCCGCCGGCGCTGCGACCGGCCGTCGTCATCCTGCTCGCGATGCTGGCGAGCAAGGGCACCTCGGTGCTCCGCTCGACCTACGTCATCCACCGCGGCTACGAGGACCTCGCGGCACGCCTCAACGAGCTCGGCGCCAACATCGAGCCGTTCCGCGACATCTGAGTACCACGCCGGCGAGCGGCGCGGGACGACGGGCGCCGTGAAGGCGTTCGCCCACCGGGGCGGGGCGCTGCACCCCGACCTGGTGGGCCTCGAGAACACCCTGCGGGCGTTCCGCCACGCCCACGACCTGGGTTTCCGCCACCTGGAGACCGACGTCCACCTGACGGCGGACGGCGTGCTCGTCGCGTTCCACGACACCGTCCTGGACCGGGTGACCGACGGTCGCGGCAGGGTCCGCGACGCCACGCTGGCCGACCTGCGCGCGGCCCGGGTGGGAGGCCGGGAGCAGGTCCCCACCCTGGTCGAGCTGCTGGAGGCCCTGCCCGACGCCGTCCTCAACGTCGATCTCAAGGACGACCGCGCCGTCGCCCCGCTCGCCCGCCTCCTCGCCGTCCGCGGCGACGAGCACCGGGTGGTCGTCGGGTCGTTCTCGGCGCGGCGGCTGCGCCGTTTCCGCCGAATCGGCGGCGGCCGGGTCGCCACCTCCGCCCACGCGGCCGAGGTGGCGGCGTACCGGCTGCTGCCCAGCGCACGCCTGGCGCGCCTGGTGACCCGGGGCGGGCCGGTGGCGCTGCAGGTCCCCGAGCGGGTCGGGCCGCTTCGGGTCGTCACCCCGGGCCTGGTCCGCCGTGCCCACGCGGCCGGCGTGGAGGTGCACGTCTGGGTGGTGGACGACGAGCCGGGGATGCGCCGGCTGGCCGCGCTGGGTGTCGACGGGATCATGACCGACCGGACCGACATACTCGCTGACGTGATGCGCGACCTCGGCCAGTGGCCGGACCGATGAGCGCCCCCGGTGTGGCGTCCCCCGGCCGGACCTACGGCTGGCCGGTGTGGGCGTGGGGACTGTGGGACTGGGCCGGCGCGGCCTTCAACGCGGTGATCACGACCTTCGTCTTCAGCGTCTACCTCACCTCGGACGCGTTCGGTCCCGAGGCCGACAGCCGCCTCGGCTGGACCCTGGCCGCCGCCGGTGTCGTCGTGGCCCTCACCGCCCCCGTGAGCGGTCAGCGCTCGGACGGCCGCGGTCGCCGCACCCGCTGGCTGGGCATCCACACGCTGCTCGTCGTGGTGTGCTCCGCCGCGCTGTACTGGGTGCGACCGGGCGAGTCGTACCTGTGGCTCGGACTGCTCGCCCTCGCGGCCGGCAACGTCTTCTTCGAGCTCGCCCAGGTCAACTACAACGCGATGTTGCCCCGCATCTCGACGCCCGAGACCATCGGCCGCGTCTCGGGGCTCGGGTGGGGCCTCGGCTACCTCGGCGGCATCGTGCTCCTGCTCACGGTCTACCTCGGGCTGATCTCCCCGGACGTCGGGTGGTTCGGGGTCACCGACGCCGACGGGCTCGACGTGCGCGTCACGATGCTGGTCTGCGCCGCCTGGACCCTCGTGTTCGCCGTGCCGGTGCTCCTGACGCTGCGCGACGAGGACGCCCCCGCCGCGGTGGGCGGCCCCGAGGCGGGCGCCCGGGTGGGGGTCGCCGAGTCCTACCGGCGGCTGTTCCGCTCGGTCGCCGAGCTGTGGCGCTCCGACCGCAACCTGGTCTTCTTCCTCGGCGCCTCCGCGGTGTTCCGCGACGGCCTCGCCGGGGTCTTCGCCTTCGCCGGCGTCATCGCCGCCGGGTCCTTCGGCTTCTCCCCCGGCGACGTCATCCTGCTGGGCGTGGCGGCCAACGTCGTCGCCGGCGTCGCGACGATCGGCTTCGGCCGGCTGGACGACCGGATCGGGTCGAAGCGCGTGATCCTCGTCGCGTTGGTGGCGATGGTCGCCGCGGGGCTCGGGATCTTCCTGCTCCACGACGCGGGCACCGCGGTCTTCTGGACGCTGGGCCTGACCCTGAGCGTCTTCGTCGGTCCCGCCCAGTCCGCCTCCCGGACCTTCCTCGCCCGCATGACGCCGGCGGGCCGCGAGGGCCAGGTCTTCGGTCTCTACGCGACCACCGGACGGGCGGTGTCCTTCCTGGCCCCCGCGATGTTCGCCGCCGCCATCACCGTGGGTGCCGCTGTCACCGGCGAGGGCCAGGAGGCCGCGCAGCACTGGGGGATCCTCGGCATCGTCGTGGTCCTGGCCGCCGGCCTGGCCCTCCTCCTGCCGGTCCGCGAGGTGGCCAGGCGCGCAGCGTGAGACCCCGAGGGAATGATTCCCGGGGGTCGGTCGTTCCAGTCTCTGTACAGCAGTGCGTGTCGTGTCCGCCGGTCTGGACCAATCCGCCGAGGGGCACGGCGTCGAACCACCCCGTACTGTCGAGAGACGACCACATGGGGAACTGAAGGGAAGGTGGCACCGTGGCCGAGAGGACGCTGCGTGGCGCCCGGCTGGGCGGCCAGAGCTTCGAGGACGAGCGCGGCATCGAGTTCGCGGCTCGTCAGCAGATCGCATACGCCTGCCCGCGCGGGCACGAGTTCGAGATCACCATGTCGACCGAGGCCGAGGTGCCCGGCGTCTGGGAGTGCCCGCGCTGCGGCGCCGAGGCCAAGAGCGTGGCCGGCATCGAGCACGAGGCGAAGCCGGAGAAGCCGGCGCGCACGCACTGGGACATGCTCCTGGAGCGGCGCAGCGAGAAGGAGCTCGAGGACATCCTCAAGGAGCGCCTCGAGCTGCTGCGCGGCGGCGAGATCGGCCCCGCCCACCTGCACCGGGGCAAGAAGCGCAAGACGCCGGCCTGAGCCGGCTACCGACCGTCGTCGGGCGGGTCCACGACCTCGCCCCGCACGACGTCGTGGCCATCGGGTCGCGTCCCCCTCGGGGGGCGCGGCCCGTTCGTCGTCCCGCCCCCGGTCGGACCCCCGTACGCCGCCCCGCCGGCGAGCAGCCGCCGCGCGACCATCCCGGTCAGCGCGGCCCGCGCCAGGGGACGGGTCAGCGGCAGGATCAGCAGGATGCCCACGAGGTCGGTCACGAAGCCCGGCGCCACCATCAGCACGCCGCCGACCAGGACCAGCCCGGCGTCGGCGAGCTCGCGCGCGGGCATGCGTCCGGACTGCAGCGCGGTGGTGAGCGCCCGCCAGGCCCGGCGCCCCTCCCGGCGGACCAGCCACCCGCCCACCACCGCGGACAGCAGCAGCAGGCCCACCGTCGGCCAGGCCCCGATGACCTCGCCGACCTGGATCAGCACGAACAGCTCGACCAGCGGGACCACGAGGAAGGTCAGGGCCAGCACGGTGAGCACGGGCGAGCGGCGGCGACGGGGCGGAGGCGCACCGGGCCCGCCCCGGGCGGCACCAGGGCTGCTCATCGGCTCCCCCGGCTGCCGTCGAGGGCGCGACGCACGCGGGGGACCGCCGTGCGGCGCCGCTCCCGCAGGCCCCACCCGGTGATGCGCCACAGCGACTCCGCGGCCACCCGGCCGCTCATCTTGGACTGCCCCCGCACCCGTTCGACGAAATCGATGGGGACCTCGCGCACCACGAGTCCGGCGGACGTCGCACGCCAGGCGAGGTCGGTCTGGAACACGTAGCCCGTCGACCTGACCGTCTCCAGGGCCAGCGTCTCGAGGGCCGAGCGGCGGTAGAGCCGGAAGCCCGCGGTGGCGTCGCGGACACCCATCCCCAGCAGCAGGCGGACGTAGGCGTTGCCGCCGCGGGAGAGCAGCTCCCGGTGCCGCGGCCAGTTCTCCACGCTGCCGCCCGGGACCCAGCGCGAGCCGATGACGACGTCCGCGGCCGGGCCGCCGTCCGCGCCGTGCAGGGCGTCCAGCAGCCGGTGCAGCTGCTCGGGCTGGTGGGACCCGTCGGCGTCCATCTCGCCGACCACGTCGTAGCCCGCGCGCATCGCGACCGCGAACCCGGCGAGGTACGCCGCCCCGAGGCCGCCCTTGGCCGTGCGGTGCAGCACGCGCACGCCGGGGTCGTCGGCCGCCAGGGCGTCCGCGACGTCGCCGGTGCCGTCGGGCGAGTCGTCGTCCACGACGAGGACGTCGACGTCGGGCCGGCTGCGCCGCAGGCGCCCCACGATCCAGGCGAGGTTCTCGACCTCGTCGTAGGTGGGGACCACCATCACGACCCGGCCCTCGGGGACCGGGCGGGTGGGGTCGCTCACGCCCACGTGTCCTCCTCCACGTCGGTGCGGGTGGGTCGGTCCTCCCCCGGCACGGCCTGGTCCTGGTCGCGGTCCCGGTCGTGCCCGTCCTCCTGCCGCCTGCGCCGTCGACCATACGGGAGCAGGGCGAGCACGAGCCCGACCGGCACGGACAGCATCGCGAGGCGGCCGAGCCACGGGGCGACGCTCACCGACGGGGGCGCGCCCACGGCGCGGGGGACGTCGGCCTCGACGACCGCCTGCGTCCGCGGGGCCGCGCTCTCGGTGACCTCGCCGTCGGGCCCGATGACCCCGGAGACGCCGTTGATGGCGGCGACCACGGTGGTCCGGCCGGTCTCCATGGCCCGCATGCGGGTGATCTCGAACTGCTGGTCGATCTGGTTGGTGTCGATGAACATGGCGTTGGACGTCTGCACCACCAGCACCTCGGCGCCGGCGGCGACCTGGGCGGTGATCCCGTCGTCGTAGGCGACGTCGAAGCAGATCGAGTCGCCCAGCGCGACCTCGCCGCCGGAGGCGAGCGGCACCCGGATCGGGTCGGTGCGGTCGCCGGCCAGCATGTCGCGCGGGATCAGGTCGAGCCGGCTGACCTGGTCGGTCACCCAGCCGAGGAGCGGGCTGTCGCGGTAGGGGATGAACTCCCCGAACGGGACCGGGTGCCACTTGGTGTACCGCTGGCCCGCGCCCACGCCGGGGGTGAACAGCACCCCCTGGTTGAGCACCTGGCCCTCCTGCGGCGCGTCGACGATCGCCCCGACCAGGAGCGGCACGTCGACGGCGTCCACGGCGGTGTCGACGCCGGCGCGCACGCTGCCGGTGAACGGGTCGGACGTCGTGGAGTTCTCCGGCCAGACGACCACGTCGGGGCGCGGGGTCTCCCCCGCGGCCACCCGGTCGGCGAGCGCCACGGTGGCGTCGACGTGGTTGGCGAGCAGCTGACGGGTGTCGAACAGGACGTCGTCGCCCGGTCCGGGGACGTTGCCCTGCACGGCCGCGATCCGGGCGGTGCCCGAGGTGTCCTGGCGGTGCTGGACCACGTGCGGGACCCCGACGAGGAGGAGCAGGACGACCGCGGCGCCGGCCAGCAGGCCAGGGCGCCGACGTCCCTCGGCCACCGCCCAGACCAGGACGACCCCCGTGGCGGCCATGAGGAGGGAGGTGCCGACCGAGCCCCACCAGGGCAGGCCGGCGGCGTACGGCGAGTCCGGCGAGGCGAAGGCCAGGCGGCCCCAGGGGAAGCCGCCGAAGGGCCAGGACCCTCGTGCGGTCTCCGTCGCGACCCACGCCAGGCTGACCCAGACCGGCCACCCGGGGAGCCGCACCAGCAGCACCGTCGCCAGCGCCCAGGCGGTGTAGAACGACCCCTCGAGGAGCCCGACGCCGATCCAGGCGTCGACCCCGATCACACGCATCCAGAGGAGGAGGGTCACCTGGAAGGCGGCGCCGAGCACGATCGCCGGCACCACCGCGACCCGCAGACGACGCGAGCGCAACCGGTGCATCGACCAGGTCGCGCCGGCGACCCCCAGCGGCGCGAGCACCCACAGGCCCACCGGCTGGAACGCGCCGACCAGGGCCAGTCCGCTCGCCAGCGCGATCAGCGTGGAGGCGAGCACGACCCGAACGCTACCGGGGCCGCCCGAGCCCGCCCGACGTGCGGGCGGACCAGGGCCGGCACCGGGCGCGTTGCAGCACAGCGGAAGGGGCCGAGACCCTTCGGACCGACCCAGGACCGACCGGCTGCCGGCACCAGGAAGTTGTCTACGGAGTCACGACCCCTTCCGCGTCCGCTCCCCACGAGCGGCACCGACCTCCGTGGACGGTCTTGGCGGGGTTCGTGGTATCCGACCCTCCAAGATCGCCACTCGGACGCCGGTCCGCTACCGCGGACTGCACGAGCAGACACCTGGACTCTCGTGCAGCAGGCAAGGGGTGTCAAACGGGCGCTGACCTGCGGGGACGCGCATCGTCGCAGGTCAGCGCGGTACCCCCTCCGCCGAACTACTGTCGTGTAACTCCGACGGGCTCGGCGTGTCGCCGCCGGACACGCCGGGGTGCCGACGCTGGTCTAGCGACCGGTGGGAACGACCCTCCCCGCCGCCCAGGAGCGGAGCGGCCGGGGCAGCGCGGCCGGGTCGTCGAGGGGTGGCAGGTGCTCGTCCGTCAGCCCGGCGGGGCAGTCCCACAGGGTCAGGTCGGCGCGGGCGCCGACCGCGAGCCGGCCGCCGGCGTCGTCGCGCCCGGCGCGCGCCGAGCCCGCGGTGTGCGCCAGGTAGGCCGTCATCGGCCCGACACGGTGCTGCGGGGCGTGGTGGTGGACGGCGGCACGGACGGGCCTGCCACGGTCCCACCGGCGTCACCGGTGCGTCGGACCCGAGGGCGAGCCCGCCGGAGGTGGCCGCCAGGTCGGCGAACGGGTTGGTCCGCTCCCAGCGGGGCCCGAGGCGGGTGGCGTACATCCCGTCGGGCCCGCCCCACAGGGCGTCGAACAGCGGCTGCACGCTGGCGGTCACGCCGAGCTCGTCCAGGACGGCGACCACGGCGGACGACGGCATCTCGACGTGCTCGACCCGGTGCCGGGCGGCACGCAGGCGCGCCGACCCGTCGGGGCCGAGCCGGCGCGCCGCGGCCGACAGCCCCTCCCCGACCGCGTCGAGCGCGGCGTCCCCGATGGCGTGGAACCCGGCCTGCAGGCCCGCCTCGGTGCAGGCGACCACGTGGTCGGCCACCTGGACCGCGTCGAGGTAGGCGTGCCCGCAGGAGCCGGCGTCGGCGTACGTCTCGCCCAGCGCGGCCGTCCGTGAGCCGAGGGCACCGTCGGCGACCAGGTCCCCCGCGAGGCCCTCGACCCCCAGCCGCCGGGCGGTGCCCACGGCGAGCAGCTCGCCCCAGTAGACGGTCGCCCGCAGCCCGGTCTCGGCCGCTGCCTGCCTCACGAGCGGGATCTCGGCCTCCGGACCGATGTGGGGCGCGGCGTTCTCGTGGAACCCGAGCAGCCCGACCGCGGCCATGGCCCGGCAGGCGGCGCGGGCGGCGTCGAGCCGGTCGGCGTCGGTGATCATCAGCTCGAGCGCGGCCCGGGCGGCGTGGTGGGCGTCGCGCTCCACGCGGCCGTCGTCGCTCCAGCCCTCGAGGTCGGCCAGGCCCGGGACCAGGGAGGCCAGTGCGGGCGAGAGCACCGCGGAGTGCCCGTCGACCCGGGTCAGCTGCACCCGACGCCCCGGTGCCGCGCGTTCGAGCTCCTCGGCCGTCGGGGGACGCGGCGTCGACCACCCGGTCTCGTCCCAGCCCTGGCCGAGGAGCACGCCGGCGTCCGGGTGCGCGGCCGCGTGGGCCGCGACGCGGTCGAGGACGGCGGTGAGGCTCGGCACGCCGGTGAGGTCCAGCCCCAGCAGCGCGAAGCCGGTCCGCACGGTGTGGACGTGGGCGTCGGTGAACCCGGCGGTCAGCAGCGCTCCTCGGGCGTCGACGACCTCGAGCGAGGCCCCGGCGCCGTCGTGGGCCGCGGCGGACCCGGCGTCGGTGATCGCCACGATCACGCCGTCCTCGACGGCCACGACGGTCTCGTCGCGGCCCGGCAGGCGGACGTCGCGCAGCAGCAGGCGCCGGGGCGACCCGGCGGCGTCGCCCCGGTCGTCGGCGTGCTCGGCGGCGGGCTCGGCGGCGTGGTCGGGCGGTTCGAGGCTCACGGGTCCACCTCATCATCGCCGTGGGCGTCCGCGGCGCAGGACACGTGAGAGGATGTCGCGTCCCAGGACCGCGACCGGGCACAGGAGAGGTCCACGCCATGACCGCAGTCACCGCCGCCGAGGCGTCCTCGTCGTCCCCGGCGTCCCGGCCGCTGCGCGCCGCAGGCTGGATGCTCCACACCTACACCGCCAGCGGCACCGCGATCGCCTTCGGCGCCCTCGTCGCCACGGTGGCGGGCAACGAGGTCCTCGCGCTGTGGCTGCTGTTCGCCGCCCTCGTGGTCGACGGCACCGACGGCCTGCTGGCCCGCCGGTTGCGGGTCTCACAGACGATCCCGGGCTTCGACGGCGCCCGCCTCGACGACATCGTCGACTACATCACCTACTGCTTCGTGCCCGTCTTCATGCTCTGGAACGGCGGCTACCTGCCGGACGGGACGCTCGGCGCCGTGCTCGCGGTGGCGCCGCTGCTCGCCTCGAGCTACCAGTTCTGCCGGGTCGACGCGAAGACCGACGACAACTGCTTCCTCGGCTTCCCGAGCTACTGGAACGTGGTGGCGTTGTACGTGATCGTGCTCGGGCTGTCGGACGCCGTCGTGGCGACCATCCTGCTCGTCTGCGCCGTGCTGGTGTTCGTGCCGGTGAAGTACCTCTACCCGTCGAAGACCAAGGTCCACCGGGTGCTCAACCTGGTCCTGGCGGGCGCGTGGCTCGTGACCTACGCGCTGATGCTCGTGCAGTACCCGGAGCCGCACCCGGCGGTGGTGACGGTGTCGCTCGCGTACGTCGTCTACTACGTGGGCGCGAGCCTGTGGATGACGGTGCGCGCCCCGCACCGCCGCGCTGCGCTCGACTGAGCGCGCTGGACTGAGTGCCCTCGACCGGGCGTCAGCCGACCGGGCGGCCCTCGTACGGCGTGGACAGAACGATCGTCGTCCGGGTGGAGACCCCCGCGGACGCGCGGATGCGGGCCAGCAGGTCCTCGAGGTCCACGGGCGTGCCCACCCGCACCTTGAGGATGTAGGACTCCTCCCCCGCCACCGACCAGCACGACTCGATCTCGGTGAGGTGCGCGAGGCGCTCGGGCGCGTCGTCGGGGGCCGCGGGGTCGGTCGGCCGGATCGACACGAACGCGGTGAGCGGGAGGCCCGCCGCCGCGTGGTCCACCCGCGCGCCGTAGCCGGTGATCAGGCCACGCTGCTCGAGGCGCTTGACCCGCTGGTGCACCGCGGAGGTCGACAGCCCGGTCGCGCGGCCCAGGTCGGTGAACGACATGCGCCCGTCGTCACCCAGCAGCCGCAGGATCGTGCGGTCGATGTCCTCCACTCGCTCACCCTAGGCGGCGGCACGACACGCGGTGGGAGACTGCGCGCATGACGGGACGCCTGATGCTGCTCGACACCGCCAGCCTGTACTTCCGTGCGTTCTTCGGCGTCCCCGACTCCGTCACGGCGCCCGACGGCAGCCCCGTGAACGCGGTGCGCGGGCTCATGGACTTCATCACCCGGCTGGTCGGGGAGTACCAGCCCACGCACCTCGCGTGCTGCTGGGACGACGACTGGCGACCCCAGTGGCGCGTCGACCTCCTGCCGTCGTACAAGGCGCACCGGGTGGTCGAGGAGGTCGTCTCCGACCCCGACGTCGAGGAGGTGCCGGACCCGCTCCAGGTACAGGTGCCCGTGATCCGGCAGGTCCTCGAGGCGCTGGGGATCGCTGTCGTCGGGCACGCCGAGATGGAGGCCGACGACGTCATCGGCACCCTGGCCACCGGCGCGGGGATGCCCGTCGACGTCGTCACGGGCGACCGCGACCTGTTCCAGCTCGTCGACGACGCCGCCGAGGTGCGGGTGCTCTACACGGCGCGCGGGGTCGGGCGCCACGACCGGGTCGACGACGCCTGGGTCGTCGAGCGCTACGGCGTGCACGCCGCGCAGTACGCCGACTTCGCGACGCTGCGGGGCGACTCGTCCGACGGCCTGCCCGGGGTGGCCGGGGTCGGCGACAAGACCGCCGCGACCCTGCTGGGCCGCTTCGGTGACCTGGACGGGATCCTCGCGGCCGTCGAGGACCCGTCGTCCGACCTCGGGCCGGGACCCCGCGGGAAGGTCCGCACGGCCACCGACTACCTGGCCGTGGCGCCGCGGGTCGTCGCCGTCCGTCGCGACCTGGACCTCGCCCACCACGACCTGACGCTGCCGTCGGCGCCCGCCGACCCCGACGGCTTCGCGGCGCTCACCGAGCGGTGGGGGCTCGGCAGCTCGGCGGAGCGACTGCTCGCCGTCCTGCGCGGCGAGGCTCCCCCGGAGCGGCCCCGGACCTGAGGTGCCCGCCGGTAGCGTGGCGGGCATGTCGAACATCGCCGTCGTCGGAGGCCACGGGCAGGTCGCCCGTCACCTGCACCCCTTCCTGGTCGAGGCCGGTCACACCCCGGTCGCCCTCGTGCGCAACGAGGACTACCGCGCCGACCTCGAGGCCGCCGGGGCGGAGGTCCGCCTCCTCGACATCGAGTCGGACGACGCCGCCGCCTTCGCCGCCGCCTTCGAGGGCTGCTCCGCAGTCGTGTTCGCCGCGGGCGGCGGGCCGGACGGCGACGTCGAGCGCAAGCGCACCGTCGACCTCGAGGGCTCGCTGAAGTCCGTCGAGGGCGCCCAGCAGGCCGGGATCTCCCGGTTCGTGCAGATCTCCGCCATCGGCGTCGACGAGCCCGTCGCCGACGACGCCGGCGAGGTGTGGCAGGCGTACGTCGCGGCGAAGCGCGACGCCGACGCGGCCCTCCGCGAGTCCGGGCTGGACTGGACGATCCTGCGCCCCGGGGGTCTCGTCGACGAGCCCGGCACGGGCATGGTGGCCCTCGCGCCGACGCTCGACCGCGGCTCCATCCCGCGCGCCGACGTCGCCGCCGTCGTGGCCGCCTGCCTCGACGAGGAGGCCACGATCGGCAAGCAGTGGGAGCTGGTGGCGGGGCAGACGCCCGTCCTGGCGGCGATCCGCAGCTCCTGAGGCCGCTCGGCCCTGGCCCGCGGCGGGCGACGCCCCGCCGGCTAGCGCTTCTGCTCGTTCCTCGTGGAAGCAGCTCGGACGTGCATCTTCTCGCCCTCCCGGCTGAAGATCGACAGCATCTCGACGCGGTGCCCGTCGGCGCCGCCGAACCAGTGCGGCAGGCGGGTGTCGAACTCGGCGACCTCGCCGGGCTCGAGCACGATGTCGTGGTCGCCCAGCACCATCCGTAGGCGGCCGTCGAGCACGTAGAGCCACTCGTAGCCCTCGTGGGTCCGCGGGTCCGGCTCACGGCGCTGCGACCCCGGCGCGAGGATCATCTTGTACGCCTGCAGCCCTCCCGCGCGGCGTGAGAGCGGGATCATCGTCAGCGGCCCGTTCGTGACCGCGCGCTGCGGCACACGGGGGTCGGTCGCGGTCGTCGTCTCCAGCAGCTCGTCGAGGGCCATCCCGTAGGCGCGGGCGATCGGCAGCAGCAGCTCGAGGGTCGGCTTGCGCCCACCCGACTCCAGGCGCGACAGCGTGCTGACCGAGATGCCCGTCTGCTCGGCCAGGCCCGCCAGCGTCACCCCCTGCTCGCCCCGCAGGGTCCGCAACCGCGGGCCCACCGCCTCCAGCACCGACTCGACGTCCACGCCCTCCAGTTTGCCGGATCGGCAAGGATGTTTGTCAATCTCCGGCGGACGCTGCAGTCTCGTGGTCATGGAGACGAACGAGGACGTGGTGGAGACGTACGACGCCGTGGTGGTCGGGGGCGGCCCCGCCGGGCTGAGCGGGGCGATCGCGATGGCGAGGTCGCGACGCCGGGTGCTGGTGGTGGACGCCGGGCGGCCGCGCAACGCTCCCGCCGAGGGCGCGCACAACCTCCTGGGCCGGGAGGGGGTGAAGCCCACCGAGCTGCTGGCGACCGGGCGCGACGAGCTCGCGTCGTACGGCGGCCACCTGACCCACGACGAGGCCGTCGGCGCCCGGCGGTCCGACGACGGGTTCGTGGTCACCCTCGCCAGCGGGCGGGAGGTCGCCTCCCGGGGCCTGCTGGTCACCTCGGGCCTGACCGACGAGCTGCCGGACGTCCCCGGCCTCGCCGATCGGTGGGGCCACGAGGTGCTGCACTGCCCGTTCTGCCACGGCTGGGAGGTGCGGGACCAGCGGATCGGCGTGCTGTCGACCGGGCCGATGACCACCCACCAGGCGCTGCTGTTCGGGCAGCTGTCCGACCGGGTCACCGTGCTGGCCCACACCGCACCGCCGTCGTCGGAGGACCGGGCGAGCCTCGACGCGATGGGGGTCGACGTCGCCGACGGCGAGGTCGTCGCGGTGGTCGGCGAGGACGGCGGGCCCCTCACGGGCGTCCGGCTCGCCGACGGCACCGTGGTCGACCTCGACGCCGTCGTGGTCGCCTCGCGGCTGGTGGCGGCGTCCCCGGTCCTGGCGGACCTGGGGCTGGAGGCGGTGGACCACCCGTCGGGCGCAGGTGTGCACTACCCGTCGGAGATGGCGGGGAGCACGTCGATGCCGCTCCTGCGGCTGGCCGGCAACGTCACCGACCTCATGGCCCAGGTGGGGGCCTCCGCGGCCGCTGGGGTCATGGCCGGGGCGGCGCTGCACGGCGACCTGATCCAGGCCGACCTCGCCGCGCGGCTGGCCGCCCGGGCTGCTACTCCGTGAGGCTCGAGTAGGCCACCACGCCGCGACGCAGCCGGGTGCCGGCCTCCCGCGCCACCGTGCGCAGGGGGCCGCCCCCGGCGGCCGCGGCGACCTGGTCGATGAGGTCGAGCAGCTGACGCACCCACCGGACGAAGTCACCCGCAGCCAGGTCGGTGCCGGCGAGGACGTCGTCCAGCTCCCCGCCCTCGGCCCACCGCCAGGCGGCCCACGCGAAGCCCAGGTCCGGCGCGCGGAGGTAGTCGAGGCGGTGGTCCTTCTCGAGGGTGTCCAGCTCGCGCCACAGCCGGACCGTCTGCTGGATCGCCCCGACCACCGGGCCGCGCGGCAGGCGCGGCTCGGCGGCGTCCTCGGGACGCCGGGCCTCGTAGACGAGCACGGAGACCGCGGCGGCCAGCTCGGAGGCGTCCAGGCCGTCCCACAGGCCCCGCCGCAGCGCCTCCGCCGCGACCAGGTCCATCTCGCCGTGCAGGCGACGCAGCCGCCGGCCACGGTCGGTGACCGTGTCGCCCTCGAGGTAGTCGAGCTCGTCGAGGACCTGGCAGACGCGGTCGAAGGAGCGGGCCACGGTGTGCGTACGACGCTCCACCCGCTGCCGCAGCGTCTCGGCGTCGGCGTGCAGCCGGTGCCAGCGATCGGCCCAGCGGGCGTGGTCCTCACGATCGGGGCAGTGGTGGCACGGGTGCGCGGCGAGCTGCCCGCGCAGCGCCGCGATCTCCGTCTCGACCGCCGACGGCAGCCCGACGGAGCCCCGCGAGCCGCGGGAGGGCCGGTCGAGGTCCCGGGTCCGCAGGTGCAGCGCGGAGGCGAGGTCGCGGCGCTGCTGCGGGTTGCGACCGTCGAAGGTCCGCGGGATCTTCATGGTCGTCACCGGGGTCACCGGGGTCGGGAAGTCCAGCAGGCTCAGGCGGCGCGCCTGGCGGCCCTCGGTGACGACGAGGGGTCGCGGCTCGCGGCCGTCGGTGCCGGGGTCCACGACCACCACCCACCCGGCGAACTTCCCCGCCGGCACGGCGACGACGTCGCCGCGGCGCAGCCGGGCCAGCGCGTCGCCCGCCTCGTCGCGCAGGTCCATGCGGCGGGCCTTCGCGGCGTTCTTCTCGACCTGGGAGATCTGTCGGCGCAGCGCGGCGTACGCCATGAAGTCACCGCGGTCGCAGGTGGCGGCCTCGGCGTACCCGGCGAGGGCGTCCTCCGCCTTCCTCAGCTGCGCGGCGAGGCCGACGACCGAGGCGTCGGCCTGGAACTGCGCGAAGGACTGCTCGAGGAGGTCCCGCGAGCGCTCCCGCCCGACCTGGGCGACCAGGTTGACCGCCATGTTGTACGACGGGCGGAAGCTCGACCGCAGCGGATAGGTCCGGGTGGAGGCGAGGCCGGCGACGGCCGCGGGGTCGATGCCCGGCTGCCACAGGACGACGGCGTGGCCCTCGACGTCCAGGCCGCGGCGCCCCGCGCGGCCGGTGAGCTGGGTGTACTCCCCCGGCGTGATGTCGGCGTGGGTCTCGCCGTTCCACTTGCTGAGCTTCTCGATGACCACGGTGCGGGCGGGCATGTTGATGCCCAGCGCGAGGGTCTCGGTGGCGAAGACCGCCTTGACCAGACCCTGGACGAACAGCTCCTCCACGCACTCCTTGAAGGTCGGCAGCATCCCGGCGTGGTGCGAGGCGATGCCGCGCGACAGGCCCTCGGCGAAGCGGGCGTAGCCCAGGACGCGGCGGTCCTCGTCGGGCAGGTGGCGGCACCGCTCCTCGACGAACGCGAGGATCGAGTCGCGCTCGGCCGGGGTGGTCAGCCGCAGGTCGGCGTCCAGGCACTGCTCGACGGCCGCGGCGCAACCGGCGCGGCTGAACACGAACACGATCGCGGGCAGCAGGCCGTCGCGGTCGAGGCGGGTGAGCACCTCCGGGCGGCTGGGGATCCACACGCGGCGGCCGTTGCCGACCTGCCGGGGGCCCGACCCGCGTCCGGCGGGCCCGCCCCGGCCGCGGCCGCTGCGAGCGCCCTTGGGCGAGCGGCGGTCCTTCACCCGGCTCGAGACCATGTCGTCGCGGGCCACGCGCAGCAGCTCGGAGTTGACCTTGGCGCCCTCGCGGACGAAGCCGGCGCGGGCGTCCACGTCGGAGTCCGCGAACAGGTCGTGGAGGCGGCGTCCGACCATGACGTGCTGGAACAGCGGCACCGGCCGCCTCTCCTCGACGATCGTCGAGGTGTCGCCGCGCACCGTCTCCAGCCACTCACCGAGCTCCTCGGCGTTGGACACGGTCGCGGACAGCGAGACCAGCGACACCGAGTCGGGGAGGTGGATGATGACCTCCTCCCACACCGCGCCGCGCATGCGGTCGGCGAGGTAGTGCACCTCGTCCATGACGACGTAGCCGAGGTCGGTGAGCGTCCCGGACCCGGCGTACAGCATGTTGCGCAGGACCTCGGTCGTCATGACGACGATGGGCGCGTCGCCGTTGACGGCGTGGTCGCCGGTCAGCAGCCCCACCTGGTCGGCGCCGTAGCGCCGCACGAGGTCGGCGTGCTTCTGGTTGCTCAGCGCCTTGATCGGCGTCGTGTAGAAGCACTTGCGTCCACCGGCCAGGGCGAGGTGGCAGGCGAACTCCCCGACCACCGTCTTGCCCGAACCGGTGGGCGCGGCCACCAGGACCCCCCGCCCGTCCTCGAGGTCGCGGCACGCCTCGAGCTGGAACTCGTCCAGGCCGAAGGGGTAGTGCGCCTCGAAGTCGACGAGCACCGGGTGCTTCGCGCGGCGCCGGCTCGCGGCGTACCGCTCGGCCGGGCTCAGGGTGTCCTCGCCGGCGCCGGCGCCGGCGCCGTCCCGGCCCTCCGGCTCGCGCGCGTCCGCGCTCCTCATGCCACTACCTCCAGCGCCCCGGGGACGCACTCGACCGTCAGCGGCAGTGGACCGAACCGTTCACCGTCCGCGTAGGCCACGATGCCCGGTGCCGCCAAGGTCACGCGCCGGACCCGGTGCCGCTCGTACGCCGGGTGGCTCGTGTGGGTGCCCCGGTACAGCCTCGGGTAGGTCCGGACCAGCTCGGGCCGGCTCATCGGACGGATGACGACGACGTCCAGCAGGCCGTCGTCCAGGACGGCGCCCTCGGTGATCCGCAGGCCACCGCCGAACGAGGGGCCGTTGCCGACGGCGACGAGCATCGCCGGGGTGCGGCGGGCCGCCCCGTCGAGGTCGAGCACGTAGTCGCGCGGGGTGAACGTCCGCAGCTCGGCCAGCGTGGCGAGCGTGTAGCGGGACCGCCCCCGCGGCCACGCCATGCCGTTCGCGCGCTCGTTGACGACCGCGTCGAACCCGGCGGCCAGCACCGTCACGAACCAGGTGGCGCCGCTGCGGGCGAGGTCGATCCGCCGCCGACGGGAGGCGACGACGCGGTCGGCGGCCGCGGCCGGGTCGTCGCGCGGGATGCCGAGGTAGCGGGCCACGTCGTTGCCGGTGCCGCAGGGCACCACCCCCAGCGGCACCGCCGTCCCGGCGAGGGCCTGCACGGCGGCGTGCACGGTCCCGTCGCCACCGACCGCGACGAGCACGTCCACCTCGTCGGCCACCGCCCGACGAGCCAGGTGCGTCGTCTCCACCGCGTCGGCGCCGGTCAGCGGACGGCAGAGGTACCCGGCGTCGCGCAACCGCGCGGCCGCGACCTCGCGCGCCGCCACGGCGCGCCCACCCCCGGCCGACGGGTTCGCCAGGAGGGCGATCGTGCGGGACACACCGCGACCCTAGTGGGCCCCGGCCCTCCGGCCGGGGACGCCCGAGGTCAGTGGCGTCCGCCGAGCAGGAGGCGGACCTCCCAGCGCCGCGGGTCGGCCCCCACCGCCCGGGCCATCCGCTCCACGGCGTCGAGGACGCCGTCCGCGGTGAACGCCGAGCCCGGGCACGCCAGCGTCGCCCGTCCCTCCCGCTGCACCAGGTGGACCTGCCCGTGCCGCCACGCCATGTGCGCCGCCCGCCGCACGTCCTCGTCCGCCACCACCCGCGGGTGCGCGTCGTCCACGGCCAACAGGTCGCACGCCAGCCCCACCTCGCCCGCGCCCTCACCCTCCGCGCCCGGGTCGCCCGGGTCGCCCGGGTCGCCGTTTCTGCCGAATCGGTCGTGCGGGAGGCCCGCGGCGTCGCCGTTTCCGCCGAAACGGCGTGCCGAGGCCCCCTCGACGCCGTCCTGAGCCGGGCCGATGCGGCCGCGGACGAGGTGGCCGGCGCGGACGGAGTCCTCGGCGCGCCAGGTCACGGCCTCGGTGCCGAGCCACTCGGGGAGGTCGAAGGGGTCCAGCGGGGTGAGGGGCGGCGGCGGGTCCAGGGCCCTCACAGGGGCGACAGCTCGTCGTCGGCCCACTGGTCGGTGCCGGAGGACCGGCGGGCACGCACCCGGTCCACGAACCGGGCGATGATCTCCGCGATGACGAACAGCACCAGCATCGGCAGCGCGAGCATCAGCATCGAGAACGGGTCGGTGGACGGCGTGGCGACGGCGGCGAAGATGAACGTGCCGATGATGATCCACGGCCGGTACTTGCCGATCTGCTTGCCGCTGACCACGCCCGCGAGGTTCAGCATGATCACGAACAGCGGGATCTCGAAGGCGACGCCGAACACCAGCAGCATCCGGGTGAAGAAGCTGAAGTACTCCCCGAAGTCCACCAGGCTGATCAGCTGGCCCGGGGTGAAGCCGATGAGGACCTCGATGCCGACCGGCAGCACGTAGTACGCCGTGGCCACGCCCGCGATGAACAGCGGACCCGCGACGGCCGCGAACACCCGGGTCCACAGCTTCTCGCGGGCGTGCAGGCCGGGGACGATGAAGGCCCACAGCTGGTAGAGCCAGTACGGCGAGGTGATGACCACCGCGGCGACGCCGGCCATCTTCAGCTGCAGCAGCAGCGGACCGGTGACGCGCCCGATCGTCGGGGTGGTGCTGACGCCCTCGGCGTCCAGGGCGCGCTGGGCCTGCTCGTACGGTCCGAGCACGAGCGAGAGCAGCTGCTCGTAGAAGAACAGCGCGGCGACGAAGACCACGATGAGCGCCAGCGTCGCCTTGAGGATCCGGGCGCGCAACTCGCGCAGGTGGTCCGAGAGCGCCATCTGCCCGTCGGGGCCGACCGGGTGGTGGGGCCGGCCGCGGAGCAGGTTGGCGACGCCCCCGAGGGGGACGGAGAGAGCCATCGTGACGGTGCTCGGCTCAGCTGGTGGAGTCGCGGTGCTCGCGCGTGGCCCGGATGTCCGCCTCGGTGGCGGCCGCGTTGCGGGCCTCGATCTCCTTCTCGGCGGGGTGCTTGTCGCTGTCCTTGACGCCGTCGTCGTCGCTGTCCATCAGACCCTTGGTCTCGGTCTTGAAGATGCGCAGGGCACGACCGGTGCCCCGGGCGAGGTCCGGGAGCTTCGCGGCGCCGAACAGCAGGATGATCACGCCGAAGATGAGCACCAGTTCCATGGTGCCGAGTCCGAACATCACGTGCTCCTCTGGATCGCGGGGGGACGGGCCTTCGTCACTCTACGTGGTGTTCGTCGTAGAGGCCCGCCACGGATGCCAGGTCGGCGGTGAACATCTGGGTGAACTCTGCGGGGCGGACGACGGTCGCCGCCGGCGCGAGCCGCAGCAGGGTACGGCGCAGCCACCGCTCGTCGGCGACGGCCAGGTCGACCTCGAGACCGCCGTCGGGCAGGGGCCTGACCTCGTCCACCTGGTAGTACTCCGGGACCCACCGCGCCTCCGGGGCGAGGCGGAGCGTCACCCGCAGCGCGTCCGCCGGAGGCTCGAACAGCCCGGAGCCCGGTGCCTGCGGCGGACGGGGGCCCTGGTCGGGGTGCTCGACCGGCGTGTCCAGGACGTCGGCCCGGCTGATGCGGTCGAGCCGGAACCAGCGGGGGGCCTCGGCGCGGTGGCACCACGCCCCCAGGTAATCGTGGCCCTGCTCGGTGACCAGCGTGTCGGGGTCGACGACCCGGTCGGACTCCTCGTCCCGCGCGGGGACCAGGTAGGTCAGGCGCAGCTGCCGGCCCTCGTCGATGGCCCGGCGGACGGTCGCGCGGGTCTCGCTCAGGCCCGCGGCGGGGTCGGCGCCGGCGTCGACCAGCTGCGCCACTCCCCCGGCCGCCACCTCGAGCTTGGCCAGCACCCGGTCCAGCACCTCGCGGGTCTCGTCGTCGGCGTCGGTGCGCAGCGAACGGAGCGCCACCACCAGCGCCGCGGCCTCGGTCGCCTGCAGGCGCAGGGGCCGTGACAGGTAGTCGGCGTTGGAGACCCGGACGACACCCTCCTGCTCGAGGGCGTCCAGGTCGACGTCGATCAGGTCGTCGGGGTAACCCCCGGGCAGGCCGCACATGAACAGCACCCGCAGGTCCTTGTCGAGCTGCCGGCGGCTCACGCCCAGGTCGGCCGCGGCGCGGTCCAGCGGCACCGAGCCGCGGTTGTTGAGGTAGGGCACCAGCCGCAGCAGCCGCCCGACCTGGTCGAGCGCCGGCTGCGCCGGCGTCCTGCTGCTCGTCGCGCTCACGCCTGCTCCTCCGCCCCGGCCCCGCCCGCCGCGGACAGCGCGGCCTGCACGCGTGCGCGCACCGATTCGCGCAGAACGGCAGGCCCCTCGACGTAGGCGTCGGCGCCGTGGGCCAGGACCTCGTCGGCGACTTCGGAGCCGGAGTCGGGCAGCTCGAGCCGGTCCCAGCCGGGCGTGCCGTCGGGCCCGTGGACGCCGGAGTCGACGGTCCGCGCCGCGCGGCGCAGGCCGTGGCCGGTGCCGGTCCGCACCAGCACGGAGGCGGCCACCCCGGGGGTGTCCCGGACCAGGTTGCGCGTCAGCTGGCCCACCTCGGTGCCCGGGGGCACGACGACCTCGCCCGGCTCACCGTCGGCGGCGACCTCCCCGACGACGCGACTGAGGCGGAAGACACGCGGCTCGGCACGGTCGCGGTCGTACCCCGCGACGTACCAGCGCCCCGACGACCGGACGACCCCCCACGGCTCCAGCCGCCGGGTGGCGGTCGGCTCGGCCGGACGCCGGCGGTAGGCGAACCGCACCGGACGCCCCTCGGTGACCGCCGTCCAGAAGGCCTCGAACGACGGCTCCTCGGCCCGCAGCCGCGGCTCGACCAGGTCGAGCGCCGAGCGGTCAAGCTCCACCCCGGCCGCCGTCAGGGTCGCCAGCGCCCGGGTCGTGTGGTCGGCGAGCCGGGCGTTGTCCCACGCCCGGCCGGCGAGCGCCACCACCGACGCCTCCTCCGCGGTCAGCGTCACCTCCGGCAGCGCGAACTGCTCCGGGCGGACCCGGTAGCCGACCTCGTCGTCGAAGTAGGCGTCCATCGCACCCACCTCGACGGGGACCCCGATGCTGCGGAGCTCCTCCTTGTCCCGCTCGAACATCTTCTCGAACGCCGTTTCGGACGAATCGGCGTACAGGACGTCGCGGATGCGGCTCTTCGGGATCCAGTGGCGGGTGACCAGCAGCATGATGAGCAGGTTGAGGAGCCGCTCGCTCTTGTCCGTCGCCATGCCGCTCCGTGCTCAGGCCGTGCTGGTGCCGAGGACGTCGATCACGAAGTACAGCGTGTCGTCGCCCTGGATGTCCGGCGGCTGGCCCTGCTCGCCGTAGCCGAGGTCCGGCGGGATCTCCAGCAGCACGCGGCTGCGGGTCGGGATGCCGGTGAGCCCCCGCTTCCACCCCTCGACGACACCGTCGAGGCTGAAGACGGCGGGGCCGGCCTCGGCGGGGGCCGCGGTCGGGTTGTTCGGGTCGGGCTTGGGGGCGGTGAAGTTCTGGTCGAACGGCTGTCGGCCGTCGAAGGTCTGGCCCAGGTAGGTCACCGCGACGAAGTCGTCGGCCTGGACCCGCGGGCCGTTGCCCTCGTTCAGGACCGTGACCTCGAGCTCGCCCGTCGGCTGCGCCGCGTTCGAGAAGTCCAGCTTGGTCACGGCGCCGCTCTCGTCCTCGACCACCCGGGGCGTACCGCGCGGCGGGGTCCGTGCCTCCTCGCTGACGGAGGGCTGCACGACGCCGACGGAGTCCATGACGAACAGGACGCTGTCGGCGTTGCCGATGCCGAGCTGGGGGTTGCCGAGCTCGCCGAAAGCGTCCTCCGGCGGGGAGACGACCGCCGTCCGGCTGCCGATCGTCGTGCCCTCGAAGGCACGGACGATCCCCGCCGGAAGGTCCCCGGAGGGCGTGAAGATCTGAGGCGTCGGCGGCTGGGAGTCCCAGGTGCTCAGCACCGTGTTCTCGGAGTAGCCGTTGCCGATGAGGATCTGCGCCATCACCCCGGCGTCGGCCGGGATCTCGGGCCCGTCGCCCTCGACGATGGTCTCGGACTCGGTCTCGTCCACCGCGACCCTGCCGTCCCACTCGACCTCGGGGGCGCGGCCCACGTTGTCGGAGATGGTGATGGAGTCGAGGCCGGCACCGGTCTGCTCGGCGCCCTCGGACTCGTCCTCGCCACAGGCCGCGAGACCCAGGACGAGGGCGGTCACGGCAGGGACGGCCAGCGCTCGACGGGTGGTGGTACGGGTTGCTCGACGCACGCCGGTCACCCTAACCGGGCCGCCCAGCCGCCGCGGAGGTCCCCCACGGCGTGTGTCGACGAGGCCGGGGGCGTACGGCGGGCGGCTGCTCACATGCCGTCGATGAGGCGCTGCACCCGCTCGTCGCTGGCACGGAACGGGTCCTTGCACAGGACGGTGCGCTGCGCCTGGTCGTTCAGCTTCAGGTGCACCCAGTCGACGGTGAAGTCGCGTCGACGCTCCTGGGCGCGGCGGATGAACTCGCCCCGCAGCTTGGCCCGGGTCGTCTGCGGGGGCAGCGACTTCGCCTCGAAGATCTTCAGGTCGCTGGTCACGCGCTGCACCTTGCCGCGCTTCTCCAGCAGGTAGTAGAGCCCACGGTCGCGGTGGATGTCGTGGTAGGCGAGGTCCAGCTGCGCCACCCGGGCGTGGCCCAGGGGCAGCCCGTGCTTGGCGCGGTAGGCGTCGATGAGCTTCCACTTGATGACCCAGTCGAGCTCGGTGTCGACCAGTCCCAGGTCGTCGGACTCGACGGCCTTCAGGCCCCGCTCCCACAGGTCCAGGCTGCGGTCGATGACCGGCGTCCGCAGGCCGCGGCGGTCGACGAACTCCTGCGCCTTCGCCAGGTACTCCCCCTGGATCTCCAGCGCGCTCGCCTCACGTCCGTTGGCCAGCGGGACCCGTCGGCGTCCGGTGATGTCGTGGGAGATCTCCCGAATCGCCCGAATCGGGTTCTCGAGGGTGAGGTCGCGCATCACGACGCCCTCCTCGATCATCCGCAGCACGAGGTCGCAGCTGGCGACCTTGAGCATCGTGGTCGTCTCGCTCATGTTCGAGTCGCCGACGATGACGTGCAGGCGGCGGTAGCGCTCGGCGTCCGCGTGCGGCTCGTCGCGGGTGTTGATGATCGGGCGGCTGCGGGTCGTGGCGCTGGAGACGCCCTCCCAGATGTGCTCGGCACGCTGGCTGACGCTGAAGCTCGCCCCGCGCGGGGTCTGGGTGACCTTGCCGGCGCCCACCACGATCTGGCGGGTGACCAGGAAGGGGATCAGGACGTCCGCCAGCCGTCCGAACTCGCCGGACCGGGTGACCAGGTAGTTCTCGTGGCAGCCGTAGGAGTTCCCCGCGGAGTCCGTGTTGTTCTTGAACAGGTAGATGTCGCCGGCGATGCCCTCGTCGTGCAGCCGCTGCTCCGCGTCGAGCAGCAGACCCTCCAGGACCCGCTCCCCCGCCTTGTCGTGGGTGACGAGGTCGACCACGTCGTCGCACTCGGGGGTGGCGTACTCGGGGTGGGAGCCGACGTCCAGGTACAGCCGGGCCCCGTTGCGGAGGAACACGTTGCTGCTGCGGCCCCAGCTGACGACCTTGCGGAACAGGTAGCGCGCCACCTCGTCGGGGCTCAACCTGCGCTGCCCCCGGAACGTGCACGTCACGCCGTACTCGTTCTCGATGCCGAAGATCCGCCGGTCCACGTCTGCACCCTAGTCCGGCACACCCGACCGCGGGGCCCGCGACGAGCCGTGGGCCGACGTGCGTCGGTTCACCAGCGGGTGATCGTCCCCATGGCCACCGCCCACCGCGAGCGCACCCGACGGCGCCCGGCGGGGTCGTACGTCGAGCCGGTCACCAGCCCCCGCCACCGGGCGAGGCGGCGGGGACGCGGCGTCCGGCCGAGGATCCGGTCCAGCTCGGCCATCACCACCGCTGGTCGTTGCGTGAGCTCCGGCAGGGTGTAGGCGCGCCGTCGGAGGTCGAGGTCCCCGATCAGGCGTTCCCGGCGGATGTCGGCGGCGTGGCGGGCCGGGTCGCGGTGCTCGCCGCCGTCGTACTCGACCAGCAGGTTCGTGCCTCGTACCCGCAGGTCGGCCCGCCCGAGCTCGCGGCCGTCGGGGTCGACCAGTGGCGACTGGACGTCGACCGGGACGCCGGCGCACCACAGGAGCAGCCGCAGCACCGTCTCCATCGGGGACTCGCTGCGTGGCTCGGCCAGCTCGACGGCCCGGCGGAGCAGCCGCACACCCGGCCGGCGGGTCTCGGTGATGCGGTGCAGCGCGCGGTAGGTGACGTCCCTCGCGCGCAGCGCGGACTCGACCAGCACCACGAGGTCGATGAGGTCGAGGTCTCGGGCGCAGCGCAGCAGGATCTCCTCGGGATGGTCCAGGGGCAGGCCGTCGACGATCCAGGGCCGGTGGTCGGGGCCTCGGCGGAACTGGCTGACCACCAGGCCCGCTCGGCGCACGGTCGGGTCGGGCGCGGAGACGGCCACGAAGATCGGCGTCCAGTCCCGGGACACGACCGGCAGCGCCCACCCCGCCAGCCGCGCCCCGGTGAGGCCGGTGAACATGGCGCTGCCGGCCAGCACGTACCGCCACGCGCCGAGGTCGCGACGCCACTCCGCGTCCTCGCTGAGGCCGGTGGCGATCTCCAGGAACAACCCGTGGCTGACCCGGCGGAACTGGGGGGACCTGATGTTGCCCCGGATCGGGGTCGCTTCGAGAGTCATGCCACGGAGCCTCGACCCGATCCAGCCGCCACGGAACAGCACTGTCCCGGGCCTGTGGGCAACCGGGTACGTCCGGCACCTGTGGACAGATTCTGTCCCGTTCAGGGCCCCCGTCGGTCGGCGTCGGCCAGCGGCACCGTGAGGTGCCGTTTCTGCCGAATCGGCGCATTTCCGGCCGCTTCCAGCGCCGTGTTGTGCCAAACGGCGCCGCTTCCCGGTCGCCGAGGGCCCCGCGGCCGACCGCTGCGGCCGGGGCCAGGAGCGGGTAGCGCCTGGTCGGGACGGCGCGGTGGCTCAGGCGGGCGGGGCGACGGGCGGAGGGTCGTCGTCGGAGACGGGGTACGGCGTCGGCTCGGGGGCGGACGAGGTGCCGGCGTCCGTGCCGGGTGACGTCGGGGCTTCGTCGCTCCCGCCGGCAGCGGGTGCAGCCCCCGACCCGGTGTCCCCCTCGGTGTCCCCCGCGGTGTCCGGGGTCGGCCCGGAGTCCCGGTCCCCCAGCAGCTCGGTCAGGCGCGAGGGGCGCAGCCGGGAGAACTTGCGCGCCCGCGTCCGGGTCCGGTCGAGGACGGCGACCTCGAGGTCCTCCACCGGCACGACCCGGTCACCGGTCTCGGAGTGACCCAGGGCCGAGACGGCGAGCCGCAGCGCGGTCCGGAGGTCCGACCCGGGCTGGTAGGAGGCCGCCAGGGCCGACGCGACGACGTCCGCGGCCCCACCCATCACGGCGTACCCGTGCTCGTCGGCCACCTGGCCGTCGTACGTCAGGCGGTAAACCTGGTCGTCCTCGGCGGAGGCGCCGATCTCGGCGACGAACAGCTCCACCTCGTACGGCTTCTCGCCGCCCGAGGAGAAGATCGTGCCGAGGGTCTGCGCGTAGGCGTTGGCGAGGCCACGTCCCGTGACGTCGCGGCGGTCGTAGGAGAAGCCGCGCATGTCGGCCAGCCGGACGCCGGCGATGCGGAGGTTCTCGAACTCGTTGTAGCGGCCGACCGCGGCGAACGCGATCCGGTCGTAGATCTCGGACACCTTGTGCAAGGCCTGGGACGGGTTCTCTGAAACGAACAAGACGCCGTCGGCGTACTGCACGGCCACCACGGACCGGCCGCGGGCGATGCCCTTGCGGGCGAAGTCCGCCCGGTCCTTCATCAGCTGCTCGGGCGAGACGTAGAACGGGGTGCTCATGGGGAGATCCTCAGCTCAGGGCGGCGGCCGGGCCGTCGGGTCGCTGCATCCGCGCGGCGATGACCGTGTCGGCGACCTGCGCGACGTCGGCGTCGGGCAGACGGCGTCCGCCGTCCGCGGTGATGACGTGGACGACGGGGAAGATCCGTCGGGCGAGGTCGGGCCCGCCGGTGGCGGAGTCGTCGTCTGCGGCGTCGTACAACGCCTGCACGGTCGCCAGGACGCACTCGCCCTCGGTCAGGTCCTCGCGGTACAGCTTCTTCAGGGCGCCGCGGGCGAACACCGACCCGGAGCCGGTCGAGTGGAACGCGGTCTCCTCGTACCGCCCGCCGGTCGCGTCGTAGGAGAAGATCCGGCCGATGCCGGCGTCCGTGTCGTACCCGGCGAACAGCGGCACGACGGCGAGGCCCTGCATGGCGAGCCCGAGGTTGCCGCGGATCAGGGCTGCCAGGCGGTTGGCCTTGCCGTCCATCGACAGCGTGACGCCCTCGATCTTCTCGTAGTGCTCGAGCTCGGTCTGGAAGAGCCGCGTCATCTCGACCGCGATGCCGGCGGCGCCGGCGATGCCGACCGCGGAGTACTCGTCGGCGGGGAAGACCTTCTCGATGTCGCGCTGCGCGATGATGTTGCCCATCGTGGCGCGACGGTCACCGGCGACCACGACGCCGCCGGGGAAGGTCGCCGCGACGATGGTGGTCGCGTGCGGGGTGAGCGTGTCCCCGACCGCGCCGGCCGGGACCGCGCGGGCGCTCGGGAGCAGGTCGGGTGCCTGGGAGGCGAGGAAGTCGGTGAACGACGAGCCTCCGGGCGCGAGGTACGCGGCGGGCAGGCGGGGTCCGTCGGCGGTCATTCGCCGCCCTTCTGGATGAACGACTTCACGAAGTCCTCCGCGTTGGACTCCAGCACCTCGTCGATCTCGTCCAGGATGCTGTCGACGTCGTCGTCGAGGGCGTCCTTGCGCTCGGCGGCCTCGGTCGAGACCTCGGCGGTCTCCTCCGTCGTCTCCTCGGTCTGCGAGGACCTGCGGGGCTGCTTGTGCTCCTGGGCCACGGCACACCTCCTTCACCCGTCGGACGGCCGGGGCGGCATGCCCGCGACCACGTCGCCAACCTAGCGCGACGGACCGACACCGACCGCGCGACCTCGCCTGACGGACCGGCGTGGCGGATCAACCCGTGAGGGCGTCGACCAGCTGCTGGGCGTCGTCGCAACGGTCCAGCAGGTCGCCCACGTGGGCCTTGCTGCCGCGCAGCGGGTCCGTGGTCGGCACGCGCTGCAGCGAGTCGCGTCCGGGGAGGTCGAAGATGACCGAGTCCCACGACGCGGCAGCCACCTGGTCGGCGTACTTCTCCAGGCACCGGCCGCGGAAGTAGGCGCGGGTGTCGGTCGGCGGCTCGTGCATGGCGACCTCCTCCTCACCGTTTCGCAGCAAACGGCGCATCCGGCCCCCCGCCACCAGCCGGTGGTACAGCCCCTTCTCGGGCCGCGTGTCGGCGTACTGCAGGTCGACGAGGGCCAGCTTGGCGTCGTCCCAGCCGAGACCGTCGCGGGAGCGGTACTGCTCGAGCAGCCGGAGCTTGGCCACCCAGTCGAGCTCGCCGGCGAGCTGCATGGGGTCCTGCTCGAGCCTGGTCAGCACGGACTCCCAGGTCGAGAGGACGTCGACGGTCTGCGGGTCGGCGTCCGAGCCGAGGCGGTCCTCGACGTACTTGCGGGCGAGGTCGAGGTACTCCATCTGCAGCTGCAGCCCGGTCAGCCGCCGCCCGTCGGCGAGGCGCAGCAGGTGGCGCAGGGTCGGGTCGTGGGACACGTCGCGCAGCGCAGCGACGGGCGTGGCGACGGTCAGGTCGCCGTCCAGCCAGCGGTCCTCGATCATCGCCAGGACGAGGGCGGTCGTGCCGACCTTGAGGTAGGTCGAGGTCTCGGCGAGGTTCGCGTCGCCGATGATCACGTGGAGGCGGCGGTAGCGATCCGGGTCGGCGTGCGGCTCGTCGCGGGTGTTGATGATCGGCCGCTTCAGGGTGGTCTCGAGCCCCACCTCGACCTCGAAGAAGTCCGCGCGCTGGCTGATCTGGAAACCGTGGTCGCGGCCGTCCTGGCCGATGCCGACCCGGCCGGCGCCGCAGACCACCTGGCGGGACACGAAGAACGGCGTGAGGTGCCGGACGATCTCCGCGAACGGGGTCGAGCGGCGCATCAGGTAGTTCTCGTGGGCGCCGTACGACGCGCCTTTGTTGTCGGTGTTGTTCTTGTAGAGGACGATCGGCGCGCCACCCGGCAGCTGGGCCGCCCGGCGGGCGGCGTCCAGCATCACCAGCTCGCCGGCCTTGTCCCACTTCACGATGTCGAGCGGGGTCGTCACCTCGGGCGTCGAGTACTCGGGGTGCGCGTGGTCGACGTACAGCCGGGCGCCGTTAGTGAGGATGATGTTGGCGAGACCGAGGTCCTCGTCGGTCAGCTGCGAGGCGTCGGCGACCTGCCGGCTCATGTCGAAGCCGCGGGCGTCGCGCAGCGGGGACTCCTCCTCGAAGTCCCACCGCGCCCGCCGCGCCCTGGCGGACGCCGACGCGTAGGCGTTCACGACCTGCGACGAGGCGAGCATCGGGTTCGCGTGCGGCTGACCCGAGACGGTGATGCCGTACTCGACCTCGGTCCCCATCACCCGTCGCACGCTCATGCGGCGAGCCTACGCGGGTGCAGGCGGGTGCGGTGCGCGCCGGCGGGGCCCGAGGAGGGACCGAGGAGGGGCCGAGGCGGGCGCGACTGCGCCGATTCGGCACGAACGGCGCGTGGGAGACTCGCCGCCGTGACACGAGACGACCTGCCGCGGCGCGTCGCGCGGCGCACCCGCAGCGGTCTGCGTGGCGTGGTCCCTGCCCGTCGCAGCGAGGTCGAGGCCCTCCGCGAGGAGCTGACCCGGACCCGCGCGCGCGCCGAGGCCGCCGAGCAGCAGCGCGAGCGGGCACGCGCCCGGGTGGCCCGGCTGGAGAAGCGGACCCGGACCCTGCGGGCCAAGGTGGGGCGCCTGGAGGTCCGCGACGACCTCGGCTACGTCTTCATCGTCACGTACGGCCGCAGTGGTTCGACCCTGCTCCAGGGCATCCTCAACGCCATCCCGGGCTACTTGATCCGTGGTGAGAATCGGCAGACGCTGCGGCACGTCTGGGCGTTCGACGCAGCCGTGCACAAGGTTCGCCGCAACCAGCGTCGCGAGCGTCGCCGCAAGGGCATCGAGGACGGCAACGACGCCACCCACCCGTTCTTCGGCATGGATCAGCTGCCCAGCCGGCGCACCCGCCTCGCCGAGCGCAAGCTGGCGCTCGACTCGCTGCTGCGTCCCGAGCCGGGCACACGGGTGACCGGTTTCAAGGAGATCCGCTGGGACGAGCCGGACACTCCGGGGTACGTCGCGTGGCTGCGGGAGGTGTTCCCCGGCGCCCGGTTCATCGTCAACACCCGCAACCTCGACGCGGTCTCCGTCAGCAAGTGGTGGGGCAAGGACCCGGAGTCGCGGGCCCTGCTCGAGCGCACGGAGGCAGACCTGCTCGCCCTGGCCGACGAGCTCGGCGACGCGGCGTACCGGGTGCACTACGACGACTGGGTGGCCGACCCGCAGGTGCTCGAGGGTCTGTTCCGATGGCTGGGCGAGGACTTCGACGTCGACGCCGTCCGCTCGACGATGGCCCGCCCACACTCCTACTGAGCGGCTCGACGGCCGAACGACCTCCGGCCGGCGCCTCGAGGCCCTACCGACCGAGGCGCGGCCCCTCGGGGCAGCCCCCGGGGCACCGATTCGTGCGGAACGGCGTGCCGGGGCGCCCGGCGACTGCCGTTTACGCGGAAACGGCGCCGCCGGGGCCGCCCGGCGCCGGACTCAGAGGTACTGGCCGGTGTTGGAGACCGTGTCGATGGAGCGGCCGGGCTCGGTGCCCTGCTTGCCGGTGATGAGGGTGCGGATGAAGACGATCCGCTCGCCCTTCTTGCCGGAGATGCGGGCCCAGTCGTCGGGGTTGGTCGTGTTCGGGAGGTCCTCGTTCTCCTTGAACTCGTCGACGCAGGCCTGGAGCAGGTGCTGGACCCGCAGGCCCTTCTGATCGTGGTCGAGGAGGTCCTTGATCGCCATCTTCTTCGCCCGGTCGACGATGTTCTGGATCATCGCGCCGGAGTTGAAGTCCTTGAAGTACAGGATCTCCTTGTCCCCGTTGGCGTAGGTGACCTCGAGGAACCGGTTCTCGTCAGTCTCGGTGTACATCCGCTCGACGGTCGCCCGGATCATGCCGTCGACGCACGCGACGCGGTCGCCGCCGAACTCACCCAGGTCGTCGGCGTGCAGCGGGAGGCGGGGGGTCAGGTACTTCGAGAAGATGTCGCGTGCCGACTCGGCGTCCGGGCGCTCGATCTTGATCTTCACGTCGAGGCGGCCGGGGCGCAGGATCGCGGGGTCGATCATGTCCTCGCGGTTCGAGGCACCGATGACCAGGACGTTCTCCAGCGTCTCGACGCCGTCGATCTCGCTCAGCAGCTGCGGGACGATCGTGTTCTCGACGTCCGAGGAGACCCCGGAGCCGCGGGTGCGGAACAGCGAGTCCATCTCGTCGAAGAACACGATGACGGGCGTGCCCATCGACGCCTTCTCCCGGGCCCGCTGGAACACGAGCCGGATGTGGCGCTCGGTCTCCCCGACGTACTTGTTGAGCAGCTCGGGGCCCTTGATGTTCAGGAAGTAGGACTTGCCCTCCTGGCCCGTGCGGGCGGCCACCTTCTTCGCGAGGCTGTTCGCGACGGCCTTCGCGATGAGGGTCTTGCCGCAGCCGGGCGGGCCGTACAGCAGGACGCCCTTCGGCGGCTTGAGCTCGTGCTCGACGAACATCTCCGGGTGCAGGTAGGGCAGCTCGACGGCGTCCCGGATCTGCTCGATCTGACCGACGAGACCACCGATGGACTCGTAGGCGATGTCCGGGACCTCCTCGAGGACCAGCTCCTCGACCTCGGACTTCGGGACGACCTCGTAGACGTAGCCGGAGCGGGTGTCGAGCAGCAGCGAGTCCCCGGCGCGCAGCGTCACGTCGGGACCGCGCAACGGCTCGGCCAACCGGACGACGCGCTCCTCGTCGGCGTTCGCGATGACCAGGACCCGCTCGCCGTCGGCCAGCGCCTCCTTGAGCATGACGACCTCGCCGACCTGCTCGTAGTGGAACGCGGCCACGATGTTCAGGGCCTCGTTGAGCAGGACCTCCTGGCCGCGGCGCAGGTCGTCGAGCTCCACGTTGGGGCTGACGTTCACCCGGAGCTTGCGGCCGCCGGTGAACACGTCGACGGTGTCGTCGTCGTTGCGGTCCAGCACGGTGCCGAAGCCGGCCGGCGGCTGTGCGAGCCGGTCGACCTCCTCCTTCAGCTTCGTGATCTGGTCCCGCGCCTCGCGCAGGGTGGAGGCCAGTCGCTCGTTCTGGGAGGACACCGACGCCAGCGAGCGCTCGGTGTCGGCCAACCGCGCCTCGAGACCGGACGTCGACCCCGACGTGCGGCCGGACGACTGGCGGCGGCGCAGGTCCCCCACCTCGGCCTCGAGGTAGGCGACCTGACGGCGCAGCTCCGCCGCGGTCTGGGCTTCAGGCTGCTCGGGCACGACGACCACCTCCGGTAGGTCCGCTTGCTCTGGACATTACTGCCCCATCCCCGGTTGCCAAGACGTTGGACGTCTCACACGCCGGGTCGTCACCAACTCGTCACACGGCCGGCGCGCACCCGGCGCCGGCGCGGTGTCGGGCGGGGTGCTGGAGGTGCCCAGGACGCGGCCGAAGCAACACCGTTTCGGCAGAAACGGCGTCGTCCGGGCCGTCCGGGCCGCCGTTTCGCACGAATCGGCGCAGCTCCGGAGCAACGCCGGGGTGACGGCGACGGCCGGCGACCGGGTGGAGCGAGGGTCAGCGCGGGTCGTACGCCTCGGTGGTGACCTGGGGGGCGAGGTCGGGCGGGCGGGGGCCGGAGTAGTCCTCGCCGTAGGCGCCGGGGGCGGGACGACGCTTCTTGGCGGGCGCGCGCTCGCCGGGGGCCATCCGGCGGGCGGTGACCAGGAAGGCCGTGTGCCCGGTCATGGAGTGGCCGGGGCGGACGGCGAGGCCCTCGACGTGCCAGTCACGCACCAGCGACTCCCAGGCCCGTGGCTCGGTGAAGCCGCCGTGGGCGCGCAGCGTCTCGGTGATGCGGGACAGCTGGGTGGTGGTGGCGACGTATGCGCACACAATCCCGCCCGGCAGCAGCGCGTCGGCCACCTCGTCGACGCACTCCCACGGCGCGAGCATGTCCAGGACGACGCGGTCCGCGCGGGTCCCCGACTCGCGGAGCCCCTCGGCGAGGTCGCCGACGCGGAGGTCCCACGCGGGGTGGTCGCCGCCGAAGAACTGGGTGACGTTGCGGCGGGCCACGTCGGCGAACTCCTCGCGCCGCTCCCACGACACGACCCTGCCGTCGGGTCCGACGGCCCGCAGCAGCGAGCAGGTCAGCGCCCCGGAGCCGACGCCGGCCTCGACGACGTGCGCGCCGGGGAACACGTCCATCATGGCCACAATCTGGGCGCTGTCCTTCGGGTAGACCACGGCCGCGCCGCGCGGCATGGACACCACGAACTCGCTGAGCAGCGGGCGGAACACGACGTACTCGCCGCCCACCGACGACGTGACCGCGAAGCCCTCCTCGCGGCCGATGAGGTCGTCGTGCTCGATGTGACCCCGGTTGGAGAAGAACCGCTTGCCGGGGGTCAGCTCGAAGTTGTGGCGCCGGCCCTTGGTGTCGACCAGGCGGATCCACTCCCCCGCCTGCAGCGGGCCACGACGTACGCCGGCCCAGGCGGGCGCGGCCTCGAGGCCGGGCTCGGGGCTGGAGGAGCGGACCGGGTCCTCGGTGGGATCGGGGACGTCGACGGGCTGCTCGGGCATGCGCAGCAGGCTAGTGGCCGGGCGCCGCCGTCCTGCCCGGGGAGGTGGTGGGGTGGCGGTCGGTGCGACGGAACGCACGTTCGACGTCGGCGGTGACGAGGACGCCGTGCAGGCGTCCGTCGTCCTCGACCACGAGGTACTCCGGCGCGGGCGAGCGGCCCAGCGCCGCGATCAGTCCCTCCCCGGCCAGGTCGGCGGGCAGCGCGGTGCGCTCGGACAGGCTGCGGGCGACGGTCGAGATCGGCATCCACGGACGCCGCTCCTCCGGGACGGCGGCCAGTGCGGCCTCGTTGACCAGACCGGCGGGGACGCCGTCCGGGCCGAGGGTCACGATGCCGCCGGCCTCGGCCTCGTGCGCCCGCCGTACGGCCTCGGAGACGGGGAGGTCCGCGGGGACCGAGAGCGAGCGCCGCGCCAGACCGCGGACGGCGAGGCCGGGGAGGCGGCGCCGGATGCGGGCCGAGGCGATGGACGCGCCGGCGCCGGTCCACAGGAACACCGCGACGATGAAGGCGACGGCGTAGTCCACGAGCTGCGGCCTGCGACCGAGACCGAGCTCGAGCGCGACCGGCCACAGCAGGACGAGGACGGCGACGACCCGGCCACCCCACCCGGCGACGAGGGTGGCGCGGTGCTGGTCCCCGCTGAGGGACCAGACGGCGGACTTCAGCACGCGGCCGCCGTCCAGGGGTAGTCCGGGGACGAGGTTGAGGACGCCGACCAGCAGGTTGGCCCCGGCCAGTGCCTCGACCGCGAGGCGGGGCAGACCGTCGGGCGTGACGGGCAGCAGCGCCAGCGACGCGAGCCCCACCCCGATGGAGGTGAGGGGGCCGACGACGGCGATCCAGAACTCCTGGCGGGGACGGCGGGCCTCGCCCTCGATCGCGGTCGCGCCGCCGAGGAAGTGGAGGGTGATGGTGCTGACCCGGAACCCGAACATCCGCGCCACCACCGCATGGGACGCCTCGTGCAGCAGGACCGAGCCGTAGAGCAGCACGGCGAAGCCGAAGCCCACGGCGTACGCCCACACGCCCAGTCCGGGGGCCACGACCTCCGCGCGGGGCGCGACCAGGACGGCGATCAGACCGGCGACGAGGAACCAGGACCCGGAGACGAGCACGTCGCTGCCGGCGATCCGGCCGAGCCGGATCGTCCCGGGCGGGTGGGGACGGTTCTCCGGCACTCCTCGAGCCTAGCCGGGGACTGTCGGCGGGCTGTCCTACTGTCGGGGCATGGGTCCGACGGAGCTGCTCTCGACGCCGGTGGACGGCGTGGAGGTGCTGGGCTCGCTGTCACCGAGCCGGGCCGGGGACTTCACGAGCTGCCCGCTGCTGTACCGGTTCCGCACGATCGACCGGCTCCCCGAGCCGTCGTCGCCGGAGGCGGTGCGCGGCACGGTGGTGCACCGGGTGCTGGAGGAGCTGTTCGACCTCCCGGCGGCCGACCGGACGCCGGAACGGGCCCGCGGCCTCCTCCGGCCGGCGTGGGAGACCGTGTGCGACGCCGACCCGGAGGCGGCGACCGCGGTGGCCGAGCCGCTCGAGCGGTGGCTGGGCACCTGCGCGGACGCGCTGGACACCTACTTCACCCTCGAGGACCCGCGTCGGCTCGAGCCGGCCGACCGCGAGCTGTACGTCGAGACGGTGCTCGAGTCGCGGCTCCTGCTACGCGGTTTCGTCGACCGCGTCGACGTCTCCCCCGACGGTCTGGTGCGGATCGTGGACTACAAGACGGGGCGGGCCCCGAGCGAGCTGTTCGAAGCGAAGGCGCTGTTCCAGCTGAAGTTCTACGCCCTGGTGCTGTGGCGGACCCGCGGCCGGGTCCCGGCGATGCTGCAGCTGATCTACCTGGGCAACGGCGAGGTGCTGCGCTACGTCCCCGACGAGCAGGACCTGCTCGCCACCGAGCGCAAGGTCGAGGCCATCTGGGCGGCCATCCGCCACGCCGAGGCCACCGGCGACTTTCAGCCGAGCCCCGGACGCCTGTGCGACTGGTGCGCCCACCAGGCCCTGTGCCCGGCGTACGGCGGCACCCCGCCGCCCCTCCCGGCCCCCGCCGAACAGCCGGACGCTCCCGCCGCCGACCCGGCCTGAGCGCGCTTCGACGGCCCTGGGCGGGCGCGCCCGCTGCACGCCGTTTCCGCCGAATCGGCGTCCTGACGGCCCGTCGGGGCGCCGGTTCGGCAGGAACGGCGGGTCCCTCACACCTCCGCGGCCTCCTCGGGCGTGACCTCGTGCGGCGTGATGGTGCCCGCGAGGATCTCCTCGGCGAAGTGACAGGCGACGGCGTGCCCGGGGCGGAGCTCGCGCAGGACGGGTCGCTCGCTGTCGCAGCGCTCCGCCTGCCGGAAGGGGCACCGGGTGTGGAAGCGGCAACCGGTCGGCGGGTCCGCCGGCGACGGCAGGTCGCCGGTCAGGATGATCCGCTCCCGGGTGGCCTCGACGACGGGGTCCGGGACCGGCACCGACGACATGAGGGCCTTCGTGTACGGGTGCAGCGGCTCGGCGTACAGGTCGTCGGAGGGCGCCCGCTCCACGATGCCACCGAGGTACATCACGGCCACCAGGTCGGAGACGTGGCGGACGACAGCTAGGTCGTGGGCGATGACGAGGTAGGTCAGGCCGAGGGACTCCTGGAGGTCCTCCAGCAGGTTGAGCACCTGCGCCTGGATCGAGACGTCGAGCGCCGAGACGGGCTCGTCGGCGATGATGAACGACGGTTCCAACGCGAGCGCGCGGGCGATGCCGATGCGCTGGCGCTGCCCGCCGGAGAACTCGTGCGGGTACTTCGCGGCCGCGGACGACGGCAGGCCGACCTGGTCGAGCAGCTCGCGGACACGGGTGTCGGAGACCTTGCGGCGGTGCGCCCGCAACGGCTCGGTCAGCAACGTCTCGACGCTCTGCCGGGGGTTCAGGCTGGCCAGCGGGTCCTGGAAGACCATCTGCATGTCCTGCCGCTTCGCCCGCAGCGCCTCGCCCTTGAGCGACGCGACGTCGACCCCGTCGAACTCGACCCTGCCGCCCGTGGGCTCCACCAGGCGCAGGACGGCCCGGCCGAGGGTGGACTTGCCGCACCCGGACTCGCCGACCAGGCCGACCGTGCCGCCGCGCGGGACGTCGAGGTCGACGCCGTCGACGGCCCGGACCGCTCCGACCGTGCGATTGAGGATGAGTCCGTCGCGGATCGGGAAGTGCACCTCGAGGTCGCGGATGCGGAGCAGGACGTCGGGCGTGGCCGCCGTTCGTGCCGAATCGGTGCCGCCGGCGCCGGCGTCCGACGCCGTTTCGGCGGAAACGGCGTCCTCGGGGGCCGGTCCCCCGGCCGCGGCGGGCCCGGGGGTGGGGCGGGCGGTGGGGTCGCTCATGAGCCGCTCCCGGAGGGGGTGCGGGCGGCGTCCAGGGGGTGGAAGCAGCGGAGCTCCCCGTGGTCGTCCGCCTCGAGGGTCGGGGCCGTGGTGCGGCAGTCGTCGGCGGCGTTGGCGCACCGAGGGGCGAACGCGCAACCGGTGGACCACGGCAGGGTCTGGGTCGGTGAGCCCGGGATGGGGGTCAGGGGCCGCCCGCGTGGGGTGTCGAGCCGCGGGATGCTGGCCAGGAGGCCGCCGGTGTACGGGTGGCGGGGCCGGGCGAACAGCTTCTCGCGGGTGGCGGCCTCGACGATGCGGCCGGAGTACATGACGTTCACCTCGTCGCAGAGCCCGGCGACGACGCCGAGGTCGTGGGTGATCATCAGCAGGGCGGCGTCGGTCTCGGCGACGAGGTCCTTGAGCACCTCGAGCACCTGGGCCTGGATGGTGACGTCGAGGGCGGTGGTCGGCTCGTCGGCGATGAGCAGGCGCGGCCGGCACGCCAGGGCGATCGCGATGAGCACGCGCTGCCGCATCCCGCCGGAGAGCTGGTGGGGGTACTCCCGCAGGCGTCGTCCGGGGTCGGGGATGCCGACCTGGGCGAGGAGCTCACGGGCGCGGTCCTGCGACGCCGACTTGCCCAGGTCGGTGTGCCGGGTGATGACCTCGGTCAGCTGGACCCCGATCCGGACGACGGGGTTCAGGGACGTCATCGGGTCCTGGAACACCATGGCGATCTCGCGGCCGCGCAGGCCGGCCATGGCCTTGCGGTCCCGGGTCAGCAGGTCCTGGCCCCGGTAGAGCGCCTCGCCGGCGACCTTCACCCCCCGCTTGGGCAGCAGGCCCATGAGGGCGAGCGAGGTGACGGACTTGCCGCTGCCGGACTCCCCCACCAGTCCGACGTGCTGGCCGGGGCGGATGTCGAAGGAGACCTCGTCGACGGCGCGGACGGCGCGTTGACCCCGGAGCCCGAAGGTCACCGACAGGTTCCGCACCGACAGCAGCGGGACGTCGTCCCGCGTCGTGTCGGTGGTCTTCTCGGGTGCGGGGGTGCTCATCGGCGGCTCCTCGGGTCGAGCGCCTCGCGCAGGGCCTCGCCGAACAGGGTGAACCCGAGCGCGGTGATCGCGATGGCCACGCCGGGGTAGATGGCGAGCTGCGGCGACTCGTCGAAGCGGTCCTGGGCGGCGACCAGCATGCGGCCCCACTCGGCGACCGCGGGGTCCGCGGTGCCGAGACCCAGGTAGGACAGCGCCGCGACCTCGATGATCGCGGTCGCGAGGTTCAGCGTGGCCTGCACGATCGTCGGGCCGATCGAGTTCGGCAGGACGTGGCTCATGACGATGCGCCGCTTGCGCAGCCCGAGTGCGCCTGCGGCGAGGACGTAGTCCGAGCGGCCCTGCGCGAGCATCGACCCGCGCAGCAGTCGCGCGAAGATCGGCACCTGGGCGGCACCGATGGCGATCATGACCGCGTACGCCGACTGGGTGAGGATCGCGGCGACGCTGACGGCGAGCAGCAGGCTGGGGATCGACAGCCAGAGGTCGACGATCCGCATCACGGCGGTGTCGACCCACTGCCCGGCGCGGCCGCCGACGGCACCGAAGCCACCGGCCAGGGCGCCCAGGGCGGCGCCCACCACGAGGCCGATGGCGGTCGAGATGACGCCGTAGACGAGCGACTGGCGGGCGCCGTACACCAGCTGGGTCCACAGGTCGGAGCCGAAGCTGTCGAGCCCGAGCCAGTGGTCGGGCGACGGCCCGGGGACGCTGGACGGGGTGATCTCGCCGGCGTCCTGGGCGGCGCCGGGCTCGTAGCTGGTCAGCAGCGGGGCGAGGACGGCGACCGCGATGAAGGCGAGCACGATGACCGCGCCGAGGATGGCGGTGGGGTTGCGCCGCAACCGGCGGAAGGCGCCGCGCCACAGGCTGACGCCACGGTCCTCGGCGGTGGTGTCGGGGGCGCCGGTGGCGCCGCCGGGGGTCCCGGGCGCCGATTCGGGCGAAACGGCACCGCCGCCGGACGGTGGGAGCGGGATGGTCACGAGACCCTCACCCTCGGGTCGATGACGCCGTAGGCGAGGTCGACCAACAGGTTGATGAGCGAGTAGATGATGGCGATGAACAGGATGTAGCCCTGCAGCACGGGGTAGTCGCGGCGGCCGATGGCCTCGAAGAGGTACTGACCGATGCCCTGCAGGCCGAACACCGTCTCGGTGAGGACGGCGCCGGAGAACAGCAGGCCGGCCTGCAGGCCGATGGTGGTCACGACGGGCAGCAGCGCGTTGCGCAGCACGTGGCGTCGGGACACGACGCGCCGCGAGAGCCCCTTGGACTCGGCGGTCCGGACGAAGTCCTCGTTCATCACCTCCGCCACGGAGGCGCGGGTGATGCGGACGATGATCGCCAGCGGGATGGTCGCCAGCGCGATGCTGGGCAGGATGAGGTGGGCGACCGCGTTCACCGCGGCGTCCCACTCCCGCGTGAGTATCCCGTCGAGGACGTAGAAGTTCGTGACGTGGGTGGCGTCGATCGTCACGTCCTGCCTCAACGACGACGGCAGCCAGCCCAGCCACGTCGCGAAGACCAGCTTCAGCAGGATGGCGAGGAAGAAGACGGGGGTCGCGACGCCGAGCAGCGAGCCGGACACGACGGCGGTGTCGAGCAGCCGGCCCTGGTTGCGCGCGGCGAGGTAGCCGAGCGGCACCCCGACGACGACGGCGATGAGGAGCGCGGCGATCGCGAGCTCGGCGGTGGCGGGGAACTTCTCGAGGAAGGTGTCGACCACCGGGCGGTTGTCGCGGACCGAGGAGCCGAAGTCGCCGCGCAGCAGGGAGCCGACGTAGCGGAAGTACTGCTGCCACAGGGGGTCGTCGAAGCCGTAGGCCTCACGGACCCGGGCGACGGCCTCGGGGGTGGCGCGCTCGCCGAGCAGCGCGCGGGCGGGGTCACCGGGCAGCGCGCGGACCCAGGCGAACAGCAGCACCGACAGGCCGATCAGCACCGGGACGAGGAGTCCCAGGCGCCGCAGCACGAAGCGGAGCATGCGTCGAGAGCCTTTCGGGCGGGGGTGGGCAGACGTGACCGCGCCCGTCCCCGGACGGATCCGGGGACGGGCGCGGGGTGCTCAGTCGAGGGTGACGGTGTTCCAGACCTCGTCCTGGACGGGGCTGGCCTCGTAGCCGCCGACGCCCGGGCCGAACGCCAGGGACGGCACCGGGTGGGCCAGCGGCACGCCCGGGAGCAGCTCCATGACCTCGCGGTTCAGGTCCTCGTACAGCGGGGCGGCGTCCTCCACGGACGGCTCGCCGCGCGCCTCGCGCAGGCCCTGGAACAGCTGCGGGTCGTTGAAGCCCCACTCGGGCTTCTCCGAGCCGAAGAACTGGCCGATGAAGTTGTCGGTGTCGTTGTAGTCACCGGTCCAGCCGAGCAGGTGGATGCCGTGGTTCTCGGAGCCCTGGATCTTGTTCAGGTAGTCCGGGTCCCAGCGGTCCGCGACGGGCTCGACCTCGAGGCCGACCTCCTCCAGCTGCGTGCGGATGACGTTGAAGGTGTCCTCGGGCGAGGGCATGTAGGGACGGCTGACGTCCGTCGGGTAGTTGAACTCGATCGTCTCGCCCGCGGCGCCGGCCTGCTCGAGCAGCTGGCGGGCGCGGTCCGGGTCGTAGTCGTACGTCTCGACGTCGTCCGCCCAGCCGCTCACCGACGGCGGCATGAACTCGATGGCGACCTCGCTGCCCTCGGGCAGGGAGGCGCTGACGACCTCCTCCTTGTCGATCGCGTACGCGATCGCCTGGCGGACGCGGAGGTCGTCGAACGGGGCCTGCGCCTGGTTGAAGCCGAGGTAGAGGACGTTGAACGGGTCGCGGTTGACGACCTGGAAGCCCTCGTCCTCGAGGCCGGAGATGTCGGCCGGGCCGACGAGGTCGTACCCGTCGATCTCGTCGTTGCGCAGGGCGTCGGCGCGACCGCGGGGCTCCGCGATCGGGACGACGACGGCCTCGTCGATGGTGGAGGGCTCGCCCCAGTAGTCGTCGTACGCCGTCAGCGTGACGTCGGTGCCCTGGTTCCACTCCTCGAGCTGGAACGGCCCGGTGCCGCTGGGGCGGGAGGTGGCGTACTCCGTGGTCGTCGGGTTCTGGGCCCCGTCGTCCTGGTACTCCTGCAGCGCGGTGGGGCTCTGCATGGCGAACGCCGGCAGCGACAGCGCGGCGATGAAGCCCGAGAACGGCTCGGTGAGGGTGATCGTGGCCTCGTACTCGCCGTTGGTCTCGCACGAGTCGTAGATCGCGTTGTCGGCGTTGTCGCCGGTCGCGAAACCACCGAAGAGGGCGCCGTAGTAGTAGGCGAGCGACTCGACCTGCGAGGACTCGGGCAGGTTGTACCAGCGGTCGAAGTTGAAGCAGACCGCCTCGGCGTTGAAGTCGCTGCCGTCGTGGAAGGTCACGCCCTCACGCAGGGTGAAGGTGTGGGTCAGGCCGTCCTCGGACGACTCCCACTCGGTGGCCAGGCCGGTCGGGGCCGGGTCGGCGGTGCCGGGCTCGACACCGACGAGGCCCTCGAAGATCTGCCGCGACACGCGGAACGTCTCACCGTCGGAGGCGAAGAACGGGTCGAGCGTCACGGGCTCGGCCGACGCCGCGAAGCGGAACGTGCCGCCGCCACCCTCCCCGCCGCCGTCGCCGGAGGACGAGTCGCGCTCGCTCTCGGCGCACCCGGTGAGCACCACCGCGGCGGTCGCGAGACCCACCGTTGCCAGACGTACTTTCCTGCTGAGACCCACGAGCCACCTCTTGACCAGGCGCACGGGCGCGGACCGCCCGAGCAGACTGCCGGGAATCTAGTCCGCGCCCGCGTGCCGGGTCACGCCTGAACGGCCCGAACCGAGGTCACGATCGGCTCACGATCGGGTGAGCGACTCCGGGGAGCGCGGGGCGAGCCCGAGCAGGTGGTCGGTCGTCACCGTTTCGAGCGAATCGGCGAACACCAGGCCCGCCGCGGGCTCGACGGGCACGTGGTGGGGGACGACGAGGGTGGCGCAGCCGGCGGCGGCGGCGCTGGCTGCGCCTGTGGGTGAGTCCTCGACGGCGACGCAGTCGGTGGGGTCGACGCCGAGGAGCTCGGCGCCGCGCAGGTACGGGTCGGGGTGCGGCTTGCCGCGTCGTACGGCGTCGCCGGTGACGACGGCGTCGAACGTGCCGGGCGGGAGCGCGGCGACGACGGGGGCGGCGAACCGCTCCCACGACATCGTCACCAGGGCGCAGGGGACGCCGGCCTCCCGGACGGCGGCGAGCAGGTCACGGGCGCCGGGCCGCCAGGGGATGTCGGCGGTGACGACGCCGACCACGCGGTCGAGGAGCTCCTCGACGATCTCGTGCGGGGTCAGGTCCACTCCCCCGTGCTCGCGCAGGTAGGCGCCGGCGTCCAGCAGGTCCGCGCCCACCAGCGCCATCGCGTGCTCGTGGGTCCACGTGCCGCCGTGCTCGGTCACGAGCGCGTGCTCCGCGGCGATCCAGGCGGGCTCGGTGTCGACCAGGGTGCCGTCCATGTCCCACAGGACGGCGCGGGCCCTCCCCGGGCCGGGCTCGTTCATCGGGCTCACTCGTCCGGGTCGTAGCCCAGGCTCGGCGACAGCCACTTCTCGGCCGTCTGCAGGCTCCAGCCCTTGCGCTCGGCGTACTCGGCGACCTGGTCGCGCCCCAGCCGCCCCACGACGAAGTACTGGGAGGCCGGGTGGGAGAAGTACCAGCCGGACACCGCCGCGCCGGGCCACATCGCCATCGACTCGGTGAGGGTGATGCCGACCGTCTCCTCGACGTCCAGCAGGTCCCACAGCGTCAGCTTCTCGGTGTGCTCGGGGCAGGCCGGGTAGCCGGGGGCCGGGCGGATGCCGTGGTACTTCTCGGCGATCAGGTCCTCGTTGGACATCTCCTCGGTGGGCTCGTGGCCCCAGGCGCTGGTCCGCACGTGCTCGTGGAGCCACTCCGCGAACGCCTCGGCGAGCCGGTCGGCGAGCGCCTCGAGGAGGATCGCGGAGTAGTCGTCGTGCTCGGCGCGGTAGGCCTTGACCCGCTCCTCCAGACCGATGCCGGCGGTCACCGCGAACGCGCCGACGTGGTCGGGCAGGCCGGTGCCCCTCGGCGCGACGAAGTCGGCCAGCGACCGGTTCGGCACGCCCTCGCGGTGCTCGCCCTGCTGGCGCAGGTGGTGGAGCACGGCGCGGACCTCGGTCCGGCTCTCGTCGGTGTAGAGCTCGGTGTCGTCGCCCACGCCCGCGGCGGGGAAGAAGCCGTACACCGCCCTCGCGGTCAGCCACTTCTCCTCGACGACGCGGTCGAGCATCTCCTGGGCGTCCGCGTACAGCCTGGTCGCGGTCTCGCCCGTGGTCGGGTTGTGCAGGATGTCGGGGAAGCGGCCCTTCATCTCCCAGGCGTTGAAGAACGGCTGCCAGTCGATGTAGTCCCGCAGCACCGACAGGTCCTGGTCGTCGATGACGTGGACGCCGGGGTTCTTCGGCGCCGGGGGCTCGTAGCCCTCCCAGTCGATCGGGGTCGCGCGCTCGCGGGCCTGCTCGAGGGTGACCAGCGGGCGGGTCTGCTTGCCGGCGTGGCGCTGGCGCAGGCTGTCGTAGTCGGCCTTCACCGTCTCCATCAGGGTGCCGCGGCGCTCGTCGTGGAGCAGGGCAGCGGCGGTGGGCACGGAGCGCGAGGCGTCCTTCACCCACACCACCGGGCCGTCGTACGCCGGGTCGACCTTCACCGCGGTATGCGCGCGGGAGGTCGTCGCCCCGCCGAGCAGGAGCGGGATGTCCATGCCGCGGCGCTGCATCTCGGTCGCGAAGCCGACCATCTCGTCCAGCGAGGGCGTGATGAGGCCGGACAGGCCGATGATGTCGGCGTCGTGCTCCTCGGCGGCCTCGAGGATCTTGGCGGCCGGGACCATCACGCCGAGGTCGATGACCTCGTAGTTGTTGCACTGCAGGACGACGCCGACGATGTTCTTGCCGATGTCGTGGACGTCGCCCTTCACCGTCGCCAGCACGATGGTGCCGTTGGTCTCCTTCGCCTGCGCCACGGCGGGGTCCTTGGCCTTCTCCTCCTCGATGAAGGGGATCAGGTAAGCCACGGCCTTCTTCATCACGCGCGCGGACTTCACGACCTGCGGCAGGAACATCCGGCCGGCGCCGAACAGGTCGCCGACGACGTTCATGCCGTCCATCAGCGGGCCCTCGATGACCTCGATCGGGCGGCCGCCGCGGGCGGCGATCTCGCCGCGGAGCTCCTCGGTGTCGGCCTCGACGTGGGCGTCGATGCCCTGCACCAGGGCGTGGGTGATGCGCTCGCCGACCGGCAGGGAGCGCCACTCCGAGACCGTCTCCTCGACCTCTCCGGCCTCACGGTTGTAGGTCTCGGCGACCTCGAGCAGGCGCTCGGCGGCGTCGGGACGGCGGTTGAGCACGACGTCCTCGATGCGGTCGCGCAGCTCGACGTCGACGTCGTCGTACACGGCGAGCGCGCCGGCGTTGACGATGCCCATGTCGAGGCCGGCCTCGATCGCGTGCAGCAGGAAGACGGCGTGGATGGCCTCGCGGACGGGGTTGTTGCCGCGGAAGGAGAACGAGACGTTCGAGATGCCGCCGGAGACCCGGGCGCCGGGGAGGTTCTGCTTGATCCAGCGGGTGCCCTCGATGAAGTCCTGGCCGTACGCCGCGTGCTCCTCGATGCCCGTCGCGACCGCGAAGACGTTGGGGTCGAAGATGATGTCCTGCGGGTCGAAGCCGACCTCGTCGACGAGGATCCGGTAGGCCCGGCCGCAGATCTCCTGGCGGCGCGCCAGGGTGTCGGCCTGGCCGTCCTCGTCGAAGGCCATGACGACGGCCGCGGCGCCGTACTTGCGGCACAGGCGGGCGTGGGCGCGGAAGGCGTCCTCGCCCTCCTTCAGGGAGATCGAGTTCACGATCGGCTTGCCCTGGACGCACTTCAGACCGGCCTCGATGACCTCCCACTTCGAGGAGTCGACCATCACGGGGACGCGGCTGATGTCGGGCTCGGAGGCGATGAGCTTGAGGAAGCGGTCCATGGCCGCGACCCCGTCGATCATGCCCTCGTCCATGTTGACGTCAATGACCTGCGCGCCGTTCTCGACCTGCTGCAGGGCCACCGCGAGCGCGGCGTCGTAGTCGTTGTCGCGGATCAGGCGGCGGAACCTGGCCGAGCCGGTGATGTTCGTGCGCTCGCCGATGTTGACGAACAACGAGTCGGCGTCGACGGTCAGCGGCTCCAGGCCGGACAGCCGCAGGGCGGGCGGGACCTCGGCGGGCTCGCGCGGCGGCTGCCCCTCGGCCGCGCGCACCATCGCGGCGACGTGCTCCGGGGTCGTGCCGCAGCAGCCGCCCAGGATGTTGACCAGGCCGGACGACGCGAACTCGCCCACGATGCCGGCCATCTCGTCGGCGTCCTGGTCGTACTCCCCGAACGCGTTCGGCAGGCCGGCGTTGGGGTAGCACGAGACGAACGTGTCGGCGACGCGGCCGAGCTCGACGACGTACTGGCGCATCTCCTCCGCGCCGAGGGCGCAGTTGAGCCCCACGGCCAGCGGCTTCACGTGGCGGACGGAGTGCCAGAACGCCTCGGTCGTCTGCCCCGACAGGGTTCGCCCCGACGCGTCGGTGATGGTGCCGGAGATGACGACCGGCCAGCGGCGTCCGCGCTCCTCGAAGAGCGTCTCCAGCGCGAAGATCGCGGCCCGGGCGTTGAGGGTGTCGAAGATGGTCTCGACCAGCAGCAGGTCGGCGCCGCCGTCGACCAGGCCGGACGCGGCCTCGTGGTACGCCGTGACCAGCTCGTCGTACGTCACGTTGCGGGCGCCCGGGTCGTTGACGTCGGGCGAGATGGACGCCGTGCGGTTGGTCGGGCCGATCGCGCCGGCGACCCAGCGGGGCCGGTCGTCGGTCTCGACGGCGTCGGCGGCCTCGCGGGCCAGCCGGGCGGAGGCGTGGTTCAGCTCGTAGGCGACGTCCTCGAGGCCGTAGTCGGCCTGGGCGATGGACGTCGCGGAGAAGGTGTTGGTCTCGACGATGTCGGCGCCGGCGTCGAGGTACTCGCGGTGCAGCGAGCGGATCAGGTCCGGCTGGGTGAGGCTCAGCAGGTCGTTGTCGCCCTGCAGGTCGCGGTGCCAGTCGGCGAACCGCTCGCCGCGGTAGTCGGCCTCGCCGAGGACCTGGCGCTGGATGAGCGTGCCCATCGCGCCGTCGAGCACGAGCAGGCGCTGGCGCAGCGCGGCCGTCAGGGCCTCGGTGGCGTCGGGCCGGACCAACTGGTCCGCGCCCCGCTCGGCGACGGTGGACACGCGTTCCATGATCCCACCGGCCCGCGGGGTGACGTAATCGTGAACGGCGGGCGGACGGCTCCTCCTGCGGCGTCCGCGCTCCGCCTAGGCTGGAGGAGTGATCGAGATCGAGGACGTCGGCGAGCTGGTCGACCCCGTGGTGATCGCCGCGTTCGAGGGCTGGAACGACGCCGCGGACGCCGCGTCGGGCGTGGTGGACCACCTCATCAGGGCCTGGGACGCCCGCGTGGTCGGAGCCATCGACCCGGAGGACTTCTACGACTTCCAGATGCACCGGCCCCTGGTCGGGACCGATCCGGCGGGCCACCGCCAGATCACCTGGCCGAGCACCCAGATCGCCATCGCCTCGCCGCCCGACCTGCACCGCGACGTCATCCTGCTGCGCGGGATCGAGCCGAACATGCGGTGGCGGCAGTTCTGCGCCGAGCTGCTGGCGGCCTGCGACGAGCTGGGCGGCTCCCTGGTCATCACCCTCGGCGCCCTGCTCGCCGACACCCCCCACACCCGCCCGGTGCCGGTGACGGGGACCGCGACCGAGCCCGAGCTGCTCGACCGGCTCAAGGTCGAGCCGTCGACGTACGAGGGTCCGACCGGGATCGTCGGGGTGTTCGCCGACGCCTGCGGCCGCCTCGACATCCCCAACGTCTCCTACTGGGCCGCCGTCCCCCACTACGTCGCGCAGCCGCCGTGCCCCAAGGCGACCCTGGCGCTGCTCGGCCACGTGGAGGACCTGCTCGAGGTCTCGGTCCCCCTCGGCGACCTGCCCGAGGAGTCCCGCGCCTGGGAGCGCGGCGTCGACGAGCTCGCCGAGGAGGACGAGGACGTCGCCGAGTACGTCAAGGCCCTCGAGGAGGCCCGCGACACCACCGACCTCCCCGAGGCCTCCGGCGAGGCCATCGCGCGCGAGTTCGAGCGGTACCTGAAGCGGCGCGACAGCGACTGAGGTCGTCCGGGCGGCGGGGGTGCGCGCCGTTTCTGCAGAAACGCCGTGCACGACGTCCCGCAGCGCGCCGTTTCGTGCGAAACGGCGCGTCCGCCTCAACCCTGCGCCGGCAGAACGGCCTCGACGGAGGATCTCAGCGCGACCGGCGCGGGGATCCTCCGCCGTCTTCCTCGGCCGGTCCTTCCGACGCCGTTTCGTGCGAAACGGCGCCGCCGCCGTCGAACTGGCCGCCGTTCGTGACGAAACGGCGCCGACGACGGACCCGGGTGGACCTACAGCCGGACGCCGAGGGCCGCGTCGACGACGGCGCTGACGGCGTCGCCTGCGTGGCGGTCGGAGGTGTCGGCCAGGCCGGAGACGCCGAGGGTGTCGGCGGCCCAGCGGTCGACGATGGCGACGGCGGTGGGGGCGTCGAGGTCGTCGGCGAGGGCGGCGAGGACGCCGGCGACGACGGGCTCGGAGGGGGCGCCGGAGCCGACGGCGACGGCGCGGCGCCAGGTGTCGAGCTGGTCGACGGCGGTGAACAGGTCGGCGTCGGTCCACTCCCAGTCGGAGCGGTAGTGCTCGCGGAGCAGCCGCAGCCGCACGGCCATGGGGTCGACCTCGGCGTGGCGCAGGGCGGAGACGAAGACGAGGTTGCCCTTCGACTTCGACATCTTCTCGCCGTCGAAGGCCACCATCCCGGCGTGGGCGTAGGTCTGCGCGAACGGCGTCCCCGGGGTCGCCGCGTGGGCCTCGGAGGCGCACATCTCGTGGTGCGGGAAGACGAGGTCGGAGCCGCCGCCCTGGACGTCGAAGGATCCGCCGAGGTGCTCGCGGGCGATCGCGGTGCACTCGATGTGCCAGCCGGGGCGGCCGCGGCCGAAGCGGGAGTCCCAGGCCGGCTCGTCGGGGCGCTCGGCACGCCACACCACGCAGTCGAGCGGGTCCTTCTTGCCCGGGCGGTCGGGGTCGCCGCCGCGCTCGGGGTAGACCCGGAGCATCTCGTCGCGGCTCCAGCCGGACACGGCGCCGAAGTCCGGGTCGGAGGTGACCGAGAAGTACAGGTCGTCGTCCACCCTGTACGTCGTCCCGCGCGCCTCGAGCTCGGCGATGAGGTCCTCGACCAGCGGGATCGACTCGACCGCGCCGACGAAGTGGTCGGGGGCCATCACGCGCAGGGCGGTCATGTCCTCGCGGAACAGCTCGGTCTCCCGCTCGGCGAGCGCCCGCCAGTCGGTGCCGACCGCGGTGGCGCGCTCGAGCAGCGGGTCGTCGACGTCGGTGACGTTCTGGACGTAGACGACCTCGTGGCCGGCGTTGCGCCAGGCCCGCACGAGCAGGTCGAAGGCGACGTAGGTCGCCGCGTGACCGATGTGGGTGGCGTCGTACGGCGTGATCCCGCAGACGTAGAGCCGCGCCGGGCCGTCGGGCTCGGTGGTGCGACGACGGCCGGTCGCCACGTCGTGCAGGACCACCGGCGGTCCCGCGACGTCGAGGGCGGGCACCGACGGCGAGGACCACGAACGCATGGGCGCGAGCCTAGTGGGGCCGTCTCAGAACGGGGGCCACGGGATGGCGGGGCCCATCCCCCGCGGCGCCGGCATCTCGGGGGCCCGCAGCATCCGCAGGCAGCGGCGCAGCAGGACGGTGATCTCGGGCTCGCTGACGTGCTCGACCAGGTCCAGGGCCAGCGGGCCGTCGAGGGCCTCCCCCAGGTCGGTCACGACCCGGCGGACGCCGTCCAGGTCCTCCTCGGGCACGGTCTCGCCGACCCAGCCCCACAGGACCGTCCGCAGCTTCGTCTCGACGTGGAAGGTCAGGCCGTGGTCGACGCCGTAGCGGTGGCCGTCGGCCATGGCGAGCACGTGGCCGCCCTTGCGGTCGGCGTTGTTGGCGAGGACGTCGAAGACGGCCATGCGGCGCAGCGGGTCGGAGTCCTCGTGGATGAGCGAGACGTCGCGGTTGTCGCCGTCCAGGCCGTCGAAGACGTGCAGCCAGCCCTCGGGGAGCTCACCGGCCTCGACGATGTCGACGGCGTCCTGGGCCTCGTCGACGTCCTGCCACAGCTGGACCATCCCCGGACCGTGGGGCCCGTCGCGCAGGATCGTCGGGGGGACGACGCCCCAGCCGAGCGACTCGCTGAGCAGGTACGCCGCCACCTCCCGCCCGGCGAGGGTGCCGTCGGGGAAGTCCCACAGCGGCCGCTCCCCCGCGACCGGCTTGTAGACCACCTGCACGCCCTCGACCTCGCCGAGGAAGGTGGCGTTCGAGGCAGGCATGATCCGGCCGCGCACCTCGAGCGGTGCGTGGCGCAGCGCCTCGGCCACGGCGTCGTCCAGCGGGTGGGCGGAGTCGGTCACCTCGTCCGTGTACCCGTCCCGCGGCTCTGGGGTCACGCGCTCAGGGGTCCCGCCGCCGGAACCCGTTGGCCCGCACGCACAGGTGGCCGTCGGGGTCCATGGGGTGGCCGCAGAACGGGCAGGCGGGACGACCGGCCTCGAGCACCTGCTCCGCGCGCTTCACGAAGGCGCGGGCCGCGCCCGGGGCGAGGCGGACCAGGAGCACCTCCTCGGGCTCCGGCTCCTCGACCTCCTCCTCGCCCTGGTCGGGGCGGACGACGGCGGCGTCGGAGTACGGGAACACCTCGATGACGACCCGGGTGTCCTCGGGGTCCCACGACAGCGTCATGGTGCCGGCGCGGAACTCCTCCTCGATCGGCTGCTCCAGGGGCGCGGTGTCCTCCAGGTCGAGCGGCGCGACGGCGGGGACGACGGTGTCGGCCGTGCTGGCGTTCATGACCTCGTCGAGCAGCTCGTCGACGCGCTCGGCGAGCGCCTGGACCTGCTGCTTCTCCAGCGCGACCGAGACCAGCTGGACGCCGGAGCGGGCCTGCAGGAAGAACGTGCGCGCGCCGGGTTCGCCGACGGTGCCCGCCACGAACCTCTCGGGCGGGTCGAACGAGTGCACCACGGGCGGCATGGGACAAGCCTAGGACCGCGGCCCACCCGCCTACGCGGTACCCGGCCCAGCGCCGCCGCCGACGACGGCGTCCGCGCTGCGGCGCCTGCGGCGCCCGGGCTTCGCGGGCGGCACGAGCCAGCCGAGGTCGCCGGCGTGGGTGTTGGTGCAGGGCACCGACGGCGAGCCACCCACGAGCCTGACCACCGATACGGACGCCGGGTCGACGTGGAGTCGCTGGAACAGGTCGAGGTGGGTGCCGAGCGCCTCGGCCAGGATCGACTTGATGACGTCGCCGTGGCTGACGGCCACCCACACGGCGTCCGGCCCGTGGGCGGCCTCCACGGCGGCGTCGTGGCGACGGATCGCGTCCACGCCGCGCATCTGCATGGCGCGCATCGACTCCCCGCCGGGGAAGGTCACCGAGGACGGCGTGCGCTGCACGCTGGCCCACAGCTTCTCCTTCGCGAGCTCCTTCAGGGGCCGGCCCTGCCACTCGCCGTAGTCGCACTCGGTGAGCGCCTTCTCGAGCTCGACGTCCACGGGGCTCGCCTGGGCACCCACGATCGCGGCGGCGGTCTGTCGGCAGCGGACCAGCGGGCTCGAGACCACCGCGGCCAGCGGGACGACCGCGAGGCGCTCCGCGGTGCGGGCGGCCTGGCCCTGGCCGACCTCGTCGAGCTTCACGCCCGGGGAGCGCCCGGCGAGGACGCCGGAGGCGTTGGCCGTCGTACGGCCGTGACGGACGAGGACGACGGTGGCCATGGGTCCGGAGCCTACGGGGCGTCCGGGCCCGCGCGGGTCGGCGAGGTCCTAGCCTGAGGCCGTGATCGTGGACGCCGCGCGCTACCTCGACGGGCACCGCCTGTCCGAGGCGCCCAGCCAGGACGTCGCGGACCTGCGGGCCCTGCGGGCGGGGTGCCGGGACGGCGAGGTGGCCTGGGTCGGCCTGCACGACCCGCAGGAGGACGAGCTCGCCGAGGTCGCCCGGGTCTTCGAGCTGCACCCGCTCTCGGTGGAGGACGCCCGCGACGCCCACCAGCGCCCGAAGCTGGAGCGCTACGGCCAGACGCTGTTCCTCGTCCTCAAGACGCTCTGGTACGTCGACGCCGAGGACGCGGTCGAGACCGGCGAGATCGACGTGTTCATCGGCCCGGACTTCGTCGTCACCGTCCGTCACGGCGCCGGGGCGCCGCTCGACGGCGCCCGCAGCGCCCTGGAGTCCCACGAGGAGCTGCTGCGCCACGGCACCGCGGCCGTCCTGCACGCGGTGTGCGACCGGGTGGTCGAGGAGTACGGCAGGGTCGCCGGCGAGCTGATGGTCGACGTCGACGAGGTCGAGGCCTCCGTGTTCTCCGACGAGCGGACGCAGGACTCGGCCCGCATCTACGTCCTCAAGCGCGAGCTCGCCGAGATGCGGCGGGCGGTGATGCCGCTGCGCGAGCCGCTGCGCCGGCTGGCCAGCGGCGAGGTGGAGGGCGTGGAGTCCAAGGCGGCGCCCTACTTCCGCGACATCGCCGACCACCTCGACCTCGTCGCCGAGGACGTCGAGTCGCTCGACGGGCTGCTCTCGACGGCGTTCGACGCCCACGCCACCCGGATCTCCATGCAGCAGAACGACGACATGCGCAAGATCTCCGCCGGCGCCGCGCTCGTCGTCGTACCCACGCTCATCGCCGGGGTCTACGGCATGAACTTCGAGCACATGCCCGAGCTCGCGTGGCGCTTCGGCTACGCCTACGCCCTGCTGCTGATGGGCGGCACCGCCGCCGGCCTCTGGTGGCTGTTCAAGCGCTCCGGCTGGCTCTGACCCGCGTCGGCGCGTCCGCCGGTCGGGGGCGCCGTCGCGCCGTTTCTGCCGAATCGGCGTCGCCGCGCGCCGTAACGGCACCGATTCGGCGGAAACGGCGTGCTGCCGGCACCGACCGACCGGCCCGACCGACCGGCCCGACCGACCCGTCAGGCGCCGGCGAGCGGGGTGAGGACGCCGAGGCCGAGGAGCCCGAGGACGGCGGCGCCGAGGAGGACGCGGTAGACCACGAACGGCGTGTAGGAGCGGGTCGAGACGTAGCGGAGCAGCCAGGCGATGGCGGCGTACCCGACGACGAAGGAGACGAGGGTCGCGACGGCGGTCTCGCCCCAGCCGTAGGCGTTGGCCTCGTCGCCGATGTCCTTCAGCTTGTAGACGCCGGCGCCGACGACGGCGGGGATGGCGAGGAGGAAGGCGTAGCGGGTCGCGGCGGCACGCTCGTAGCCGAGCGCGCGACCCATCGAGATCGTCGCGCCGCTGCGCGACACCCCGGGCACGAGCGCCGCGGCCTGCGCCGCACCCATGAGGACGGCGTGGCGCAGGGTCAGCTTCTCGATCGGCTTGTCGTTGCGGCCGTACCTGTCGGCGAGCCCCAGCACGACGCCGAAGACGATGAGGGTGGTCCCGACCACCCAGAGGCTGCGCAGGGCGGAGTCGATGGCGTCCTCGAACAGCAGGCCCAGGACCACGATCGGCAGCGAGCCGACGATGATGAACCAGCCCATGCGGGCGTCGCGGTGGCCGCGGTACTCCGGCTTCACCAGCGAGCGCAGCCACGTCACGGCGATGCGCCAGATGTCCTTGCGGAAGTAGAGGAGCACCGCCAGCTCGGTGCCGATCTGGACGACGGCGGTGAAGGCGGCGCCCGGGTCGCCCCAGCCGAAGAGCTGCGGGTAGATCCGCAGGTGCGCCGAGGAGGAGATCGGCAGGAACTCCGTCAGGCCCTGGAGGAGACCGAGGACGACGGCCTGGAGGTAGTCCCACACGGGGGTCGAGCGTACGGACCCCGGGGAGGGGCCGCACGGCGGCGTGCCGTGCGGCCGGGCCCGCGCGCCGGGCGGATAGGTTGAGCGCCATGCAGCAGCGCTCCGTGGGTGCCACCGGCCTGCGGGTCTCCCGCCTCGGGCTCGGGACCATGACCTGGGGCTCCGACGTCGACGAGCACGAGGCCCGCGGGCAGCTCGTCGGCTTCGTGGACGCGGGCGGGACGCTCGTCGACACCGCCGCGACGTACGGCGAGGGCGCCTCCGAGGAGCTGCTGGGCTCCATGCTCGGCACCGTCGTGTCCCGCGAGGACGTCGTCCTCGCGACGAAGGCGGGCCTGTCGCGCCGGGACGGCGTGCGCCGCGTCGACGCCTCCCGCCGCGCGCTGCTCACCCAGCTCGACGCCTCCCTCGAGCGGCTGGGCACCGACCACGTCGACCTCTGGCAGGTCCACGCGTGGGACCCCGCCACCCCCGTGCAGGAGGTGATGGCCGCCCTGGAGACCGCCGTCACGACCGGCCGGGCGGCGTACGTCGGGGTCTCGAACTACGCCGGCTGGCAGACCGCGCAGGCCGCGACGTGGCAGGCGGCGCTGCCTGGCCGGGTCCCGCTCGCCTCGACGCAGGTCGAGTACTCCCTGCTCAACCGCGACGTCGAGGACGAGGTCCTGCCCGCCGCCCGGGCGCTCGGTCTCGGGGTGCTGCCGTGGTCACCGCTGGGCCGCGGCGTGCTGACCGGCAAGTACCGGACCGGGACGCCGGCCGCCTCGCGTGCCGCGTCGGCCCGGTTCTCCGGTTTCGTCGACCCCTACCTCGACCCGGTCTCGGCCCGCGTCGTGGAGGCCGTGGCGAAGGCCGCGGACGGCCTGGAGTGGACCGCCCTCGAGGTGGCGCTGACCTGGGTGCGGGACCGCCCCGGCGTCACCGCGCCGATCGTGGGGGCCCGGACCGCCTCCCAGCTGCGTGCCACCCTGGCGACCGAGGAGCTGGTCCTGCCCGCGGAGATCAGCGACGCGCTCGACGACGTCTCGTCGGGCTGAGAAATACCGGAAGGAGCCCGGATGGCCCGCGACCCCTCGCAGTTCCCCGACCTCGCCGCCCGCCGCGCCGCACGGTCCGGGATGGAGTGGGAGTTCGACCGCGTGACCTACCCCCGCGACTTCTCCCGCGGCGCCGTGACCCGCCTGCTCACCGACCGCGCCGAGCACGGCGGCTGGGAGCTCGACCGGGTCCGCATCACCCCGGACGGCACGCGCCGGGTCGTGCTGCGTAGGAGGATCATCCGAGCGGTGCGCACGGCCTGAGTCGAAGCCGAGCTCGCGAGGCGGCGACGCGGGCCGCGAGCACCGGTCATCGGTGGTCGAGCAGCGAGCGCGGCCGAGCCTGCGAGGCCGCGACCGAGCGTGTCGAGACCCGGTGAGACAAAGGTCGGCTCGGACCCCTCAGGCCTCACCCAAGAACCGGTCCAGCACCCGCGCCCCGAACTGGAGCGCGTCGACGGGCACGCGCTCGTCGACGCCGTGGAACAGGCTCATGAAGTCGAGGTCGTCGGGCAGCCGCAGGGGCGCGAAGCCGTAGCTGCGCATGCCGAGCTTGCGGAAGTGCTTGGCGTCGGTGCCGCCGCTCATCAGGTACGGCGCGACCATCGCGTCGGGGTCCTCGGCGAGCAGCGAGCGGGTCATCGTGTCGACCAGCGCCCCGTCGTACGGCGTCTCCCAGGGCTGCTGGTGGGAGACGAAGTCGATCTCGATGCCGGGCCCGCACAGCTCGCGGAGGGTCTCGAAGAACTCCTCCTCGTGGCCGGGCAGGAAGCGCCCGTCGACGTGGGCGGTGGCCTCGGTGGGGATGACGTTCACCTTGTAGCCGGCGCCGAGCATGGTCGGGTTCGTCGTGTTGCGGATGACCGCGGACAGCATTCGCGCCGTGCCGCCGAGCTCCTCGACGAGCGCGTCGGCGTTCTCGGGCGTCGGGTCGACGCCGGCGAGCTGGCCGATGCTCGCGAGGAGCACCTCCATGGTCGGGGTGAGGCGGACGGGCCACTGGTGCGCGCCGATCCTCCCCACCGCCGCGGCGAGCTCGGTGACGGCGTTCTCGCGGTTGATCATCGAGCCGTGCCCGGCGCGCCCGCGGGCGGTCAACCGCATCCAGGCCATGCCCTTCTCGGCGGCCTCGATGAGGTAGACCCGCTGGCCCCTGACGGTGGCGCTGAAGCCGCCGACCTCGCCGACGGCCTCGGTGCAGTCGGCCAGCAGGTCGGGGTGGTCGTTCACGAGGACCTCGGCGCCGTGGTGGCCGCCCGCCTCCTCGTCGGCGGTGAAGCACAGGACCATCGGCCGCTCCGGCACCGCGCCGGCCCGCGCGCGGGCCCGGACTGCGGAGAGGAGCATCGCGTCGAAGTCCTTCATGTCGACGGCGCCACGGCCCCACAGGTAGCCGTCGTCCGTGACCTCGCCGGAGAACGGGTCGACCTGCCAGTCGGAGGCCTCGGCGGGGACGACGTCCAGGTGGCCGTGCAGCAGCAGCGGGTCCCCGGTCGAGCCGCCCCAGCGTGCGACGAGCGACGTGCGCCCTGGGGTGCCCTCGACGAGCTGCGACTCGATGCCGACCTCGTCGAGCAGCGTGGCGACGTGCTCGGCCGCCTTGCGCTCCCCCGGCCCGGAGTGGTCGCCGTAGTTCGAGGTGTCCATCCGGATCAGGTCGCGGCAGAGGTCGACGACCTCGGCCGCGGGGTCGTACGCCGGCGTCTCGGAGCTGCGCTCGTCACCCATTGCCCCATCCTGACACCCCGCGGACATTCCGGTACCGCCGCGCGGGACCCTCGGCCGCGGTTAACCTGCGAGTCGGAAGGTAAAGCCACCCCGGGGGGGCCGCTCGGGCGGTCGCGAGCAGGAGGAGACGGAGCGTGACGCACACCGTGGCGGGCCCGGAGCGGGCGCAGGAGGCGGTGGACCTTGACGCCGCCGTGCGGGCGGCCGCCATTCGCAAGTACGGCGTCCTCGCGGACCCCCACCGTGACGACCTGCGCGCGCTCACCGAGGTGGCCGCGATGGTCGCCGACGTGCCGATGGCGACGATCAACCTGATCACCGAGCACGAGCAGCACCAGATCGCCGCCGTGGGCTTCGACGCGGCCGTGTGCTCGCGGGAGGACTCGATGTGCGCCTCGGTCCTGACCGAGGCCGAGCCCGTCGTGCTGTCCGACGCCTCGACCGACGCGCGCTTCGCCCACAACCCGTTCGTCACCGGCGAGATCGGCCGCGTCCGTTTCTACGCCAGCCACCAGCTCGTCACCCCTACCGGCGAGACCATCGGCACGCTGTGCGTGTTCGACACCCGTCCGCGCACGATCACACCCGAGCGCCGCTCGGCGCTCAAGGCGCTGGCCGACCGCGTCGTCGACCTGCTCGAGCTGCACCTGCGCTCGGAGGAGCTCGCCGCGGCCGTCGCCGACCTGGAGAGCGCCCGTCAGGAGCTGCAACGCTCCAACGAGCACCTCACCGCGTTCGCCGGCCAGGTCAGCCACGACCTGCGCGGGCCGCTGACGGCGGTGTCCACGTCGCTGATGATGCTGGCCGACGAGCTGGAGGCCGAGCACACCGTGGCCCGGTCCGGCGACGGTGCCGACCCCACGGTCGGCAGCGACTCCGACTTCCTCGTCGCCCGCGCGCTGAGCGGGGCCACCCGGATGCAGTCGCTGATCGACGGCCTGTTGTCCTTCGCCCGCGTCGGCGGGGAGCTGCGTCGCGAGCCGGTCGACATGGACCTCGTCGCCCGGACCGTCCAGCAGGACCTCGCCGTCGACCTCGAGGGCGCGACGGTCGAGGTCACCGACCTGCCGACCGCCACCGGCGACCCGGTGCAGCTGCGCGCCGTGCTGCAGAACCTCGTGGCCAACGCCGCGAAGTACACCCGCCCCGGCGAGCCCGCCCACCTGACGATCCGCGGGGAGCGGCGCGACGGGTGGGTGCGGGTCGAGGTCCACGACCGTGGCCCCGGCGTGCCGGCCGACAAGCGCGAGAGCGTGTTCCGGCCCCTCGTCCAGCTCGACAGCCGCACGCCGGGCTCGGGCATCGGTCTGGCCACCTGTCAGCGGGTCGTGGAGTCGCACGGCGGCCGCATCGGACTCGACGACTCGTCGTACGGCGGGACCCTCGCCTGGTTCGAGCTCCCGGACTGACCCGCGCGACCTAGCCGACGACGCGGGCCGTCAGCGAGACGGCGCACACGACCAGCCCGGCGCTCAGCGCGGTGAACGAGGCCAGCGAGACGGCGACGTACGCCCGGTTCGTGTACCAGCCCGACGAGAACATCAACGGCGCGAACAGCAGCGGGTTAACGACGGCCCCCGCCAGCACCAGGGCGTGCGCCCACCCGGGGGCGGTCGGCGTCGCGAGGCCCACCGCGACCATGACGCAACCCATGATGATCCAGTCGAGGTGCAGCTGCAGCACCCGCCGCGGGTGCTCCACACCGACCTTCCTCAGCATCTGCGAGGGGTGGAACGCCGCCGCGACGGCCCAGCCCGACACCCCGCCGAGGGCCAGCGACCAGACGCCGGCCACCACCAGCCAGAGGGCGGATCCGGTCGTCGCGAGGAGGGCTGTCTGCGCGGTCACGGGGAGGACGGTACGGCGATGTGAGGTCGACCCGGGGGCTTTGCTAGTGTCGCCGTCGCACTCGTCCGGGTGGCGGAATTGGCAGACGCGCTAGCTTGAGGTGCTAGTGCCCGTATTAGGGCGTGGGGGTTCAAGTCCCCCCTCGGACACCAGCTCGACACGAAGGCCCCCACGCCCCGCGTGGGGGCCTTCGTCGTCCCCGCCTACCCTGACCCGGTGAGCGACGGCGGCGGGCACGACCTCGACGTCCTGGCGGACCGCCGGGCCGTGGTCGGCACCGTCGCCGCGGTCGTCGCCCTGCTCCTGGTCGCCTCGGTGCTCTGGGTCGTCACCCGGGACGGGGAGACCGAGGTGCCCGCCGCCGCCGTCGAGGAGACGACCGCGGCCGGGCCCGGGGTGACGCCGGCGCCACCGCAGGAGGTCCGCGAGCCGCGGCAGCGGCGCCCCCGCGAGCCCCGCCTGACCGTCCCCCCGGGCCTCAGCACCCCGGACGCCCGGACGTCGGCACGCAAGGCCGCCCGCGCGGCGAGGGCCATGTCGGAGAACCCCTTCGAGGCCCACCCCTGGGGCAACTACCAGGGCCCCGGCGACCACGCGCACCCGCCGTACGACGCCGCGAGCGGCGCCACGAAGCAGATGCTCGGCCGGATCGCCCTGACCCCGAAGGCGATGTGGTTCGGCGCCTGGATGCCGAACGACGAGATTGCCGGACGGATCGCGGAGTACATCACCGACAGCCAGGACGGCGACCCCGACGCCCTGGTGCAGATGACGTTGTTCCGTCTCGACCCCTGGTACACCGACTCCTGCAAGCGGGCGCCCACCCCCGAGCAGGCCGCGTCGTACCGGGACTGGTTCGACCGGGTCGCCGCGGCGATCGGCGACACCCCCACCGCCATCGTCCTGCAGCCCGACCTCACGTTCGCGCTCTGTGCGCCCGACGGGCCGGAGGGCGTGGCCACCAGCCTGGTCCGCTACTCCGCCCAGGTCCTCTCCGAGCTGCCCGAGACCACCGTCTACCTCGAGGCCGGCGCCTCCGACTGGCCGCACCCCGGCCAGGGCGGCGTCGCCAGCGTGCTGCGCTACCTGGTCCCCGCCGGCATCGAGTACGCCGACGGCGTCGCCCTCAACTCCACCCACTTCGCCGCCACCGAGGCGGAGGTACGGCGGGTGGCCGACCTGTCCGTGGCGCTCGCCGCCGAGGGCATGCCCGGCAAGACCGGGGTGATCAACACCTCGTCGAACGGCAACCCCTTCGAGTTCGGGACGTACCGCGGCAGCGGGGAGAACACGATCGCCGACAACGCCCGGGTGTGCACGACGCCGACGCCCGCCCCCGGGGACACCTGCGTCCAGCTCGGCATCCCGCCGACGGCGGACGTGGACTCGCCCCGCTGGGGCCTGGACGCCGAGACCCGCCGGCTGGCCCGGCGCTACGTCGACGCCTACCTGTGGTTCGGCCGGCCGTGGCTGTTCTGGCAGAACTCGCCGTACCAGGTCGAGCGCGCCCTGCCGCTCGCCGAGAACTGGCCGTACGCCGACGAGGCCGGCTTCTAGGGAGCCCCCCGCCGAAACCCACGCCGCCCGGATCTGGAATCGTTCCAGAAAGTGAGGCAGAGTGGGTGCCGAGCTCGCTCCCCGACGCACGCAGGAGGAAAGCACGTGTCCCAGCACGACCACGAGACCGTCGAAGCCGACATGAACACCCCGGAGGCGGGCGGCTGCCCGGTCCACTCCGGGCGCATGGGGCACCCGACGGAGAGCGCCGACAACACCGATTGGTGGCCCAACCAGCTCAACCTGCGGATCCTCCGCAAGCACCAGAAGGCGTCCGACCCGATGGGGCCGGACTTCGACTACGCGGCGGAGTTCGCGAAGGTCGACCTGGACGAGCTGGCGAAGGACGTCGACCAGGTCCTCACCACCTCGCAGGACTGGTGGCCCGCCGACTTCGGCCACTACGGCGGCTTCATGATCCGCATGGCTTGGCACTCCGCCGGCACCTACCGCGTCGGTGACGGCCGCGGCGGCGCGGGCGCCGGCATGCAGCGCTTCGCCCCGCTGAACAGCTGGCCCGACAACGGCAACCTGGACAAGGCCCGCCGCCTGCTGTGGCCGGTCAAGCAGAAGTGGGGCCAGAAGGTCTCCTGGGCCGACCTCATCATCTTCACCGGCAACCGTGCGCTCGAGACGATGGGCTTCACGACCTTCGGCTTCGCCGGCGGCCGCGCCGACGTCTGGGAGCCCGACGAGGACGTCTACTGGGGCCCCGAGCGCGAGTGGCTCGGCGACGAGCGCTACACCGGCGACCGCGAGCTGGAGAAGCCGCTCGGCGCGGTGCAGATGGGTCTGATCTACGTCAACCCCGAGGGCCCGAACGCGAACCCGGACCCGCTCGCCTCCGCGCGCGACATCCGCGAGACCTTCGGCCGGATGGCGATGAACGACGAGGAGACCGTCGCGCTGATCGCCGGCGGCCACACCTTCGGCAAGACTCACGGTGCGGCCGACCCCGACGAGTACGTCGGCGCCGAGCCCGAGGGCGCGTCCATCACCGAGCAGGGTCTCGGCTGGAAGCAGGGCTTCGGCAAGGGCAAGGGCCGCGACACCATCACCTCCGGCCTCGAGGTCACCTGGACCTCCACCCCGGTGCAGTGGTCGATGGGGTACTTCGACAACCTGTTCAAGTACGAGTGGGAGCTCACCAAGTCCCCCGCCGGCGCGTGGCAGTTCGAGGCCAAGGGCGACGAGGCCGCGAACACCATCCCCGACCCGGAGACGGGCGAGCTGACCCGCCGTCCGACCATGCTGGTCTCGGACATCGCCCTGATCGCCGACCCGGTCTACCGGGAGATCTCGGAGCGGTTCCACCAGAACGAGGCCGAGTTCGCCGACGCGTTCGCTCGCGCCTGGTTCAAGCTCACCCACCGCGACATGGGCCCGATCCAGCGCTACCTCGGCCCCCTCGTCCCCGACGAGGAGCTGCTGTGGCAGGACCCGGTCCCGGCCGTCGACCACCCGCTCGTGGACGACGCCGACGTCGCCGCGCTGAAGGAGCAGGTCCTCGCCACCGAGCTGACCGTCTCCCAGCTGGTCAAGGCCGCGTGGGCCGCCGCGTCGTCCCACCGCGTCAGCGACAAGCGCGGCGGCGCCAACGGCGGTCGCATCCGTCTCGAGCCGCAGCGCGGCTGGGCTGTCAACGACCCCGACGAGCTCGACCGCGTCATCCGCGTCCTGGAGGGCGTGAAGGCCGACTTCGACGCGAAGGGCGAGAAGAAGATCTCGTTCGCCGACCTCGTCGTCCTCGGCGGCGTCGCGGCCGTCGAGAAGGCCGCGAAGGACGGCGGCGTGGAGGTCAGCGTCCCCTTCACCCCGGGTCGCACCGACGCCACGCAGGAGCAGACCGACGTCGACTCCTTCGCCTGGCTCGAGCCGACCTCCGACGGGTTCCGCAACGTCCTCGGCAAGGAGGGCCGCCTGCCCGCCGAGTTCCGCCTCGTGGACCGCGCGAACCTGCTCGGGCTCACCGCGCCGGAGATGACCGTCCTCGTCGGCGGCCTGCGCGTCCTGGGTGCCAACACCGGTGACAACCCGAAGGGCGTGCTGACCGACCGCGTCGGCGTGCTGTCGACGGACTTCTTCACCAACCTCCTCTCGATGGGGGTCGAGTGGCACGAGGTCGAGGGCGACGAGGACGGCTTCGTCGCCAAGGACGTCGCCACCGGCCAGCAGACGTGGACCGGCAGCCGGGCCGACCTCGTGTTCGGCTCGAACTCCGAGCTCCGCGCGGTCGCCGAGGTCTACGCGAGCAGCGACGCCGGCGAGAGGTTCGTCCGCGACTTCGTCGCCGCGTGGGACAAGGTGATGATGCTGGACCGGTACGACGTCCGGGCCTGAGGCCTCGACGCGAGACGCGCGGGGCCCGGTGAGCTGACGGACGACCTCGCTGCGGAACAACGACAGGGCGGTGAGCCTTGTCGGGGGCATGACCTCCGACAAGGCCACCGCCCTGCTTCGTCTGCACTCCGACACCGAGCTCCTGACGGTCGTGAACGTCTGGGACGCCATCACCGCGCAGGTCGTCACCGACCTCGACGGCACGAGGGCCCTGGCGACGGCGAGCCACTCGATCGCGGCGTCCCGCGGCTACGAGGACGGCGAGAACATCCCGGTCGACGAGATGATCGCCGAGGTGGGCCTCATCGCCCGCTCCACCCACCTGCCCGTGTCCGCCGACCTCGAGGGCGGGTACGGCGACGCCGCCGAGACGGTGCGGAAGGCCATCGGCGTCGGCATCGTCGGTGCGAACATCGAGGACCAGCTGAAGCCGGTCACCGAGGCCGCCGCCCAGGTCGAGGCCGTCATGGCAGCGGCGGCCGCCGAGGGCGTGCCCGACTTCGTGCTCAACGCCCGCACGGACGCGTTCGTCAGGGGCGCCGACGACCCGCTGGCCGAGGCCGTCACCCGCGGCAAGGCGTTCCTCGACGCCGGTGCGCCGGTCGTCTTCGTCCCGGGCAAGCTTGACGAGGACCAGATCCGCACCCTCGTCGACGCCTACGGCCCCCAGCGCCTCACGACCATCGCCGTCCCCGGCTCGGTCCCGCTGTCGCGCCAGCAGGAGCTCGGTGTCGCCCGCGTCTCCTACGGTCCCTGGTCCCAGCGCGTCGCACTCACGGCCCTGGCGGAGCTCGTGGAGTCCGTCCACGCGGACGGCGGTCTGCCGGAGGGCACGCGACCGCTCAACTGACGACCGCCGGGCGGCCGTGCGCCACCCCGGTCGGACCGGGGCCACCGTCACTGTCGGTGGTCGAGCGTATGTTCGAATCATGGACGACGAGCAGCAGGCGGGTCGGTGGGGCGTCGGCGCGCACCCGCTGCTGAACGCTGCCTCGTCGCTGACCACGGCCCTGGCGGCGGCGCACGGGGCGATCGACGCCGGCTCCGACCCCGCCTGGCTCGCCCCCGACGACCAGGGCCAGCTGCTGACCTCGCTGGGGCGGGCGCAGGCCAGCCTGGATGCCCTGCTGATGCGGACCCTCATCGCCTACTCGGGGGCGGAGTCCATCGCCGAAGGCGCCGCTGCCCGGTCCGCGGCGGACTGGCTCGCCGGCGAGCAGCACGTCCGCGCGAACCGCCTCCACGCCGCCACCACGCTCGGCACCGCACTGACCCGGTGGCCGCGGCTTGCGGCTGCCCTGGCCGCGGGGGAGATCACCACCGACCACGCCCGCGCCGCCGTCGAGGCCCTCGACCGGCTACCGCGTTCTGGGCCGGACGCGCTGGAGCCTGAGGTGCTGGCGCAGGCCGAGACCGTGATGCTCGGTCACTGCGGTGAGTTCACGCCGCCCCAGATCCGCACCCTCGGCGCGCGGCTGCTCGACGCCGTCGCCCCCGACGTCGCCGAGCGCCTCGAGGCCAAGCGCCTCGCCGACGAGGAACGCCAAGCCCGCCGCGAGACCACGTTCTCCATGTCGCGGACCGGCCGTGGCACCCGACGGTTCCGCGGGGAGATCCCCGAGCTGCACGCCTCGATCCTCGACCACGCCCTGCGCGCACTGACCAACCCGCGCCGTAGCCACCTCGACGGAGGCATCCCCTTCCACGACAACCCCGGGGACGAGACAGGTGACGGCCGGCTCGACGGTGACCCCGTCACCGACGGGCAGCGGCTCACCGACTCCCAACGCCTCGGCCAGGCGTTCTGCACCCTCATCGAGAACCTCGCCACCGACCGGCTCCCCACCCACGGCGGATCCCCGGTCACCGTGGTCGTCACGATCACCGAGGAGACCCTCCGCCAGGAAGCCACCGAGCACGGCTACACCGGCTACGGGACCACGACCGGCGGCGCCCCCGTCTCCGTCGGCGAGGCCATCCGCCTCGGCTGCCAGCACGGGGTCCGGGGCTGGGTCGTCTCCGGCGACGGCGAGACCCTCCACCTCGGCCGCACCCGCCGCCTGCACACCGGCCCCCAACGCCTCGCCCTGGAACTGCAACACCCCACCTGCCAGGCCCGCGGCTGCGACGTCCCCGCCGCCTGGTGCGAGACCCACCACCGCCACGCCTGGGCCGAAGGCGGCCACACCAGCGTCGACGACGGCGCCCTGCTCTGCCCCCACCACCACCACCGCACCCACGACCCCACCTACGACACCCGCTGGCACCCCGACGACACCGCCACCTTCCACCGCAGGTGCTGACCCGGACGTGACCGAGACCTCATCGTGGCCGGCTCGTGACAGCACGGGTCGAGCGATCCCGGCGATCGGCGTACTGTGGCAGGTCGCTGACACAGTTTGCCAAGGCAACAATTTGGACAGCGTGGACCGCTCCCGGTGCCGACTCGGGCCGCTCACGGGCACGCCGCCCTCGCCCCCACGGAGAGGACAGCATGACGACTTACCAGACGCCACGAACGGGGAGTGACGGTCCCGAGCAGGAGCCGCACCACCCGAGTCGCTCCGAGCGCGCGAAGGACCGCATCACGCGCGCTGTCAAGCAGCCCGCTCCTCGGGCCCACCCCGCCCTCGACGTCCACCACCCGGTCGACGAGTCCCGGTATCCCCTCGACAAGGTCGTCTTCGGTGTCACCGCCGTGCTCGCGGTGGCCTTCTGCGTGTGGGGCTTCGTCAACACCACCAGCCTCTCGACCAGCGCCCAGGCCGCGCTGAACGGCACCATGGGTGGCGCCGGATGGCTCTTCGTGCTCGCCGCGACCGGGTTCGTGATCTTCGTCCTCTGGCTCGCCGCGAGCCGCTTCGGCGACATCACCCTGGGGCGGGACGGGGAGGCGCCGGAGTTCAAGACGGTGTCGTGGATCGCGATGATGTTCAGCGCCGGGATGGGCATCGGACTGATGTTCTACGGCGTCAGCGAGCCCATCACGCACTTCACCACCCCGCCGCCGGGCACCGGCATGGCCGGCAACCCCGAGGCCGCGCAGACCGCGATGGCCACGACGCTCTTCCACTGGACGCTGCACCCCTGGGCGATCTACGCCGTGGTGGGTCTCGCGATCGCCTACGGCACCTTCCGCAAGGGCCGCAAGCAGCTGATCAGCGCGGCCTTCGAGCCGCTGCTCGGCAAGCGCGTGCACGGTCCCGGCGGCAAGGTCATCGACATGCTGGCGATCTTCGCCACCCTCTTCGGCTCGGCGGCCTCGCTCGGGCTCGGCACCCTGCAGATCCAGTCGGGTCTGGAGATCGTCGCCGGCATCGGCGAGGTCGGCAACGGCGTCCTCGTCGGCATCATCGCGGTGCTCACCGCCGCCTTCGTCGTCTCGGCGGTCTCGGGCGTCGCCCGCGGCATCCAGTGGCTGTCCAACATCAACATGGTGCTGGCGCTGCTGCTCGCGGCGTTCCTCTTCGTCGTGGGCCCGACGGTCTTCATCCTCAACCTGCTGCCGACCTCCCTCGGCACCTACGCGGCCGACCTGCCGATGATGTCGGCGCGGTCCGGCGCGGAGGGGTCCGAGGTCGACGCCTGGCTGGCCAGCTGGACGATCTTCTACTGGGCCTGGTGGATGAGCTGGACGCCGTTCGTCGGCATGTTCATCGCCCGCATCTCGCGCGGCCGCACCGTGCGCCAGTTCGTCACGGGCGTCCTGCTGGTCCCGAGCGTGGTCAGCCTGGCGTGGTTCGCCATCTTCGGCGGGACGGCGATCGACCTGCAGGAGAAGGGCGTCGACATCGCCGGCGCCGGCGGCCAGGAGTCGCAGCTGTTCAGCACCCTGGCGGAGTTCCCCTGGGCCACCGTGACCAGCATCGTGGTGATGCTGCTGGTGGCGATCTTCTTCGTCTCCGGCGCCGACGCCGCGTCCATCGTCATGGGCACGCTCTCCGAGCGCGGCACGACCGAGCCCAGCAAGCCGACCGTCATCTTCTGGGGTGTCGCGACCGGGGCGGTCGCCGCCGTGATGCTGCTGTCCGGGGGCAACGACGCCCTCACGGGCCTGCAGAACATCACGATCGTCGTGGCGCTGCCGTTCGTCTTCGTGATGATCGCGCTGTGCGTGTCGCTGGTGAAGGACCTGCGCAACGACCCGATGGTGGTCCGCAAGGAGTTCGCGGGCGCCGCCATCGAGCACGCCGTGGTCACGGGCGTCACGCAGCACGGGGACGACTTCGCCATCCACGTCGAGCGCGACGAGTCCGGCGCGGTGGCCCAGGCGTGGCAGCGCAACCACCCCGGGCCCTGCCCGCCCGGTGAGTCCCTCGACGGCGACGCCGAGGTCGCCGACCCCACCCGCGCCGACGTGATCGTCGAGGACGACGACTCGCGCGACACGGCGCCGCGTGACACGGCACCGCGAGACGGGGCCCCGCGATACTGGGCCTAGGGACCAGCCCGAGGAACGGATCGGCCCGGACGCCCATCGGCGTCCGGGCCGATCCGTGTCACCAGCTGGTGGGCAGCGGGCGCCCCTCCGCGTACCCGGCCGCGGACTGGACGCCGACGAGGGCACGGTCGCGGAACTCCGCGAGGGAGGAGGCTCCGGCGTAGGTGCACGCCGAGCGCACGCCGGAGCAGATCTCGTCGATGAGGTCCTCCACGCCGGGCCTGGTCGGGTCGAGGTACATCCGCGCCGACGAGATGCCCTCCTCGTACAGGCCCTTCCGGGCGCGGTCGAAGGCCGACTCACCGCCGGTGCGGTGGGCGACGGCCCGGGCCGAGGCCATGCCGAAGGACGTCTTGTAGGCGCGGCCGTCGGCGTCCGTGACGAGGTCGCCGGGCGACTCGTGGGAGCCCGCGAACCACGAGCCCACCATCACCGACGACGCCCCGGCGGCGAGCGCGAGGGCGACGTCGCGGGGGTGCCGCACTCCCCCGTCGGCCCACACCCGCGCGCCCAGCGCGCGGGCGGCCTCCGAGCACTCCAGGACGGCGGAGAACTGGGGCCGGCCGACGCCGGTCATCATCCGGGTGGTGCACATCGCGCCGGGCCCGACGCCCACCTTGAGGACGTCGGCGCCCGCCGAGACGAGGTCCTTGACCCCGTCGACCGTGACGACGTTGCCGGCGACGACCGGGACCGACGGGTCCTGGCTGCGGACGGCGTCGAGCGCCTCGAGCATGCGCTCCTGGTGACCGTGGGCGGTGTCGACGACGAGGGCGTCCACGCCGGCGTCGAGCAGGGCGCGGGCCTTGCCGGCGACGTCGCCGTTGACCCCGATCGCCGCGGCGACGGCCAGGCGCCCCTGCGCGTCCGTCGCCGGGGTGTAGACGGTCGCCCGCAGCGCAGCGGCTCGGGTCAGGACCCCGAGCAGGTGCCCGTCGGCGTCCACGGCGGGGGCCACGCGGACGCGACCACGGTCGAGGGTGTCGAAGGCGCGACGGGGGTCGGCGTCCGCGTCGAGGGTGACCATCTCGGTGGTCATCACCTGACCGACCTGCGCGAAGCGGTCCACGTCGACGCAGTCCTCCTCGGTGAGGATGCCGACGGGCCGGTGCCGGCCGTCGACCTCTTCGACCACCACCGCGGCGCGGTGGGCGCGCTTCGGCAGGAGCGACAGCGCCTCGGCGACCGTCTGCGTCGGGCTGAGGACCACCGGGGTGTCGAACAGCAGGTGGCGGCCCTTGACCCACCGGATCACCTCGGTGACCACGGGCAGCGGGATGTCCTGCGGCAGCACGGTCAACCCGCCGCGGCGGGCGGTCGTCTCCGCCATCCGCCGGCCGGCGACGGCCGTCATGTTGGCGACCACCAGCGGGATGGTGGCGCCGGTGCCGTCGTCGGTGGCCAGGTCGACGTCGTACCGGCTCGCGACCGCGGAGCGGGCCGGGGCCATGAACACGTCGCCGTAGGTCAGGTCGTACGGCGGGGTCAGGTCGTTGAGGAAACGCACAGGTCGCGAACCTACAGGCTCGTGCCGAACATCTCCGCCGTCGCGCGGGCGGTCGGGTGACCGGCGTCGGGGTCGGCGTGGTGCTCGACCAGGACGGCGACCACCTCCCTCTCCCCCTTGAACACCGCGCCGGCGAGGGGTGACTGGCCGCGGTCGTTGAGGCGGTCGACGTCGGCGCCGCGCTCCGCGAGGCCGCGGACGACGTCCGGGTGGCCGTGGTAGGCGCCGAGCATCAGCAGGGTGTTGCCGCTCGCGTCGGTCAGGTCGACCGGCACGCCCGCGTCGACGTACGCCAGCAGCTCGGCGGCGGCACCGCCGCGCGCGAGGTCGAGCAGCCGGTGCGCCAGCGCGACGGCCTCCTCCGAGGGTGCGTCCGGGTCGGGCATGACCATGGCCCCAGTCTCGCACCCGCGTGCGGAGCGGGTGCGGGACCGGGGCCAGTGGGTCACCGAGACTCCGTGCCGTCGGGGTCCGAGCTCCCCGGCGGTCCGGACGTGCGGGTCAGCCGAGCGCGTTCGCGGCGGCGACGACGTCGACCAGGCCTGCGCCCTTGTCGAACGACGTGGTGCCGCCGGTGCCGCCGGCCTCGTAGGGCGCGCCGAAGTCGTACTGGTGGGCGGTCGAGGTGATCGCCCGCTCGATCTCGGCGGGCGTCGCGTCGGGGGTGTCCTGGAACAGCTGGGCGACGATGCCGGCGACGTGCGGTGCCGCCATCGAGGTGCCGCTGATCGTGTTGAAGGTGCCGACGTCCAGGGCACCCGGGCCGTTGCGCGGGTCCGCGCCGGTGCTGCAGATCACCAGGTAGGGCCGGCAGGACGACGTGATGGTGTCGCCGGGAGCGGAGACGTCCGGGTAGGTGCCCACCTCACCGTCGCGACCACGGGAGGAGAACTCGCTGAGCTCGCCGTCACGGGTGCCGGTCTCGAGGTCGTTGTACGACGCCACCGACAGGATGCCCCCGGTCGGGTCCTGGCCGGGCGGGTTGGTCAGCGAGGTCGAGCCGTCGCCGCCGTCGTTGCCGGCGGCCCAGACGGTGACGACGCCCTCGGCGGCCAGCGCGCGCTGGAGCTTCACCGTGGCCGACTCCGGGTCGAACTCGCCGCCGCCGGACGGCCCGTAGGAGTTGTTCGTGACCTTGATCGGCGGGCACGCGGCCGCGCTGACCCCGGGGCCGCAGGGGGCCTCGTGGTTCTCCAGCACCCAGTTCAGCGCGGCGTCGGCGCCGACGATGACCAGCGCGGCGCCGGTCGACAGCGAGACGACCTTCGCGCCGGGCGCGGCGCCCTGGAGCTCGCCGCCGTCACCCAGGGTCGTGGGACGGCCCGCGGCGATGCCGGTGACGTGGGTGCCGTGGCCGCCGACCGAGAGGGTGTCGGTGTCGACCGAGGTGCCGACGTCGAGGACCTGGCAGGCGGCCTCGAACGGGTCGCAGACGACCTTCTGGTTCGACACGACGGCCTTCGTGCCGTCCGCGTCGCGGAGGTAGGGGTGGTTCGGGTCGACGCCGGAGTCGATGACGCCGACGCTGACGCCCCTCCCGGTGAGCGGCGTGCCGTCGGCGCCGGTCAGGGTCCGGGTCGCCTCCAGCCCGCGGGTGGCGACGTTCGAGGTCTCCTGGGTGAGCTCGATGGGCTGGTTGCCCTCCAGGTAGGTGACACCGGGCTCCGTGCGCGCCTGCGCGACCTGCTCCGCGGTGCCCCGGGCCACGACGACCCCGATGGCGTCGAAGGTGGTCGCGGTCCGCATCCCGGTGGCCTCCACGGCGTCCTGCGCGGCCGCCAGGTCGGTGCCGTGGACCATCACCGTGACCTTCTCGGCGCCGGTCAGGCCCCGGAGCTCACCGGCGAGGAAGTCCTGCACCTCGGCGAGCGGCGCACGCTCCGCCGCGACGCTCGGGGCCGGGGCCGCCTGGGCGGCGAGCTGACCGGCGGACACGGTGGCGAGCGCGGTGGCCGAGGCCACGGCCAGCGTCGCGGTGCGCACGGATCGGCGCATCGAGCACTCCTGTCGTCGACGTCCCTGTGCCACCCCCAACGGACGAGGGCCGACGAGGTCACGCCCTAGATTGGTCCCCCGTGGAGATTCTCGACCCCGGTTCGCCCATGGCCCTCGCCGAGCAGGTCAGCGAGGCCTTCGTCGCCTGGACGGGCCGCGGCGCCGAGGCCGTCGTGCGGGCGCCCGGCCGGGTCAACCTGATCGGGGAGCACGTCGACTACAACGGCGGACCCGTCCTGCCCCTCGCCCTGCCCCACGCGACGTACGCCGCCGCCCGTCGCCGCGACGACGGGGTGCTGCACCTGCGCAGCGACGACCCGGCCGCCGAGGACTGGAGCGGCGCCGTCACCGACCTCGCCCCGGGCGCGGTCGACGGCTGGGCGTCGTACGCCGCGGGGATGGTGTGGGCGCTCGCGCAGGACGGGCTCACGTTGCCCGGGGGTCTCGACGTGCACCTGACGAGCACGGTGCCGACGGGTGCCGGGCTGTCCAGCTCCGCCGCGCTGCTGTGCGCGGTCGGCGTGGCGGTCACCGAGTGCCTCGGGCTCTCGCTGGACGACGCCCTGCGCGACCGTCTGGTGGCCGCCGGGGTGCGGGCCGAGTCCGAGATGGCGGGCGCCCCGACGGGAGGCATGGACCAGACGGTCTCGATGCACGCCCGCCGCGGCGCGCTGCTGCTCGTCGACTTCGCCGACGGCAGCCGGACCCCCGTGCCGTCGGCGTTGGAGGCCGCGGGGCTGGCGCTGCTCGTCGTCGACACCCGGGTCTCCCACGCGCTCACCGACGGCGGGTACGCCGCCCGCCGGGACGCCACCGCGGAGGCCGCCCGCCTCCTGGGCGTCCCGCACCTGGCGGCGGCCACGACCGACGCGGTCGAGACCCTCGCCGACGAGGAGGTCCGGCGCTTGGCACGCCACGTGGTCACCGAGTCCGCCCGCGTCCACGAGACCGTCGCCGCGCTCGACGCCGAGGACTGGAGCGGCCTCGGACGGCTCCTCGACGCCTCCCACGCCTCCCTGCGCGACGACTACCGCGTCTCGTGCGAGGAGCTGGACGTCACGTGCGCCACGGCACTGGCCCACGGCGCCCTCGGCGCCCGCATGACGGGCGGGGGCTTCGGCGGGTCCGCCGTCGTCCTGCTCGGACGGGAGCACCTGCCCGGGGTGGCCGCGGCCCTCGAGACCGCCTACGCCGAGCGCGGCTGGCGGGCCCCCCACCTGCTGCTCGCCGAGCCGTCCGCCGGCGCCGGTCACTGCTGAGGGCCCCCCTGTCGACGGCCCTCGAGGATCAGCGCGGTCGAGCGGGCCAGGTGTTCGCGGACGGCCTCCACCCGTCCGGAGCGCAGCGCGTCGACGTACGCCCGGTGCTCGGCGGCGAGCGCACCCGGACCGTAGTGGGGCCGCACGCCGCGCAGCAGCAGGAGCAGCTCGGCGTCGAGCCCGGCGCAGACCTCGCTGATGCGCGGGCTGCCCGCGGCGTCCACGAGGGCGCGGTGGACGCCGGCGTGGGCGCGGGCGGTCCCCGGCCAGTCACCCGCGTGCTCGGCGGCCTCGAGGGCGTCGAGCGCGCGGTCGACGTCCGCCAGCACCGCGGCGGGCCAGGCGGCGCCGTGGGCGTCGTGCAGCAGCCGCACCGCCTCGGTCTCCAGCGCGCAGCGCAGCTGCTGCAGGGCGACCAGGGCCGCGTCGTCGAGGTCGGCCACCCGTGCGCCGCGGTACGGCTCGGCGACGACCAGCCGCTCGGCGGTGAGGGTCGCCAGGGCCGTGCGCAGCGTGTGCCGGGAGACGTCGTGGTGCGACGACAGCTCCTCCTGGCGCAGCGGCTCCCCCGGCGCGAGGGTGCCGTCGAGGATCCGTGTCCGCAGGGTGTCCGCAAGCACGGCGGCCGCCGTCGGACCCGGCTCAGGCCGGCGCGACGGCACGGCGCTCCTCCTCGTCGAGCTCATGCGCGGCTCCGGAGCGCCCCGGGGCGGTGAGCACGACGATCCCCAGCGCGATGAGGAGCAGTCCCGCCGAGGCCACGGGGCCGAGCCGCTCCCCCAGCACCAGCAGGCCCAGCAGAGTGGCCGTGAGCGGTTCCGCCAGCGTCAGCGTCGAGGCCGTCGTGGCCCGCAGCCGCGCCAGCCCCCACCCGAACAGCAGGTAGGCGAGGGCCGTGGTCACCAGCCCGAGCCACAGGCCCAGCGCGAGCCCGCGCGGGGCGAGCAGCGCGGGGGGCGCGGTCAGGAGGAGGACCGGCACGCTGCCCAGCGCCGCGAGGCCGAAGACCGACCCCATCGTCGTGCTCGGGCCCCAGCCGCGGTCGAGGAGCACCTTGCCCACGACGGCGTAGACGGCGTACGACGCTCCGGCGCCGAACGAGGCCGCGACGCCGAGGCCGCTCACCGAGCCCGGGTCGACCCCGACCACGCCGCCGACCAGCACGACCCCGGCGAGCGCGACCGCGGTGGCGAGGGCCCAGCGGACGGTCGGCGGGCGACGACGGACCACCGACTCCAGGACGCCGGTCGCCACGGGCGCCGTCCCCAGCGCGACCACGGTGCCGACGGCGACCCCGTTCGCCGCGGTGCCGGCGAAGAACGTCGGCTGGTAGGCCAGCACGCCGAGCGCCCCGACCGCGGCCAGGCCGAGGCCCCCGGCCCCGACGCGCCGGTTCTCCGAGCCCCGGCGCCGGCCCAGTGCGGGGAGCGCGACCAGCCCGAGCACCGCACCGCCGACGAGGACCCGCAGGGCACCGACCGCGAGTGGCGAGGCGTCGACGTCCGCGATCGCCACCGCACTGCCCGTCGTCGCGAAGCAGACGGCGGCGGCGAGCACGGCGAGGTGGGCACGGGTCGGCACGGGGGCGATTGTTACACAATCCGCCCCCGTGTCGGCGGCGCCGCTCAGGTGGCGCTGACGCCCACCCGGCTCTCGCGGAAGGCCTCGACGAAGAGGGCGTGGTCGGCACGGACGCGCCCGGCGTAGTCGATCCCGAAGTCGACGACCCACTCCGTGAACTCGCGCCGTCGCGAGCGCAGGCTCCTCTCCACCGCCGCCTCGACCTGGAAGTCGACGAGGGTCTGGTCGGAGTCGGAGTCCGACGCGCAGTGGATCTTCGCGGTCGCCCGGCCGAGGTCCTCGACGACGGCCTTGATCTCGTCGGGCTCGACGAGGTCGCCCCAGTCGAGGTCGATCTCGTACGGCGACACCTCGGCGACGACGTACCCCACCCCGTCGATCTCGGTGTAGCCGAGCAGCGGGTCGGTGTGCGCCTGCAGCGCCCGCTGGGAGACGACGGTGCGGTGGCCCTCGTGGTCGAAGTAGCGCTCGACGTCCTCGATCTCGACGAAGCGGCTCATCGCCGGGGTGTTGGCCTGCTTCATCGAGAGCAGGACGTCGTTCTCCAGCGCCTCGCTGTGACCCTCGACGAGCACGCTGTACGCGGGCAGGCCGGCGCTGCCGATGCCGAAGCCGGACTTCCCGGTGATGTCGTGCACCCGGTAGAAGAGGTCGCGGTCGAACCGCTTGTCCGCCGGGATGGTCTCCAGGTACGCCGCGAACGCCTTCTCGACCCGGCGCCGCTCCTTCGCGGGCAGCCGGCGGGTCGTCGCGTCGTCGCGGAGCACCCGGCCGCCGTCCTCGATCGTCGACACCCCGGCCAGCAGCGCGCCACGGGTCTGCTCCCGCGCCTCCTGGAGCGCCTCGCGGATCGGGCCCTCGGTGTTGTCGAGGCGCAGCGCGAAGTCCTGGTCGTCGGAGGTGCCGCAGTAGTGGTCGACCTGGCTGAGGTAGCCGCGCAGGTAGGTGCGGATGAGCTTGCGCACCTCCTCGGTCGGCAGGGCCTTCTGCCAGCCGACCAGCGCGAGCGAGGCGGCGAAGCGCCGCAGGTCCCAGGTGAAGCTGCCGAGGTAGGCCTCGTCGAAGTCGTTGACGTCGAAGACGAGCCGGCCGTCGGAGTCGAGGTAGGTCCCGAAGTTCTCGACGTGCAGGTCGCCGTGGACCCAGATGCGGCCGCTCTGCTCGTCGACGTACGGGTCGTCGATCGCGGTGACGTCGGCGTAGTACAGGCAGGCGGTGCCGCGGTAGAACGCGTGCGGGTCGGCCGCCATCTTCCGGTACTTGCCCCGGAAGGCCGCGGGGTCGGCCTTCATCAGCGGCGCGAAGGCGTCGGCCAGCGTCCGGATGATCAGGTCGGTGCGGCTCTCGTCGGTGTCCGCGTCGGCGTACGGGCTGCTCATGGCTGGTCCTCTCGTGGGGGCGGTCGGCGGATGGCGGTGGGGCCCCCCGACGTCGGGTGGCGCGGGCCGGCGGCAGCGGGCGGCGGCGACCCCTCGTCGGTGGGGGGCGTGGTCGGGCGGACGCCGCAGGCGCGCAGCTCGAGGTTGGCGAGCTCGCGGACGACGGCCGGGTCGCCATCGCGCCACCGCGCGGCCACGTCGTCGCCGAGGCCGCGCAGGACGGCGATCGGCTCGCGGGTCAGCGCCCGCAGGGCCAGCAGGTCGAGCTCGGCCGGGCCCAGCTCGCGCCCGCGGCCGCCGAGCCGGCGCAACGCCGACGCCTCGCGGACGAACCCGATGCGCCCGGGCAGGTACTGCACGCTGACGCCGAGGATCGGGACGAGGGCGACCACGACGGCGAGCCAGAACGCGAGGCGCTCGATGGCGGCCGAGGCGTCGTCCCCCGCGCTCGCCATCGAGTCCGCGCCGGCGGCCGCCCGGTCGAACGGCACCGAGACCTCGTCGGCGATCTCGTCGCCGATCAGCGGGATGCCGCCCAGGAAGTCCCCCGCGTCCTGCAGGCCGGAGCCGAGGTCCCGGCCGGCGTCGCCGACGTCGTCGGTGGGGCCCGTCAGGCCCAGGACGGCGTCGTGCAGGCGCAGCGACAGCCACACCGCCGCGACCAGCACCACCACGTACAGCACGTCCGTGAGGATCTGCCTGGACCGTCGGGCCGGCTGGGCGGCGTACAGGCTCATGGGGGTGATCATTGAGTACGCGGGCTCAGGGAGTCGAGTAGGGCGACGGCTCCGCGCGTCCCCGTGCCGCGGGGACCCTCGTGGGCATGACCACGGACTCAGGAACCCCGCCCAGCAGCACCACGACCGCCTTCTTCGCGCAGGCCGGCCTGTCGTTCGCCCTCGCCCTGCTGACCCTGGTCGGCTCGGTCTTCTACCTCCCCGTCGACCCCTGGATCCGGGCCTTCCTGGGAGTCGGCATCCTCTACCTCACGACGTCGGCGTTCACGCTCGCGAAGTGCGTCCGGGACCACCAGGAGTCGCAGCAGGTCGTGACGCGTCTCGACCAGGCCCGGGTCGAGGCGATCCTGAGCCAGCACGACCCCTTCAAGCCCCTCACCTGACGCCGCGATCCGGGCGAGTGTCGTATCGGAGGCCGCCCCGGCGGGCATGCTTGACTGCGGAAGGGCACCTCGGCCCGACAGACAGGAGCGGCACGTGGCGCGGAAGAACCCCCTGAACAAGATCAAGGACGCGGCGAAGGACACGCTGAGCACGGCCACCGACGTCGGCATCGGCGTCGGCCGGACCGCCGTGGGTCTCGCCGGCGAGGCCGTCGAGGCGGTCCGGTCGCGGGTCGCCCCCGACTCCGACGGCCCGGCCGACACCCCCGCGCCGGCCCGGACCCCCGAGCCTGCGTCGTCGGGCGACTCCACCTCGGCTGCGGCCGCCACCCCGCCCGCGGCGAAGGTCGCGCAGCCCGCCAAGAAGGCGGCGAAGAAGACCACCTCGACCGCGAAGAAGACCGCGAAGAAGGCGTCCTCGACGGCGAAGAAGACCGCCGAGCAGACGGCCGCGAAGACGACCGACGCCCCGGCGAAGAAGGCCCCGGCGACGAAGTCGGCGGCGAAGAAGGCTCCGGCCACGAAGGCTCCGGCGAAGAAGAGCCCGGCCGCGAAGACCGCCACGGCTGAGAAGGCGGAACCGACCGCGTCCTCGACGGCGTCCTCGGCGGCGTCCCCGGCGTCGACGGCCCCGGCGGACTCCCCGGCGTCGACGGCCCCGACCGCGAAGAAGACCACCGCCGAGAAGTCACCGGCCAAGAAGTCACCGGCCAAGAAGTCACCGGCCAAGAAGTCAGCGGCCAAGAAGTCGCCGGCGAAGAAGACCACCGCCACGAAGACGGCGGCGAAGAAGGCCACCTCGGCGAAGGCAGCGACGTCGACGGAGTCCTCGTCGACCCCGGCCGCCGAGCCCGCGCCGGAGCCGACGCCGAGCACGCCGCCGCCCGCGGCCACGCCGGCCGACATCGCCGAGAACGTCGGCACCGACGGCCCGGCCCCCGAGTCGTCGCCGGGGGCCCAGCTGCCGCCCGGCGACACCGACCTCTCGTAGGGTCCACCGCCTGAGACACCGCTGTCCGCCGATCTCCCCCCAAGGATGAACGGCGGACAGCGGTGGTTCTGGGGCCGAGCGGCTACTTGAGCTCGGCGCTGGAGAGCCCGAGCACGCGACGGGCGATGATGAGCTGCTGGATCTGCTGGGTGCCCTCGAAGATGTCGAGGATCTTGGAGTCGCGGGCCCACTTCTCCAGGAGCTCGCCCTCGCCGTACCCGACGGCCCCGCACAGCTCGACGCACCCGAGGGTCACGGCCGAGCCCACGCGGCCCGCCTTCGCCTTCGCCATCGACGCCTCGAGGGAGTTGGGCTTGCGGTTGTCGGCCATCCAGGCCGCCTGCATGGTGAGCAGCTGGGCGCCCTCCCACTCGGACTCGAGCTCGAGGAACTTCGCGGCCGCGGCCGGCTGCAGCTGGGCCGGGCGGTCGTAGTCGATCTCGACCCCCGCGTCGGCCAGCAGCTCCCGCGTCAGGTCCAGCGCGGCGCGGGCGCAGCCGACGGCCATCGCGGCCACCAGCGGACGCGTGTTGTCGAACGTCGCCATCGCGCCGCCGAAGCCCTGCTTCACGTCGACCTCGGGGGACCCGAGGAGGTTCTCCGCGGGCACGCGGCAGTCGTCGAAGATGATCGTCGCGGTGTCGGAGGCCTTGATGCCCAGCTTGTGCTCGAGGCGCTCGACGCGCATGCCGGGGGTGTCCTTCGGGACCACGAACGACTTGATGGCCGCGCGGCCCAGCGACTTGTCGAGCGTCGCCCAGACCACGACCGCGTCGCAGCGACCGCCCGCGGTGACGTAGATCTTCTCGCCGTTGATGACGTACGAGTCGCCGTCCTTCACCGCGGTGGTGGAGATGTTGGCCGAGTCAGACCCGACCGCGGGCTCGGTGATGGCCATGCCGGCCCACACGCCGGCGAACCGCTCGCGCTGCTCGGCGTTCGCGACCGCGGCGATCGCGGAGTTGCCGAGGCCCTGGCGGGGCATCGAGAGCAGCAGCCCGACGTCGCCCCAGCACATCTCGGCGATGGAGAGCGCCGAGGCCATGTTCGCGCCGTTCTTGGTGCGGCCGTCGTCGTCCGCGCGCTTCTTCTTCTCGGCCTCGCCGCCGCCGACGCCGGAGGCGCCCGCGCCGTTCGCCGCGCCGGACTCGGAGAGCCCGTCGATCATCGCGGCGAGCATGTCGAGCTCCTTGGGGTACTCGTGCTCGGCCTTGTCGTACTTGCGCGAGATGGGGCGCAGCATGTTCATGGCGACCTGGTGCGCCTGGTCGATCAGCGCGCGGTGCTTCTTCGGGGCGTCGAGGTTGATCACGGTGTCTCCTGGGTGTGCGGAGGGTCCTGCGGGGCGGGGCGGAGGGCCTGTCCTCAGACGAGGACGGCGCCTTCCATGACCCCGAGGGCGCGGAGGTCGCGGTACCACCGCTCCACCGGGTGGTCCTTGACGAAGCCGTGGCCGCCGAGCAGCTGGACGCCGTCGAGGCCGATGCGCATGCCGTGCTCGGCGCACGCCTTGCGGGCCAGCGCGACCTCACGGGCGAAGTCGCGGCCCTGGGCCGCGCGGGACGCGGCCTTGTAGGTCAGCAGCCGCATGGCCTGCAGCTCCGTGGCCATCGTCGCGACCATGAACGCCACCGACTGGCGGTGGGCGACCGGCTCGCCGAACGCCTTGCGCTCCTTGACGTACGGCGTCACGTAGTCGAGGACCGCCTGACCCACGCCGACGCCGAGGGCGCACCACGCGAGGCGGGACAGCCGCACGCACTCGGCGTACGTCGTGCCGTCGGCGGCGCCGAGCAGGTTCTCGGCGGGGATGCGCACGCCGTCCAGGTGGAGGCGGCCGAGGCCGGCGGCGCGGACGCCCATGGCGGGGTCGGCCTCGATGCCGACGCCCTCGGTGCCCGACTCGACGAGGAACAGGGCGGGGCTGCCGTCGAGGTCGGCGCCGACGACGAAGAGCTCGGCGGTGGAGGCGAGGGGCACGAGCGCCTTGGTCCCGTCCAGCACGTACTCCGCACCCTCGGCGCGGGCCGTGGTGGCGGGGCTGAGGACGTCGAACAGCACGGTCGGCTCGGTCAGGGCCAGGGCGGCGGCCGGGACGTCGTCCCCGGTGAAGGCCGGGAGGTAGGTCTGCTGCTGGGCGTCGGTGCCCCACAGCGAGATCGCGGTGGCGACCGCCCCGGGCGCGAGGCTGGCGACGGCCAGGCCGAGGTCGCCCCGGGCCAGCGCCTCGGCGACGAGCGCGCCCGCCGTGGCGGACCGCTCCTCGGAGATGCCCCCGAGGGACTCCGGCACGCCGAGGGTCGGCAGACCCAGCTCGTGACCGGCCTGGAGCACCTCGGCGGGGGCCTCGCACGCCTCGTCGGCGTCCTGGGCCGCCGGCCGCAGGACGTCCGTGGCGAGCTCGGCGACGACGTCGACGAGCATCTGCTCGTCCTCGGTCGGCGTCAGGTCGAAGACGCCCGGCCGGCTCGCGGCGGGGACGCGAGCGCCCGCGGCGCCGCGCTTGCCGGCCCGCTTGAAGGTACGACCCGCGGCCCCCATCGTGGTGAACCCGCCGCGGGTCAGCGTGAAGACGGCCTGCTCCGTCTGCTTGCGCAGGCCGAGGCGGTCGATCAGGTCGCTGCGGGCGACGGCACCGAGCGCGGCGACGGCGTACCCGATGGGGTCGCGGCGCTCCGTGGAGGCGAGTCCGTGACGGCTGGTCCGCTGCGGCTTGGTCGTGGACATGTGTTCACTGTAACTGTCGTTTACACCCGGGGCCACACCGGTCCGGCGTGGATCCGACCACACCCGACGCTCCCCCGCGGCAGCCGACCGGGCCGGCCGACCGGCGCACCCGGGCCGCGGATCCGGGTCGATACGATCGTGAGCCATGAGCAGGAGCGCCACCGACGACCCGCCGCCGCTGGCGCCCCACGGAGCGCTGCCCACGGGCGGCACGGTCCGACCGATCACCCGCTGGGGCACCCCCGTCATGCACCGCGTGAACACCCCGGTGACGGCGTACGACGACGACCTGCGCGCGCTCGTGGCCGACATGGTCGCGACGATGTACGCCGCCGACGGCGTGGGGCTCGCCGCCTGCCAGATCGGCGTCGACGCGGCGGTCTTCTGCTTCGACTGCCCCGACGAGTCCGGCCAGCGCGTCGTCGGCGTGGTCTGCAACCCGGAGCTGACGCTGCCCGAGGGCGACGAGAGGCACCTGGACGACGGCGACGAGGGCTGCCTGTCCTACCCCGGCGCGTTCGTCGAGTGCGCCCGCCCGGACTTCGCCACCGTCACCGGCACCGGTCTCGACGGCGAGGAGGTCACCTTCTCCGGCGACGGCCTCCTCGCCCGCTGCCTGCAGCACGAGACCGACCACACCCGCGGCACCGTCTTCGGCGACCGCCTGCCCACCAAGGCCCGCAAGCGCCTCGCCAAGGAGCACGACCGCTCCGTCGAGGACTACCCCGCCGACTGGCCCGCCGGCGACGCCGTTTCTGCCGAATCGGCGTCCTGACGCGACGTCCTCGCGCCGTTTCGGCAGAAACGGCACGTCACCGGGCCCGGCGCGGGCCTCAGGAGCAGACGCCGCCGAGGCGGCCGACGCCGGTGAGTAGGTGGTAGACGCCCAGCCCGCCGAGGAAGACCACCAGCCCCATCAGCAGCTGCGGCTGGCAGCGGCGCTCGGCGGGACGCCGCCACTGGACGACGACGCCGGCGAGCACCAGCAGCACGGCGAGGGAGCCGGAGACGAGGTCGGCCCAGTCGAGCAGCGGGCAGCCCAGGAGGTCGGCGGGCCGGCCGTCGACCAGGTCCGGCCAGGCGACGAAGAACCCGGCCAGGACCGGCAGCACCGCCCACCACAGGGGCTCGGGGACCCGCCTCACCGCCGCGCCGCCACGTAGCAGGCCACCGCGCTCGCGGCGGCGACGTTGAGCGAGTCGATGCCGGCCGCCATGGGGATGACCGCGCGGCGGTCGGCCGCGGCCTGCCAGCGTTCGGACAGCCCGTGTCCCTCCCCGCCGAGCACCAGCGCGAGCCGGTCGACGCCCGCGACGGCCTCGGTGACGTCGACGGCGTCGTCGGCGAGGGTGAGCGCCACGGTGGTGAAGCCGCGCTGCGACAGCGACGGCAGCGCGTCGTGCCAGTCGGGCAGCCGGGTCCACGGCAGCGCGAACACGGCGCCCATCGCGACCTTCACCGCGCGCCGGTAGAGCGGGTCGGCGCACCGCGGTGACAGGAGCACCGCCTCGAAGCCCAGCGCCGCGCCGCTGCGGAAGATCGCGCCGACGTTGGTGTGGTCGACCACGTCCTCCAGCACCAGCACGGAGCGGACGCCCTCCAGGACGGAGTCCATGGACGGCAGCGGGCGCCGCTCGAGGGAGGCCAGCGCGCCGCGGTGCACGTGGAAGCCGGTGACCTCCTCGGCGAGCCGCTCCTCCAGGACGTAGCAGGGCGCGTCGGACCGGTCGAGGACGTCGGCGAGACCGTCGAGCCACCGCGGCGCCATGAGGAACGAGCGGGGCACGTGCCCGCCCTCCACCGCGCGGCGGACCACCTTCTCCCCCTCCGCGAGGAACAGTCCGTGCTCCGCCTCGAGGTGACGGCGCAGCTGGACGTCGCGCAGGTCGCGGTAGTCCCCGAGCCGGGGGTCGGCCGGGTCCGTGACGTGCTCGATGACGGCCACGGGATCAGACGCGGGAGCCCCGGGCGTACGACGGGTGCGCCACGCCCACCACGTCGCCGATCACGATGATCGCCGGCGGGCGGACCTCCTGCGCCGCGAGGTCGTCGGCCAGCGACCCGAGGGTGCTCAGCACCAGCCGCTCGGTCGGCATCGTCCCCTCGACCACGACGGCCACCGGGAGGTCGGCGGGCCGGCCGTGCTCGAGGAGGACGGCGGCGATGGCGGGGGCGTTCTCGACGGCCATCATCAGCACCAGGGTGCCGCGCAGGTGACCGAGCGCGGGCCAGTCGACGAGGGAGTCGGGGTGGTCGGGCGGCAGGTGGCCGGACACGACCGTGACCTCGTGGGCGACGCCCCGGTGGGTGACCGGCAGGCCCAGCCGGGCGGGGACGGCGAGCGACGAGCTGAGGCCGGGCACCACGGACACCGGGACGCCGGCGTCCCGGCACGCCAGGACCTCCTCGAAGCCCCGACCGAAGACGAACGGGTCGCCGCCCTTGAAGCGGACGACGCGACGCCCGGCCCGGGCGTGCTCGACGAGGGTGTCGTTGATCTGCTCCTGCTTGACGTGGCGACCGCGGGGCAGCTTGGCGACGTCGATGACCTCCACGTCGGACGGCAGCTCGTCGAGCACCTCCCGCGGGGCCAGCCGGTCGGCGACGACCACGTCGGCGCTGGCCAGCGCCTGGCGGGCGGCGGCGCTGACGAGTCCCGGGTCGCCGGGCCCACCGCCGACGAGGACGACCTCGCCGGGCCGCACGGCGTCCGTGCGCGTGGCGTCCAGCGTGCCGGCGCGCAGCCCGTCGAGGACGGCGTCGCGCAGCGCGGCGGAGCGGCGCGGCTCGCGGTTCGCGAGGACGGCGACGCCGACGTCGCCGTACCGGCCCTGCGCGGGGGTCCAGGCGCTCGCCCGGGTCGCGTCGTCCGAGCGGACGCAGAAGATCCGTCGCTCCTCCGCCGCCGCGGACACCGCCTCGTTGACCGCCGTGTCGTCGGTGGCGGCCACGACGTACCAGGCCTCGTCCAGGTCGGAGGCGGTGAAGCCGCGGGCGTGCCAGGTGATCTCGTGGGCGAGGCCCTCCAGCGCCGGGGTGACGTCGGGGGCGACGAGGACGACGTCCGCGCCCGCCGCGATCAACGTCGGCACCCGCCGTTGGGCGACCGCTCCGCCGCCCACGACCACCACGCGGCGGCCCGCGAGGCGCAGGCCGGTGAAGTACGGCGAGTGGTCGGTCACGGGCCCATCCTCCCCGACCGGACGGAGCCGCGACCGAGGGGTGGCGATCCGGTGGTCCGACTTCGTGGTGCGGGCTAGGTTCTGCGCCATGAGCCTCGAGCGCCCCGTGCACCCCGACCCCTACGAGCTCCTCCCGACCGTCCCGTCGTTCGACGTGACCAGCACCGACGTGACCGACGGCCAGCCCCTCGGCGCCGCGCAGGTCGCCGGCGACGACGGCAACGTCTCCCCGCAGCTCAGCTGGTCCGGCGCCCCGGAGGGGACCAAGTCGTTCGTCGTCACCTGCTTCGACCCCGACGCCCCCACGCCGTCGGGCTTCTGGCACTGGGGCGTCGTGGACATCCCGGCCGACGTGACCTCCCTCGACACCGGCGCCGCGTCAGGGAACCTCCCCGCCGGTGCGTTCCAGCTGCGCAACGACGGCGGCGAGCACGGCTTCATGGGCGCCGCCCCGCCGGAGGGCGACCAGGTGCACCGCTACTACTTCGTGGTCCACGCGGTCGGCGAGGAGAAGCTGGGCGTCGACGAGAACGCCTCGTTCGCGGTGACGTCGTTCAACCTCGCGTTCAAGACGCTGGGCCGCGCGATCCTCACGGGCACCTACCAGCACTGATGACGCAGCCGGCGGCGAGGAACGAGCCGCCGGCGTCGCGGCATCAGGTCGAGCAGCCTCGCGGCTGAGGGACGAAGCCGCGACAGGCGTGTCGAGACCCGGTGGGTCGAGGGACGACCTCGACCACCGGGTCTCGTGCTGTCCGGCGTGCCGTCCGGCGTGCTGTCCGGCGTGGTCCGGCGTGCTGCGCGCCGTGCAGCGCGCGCAGCGACCTCAGCGCGGGTGCAGCAGCTGCTCGAACGGGACGGGCTCGGGCAGGTCGTCGACGTCCTCCGCCGGGTCGCTGACCGCCCGCAGCGGTGTACGCCGGGTGGGCAGGCCCGCGACGAGCGCGGCGAGCTCGCCCGCGGCGCGGTCGATGCGGGAGCCGAGGGCGTCCTGGCCGCCGCCGGCGCCGAAGTCCTCGCTGGCGGCGAAGACGCCGGTCGGGACCACGACCGCCTTGAGGTAGGCGAACAGCGGGCGCAGCGCGTGGTCGATCACCAGCGAGTGCCGGGCGGTGCCGGCGGTCGCGGCGACGAGCACCGGGGTGCCCACCAGCGCGTCGGGGTCGAGCGCGTCGACGAAGGTCTTGAACAGGCCGGAGTAGGACGCCGTGAACACCGGGGTGGCGACGACCAGCGCGTCGGCGCGCGACACGGTGCGCAACGCCTCGTCGAGGTCGCCGGTGGCGAAGCCGGTCAGCATCCGGTCGGCCAGGGCGTGGGCGAGGGGCCGCAGCTCGACGTGGGTCACCTCGACCCGCTCCCCCGCGTCACGCAGCGCGGAGGCCGCCGCCGCACCGAGGCGCTCGGCCAGCGCCGTGGTGGACGACGGGACGCCGAGCCCGGCGGAGACCACCACCAGCGAGCGGGTCATGCCGCGGCCTCCTCGCGGGCGGCGAGGCGTCCGGCGTGCGTGGGCGCGTCGGGCACGTGGGCGGGGCGGCCCTCGGCGAACCCGGCCCGCAGGTCGGGGAGGATCTCGCCGAGCAGGTCCAGCTGCTCCAGCACCGTCGACAGCGGCAGGCCCGCGTGGTCGATGAGGAACAGCTGGCGCTGGTAGTCGCCGACATAGTCACGGAACGACAGGGTCCGCTCCAGCACCTGCTGGGGAGAGCCGACGGTCAGCGGGGTCTGGGAGGAGAAGTCCTCCAGCGAGGGGCCGTGGCCGTAGACGGGGGCGTTGTCGAAGTAGGGCCGGAACTCGTTGACGGCGTCCTGGCTGTTGCGCCGCATGAAGAACTGCCCGCCGAGGCCCACGATCGCCTGGTCGGCGGCGCCGTGGCCGTAGTGCTCGAAGCGCCGGCGGTAGAGGGCGACCATCTGCCGGGTGTGCGAGGCGGGCCAGAAGATGTGGTTGTGGAAGAACCCGTCGTCGTAGTAGGCCGCCTGCTCGGCGATCTCGGGGGTCCGGATCGAGCCGTGCCACACGAACGGCGGGAGCCCGTCGAGGGGCCGCGGCGTCGCGGTGAAGCCCTGCAGCGGCGTGCGGAACTGGCCCTGCCAGTCGACGACGTCCTCGCGCCACAGCCGGTGCAGCAGGGCGTAGTTCTCGACGGCGAGCTCGAGGCCGCGGCGGATGTCCTTGCCGAACCAGGGGTAGACCGGCCCGGTGTTGCCCCGGCCGAGCATGAGGTCCATCCGGCCCTCGGTCAGGTGCTGGAGCGTGCCGTAGTCCTCGGCGATGCGGACCGGGTCCGTGGTGGTGATGAGGGTCGTGGACGTCGACAGCAGGATCCGCTTGGTGCGGGCGGCGATCCAGGCCATGGTGGTCGTCGGCGACGACGCCACGAACGGCGGGTTGTGGTGCTGGCCGAGGGCCACGACGTCCAGGCCGACCTCCTCGGCCTTCTCGGCGATGCGGACCTGCGCCGTGATCCGCTCGTGCTCCGTCGGCGTCCGACCGGTGGTCGGGTCGGTGGTGACGTCCCCGACGCTGAAGATCCCGATCTGCATGACTGCCTCCCGCTGCGTGTCCCGCTGTGTGTCGATGGTCACGGACGGTTTCCGTGTCCAATAGTTGAAGATCGAACATCATACGGAACCGGGTTTGGCCTTCACCTATTCCGAGGAAGATGGAGGGTGTGACCGACCTGATCGCGAGCCTCGCACGCGCCGTCGCCGCGGCCCCGGACGACCCGACCCTGCGCCTGCACCTGGCGCGGCAGCTCGTGGACGCCGGGCGGGGCGCCGAGGCCGTCGAGCACGCGGCCGCCGTCCTCGCCGCCGACCCCGCCTCGGCCGAGGCGCGGGCGGTCATGGCCGAGGCCCTCGCTCCCCCGGCGCCCACGGCGCCCCCGGCGAACCCCACGACCCCGGCCGCCCCGGCCGGTTTCGACTGGTCGCAGGCGGAGCACGACCTCGGCTCCGACGTCGAGCCGATGTTCGCGGACGCCTCCGCGCACGACTCGCAGGTCCCGGCGTACGACGTCGAGGGCGCGCGCATCACCCTCGCCGACGTCGGCGGCATGAACGACGTCAAGAAGCGCCTGCACGCCGCCTTCCTGGCGCCGCTGCGCAACGACCGGCTGCGCCAGATGTACCGCAAGAGCCTGCGCGGCGGGCTGCTGATGTACGGGCCTCCCGGCGTCGGCAAGACCTTCATCGCCCGGGCGCTGGCCGGTGAGCTCGACGCACAGTTCCTCGCCGTCGGGATGGCCGACATCTTCGAGATGTACATCGGCACGTCCGAGCGCAACGTCCAGGAGCTGTTCGCCACCGCCCGCGCCAGCGCCCCCTGCGTGCTGTTCCTCGACGAGGTCGACGCCCTCGGCCGCAAGCGGTCCCAGTCGACCTCCGACGGCTACCGCTCCGTCGTGAACCAGCTGCTCTACGAGCTGGACAGCGTCGGCAACGAGAACGAGGGCGTCTTCGTGCTCGCGGCCACCAACGCCCCCTGGGACGTCGACCCCGCCCTGCGGCGTCCCGGTCGCCTCGACCGCACCCTGCTGGTGCTGCCCCCCGACCGCGAGGCGCGCGAGGCCATCTGGCAGACCCACCTCCGGGAACGTCCCATCGCCGGGGTCGACGTACGACGTCTCGCGAAGCTCACCGACGGCTACACCGGCGCCGACATCGCCCACCTCTGCGAGAGCGCCGCCGAGATCGCCCTGATGGACTCCGTCGAGAGCGGCGAGCCCCGCATGATCGGCCAGGCCGACCTCGAGGCGGCGCTGCGGGAGCTGCGTCCGAGCATCGGCCCCTGGTTCGAGTCGGCGCGCAACGTGGCGATGTTCGCCAACGACGACGGCTCGTACGACGAGCTGCTGGCGTACCTGCGCAAGCACAAGCGCCTGTGACCGACGCGGCCGGCACGAGCGGGGCGACCGGCGGGCACGACCCCGCCGACCGGGCCGAGATCCTCCTCGACCTCGGTCGCCACGCCGACGCCCGCCGGGAGGTGGAGGCCGCGCTGGCCGCCGACCCCTCCTCGCCGTACCTGCACGGCCTCCACGCCCAGGCCCTGCACGGCCTCGGCTCCCACACCGACGCCCTCGCCGCGGCGGAGCGGGTGACCGCGCTCGCCCCGGACCGCGCCGCGGGCCACCGCCAGCGGGCCGTGTCGCTGCTGCGCCTCGAGCGGACGCCCGAGGCCCTCGCCGCCGCCCACGAGGCGGTGCGCCTCGAGCCGCAGCACTGGCTGCACCACGCCCTCCTCGCGCAGATCGCCGCCGAGCAGCCCGCGACCCTGCGACTGGCCTGGGACGCGGCGATGCGGACCGTCGAGCTCGCCCCCGAGGTGGCCGACGCCCACTTCACGGTGGGCTTCGTGGCCGGGCACCGGCGCGACCACCGCACGGCCGTCGCGGCCTACCAGCGCGCGCTCGCCCTGGACCCGGGCCACGCGACCGCCGTCCACAACCTCACGCTGCTCCAGAGCGGCGGCGACGTGCGGCGGGTCGCCGAGGGCATCGGCGGCGCGCTGCGGCTCGACCCGCAGCGCGAGGACTTCCGCGCGACCCTGGACGACGTCACCCGGCGCACCGTGGTGCGGGCGTGGGCCAGCACCGTCGTCGGGTCGCTGGTGACCCTGGTCGCGGCTCCCGCGACCGACCCCCGCCAGCCCGTCGTGACCGTCGCCGCGCTGACGGTGGCCGTCCTGGCCGTGTGGTGGGGCTACACCCTGCGGTCGCTGCCCGTCGGCGTCCGTCGGCACGCCCAGGCGCTGGTCCGCGCGGAGCCGCCGCTGGTCGTGCTCCTGGTGGTCGCGGTCCTCGGCCTGGCCGTGATCGCGGTCGCGGTCGCGTTCCCCGGCACGGGAGTGGTCGGGCTGGCCGCGCTGGCGTGGACCCTCGGGGCCGGACTGCCCGCCCTCGTCTGGCTGCGGTCCCGGGTCCGGCCGTGACCGACCTCGACCGGGTGTGGTTCCTCCTCGACCGCGGCCGGCCCCAGGAGGCCCTCACGACCACGGGGCGCCTGCTTGCCTCGGCGCCCGAGGACCCCGACCTGCACGTCGCGGCGGCGTGGGCCCTGGAGGACCTCGGCCGGCTCGACGAGTCCCTCGTCGCCACCACCGCCGCCCTCGCGCTGGCGCCGGAGGATCTCTCGGCCCTGGTGCTGCGCGGCCACGTCCTGCTGAGGACGGACCGGCCCGCCGAGGCCGAGGAGGTGCTGCGCACCGCGCTGCGGCGCCGACCCCACGACGTCTCCGCGCTCCTGACGCTGTCCCACGCCCTGCTCGCGCAGGAGCGCCACGACGAGGCCTGGAAGGTGGTGGCGCGGGCCCGCTCCCTCGCGCCCGAGGACCCGGACGTCCACGTCGAGGCCGGGGTGGTGGCCCTCTGGCACCGCGACGAGGACCCCGCGGCGTGCTTCGAGCGGGCCCTGGCCCTCGACCCCCACCACACGCGGGCGCGTCACGAGCTCCTGCAGCTGCGCCCGGGCTCGCTGCGCGAGCAGGCCGGGACGCTCTCGGACCTGCTCCGCGCCGAGCCCCAGGACGTCGAGTACCGGCGCAGCGTCCAGGACTGGGCCGACAAGACCGCTCGCCGCGCCCTGCTCGGCGCCGTCCTCGCCTGGTCGGTCGCGGCCCTGGTCGGGACGGGCGGGCTCGCCGCCGCGGTGGTGACGCTGCTGTGGTGGCGGCGCCTGCAGCGCGACGTCCCGGTCGGAGTCCGCCGCGAGGCCCGCCGTCTCGTGCCGCGGACGGCGTACCTGGTCGTCGTGTGGCTCACGACATCCGCGACGGCCGTGCTCGCGGTGGCGCTCAGCATCGTCCCCGACCCGCACGGCCTGGCCGGGGCGCTGCTGCCGTGGTTCCTCGTCCCGTGGCTCCTCGCGCCGGTGTGGGGCCTGCTGCGCTGGATGGGCGGGCCCGTGTGGGTGACGACACGACTGCGGCGCTCGCTCTTTTCTTGACTGGTTCCAGAAAGGCTGGAACTCTCGGAGGGTGAGCACCCACGCGGCGATCGCGCCCGAGACCGTCCTGCGGTCCGCGGGCCTGCGCGTGACCCGCCCGCGGCTCGCCGTCCTGCGCGCCCTCGCGGCGGCGCCGCACTCCGCGGCCGACGCCGTGCTGACCGCCGTCCGCAGTGAGGCCGAGGTCTCCACGCAGGCGGTGTACGACGTGCTCAACGCCCTGACCGCCCACGGGGTCGTGCGCCGGTTCCAGCCCGCCGGCTCGGTGGCGCGCTACGAGCTGCGGACCGCGGACAACCACCACCACCTGGTGTGCCGTGGCTGCGGTGCGGTCGCCGACGTCGACTGCGCGGTCGGCGAGGCCCCCTGCCTCGACCCCGTGACGAGCGGCTCGCCCGTCCCCGGCTTCGTCGTCGACGAGGCCGAGGTGACCTTCTGGGGCCTCTGCGCGGCCTGCAGCAGCCACACCGCCGACGCCTAGGGACGACGGCGCGGGAACGCCGACGCGGCCGACCCCCACCGGGGCCGGCCGCGCCTGCCGGTCACGCCTCAGCCGGGCTTGACGTCGTACCGGTCGCTCATCATCACCTTGTCCCAGACGGCCACGAAGTCGCGCACGAAGCGCTCGTGGCCGTCGCTGCCGGCGTAGACCTCGGCCACGGCGCGCAGCTGCGCGTTCGAGCCGAAGACGAGGTCGTTGCGGGTCGCGGTCCAGGACCGGCCCTCGCCGTCGCGGGGGTCGAGCGCGAAGGCCGTCCCGGCGTCGTCCGTCTTGCGCCACTCGTAGTCGGTGCTGGTCAGGACGTCGAGGAAGTCGGTGCTCAGCGTGCCGACGCGGTCGGTGAACACGCCGTCCTCGGCGCCGTCGTGGTTGCAGCCGAGCACCCGCAGGCCGGCGGTGAGCACCACCCACTCGGGGGCGGAGAGGTTCAGCAGGCCCGCCCGGTCCAGGAACATGGCCTCCGGGGCGAGCGTCGAGACCGTCGAGAAGCCCGGCATCACGTAGTTGCGGAAGCCGTCGACGACGGGGGCCAGCCACTCGAACTGCGGCACGTCGGTCTGGTCCTGGCGGGCGTCGACGCGACCCGGGGTGAACGGGACCGAGATCTCGGTGCCGCCCGCGGCGGCGGCGTCCTCCACGGCCACGCACCCGGCGAGGACGAGGACGTCGGCCAGGCTGACCTTCGCCTCCCCCTCGGCGTTGAACGCCTCGGTGACCTGCGTCAACCGCTCCACCACCGGCACCGTGCGGGCGTTGACCGCCCAGTCCTTCTGCGGCGCGAGCGCGATGCGCGCGCCGTTGGCCCCGCCGCGCTTGTCGGAGTGGCGGTAGCTGGCCGCGGAGGAGAACGCGGTAAAGGCCAGGTCGGACGTCGACAGCCCGGCGTCCCGGACCGCCTGCTTGAGGCGGTCGATCTCCGCGTCGCCGACGACGGCGTGCTCCCAGGCGGGCAGCGGGTCCTGCCAGATGAAGTCCTCCTCCGCGACCTCCGGCCCGAGGTAGCGCGACTTCGGCCCCATGTCGCGGTGCGTGAGCTTGTACCAGGCCTTCGAGAACTCCCGCGTGAAGTAGTCGAAGTCGGCCAGGAACGACTCGCAGATCTCCCGGTAGACCGGGTCGACCTTCAGCGCGATGTCGCTCGTCATCATCATCAGCGGGTGCTCGACGCCCTCGAGGTGCGCGTCGGGCGTCGTCGGGGCGTCGTCGTCGACGGGCATCCACTGCAGGGCGCCGGCGGGGCTCTGCGTCTGCTTCCACTCGTGGCCGAAGAGGTTCTCCAGGTAGGAGTTGTCCCACTGGGTGGGGTTCTGCGTCCACGAGCCCTCGATGCCGTTGGTCATCGTGTTCTCGGCGTTGCCCGACCCCTGCGGGTTGTGCCAGCCCAGGCCCATCGCCTCCATGGGCGCGATGTCCGGCGGCGGACCGATCCGGTCGGCACCGACGGCGCCGTGGCTCTTGCCGAACGCGTGGCCGCCCGCGATCAGGGCCACCGTCTCGACGTCGTTCATCGCCATGCGGCCGAAGGTGATGCGGATGTCGACGGCGGACGCCGCGGCGTCGCCGTCCCCGAGCGGGCCCTCGGGGTTCACGTAGATGATCGACGAGTGCGAGGCGGCCAGCGGCTGCTGCAGCTCGTAGTCGCTGCTGCCCGGCTCACCCGTCCAGCGCCCGTCCCGGAAGACCATGTCGTCCTGGGCGTCCGGGTTCATGTTGTTGATCCACTCCGGACCCCAGTAGGTCCGGTCGTCCGGCTCGTAGGAGTCACGGCGTCCGCCGGCGAAGCCCGTCGTCGGGAAGCCCATGATCTCCAGCGCGCAGTTGCCGGTGAGGATCATCAGGTCGGCCCACGACAGCGCGTTGCCGTACTTCTTCTTGATCGGCCACAGCAGGCGGCGGGACTTGTCGGTGTTGCCGTTGTCCCACCAGCTGCTGATGGGCGCGAAGCGCTGGAGCGCCTGGCCGGCGCCACCGCGTCCGTCGGCGATGCGGTACGTCCCGGCGGAGTGCCAGGCCATGCGGATCATCTGCGGCGCGTAGTTGCCGTAGTCCGAGGGCCACCACGGCACGGAGGTGGTGAGGAACGTCTTGATGTCACCCTTCAGCTCCTCGAGGTCGATGGCGGAGAACGCCGCCTCGTAGTCGAAGTCGCGCAGGGGGTCGGCCTGGGGGCCGTCGGCGTGGAGCTGCTCCACCCGCAGGCGGTCCGGGTACCAGTCCTGCAGGGTGGGCCGCGAGGTCTCGGCACCTCCGATGGTGTTGCCGCCGAAGGGGCACTTGCCCTCCAGCACGTCCTCGTAGTCGGCGTAGTCCGTCATGGCATGGATCTCCTCTGGGTGGGGGCCTGCCCCGAGGTGCCCCCCGCCCCCCTCTCCCAAGCCCGCTCGGCGCTGTATCGCGCCGACGCGGTCGGGTACGACAACGCATGACCGACTTGAGCGTCCCCACAGGCACCACGACCGGCTCCACGACCGGTGCCGGCGCCCCCGCGCCGAGCGACCGCAACAGCCTGACCCTGGGTCACACCGGCCCGATCCTGCTGCACGACCACCACCTGATCGAGCAGATGGCGCACTTCAACCGCGAGCGCGTGCCGGAGCGCAACGTGCACGCGAAGGGCAGCGGCGCCTTCGGCACGTTCCGCACCACCGAGGACGTCAGCCGCTACACGAAGGCGGCGCTGTTTCAGCCGGGCGTCGAGACCGAGATGCTGGCCCGCTTCTCCACCGTGGCCGGCGAGCAGGGCTCCCCCGACACCTGGCGCGACCCCCGCGGCTTCGCGCTGAAGTTCTACACGACCGAGGGCAACTACGACCTGGTCGGCAACAACACCCCGGTGTTCTTCGTCCGCGACACCATGAAGTTTCAGCACTTCATCCGCAGCCAGAAGCGTCGCGGCGCCAACGGGCTGCGCGACAACGACATGCAGTGGGACTTCTGGACCCTCAACCCGGAGTCGGCCCACCAGGTCACCTACCTCATGGGCGACCGCGGCGTCCCCGCCTCGTGGCGGGAGATGAACGGGTACGGCTCCCACACCTTCATGTGGATCAACGCCGCGGGCGAGCGGTCGTGGGTGAAGTACCACTTCCACGCCGACGCCGGCGTCAGGAACCTCACCCAGGAGGCCGCGAACCAGATCGCCGGCGAGGACACCGACTTCCACCGCCGCGACCTGTTCGACACGATCGCCGCCGGCGACTTCCCGACGTGGACGCTCCACGTCCAGGTGATGCCGTACGAGGACGCCAAGACGTACCGGATCAACCCGTTCGACCTGACGAAGGTGTGGCCGCACGCGGACTACCCGCTCATCAAGGTCGGCACCATGGAGCTGAACCGCAACCCGGAGAACCACTTCGCGCAGATCGAGCAGGCGGCGTTCGAGCCGTCGTCCGTGGTGCCCGGCGTCGGCTTCAGCCCCGACAAGATGCTCCTCGGCCGCGTCTTCTCGTACGCCGACACCCACCGCTACCGGATCGGCCCGAACTACCAGCAGCTGCCGGTGAACCGGCACCGCGTCGAGGGCGCCTACACCTACCAGTTCGACGGTCCCATGGCCTACGACCACGCGGGCGACCGCTCGAAGTACGCCCCGAACTCCTACGGCGACCCGTACTCCGACCTCACCGGCAAGCCCGAGGACGCCTGGGAGGCCGACGGCGAGATGGTGCGGACGGCGTACGAGCTGCGGCCGGACGACGACGACTTCTCGCAGGCCGGCGCCCTGGTCCGCGAGGTCTGGGACGACGCCCAGCGCGACCGGTTCGTCGGGAACGTCGCCGGGCACGTCCTCGGCGGCGTGAGCGACGCGCTCCTGCCGAAGGTGTTCGACTACTGGAAGAGCGTCGACCCCGACACCGGCAAGCGCATCGAGGAGGCGGTGATGGCGGGCAAGGACGACAAGGCCCCCGCCCCCGGCCCCACCGAGCGCGTCGGCGTCATCTGAGCCGACGACACGCCGCACGACGGAGGATCCCAGCGCTTCTGGCGCTGGGATCTTCCGCGTTCTGAAGCGTCGGGCTCAGCTGACGACCTTCAGCCCCACGACGCACCCGATCAGGCCCAGGATCAGCAGGACTTTCGCCAGGCTGGCGGGCTCCTCCCCCGTCGCGATCGCGTAGACGACGGTCAGGGTCGCGCCGATGCCCACCCACACGGCGTACGCCGTGCCGGTCGGCAGCGTGCGCATGGCGTAGGCGAGGCCGACCATGCTGGCGGTGACGGCGACGCCGAACACGAGCGACGGGGTCAGCCGGGTGAAGCCCTCGGTGCGGCCGAGCGCGGTGGCCCAGACGGCCTCCAGCACACCGGAGATGACGAGCACGATCCATGCCATGACGACTCCTCGAGGAGCAGTCGTCTTGTCGGGCCGGGTACGTCTGCGCTCGTCCGGGTCGCCGCGGACCGCGGGACGGCCTCAGGTTCCCACGTCGCGTCGGGCGGCTCCAGTCGAGGATGGGTGACCTCTGCCTCCTTTGCGGTGGGTTCTCTGCTCCATGAGCGGAGAACCCACCGCAAAGGAGGCCGGATCAGCGGCAGATGGAGGGATCGCTCGCGTGCAGAGCGTTCTTGGGCCGCTGCGGTGACGTAGCGACCCGGACCGAGGAGCGGCGCTCGGGTTGTCACGCGTCGGACCTTGGACGTCGCGCGAACCGCGGGCCTGTCGACCCCACCCCAGCACCCGGAGGCCGGCCGCGGTCGGCTGACGTACCGCGACCCGACGGTCGACCCGACGCGCTTGCCCCGAAAACCGACCGCGGTCACCGCGGGCAAGCACGCCTGGGCGAGCTCGTCGAACGGCGCGACACCAGGAAGGCCATCTGGCGGGTCCGTGCGCGGGGGACGGTGAAGACGAGGGTGTCCTCGGCATCGCGCGTCGTCTTCGGCTGCGCTCCGTAGGTGAGGTCGCGGTCCTTGTTCTGCACGGGGTGGACCCGGCAACCATCGCAGCCGACGATCGTGACCTCCACGGTCGTCCGTGGGGTCCGCGCTGTCACCGCTGCCGTCGTCGCTGCCTCGGCGGGCGTCGCCGCTAGGAGCAGGACGATGACGGCGCTGAGCAGCACGAACGGGGAGAGGTCACGACGCGAGCTGATCACGGGCCCGGTCTACCGGCGCGGTACGCGAATGGTCAGTGCCGTGGGGGGGGGGGGCCCCCCCGGGGGGGGGGCCCGCCCCCGGCGCGGGGCGGGGCGCGCGGCGCCAGCCCACAGG